>CAVTOR010000031.1:0-1054739 GCA_963736235.1 uncultured Gammaproteobacteria bacterium
TCTTTCGTTCTTCGTCGATGTCGTGCTGAATCCGGTGCGCGCGCATGGTCCGCGCGGCGTGGCCCTGGATTACCACGAGGTCCCAAAGGCGAAGGTGCTGCCACTCGCAAAACTCCCCGCTGAGCACGCGCGCAGGCATCCCCAACGAGGCCACGCGACCCCTGCGGATTACGAGAGTGGCGGCTGCACCATGCAGGACATCGGCGAGCACTTCGGCCTACACTACTTGCGCGTCAGCACGCTTGCCCGAGCGGAAAGTCAGTGCAGATAAAGGGCAAAAGGAAAGACCTGACCCCTTTTCTCGTGCTTTTCTCGTGACCCCTTTTCTCGCGAGATCCGCAATACACAGCGCATCCGGAGAGCGGTGGTAATAACGCGCCAGGGCCGTCACCGCGGCGAGATAGCTCTCATGGGTGCGCGGGGAGAAGCCATGCACCTGCATGGCCTTGATCATCTGTTCACGCAGGGGTGTCATCGTTCGTCTCCACACAAACAGGCCGGGATTGGCCCGCGGAGAAGTGTGAACGATGGGGGAGGAGCGGAATGAAGAAGGCCTTCGTCTATTGCGCCTTCATTCGCTGTTCATTCAATGACTTGAGTGTATCGCAACAAGCCCCGCAGAGCGGTTTAGTTCAACGCAAGCTAGAACACGTTAGCCCAAGAAAAAGGAGGGGTGTTACGACACCCCTCCAGTCCTCCTGTTATCGCGCTCTTACCAGAAACCGCCATGCCTCGTAGCCATATTCGTGAGCATCGAGCACGCGATCGCTGTTCTTAACGCGTCGAAATCGACAATGCACCCATCTAAATCCAGGGCGTGCCACTTTGTCGGTAGTCATAACATCAACCTCGGCCGGATGGGGAAGCAACATCCAACTCATTGATTGATGGAAAAGAATCCACTACGCTTATTGTGCCAACAGTAGTCGAGTGGGCTTCCCATTCTTCTGCGAAACTCAAAGGGGCCGCTCTGCGGCCCCTTTGTTTTTCAGTCCTCTATAACCGCGTAAGCCTTGATAATTGCAGCAATTCTGTTGGCTTCCGCAGCTGTCAAATCAGCAGGTATGTTGCTGATTTTCAACGTTAACCCCTCGCGCAGCGGTATCGGCACTATCACGTGGGGCTGGTCATGCTCCCCACGATCCTCGGGTTCGCTCTTAGCACTTTTGCCTTCTTCTAGGCGAGGTGGCGCGCCACGATCATTCTGATTCTTAGCGCTCTTTGAGCGGGTGCGCGTGGTCGTAGAAGGCTTAAATCCAGCGGGGTTGTCCACGTACGAGATAAACTCTGCCACTGCGCTCCGTACCCGGCTCAGATAAACCTGCAAGCTCTCTGGCTTGTAGTCGGTGCCTTGAAGGTTCTGAAAGCGCTCAAACGCTGCGTCAATATCAGCTGTGCGCAAATCAGCTTTTTCAGCGTCCTCGGCTACGGCAAGTACCTTATTTGCGGCCATTTTTTTACTCTGAGCCGTGTTCCGCTTTAGAAGCCCTTTCGTAGCAGCGAAGTCGAAAAACCGGTTCAGTGCATCAAGCGAGTAATCTTTGTCTGCCATGGCTGTTAATTCCATCATCGCTTCAGTTTCAGCGATGTTAGTCGCGCTTATATGGTCTGTCAACCACCGCTAACAGCAAGGGCACAGGGTCAGGTCTTTCCTCGATGTGATACTGAACCCGGGCCGAGATAGCCGCGAGGTTAGGCAGCAGATGAGCGGACGGATGCAGTGCCTCCCTTCACGTTCTGTGGCAGCCGTTATCGGTCTGTTGCTGATGCTGTTCGGTCACGCCGAGGCAACGAGCTTCGAACACGCACAGTGGCAACGCAAGTGTGCAAGTGTGGCGGGGTCAGGTCTTTCTTTTTTCCTCGATGTGGTACTTGACCCGGGCCGAGATCGCCGCGAGGTTAGACAGAAGATGAGCGGACGGATGCAGTGCCTCCATTCACGTTCTGTGGCAACCTTTATCGGTCTGTTGCTGATGCTGTTCGGTCACGTCGAGGCAACGGGCTTCGAGCCCGCACAGTGGCAACGGGAAGGCTGGATATCCGATTTCGAATCGGGGCTGAAACAGGCGAGGAGTACCGACCGGCCGGCTTTTGTCTACTTCGACGCCGGTTGGTGCAGCTGGTGCCAGCAATACACACGCGACGTTCTTGAGACGGCCGCCGTGCGGTCGGCGCTGGCGCGGCACTTTGTCCGACTGGTAGTGGACTACGATGCCCGACCCGACCTGATGCGTCGCTATGGCGGTAAAGGCTTGCCCTTTACCGTGGTGCTTTCGCCCGAGGGAGCGGTGCTTGACCAGTTTGTCGGCGTCTTGCCACCCGAGGACCTGGTGAAACTGCTCGATGCGGTCGCGCGGTCGGGCTCTCCTCGCGTTGAGGGGTCCGCGCCTGGCGCGGTACTGCATCAACCCGTCGCGCTGGACCGCAAGGGCTACGCAGATTTTCGTACTGCCTATCTGCGCCATCTCGAATCCCTCTACGACCCCGCGCGTGAAACGATCTCGGGCCAGTTCGAGACCGGCGTGACCTTCCGGCGCGCCTCGCTGCTCGCCTGGCTCTACCTGATGGATCAAGGCCTGTGGCAAGACCGCATTCCCCTTGCTGCGCGGGCTGAACGGCAACGGCTCTGGGATTCATTGGACAAAGGTTTTTTCAACTTCGTCGATCCGACGCGTGGGGACTATCTCGAGTCGTCCAAGCTGCTCGAGATCAATGCCTGGCTGGCGGCCTGGCAGGCCCAGGTCGGCGTGCATGATCCACAGGCGCGGCTGGTCGCCGAACAGGCCTGGCACTACCTGCGCGATGTGCTGTGGGACCAGGTACATGGCGGCTTCTTCCAGTCGCAGCTCGCGGACAATGCGTATTACGCTTTGCCGCCCCAGGAGCGATCGCGCCGGCCTGTACCCCCCGTGGACCGGGCCAAGCGCACCGATACCAATGCGCAGGCGGTCTGGGCGCTGCTGCGTCTGGGGCGCGCCACCGGCAACGAGGAAGCGGTCGGACATGCCGCACAGACCATGAATTTCCTGCTGCGCGAGATGTGGCGCGACGGGCGTCTTTATCATCTCTGGCGCAACGGGCGGCTCTCTTCGCCGGACTTGCCGCATAGCTGGTTCTGGGTGCTGGCCGCCGGGGCCGAGTTGGAAAAGGTCTGTCCCGATTCCTGGCGACGCCAGCAGCTCGCGGCCATCGCCGGGTCAGCGGGTCGATGGCTCGAACAACGCATGCGAGATCCTGACGCCGCGCCACTTGATATCGAGCTTGCCGGGCTGGTTGCCTGGACAGCAGGGCAGCGCGAACGCTACCCGGTACTGCCTGTCGGCGCGCGCGACTGGGCTCTCGCGCAGCTTCGCATCGAGGCCGAAACCTCGCCGGACGAGCCGGTCATCGGACTGTGGGCCTGGGAGGCGCGGCTGGAGGATGAAGAAAACGCTGATGAATTCAGCGCTTCCTTAATGCGCAAATAGGCACCTCAAAGTGAACAACAATGTCATCGGCGCAGATCATGAATTCCATAACAGGGAATTCGCACGCGGCTGGGCCGAGAGATTCTCGCCAACGCGAGACCGCCTTGCCCTATTCAATATTATCTTGTCGGAGCTGCGGGCTTCTATTCCGGAAGATGGCCGGGTAGTTGAGCTGGGCATCGGACCTGGATATTTGGCGAGCCATCTGTTGGAAGCGATGCCGGCTATAGCGTACACCGGTATAGATTTTTCTCACCCCATGCTTGAGATCGCCAACTCCAGGCTGGCTCAATATGAATCGAGAGTCACTTTCACTCAGGCGAATCTGGTGAAGGATGATTGGGAGAGCATGCTGGCCGCACCGATCAATGCGGTCATTTCCACCTGGACACTACATGATCTGGGCAGCCAGGAGAACGTATATTCCGTTTATGCGAAAGCCGCTAATGTCCTGGACACTTCGAGTGTCTTGCTAAACGGGGACTTCATCAAGCCCACTGGGGCCTCCCAGATATTTGAAGCGGGCCGTTTTCCAATAGCCAGGCATCTAGAACTACTAACAAGCGCAGGATTTAGGGATGCGGAATGTTTGGCACTTTTCGAAGAGGAACTCGAGCTGCCGACAGCAGCCCAGAACTACGCTTGCTTCAAGGCCGTAAAATGACCAGACGTATGATCGGGTAATGGGCGGGCAACTCACCCGCCCTTCCCGCACCAGTCTATGGAACGTCCTCAAGTCCCACAGAAGGTCTGACGCACGACCTCGTGCGGCTCGGGCGGGCGTCGATACGGCAGGCTTTCGGGTCGATCCTCCCAGGGCGAGCGAGGACCTCAACAGGTCCTCGAGCGGATCGAGATCGCCCCTCGACCGCCGCACTCGAGCGCCGCCTCGACGCGGTGGTTTCGCGGGATGACGGCGGGATTCGCCGCCGCATCTGCGCCGCCCGTATCGCCGGTTCCAACGCTTCGCGCGTCAGGCGGTCGCGCCAGCGGCTGAGCCAGTCATCAACCGGCGGCACTGTCGCCGAGCTCCGCGCGGACGCCCTCGTCCGCGCCTTCCGCCGCGTCGCACAGGGCACGGAAGCTGTTGGTGAAATCGGCGCTCGTTCTCGGCCATCGCCTGTAACAGGTCGTCGATGAGGTCGGCGTCCTCCGGGTGCGCCTCCAGCAGCCCGAGCTTGGCCCGAAAGCGTTCGAGATAGGCCTGCTCGAAACGCTCGGGGAAGGCGTCGATCGCCGCCTGGGCCTGCTCGACGGCCTTGCTCTGGTCCTCGTCGATGAGCGGCAGCAGCGATTGGGCCAGGCGGGAGAGGTTCCACTGGGCGATGCGCGGCTGGTTGCCGTAGGCGTAGCGCCCGCCGCGGTCGATGGAGCTGTAGACCGTGCCCGGGTGGTAGGCGTCCATGAAGGCGCAGGGGCCGTAGTCGATCGTCTCGCCGGCGATCGACATGTTGTCGGTGTTCATCACGCCGTGGATGAAGCCGACGCCGAGCCATTGCGCGATGAGGCCGGCCTGCCGGGCGATGACGGCGTCGAGCAGCGCCAGGTAGGGCCGTTCGTCGGCCTCGCGCCTCCGGGTAATGCCGGGCAATGACGTAGTCGGCAAGCTGCCGGAGCGGCTTCGGTGTCGCCGCGCGCGGAGAAGTACTCGAAGGTCCCGATGCGCACATGGCTGCGCGCCACGCGGGTGAGCACGGCCCCCGGCAGCGCGGTCTCGCGGTGGACGGGCTCGCCGGTCGCCACCGCGGCGAGCGCGCGCGTGGTCGGGATGCCGAGGGCGTGCATGGCCTCGCTGACGATGTACTCGCGCAGCACCGGCCCGAGCCAGGCACGCCCGTCGCCGCCGCGGGAAAAGGGCGTGCGCCCGGAGCCCTTGAGCTGGATGTCGAAGCGCTCGCCCTGTGGGTCGAGGATCTCGCCCAGTAGGATCGCCCGTCCGTCGCCGAGCTGCGGCACGAAGCCCCCGAACTGATGGCCGGCGTAGGCCATGGCCAGCGGCTCAGCACCCTCGGGCACCGCGTTGCCGGCCAGCACGGCGACTCCGTCAGGCGAGCTCAGTCGTTCGCTGATCGAGCCCAAGATCGACGGCGAGCGCCCGGTTGAGCTTCAGCAGCCGCGGCGCCGCGACCGCCGCCGGGGCTTGCCGGGCATAGAAGCGCGAGGGCAGGCGCGCGTAGCTGTTGTCGAAGGCGAAGATCATAACCGTGTTCCCATTGAGCCCGGCTGGAGAGGTGGGGCCGCATGGGCTCGAGACCAAGCCGTTCGGAAATCGCGCCGCCCGCATCTCAAGCCGGAGAGAGGCAGGACGGCAACCATGCGCCGTTCTCGTACAAACGCCGGCGACGCACGCCAAGAGGGGATTCACGCCCGCCGAACATCGAGACGCCGGATCATGGGCCTCGAAGGGCGGTGCACATCAGAGGAGCGGCGATGGGTGCCGCGATGTGAGAATTCTTGCGCGAAAAGCGAGCTGTTTCAGACGCTGAAAGCGCCACAGATCCGAGGAATGGCGAGGGACACCCGTTGAATCGGGCGCCGAACGCTACCGGGAGCGCCCATGCGCTCCGATGGCGGGCTCAGCCCGCCGCGAAAGCGGCCAGTCGCGGGCTCCTGCGCCAGTCATCGCCCGACTGCCCTGCACCCGGCGTTTCACGACACGGGAACGAGGGGATGATCTCGCCCAGCTCGCATCCGCTGAGCTCATCGAACTCGACGTCCGGGAGGATGATGGCCTCGGACATGCCCCTTTCCGAATCCCTGCCGGACGCTTCCTCGGTCTCGGGGTTCCTGACGACATCGACCGCCGCATCTTCCAGACCCATCAGCCCGGGAAAGAGGTCGATCAGATCGAACCCGCTGAGCTCCTCCACCTCGTAGTCCTTAAGCGTGCTCATGGGCCACAAGAAGTCTCGAAGCTTGCCCTGAGGCAGTCCGGCGCTTGCAGGGGTGGAACGGGTTCTCATGTCGATCTCCGCTCTTCTCATTGTCGACCGTGCCCGAAGGTTTATCGAACCAGGGGACGAACAGCTCAAGCGTCCCCGGTCCGATTTTTTTCTCGCTTCGAGCCCCTGCCTTATTGTTTAAACCATTTTCTACGAAAACGCAATAACTATATGCTTAAGAATAACAATTTTCTCCAGAAATTTTCCCGGTCCTGCGACTCGCGGTTAGGGAGACGGCCGCGGCGCCATGATCCCCACCAACCCGGCAAGGTCAGCGACCACTGACGGTCATTAACTCCGACTCGTTTGATCTGCGGTTACTCGCCAGTACGCGCGTCGGCGCCGTAACCGCGGCCCGCGGCGGGACTTTTCCGGGCCAGCCGCGTGAGCCTCCGCTTGGTTCCGCCCGCCTGCCCGGAACCAGGCAGGGCACTTACCAACCCCTTCCGTCTTGCGTCGCCGAAGGTGCCGTATAATGTTTGCAGGTGTTTTCCGTTACCGAGGATCCTTCCGATGTCGAGACATGCACGTTTCACGCGCCGCATCTTCCTGGTGACCGCGATCAGCGTCCCCGCGACCGCAATGGCTTGGACGCCCTACGGCTACGATCCCTACGGCCCCGGACCTGGCGCGGGCGAAGCCCCCGTCGCTCCTGGACCCGAGCAATCAGCCGATCAGGCCTGGGGGAGGGGCATGCCCCCTCCTCCGGGCTATGCACCCTACGGCTACGGGTATCCGCAACAACCGCCCTACCCCCCCACCCAGGCGCCTGTTACCGAGGGCTACGATGCTGGTCCGGCACCCCAGCCGCCCGGTTATCCGCCGTTTGGTTCCCGGCAGGGCTTCCCCGGCATGGGCGGACCAGACTCCGGGCCTCGGCAGGGACCGTTGCGGATTTCGCGGCGCATGACTGAGGACGCCTACATCATCGAGATCCCCCTCGAGGGCATGTCGGCGGAAGAGGTCCAGGTCACCACCCAGGGGAACTGGATCAGCATCGGGCGCGACCAGTCCCGGCAGGACGTCAAGGAAGACACCTTCGATCAGGGAAGCGGCTATACGCGCAGCTACAGCTTTTCCAGCGGGAGCGCTAGCCGTCGCTTCAGTGTCCCCCGGGACGCCGACGTATCCGCCATGACCCGCGAGGAGAGCGACGGAACCCTGCGCATCAGCATCCCGCGGCAGCGCCAATGAAACGCCCCGCGAGCCACTGACACGGGATAGATCACGCATCCCTCATCGAGTCGACAGAGAAGCCCATGCCCGAGGAATACCTGACCCCGCAAGACGCGGAGGACGCCTTTTACGACGCCATCGACGACCGTGATGCGTCACGTCTGCGCGGCGTGTGGGAGGAGTCGCCCGCCATCGCCTGCCTGCTGCCGATGCAGCCGCTCCTTCACGGGGCCGAGGTGCACAAGGCATGGGCGCCATTGACGGAGGGCGACCTGCGGCTCGACATCCAGGTTCGCCACATCCGTTGGCTGGAGGCGGGGGACGTGGCGATCCACTACATCGAGGAGCGCGTCAGCTTCCCCGGCCAGCCCGCGCAGCCCCCCGTCTATGCCACCAACGTCTACCGGCGGGGCACGTCGGGCTGGAAGATGATCCTGCACCAGAACTCGCCGACGCCGCCACCGCCGGGGGCCATGCCGCCAGGCATGCCCCCTTCCGCGACCTAGCGCGCCCGGGGATGCGGGCAAATGCGGCGCGCCATGCTTGATCTCGTTGGCCCTCGGGAATAGGCTCGCGCACCTCACTGCAACGCGAGCGCCCTCCCGAGACTTCCCATGCGCGTCACCCTTCAAACCCTCGGCTGCCGCCTGAACGAGGCCGAGTTGGAGACCTGGGCCAGGCAGTTCCGACAGCGCGGCTACCAGATCGCCACCGCCCCGGAAAGCGCCGATCTGGTAGTCGTCAACACCTGCGCCGTGACCGCCGAGGCGGTGCGCAAGTCCCGCAAGCTGCTGCGGCGCACGCAACGGGAGAATCCCCGCGCCAAGCTGGTCGTCAGCGGCTGCTTCGCCTCCCTGGAGAGCGAGTCCCTGGCGCGCGAGCAGGGCGTCGATCTGGTGATCCCGAATCAGGACAAGGACCGATTGGTGGAGATCACGGCGCGCGAGCTGGCGCTGCCGTCCATGCCGAGAACCGCCATGGACGAGGACGCGAACCCGCTGTTCGCCCGCGGCCGCCAGCGAGCCTTCATCAAGGTCCAGGACGGTTGCCGATACCGCTGCGCCTTCTGCATCGTCACCCTGGCGCGGGGCGAGGAGCGCAGCCGCCCGGTCGCGGACGTGGTCAACGAGGTGAACCGGCTGGTGAGCGAAGGCGTCAAGGAGGTCGTGCTCACAGGGGTCCACCTCGGGGGTTTCGGAAGCGACGCGGACAGCGGCCTGGCAGAGCTCGTCCGCGCGGTGATCGCCGACACCGAGGTGCCGCGGCTGCGACTGGGCTCACTGGAGCCCTGGGACCTGCCGCCCGGTCTCTGGGAGCTGTTCGACGACCCGACGCCTCATGCCCCACCTGCATCTCCCTCTGCAGAGCGGCTCCGACGCGGTGCTGCGCCGGATGGCGCGGCGCTGCCGCACCGAGCGAGTTCGCGCGTCTGGCGCGGGAGGCCAGGGACGCGGTGCCGGACTTCAATCTCACCAGCGACATCATCGTCGGCTTCCCCGGCGAGACGCGACGAGGAATGGCGGGAGACCATGGACTACGTCGCCGCGGTGGGCTTCGGCCACCTGCACATCTTCGGCTACTCGCCGCGCGCCGGAACCAAGGCGGCCAGCTTGCCGGATCAGGTAGCCGTTGAGATCAAGAAGGCACGCAGCCGCGAGATGCATGCGCTGGACCAGCGCATGAAGCGCGCGACGCTGGAGAGCCACATCGGGCGCCGCTTCCCGGTTCTGGTCGAGGGCCGTTACCAGGGCGAGGCGGGCGGCGACTGGTTCGGCTACACGCCAAACTACCTCCCGGTGCGGATGCGGCACCTGGGCACCGAGGAGCCGGTGAACCGGATCCTCGAAATCCACATCGAGGGCTTGCACCCGGACGGGGAAAGCCTGATCGGCCGCCGGTAAGCGGCCGCCGCGGGTTGGCTCAGAAGCCATGCTCGACCGCCGTTTCCTGCTCCGCGTCGAGGGCCGTTGCCACGTAGGTCAGGGTAAGGCCCATCTCCCGGGTCCAGGCGAGCTCGATACGCCACCCGTCCTCGGGCGCCCAGACGTGGATCGCCCGCCCATCCCCGCGGCGGATGGATCCCAGCCGACGGGACGGCGTGGTGGCGTAGGGCGGAAAGCGGCTCTGGTCTTCGCCCGGCCCGTACTTCTTGCTCAGCAGGCCGTAGAGATCGTCGAACCTGAGCTGCGAGGCCGCCCGGTAGCGGCGAACCACCTTGTAGACGCGATCCCGGAACGCGATGACGTAGACCTGTTCCGGTCCCTCCTGGAAGACCAGGGCGCGCCGCTCGCCATCGACCTGCTCGAACTGCGGCGGGTGCCCGGACGCAAGGGACTGATCCACGCTCCCGCCCAGGCAGTAGCGTCCGAAGACCAGCTTCAGGCAGGTGTCCTGCTGCTCGGCCGCGATCCCGCCCGAGAACCAGAGGATGGCGAAGGAGATGATCGGCCAAGGTTCTCAATCCGTGCGCTCGCTGCATGGATTCCCTCTGGGTACGACGACCGGACCTGAAGACACCGCGGCCGTCGCCCACACGGGCAGCTAACGCGGCTTCACGTCAGATCGGCGCGAGTTAGGATAACCAATGCCGGATCCCCGTCGGACACGCCCTCGCCACCCACGGCCCGGCGCTCGGTGAGCCGCTCCACGAAGCTTCGCAGGCGAGCGTAGTGGCTACCCTGCCAATAGACCCGGTCGCATCCCCGGCAGCGCCAGAACCGGTCGAAGGCGGACCGCACCCGTGGCGGAATCTCCTCGCCTAGTACGCGCTCTCGACCCTGGCGAGCGAGCCGTTGCAGACCGTGCAGCGGGTGAAGGGGCGCAGCGCGCGGTACAGGTCCAGGCGTTCGACCACGTACGAGACCTGGTCCCGCGGGCGCTTCTGCGGCACATAGAGCCCGTGGGTCACCGCCCGCCGCATCAGCAGCTGGCGGTCGCGGCTCAGCAGGACACGGCCCTCCTCCGCCGCGATGGACGCCAGCCTCGCGTCCCCGGGGTCGTTGGCGAACAGGGTGTCGAAGCCGAGCAGGCGCAGATAGCGCGCGAGTCCGCCGAGGTGGGCGTCGGCGAGGAAGCGAACGCGGCGCAAGGGCCGGCGGCGCACCGCCAGCAGCGGGGAGACATCCAGGGACTCGAAAACCGGATACAGGCTGACTCGGTCTCCGTCCGCGAGCCCGACCTCAAAGCCGCTGGACACGCCGTTGATCAGCGACCAGCTCGACCTCCGTCGGGGGAATGCCCAGGCTGACGATCAGATGACGCACCGGGGCGGGCGCGGGCAGCCGCACCTCGATCTCGCGCTGACGGCGATCCGGTGCCAGGAAGTCGTTAAGCTCCGCGTAACAGCGGACCCGGATGTGCACGACGCCGACCGGGTTGCGGCCTAGAGGTCGAAGGCCGCCCACACGGGGCAGTGATCCGAGGGCTTCTCCATGGCGCGGATGTCGTAATCGATGCCCGCATCCAGTCAGGCGCTCCCGCAAGGGCTTGCTCACCAGCACCAGATCGATGCGCAGGCCGCGTCTCGGTTCACGCTCGAAGCCGCGGCTGCGGTAGTCGAACCAGCTGAAGCGGTCGTCGACGAGCGGATGAACGGCGCGATAGGCGTCGGTCAGGCCCCAGTCGGTCAGGGTCGCGAGCCATTCGCGCTCCTCCGGCAGGAAGCTGCACTTGCCGGTGCGCAGCCAGCGCTTGGCGTTGTCCTCGCCGATGCCGATGTCGAGGTCCAGCGGCGCGACGTTCATGTCCCCGAGCACCACCAGGTTCTGGTCGGGAGCGAAGCGCTCGCGCACGAAAGCGGTCAGGTCCGTGTAGAACTTCTGTTTGCCCGGAAACTTGACCGGGTGGTCGCGGCTCTCGCCCTGCGGGAAATAGCCGTTGATGACCGTGATCTCGGCGCCCGAGGCCAATCGGTAGCGGCCCGTGATCGCGCGGCGCTGAGCCTCCCCACCGTCCGCCGGCAGCCCTCTCAGAACCTCGATCGGGGCCTGCTTGCTCAGCAGCGCTACCCCGTAATGGGATTTCTGCCCGAAAAAGTGGGTGACGTAACCCAGCCCCTCAACCATCTCGCGGGGAAAGGCATCGTCGGCAACCTTGCATTCCTGGACACCGATGATGTCCGGGTCGTGACGCGCCTTGAGCGCCTCGAGCTGGTGGGGCCGGGCGCGGATGCCGTTGACGTTGAAAGACACGATCTTGAGCACGGCTGTCTGTCTCCGGTGTGGTCAGTCCTTTCGAGCGCCAGATTGAGCAGCGAAGGCGGCCCGGATATCGCCAGCGACAGCATTTCGTCGCCGGATTGGTAGAGTATCCCACCTCGGCGCCGTCCCGAAACCGCCAATGAAGACACCGGACTTGCGCGAACTCGAGCGGGGTGTGCACCTGCGAGCTCACACCGTCCCGGGTTTGTCGAAAGGGAACCATCAGCCCGACATGCTCGGAAACTCATGCCCACGGCCCTGTGCCGTGGTCGCGCTGAAGTCAGCGGCGTCCGGGGGGGTGATGCATGATCCTAAATTCGGCAGTTGCAGCAGCCTAAACTCGCGTAACGCGTTGATATCACAGTGCCTGACCCAACTGCGGAGCAGTTGAAACTGCCACCTTAGGGGTGAACCGCTTCCCCGGAAGTTTTCCAACGATGACGGATCGTTACGGCTTTGCCGCTAGCCCAACTGCCGAATCTAGGATGATGGACATCGGAACGTCGCCAGACGGCGGCGCCACGAGCGTGCTTCTACAGCCCCAGTCCGGGGACCGAGGCGGTACCCACACCTCGCATCATTCGCTTGGAATCAAGCCTCGATGTCACAGCGCGCCCGCATCCGTAAGACCAAGATCGTCGCCACCTTCGGCCCCGCATCCGACTCACCGCAAACGCTGGTGGCCATGATGCAAGCCGGCATCAACGTGGCCCGCCTGAACCTCTCCCACGGCACCTTCGGCGATCACAGACAGCGCCTGGAGCGTATCCGCGCTCCCGGGTGGTCGTCGGTGGCACCCTGCGCGAGAACAAGGGCGTGAACCTGCCGGACACGCGCCTGTCGGTCACCGCGGTGGACCCGGAGAACCGCGAGGACGTTGCGCGTGAGCTGACCTTCGCCGCCGAGAACGATGTCGAGTACATCGCCGCCTCCTTCGTGCAGAGCGCGGACGACGTCAACCGGATGCGGGAGACCCTGCTGGAGCGCGGGGAGGAGATCCCCATCATCGCCAAGATCGAGAACCGCGCGGGGGTGGAGAACCTGGAGTCCATCGTCCTCGCCGCGGACGGGGTCATGGTGGCCAGGGGGGATCTCGGCGTCGAGCTGCCGATAGCGGACGTCCCCAGCACTCAGAAGAAGATCATCCGCACCACCGTCACCAACGGCAAGCCCGCCATCACGGCGACCCAGATGGTCGCCTCCGGTGAGACTTCCGGGCTAACCCCGCGCCCAATTCCTCGCCGCCGAGCTTCTCGCCCACCGCGATGAAGACCCTGGACAAGGCTTAAGGCGAGCCGCCTTGATCCGACCGCAGTTCCAACTCCGGCTGCGGATCAGCATCCGGATGCATTTCCAGGGCCACCGGCGAGGTGCGCACCATGGCCACGAACTCTGTCTGATCCTCAATCGGCGGCGAAGCCCGCCTCGACATGCGGTAGATTCCGAACAGTGCCAATGCGGCTGCGGTTGCAGCGGATACGATGGGAAGACCGATGGGCCCGGCGCCATCCATCGCGATGCCCCCCAGCAGTGGTCCGCACAGCGCGCCAATGCCATAGATCAGGAGCAGACCACGGGTCGCCTCGAGCACCTGCCCTTGCTCCAGATGGTCATTGGTGTGAGCAACGCTGATGCCGTACAACGTGAACATCAGACCACCATAGAGGAATGCGGAGGGCACGAGTCCCGGCAGGCCACGCATGACGATGAAGGCCGCGACCGCCGCCACGGCTGCGGTGCCGAAGCTGGTGAGCACCAGCACCGTACGGCGGTCGAGATGGTCGGAAAGGTGGCCGAAGGGCCACTGGAGAACGGCGCCGCCGAGGATGGTGGCGCTCATGAGCAGCGCGATCTGTGACTCTTCCAGGGCGAGCCTCTGCCCGAATACGGGGGCCATGCCCCAGAACGCGCCGTTGACCATACCCGCGCTCAATGCGCCGAACGCTCCGAGGGGTGAGATGCGCACGAGATCCCCGAGCCGCACCGGCACCGCGATCTCGATCCGCGGCTCGGTGACCCTGGTGACGGCGATCGGCACGACGCCGACCGAGATCAGAATGGCGGCGACGGCGAAGAGGCTCAACTGCGAGGAATCCGCCGGCCAGCAGCAGAAACTGGCCCGCCCCGAGGGCGATCAGGGTGCTCATCATATAGACGGCGAAGACCCGTCCGCGGGCCGGACCGGCGCTCTGCTCGTTGAGCCAGCTCTCCACCACCATGTAGGCCCCGACGACACAGGCGCCGTTCACAATCCTGAGCGCCAACCAGGCCCAGGGGTCGACGAAAAGACCGAAAGCAAGACTCGTGGCCGCGGCCAGAGCGGCGAACGCCGAGAAGCAGCGGATATGCCCCACGTTGCGGATAAGTCGCGGTGCGAGCAGGGTCCCGGCGATGTAGCCGGCATAGTAGCCGGCCATGACGAAACCGGTCTCGACGCTGCTGAACGAAGCGATGGTCGCCCGGACGCCGAGCAGCGTCCCGAGCAGGCCCACGCCCACGAGGAAGACTCCCAAACCGGTCAGGAGGACCAGGATCGTCGGGGTCATGGTGCGATGTTAACGCGAAATCAGCCGGGTGCGGACCTCGACTGTCACACCTTCCTCGCCATTCAGCACCGCTGAGTTCACGGTCTCCTGCACAAAATGCTCCTCCTTCGCGCGCGTGACCGCCAGCTTGATCGCATTCTCCACGTACGCCTCCTGGGAGAATCCGAGGTACAGGGAGTAGACCCCGATCAACAGCACCACCGCGAACGGCAAGCCGGTGCTTACGGACGCAGTCTGCAGGGTCGCCAACCCCCCTCCGATGAGCAGCACGGCCGCGATGACGCCCTCCATCACCGCCCAGAATACGCGCTGCGTCGTCGGTGAATTCAACTTCCCCCCAGAGGTCAGATGATCCACCACCAGGGAGCCCGAATCCGATGAGGTCACGAAGAAGACGGTGACCAGCACGACGGCGACGAGGGAAAGCACCTCGGCCAGCGGGTAGTGGTGGAGCATCACGAACATAGCGGTGGCCACGTCGTCATTGACCGCGGTGATGATGTCCGCAATGCCGTTCGACTGCAGAAACAGCGCCGAACCGCCGAACACGGACATCCAGATGAAGGACAACAGGGTCGGGATGAGAATCACGCCGAGGACGAACTCCCTGACGGTTCGGCCCTTGGAGATCCTGGCGATGAACATGCCCACGAACGGGGACCAGGAGATCCACCAGGCCCAGTAGAAGACCGTCCATGACCCCTGCCAATTGGTTTCCCGGAAGGTCTCGGTCCACAGGCTCAGCTGCGGCAGCACGGTTACATAGAACCCGAGATTCTGGGTGAATCCCCCTAGGATGTAGATGGTGGGCCCGACCAGCAGCAGGAACAGCATGAACACGGCGGCCAGGATCATATTGGCCTGACTGAGCCGCTTGACCCCGTTGTCGAGCCCGGCCATGACGGACAAGGTGGCGACGGCGGTGATGACGGTGATCAGGATCACCTGTGTTGCGGTGCTGAGCTCGATGCCAAACAGGTAATGCAGACCGGCGTTGACCTGCTGCACCCCGAGTCCCAGGGAAGTTGCCAGCCCTACCAGGGTGGCCAGCACAGAGAGGATATCGATCAGATTCCCCCAGAACCCGTAGATCCTGTTGCCCAAGAGAGGATAGAAAATGGAACGGATGGTCAGCGGAAGCCCACGGTTATACGCAAAAAAGGCCAATCCCAGTCCGACGATGGCGTAGATGGCCCAGGGGTGAAGCCCCCAGTGGAAGTAGGTGACGCCCATCGCGGCCTGCGCGGCCTCGGGCGTCTCCGGCTTGATCTCGCCGAACATGGGGGACGGCGCGCCGTAGTGAAACATGGGCTCGCCGACGCTCCAGAACATCAGGCCGATACCCATGCCGGCGCTCAGCAGCATGGCGTACCAGGCCGTGGTCGAGAACTCGGGCTTGGCGTCCCGGCCGCCGATGCGAATCTGTCCGAAGCGACCGAAGGCAAAATAGAACGCGGCCAGAATGAATACGTTCGAGGTGAGAATCAGGAACCATCCGGTCTTGCTGGTGATGACCTCCATGGCCGATTCGAAAAAGGCCGTGGCGTTCTCCTTGAACATCAGGGTCAGGAGGATGAAGGCGACCAGCAAGACCGTCGACAGGAAGGTGACGTGCGGATGCACATCGAACCCGAACCCAGTCCAGTTCGTATCGCCGGGCTCTCTGGCCTCCGCGTCGTCCTCGAACGAGGCGGTCGGGTGGATCTGCAGGCCCGTGAAGGGCTCGCGGTCACGGATGGCCTTTTCCCGCGCTTCATCCTCTACGCGCTTGAGCTCCTCCGCGAATGCCCGCTCGCGCGCCGCTTCCTCATGGGTGAGATGACTCATCGCTTTTCCTGATCAGAAGTAGTAGCCGAGGTTGATGTTGAAGCGGTAATTCCATTTGTCGTTACCGGTTAGCCCGAAGTCGCCAACACCATTGAAGATGTTGGAGTAGTCGTCTCCGTCGTCGCCGATGAAGTAGTTGCCGTTGGAGTAAACGAGGTCGCTGTAGATGTACCAGCTGCCGCTCGCCCAGGCCGCGCCCAGGGTCCACATCTGACTGTCGTTGTAGTCGCCCTCGTCCTTGACGATGTTGCTGTACTCGAGATAGGGCAGTACGTAGTCGAGCCAGGGGATTTGCTGGGTCTCGTACTTGTAGCTGAGCGAGATGGCTGGGACCCATGCCTTGGTGGCCACCGGCCAAGCGAAATCGTAGGCACCCATGGGGATCAGCTCGTCCGTACCCAGGGGATTGTCGCTGTCGATATCCATCTCGTAGCGGGTCAATTGGGTCGCGAGCCGGAAGTTGCCGATCTGGTTGACCATGTGGACCGAGGCTGCCCAATGATGACCATCGTCCGCGTCCTTGCCCCTGAGTTGGCCGTACTGCAACGATATCCCCAGATCGGTCGGTACGGCGATGTCGTCGAGGCCGTAGATGGCGCGGATATTGAACTGATTACGTTCCTCGTACCCGTTCAAGGGCGCACTGATCAGGTTGCCGTCGTCGTCAAGCCCGGATCGCCATGTCACCGCGTCGTAACCATAACGGGCGCTGTCAGCGCTGGTCCCGTTTCCGTTCCACTCACTGCTGAAGAAATAGGCGAAGTCCAGATCCCAGTTTGCGAGCTCGGTGGAGTACTTGAGGCCGAGATCCATGTCGTCGGCCAGGCCCACGTAGTAGTGTTGGTCGAAGAACCAGCTTTGAGAGACTCCGTAGGGACCCGGTCCAAAGGGGACACGATTTACCCCCACCTGGACCTCGCTCCCGTCCTCAAATCTGTAGCCGAGCCAGCCCGTGTGGATGAAGTTGTAGCCGTTGTACCAGCGGTATTCCGCCTTTCCAATCAATTGGTCGTAGTCCAGCGCCAGGTTGATGCGGAAGGTGTCGAGCTCGAAGTTCCCCCCGTTCCCGCCGCGGGACGGGCCGGAGCCACCGCCGGGGTAGCTGCCCAGGATATAGTTGACCCGCATGGCGCCGCCGACGGTCACCGGACCAACCTGAATCTTCGCGGGTTCCGGCTCGCCACGAGAGTCGAGCTCCGCCTCGGCCCGCGCCGCCTGCTCCTGGGCGGCGCTCGCCGCTTCTTTGGCTGTCGCCAGCTCCCGTTGCGCCAGCTCCAGCTGCCGGTTCAAGTCCGCTACACGCCGTTCGAGGTCGGCGACGTCTGCGCGTTTGGCGTGCACGGGCACGGCAAAGCCGAGAAGCGCGGCCAGGGCCGCGACAAGGAAAGGACTGGTTGGTATTCTCGTTTCCGGCGCTATCGCTTCAGGCATCTTAACTCCCAGGGTTGGTGGCAGCGCAGGCATTCTGCAGCTGGCCGTCGTCATAGCGGTTCGGTCGGGTGCTCTCTATTCGGTATTGCCTCAGGTCTCACAGCGCTCCGGTCACCCAATAGTCGACACGCTTGGGATTATTCTCGAGGTATTTGGCGACCGCCTCTTCATAGGAGGTCTCCTGGGCGTCGTACATGGCCTTCTGCAGCTCCTCAATCGGAATCTGCATGCGGGAGAAGAAACCCGCTGCTACGACGTGGTCCTGGTAAAAGCCCATGCGTGCGACCGCGTGCACCCTTTCGAAGCTGCCCAGTACCCCTTTTGGGTCTTCCAGGTAACGCAGGTCATAGGCCCCGAACTTCCAATGTGGGCTCCAGCCGGTGACCACGATCCACTCGCCGCGGCGCTCGGCGCGCTCGAGAGCGGCGGTCATGCCGGCCCCCGAGGAGATCTGCAGCTCATAGTTCAATTCGTAATCCGCGATCGCTTTCTTCGACAGGCGGGTGAGGCCCGCCCCTGGGTCGATGCCGGTGATGGTGCCGTCGAGCTTCTCGCGCACCTCAGGCTTCTTGAGGTCCTCGATGGACTTCAGCTCGCTCTCGGGGATGTAGCTCGGGACCACCCATCCCAGGCGCGCATGTGTGTACAGAAGGCCCAGGTTGACCACCTTGGTGCAGACCTTGTTTACGTAGTCTTCGTGAGTTCCCGGCTGCCAGGACATGAGCATGACGTCGATGCTGCCGGTGGCGAGCCCCTGGTACTGAGGAGCGATATCGGTCTGCAGTAGCTCAACCTGGTACCCCATGCGGTCCTCCAGGATTCGCTTGGCGAGTTTGGTGACGAACTCCGCGTCGGACCAAGCCGTCCAGCCGATCCGTATGGAGTCCTTGGCGGCGTCTGCCGTACTGAGCCCCGCAAACAACACGGCGGCAAGCAGCAGCTTGGAGAGGGTGCGAGAAGGCATTTTGTTCACTCCTGAGTCTTGCGACGGATTACCGGTGAGAGGAAGTTGTCCAGAGTTCGCATCAGTCTTCCGGGGCCTCAGCCCTAACTCTGCGAAGGGCGTTCCTGAGGCGACCGATCGCGCCGGACGTGAAGCTGGCCGGACTGCCGCGCGCACTCCGGCCAAAGCTCTGGGTGATGCGATCGAGCAGGATGGCGAGCAACACGACTCCCAGCCCGCCCTCGAAGCCGAGTCCCACGTCGAGGCGCTGAATCCCGGTAAGTACCGTGTTGCCGAGCCCACCGGCACCGATCATCGAAGCGATGACCACCATGGAAAGGGAGAGCATCAGAGTCTGGTTCACTCCCGCCATGATCGATGGCATGGCCAAGGGCAACTGCACCTTGAAAAGAAGCTGGCGGTCGGTGCATCCGAAGGCCTGCCCTGCCTCAATGTGCTCCCGGCTGACCTGACGAATGCCGAGATTGGTCAGGCGCACCGCGGGGGGCATGGCGAATATCAGGGTCGCGATGGCACCAGGCACCTTGCCGAGGCCAAAGAAGATGGCCGCCGGAATCAAATACACGAAGGGCGGCATGGTCTGCATGAAGTCGAGAACGGGCCGCACGACGGCCTCCACGGTGTCGCTTCGAGCCATGGCGATGCCGATAGGGATGCCGACGGCCAGCGCCACCAGGCTCGAACCGATAACCAGCGAGAGGGTGGTGACGGTCTCGTTCCAAATGTCCATGCCAAAAATAAGCACCATGGACCCGAGGGCGAAAAGCCCGAAGCGCCAGCCCACCCTCCACCAGCCGAGCGCTACGATAAACGCGGCAAGCAGGAGCGGAGGGACCGCCGTCAGGGCATCCTCGAACGAACCGATCACCAACCCGAGACCGTCCGACACGCCGTCCAGCGCGCCGGCAAAGTTGTTCTGCACCCAATCGACCCCGGCGTCGACCCAGTCGCCCAAAGGGATACGGTAATCGGGCACGCCTTTGGTCATCCGTCAGCCCGCCCTGTCCAGTGTCTGAAGCAGGATCTTCTTGTCGATGATGCCCTTGTAGTTGCCGTCACCGTCGACCACGGGAACCGGGTAATCGCTCGCCGCCACCAAGCCCAGCACCTCGTTGAGGTCCATGTCGTGAGGCGCCGGCTTGACCGAAAGAATCAAGGCGTCGTCCCACCGCGCCCCCCCGCTCTGATCCACGGCAGCGGTAAGCGTGTTGACGCTGACCATTCCCCGGTACTTGCCGCCGTGCTCCAGCACCACCCCGAGGTTCCGGGAGTGATCGCGCAGCTGCGCCAGGGCCGCGCGCACGTTGACACCGGCGCGCTGAAACACATTAAGGACCTGGTTCTCGGCGATGTCGCCGGCGCTGAAAACCTTGCTGACGTCCACGCCGTAGAAAAAGGAACGGACGTACTCGTTGGCGGGATGGGTGACGATTTCTTCGGGGGTCCCGATCTGCACCACCGCGCCGCCTTCCATGATGGCGATGCGGTCGCCGATGCGGATCGCCTCATCAAGGTCGTGGGAGATGAAGACAATGGTATGGGCGTCCTGTTGCTGCAGGCGCACCAGCTCATCCTGCATCTCGGTGCGGATCAGGGGGTCAAGGGCCGAGAAGGCCTCGTCCATGAGCAGGATTGGCGCTTCCGTGGCCAGCGCCCGGGCGAGACCGACACGTTGCTGCATGCCGCCGGAGAGCTCGTCAGGATAACTGTTGGCAAACGCCCCGAGACCCACCGTTTCCAGGGCGTCCAGGGCCTGTGCACGGCGTCGGCTGCGGCTGCTGCCGGATATCTCCAGCCCGAAGGCTGCGTTCTCGGCGACGGTCTTGTTCGGCAGCAGGGCGAACGATTGAAAAACCATGCTCATCCGCTTGCGGCGCATGGCAATGAGCGCGCTCTTGCTCATTGCCGTGACGTCCTCGCCGTCCAGCAGGACCTGCCCACTCGTAGGCTCGATGAGTCGGTTAAGCATGCGCACCAGCGTCGACTTGCCCGATCCCGAGAGCCCCATAACCACGAATACCTCGCCGTCGCGAATCGCAAAATTCGCTTCCCGTACGCCCACTGTGGTGCGGGTACGATCGAAGATCTCGTCTTTGGAGAGTCCCTCGTCCAGTAGCCGCATGGCTTCATCCGGGTCCGGACCGAATATCTTGTAGAGCTTGTTGATGGCCAGCTTATCGCTCATCTCTAGCAGACCACTTCCCGCCGCTTGACCATTGCCGGCAGAAACGGGGGTTGGACTCCGAAGCCGAGCAGTATGGCCAAAAGCTGGAAGCCTCTCGTTGACTGGCCATGCCGTCGAAAGGGCGAGCCGATACCGTGCGCGGCAAAGACCGCGGGCGTTGTACGGCGTTCGCAGTAAAGCATCCCGGAGTGGGCCCTGTTGTCCGGAACAGGCTTCGCTGCTCTCCCTTCTCTCGCAGGCTGAACGTTGCGATTGCGGGCGAACCGGTTCCGTTGGTCGGTGGGTTACCGCAGAGATCGGCTCGCGCCTTCTGGTTGATGTGCCGGGACAACGCCCAGCGTGCAGTACCACGGCGAATGCTCGCCGCCTGTTCCGACCGACCGGCGGGTGTGAACCCGAGATCCGGCGGGCATCGGAACGACGTATGCTCTTATTACCCTAACGCTTGGGACCTACCCGCCGCAAGCCGACGGACATCGGCGCGATCGGATTGCCGGCGAACTTGCTGGCGGACTGGTTGGAGCGAGCCCTGACGCAGCCGCAGTATCTCAAGTCGGCGAGGGCAGCGTACCGGCCATGTCCGTCAACTCGTGCGAGCAGATGGTCATGGCTGTGCATTCCTGCGGATCGGCGGGAGGCTCGCGCGCTCGCATGCCGGGAACCCAGGCTCCCGGCCGGCGCGGATACGGCGTTGGTCAGCGACGCTCGCGCCGGCGCAGCGTTTCGATCAGGACCTCCTTGTTCTGGTAGCGAACGTCCTTGCCCTTGGCGATGAAGATGACCTGCTCCGCAATGTTGCCGGCATGCTGGCCGATGCGCTCCAGGGCGCGGAGGGCAAAGACCAGGTCCACCAGCTGACCGACAAGCGAGCTGTCTTCCAGCACGAAGGTCATCAAATGCCGCAGACCCGCCTCGAACTCCTCGTCGAGCCGGTGATCGTCCGCAAACACATCCAGCGCCCCTTCCACGTCGAGCTGATTCAGCGCCTCGAGACTGCGCTCCAGCATGGAGCGGGCCACCTCGTCGAGACGCCTTACATGATGCAAGATCCTGGATGCGGGCTGCTGGCCATCGCGCTCGAGGAGGCGAATCACGCACCAGGCGATCTGCTCGGCCTTGTCCCCCGCTCGCTCCAGGTCACCGACGACCTTGGATAAGGCGAGGATGAGTCGCAGATCGAGGGCGGCCGGCTGGCGTTTGGCGATCAGACTGAAGATGGCCTCATCGGCGTCGAGCTCGAAGTGGTCGACCCTTGGCTCCCTGTCCACCACCTGGCGCGCCAGGCCCGGGTCGCCTTCGGCCAAGGCATTCACCGCCATCCGTGTCTGCTCGAGGACCTGCTCGCCCATCTCGAGCACGAGCCCGCGAACGCGGCCGAGCTCCTGATCGTAGGCGTGAACCGTGTGGCCTTTGGTGACGTCGTTCATCTTTGCAGGCGAACCTCTTTCTAATTTTGACCTTCGTCAGGTTTAGGATGCTTGCGCCGTTGGCGCCGCGAGGCACGGGTGCCCTGCCGTCCCTGGCTGGGCATCGTCGACTCCGATCAGCTCGGCTCCGGACGTCCCGTCCGCCCGTCCGCTCGGCAGCGATCGTCCCCCGGGAGAGCGGTCCTCGCTTACCCGAAGCGGCCGGTGATGTAGTCCTCGGTGAGCTTGTGGCGCGGGTTGGTAAAGATGTCGTCGGTCTCCCCGACCTCGACCAGGTCGCCGAGATGGAAGTAGGCCGTGCGCTGGGAGACGCGGGCCGCCTGCTGCATCGAGTGGGTCACGATCGCGATGGTGTAGTTTTCGCGCAGTTCGTCGATCAGCTCCTCGATCCTGGCGGTGGCGATCGGGTCCAGGGCCGAGCAGGGCTCGTCCATCAGGATCACCTCCGGTGACACGGCGATGGTGCGCGCGATGCACAGGCGCTGCTGCTGACCGCCCGAAAGGCCGGTGCCGGGCTGGTCGAGCCGGTCCTTGACCTCCTCCCACAGCCCCGCCTTGCGCAGGCTGGTTTCCACGAGCTCGTCGAGCTCCGCCTTGTCGTTGGCAAGGCCGTGGATGCGCGGACCGTAGGCGACGTTCTCGTAGATCGACTTGGGGAAGGGGTTGGGTTTCTGGAACACCATCCCGACCTGGGCCCGCAGGGGCACCACGTCGAGCTTGCGGTCGTAGATATCGTCGCCGTCCAGCAGGATGTTGCCCGTGACCCGGCAGCCCGGAGATGGTGTCGTTCATCCGGTTCAGGCAGCGCAGGAAGGTGGATTTGCCGCAGCCCGAGGGACCGATCATGGACATCACCTCGTTCTTGCCGATGTCCAGGCTGACGTCCCTGATGGCGTGCTTGTCCCCGTAGTAGACATCCACGTCACGGCAGGCCATGCGCGCATCCGTCGACGTGAAGTCGCCCACCGTGCCTTCGAATGCCCGTTCTCCCGCCAGATCCGACGCCCTGATCGCGCCCGTGCCGCGCGCCGAGCTCTGCTACCGTCGTGTGCATTGTGTCTCTCCTCGTCTCGTGTCAGGTTCGCCGCATCTACCAGCGGCGCTCGAAGCGCTTTCTCAACAGCACGGCGGTCAGGTTCATCAGGATCAGAAACCCCAGCAGCACCATGATCGCCGCCGAGGTCCGCTCCACGAACCCGCGCTCGGGGCTGTCCGCCCACAGGAAGATCTGCACCGGAAGCACCGTCGACGGGTCCGTGACGCCGCCGGGCATATCGACGATGAAGGCGACCATGCCGATCATCAGCAGCGGCGCGGTCTCGCCCAGCGCCTGGGCCATGCCGATGATGGTGCCGGTCAGCATGCCCGGCATGGCCAGCGGCAGCACATGATGGAGCTGGGTCTGCAGCGGCGAGGCGCCGACGCCGAGCGCGGCCTCGCGGATCGAGGGCGGCACCGACTTCAGCGCCGCGCGGCTGGCGATGATGATGGTGGGCAGGGTCATCAGGGTCAGCACCAGCGCCCCGACCAGCGGCGTGGAGCGCGGCACGCCGAAGAAGTTGATGAACACCGCCAGCCCGAGCAGGCCGAACACGATCGAGGGCACCGCCGCCAGGTTGTTGATGTTGACCTCGATCAGATCGGTCCAGCGGTTCTTGGGGGCGAACTCCTCCAGATAGAGGGCCGCGCCCACGCCGATCGGAAAGGACAGCAGCAGGGTCAACAGCAGGGTGTAGAAGGAGCCCACCAGGGCGCCCGCGATGCCCGCCAGCTCCGGCTCCCGGCTGTCGCCGTTGGTGAAGAAGATGGTGTTGAAACGCCTCTCCAGCCTGCCCTCGGCCGCGAGCGCGTCCACCCAGCCCAGGGTCCGATCCTTGACGCGGCGCTCGGACTCCGGCACGTCGCGGTCGATGTGCCCCTTGACCAGCATGTCGATATCGTCGTCGGCGAGCAGCCAGACGCTCGGCGACGGTTCCGATCTTCTCCGGGTGCGCGGCGATCAACTCCCGCAACTGTTGCGGCGCGCCGGGGCTGACGAGCTGGTAGAGCTCGCGCAGGTCGCGGCGTCCCTGAACATCGGGAAACAGCGCCTTGAGCGCGTCGCGGATGAGCTTCTGGTAGTCCGCGCAGGACGGAATGCCGGGCTTGCGCAGGCACTCGCGATCGATCTCCTCCGCGGCGACGTTGATCGGCAGCTGGATGTAGGTCTGTTGAAAGGCCGTATAGCCCTTGCCGATGATGTCCGCGAACAGAATGGCGACAAATGCCAGACCCAGAACGACGGCCCCCATGCCCATGAGGCGGAACCGTTTCTCGGCGGCGTAGCGGCGCGCCAGGCTCGCGTTGACGATGTCGATGGTGCGCGCGGTCGGTGCGCCACCGCCCGCGTTGGAGGCTTGACTATTCATACTGCTCCCGGTACTTGCGCACGATGTGCAGGGCGATCACGTTCAGGCTCAGGGTGACGACGAAGAGCGTGAGACCGAGCGCGAAGGCGGCCAGGGTCTTGGGGCTGTCGAACTCCTGGTCGCCGGTCAGCAGGGTGACGATCTGCACCGTCACCGTGGTCACCGCCTCCAGCGGGTTCCAGGTCAGGTTCGCGGACAGGCCGGCGGCCATGACCACGATCATGGTCTCGCCGATGGCGCGGGACACGGCCAGCAGGACACCGCCGACGATGCCGGGCAGCGCCGCGGGAAAGATGACCCGCTTGACCGTCTCGGACTGGGTGGCGCCGAGGGCATAGGAGCCATCGCGCATCGCCTGGGGCACCGCGTTGATGACGTCGTCCGACAGCGAGGACACGAAGGGGATGATCATGATGCCCATGACCAGCCCCGCCGCCAGCGCGCTCTCCGAGGCCACGTCCAGCCCCACCGAGGCCCCCAGCTCGCGGATGAGGGGCGCGACGGTCAGCGCGGCGAAGAAGCCGTAGACGACGGTCGGGATGCCGGCGAGGATCTCCAGCACCGGCTTCGCGGTCGCCCGCACCTTCGCTTGGCGCGTACTCCGAGAGGTAGATGGCGGCCATCAGTCCGATGGGCACCGCCACCAGCATCGCGATCAGCGAGATCAAAAGGGTGCCCGTGAACAGGGGCACCGCGCCGAAGGCGCCGGACGCGCCAACCTGATCGGCGCGGAGCGCGATCTGCGGGCTCCATTCCATGCCGAGAAAGAATTCGGCTATGGAGACCTGCTGGAAGAAGAGGACGGACTCGAAGACCACGGACAGCACGATGCCCAAGGTGGTCAGAATGGCGATCGACGAGAAGACCACCAGGATCACCATCACCGTGGATTCCACGCGATTGCGCGCCCGCAACGCCGGGGTGGTCCTGCTACGGGCGATGGAGAGTCCGCCGATGGCGACGGCGAGGCATAAAGCCCAGAGTGCGATATTCGCGAGAGACTGCAGGCGAGCGTAGTGATCCGCTGCGGCCTGGAGCTCGGGCGTCACGTCACCCGAGACGATGTTTCCGGTCGCCAGATTCTGGATGTCGTTGACGAGCAGGCCGATGCGTCCGTCCGAGAGTCCGGCGGTCATCTCCGCCGGAAGCTCGGCCTTCATCAGGCTGGTTACGATCGCGTCCTGAAAGCCGAGCCAAAACCCCAACAGGAGCAAGGCGGGTATCCCCGCCCACAAGGCGGCGTAGAAGCCATAGTAGCTAGGCAGCGAATGCAGGGTCTTGATGTTCGCCACCCCGCCCGCAACGGACACGGCTCGCCTGTAGCCAAAATGGTAGGCCAGCGCCATGAAGCCGAGGAGGACGAGGAGCAGGACGGAGGACTGCATGCTGGGAGACCCGTTCTCAAGACGATGAGGCCGGCGGCCCTGCGCGGGCCGCCGGCAATGCCGACACCGGGTATGCGCAACCGGTTATCCGCGGACCACTACTTCTCGGGCTTGCTCATCGGCTCCATTTCCCGGGCCGACTCGGCAACCTTGGCGCGCATGTCGTCCGGCAAGGGAATCAGGCCCTTGTCGGCGAGGTAGCCCTCCGGTCCCCAGGCCTTTTCGCTGGTGAACTCGGTGACGTACTCCTCGATTCCGGGGATGGTCCCGACGTGGGCCTTCTTGACGTAGAAGAAGAGCGAGCGGGAGACCGGGTAGTCACCGCTGGAGATGGACTCGAACGTGGGCTCGACGCCGTTGACCTTCGAGCCCTGGATCTTGTCGGCGTTCTGGTCGAGGAAGCTGAAGCCGAAGATGCCCAGGGCGTTCGGGTTGGCCTGCAGCTTCTGCACGATCAGGTTGTCGTTCTCGCCGGCCTCGATGTAGGCGCCGTCCTCACGCACACCGTGGCAGACGGCCTTGTGCTTGTCCTTGTCGGTCTTCTTCAGCGCCTTGATCGAATCGAAACTGTCGCAGCCCGCCTCCATCGCCAGCTCGACGAAGGCATCGCGGGTGCCGGAGGTCGGCGGCGGTCCCAGCACCTCGATCTTGGCGTCCGGCAGGGAGTCGTTGACCTCCTTCCAGGTCTTGTAGGGATTGGCGACCAGCTTCTCGCCGTCCTGGGGATCGGGCACATCCTTCGCCAAGGCCAGGAAGATGTCCTTCGGGGTCAGGTCGAGATGCGGGGCCTCCTTGGAGTTGGCGATGGCGATGCCGTCGTAGCCGATCTTGACCTCGACGATCTCCTTGACGCCGCTTGCCTGACAGGCGTCGAACTCGGACCCCTTGATGCGGCGCGAGGAGTTCGTGATGTCGGGATGGTCGACGCCGACGCCCGGAGCAGAACAGCTTGAGGCCGCCGCCGGATCCGGTGGACTCGATCTTGGGGGTCTTGAACGCGCTGCTGCGGCCGAAGTTCTCGGCCACGGTGGTGGCGAACGGAAAGACGGTGGACGATCCGACGACCGTGATGTAGTCGCGGGCCAGGGCTTGCGCGCTGAACGAAACCGCGACTGCGGTCGCGGTGACGACGAGCTTGGTTCTCATGATCAATCTCCCGACAGGGTGTCTGAATTCCGGGCGGAATTCTCTCGTCGGGAGGTTGTGATTTAATGACCCGGCCGTGGAGCTTTGGTGAAGGGTTTATTAATGTTTGGTTAAGCACTGATCAATTCAGCGCTACCCACGGCACATGGACGTAACACCATTTCCAAGCGCCTAAACGCATGAAAATGATGCTAAAGCGCTGATCACCCGACTCAGCGCAACCCGCTGAGCATGCGGACGAGATCCATGGTCGCGGCGAAGAAGTCCTCCTTCTGATGACCACCGCACCAGGCGCGGATGCGACCCATCGCGGAATCGATGTCGGCCCCCTCCAGCACGTCCTTACCCGTTGCCAGGTTGAGCCCGGAGATGAACCCGGTCAGCCAGTCCTCGTAGCGGCGATACTCCCACACCAGCAGATCGTCGCCCGCCTCGTTACCGGTCGCGGCGGCGAGATACTGATCGCAGGTCTTTATGCCGTAACCCCACAGCGGCGGCAGCTTGTCCGCGCGGACGGGGCCCATCGCTCCCAGTAGGCCGCAGGAGAACAATACGGCTGCGGCAAGGCATCGGTACCGACAAATGGCTTTCATCATCGCGTCATGTTTCCTCAACCGCGAATGTCACCAGGGGCGCACCGGTAGGTTGCGAGCCCGGCTGTGAAAACCGCAAGCTACCACACTTCCATTGGACCGGCGAAGGGAGCCCTCGTGTTCGCAAGACGACGGCTGGTCAAGGTTTCGCCACCCCGCGGTGCGTGTTCGATCCCCTTGCCTATTCTCCTTGTCCAGTATCGGCAGACCCACATCCCCTCTCGGGTTTCCGATGCGGTTAACATGACGGTCCGAAGACAAGACCCTTACGCTGGCTTCTGGGACCGACATCGATGACCACAGACAACGTACAGACCGCTTCGCTCATCGACCGGCTCGGCCGGTTCGCGCCGGGCCTTCCGGCGCTGCTGCGCTACCGCAAACAGGATCTGCCGCACGACCTCGTCGCTGGATTGTCGGTGGCGGCCGTTGCCCTGCCGGTGGGCGTTGCCTATGCACAGCTCGCCGGATTCAGCCCGGTGGTGGGACTCTACTCCAGCATTCTGCCCCTGGCGGCCTATGCCCTGTTCGGCACCTCGCGCCAGCTGATCGTCGGCCCGGACGCGGCCACCTGCGCCCTGGTGGCAGCCGCGGTGGCCCCGCTGGCGGCGGGGGACGAGAACCTCTACCTGTCGCTGTCCATGGCCCTGGCATTTCTCGCCGGGATCTTCTGCATCGGCGCCAGCTTCCTGCGCCTGGGGGCGCTCGCTGACTTTCTGTCCCGCCCCATCCTGGTCGGCTTTCTCAACGGAATCTCTCTGCACATCATCCTAGGGCAGATTGGCAAGGTTTTCGGATTCGACCTGGACGCACCGGGTATCGTCCCCAGGTCGCTGGAGCTCGCAACCAGGCTGGGCGAGACCCATTGGCCAACCCTAGCCGTTGGCTTGTGCGCCTTCGGGGTGTTGGTGTTCTCGCCCCGCCTGTTCCCGCGGTTGCCGGCAGCGCTGATCGCCATTGTCGTCGCTGGCCTGGTGGTGGCTCTTCTCGGCTTGGACGCACAAGGGGTACAGACTGTTGGCGCGTTACCAGCCGGTCTGCCGGAGCTGCGACTACCCGACCTGTCGCTGGACGTACTGGAGTCCTTGGCCGCCGCGGCCGCGGGCATCGCGCTGATGAGCTTCTCCAGCGCCATGCTCACCGCGCGGAGCTTCGCCGCGAAAAACCGCTACGACATCGACGTCGACCGCGAGTTCTCGGCCCTCGGGGCGGCCAATATCGCTTCCGCCCTTTCCCAAGGCTTCGCCATCAGCGGGGCCGACTCGCGCACCGCCATGAGCGACTCCGCCGGCGGCCGGACCCAGGTCGCGGGCCTGGTATCCGCCGCGACCATCGCGATGGTCCTGCTTTTTCTCACCGATCCCCTGCAGTACGTCCCCATCGCCGCCCTCGGGGCGGTTCTGATCAAGGCGTCCCTGGGGCTGATGGACATCGCGTTCCTCAAGCGGCTCTATCGGCTGGACAAGCGCGAGCTGGCCATCTCCGTCATCGCCACCCTCGGGGTCGTATGGGTCGGCGCCATCGACGCCATCCTGTTCGCCGTCGCCCTGTCGCTGATCCGCTTCGTGCAGATCGTCGCTCGTCCGCGAGTCGAGCTCCTGGGGCAGGTGAAGGGCTATGCGGGGTTTCACCCGATCCAACACCACTCCAAGGTCAGGACGGATGAGGGCCTGGTCATGTTCCGCTTCAATGCCTCGATCGTCTTCTTCAACGCCCCCTACTTCAAGCGTCAGGCCCTGAAGGCAATCGAGGAGGCTGGCCCTGGCCTCAAGTGGTTCGTGATCGATGCCCTCCCGATCACCGGGTCCGACATCACCGGACTCTATGCCCTGAGCGATGTCCACGAGGAGCTGCGCCGCCGCAATGCCGAGCTGGTGATCGCGGGCCGCCGCACGGAGGCGATCAAGTGGCTCGAAACGAAGGGGATGGCCGAGGAGGAGCTCGCGGACCGCTTCTTCCCCACGCTGCGACAGGCGGCACGGGCCTACAAGACCGAGTTCCCCCGTCAGCGTGCCGAGCAACCGGAGAATGTGGCCGCAGCCTCGGCATAGACCCGACGGGGACCATCTTGGGTATCGTCGATCGAAGAACGCGATCCCGCGATACGGTCAGTTACCGGACTCTCCCGCCTGTGCCGACTCGAACCGGCTGATGATATTGGTGACGAACTCCTCCGAGTAACCCGCGAGGAAGCACCAGAACAAGAGCTTCGCGTAATCCTGATGACCCTGCGCATGGATCGCGAACAGGTCCATCAGGCTTCCGGCCGAGGCAGCGTCGGCAGTTGGGTCTACAACATCCGGGACAAACGTCGGGAACAGATCCCCTTCCACCAGCCCCGAGATGAACAAGATGTAAAGCAGCAGCGCCAGAATGCCGCCGACCAACGGCGAGAGTACGACGTAGACCCAGGAGCGGGCGAGCAGCAGCAGGTCGTCATGGCCGAGTGCCTTCAAACGCTTCTGCAGGCTGATGAAACCACCGATGATGCCGGTCAGAAGCACCATCCAAGAGGTCGCCCCGATCAGGTCGTTGTATCCGCCGCTCACGAGATAGGCGCCCGCGATCATGACCGCAAGCAATAGGGTCAAGGCGAGCCAAAGGCGGTTGCTGATGACCTTGATCATCTCCAGGCGCTCGTCCAGAGGCTCCCGGTAACTCAGACCGGTCTTGGGCGCGGTCGGCAAAAGTGGATTCTGCGTGGTCTCGGACATGGTGCTATTCCTCGGCAACAATCGTGTTGAACCCCGGAGAGCGCGGAGACCAAGATATGCGCAGGAGAGCCAGATCGTAACGGAAGCGAAGCTACGCGGCCTTTCGTGGCCGCCCCGTTTACGTTTCCACTGCTGACCGGCCTCAGGGAGCAAGGAATCCGACCCTTACAGTCGGGATAGGATTCAATAGTAGGTAGGGGAAGGTAACACGGCAAGGGCACATGCCCGCGCGCAGGTGGTCTTTGCGCTTGCGGAGGCCGGGGGATCGCGAACGGACGCCGATCAATGCCAACCGACGGTGGGAAAGGATCAGGAAGTAGAAGCGAGGGCGTCTTGACCGCGACCCGATTGCCAGGGTCTCACGTGTGCATTGTCTCCGACCAACTAGAACACGGGAAACAGCGAAGCCATCGGATCAGAACTCCGTGCCGCACCCTCTTTCTTCACGACAACGGGGTCACCAACCCCCATGCGGGTGAACAAGAGTCTGGCGTCCTCGTAGTGAAGCCGGACGCAGCCATGCGAGTCGGGGTGACCAGGCATGTAGCCTTCATGGATGAAATAGGGCCCGTGAAACTGAATCGAATAGGGCATCGGGGTGTTCTGGTCGTAGTAGTTGGTGTACTTGCTGGAACGCTTGTTCTTATCCTTGCTCTGCACACGAAACTTGCCCCTGGGCGTCGGATGCTGCTTCGACCCAGTAGACACCTCGCCACTCGCAAACACCCGCCCGTCCTCGACGTATTCGAACGACTGTGAGTCGAGGAAGATGGTCAGGGCACGCGAACGGGCTTTCGGAAGCTGATACCGAGGGTCTTTCTCCGGGGACACCAGTTGGGGACGTTTCGGTTTCGCTTGAGCCTGCGGTTCCGGCTCAGGGGCCACGGGCACCGCAACAGTTTCGGGTTGGCTGGCGCATCCCGAGCCGACTAGCGCGGCCAAGAGGTAGACATAGGCCCTGGGGTAGTACATGGATAAAGACTCGGCGGCAGGCGTTTATGGGCTCAAGATAAAGGTCTCGTGCACCATATTCAATCACGCCGCGGCTCCCCGTATTGCGCCGGCAGGGAGCTTTGAGCGAGACGGAGACAAGGCGTGGTGTGTCGTTTGCCATGCTCCGATGACCGAGCACCTCAGCTTGTGCGATTTGGCATGCGGCAAGGAAGCGCCCCGCTCATGGCTGCCGGCCACCCCTTCGCATCGGTGAAACGGAGCTTTCCGGGATTCCGCGCGTAACCCAACTGGGAGCTTGCCGCGGGTCGAACCGCCAAGCGGACGGCTCGACACCCCCATCTGCATCGACGACTGATCGCAGAAGCGGACGCTTCATCCAAGCGCAGACAGGAGGTCGCGGGTTTTGGCAGCCCCACCTTCACCGGTATCATGCCCCCAGGCATGTTGAGGACCCTGCGGGTCTGCGAACCATTGAGAGAGGCAATTGAGATGGAACTGGAGCTCAAAGACGGCGCTCTGCTTGTGAGCAGCTTCCTTGCGGTGACCCTCGGCATCGTCGTTCTGTTCGTGGGCAAGCGGATCAACGAAACGGTGGGCTTTCTGCGGGAGTTCAGCATCCCCGAACCGGTCACCGGGGGCCTCCTGTTCTCGATCCTGTTCGGGCTGGTCTACGCCCTTTCCGGCGTGGCGGTGGAGTTCGATCTCGCCGCGCGGGACATCCTGCTCGTCTACTTCTTCACCACCATCGGTATCAACGCCAGTTTTAAGGATCTGTTGGCGGGCGGCAAACCGCTGGTGATCCTGCTCGCCATTACCATCGCCTACATGTTCCTGCAGAACATCACGGGCATCTCGGTCGCAGCCTTGTTCGACCTGCCCTCGGCGGTGGGCATGCTCGGCGGCTCGATCTCGCTGATCGGTGGCCACGGCACCGCCATCGCCTGGGCTCCAAGGATCGCGGAGGACTTCGGGATCGCGAACGCCATGGAGATTGGCATCGCCTGCGCCACCTTCGGGCTCATCCTGGCGAGCCTGATGGGCGGCCCCATCGCCAAGTTCCTGATCAACCGCCACAAGCTCGAGCCGGACAAGACAGCAGCCGGGCAGCCCGAGACCCAAGACGTGGGTTTGTCCGAGGAGCAGCGAAAGGAGGGCATCGGCCATCTGGACTTCCTCGACGCGCTTCTCGCCATCCACCTCAGCATCATTCTCGGTCTACTGCTCAACGAGGCGGTCGCCGAGATGGGACTCAAGCTCCCCCTGTTCGTTACCTGCCTGTTCGCCGGCATCCTCCTCACCAACGTGGTGCCGAAGAACCTGCGGCGCATCACCGGCACGCGCTGGCCGACCCGCACCCCGTCCATGGCCCTGATCGCGGACGTTTCCCTCGGCACCTTCCTGGCCATGTCGCTGATGAGCATGCAGCTCTGGACCCTGATCGAACTGGCCGGCCCGATTTTCACCATTCTCGGCGCGCAGTTCGTGTTGGCCATCGCGGTCAACATCTTCGTCGTGTTCCCGATGATGGGACGAAACTACGACGCCGCGGTGGTCTCGGCCGGTTTCGGAGGTATATCGCTGGGCGCGACCCCCACCGCCATGGCCAACATGGCCGCCGTGACCCAGCGCTACGGTCCGTCGCACCTGGCGTTCATCGTCGTTCCCCTGGTGGCCGCGTTCTTCATCGACCTGGTCAACGCGCTGCTGATCCCCTTCTTCCTGACGAACTTCTGATCCGTCAGGGACCACGTCTCAGTCGGAACCACCATCTGCGTCGCCCCAGCGGCGGCGATTGATGGCGTAGTCCGTCACCTCGCCGCGAAACGGCAGCAACAACATGCCGGCAAGCCGGTCCACCTCCCGCGGGTCGCGGTAGCCGCGGATGCCGATGGTCATGCCCGAGTGGCCTTCCCTCGGCTGTTCCCGGTACGTGCCGAGCAGACGGTCCCACCAGGACAGATTGAAGCCGAAGTTGGAGTTGGTCTCGTCGTCCTCCACCGAATGGTGGACCCGGTGCATGTCGGGCGTAACCACCAGCCAGCGCAACGCCCGATCCAGCCCCGCTGGTAGACCGACGTTGCCATGGTTGAACATCGCCATGCCGTTGAGGATCACCTCGAACAGGATCACGGCGACCACGGGCGGCCCGAGCACCATGATCGCGGCGAACTTAATCACCATCGACAGCAGGATCTCGATGGGGTGAAAGCGCGCCCCAGTCGTGAGGTCGTAATCGAGATCCGCGTGATGAACCCGATGCAACCGCCACAGGGCCGGCACCGCGTGGAACATGACGTGCTGGAGCCAGATGACGAAGTCCAGAACGACCACGGCGACCAGCACCGAGAGCCAGAGGGGAGGTTCGAGCACATGGAGCAACCCCCAGCCCCGCGCGTCCGCGATCGCAGCCATGCCGACCGCCGCCGCGGGGAACAGGAGACGCAGCAGGATGGAGTTCAGCACCGCCAGGCCCAGATTGTTACCCCAGCGCTGGGCCTTGGATACGCTCAGCGTCCGCCGCGGCGAACGCAGCTCCCAGAGCGCCATCAGGGCGAAGACACCGAAAAAGAAGCCGAGGCGGATGGCCGCCTCGTGTTCGAGAATCAGGTTATCCAAATCGACACCGCTCGCAATCAGGCAACATAGCTAGCCCCAACCGAAGTGATGGCGGTCGGCGAGGTGACAATCAAGCCGGGAGAAGGTGCGATCAGGGCAGGAAGGCGAGCGATCCCAGCGCGGCGTTGATCCGTTCCTTCACCGGCTCGTAATCATCGAACAGGAACACCGCGTAGGCATCGGCCAGCTTGTTCTTGTGCAAGGCGACCACCAGCGCCTGCCGGTGGCCGGTCTCGAACTCCGCGCTGACGTCGAACACCGCCGCCGAGGCCCAATCGGCGTTGAACTTCTCTGCAGCCTGCTGAGGCGGATACTCGCCGGTTGGGCTGTGACGGCCGTTCGACAACAGGGTGACCATGGACTGGAACATGACGGGGAACATGTGGTTCGGGTCGGGCGCCGAGCTGTGCGGGTCCTCGTAGTCGACGACGATCCGTCCCAACGGCCGTACCGCGTACCGGATCTCCAGGCTGCCGTCCGCGGCGGCCACGGCGTGGTCGTATCGGAACAGGGGATTGGGCTGCACCCGCACCGGGGCGAATCCCGCCGGGGCCTCGAAGCGCATCCCGGATTCCGAAAGGAGCTGCTCGAAGGTGGGCGCCGGATGCACGGACTCCCCCTGCGCGATCGGAGCAGTGCCCGGCTCCTCCGTCCCAATCGCGACGGATGTCCAACCGACCAGTCCGACGAGGATCAAACAAACCAGCCTAGTCATCACTTGTCCTCGGCGCGGCCGGCGCGCTTTGCCTTCAAGCCTTTGGCGCTCATTGATGCGGATTCGGGGGAGGCGCGACCTCCACCCGCTCGGGGTTCCGCAGAACCTCGAGCATCTCCTTTGCCTGCTCATTCCAGGCCTCGTTTTCGGAGATTTGCAGGAACCGCTCCAGGTCGGCAATCGCGGCGTCCTGATCGCCCAGGGCATCCCGCACCGCCGCGCGGTTGAAGTAGGGCCCGGGCAAGTGGGGATCGAGGGCGATGCAGTAATCGAAGTCCTCCAGGGCACCGTCGAGGTCCCGGGTGCCATAGCGCAACGCCCCGCGGTTGAAGCGCGCCGGCAGGAGATCGGGATTGATCGCGAGGGCTCGATCGAGGTCGGCCAAGGCTTGGTCGACGCGGCCGAACTGACGGTAGGCCTGTGCCCGGTTGGTGAGGGCCTCGGCGTCGGTCGGATCGAGCGTGACCGCCTTCTCCAGGTCCGCAAGCGCCGGGGTGACGCGCCCCTCTTCCAGCAACAGGCTGCCACGCACCGCGTAGAGCCTGGCATAGTTCGGGTGCTTGTCGATCGCCATGGACAGGGTGTGCAGGGTCTCATGCGACCGTCCCTCCGCCTTGTGCTTGAGGGCGATCTCGATCTGGGTCTCCGGATCGAGCTTGCCGTGGGGATCGTAGGATGCCCCGTGCGGTCGGCCCGGCGTGACGGGCACCGCGGGACTCACCGTCGCCGGCGTCGTCACGGTAGACGTGACCGGCTCCTCCGCGGACGCCGTGGCGGAAATCAGCCCCGCCGACAGCAGGGCCAGGGTGATGAATGACAGGGTGATGCGTGCGCGCATGGGCTTGGTTCGTTCGTATTCGAATCGAAAAAGGGGCTCACCGCGGTTGCGCGGCGAGCCCCGACATTGTCGCACCTCGAGTGAGCGACCGCCGACTACTTCTTCACGGAGTCGGCATAGGCCTTGAACATCTGGTTCATCAGCTCGATGTGCTGCTCGTCGTTGAGCTGGCCGGGCTGGGCGACCTTGCCCCACAGCTCCGCGTTGCTCATCTCGCGATGGCAGCCCATGCACAGGCCGGTGCGCTCCATGCCCATGCGCATCTCCTTGGTCAGCGCGCGGGACAGGGGCCAGTGGGTACCGACCGTCTGCACCTGCTGGTCGTCCTTGATGATGGTGGACCAGTCGTAGTCCAGGTCGGCGATCTTGGGGATCTGGATCTTGTACTGGCCGGGGATGACCTGGCCGTTCTTCTGGTCGATCAGATCCTCGACGATGTCCTCCGGATACCGGGTCTGGAAGACGCCGCCGGAGATGCCGTAGCCCATGGCCTTCGGGTTGTTGTGGCAGGACTCGCAGGTGCGGGCCTTGCGCTGGGCCGAGTGGGGCTGCACCGGGGCCATGTCGATGGCGTCCGGGACCCGCTCCTGGCCGAGCTCCGCCTGCTCGTCGAGCGATTTGCCGAGCTGGTTGAGCGCCACCGTCTGACCTTCACGTCCGATGACCGTGTAGACGATCTGGCAGCCCGGCATCAGCGGGGTCACGCGGCCCTCGCCGTTGATCCCGAGCACCGGCTCCTCCCAACGCAGGTAGGAGCGCTTCTCGAACACCTTGCCCGGGCTCTTGAACCCGTGCGTGCCCAGCGGCGACTCGGCGGTCTGTCCGTTCAGCACGTCTCCGACCATGGTCTTCTCGCTGCCGCCGGCGATCCAGTCGGTATCCTGCAGCGGGTTGCCGTCCTTGTCCTTGCCGTAGTTGACCTGCACGTGGCAGCCGTAGCACTGGGGCACCCAGGAGGCGTGGCAGGCATAGCACTCCAGGCTCTCGTTGTGCTTGACCACCTTGGCCATGGCGACCTCGGCGTTCGGGCTCTTCCAGGCGTTGTCGTCGGCCAGCTGCTTGAGCAGCGGAACCTCGAAGTCCAGCCCGTTGGCCGAGTACATCATCACCTTCTTGCCGTCCTTGACGACGTTGCCCAGGGGGTTGCCGCGGGCGGAGAGCAGGTAGCCCTCCTTCTTGTCGTACTGGGTGGCGTAGGCCTGGGTCTCCGCGAGCAGGGCGTCGCCCAGCCCGCGCGGATCGGCGGCGATCTCTTTCGCGAACTCCTCCGAGTAGCCCATGGGCAGATCCCAGGGGAAGGCGTCCGGCGTGCCGTGGCAGTCCTGGCACTCGATCTCGACCTGGGCCAGGGTGGTGCCGAAGATGTTGCCGTCACCGTGCATGTCGATGGTGGTGTGGCAGTCCTGGCACAGCATGCCGCCCTTGGGGTTCTCCGGCCGGCTCTGGTTGTACTGATGGTGCAGGTCGTCGGAGATGAACAGATACTGCTTGGTATGCAGCTTCGGCTGGACCTCGCCCTTCTCGTTGAACGGCGAGCCGTAGGGGAACTCCATCAGGCCCTGGTAGGTGACGCCGATGCGCTTGCCGCGGTTGTGGCAGGAGTTGCAGGTCTCGACCGGGATGCCCGAGTACTCCATGTCGTCGCGCACCTTGACCTTGGCCTCGCGGGTGCCCTGGATGCGGTGCACCAGCATGTGGCCCTGCTCTTCCTTGTTGATCGTGGGATCGCCGCCCTCGTAGTAGCCCTCGTTGCCGTAGGGGATGTGGCAGGACGAACAGCCCATGCCGCGGTAATCGCCGCGCTTCTCACGGCCCTTGATGGCCACGTGGCAGCGCTGGCACTGCTGACGCTGGTAGGTGAAGCCGGCCAGCTTCGGATCCGCTTCGATCTCGTCGACGGAGGGTTGCGGGATCTGGTCGAGCTTGGTGGGCATCTGATCGGGATGGTCCTCGATCAGCTTGGCCATGTAGGCCTTGTAGGCGTCGGTGCCAACGGTGGGCACGATGCCGTCGGTGTCTTCAACCGCATAGTTGCCCCAAGGCACCTTGTGGTTCTGGACCTCGGCCACGCCCCAGGTGTGCAGGTTGCCCTGGATCTTGCCGGCCTCGGTGTTCATCAGGGACCGCTCCATCCGGTACGGATAGCCCTGATGACAACCCGCCTGGCCGCAGCTGTTGTCCGCGATCCAGATGCTGCCGGGATCGGGGTAGAAGGTCTTGGGTCCGGTGGCCATGGCCGCCGCTCCCACACCCGCGTGCGCCTCCTCGGCGGTCAGGCCCTGCGGGTTGCCGCCGTGGCAAACCACGCAGCCCTCCGGATCACCCTGGGGGCCGCCCAGGGCCTTGATGGCGGCCATCATCCCGCTCTCCGCCTGGCGGATGCTCTCGATGCCCTCATGGCAGCTCAGACAGCCTTTCTCCTTGGCGACCTCCGGCGTGACCTTCTCTGGTACTGCCGCCTGCGTTGTGCCGCCGAGCCCGAAGGCCAGCGTCAACGCGACGAGCGTCAACCTTCTCATGTGTCTACCCCTGTCTGTTGCGGGCCGAAATGCCCGATGTCGTGCTCGGCACGCGTGCCGATCCAATCAGACCGGAGCAGGTTTCGTACCACGGCGGACCGCGGTTAACCGGACACGAAATGTCAAGGGATAGGCACGGGTACTCTTGCATCGTGAGCACCCGGGAAGGCGGGATTTGGCCGAATTTCGCCAGGTTTGGCGCGTTCTTTGATCTGAATCAAACTGGCGAGCACCGTCACGGAGCCGACGATCGGCAGTCGCCCCGGCCGTAGACGAGGCCTCATTGAACGAATTGTTCAATACTTGTCGCCGACAGGACTGGCCCGTGAAAGAATTATTCAACCATTTCCGCTTGCAGGCGAAGCACTGCCCACCGAGACTGAAGTCTCCCGCATGCCCTTCCCTGCTCCTCCATGTCACCAATCAGCGTGGCGTGCCCGAAGGAACGTCGCTACGGAAAGACTACCTGCTCGGCCGCGGGCGCGTTCTCCCTGGCGACCCCTGTCCCCACCTCTGACCGTATCTTCTCCTCCGAGGTCAGGCCGAGGTCGGCGAAGATGCTGAACAATGACGGGACGACAAACTGAACCGTATCGGTGCGAGGCTTGCGGTCACCGCTACCAGCTCGGTTGTCGGTCCCTTGGGGGCTGTGCTCGTGGAGTTGGTCGCCGCGGATGGCGTCCGCCTCGACGTCCAGCACGCCATTACTCTGATTCGGGTGCAGGTCGTGCGCGCTACGCCAGTTTGGCGAGCGCGCGCTCGCGCTTGAGCGCCTCAAGCACCACTTTCGCCTTGACGGGCGGCGAGTGGTTTCGGCGGCTTCTTCCATTCATCTGTCGCTCCTGTTCTTCGCGGGGAGTATCTTCCCCGTCAGGCAGCAGTCCCGCTGATCCGGCGGCTCGAACCCTTGGAGCCATTTCTCAAGGGCCTTGATCCAGCCGGATATCCCGTTATAAGTTGCGGCAACCGGCGTCAGGGGATCCTGCCGGCGGCAACCGGGAAACGCAGCCGCTCCCTTCCCTTTCTTGCTCACACCGATCGATGGACCCGTTTTCCCAACCACAAGATTCATCCCCGGCGGCGCTGTCGTCGACCGAAGGCGTTCGCTGGAGGGTGCCGGATCTGATCGATTTCGATTACTACATCGACTTCCGACGAGCAGACGATGCGCGAGCGTCCAGCCGAGCGCAAACGGCTCGCGGAGCGGGACCGCAGGACTCTACCTGGAGCACATCCGGGACGCCGTGGCGGAGTTCGCACCGCCGACATGGCCCCCGGCACCGCAGCGCGGCGCTACGCCGTTGGCTGGAGCACCGGCGCCGCAACGAGGAACCCAGCGCTGCGGCCCCTGCTGCCGGGCGCCGTCGTTCGCCCGTGGTCAGCGGCTGGTGACCCTCGGGCTCGGGGTTCTCGGCTGTGTCGTCGGCGCAGGCGTCGCCTCGACCCTGCTGCAATACGACGGCCAGCATCCGGTCAACGTCTCCTGGTATCTGTTCGTGCTGGTCCTGCTGCAGATCCTGCTGGCGGCTACGACCGTCGCCGCATGGGCGCTGCGCCGATCCCGGCCGCTGCAAACGGCGATGCAGGACCTGTCGCTGCTGTCCCATCTGATCCGACCCTTGTTCTCGCGAGTCGGCGGGCTGGATTCAGCGTCAACGCCTCGCCCATCTTGCCCGCGGACGTCCGCGACCGGGCCAAGGCGAAGAACGGGCCTGCTGCAATCGCATTATGCCCTGTACGGACCGGCCTCCTATCTGCCGATTCTGATCGCGGCGCAGGTCTTCGGCATCGGTTTCAATCTCGGCGCCATTGCCACGACCGTCGCGCTGGAATGGTTCAGCGATCTGGCCTTCGGCTGGGGTTCGGCGCTGGATGTGCAGCCGCAGACCATCCACGACCTCGCCCGAGTCATCGCCCTGCCCTGGAGCTGGGCCTTCGGCGAGGGCCTCGGCTACCCGACCCTGGAGCAGGTCGCCGGGTCGCGCATCTCGCTGAAGGATGCCCTGTCGACACTGGACGCGGGCGACCTGCGGGCGTGGCGCTGGTTTCTGGTGCTGGCGGTAGTCACTTACGGCCTGCTGCCGCGGCTCGTGTTGCTGGGACTGTCCGTGCTGACCCAAGCGCGCACATTGGCCGCCCTGCCCTTCACCCATCAACGAACCCAGGCTGCTCTACGCCCGCATGGTGACCCCGAGCCTGGAGACGCGCCGTCGCCGGAAGCGGCACGGGGCCGGAGATGCCGATCCCGCAACCGCTGAAGCCCCTGACGGCCCCCACCGCGGCGCCGAGGCCGAAGCCGCCGCCGGCACCGCAGCCGAAGGTGAAGTCGGCGACGGCCGAAAAGCCACATGCCGTGCCGAGGGAACTCCCCGAAAACGCAGACAAGCTACCGATCAAGCTAGCGGAATCGGCGGGCCAGGAGCCACAACCCCGGTCGGGAGTCTCGCCCGCACCCGATAAGAAACCGCCCTCGGCGCCATCCACCACCATCGCCGCCGACGCCTGTGTGCTAATGATCCATCTCGATGTGGCCGACGTCTTGGAGGAATCGGACCAGGTCCGGCTGCAGCAGATGTTGCTGGCGCATACGGGCTGGCGGGTGGCGGCCTCGGTCACCATCGGCGGTGGAAGCGCGATGGCCGATCAGGCCATCGCATTGATCCGCAACGCGCAGTGGGAGGCCCCGCCGCCACGCATCGCGATCATCCAGGACGGCTCACAGCCGCCGATCACCGAGCACCTTCGCTTCCTGCGCGCGGTGCGCGCGCAGGCCGGAGAGCAGGCGCAGATCCTGCTCGCGCTGGTAGGCGACCCGGAGGGCGAGGACCCACTGCCGCCGTTGAGCGATTTCGACTTCGCGGACTGGCAGCGCAAGATCGAACAGATGGCGGATCCGTATCTCAGGCTCGAGATGCTGGCCCCGCCCGCGAACGACCCCGCGCCCGACGAAGGAGGCGTCCCGTTGACTGGCGACATTCCCGTACTGGCCATCATGGGCCACCCCAATGCGGGCAAGTCCTCCGTCGTGGCAACCTTGACCGAGAACGACCGCATCGACATCGACAAGCGCGCCGGCACCACGACCCGCTCCGACGAGTATCCGGTGATCATCGATGGCCGGACCATCATGAAGTTCATCGATACGCCCGGGCTTCCAGAACCCGACCGACATCCTGGAGTGGTTCCAGTCCCATCAGGACGCGATCGATCTCGCGGGCGCCTTCGTCGCCGCCCACCGCGACGACCCGCTGTTCAGCCATGACCGCGCGCTGCTGGAGCCGATCTCCCGCGGGGCGGGGATCATCCTGGTGGTCGACGGGTCCAAGCGCATCAAGGAGAAAGACCGCACCGAGATGGAGCTGCTGCGGCTCACCGGCCGCCCGCGCATGGCCGTGCTCAACAACCTGACGACCGAACAGAAGCACATGCCGGCCTGGCAGGACGCCCTGAGCCGGACCTTCAATTCGGTGCGCGAATTCAATGCCCACCGCGCCACCTATGCGGAGAGAATCAAGCTCCTGCAAGCCCTGAAAGGCATCGATCAGCGCTGGGAGCCGCAGCTGGAGGCGACCATCGAGTCCTTCGAGCGGGACTGGGAACGGCGCATCGACCAGACCGTCACCACCATTCTTGACCCTGCTCAAGGAGGCCCTGTCGCTCAAGGTCACCCGTTCCCTCACGGTCGGCGAGATTTCGACCGACGCGGAGCGCGACGCCATCCGTTCGCGCATGTCCGAGGCGTTCCAGGATGACTTGCGCCGGCTGGAAATCAACGCGCGGGAGCAGATCCGAGCCCATTTCCATCACAACGTCTGGAACCTGCCTCCGGAGTCCCTGCTGGAAAAGGATCTGTTCTCCGACGACGTGGATCAATCCCTGGGCCTGAACAAGCAGCAGCTGATCCTGGCAGGCGCCGCCGGCGGCGCCGCGACCGGCGGCATCATCGACCTCGGCGTGGGCGGAATGTCTTTCGGAACCGCCGCGCTGCTCGGCGCCGTCGCCGGGGGCGCCCTGGGCGCCTATGGAAAATCGGCGCTGGCGAAGTTCGACATCCAAAAGAAGCTCGGCTTCGAGCGCTTCTCCATCGGACCCGTCAGCAATCCCCGGTTTCCGTTCGTCCTGCTCGACCGGTGCATCCTCTATTGCGCCCAAGCGATGAACTGGTCCCATGGCCGAAAGGCCGCGGACGAGCAAGCAGTCGATCGAGTGCCAGACAGGCAGCCAAAGAAAAAGCGCGGCTTCACCGAGGGGCTGAGTGCCGAAGAGCACCGGGCGCTGGCCGGATTCTTCTCCGCGGTCAGACGGGGGTGGGAGTCGAAAAAGGAACACCGCTGCCGTGAGATCCTGACCCGCATCCTGCGGGACCTGTCGGAGCAGGAGATCGACCATCGCCTGGGTCTTTAGTCCAGTAGTGCCGGGGCACCGCTTGCCGATACCCTACCCCACGAGACGAGGAATTCTGCCCGGAGTGATCCACGGGACGACGCTGGCCTGGGCGTGAGATTGCGCTTCACCAGGTCCAGGTTAAGGTTTCACTGAACCTCGCGATTATTCCCGTGGGCCGTCTCCTGGGCCGCCCCCGAAATCGGCATCCCCGCCGATTGGACCGCGGGCGCCGCGGAAGTCCCGGCGTTCACCTCGGACCGGATCTTCTCCTCGGACGTCAGGCCAAGGTCGGCGAAAATGCTGAACAGCGACGGGACCAGGAACAGCACCAGTAGGGTGGAGGCCAGCAGCCCGAACACGATGCTGGTGGCGAGCGGGATCAGGACCTGGGCCTGCAGGCTCCGCTCCGCCAGCAGGGGCAGCAGCCCGGCGATGGTGGTGATGGACGTCAACAACACGGCCCGGAAGCGCTCCCGGCTCGCGCGGCGGGCCGCCTCGCTCACCGACGCCCCTTCCTGTACCCGGAGCTTCAGGAACTCGACCAGCAGGATGGAGTCGTTCACCACGATGCCGGCCAGGGAGACGAACCCCATCATGCTCGGCATGGACAGCTCCAGGCCCATGGACAGGTGCCCCCACACCACGCCGATGAAGGCGAGCGGGATGGCGGTCATTACCGCCAGGGGCTCGAGGAACGACCGGAACTGGAAGGACAGCAGCAGGAAGATGCCCAGCAACCCGAGCCCGAAGGCCCGCAGCATGGAGCCGCCGGTGGCCGCGCTCTCCTTGGCCTGGCCCTCCAGGGCAATCTCAATGTCCGGGTAGCGCTGCTGGAGGCCCGGCAGGAAGCGGGCACGGGTGTCCCGGATGATCTCGCTGGCGTTGGCGACCCGGTCGTCCAGGTCGCCCCGCACCGTGACCGTGCGCCGCCCGTCGATGCGCTGGATGCGGGCGACCCCGCGGGCCTCCTCGATGTCGGCCACGGCGCTGACCGGGATCTGGTGACCCTTGGCGGTGACGATGCGGAAGTCGTAGAGGTCGCGCAGGCTGGCGCGGTCGGCGTCCTTCAGGCGCAGGTCGATCTCGTAGGACTCGCGGCCCACCTGGATCTCGGTGGCCGTCGTGCCGTGGAAGGCGGCGCGCAGCTGGCCGGCGATGGTCGCTGCGTCGAGTCCGAGCGAGGTGGCTCCCTCCTTGAGCCGCAGCCGCACCTCGGGCTTGCCCGGGCGGAGGTCGTCGTTGAGGTCCTCCACCCCCGCGTATCCCGCGAGCCAGCCTTGGAGCTCCACCGCTGCCGATTTGAGCCCCGCGAGGTCGTCGCCCGAGGAGCCGGATATCGATGGCGCGCCCGGCCGGACCGATGGTGGGCTCGTTGAACGTCAGGCTGATCACGTCCGCGACCGGCCCGGTGCGCTCGCGCCAGCGGTTGAGGTAGTCGTTCATGGCGCCGCCGCGGCGCTCGGCGGTGAGCAGGTCCGCGGTCACGGTCGCGACGTGGGCACCGGCCTCGAAGGCGTCCTGGTTGGTGTTGTAGCGGACGCTGACGGCCTGGACCAGGCGCTCGCCTTCCGGCTGCACGGGGGCGAATTCCTCGTCGACCGCGCGCAATGCTGCCTTGAGGCCGTCCACCACCGCCTCGGTGCGCTCGAGCGGCGTCCCCTGGGGCAGCAGCAGGCGGGCCTCCATGACGTCGCCTTCGATGTCCGGGAAGGCGCGGAACTTGAGCACACCACCGGCGAGCATGGCCACCGTGACGATCATCAGTGCCAGGACCGCGCCAACGAACAGGTAGCGCTGGGCGATAACGGCGTCCACCGCCCGGCCGACGAGATTCTCCCTTATCCAGTCCAGACGGCGCTCGAAGCCGTCGCGAAACCGGGCGATGCGGCTCGGCCTCTGTCTGGCCATGGAATGGCCGAGGTGGTTGGGCAGGATCCAGAAGGCCTCCACCAGGCTTACCGCCAGCACCAGGATCAGAACCATGGGCAGCACGCGCAGAACCTGCCCCATGTCGCCAGCGAGGAACGCCAGTGGCCCGAACACCGCCACCGTGGTGAGGAAAGACGAGCGCACGCCCGGCAACACCTGAATCGTGCCCTCGACGGCGGCGGTCATGGCGTCCCGCCCCTGGCGCAGCTTGGTGGCGATGTTCTCGGCGATTACGATGGCGTCGTCCATCAGCAGGCCCAGCGCGATCAGCAGAGCCACCATGCTGATCATGTTGACCGACAGCCCGAACACCGACATGAAGAAGAGCCCGCCCAGAAAGGCAACCGGCAGACCCATTGCGACCCAGAAGGCGAAGCGCAGCCGGAAGAACAGCGCCATGACCAGGAACACCAGCACCAGACCCTGGAGCCCGTTGGTCGCCAGCATCCTGAGCCGGTCCTGAACGATGGAGGAGCTGTCGCGCGTCAGCGTGAAGGACACGCCCTCGGGCGCCCGCGCCTGCTCCTCGTCGAGGAACGCACGGACCGCGGCCATCACCTTCAGCACGTCCTGCTGCTTGGTCTTCTTGACCTCCAGCACCGCCGCCCTGCGATCACCGAACTCGATGCGGTCCTCCTCCGACTCGAAGACGTCGCCAACGCTCGCCAGCTCTCCCAGCCTCACCTCCCCGCCCTGGGCGCCACCGACGACAACCAGGTCTTCCAGGTCCCGCACGCTCCGGCGCTGATCGGTGAAACGCACCAGGATCTCGCGCTCCCGGGTCTGGATGCTGCCGGCGGGCAGGTCGACGCTCTGCCGCTCCACCGCATCCGCCAGATCGCGCATGCTTACCCCGTAGGCGAGCAGCGTCTCGCGGCTCGCCTGGATGCGGAACTGGTTGTCCGCGAAGCCGGTGACCTCCACCTGCGAGACCTGGGGCAGGCGGCGCAGCCGGTCCCTGACGTCCTCCGCGTAGTGCTTGAGGTCCCGGTCCGCCATCGGGCCCGTAATAGCGATGGAGACCACGCGGTCGGTGCGCGCGAGCTGCTCGATGACCGGGCGCTCAGACTGCTCGGGGAAGGTGTCAACGGCCTCGATCTCGGTCTTGACGTCGTCCAGGAAGCGCGCGAAGTCGCCTCCTTCGGTCATCTCCGCGACCGCAACCGCGACACCCTCCCGCGACTCGCAGCGCATCTCATGGAGATCGCTGATGCCGTCCAGGGCGTCCTCGATTGGCCGGCACAGGGCGTCTTCCACGTCCTCCGCGGAGGCGCCGGGATAGGGCGCGCTGATCTGGACCTCCTTGGCGGTGAAGTCCGGGAAGGTCTCCCGCTTGAGCGCCGGCAGGCTGGTCAGGCCGAGGACCAGGAACAGCAGCATCAGCAGGTTGGCTGCCGTCTGGTGGTAGGCGAAGAATCGGATCACTGGAATGCTTGCTCTGGAATTAAGCGTCGTCTTAACGAGCTGGAAGCCCCATGCGGCGCGATACGGCCGCCCGCGGGATACGGGCTTACTCCAAGCGTGCTTTGGCGGCCCATTGCTCCCTACTCGACCGTGCGTTCAGTCTGATCCCGGGCCTCGGCGTCGGCGATTAGCCGCTCCAGGACCCCGGCGTCGGGCTCCCCGTTCAGGCGCATGCCCTCGATGGCGGGGAAGAGGTCGGAGACGACGATTTGGTCGCCCGGCTCGAGTCCCGCGGCAATGACGGCGTACTCGGGCTGCACATTGGCCACATCGACCTCGCGGATCTCCAGACGTCCGTCCCGCAGCAGATACACCCGCCCCGCGTGGAGGGCATCGCGCGGGATCACCAGTCGATCCGGCCGGGGACGTCCGCGCAGGTCCACTTCCACGAACAGCCCCTTGACCAGGGGCGGGCGCACGCCGGGCTCGACGTCGCCATAGGGCTCGTCCACGACCACGATGACTCCGACGGTGCGGGTCTCCGGGTCCAGGGTGTCGCTCAATCGGGAGAAACGGGCGGGCCACACGACGTCGCCCGAGGGGTCGCGCAGCGAGACCCGGGCGGTGACGCCAAGCCGCTCCCCGATGCTCGCCGGGTTTCCCTGGTTCAGGTCCATCTTCCCGTGTCCCGAGCCCAGCATGGCGCGCATCCGCGCGATGGGGATCTGCGCCTCGATCTCGGCCTTGTCGATGGCGTCCGCCTTGACCAGCGTGTTGCCCTCGCGCACGTACTGCGCCTGCTCGACGTTGACTTCCGAGATGCGCGCGCGGAACGGCAGGCGGATCTCGGTGCGGCTGAGGTCCAGGCGCACGCTCTCGAGCTGCGCCTGGTGGCGGGCGAGCTGGGCCTCCAGCAACTCGCGCTCGGCGGGCAGCAGATTCAGCGCGTTCTTCTGGGACTGGACCTGCTGGCGCTGGGCGAGGAGGTTGCGCTGCTCCTTCTCGAACTCGGAGGCGCTGACCGTGCCCTTCTGCACCAGCTCCGCGTTGCGCGCGAGCTCGGCCTCGCGCAGGGACAACGCCTCCTCCTCGATCGCCAGGGAGGCGCGGCTGTTGGCCTCCTTGATGGCCATCTCCGATAGCTGGGCGCGGGTGGAGAGGATGTCCGCCTGGACCTGGGACACCGCCAGCTCGTATTCGGTGGGGTCGATCCGCAGCAGCAGCTCGCCCTCCGGCAGCATGGCGCCTTTGCGCAGGCGCGGGTGGGTCTCGACGATCCGCCCGCTGACCTCCGCGACCGCTTCCCACACCCGTTCGGGCTTGACGCGCCCGTAGCCGAGCGCGCGGGGAACCTCGGTCACCAGGGGCGCCTCGATGGTGCGCACCACCCGCGCGGGCGGCTCAGAGGCCCGCTGCTCAGGCGGCGCGCCGCGGTTTGTAAGGAAAACGAAAATGGCGATGCCCGCGGCGAGCGGGACGAAGAACAGCCACTTTCGGGTGAATATGGATTGGCTCATGGACTGACGGAATGCCTCGAAGCGGAGCGACCGGCGCGGGCGGCCAAGCTTGCGTCCCGGTTCCAGGGGCGGATATGAACCGACGCACCAGCGCGCGGCTCACCCGCTCGTCCCTGGTCGCGCGCCGCGAACCGAGCCAGCCAACCGGGCCGAGCCAGGCTGCCAGAGCTGGGGCGCTTCAGGGGATCGCGGGCGGAATGCCTGCGGGTGGAAACGCCGGCTTCGTCGCCCCGCTCATTCGATGATCCGCATCGCCAGCAAGAAAATGTTTCGATCCAGCTTCTTGCAACGCAGAACCTTGCAGGGCGTGTCGATCTCCCGAGCTTCCCGCCAGATGACGTCACGATCGACCTCGAGTGCCGGTCCGACGTAAACGCAGGCTAGACCCGCGTAACTTTCGTTGACAATCAACCCAGTAAGCGTGATTTCCTCCTCTCGGTCCTGGATCAGGAGACGCACGATCGTGCTGTCCGGATCTCGGTACCTCAGGTGGGCTCTTCTGTTCTCGTCACTCATGCTGATTCGCTTTTCCTAAAGACATCGGAGTGGACTGGGCAACGCAAATCCGCGTGAGCCCGAAAGGCCTTCGGTGCCCGGACGCGGGAACATGATCCCGATCCGGCCTGTGGCAGGGGGATCCCCGGATGAAGCCACCGCGGATCGACATTGGGGCATGACCCGCGATGGTAGCCGCGACCAAAATCGACGGCAAGGCGCGTCGCGACCCTTGAGCGAGACCCGGGCCGCACCGATCCCGCGACGAGCGATCGCGCCGCGCGGATCGCCGGCGCGGCGACATGGGGCGCAGACCCGACGGCCGGCTCCGCGGCAACCTCAGGATTGGGTTTCCCCCGCCGAATCAGGATCCTCCGGCCGCTGCAGCTGATGATCGCGAATCAGGCGGCGCAGCCGCGGACGCGAGACGCCGAGAACCTCGCAGGCGCGCCCCTTGTGCCAGCCGACACTCTCCAGGACCCGCAGCACATGAGCCCGCTCCACCTCCGCCAGACTCATCTCGGCCAGCGGACGCCCCGTCTCCCGCGATCCCCGATCGGGGCAGAGGTCCGGAGCGAACAGCTCGCTGGTCAGCACCGTACCCTGGCACAAGGCCACCGCCTTCATGAGCCGGTTCTCGAGCTCCCGCACGTTGCCCGGCCAGCGGTAGGCGTGGAAGCAGTCCATCACGTCGGCGGCCAGATGTGTGGTCCGGCGCCCGGTCTCGCGGTTGATGCGCGCCAGCAGGGCGTCAACCAGGTCGGGCAGATCCTCCAGCCGCTCGCGCAATGGCGGCAAGTGGATATTGACCACCTGCAGCCGGAAGAAGAGGTCCTCCCGGAATCCCCCCTCCTCCACCCGCTGCGCCAGGTCCGCGTTGGTGGCGGCCAGGATGCGGGCATCCGTCTTCTCCACCAGCTGAGCGCCCAGCGGCATGAACTCCTTGTACTGCAGCACCCGCAGCAGCTTGGCCTGCATCGCCGGCGAGAGCTCACTGATCTCGTCGAGGAAGATGGTGCCTCCCCGTGCGAGCGAGAACTTGCCGATCTGGCGGCTCACGGCACCGGTAAAGGCCCCGCGCTCGTGCCCGAACATGTCCGATTCGAGCAGGGTCTCCACCAGCGCGGCGCAGTTGACCACGACAAAGGGGCCTTGCGGATGCTCGCCCGCCCGGTGGACGGCGCGCGCAACTAGCTCCTTGCCGGTGCCGGACTCACCGGTGATGAGCACCGTGGCCGGACTCTTTGCGACCAGCCCGATGGTCTTGAAGACCTCCTTCATGTCCCGGCTGCGCCCAACCATGGTGAGGCTGCCGGGCATTTCCCGCGGGCCGTCGGCGAGGGCGATGCGTTCGCCGGCGACCTGCAGGGCCTTGGCCACGGCCCGGTCGAGCTCGTCGATGTCGATGGGTTTGTGGATGTAATCCACCGCCCCCTTCTGCATCGCCTCGATGGTGCTCTCCATGTCATGAAAGGCCGTGATCATGATGACCCGCGCGCCCGGATGTGCGCGCCTGAACTCGTCGAGCCCCTCCAACCCGGAGCGACCGGGCATGCGGATATCCAAAATGATGAGGTCTGGCGGCAGCTCGCTGGCCGCGGCCAGACCCGCATCCACGCTGTGCGCGGTATCCGTCTGGTGTCCCTGGGCCTGCAGGTGCAGCTGCAGGGCGCGGCAACCAGCGATGTCATCGTCGACAATGAGAATTCTGGGCATGGTTGGACGTCACCCGGCGGCGCGGGCCGATTCGGGCGCGTCAGCCTCTCCGGTCGTTGGCAAGTCCGATGCGGCTTGCAGTCTCGGCACGGTCGGAAGCAGGACCCGCGCACAGGTGCCCCGGGGCTGGTTGGGAATCAATTCGACGGAACCGCCGTGCTGGTCCAGGATCTTGCGCACGATGGCGAGCCCGAGGCCGGTCCCCTTGGCGCGAGTGGTGAAGAAGGGCTCGAACAACCTGGGAGCGTCCTCGGCGGTGATACCCCGGCCGTTGTCGCAGATGTCGATCCGTATCCGTGTCCCGTTCTCGCCGAGCTCCATCCCGGTGGCGATCGACACGCGGCGCTCCCCGGGGGGCAGCTCGTCGGTCGCCTGCGCGGCGTTGTTGATGAGGTTGAAGAACACCTGACGCAGCTGGGTGGGATCCCCGGGGAAGGTCGGCAGCCGCTCATGGTAGCGGCTTTCCAGCATTACTCCCTGGCCCGCGAGCCGGTGCTCGGCCAACCCGACCGCGGTCTGCATCAGCCGATCGGCGCTCAGCCACTCCACGGCGGGGGCCTGGGGCCGCGCGTAGGTAAGCATGTCCGAGAGTATGGCCTCCATGTACGCCACCTGCTCGCGGGCGATGGTCCGCAACTCCTGGGCCTCGCCGCTGGGGGCGGTCTGCTTGCTCAGAACCTGGAGCGCGATCTTCACCGACGACAGGGGGTTTCGCAGATCGTGCGCGATCATGGTCGCCATTCGCCCCACCTCTGCCAGCGCCTGGGCGTGAGCAAGCTCGCGGTTGCGGATCTCCACCTCCTGCTCCAGCCGCTTGCGCTCGGTAATGTCCTCCTTGACCGCGAGGAAGTGCGTGATGGCGCCGTCGCGATCGCGCAGCGCGGAGATGGACGCCGACTCCCAGTAAAGCTCGCCGTTCTTGCGCCGGTTGTGGAACTCCCCACGCCACTCACCGCCGCCGCTGACGGTCTGCCACAGATCACTGTAGGCGGCCGCGGGCTTGTCCCCGGACTTGAGGATGCGCGGGTTCTCGCCCACAACCTCGTCGAGCCCGTAGCCCGTGACGTCGGTGAACTTGGGGTTAACGTACTCGATGCGCCCCTGACGGTCGGTGATGACCACGATGCTCGGGCTCTGCTCCACCGCCTGGCTCAGCTTGCGCACGGCCGCCTCGTTGCGCTGCTTGTCGGTGATGTCCTCCCCGATGGCCGTGACGCCGATCGGTCGCCCATCCACGTCGACGTTGAGGCTGTTGTGCCACGCGAGCAGCCGGCGTTCGCCGGCGCGGGTGAGCACCTCGCACGTATACCGGGGCGGGAAATGCTCCGGGGCGTCCAGGCTGCCCAGCACGCCGGAGATGCGCTCGCGGTCCTCGGCAGGGGTAAAGCGCTCCAGCCAGCGCTCGCCGAGCACCTCCCCCCGCGTCCACCCGGTTATCTGCTGGAAGTAGAGGTTGCAGAAGGTGACCCGGCCGTTGCGGTCGAGGGCGATGGCGGCGAGCTGGATATCCTCCAGAGTCCGGCGGAAACGGCGTTCGTACTCGCTCTGCAGCTCCGCCTGATGATGATGTACGCGGGAACGAGCGAGCAACAGGGAGCCCAGGGCCAGCAGGGCCAGCATCGCGCCGTACAGCGCGCGATGCTCGGCGATGAACTGCCCCGGATTCGGCGCGAGCTCCCCCGGGGCGAGAACGGAGACGACCTTCCACGCGTAACCGTCGAATTCCGGCAGGGAGCTCTCGGTAGACACGGCGCCGTTGTCACGAAGCGCGGCTCGGGCCACCTGATGGGGAGAAACGGTGACGAAGGTGAACAGGCCGTTGTCGGTCACGAACTGGCCCCGCTCGCTCGCTCCGATGCGCCGCCATTCGGCGGGGAAACGCCGACCAAAGGTGCGGTCGGACCCCAGCATGAATCCCCAGGAGTCCCGCGGATCCGGACTCTGCAGCCAGTAGCCCCGGGGCTCGATAAGATGAATGTGGTCGGCGAGCGGGCCGGCGGCGCTCCTGACACCGTTGAGCAGGCGCTGACCCAGGTAATTGAGGACCACCATCCCCGCGCGCCGGCCGTCGCCGTCGAAGACAGTGGTGGCGAAGCGCATCACCGGCTTGAAGGGGCGTTCGATGTCCCCCTGCTCGATATTCAGGTCGAGGGGGGAGATGTAGATGTCCCCCGGTGGGAGGCCCTCGGCGGCGGCGACATAGTAGCGGTCCGACTTATCCTGCAGCTCGGACGGGGGAACGGTTACAGCTCGCCCACCGATCAAATTGACCCGCAGGGTCTCGCGTCCCACGGGGTCGATGAAACGGATCTGGTCGTAGAACCGCTTCTGCTCGGCGAAGATGACGAACACACGCTCCAGGTCCCGGTCCGGCACGGCGGCTCCCGTCAGCGCCATCTGCTCGATGTGGCGGGCGAGCACCATGAGATCGGTCGCCACCGTCGCCATATCCGCCACCATCACCTGACGGACCAGCTCGAGCCCCGCCCGCTCCGCGGTTTCGCGGCCTACACGCTCGGAGCGGTAGGCGGTGTAATAGTGGATCGCGGCAATCGCCACCAGGGCAGCGACGGCGGACAGGAAGGTCCACAGGAATGTCTGCGGCAGTCGCCCGGACGTGGGGGCTTGGGTCTGGATGGCAGGGCGCATGCGAAGATCCGGGCCTAATCGCCGTGGCGAACACCCGCGCTCGAGTGTCGCCGATCAGTCGGCAAGGGTCTCGCGGAACCGCGGGCAACCGCATGATGTTGACCGCGAAGCCGTGCCTTGTCGACCCCGCCGTAGGCACGGGCGCCACGCAGGGCGGCGAGCGGCGTTGTCAGCTTTCGGCCTGTTCCGCTACCCTGCGGGGTGCCTGTACCCTTTCGAACAAGCCATGAAACCGCAGGGAGAGCCGATACGACGCCATGAACCACACATCCGTCCTTCTTGCCCTGGTCGTCGTCGCCTGCACCGGCTGCGGCGGCGCGCAAACGGTTCAGAACTCCGCCCCCGCTTCCGGAACCAAGCCGTTTCGCGTCCAGTCCGCCGACCTGGACATCAGGCTTCACGGCGCGCTGGGCGACGGAGACGCCGGCACCCTGGTACGGGACGCCGGTTGGCTCGAGTATCAGCTCACGATCGAGAACCGCGGCACGCGGCCGCTGACGATTCGAAACGTCAAGCTCCTGACGCCGGAGGGACGCTATTTCGATTCCGCCTCGGCCTACCAGGAAATCACCGCACCGCCCGACATGGCAACAGAGGTCGCACAGGATGTCGCCGTGCGCTCCGCGGGAATCGCCGCGGGACAGGTGATTCCCTATGGCGGGGCGATCGTGGGCATCCTCTCCGGTGCCGCCTCCGCCTCGTCGGCCCAGTCGAAGACGAGCGCGAGCCGGGATTTCGCGCTACGCCGGCTCAAGGACGTAGAGCTCGCGCCCGGCGGGCGGGTGCGCGGCAGCGCCTTCCTTCCCAGCATCGCGGACGCCAATGCCCTGGTGCTGATCTGGGAGCGCGGCGAAGCGTCAGGACAGGTCGATCTGCCCCTCCGCGCCGGCAGGTAGCGAATCGGGCACACCCGTATTTTCCGCGGAATCAAGCACCCCGCGGGTAGAGAGGCGGCAGCACGTCGCCTGCGGCCGCGCGGTCATCGCTCCCACGCGACGCCCGCGACAGGATCGACTCGAGCACACTCCAGGTACGGGCGCCGTCCCAGCGCGTCGCGGCCCCGGCATAGAGACAGCGATCCAAGTTCCTCCAGCGCGTCGGCTGCCCCGGCGTCGAGGCGCCTGGCCAGGTCCTCCAGGCGCCGCGGGGGTGCCTCGGGCCAGGCGACGGCCGCCCAGGCGAGCAGGGCTTCCCTGGCCGCCTTGGGATCACCCGCGGCGCACGCGCGCTTGATCCCGGAGCGCAGATGGGACATCGACGTCCGCTGCGCACTACCCGGCGTCTTGCCTCTCTTCGCCTCGCTCCGTTGCCGCGACGCTCGGCGCTCGCGCAGCCAGAGTCCCAGCGTCAGGAGCCAGACGACGACCAGCCCGCCCGAGATCCACGGCCAGAAGCCCGCGGGGAACGGCCAGTCTATCGGCGCGGGCCTTTCGCTCGGCGAAGCCACGTCCTGGATACCCGCCGGCCCCCCTGGGGTTTGCTGCGCCGGCCGCTCCGATTCCGCTTGCGCCAGCGAAGGCTGGGCTGCGGGTTGAGGTGGGGCCTCCAGCGCACCTGCTCGCGCCGGCAGGACATTCACGACGCGCGCGGGCAGGGCCGCCACCCGCTCGCGGTCGGCCTCGGTGTCCCACCAGGAGAGCCGCACCGCGGGTAGCGTAAGCTCCCCCTCCGCCGAGGCGACCAGCGCCAGCTTGATTTCCTTGAGGGACACCAGATCGTCCCCGTCGGCGCGGGTCTCGGCGCGCGCCTTGTCCGGATAGGCTCTGACGCCATCGGGAAGCGGAATCTCGAGATCCGGCAACTGCGCATCCGTCAGGCCCTGGGCCGTGATCGCGATGGTCCGGGTAACGGGCTCGCCGGCCCGCAGCTCCGAGATGTCCGGGGACCAGGTCTCGACGAGCTGCAGCGACTCCGCGGGCAACCAGGGGGAGCCGGTGCCCGCCGGCTGGGGACGGACGGTAAGCTCGAGCTCGCGTCCGCTCACCCGCACCGGGCGCGTACTCTGAAACAGGCCGCCCATGTCCTCGAAGGGGTCGCGTCCGAAGAAGCGCTCGAAGTCCTGGCCGAGCGCGCCGCCGAACATGCTCTCGCGCGGGGTCTTGCGGCTGGCGCGCGGTTCCGGGACCTCCCCGGTCAGCACCGGCGCCTGGATCGTGACCGCACCGCTGCGCTGGGGGAACACCGCATAGCTGCGCTCGATGACCTGGTAACGCCGGCCGTTTCGATAACTCTCGAACCTCCTGTCCTCCCCCAGCCGCTCGATGATGCTGCCCTCGGAGACCGGGTCGGTCAGACTCCCCTGGCTCACGTTGACGCTGCTCAGCACACGGGCACGGTAGATCACCTGGCCCTGGACATAGGGCGACTCCTGATCCACCTCGACCTCCAGCATCACCGGCAGGCTCTCCCCCACCTCCGCGGCGCGGTCGGCCGGCAGCACCTCCACCGCCAGCGGCTCGCTCGACAGGTCCCCGAGCGCGAGAGACGGGACATTGAGGGCGCCGCTGCGCTTGGGTGCGAGCATGAACTGCCATTCGCGCACGCTGCTGGAGCGCCCGTTGACGATGCTCATGCGCGTGCTTTGTCCCTGGTTCGTCACCTCGAAATCCGCCTCCAGTGGGCTGAGGTCCGGGACACCCCAGGCATCCCCCGGGGCGGTCAAGGTCAGGACCAGCGCCTCGCCTTCCACGATGCGCGTGCGGTCGAGGCTTGCGTCCAGTCCGGCAGCCAGGAGATCGCCGCACAGGAGCAGGCCGACGAGAAGGTTGCGGAGCGTCTTTGCGGATGTGCTCATGCTTGCTCAAGGATGGGTCGTATCAAGGCAACCGGCCGTTGCGGCGCAGGTGCTGGAGAAGGAAACGCTGGCGCAACAGCCCGCCGGGGTCGTCCGGCACCCGCCGCAGCATGTGCTCCATGGCCTGCTGGTCCTCTCCCGCGCCGGTCTCTTCCACCGCCCCTGCCGGAGCGCGGGAACCGTCCGGTGGCGGACCCCCGAGAAGATCGTTCAGCCCCGGCTCGTCCCCGGCCGAGGGCTGCGCGCCCGGCTCTCCGGCAGGGTCGTCAAAGCCCTGACCCGTCGCCGGCGTGTCATCGCGCTGGCGCGGTTGGACGTCGGGTTGCTCCGCGGCGCCCTGCGCCTGGGACTCCCGCTCTTGGTTGCCGGTTTCCGCGTGCTCACCAGGTGACGACTGGCCGTTCGGATCGCTCGTGGGATTCCTGATCGCCGCTGTTGCCCCCCTGCCCGGACGCGTCTTGGTCTTGCGGCGTGGCGTTTGCCTGACCGCCCCCCTGATCCGGACTCTGCTGCCCGCCCGCGTCGGCGTCCGTCTTATCCTGATCCTGTGCCTGATCCTGATCCTGATCTTGACCTTCGCCTTGCTCGCCCTGCGACTCCTCGGGATCATCCGCGGACTGTTGCGGCGGCTGATCCTGCGTCTCCTCCTGCTGCGCGAGAAGCCGGCGCAGGAGATCCAGATTGTGGCGGGCGTCCTCATGTGCCGGATCCGTCGCCAGAGCCCGCTCGTACTCGGCGATGGCATCCTCGAGCTTGCCCAGGCGGGCGAGCGCGTTGCCCCGGTTGTAGTCCACCTCGGCACCGCTCATGGCCTCCAGCGACTGCAGCGCGGATGCATAATCCTCCGCCTCGTACTGCGCCGCCGCGCGCCAGTCCGGGCGCTCGAAGCGCTCGGCCGCACGGCCAGGCTCGCCGGCGGCAAGCTCGCGCGCGGCCTGCTGGTCTGGCCGCAGCCATAGGTCCTGCCATTCGAGGGCCAGGGCCTCGGGCGGGGGCGCGATCAGCACCATCAGCAACAGCGGGCTCAGCCAGCCGCGCCGGAACGCGACGGCGGCGAGCGGGAGCAGGACCAGCAGCAACCAGGGGCCTTCCTCGCGCCACTGATCGGCCGACACCTCCTGCACGGCAGAGCTCGCTGCCGAAGCGCCGATCTCGTCCGGGATCAACGCGACGGTGTCGTCCTCCGCGCTGCTGGCCGTGACGTAGCGGCCACCGCCGGCGGTCGCCAGGGACGCGAGCTGGGCGCGCTCGAGACGAGGCATCAGGATCGCCCCCTGGTCGTCCTTGTAGAAGCCACCGTCGTCGAGCGGTATCGGCGCCCCCTGCTCGGTGCCCACACCCAGCACTGAAACGCGAAAGCCTTCCTCACGCAACCGACGGGCCGTCTCAAAGGCCGCGTCCGGCTGATCCAGGCCGGTGGTGACGACAATGATGTCACCCCCGCTCGCCGCCCCCTGTCGCAGGAGCTGTCCCGCCTGCTCCAGGGCCAGGTCCTCGCGGCGCTCGCCCTGCACCGGCAGCAGATCGCTCTCGAGATCCGGAACCTGAGCCGCGATCGTCTCCGCATCGGCGGTCAGGGGCGAGACCACGAAGGGCTCGGCGCCGTAGGCGAGAAGCGCCGTCTGTCCCTCCCCGGAACGCCGCAGCAGGTCCAGGACCTCGAATCGCGCTTGGGCCAGGCGCGACGGGGCTAGATCCGTGGCCTTCATGGCCGGGGAGATGTCGAGCACGATCACCCGATGCGTCTCTGCCTGGTAGACCGGTTGCGGCAAGCGCTGCCATACCGGACCGGCCAGGGCGATCACCCCGAGCACCCAACCCGCGGCGAGCAGCGCCAGCGGCAGGCGGCGCAAGCGCCCACCGTCGCCTTCCAGCAGGTGAGTCAGCAGGTGGGCGTCCACCAGGCCCCGCCAGGCATCCCCCCCTTCGCCGGCACGAGCCAGCCGCCAGAGCACCAAGGCCAACGGGACCAGGGCCAGCAGCCAGAGCGGCCTGAGCAACTGGATCTCAGGAGGCATGCTGCCCTCCCCCGTCCGCGCCCTGCGACGCCCGAGGTCCGCGTGCAGACACAGCGGCGCCGATCGACAATCCGCTCACCGCCACCCATGCGCTCAACAGCAGCGACGCCGCGGCTGGCCATACGAACAGCGACTGCATCGGGCGGTAGGTGCGGCTGTCGCGCACGCTGGGCTCGAGACGATCGAGCTCCGCGTAGACGGCCTCGAGCTGATCGGTATCGGTCGCCTCGAAAAACCTTCCTCCCGTCTCCTCGGCCACGGCGCGCAAGGTCTCCGGATCGAGGTCCCCGGGCCGCTGCATCAGGGTCCCGAAGGGGGTGCGCACGCCGACTGGACCGCCGCCGATGCCGATGGTGTAGATGCGCACGGCTGCCTGCGCCGCGAGCCGGGCTGAGTCCTGCGGGGAAAGGCTGCCCGCGGTGCTGGCTCCGTCCGTGAGCAGGATCAGCACCCGGTTGTCCTCCGGCTGCTCGCGCAGACGCTTGACCGCCAGGGCGATGGCATCCCCGATGGCCGTCTCGCGCCCGGCGAGCCCGATCACCGCCTCGTTGAGCATCGTCTGCACCGTCGCACGGTCGTAGGTGAGAGGCGTCTGGAGGTAGGCACGACTGCCGAACAGGACCAGCCCCAGCCGGTCGCCCGCGCGGCGCTCGACGAAGCGCCCGGCAACAGCCTTGACCAGGTCCAGTCGGCTGACTGGCCGGCCGTCGAGCACGTAATCCGGCTGCTCCATGGAGCCCGAAATATCGACCGCCAACATCAGGTCCCGCCCGGACACAGGCAGGTTCACCGGCTCTCCGAGCCACTGCGGGCGCGCCGCGGCGAGCACCAGCAGCACCCAGGCAATCCCGGCCAGCAGGCGGCCGGTGCGCCCCGGACCGGAGGTCGCGCCCCTCTCCAGACGGTAGAGTGGATGCAGTACCGGAAGCCGGAGCGCCCGTGCGACCGTGGGCCTCCACGGCGGCAGCAGAAACCGCACGAGCAACGGCAGCGGCAACGCCGCGAGCACCCAGGGCCACGCCAGGTCGATCATGCGCGTCCCCCCGCGTTCAACGCGATCCATTCCCGGACGAGCGCGACCAGCTCCTCCGCCGGGATCGCATCCACCGGCCGGTAGGGGGCCTCGACCAGTATCCGCCCGGGACCGTCCCGGAAGCGCCCATCCCCGCCGTGCGTGTCGAGGAACGCCAGCCAGTCGGCGCCGGCGAGCCCCGCTATCTGCCGCCGGGGAAAACGCGCCAGGGCGAAGCGGCGCAGCAGCCGCGAGATCCCTCGCCCGAAAGCCCCGGCATCGCGGTCCGTTTCGAACGCCGCCTGAAGGTCCCGAAGCTCACGCTGCGCGGCGCGCGCGGCGGCGCGGGCACGATAACGCACAAGGAGCCATCGGATCAGGATCGCCGTGAGGAGGATTCCCAGCAGCCCGAGCACCCACCAGCCGACGGCGGGTGGCCACCAGGAGACCGGCTCCGGGAGATGCCAGCCGCGCAAGTCGGCCAGCGGGTCCTGGGGCAGATTCGGCGGTGTCATCTGCCGTTCCGACCGTTGGCGCGCGGGCGCAGGCCGCGCGCGAGGGTCGCTCCGACGGGCTCGTCGGTCCGCAGGCCCAGCATGTGAGCCCTGTGCATCCGCGCCAGGTCTTGAAGCTGCTCGGTGTGCTCCGCGAAACGCCTCTGCCAACCCATGCGCAGGGCGGTGCCAGTGGTGTCGAGCAGGCCCTGGCGGCGGCCATCCGTGACCGGATAGCGTCCGGGCGGGGGGGCGATCTCCTCCAGCGGATCCCGCACCTGAACCAGAACCAGCTCATTCCCGGCGCCCAGCTGGGCGAGCCAGGCCGCATTGCCCGAGTCGACGCCGACGAAGTCGCTCACCAGGAATACCAGGCTTCCGGGACGCACGAGCCGCACGAGCCGCGCCGCCGCCTGCGCCACCCCCTGGTGACCTTCGCGGCCTCCGTCCACCGGCCTCTGCGCAAGGGCGCGCAGAAAGGGCAAAAGTCCCCGGGTGCGGGCGGCGGGGCGCTGCTCGAAATGGCGCGTCTCGTCGAATACCAGGCCGCCGACGCGATCGCTCCGGTCGGCCGCCGCCCAGCCCAGGAGCGCGGCGGCACGTGCCGCTACCACCGACTTGAATGCCACCCGGGTGCCGAAGCGCATGGAGGGTCCGAGGTCCACCAGCAGCCAAACGGGGCGCTCCCTTTCCTCGCGGAAAAGCTTGACGTGGGGGGCTCCGGCACGTGCGGTGACCCGCCAGTCCATGTTGCGGACGTCGTCTCCCGCCTGATAGACCCGCGACTCGTCAAACTCCATCCCGCGTCCACGGAAGCGCGACAGATGTCCGCCGCTGCGGGTGGCCAGTACCTTCCCACGCGGGGCGATATCGAGCCGCCGCGCCTCCTCGCGCAGGGCGATGAGCGAGGCCAGGGCGACCGAGACGCCATCGTCAACGGCTGGGCGAAGGGCAGTGGTCATGGGGGCGTTCGGAATCCGCTACTCATGCCTTACATCCAGCCCTATGGAACCGGCACCAGACTGAGAAGCTCCGCGATGTACTGGTCGGCAGAACGGCCCTCGGCCTCCGCCTCGTAGGACAACAGAACCCGGTGGCGCAGGGCGTCGGGCGCGATCTCCTGTACATCCTCAGGCGAAACATAGTCCCGGCCCGCGAGCCAGGCCCTGGCGCGGGCGCATCGGTCCAGCGCCAGGGTGGCGCGCGGGCTGGCGCCAAAGCGCAGCCAACCCGCAAGCGAATCCCCATACGGCACCGGATCGCGCGTGGCCATCACCAGGTGAACCAGGTAGTCCTCGACGTCCGGCGACATGAACAGATCCAGGATCGCGCGGCGGGCCGCCAACACCGTTCGCTGGCTTACCCGATGCCCGCCCCCGTCCGATTGCGTCGCCCGCGCCTCGTCCCGGTTGAGGACCAGTATCGCCTTCTCGGTGGCGAGGTCCGGGTAATCCACACGCACGTGCATCAGGAAGCGGTCGAGCTGGGCCTCGGGCAACGGGTACGTGCCCTCCTGCTCGATCGGGTTCTGAGTCGCCATCACGAGGAACAGCTCCGGCAGCCGATAGGTCTCACGGCCAACGGTGACCTGCCGCTCGCCCATGGCCTCCAGCAGGGCGGACTGCACCTTGGCCGGGGCGCGGTTGACCTCGTCTGCCAACAGCAGGTTGTGGAAAACCGGTCCCTTGTCGAAGCGGAAGCTGCCGTCCTGGGGGCGGTAGATCTCGGTCCCAGTGAGGTCGGCAGGGAGCAGATCGGGCGTAAACTGGATGCGGTGGAAGTCCCCCTCGATCCCTGAGGCCAGGGCCTTTACCGCCTTGGTCTTGGCAAGGCCCGGGGCTCCTTCGACCAGCAGGTGTCCATCCGCCAGGAGGGCGATCAGCAGGCGCTCCACCAGCCCGCCCTGGCCCAGGATCTGCCTTTCCACGTGTCGGCGCAGACCCATAAGCTCCGCGCGCAACGGGTCGAGATTCTCGGTCCCGGCGAGGGGTGCGACCGTCTGCGCCTGGTTCTCCGTATTAGCCATATGTCTCTCTCGGTTTGAGCAGCCTTCTATTTTGCCCGAAAGGCATCCCAACGCGCTTCCCCTGATCCGGAGCAGCGGCAACCGGCCTCGCCGAACGACGAGACGGGCAAGATGCAGCCGGCCGCGCAATTTCCAGTCATTCCGTGCGGGAAGACAGGCCAATCATCCCCGGGGTTCCCAAGCACGCATTACGGAAGGTTAAGGAAAAAGCCGGTCGACGCAGATCTGCACGATGGAAGCACACACGCGGTAGCAGATTCGGCGCGAGTTCAGCGAGAATGCAGGAGCGGCATCGCCCTGGCCCCGCCAGACCGCCGATGCGAAAGCCTGGCGAGCGAAAGGCCCATCGCCACCAGGCGCGGTATGTCGCGGCCGATGCAGGGGCCTCTCTGCCGGAGCTTGACTTTACATGGCTGAAAAGAAATTCCGCCTGCCCACGCTGCCAAGCGTCGGCGAGGCGATCGACCTGTACGGCTTTCTCTGCCCGATCCTGAAGATGCTTCCCTACGACGTCTACCTGCGGGTGGAGATCGAGGAAACGCCGGTGATCCTGGAGACGGATAAACACTACTTCGACGACCTGTACAACCTGTCGCCGAAGCATGGCCCGCGACCGCTTGCTGAGACCGGCGCCGACTACCTGATGTCGCTCACCGGGTCGCGGAGTTACCCCATCGACGCCGGCAGCGGCCAAAAGAGCCGGAAACAACTGAGGGACGCGGGGCTGTTGCGCAAGAAGGCCGTCGGCGCCTTCATGTCCCGATACGCGAAAAGCGCCATCCTGGGCAACGCCTTCGACAGCGACGTCAAATGGGAATCCAGGGGGGACGGTGGCGCGCTCCTGGTGCTGACCAGTAACAGCGAGGGCGACTTCAAGCGCCTGACCAGGCGTTTGACCCAGCAGTTCGCGACCACGGAATCCGAAGCGGGCTGATCGGGGCTTGCTTGCCGCTCCTGTGTTGACGCCGGCGACGCCGCTACAGGGGCGCGGCAATCTCCTCCGCCGCCGCCCGCGGCCGCAGGCCGTAGCTCGGCAGCACACGCGAAATCAGCTTCGGCCGCGGCTCCTGCGCCTCCAGGGCATAAAGCCGATCGGCGAATCGAGCACCGATCTCCGTCACCGGCAGGGGCCGGATGACCTCGCCCGGCGAGGAGCCCTGGCAGCGGCCGTGTCTGCGCCCGACATCGCCTGCCACGTCGGTTACGAACTCCGCATTCATCCCCTCGACCAGCAGATGCAGGGCAGAGACGCAGGCACCGTAGACGGCCGACGCCCCGAGCCCTCGTTCCGCCAGTCCCTCCAACCAGGAAAGCCAGAACTCGAAGGCGGCCAGGGACGGAAGGCCGACGCGGCACCGGGCCGCCGTATTCACCACCGCATCCGACAGGGACCACCTGACGCCGTCCAGCAGTCGGTTCACGCGTCGGTCAACGAGCGATACCAAGGCGCCGAGCACGGCCCCGGGGTTCGCCGGCGTCCCCTGAGCGACCAGCGCGACGATCTCCTTCGGCAACGCCAGCTCATCGTCAGCCGCCTGGCAACCGAGCAATACCATGTCGGCGGTTGCGCTCGACACGATGGCCGTCTCCCGCTCGAACAACACGAAAGGTTTGAGCGCAGCCGCATGAAGAAGTCCGTTCTCCACCTCGTGCCTGGTCGACAGGTACATCTCGAAGCGATCCGCGGTGTCGCTCGTCTCCGCCGCCCAGCGGTAGAGAGGCCGCAATAGAGACAGCAGGGACTCGTCGCCTGAGCGGTCATAGGTGGACAGCCCGCGGCGAAGGAGCCGCAGAAGCTCGTCCGCGGACAATGACGTCCACCGCTCGCTGTCGCGCAGCTCCGCTACCACGGATTCGCTCATGGCATGCGAGCCGGCATCGAATGTCCCGCCGTTACGGTACGTCCACATGTCGCCGCCTCCCCAGATGGTCAACCCCTGCCCGGGGTCTCGCATTGAGCCCTCGGGGATGGCATCCGTAGTCTAGGGATCAGCCTGCGAAGATCTTGACTCGGCGCGACAACCTGTTGATCGGCGGCGACAGATTCGGCGGTGACGGTGCGCCTCGGTGTTTCAGCAGTGGTTTCGATTCAGAATGTGACGCGGGTCAAGTTTCTCACCTCGCACGCGCATTAGATTCGGATTGCAAATCTTCGGAAGCGCCAGCGGCCGGCGACTTCGCCCGACGGAATAACCACTACGCAGCCGCCACCCGGGACCCATGTCACGTCGCAAGAACCATGATCGCCAACCGCCGTCGCCGTAAACCCGACCTCTTCCGCGCACTGCTCGTGGCCGTCTGGGTCGGCGTATCGGTTTCCGTTAGCTACCAGATATCGGTCCATCATGTCGGGTCGGCCTCGAACGCCACCATCGCCCAAGCTCGCGACCGCTGATAGGGGCCATCCGCACCCGACGCCGATCGCCGCCGACCCCCGATCGACGCCTGGCTTCGTCTCCGTTCTCGACAACTTATTGATTCCCGCCTCCTCCGGGCGCTTTGCTAAGCTTGGCGCATGCACGACATCGTCCCGGGACCCCGGTCGTTTGCTCACCGGCTCGGGCGTGGGCCGGCCTTCTCTGTCAACAGTGCCCACGCAAGGTTTGTGTGTCGCGGATGTGAAACAATGAGCGGCGCACCTGGCTTCGGGTTATGCAGATTTATCGGCTGATCATTCCGCTGCTCGCTTCACTCGCGGGAATCTTTTCCGGCGGGGTGCGAGCAGAGCAGACAGCGGCGCCCCTCTTCCCCATACCGGAGGCCCTGGCCCCGGCTGTCGCTTTTTGGACTCGCATCTACACCGAGGTCGACTCCGCGAGCGGCTTCATTCACGACAGTCGCCGCCTGGACGTGGTCTACGCGACCCTGTACCTGAATCCCGCCGCCCCGCCGGACGCACAGGACAGGGTTATCGAGAAGGCGTTCCGCGACTACCGAGAGGCGCTGATCCTGCTCGCATCCGGACAACGCCACGGCCTGTCTCCGATCGAGCAGCGCGCGCTGCGTGCGTGGGGAGAAGGGGTTTCCGCCGATGAGTTCACGGCGGCAGCGGAGAATCTGCGTTTTCAGCGCGGGCAGGCAGACCGCTTTCAGCAGGGCCTAACGAGATCGAGCCGATGGAAAGCGAAGATCGAGTCGATTCTTGAACGGATCGGGGTGCCGCGCGAGCTCGCGGCACTTCCCCACGTCGAGTCATCCTACAATCCAAACGCGGTTTCCAAGGCAGGGGCCGCGGGCCTTTGGCAGTTGATGCCAGCCACGGCGCGCCGCTATTTGCGCGTGGATGAAACAACGGACGAGCGCTTCGACATCGTCAAGTCGTCGGAGGCGGCGGCGCATCTCCTGCGCCAGGACTACTCGGTCCTCAAGAGCTGGCCGCTTGCCGTCACCGCGTATAATCACGGGCTTTCAGGTGTCAGGCGAGCCGTGCGCGAGACCGGCACGTCGGACCTGGGCGACATCGCGGCGCGTTACGAGACCGAGCGTTTCCGTTTCGCCTCGAGAAACTTCTACGCCTCGTTCCTCGCCGCCCTGGAGGTCGCCAGTCATCCCGGGCGGTACTTCCGCGAGCGCCAGCGTGACGCGCACGATCATCTCACCGTCGTCACGCCCGCTTATCTTCCGGCCGATGTGATCGTCGAGGGCTTCGGCATCGAGAAGGAACGCCTGCGCGCCCTCAACCCGTCGCTGCACCACGCGGTATGGAACGGGGGCCGGTTCATCCCCGAGGGCTACGCCCTGAGGATACCCGCCAGCTTCCCCTCCCCATGGGCCGAGCACAGGATGGCCCAGCTGGCACGGCATTTCGGTTTCGCGGCCCAGAAGCCCAGCCCTTACTACGACGTCCGCCTCGGCGACTCCCTGTCGCAGATCGCGCAGCAGTTCGAGACCAACGTACCGAGCCTGCTGGCCATGAACGGGCTCGGCAGCGCGGACGAGATCCATGCCGGGCAGATCCTGCGCGTACCGATGGGCCCGGGCCCGGAGCCCCTGGGCACGGGCTCCGCCGCGATTTGGGCCATCGAGCGCGCGGCAGGAGGTGGTGACGGCGGCGCCTCGATCACGCTGGATCTCAGCCGTCTAATCGCGTCGCTGGCGGATCGAGAGGGGGATGCGGAGAACGCGTTGGGCGAACAAGCGCTGCGGGCAGAACCGATGCCCCATGTATGCCGAGCGGAGGATCGACAGGAGCCCGACGACTTGACTGGCTTTTCGCTCGCCGACCTGCCGCCGGACCTGGCCGCCGACCCGTTCGACTACGGGATCGCTCGCGACGGGACGATCGAGATCCAAATCGCCGAGACGCTCGGACACTACGCGCAGTGGCTGCAGCTGCCGTCGGAGCGTGTCAGGAAGCTCAATGGGCTGGGGGACGATGCCTCGTTGATCGTCGGTCGCCGGCTCAAGCTGGACCTGTCCAATACCACCACGGGCGATTTCGAGGCACGGAGGACCGCTTACCACGCGACGCGCCAGCTGCGGTATTTTCGCCGCCACCGCATCACCGGCGTCCTCGAGCACGCGGTTGCCCCCGGAGACAACCTCTGGTTGCTGGCGGTCGAGCAGTACCGGATTCCGCTTTGGCTGCTGCGTCAGTACAACCCGGATGTCAACGTCGACACCATTCTTCCCCTCGGGGGCATCATCTTCGTGCCCTTCGTGGAGGCATCACCGGAGCGGCCAGACTGCGCCTTCGCGGAGCTGGATGCAGACACGGCGGACGAGGCCCCCGGCCCATCCGATCAAGCACTCCCGCTTCGACAGTAGGGCAAACCGCAGCGCCCGCCACCGCGCGGCGAGAAGCCCGAGGTCAAGAGCCGAAAAAGCGTGCTATAAGCGACGCCGGCCAGGCACCTGAGCTTGCTCCTGCAACCAGGCCGTCATGGAGCCGTAGGTGGTCGGCTTCAGATACCTGAACCCCTGCGCCTGATGACAACCCGCGTCCAGCAGGAACTGCTCCTGGGCGGCCGTCTCCACGCCTTCGGCAACGACCTCGAGCCGCAGCCGGTTCCCCAGCGCGATGATGGCACGCGTGATCGTCAAGCTATTCGGGTCGTCCGGGATGTCATGCACGAAGGACCGGTCGATCTTCAACCTGTCGATCGGGAGCCGTTTCAGGTAGCTCAACGAGGAGTACCCGGTGCCGAAATCGTCGATCGCCAGCGTGACACCAAGGGAACGCAGCGCCTCGAGCTCGCTGATCCCCCGCTCCGCCTCCCGCATCAGGAAGTCCTCGTTGACCTCAAGCTCGAGAAGCCCGGCGGGCAATGACGTTTCGTCGAGTATCTCCTCGACCCTGGCGGCGAAACCGTGCCACTGGAGCTGGGCACCCGCCACGTTGACGCACACGCGGCCGAACTCCAATCCTTCCAGCTGCCAGAGCCGGGCGTGCTGGCAGGCGGTCCGCAGCACCCATTCCCCCAGCTTGCGAATGAGACCGCACTCTTCCGCCACACGAACGAACTTTTCCGGCGGGACCGGCCCCAGCTCAGGGTGCCGCCAACGCACGAGCGCCTCAACGCCCGTCACGCGACCGAGGCGCAGGTCTATCTGCGGCTGGTAGAAGACACGCAGCTCGTGATTCTCCTGGGCGGTTCGCAACCGCGTTTCCAGCACCGCCCGATCGTAAGCATCGCTGGTCAGCGCCCGCGTATAGAGTTGATAGTTGTTGCGGCCCTCGTCCTTGGCGCGGTACATGGCCGCGTCGGCGTTGCGCAACAATTCGGGTCCCGAGTCTCCGTCCCGCGGGTAGATACTGACCCCTATGCTCAGGGTGACGTGCACCTCCCGACGGTCGATCTCGAACGATTGCCCAAAGGCGTGCAGCAGCTTTTCCGCCACCACGCGCGCGTCGCCCTCGGACCGCAGGCCTTCAACCAGTATCGCAAACTCGTCCCCACCGATCCGCGCCACCGTGTCCTCGAGGCGCACGCACAGCGCGAGACGCTCGCCAACGGCCCGGAGCAGCTTGTCCCCTGCGGTATGCCCGAACGAGTCGTTGACCTTCTTGAAGCGGTCCAGATCGATGAATATCACCCCAAAGAGAGTCTGGGTGCGCGACGCGTGCCGGATACCATGCTCGAGGCGTGCATGCAGCAGCAGCCTGTTCGGCAGATCCGTGAGCGGATCGTGATGCGCCAGGTGTTCGAGTCGCTCCTGAGAGCTCTTGATCGAGCTGATATCCGAGAACACCGCGACATAGTTGGTCAGGCGACCGGCGCTGTCGTACACGGCACTGATGGTTAGCCACTCGGGAAACACGCGGCCGGTCTTGCGCCGATTCCAGATCTCGCCCCGCCATTGCCCTTGCATCCGGACGGAGGACCACAGCGCCCGGTAGAAGTCCTCGTCATGATGACCCGATTTCCACATCCGAGGGTTGTTGCCAATGACCTCTCGGGGCTCGAAACCGGTAATCTCCACGAAGGCGCGGTTCACGTCCAGGATATTGCCGGTGGCGTCCGTGATGAAGACGCCCTCGGTGGTGTTCTCGAACACTGTCGCGGATTGGCGGAGCTTTTCCTCGACCCGCTTGCGTTCGGTGATGTCCTGAACTACACCGAGCACGCGCACGACGTCGCCGTTCGCGTCCGTTTCCGGTCTCCCTCGGCACTCCAGCCAACGCTCCTCCTCGTCGTCAAGCCGGCGGATTCGGTACTCGACATGGTGCTCCCGCTTGTGCTCGATGGCCTCGCGGAGTGACCGCTCGAACATCGGAAAATCGTCCGGGTGCATGAGACGGGAGAGCATGGCCAGACTCGGCTCCTCCTGCGGGCCGATACCGGCTATCGCGCGGGTTTCTTCGGACCATACCGCCTTGCTTGTGGCCAGGTTCAGCTCCCAGTAGCCGATCCGGGCGTAGGCCTGGGCGTCGCGCAGCCGCTGCTCGCTCTCGCGCAACGCGCACTCGGCCCGCTTGCGCTCGGTAATGTCGCGGTCGATGCCCCGATAACCGAGCAGATTGCCATCCGCGTCGACGACCGGGCGGGCGCTTGTCTCCAGGATCACCTGGCGACCGTCCCGGTGCAGGTTGGTGTTCTCCAGCGCCGTGATCGGCTCACGCTTTGCAACCCGATCCATGAACAGCTCGCGAACCCGGTCAGCCTCGGCCTCCGGCATCAGATCGAACGGCTTCTTACCGACCAGCTCCGCGGGCTCATAGCCGAGCAGCTGGCGAACGTAGCTGCTGCAGTAGGTGTAACGACCCTCGGCATCGACCTCCCAAATCCAGTCCTGGGCCGTCTCCACCAGCATCCGGTATCTCTCGACACGCGCCTCCAGGCGCCGCCGATCGCCGCCTGACGCCGCATCGCGCAGGGCGTTGCGGATAGCGGGGAGCAAACGGCCGAGCCCTTCCTTGTTGACGTATCCGCTGAACCCCGCCGTCAGAAGATCTGCGACCCGTTCCTCGCCGACCTGGCCCGCAAGCAGAATCGCCGGCGTCGCGGGGAAATATCGGTCGATCAGATCCGGCAAGCCATCCAATTGCACCCCGGCCAGCGGCCAGCCGAGGAGAACCGAGTCCCACCGCCGAGCGGCGGCGCCACTCAGCCCCTCGATCGAGGTCACCCGGCCGAGTTGGCAATCGACCTTCTCGTTTCGAAGATATCGATCCAGCGTGGAAAAATCGGCCTCGCTCTCTTCCAGAACCAGGAGATTCAGCCGATCAGTCATGAGAGCACGCGCCGACCGGATGCGAGAGGGGGGAGAAAACGCGAGAGCCAGCTATCGCATCCCTGAGGACTCCCAAACGAACGAGGTTTCCAGCCACCGAATGAGCCTGGGCCTCGCCTGGTTCGTCGGGAAGCTGATCCATGGTTTCGGAATGCCGTTCAATCGACACGTTGCCATAAGCATACAAGCCACATGCAAGGTTCGGGGTGCGTTGTGTCAAGGCACGAGCTGTCGGCCGCCAGGGATACGCCCCTCGCCACGCCGCCGGGCCATGCCGGGAGGCATGTGCGACGCGGGTTCCCCTGCGCTATCTTGGTACAAGAGGTTATCCTGGACCCCGCGCCCGCCTGCGCTCACGAACGCTTCACCCCCGCCACGATGGAGCCCCCCATGATCAGCCTGACCGTCAACGGCAAAGAGCACCGGCTCGACCTAGACCCGAACATCCCCCTGCTTTGGGCGATCCGCGACCATATCGGCCTCACCGGAACCAAGTACGGCTGCGGCATGGCCCAGTGCGGCGCCTGCATCCTGCTCCTCAACGGCGCACCGGTCCATGCCTGCTCGACCCCGCTCGCGGCGGCGGCGGGCGGCAAGGTGACGACCATCGAGGGACTGGACAGCCCAGCCGGCAAGCGGGTGCAGAAGGCATGGGCCGAGCTCGATGTCGTCCAGTGCGGCTTCTGCCAGTCCGGGCAGATCATGTCCGCCACGGCCCTCCTAACCCAGAACCCGTCGCCGACCGACGCGGACATCGACGCCGCCATGGCGGGTAATATCTGCCGCTGCGCCACCTACGCCCGGATCCGCGCCGCCATCAAGCAGGCCGCGGCCGAGCTCACCTGAGGAGGGAGCGGGAATGAACACGGACAAGATCCAAAATTGGAGCCGCCGGGACTTCATCAAGCACGGCCTGACCCTTGGGGCCGGCCTGACGCTCGGGCTGCATCTTCCCGCCAGGGCGAAAGGCCTGCAAGCGGGTCCGGGACTCGCCGGCGGCGCTGAACGCTCCGCCGCCAGCTTCGAGCCGAACGCCTTCGTGCGCATCGGCACGGACGACAGCGTGACCGTCATCGTCAAGCACCTGGAGATGGGCCAAGGCACCTACACCGGACTGCCGACGCTGCTGGCGGAGGAGCTCGACGCCCGCTGGGACCAGATCCGCGCCGAGGGGGCGCCCGCCGACGCCAAGCGCTACAACAACCTCTTCTGGGGCCCCTCCCAGGGAACCGGCGGCAGCACGGCAATCGCCAACTCCTGGGAGCAGATGCGCAAGGCCGGCGCCGCGGCCCGGCACATGCTGGTCGAGGCGGCGGCGCGCCGCTGGCAGGTGGACGCGGCCGAGATCCAGGTCCGCGACGGCCTCGTGTCACACCCGGGCGGCAACAGCGCGACCTTCGGCGAGCTGGCCGGCGAAGCGGCGACGCTCCCGGTGCCCGAAGAGGTGGTCCTGAAGGACCCGTCCGAATTCCGGCTTATCGGCAATCCCCACATCCGCCGCAAGGATGCCGCCGGCAAAATCGACGGCAGCGCCCTGTTCACCCAGGACGTGCAACTTCCGGGCATGCTGACGGCCGTAGTCGCCCATGCGCCGCGCTTCGGCGCGCGGGTCGAATCCTTCGACAAGGCCACTGCCCTCGCCGTCCGCGGCGTCCGGCAGGTAGTCGAGATCCCCGCCGGCGTCGCCGTGCTGGCGGACGACTTCTGGAGCGCCAAACTCGGACGCGACGCCCTGGCGCAGACCATCGTCTGGGACGAGAGCGGCGCCTTCAAGCTCGGCTCCGAGGAGATCCTCGCCCAATATCGTGAGCTGGCGACCGAGCCAGGCAACGTCGCCCGCAAGGAGGGCGACACCGAGGCGGCCATGGCGGCCGCGGCCAAGGTCGTCGAGGCGGAGTTCGAGGTGCCCTTCCTCGCCCACGCGGCGATGGAGCCGCTGAACTGCGTCATTGCCCCGGACGGTGACGGGGTGAGGATACTCAACGGCGAGCAGTTCCAGACCGCCGACCAGGCCGCAATCGCCGGCGTGCTTGGGCTGGAACCGCAGCAGGTGCGCATCGACATGCTGTTCGCCGGCGGCTCCTTCGGCCGGCGGGCGAACCCCAAGTCGGATTTCCCGACGGAGGCCTCCGAAATCTTCAAGGCCACGGGCGGTAAGACGCCGGTCAAGCTGCAGTGGACCCGCGAGGACGACACCCGCGGCGGCTGGTATCGCCCGCTTTACCTGCACCGGCTGCGGGCGGGACTGGACGCAGACGGCGAGCCCTTGGTCTGGGAGCACCGCATCGTCGGCCAGTCCATCGTCGCCGGGACCGTCTTCGAGCCGATGCTGGTCGTCGACGGGGTGGATCAGACCTCGGTGGAGGGGGCGAAGAACCTCCCCTACCGCATTCCGAACCTGGTGGTGGACCTGCACTCCCCCGCGCTGGGGGTTCCGGTGCAGTGGTGGCGCTCCGTCGGCTCCACCCACACCGCCTTCGCCGTCGAGTGCATGATCGACGAGATGGCGACCGCCGCCGGGCGTGATCCGGTCGAATACCGAATGGCGCTGCTCTCGGGTCATCCGCGACATCAAGCCGTCCTCAAGCTCGCCGCCGAAAAGGCCGGCTGGGGCGCCGACCTGGAAGCGGGCCGGGCCCGCGGCGTGGCGGTACATGAGTCCTTCAACAGCTACGTGGCACAGGTGGCGGAGGTCACGGTGCGCGGCAACGCCTTCAGCGTCGACCGGGTCGTCATCGCCGTCGACTGCGGCATCGCCGTCAACCCGAATGTCATCGAGGCCCAGATGGAGGGCGGCATGGGCTTCGGACTGTCCGCCGCCCTGTTGAGCGAGCTCACGCTGAAGGACGGGCTGGTCGGGCAATCCAACTTCCACGACTACCAGGTGTTGCGGATGAATCAGATGCCGCGGGTCGAGATCCATATCGTGCCCTCCGCGGAACCGCCGACCGGCGTCGGCGAGCCGGCGACGCCGGTCATCGCGCCCGCCGTGGCCAACGCCTTGGCGGCGGCGACCGGAAGGCGGCTGTATCGATTGCCGCTGAAGCTGGGCTGATGGCGCCGGACTGCGCCGCACAGGCCGCGGATGTGGAGGTCCTGTCCGCCGTCCACACCTGGCTGGAGGCCGGGCAGCGCGTGGCCCTGGTCTCGGTGCTGCGCACCTGGGGCTCCTCGCCGCGGCCAGCCGGGTCGATGCTCGCCATCGGCGCCCATGCCATGGCGGGTTCCGTCTCGGGCGGCTGTGTCGAGGAGGAGCTCGCGGCGCGTTATCGCAGCGGCGAGCTCAGCACACCCTTCCCCACCCTGGTGGACTTCGGCGTGGACGGCACCGAGGCGAGCCGGCTCGGCCTGCCCTGCGGCGGGCGCCTGGAGCTTCTGGTCGAGGAGCTGGATGCGCCGCAGCCGCTTGCCACCCTGCTCTCGCGTCTGGAACAAGGCGCCCTGGTCGCGCGCCGGGTCTGCCTGCGCACCGGCGAGGTCAGCCTCCACGCGGGTGCCGGTCGCCTGGAATTCGAGGTCGACGGCGACGCCGTGACCAAGGTCTTCGGTCCCGGCTGGCACCTGCTGCTGATCGGCGACGGCCAGCTCGCTCGCCTGCTGGCCCAAATGGCCCGCCTGCTCGACTACCGGGTGACCATCTGCGACCCGCGGGAGCCGTTCTCCGATCCCTCGCCCCTGACCGGGGTCGCATACCGCCGCCAGATGCCGGACGACGCGGTGCGGGAGGTGGCTCAAGACCGGCGCAGCGCCATCGTCACCCTCTCCCACGACCCCAGGCAGGACGACCTGGCGCTTAGCGAGGCGCTGCTGACCGAGGCGTTCTACATCGGCGCCCTCGGGTCGCGACGCAGCGCGGCGGCTCGGACCGAGCGCCTGACCCGAATCGGCCTGATGCCGGCGCAGCTCGAACGGCTCGACGCCCCTGCCGGCATCCCAATCGGCAGCAAGCGCCCGGCGGAGATCGCGCTCTCGATCCTGGCCAAGATCACGGCCGTCCGCAACAGCGTCGCGGAGAGTCGATGACCGGAATCGTGGGCGTGCTGCTCGCCGCCGGAAGCGCGCGGCGTTTCGGCGCGCAGAAGCTCCTGGCCGCGCTGCCGGATGGCGAGCCGGTCGGCCTGCGCGCCGCGCGCAACCTGCTAGCGGCCGTGCCCGATGTCCTGGCCGTGGTCCGCCCCGGCGACCAAGCGCTGACCCGCGTGCTGGCCGATACCGGGCTGCGCATCGCCGTGAACGAGCGGTCCGCGAGCGGAATCGGCAACAGCATCGCCGCCGGCGTCTCCGCGAGCGACGACGCCGACGGCTGGCTCATCGCCCTCGCGGACATGCCCTGGATCGGTACGGACACCATTCGAGCGGTCGCCGAGGCACTGCTCGGCGGTGCGGCGCTCGCGGCGCCGATGTACGAAGGGCGCCGCGGTCACCCGGTGGGCTTCTCGTCCTGCTGGCAGCAGCGCCTGTTATCCCTGACCGGGGACGCGGGGGCGCGATCGCTGATCCAGGAAGCGCACGCCAAGGCGCAACTGCTTTCGACGCGGGATCCGGGGGTACTGATGGATGTCGATCGGCCGCGGGACCTGGCCCTGACGGTCAGCGTTCGGCGGTGAATACCTCGGTCTCGGGGTGAAAGGCGTACCAGGCGAACCAGAAGCCGGTGATAGCTGGGATCTGCTCGCCCTCCGGGCCGAAGGCCTGGGCGCTCTCGCTATCGCGGTCAAAGCGGATGCGAATCTCCCGGCCCACGAAACGCTCCCGAACCTCGCCACCGTCGAGGCGCGACAGCTCCGCAAAGGGATAGGCCTTGAACCGGCCGTCGATCTCCAGCCCCAGGACCCGCTCCTTCGGATGGTAGCGTCGAGACTCCGCCCGCACGGGAAAAAAGAGCCCTGACTCGCTCGCATAGCCGGCGTACGGGTCACGCTCATAATCGCGGCGGAAGCCCGTATCGGTGGACAGCACCCAGGTATCCGGATGCTCCTGCCGCCAGGCCCGCCAGGTGGTGTGCGTCAGGGGCAGGGCGACGAGCTTCTCGCCCTTCATGGGACCGGTGACCGCCTGCCTGCGAATCTGGCTCCATAGCGACTCGGTCTCCCGGTCGTAGAGCAGGACATCGCTGTTGTACAGCAGGCCGGAGACGCCGAAGCGCAGATCTCTGCCCCTTGCCCGCGAGACGAACGCAACCCCGGTGCCGCACAGGGGACAGTAAGTGATGGCCACCCGCTCGCCACCGAGCCGGTCGTTCACGATCTCGTGCCAGTTCATGATTGCGATCGGGTAGGCCTTTGCCTCTCCGCCTCGCGCCAGTCCGAGTACCTGGTGGTTCGTGTCGAGGAAATCCGCGTCCCGGGCGGAAACGAACCGCGGACGGTCGATGGCGGGAATTCCGTCCCGCGACGGGCCGCCCAGGTGGATCTCGTCGCTGGGAATCAGGCTCCCCGAGAGATCGAAGCCGTTGGTCTCCCGGCCGTGGGCGGCGGCGAACGCTACCAATAGGAGAAGGAGGCAAAGCCCGGCTGCTCGTGTCGTGGCAAGCTTCATGACGCATCTCGATTCTGAACCGAAGTCATGCATCTAGACCGGCGGCGGCCCCAGGGCCTTTCAGGGACAGGGCGGCGGCGAAGACTCCGGACCGGAAGAACGGCCCGCATCAGCGGCCGAGTCGGCCTGCGCGCGCGGCCCGACCTCCGGGTAGAGCTCACTCAACGCCACGGTCAGGCCGTTGGGTTGAACCACCTGGGCGTGGAAACGCTGCAGCTCCCGCGGACTGCGCACGCCGCAGGAATGCGCGATGATGCCGACCTCGTAGATCATGTTCTTGCACGTAGGCGGCGACGCGCTCCGCCTTGCTGGGCGGGTGCAGCCCCTTCTGCAGCTTCGGGTTGTGGGTGGTGATCCCGGTGGGACAGGTGTTCTTGTTGCACTGCAGCGCCTGGATGCAGCCCAGGGCGAACATGAAGCCCCGCGCGGTGGCAGACGAAGTCCGCCCCCACGCACAAGGCCCAGGCGACGTCCGCCGGGCGTGACCAGCTTGCCCGAGGCGATCACCTTGACCCGCTCGCGCAGGCCGTGCTCGCTGAAGCTTGTCGACCACCAGCGGCAGGCTCACCCGCAGTGGCAGGCCCATGTCGTCGATCAACGGCCATGGGAGCGGCACCGGTACCGCCCTCGGCACTGTCCACGGTGATGAAATCCGGGGCCGACTCGAATCCGCGCCGCGCAATCACGTCGAACAGGGTGTCCAGCCAACCGTAGGCGCCGATCACCGCCTTGAAACCCACCGGCTTGCCCGGTGACTTCTCGAACGCGGGCGATCATGTCCAGCAGCTCCTCGTTGCTGCCGATATCCGGGTGGCGGTTCGGGCTGATGGCGTCCTCGCCGGACGCGGATGCCTCGGATCGCCGCGATCTCGGGGTGACCTTGGCCCCAGGCAGGATGCCGCCCTTGCCCGGCTTCGCCCCCTGGCTGAGCTTGATCTCGAACATCCTGACCTGTGGATGCGCGGCCACCTCGCGCAGCCTGTCGTCGCTCAGGTTGCCTTCCAGGTCGCGCACGCCGTTCTTCGCGGTTCCGATCTGACACGATCAGGTCGGCGCCGGATTCCAGATGATAGGGCGAGAGGCCGCCCTCGCCGGTGTTGATCCAGCAGCCCGCCTTGGCGGCGCCCGCCGACAGGGCCTGCACCGCGGGCCTGGAGATCGCCCCGTAGCTCATGCCGGAGATGTTGAACAAGCGCGGCCGTGGTATAGGGGTGCCGGGCGTACGGGCCCGATGGTGAGCGGCTGTGGCGGCACCGCGTCCGTGCCCAGGGTCGGGATAGGGGCAGTTGACGAACAGCACCTGCCCGGGAACGCTGATGTTGCGGGTAGAGCCGAAGGCAACCGTGTTGTCCAGGTCCTTGGCGGCCCGATACACCCAGGAACGCTGCGCCCGGTTGAAGGGCAGTTCCTCCCGGTCCATGGCGAAGAAGTACTGGCGGAAAAACTCGCCGAGGTGCTCGAACAGGTAGCGGAAACGGCCGATCACCGGGTAGTTGCGGCGGACCGCCTGCTTGGTCTGGGTGACATCTACGACGAAGGCGATGACCACCCACAGCGCAACGCATCCGACGACAAAGATGAACAGGGCCGCCATCAACTCCAGGGCGGAAACGAGGAAACCTTGGGTCTGCTCGGTCATCAGTTGCATGATCGCCTCTCGCGCTTGGGGAGTGCCGTTCTCTCGGCGCGTGAGCGCTGCCATCCGGCCGGGATCTTCCGATCCGATACCCGCACCGCCGCGGCTGCCACGTCGAGCCGGGGGCCCGCACATCTTGCGCCCGCGTCGGCGGCGCGACGGCCGAGACACCCTCCTCATGCTGGAGACCGCCCCCGTGCCTGGCCCTTTTCACATCTGGGTGCCGACGGGGGGCTCGCGTCGCGACGGGGGTGTGCCGGTGAGCCGGAGCATCCGCCCGGACCTCATGAGATCACATCGCAGGCACGCTGGAGGTCAGGGGCGCTGTTGGCGAAGGAAAAACTCGGCGAAACGCCGGTCCTCGGTCACAAAGTGGTCGAAGCACCAGCGCTTGACCCACTCCAGCGATTCGGGATCCAGATGCCGGCGCCCGCCGCTGTCCGTGAGCCGGCGGCGCAGCTCGGTGAGCTCGGCGATCTGCATGCTGTGCTCGCCGCGGTGGGCCTCGAAGTCCGGATAGCCGACCGACAGCATGATCGCCTCCTCGCGCCGGAAATGATCGTGCAGATGGTCCACGAGGGCGCTGAAGCGCGCGACCTGATCCCTTCCCGGCTGGCTCGGTGCGGAGGGTGAATGGGGCGCGACCCGGTCGCGCGGGCCGTTGATCTCCTCGCTCAGCAACAGATTCAACAGCCGCACCAGCTCTTTGTGATCGGCGTCCACCGTTTCGATACCCAGAAGCCAGTCGTCGCGCCAGACCAGCGTGCCCGCGGCCGGCGGTGTCCCGAACGACATTACCGTGCCGCCGCTCGACGTGGGTCCCGCGCGCTCATGCCCCTGGAAGCCCGCGCCCGGCCGTCAGCGGAGAGAAAAGCAGCATCATGCGCATCGGGAGATACTCGTCATCGCAAGCAACGCCACGACCGTCATCTGTTTACGCGCCATACGGAGATTAGACCTCCTCGGCGACGAAACAATCCACGACACAACCCGCGCGGATGAGCCCCGGCATTCGATCGACCGGGAGTCCGTCTGCCGCGAGGCACCCCAACGTCTTGCCCTGCGACAGGGCGCTCAGCAGATCGAAGATCTTCGGCTCGACCGCCTCGATATCAGGGAGGTAACCCGCCCGTCGGATCACCAGCCGATCGCCCTCGCCCAGCGGGACGCGACCCGTGTCGCGCCCCTCGCGGTGACGCCGCCAGATGTCGCCGATCGGATAGTCCGAGGCGAGCAGCCGCAGCGCCGCGCCCAGCCTTAAACGCGCCTGCTCGGTCTCGCCGGCCGCGGATGCGATTCGACCTCGCGAACACAGGCACGGCTCCATGAGCCAGTCAGGCCAGCGGCCGCACCGCTTGCGCCCGCACGGGCGCACCAAGAATAAAGAGCCCGGCTGGAAAAGCCAGGCCGGAGAACTCGCGAAAGGCTCGGGAAGCGGCAGGAGTGGGCCCATTCCCACCCCCGCGCCACCCGGCCCATCAGAACCGCAGATCAGGGTTTCCGCCGAGACCCCTGTAGATATCAGGGTCGTCACCGGTGTCGGTGGGGCCGCTGCGACCGGCGCTGAACAGATCCGGGTTACCGTCCGCCCAGCCATGGTAGCGGTCGACGCTGTCGCCGACGCCCGGCTGCACGCCGACGAAGTCTTCCGCATTAGGGTGTTGCGTCGACAGATCCGAGTTGCCCCGCTCGAGGCCATGATAGATGTCGCCGGCATTGGCGCTGGCGATGAATAGGCTGGCGGCGAGTGCGCTGATGATGGTCTTCATAATCGTTTCTCCTGGGAGTGAGGTGTTTCGTTAAGGCCGTTTCCGGCGCTCAGCAGAAAAATGGCATGTGCCATGCCAACCACATCATCACCATGTACAAATATTTTATAAACAAAACGTTAGATGTCTTGCACACGACCAATCGAGCGCCTCCGAGAGCCATTACCGGTTAACGGTCCATCAAAACGGACCCGGTTCGCTTCAACGTTCCGTTAAGTTCGGCTGCACGGCGAGGCCCTCCTCGTTCACAAGGTCCCGCATAATGATCCCGCCCATGCCTTCAACGGTCATCGCAGTCGCACTTCTCTCATCCGGAGTCACCCTGGCCGCGGACACCGGTACAGCGCTAAGAAGCCACAACCAGATGCGCGAGCGCGTCAACACCGGAGCGTATCCCGCGGAACCGGCTGCCCACCCTCCTCTTGCGCCCTTGGGTTGGGACCAAGCACTCGCGAAACGGGCCGGGCTCCACGCGGAACGGTGCGTGTGGACGCACGATGACGATCGGACGGACGAGGGTGAGAACCTGGCCTACTCCACCAAGCTGACCTTCGGCATAAACGAGGCCGTGCTCCTCTGGGCGGACGAGCGAAAAGGCTACGATCATGCGTCGGGCGCCTGCGTCAGCGAGCCCTGCGGTCACTACACCCAGCTTGTCTGGCGGGACACGCTACGGGTCGGATGCGGACAGGCGCTCTGCACGCCATTGCGCCGCCCGAGCGGCGCACCCCTGGCGGCGGAGGCCGTCTTTCACGTGTGCCGTTATTCCCCCGCCGGCAACGTTGAGGGCGAGCGGCCCTATGCAGCCAAATGAGCGCTAACTCCGGCCTTTCGAGCCGTGCTGCCGCGTGTAGGCGGCGATGGAAAGGCCTAGCGACTTGCGCCGTATCTGATTCATGCCCTGTCTCTGAACGAGCTTGCGCACAAAATCAGCGCCAGTGCGAGAGGCGAAACGCGGGGTTCTGGCCGGGACGAGATGGGTGCCCGTTGCCGCCTTCTTGATCAGCGCACTGTCTTGTAAGAATTCAGCATCCGCTACCACCGCAGAGCGCCCTTTCGCCCGCTCCCTCGCACCAAGTAGCCGAATCGCCGGGCCTCTCCGCCCGTATGCCAAAGTCGTCGGAGCCGTTTCAAGAGCAGCGCCCAACCCACCTCCCGCATGACAACCGCGACGTTTATGTTAAGGCTGCGGGGCACGCTATATTTACAGGTAGAGACGTTGCCGAGACTGCGAGTAGACGGTGCCGGCCGGGCCAGGGACTCTCTCCAGAGTACGGGGGCAGGGACTGCCAAGTCTCCTGTCAGGTTAAATCGGAAGACCGAAGCGGAGGAGAGAGCATGGAACGCAGTCGAGCGTTTATCTGTGCGGTATTATTTTCACCCTTGGCGCTGGGCACCTCGGATGCATTGGCCGAGATCCAGTTCCAAGACGTCACTTCTCTGGCAGGTATCACCACCACCGGCGAGACCTACGGCACCGGATTCTTGGATGCAGACGGCGACGGCTATGCCGACATCTACGCCGACATGCACCAATGGACCCCCGAAGTATTCTATTTCAGCGCGCCAGGCGGACCTGTAGCCGCGGGCGGCCGTCAGTTCGATGATCTCGCCGATCAGGTTTTGACTGGAACTGCCACCATTCCACCCGGCGGCCGAGAGGTAGATGGCAACTGGCACCCGGATACCCACACCATGGAGTCCGCCGATTGGGACAACGACGGCGACAAGGACATCATGGAGGTAACCGGCGCGGGCTTCATTTTCCCGCTGTGGGAGAACGATGGCACCGGTATCTTCGACAACCGCGGCGGCGAGTTGGGTTTCAACTATCCCGAGACCTGGGCGTCTCCCGGGCGTATGCCGGTCGGAGGACGCGCGCCCCTCTTCTTCGACATGGCGCCGATGGATGGCCTGCTCGACGTACTCGTCATGTCCAGGGACAACTTCGTCGCGTACCGCACTCCTACCGCGATGTTCCGGCAACGCACCGCGGCCAATGGGTCGCCGCTGTTCGTGATCGACGAGTCCACCGGCGTCGACCTCGCCAACGACGTCGCCTGCCACTACGGGGCGCTGGCGGAGCTGACGGGCGACGGGATCCAGGACGTCATCTGCTCCGATTCCGCCAAGGTACAGCGGGTGTGGGACGTCACCCGACTCCCCTTCCGCGAGCTGCGCGGCGTGATCGGCGATGCGCTCTACACGGCCACGCCATACGATCTCGCCGTTGGCGACTTCAACGGCGACCTGCGGAGCGATCTGTTCGCGCCCGTCGCCTCGTCGGCGACGAACGTCGTGGGCACCGTCGATGGCCGGACAATTCACGGCTGGTTCAACGCAAGCATTCCCTTCGACGCCGGCTTCAACTTCTCTGCCGTCGGCGCCGTGACCTTCGAGTTCGATTGGTGGAGCGAGATCGACGAGATCTTCATCGGCGCGGCGGGTACGCACCCGCCGTCGAGCAGTTATCAGCAGACCTACCCCGGCCAGCTGGTCGGGGGATTTCCCCGGCATATCCTGTTCACTTTGACCGCCGATCAGGCGCAGGGCCTCGCAGCACGTAATCCGAGCGTGGCAAGGGGAGTCTACATCGGCGTGGTGAACGGACAGTGGCTAGTGCGGCTGACGGGTACCGCAACCTGGGAGGTCGGCTTGCGCATCCGGGCGTCGACCTCGGTGTTTCAGCTCGGCGCGGTCGGAGGCGTTCGCCTCGGACAGCCCACGACTGGCTCAGCCAGCCTGTTCCTGCAGAACGCGAGCCATCAGCTAGTCAACAACTCGAACCTGATCCAAGTCGTGAACCGGTCTTGCGGCGCCGCGGCCGCGGGTGATCTGGACAACGACATGGACGTGGATGTCTACGTCGGATGCACGGGCACACTCTCGAACTTGCCTAACGTGGTCTACGAGAACCAGGGCGACGGCCGCCTGGTGCCGGTACCCCAAGCGGGCGGCGCAGAGGGCCAGATGCCTGACGGCCGTCTCGACACGGTAAGCCTCGGCGACTTCGACAATGACGGCAGGCTCGACGTGCTGCTCGCCAACGGCCACCTGTACCGGCCCTTCTCCTACCCCGGGCGGATTCAGCTCTTCCGCAACACCGGGGCGAGCGGCAACCACTGGATCCAAGCCGATCTCGAAGGCGTCACCTCCAACCGCGACGGCATAGGCGCCATCGTCTACGCCAGCACCCCCGACGGCAAGATCCAGCTGCGCGAGCAGGGCAACGGCGTGCACAAGAAGGCCCAGAACTTCCCGCGCATCCACTTCGGTCTGGCGCAGAACACCACGGTCAACCTCGAGGTGCACTGGCCGAGCGGCATCGTCGACAACTTCAACGGCCTCGCCGCCGACCAGATCTACAACCTGGTGGAGGGCACCGGCGACAGCGGCGGCGGCTACGTGCTCAGCGCCGGCAACGTGACGGTGGCGGAGGACGCCGGATCGGCGGTATTCACCGTGAACCTCTCGCCCGCGCCGGGCACGGGAGAGTCGGTGGTGGTGAGCTACCAGACCCAGAACGGCAGCGCCGTTGCCGGCGGCGACTACACGACCACGGCCGGCACGCTGACCTACACCAGCGGGCAGACGCAGAAGACCGTCTCGGTGCCGATCATCAACGACACGCTGGCCGAGAGCACCGAGAGCTTCAGCCTGCAGCTCAGCAGTGCCGTGACCAACGCGGCGAGCGCCACGGCGAGCATCCTCGACAACGACGGCGGTTCCACCCTGCCCGCGTGCGGACAGCCGAGCTACGACAAGGCAACCGAGACGGCGGCCTTCATCTGGAACGACTGCGGCACCAACGACTGGCACGTGCGGGTCACCGCCGGCGGGCAGGTGGTCTCCTACCAGGGCACCCTGACCTCGGATCAGGGCTTCACTACCATGAGTCCCTTCTCCTTCGAGGCCAACGACGTGCTGCCGCCCAACTATGTGATGAATGTGGGCAACACCGGCCAGGACGGGCTCGACTTCAGCTTCCCGACCGGAGCAGCGGTGTGCTTCACCCTGGACAGTCCGGCCAACCTGCCGGTCTACGCCGGGTCCAATCGCATCGCGGTGGACAACGCGGTGAGCCTGCCCGACTTCGGGCCCTGCGACGGCGGGGGCACGCTACCAGCCTGCGGCGAGCCGAGCTACGACAAGGCCAGCGAGTCGGCGATGTTCGTGTGGAACGACTGCGGCAGCGACAACTGGCACGTGCGGGTCACCGCCGGCGGGCAGTTCGTGTCCTATCAGGGCAGCCTGACCTCGGACGTGGGCTTCACCACCCTGAGCGCCTTCTCCTACGAGGCCAACGACGTGCTGCCGCCGAACTACGTCATGAACGTCGGCAACACGGGGCAGGACGGGCTCGACTTCAGCTTTGCGGCGGGGGCGGGTGTGTGCCTGACGCTCAACTCACCGAGCCTGCCGGTCTACGCCGGCGCCAACCGGGTGCTGGTGGACAGCGCCGTGAGCCTGCCTGACTTCGGACCGTGCGACGGTGGCCCCGCGTTGCCCGCGTGCGGAGAGCCGAGCTACGACAAGGCGAGCGAGACGGCGGCCTTCATCTGGAACGACTGCGGCACCAACGACTGGCATGTGCGAGTTACCGCCGGCGGGCAGTTCGTCTCTTATCAGGGCAGCCTGACCTCGGATCAGGCCTTCGCGAACCTCACGGCCTTCTCCTACGAGGCCAACGACGTGCTGCCGCCCGACTACGTGATGAACGTCGGCAACACCGGCCAGGACGGGCTGGACTTCGCCGTCCAGTCCGGGGCCGAGGCATGCTTCACCCTGGATGCGCCGAGCCTGCCGGTGTACGCCGGCGCCGACCGGGTGCTGATGGGCAGCTCGGTGAGCACCCTCGACTACGGGGCTTGCACGCCGCTGCCGTAGGCGAGGTACAGCCGCCCGCGTGCCAACGCGGGTAGGCTGTACCACAGGGCCCCAATCGGAGGCCATCCGAACGGGGTACGGGCAGTTCGGCATTCGCCGTTCCACCGCGCGTGGAGCGGTTTCTGTCCCCTGACTCGCCAAGCGCATCGCAACCCTGAAAGTCAGGGTTTTCGCCGGGTTGGTCGCGCGAGTTTCCAGACACGCCAACGTTCGCAGCTGTCTGCTCGGGATGGCGTACGGTAGAGCATTCGCCATCTCCGGGGCAGCTGGGCTGGACCGGGAAAACGGCGAAATCACAGTGAACGCCGCGGATGACGTCGCCTGCACTCAGCGCTTACGGGCCTCATGGGCCTCCAGCAGGGAGCGCACGCGAATCCTGATGTAAGCGGAAACGGCGCGGCGATCATCGCCCCTGGAAAGTCGCTGCGCCATTTGCCAGGCGTCCGCTCGCACCGTTCCGGACTCGATCTCACGCTTGGCCACGGCATAGAGAGCGTCTTCCAACCTGACGCTGCCGGGCGCCCCGGAACGGACCATGCCTCCCCCTCGTTTCATCCTCTGCCCCCTCCGCGACCCCGTGATGGAACGGGCTCGGGATCTCAACCGATCCAGCACCCGTCATCCGCGGCTTCGCCTGTAAACTGCCCCGGCCTGCCCAACTTCGTCTGCTCAACGCCACAACGGCAATCTTAGCGCCAAGCATGACTCAGCCGAAACGTCGGCGTCGCGCGATCCCACGCCGTGTCGAAGGTCCTGGAGACGATTCGCCGTTCTCACGATTTCTGGCCTGTGGGTTGCCTGCCGTGGCTCAGGCAAGCAGCGCAGGTGAGCTTGTGGAGTATCGGACGAGATTACGCCTGGGTTGAAGGAATCGGGCGACGCGCCGGAACGGAGCACCCAAACAACATATCCCTTCGCGAAGAAGATTCCCGCGGGTCGGGTCGCGGGTGCTCGACGGGCACTCGCTGCCATTGTTGCCGGGCGGGAGGCGGCGACAGAGCTGCCGCGGGAGGGCGTTTCTTGCAATGTAGACCTATTGATCGACGATCGGTCTCTACCTCCACTGGTCTCTCGCTTCCTCGACGTGCGCTGGCGCGCGTATCTGTTTCGGCTGCACTGCTCTGGGGGTAGAACTTTCGAGAGTGGAACGAAGGAGTCAAGGCCATGAACGACCTGACGTGGAGCGTACAGCCCAAGACGGACCAGCCCAGTCGCCGTTGGCTCTTCAAGCCGCTCCCCCATCTGTTCCAACGTCTGCACGCCGGTCTCAACTTCCTCGGGGTAGGTCCCACTGAGCAGGACGTGTTCTTTGCCTGTCAATTCTTATCCAAAGCGCGTTGAACCCGATCCTCTCGGGCGAACGGGACCAGAACGCAGGCTTTGCAGGGCTGTTTTTTCCAGGTTTGGGACACGATCACGCTGCCGACGCGGAAATATCTGGACACTAGGACGAACGCCTGCAGGCATTCTCCAGGGGACGCAGCGTGACCAAGGCCGACCTGATCGAGCTCATTGCGCATTCACAGCCGCATTTCGAAGCACGGGACGTGGAGCTGATCGTGAAGGCGCTGCTTGAGCAGTTGAGCAGCGCCCTGGCCGCCGGCGAGCGCATCGAGATCCGAGGGTTCGGCAGCTTTTCAGTGCACCATCGCGCATCCCGCATCGGCAGGAACCCGAAAACCGGAGAACCTGTCGCACTGCCAACCAGATGCGTCCCTCATTTCAGGCCCGGAAAGCAGCTGCGAGAGCGCGTCAACGCGCCCACAGCGGCTCCTCCGCCGGGCCGGCCACCCGTTCCCGAAGCCTGACCGATGCGCTTACTCGCTTCTGGGATTCTTATCGGAGTAACGAAAGGAAACGCGGCCAACCATCGAAAAACATCAACTTGTTCTGCTGCACCGCACCAGTCGTTTCTCGACCCATAGAAGTCCTCGACAGTTTGCTCATGAACCGCATGGGAGATCGATTAGTCTCTCTGCCGAATCTCTTGGCCCTAGCCGAGTCTTGAGGTAACCGCAGGTCGTATCTGGCTGAATAACAGTTCGTCGTCTATTCTCTCTCAAAGACTGCACCAACCCTCAGAGTGCAAGAGAAAAACCATAATTATTAAAGAGGATTCCGTGTTATGCGAAAGCAACTGTTCGGAGTGATGCTGACGACTCTGACTGCGGCTGCTCCCTTGTTCGCGGCCGACTATGGTACGGCCGAGGAGGCTAAGGCTATGCTCGGTAAGGTGGTCACGGCAATGAAGGCCGACGAGGCAAAGGCCCTTTCGATGTTTACCAGCGGAGAAGGTGGATTCAAAGACCGAGACCTTTACCCGTACTGCGTCGGGCCGGACGGCATTTTCTCTGCGCATCCCACTTTGGTCGGCACGGATGCTACCGCGCTCAAAGACAAGGCGGGTGAGCCTGTCGGCCAGAAGGTCATCGACGCAGCGAATACGGAGCCCGGTGAGGTTGCGGAGGTTACCTATGTTTGGACCCGGCCCGGTGAGACGACTCCGGTTGAGAAGGTGGCGTTCGTAACCAAGATCGGCGAGCAGATCTGTGCCGTCGGCTATTACAAGTAACCTCCATTGCACACCTTGCAGAGATCCCGGCTAGAGCCGGGATCGGCTTTCTTGCGCTCCAAGTCGCCTCCGTAAACCTCCCGCGCCTATCTCACCAGGGGATGCCCCTCGTCCGCCGTCTCGATGCAGGGCGTCCTCTTTGTCCGCCATTCCCCGGCAGCGCGTTACCAATGATGGGATGCCCAAACGACGGGAGGTCGCTTGCCGACCCATAGCAGTCCTCAACAGTTTGCTTATGGATAGGGCCAGAGATCGGTTAGCCGCTCAGCCAACTCTGTGTATGCTGGCCAAGATTCGAGGTACCCATGGGGGGTACCTGGCCGAGTAACAGTTCGTCATCTATGCTCTCTAACGCCTGTACGAGCCGCCAGAGCGCAGCAGAAAGAACGTTCACTACCAAAGAATAAAGAGGACTTCATCTCATGAAAAAGCGACTGTTCGGGTTGACGCTGACGGCTCTGACGGCGGCTGCTCCCTTGTACGCAGCAGGATACGGTACAGCCGAGGAGGCTAGGGCGATGCTTGACAAGACGGTCGCAGCGTTGAAGACCAACGAGGCAAAGGCCCTATCGACGTTTACCAAAGGGGAAGGTGGCTTCCAGAACCGTGACCTTTACCCCTACTGCGTCGGTCCGGACGGCAATTTCTCTGCACATCCCACTCTGGTTGGCACGAATGCAACAGAGCTTAAGGACAAGGCTGGCGAACCCGTGGGGCTGCTAGTCGGCGCAGCAATGAGTGCCAAGTCAGGCGAGGTTCTCGAGGTGAGCTATGTTTGGACGCGGCCGGGGGAGACAACGCCGGTTGAGAAGGTGGCGTTCGTAACGAAGATCGGTGAACAGATCTGTGCCGTCGGCTACTACAAATAACCTGCATCGCACACCTTGCAGAGATCCCGGCTAGAGCCGGGATCGGCTTCCTCGCGCTCCAAGTCGCCTCCCTAAACCTCCCGCGCCTATCTCATCAGGTGATGACCCTCTTCCGCCGTCTCTATGCAGGGCATCCTCGTTGTCCGCCACTCCCCGACAGCGCGTCACCAATGATGGGATGCCCAAACGACGGGAGGTCGCTTGCCGGTAGAGTAAGGGTGTGGCGCGGTGGCATAAGGTCTGGCCTATCCGTTTCCGCCTCTTTCGTCTGGCGGTGCCTCACTAGCCGGGCCATCACTCCGTTTCCACACCCTTCTCATCGAACCGGACGTGCAGTTCTCCCGCATCCGGCTCTCGGACAAGACCTCACGCCTTCGCCCACGGCACATTGCGCGGAAGCTCGGATAGGCGGACCAGCCCGAGGGTCTGGTAGAGATAATCGGGGGGATAGGCCATGTATCCACACCGCCGCACCTTGTGCTTCTTACGTAACCACCGGCGCAGCCGCGCAGCCGTGTAGGTGTCGATCGCCCGATAGGCTTTGCTGACGGACCCTACCTGAAAGTAGTTCGCCCAACCGCGCAGCGTACGGTTCAATCGCCCCACCAGCTCCGTGGCCTCTTGCCATGTCCTCGCTTGGTCGGTCAGCGCATGGATCGTGGTGACCACATGCTTGATGCTTTTCTTCGACGGACGGCGGCCAAGAAGGGCCTGTCCCGTGCGCGGCGAATACATCCGCCCAAACGTGAAACCCAGAAAATCGAACTCCCCTTCCGGGACCTTACAGATCCGCGTCTTCTCCTCATTGACCGTGAGCTTGAGCTGACCCATGATCGCGTGCATGTGCTCCAAGGCCTCTTCTGCCCTGCCACGTCGGCACAGAATCACCAGGTCATCCGCGTAGGTCACGATCCGGCTGCCAAGACTTCGCTCCAGCCCGCGTTGCTTCCACCCGAGCACGAATCGGCGCATGTACAGATTCGCCAGTAATGGTGAAATTGGTGAGCCCTGCGGAATGCCGCATCCGCTGTCCTTGGCCACCGTCGTGCGCGTCTTCCGTCCTCGCTTGTCGGACTCTTCCACCGGGCATTCCAGCCACTGCTTGATCAGGTGCAGCACGCGCCGATCAACGATGCGGCGCGCCACCGACTCGAGCAGTTCGGCATGCGGAATACTCCCGAAGTAGTCCGAGAGGTCGGCGTCTACGACGTCGGGGTGACCGTGAAACAACACCTCTCCCACCTCACTCACCGCCTGTTGGGCACTGCGGCCCGGGCGGTAGGCGTACTGCTCAACGGGAAGGTCGGCCTCGAAGATCGGCTCCAGCACCAGCATGGCGGCTGTCATGCAAACCCGATCCCGCAGGGTCGAGATGCCCAGCGGCCTGAGCTTGCCATTGGCCTTGGGGATGAATACACGTCTGATGGGGTCCGGTCGGTAGGTCTCCTCTCTGAGCGCAAGCGCCAGTTCACCCAACCACCGCTCGACCCCATACGCTTCGACGTCCGCGAAGTCCTGACGGTCCACGCCCGGTGCGCCCTTGTTCGAGCGGCACTGGGCGTAGGCATGCGCCAGGATGTCTTCCCGGTAGATCTTGTCGTACAGGGCGTAGAAGCGGAAGCCAGGCTCTGCCTTCGCTTTCGCGTGTAACGCCTTCTGCAGTCTCTGAACACTTTTCGGAGTTGCTAGGTTGCCCAATCTCCCGTCCCGTTCTGCGTCTTGCGTCTGTCTTGAACTAAGGCCCCTTCCCTCCACCGGCATTACCCGGCTTCCCCGGTACTACGGGCCTCTCCGCCACCCCAAAGCGCCCGGCCTGTCCCTCACGGGCATCCGGTTGGTTATACCTGACCACGCCAAGGGGCTTCCCGTGTTGCGTGCGTCTCCCTTGTGTACATGCCATCGCCACTACCCCGGCGCAGCGACTGGGTGCATGCTTCGCTCGCTTCCCCAGCCGTTCCAGCCTTCCCCGCATGGGTGTTCGGGTCGGCCTGCGCATTGTCCTTTTCGAGGCTTGCTCAGCGTTCACTCACGTTACGGCCTGCACACTCGCTGAATCACCCACGGTGATCCGTTACATCAGAGGCTTCAGCCACTTCGTTACCTCCATGACTGCTCCGATTGCTTCCGGCTGGAGCGAAAGTTGCCGGGTGGGACTTGCACCCACTGAGAAAACGCCGCCTTGTCACGGCGCACACCCAAAGCGGGCGTAGCCCCGGTTCCCAAGGGGTGTATGGTTTTCGCCACGCCCAACTGAAAGTCGTGGCTCATCGCGACCGACTTTCTCGATCCTCGGATGATCACGGACTCGTCATCGTGACCGTACCTTGAGTCCCACGAGCCGACATTGAAGTCGCGCGAATGCAGCCACCTGAGCGTCGACTGCGTGCGTCTCCACGAGATCCTGGCGGCAGTCCGGTCTCGTAGGCAAAGCCGCCGCTCCTGACGGTTGGGGGAAACCGTCGCCGTTGCTTACCGGCGTGGTCGCGCTAGAATCGCACGCAAACTCGCGACTCGTTGAACGAGGGCAACCGCCATGAATCTTAGAGCAAGCCGAATTCTCTCTGATGCGTTGGTCCTGTCACCGATAGAACGTGCCGAGCTGATCGACGAGCTGCTGCGCAGCTTTGATCCGCCGGAGGATGCCTGGAAGGCCGAGGCGTAGTCGCGCATCGATGCATTCGAGGCGGGGCGCCTGTCCGCCGATTCGGCGGAGGCAGTGTTCGCGCGGATAAACAAGCGGTGAAGGTCCGCATACTGTCCTGCGCGGTTCGCGAGTTTGCCGAGGGCGACGCGCCATTCAGCGCGCCCTTCGTCGGGATAGCCATGCACCGAAGGCGTATGCCGCCAGCGCATTGGCGGCGCCCAGGCCGATCAATACGCCGATCCCGATCAAGCGGTCCGACAACGCGGGCTGGATGCTGGGCTCCCCGGGGCTGAGCAGGGACAGCAAGGCGATGGCGCCACCGCCGAGCAACCCGTCCCGCGCGACCCTGAACAAGCGTCCCTTGGCGCCCTCCGCCCGCCAGCGCAGATAGACGGGGACCCGCAGGAAGACCAGCAGCGCACAGGCGAGCAGGACAAGGGCCAGGATCACGAAACCGGGCGGCGGCGGAAAGTCGGCGATCGCGAGCGCGAGCAGGAGCCAAGCGGCAAAGAAAATCGCGGCCACCCGGCGCGCGGTCTTTTGGTGGGCTGTCATCGGGGTGACAACTTCCGAAACGGTCGGGAGCAGGATAGCATCCAGGCCTGGTCGGCACGCCGGAACAGGTACGCGCGAGAGGCAGGTCGCGTGCCAGGTGCTCTGGCACAAGCGCCGCTATTCGGTACCTGCATCAACGGACTGCCACGCCTTCGCTTCCGGGTCCCACGCTCGCGCGACGAAGCAGGGCGCCGGGCTGTTCCCGCCGCAGCCCGAGCCATGTACGCGCGTGAGCAGGACAGGGGTCGGCCCGAAAGTGACCAGGGTCCATCCCTGGTTGCGAAAAGAGGTGACGACGCCGCCGACCAGGAAGTGCGATAGGCAACCACCCGTGGAGCAGAACAGGGAGGCGGCGGTGGAGCAGGCGTACCCGCTGTCGTCCAGCACCCAGTCGGGCTGGAGATCACCGTCCAGATCCGTGCGGGTCACCGCTCCCCATCCCAGGGCGAATTCCCCGTTTCCGTTATCCGCGCAGGCCTGCCGGGCCTCGGTCACCTTTTCCGCCAGGGCCGCGGGAAGCCCCGTGAGGTCCAGGGCGCTGGCCGCCATCGGCATGAATGCGAGAACGGCGATGGCAATTCGACTCTTCATGTTCCTTCTTCCTCGCAATGGTCCAGCGCGGAGCCGGTGACAGGTCCCCCGGCCGGAGAATCGGCGTCACCCGCGCTCATCGCCGACAGTCAATTGCACTTGCGATAGGTGTAATCGCCATACTCCAGCCAGTCGTCACTCCCGTCTTTGAAGACGAGGAATTCCGACCGGTCCTCGCCGAGCAGGGCAACCACGAAGCCGCGCGGCGGTTCGGACTTGCCGAAGAAGCTGTATGCGGTCATGGCGCGCAGGGTTTCGCCGTTGACCGTGACCCGGGCGTCCCACTTGTCCGCCGGCTGCTCGAGGATCCTGTATTCGATCTGGCGCTTGATCGCCCCGCCGCCGCAATAGACGGCGCCCTCGGGCGCCTCGATCCGAGCCGAAGCGCCTGCCGATCGCGGACCGCAGGCGGCGCGCAGCGACTTGATCGCCGCCCCGGAGCCCTTCAGGTCGAAGATGGCGTAGCTGGCGTCCTGGTCGATCATGGCCAGGTTAAGAACGGCGTTCTTGCCGATCTGATCGAGGATGAAGCCGTAGTCCGCTTGCTCGCGAAAGACGATCTCCACGGGGTAGTTGTCGACGATGCGAATGTCCGCGTTGTCCGCCCCGGCCTGGAAGGCGCCGACCTCGGTCGCGCCGTCCTTCATGAAGCGGATGGACAGGCCCTGCTTGCGCTCGATGTCCTGGGCATCTTCGTAACCGGCAGGCGCGAAGCGCATCCGGTCACACTGCAGCTTGAGGGTCATGTTGCCCGTCTGGATGAAGGCGTTCGGGGACGGCGAGCCGTCGAAGCTCCAACCGGCGAATAGCTGCGAACAGACCGGGAGCAACGCGGCCGACAGGATTGGCCCCAGAATTCCGTGACGAACCATGTGTGACTCCGTCGATTTCCGATACGACGGTGAGGAATACTCATCCATTGCGTTCCCCTCGCCATCGGGTTGTGCCGGCAGATGCAACTCGTTGACCTTCAGCCTGGATCAAGGTGGGCGACCGGCGATCGCCCGCCGGACGCTTTCGAACGGGAACAACGGTTCCGGCATCACACCGGCACCTTCCGTGCCCGTCGCCGAGGACTTACCGATTGGCTTTCCAGCCAGCCTCGTAGCCGCGTGCGAAATAGGGCTCGAACCGCGAGTCGTAGCCCTCGTGGCGCTCGTAGACCATGCTCATGCCCATCTTGCCATCGTCGGCGCCGGCCTTGTATCCGTCCTGGTAGTACTCGCACTCGTTCCCCTTGATGTCCGAGGGGCACTCGTCGCTCGCACCCGACTCGTCATCCTTGCTCAGCTCGGAGGCGACGACCCCGGCGGCGATGGCGGCCGCGGCGCCGATGGCCAGCTTCTCCGCCGTACCCAGACCCTCCGGTTCGGGACCGTCGTAGCGTATCGCAGTGACGTGGCGGTCTGCGATGTCGCAACCGAAGGGATACTTTTTGCCCTCGATCTTGGTCTCGCCCTTCACCGTATACTTATGTCCCTCCCCCGGTAAACGTTGTGCGCTTTGATGGCGGAAGTCGTTGAGCTTGTATTCGTCGCGCAGGCGCTTCTCGCAGTCGCGAATCGCCGAGTCCTCGTCGTAGGCAAAGGCACCGAGCGGCATGGCGATGGCCAGCGTAGCGACCGCAGCCAAAAGAGGGTGTCGGATCTTGTTGTGGGGCATTTCGCGTATCCTCGTCGTTGATGGTTGGTGTCGCTTTAGCTCCGTGCTCTTGCAAGTCCCGGCGCATTCGGACAAGCGGAACCATTACTCGAATCCGCCGGACCGGCCCCGAATGCTAGCATACGGCCGGGAGGCCGTCTGACCGTCCCATCCGGCGTCCTGCGGGGCCAGGTAACGCATAGCGTTATTACCGACGGTCCGATGCATCCCAGCAGTCGCGAACCTGCCATGCGGATCTCGATGAACCGGTTAAGCCAATGGACGCCTGGCTGCCGGAGAGGTAGGCTCCTCGAACGACAACGCCTGCAATCGTTGCCCGTTCGGACTCGTCGCCCCCTTGGTGTTGTCGACGTCGAGGTTTCTTGCGCGCGGTTTCTCCGGAAACGCCTGGCGCGCTGCCACATGAACCCGACGAATAACGTTGTCTGAAACCAGGTGTATCCTGCCCCTGGGGTGGCCGGGATGCCAACATTGGGAGAAGTTCTATGAAGACTGCAATCATCGCAATCGTTTTTCTGCTGATCGGCGGCGCCGTAGGCGGATTCCTGGCGCTCGGCTACGGGGCGGGTATGGGCGCGGGCGCCGGCATCGTCGTCGGCTCGCAGGCCGGGGCCTGCCTTGCCGTGGAATCGGCAAAGGATCAGGGCCTGCTGAGTGCCGAGCAGATCGATCAGGTGCTCGCCGACGCCATCGGCAAGATCAAGGGCAAGGCGGAGCCCCCGCCGGACGCCAAGTTCCAGTGGGTCGGCACCGAGGCGGATTGTGCCGCCATGATCGCCGAGCTCGAGGCGGCGGCGCAGAGCCAGCAGTGAGCCACGGCTCGCGAGCCGTCTGTCCAAACGGCCGCCTCGCCCCGAGCGGGGCGGTCGAAGGGCGCATGTCCGCGCGAGAACCGGGCGGCGAGAATCGCGCTGAAATCGAGATCGTTCGTCACGACCTAGTAGCCGTGATCTTTTGCCCAAACCATGATTTCGGCGTCGGGCGCGTTGGGCTCTCCAACCACATGCCAGTGCGCCGTCTCCCACCCCTCCGCCTCCAGAATGTCGACCCAGGCGGGCGAGAGATTCATGTCGAGCAGGAGCTTCATTGCCGCCCGACTGCTGCTTCCACCTCCTTTGCACGCCAGGCCGCGTAGCTCAATGCCTGGCGGATGTCATCGGGTTCGAGGTAGGGGTAGAGCCGCAGGACCTCGTTTGTGTCGTGCCCGCTGGCGACCATGCCCACGATCATGCCGACCGTGACCCGCATGCCACGTATGCACGGCTTCCCGCCCATGACGACGGGATCGAAGGTAATCCGATCAAGATGTCTCAGCTCCACCTGTATAAGCCCCCAGGCTCACGCAGATTGCGGGATTGAAAGATGGCTAGCACCCGGCCCTGGGTTGCACAACGAGCCTTCGGCGGCCTGGCCGGGCCCCATGTCAAGGGGTCAGGCGTTGTATTGATGCATCGCAACGAAATCCCGTAGGGTGGGACTCTGGAGGAGGCACCGCAATCCGGCCTCGAGGTTCCCACCGGATCGGAGGATCACCCTGAGGGCATTCGCGCTCATTCAAACATTTCGTTTGGCATGAACGGCCTGTCCCCTGTCGGTTGCTGACGCTACTTGGCTGGCCCACGCGATCCCCGCTCGGGCTCGGTACAGCCTCTCGTTCGAATGCGCGACCGGCAGCTTCCAGCGTAGACCCGTCATGGAAAATCGATGGTCAAGGGATCACTGGAGATCGAGGCTGGGCGGGGATGGCAACTTACACCGCTGTCGCCTTCTTGCAACGGAGGCGATTGGCGGGCCTCGCTGCGAATGTCTGGCCGAGATGCGACTCAACCGGAGCCCCATTCGCACTCTGCTACAGTACGACACGCCGCGCAGCCACCAGATTCCCGTCCGCGAAGCCCCGGAAATCAAGCACACGGGGTCCCGTCACCGGCATCGCGAACGGATTCTCTCCGTCCTCGACGTCAAGCGACCCAAACGGCCGGTCGTCGACATTAACATCGAGTCGGTCGAATCCCAGGCAATCCGCGACGATTTCCCGGCCAACTTCGCTGACCTGGCCGAATCGGATCAGCAGCCGGTGCTTTGGCAGGTCTGCGAGCAGATCAGCAGCGGCCGCGATCAGATCGGGGTTGCCTTCAAAAAGGTCGTCCCGGGTCATGCGGTGGATCTGGTCGGGAACTACCCCGAGATCCTCAAGCACCGTGCCGGCACTTGCCCCGACACGGATCGTTCGCCGTATGGAGACCCGCATACCGGCATTGCCGGGCAGCGGCCGATAGGGAGATTCTGCGCCCGGCGCCAACTGTTGAAGCAGATCGTGCCCCCATACGTTGGCGCCACCCGCGCCCATGTTTCCATCGACGCCCAAGATCGGGCCGATCCCGTGATCCCGAAAGCCGGCAGCAAAGATGTCGGTGGTGCTGTAGCAGAGCGCATCGGTGATCAGCACGATCGGCCCGTGATACCGCTGGCCGATGGCGTTCGCGGCCTGTGGATCGGTAATGGGGAAACCGGCGGAATAGGCCGCCCCGGTCACCAGGGCCTGCCGCATCGAATCGCGCCAGGATATGAGGAAGCCCGTCTGCTCGGCGAGCCGCAGGTTAAGCGGGGTATTGCGCAACTGAAACAGGGCCGGCTCGACAGGGACTGGGGTGAGGACCTGGAGCAGCTGCTCTCCCGCCGGGATCAGACCGCCGCCGTTGCCGCGGACGTCGACCACCAGCCCATCTTGGGGCAATTGCTCGACCAGGCGGATAAACTCCGCCACAAAGGCCTCGGCATTCGGGACGCTGAAGGTCCAGATCCGGACGTAGCCGATCTCGCCGCGGTTAGTCGTGACGGAGCGCGCTTCGAGCACCCCAGGCATCATGCTGGTCAATCCCTGGCCCCTGGCCGGCGCCTTGCGCCGCGCCATCTTCCCATCCGCGGCCACGATCTCAGGCGCAAACAGGACCTTGCGTGCGAGGCGAACCAGGGTCTGCTCGACGTCGATCCCCTGCTTTGCCGCAGCATCCCCGGCGATTTCCCCGAGGCCAGCCACACCGCTGGTGTCAGGCGCGAATACGAACCAGGGCACCCGCAACTCCTGCACGCGGCCATTGGTGGTGCCGTATTCGACGAGCACGAAGTCCTCGTCGGGCGGCAGCGATTGGACCAACGGGCGCACGGTCAGTGTCTCGATCCCACGAGCACGCCGCGCCTCCAGATTACTACCCGCAAAGCGATCGCCGTTGAGCTCGACTGCCCGTTCAATTGGGATGCCGTTCCAACGCAGGATCTCGACGCCGGGGCCAAAAGGCGGCTCGTGAAATCCGTCGAAGACCCGGGTTACGAGGAAGCGACGCCGCCCATCGGCGTCACCTTCCGCAAAGAAATCCTCCACCATAAATGGTAGGAACGCGGTCTTATTAGCAATCGGATCGGGAAGAAGATAGTTTGTGTGTAGGTCGCGCATCGACAGAAAGATCGCGGCGAGTTCGTGGTGGAAACGCATCGCCTCCTCTAGGTCGTCGTCAGGCATCTGCTCCAGTCGCTGGTGAAGCAGCCGCAGACGTTGCACCGGGTCGACCGCGTGCATCGCCTCCTTCAGCGGCAAATGCACGTAGTTCTGTTCGATTAGTACCAGCGCTTGCTCGACCACGAGCAGCCGCTCCTGCTTGGTAAACGCGTGCGTCGTGGCCCGGAATGTCTGCAGATCGACCGTACCGGCGAGCTGCTGCCGCGTGGCGACGTGGGCCTTGGCGAAAAGCGGGATCCCCTGGGCGGAGCCCTTCCGCGGGCTCGGCGTGGCGCTTTTCAGAGGCGTGAGTCTGTTCAAGGAGCGCTGCCGCGATGATGGTGCCGTTGCTTTCCGCGGTTGGGCAGATCCCGGTCGCAGGGTCGAGCTCAGAATCTGATCGGCACGCCGCTCGACCTCTTCCAGGTCGCCCCCCTCTCCGACCTCGGCGGCCGCCTGCTCCACCGCTTCGAGGAACGATTCCATCTCGGCGACACCCGGCGAGCGCGGCGGCGATGCCGCGCCGGTGTCGATACTCCACTTCGGGCCGAATTGTTTGACGGCCTGATACATGGTGTTGGCCTTCAGCCAGCCGACACCGTCGGCGCGCATCGCGTAGTAGAACACGAGGTGGACTTGGTCGTGGGGCTCGGTCTTCTCATCGCAGGCCACATCATGGATCACGGTGGCGCGACGGTAATCGCCAACAAACGGTGGTCCCACGGTCGACCACAGCGCCGCGGGTATCGACGCCCCATTGACGACACTCCCCTTTGGAGCGATCCAGCGTTTCGCATCCGGGCCAGTGAAGGCGAAATCCTCCAGCAGCATCATGTCGCGGTCGTCGCCAACATGGGTCAGCCACCGGGCCACGACATCGCCTTCGAATGTGCCGTACTGGCTCATGATTGAGTCTCCTTCGTTTCGTCCCTCGGGCGCCAGATGACGTGCTTGATGCACCTGCATGACACGTCCTGGAGTACAGCTCCACTCGAGGTCTTGGATTCATAGGAATACCGGCAATTTAAGGTGCACCGGCAGAACGATCGTTGGGTGATGCGCATTGTTGCCTACCAGAGGGCACGGGGCCGACGGGTTTGGCCACCAGATCAAGCGTGAAGGTTGTGGCGGCTCCACGTCAGCAACCCATAGCGGCCACAGGGTTAGGCTCCGCGCCGTTTGGCTCTAGTTGGTTGGCGCGACCCTAATTCTTGACAACAAGTATGGTAAGGATGGCGGGGATTTCTAGCGTCCGCGGGTAATCCGTAATGGGCGGGGTGGCGCTTGGCGAACCGAATCCGTGCACTGAGCGTCGGATTCCGTTGAAAATCTCGTTACGACGAAACACTGAGCAACACGACGCGCTCGTAGGCGAAGTCTGGGAATCCGACAAGCAATCTTGGCTGAATTCGCCGCACGGAACGCAATTCTGTCGATGTGTGCGGGTCTGGCTCGCGCCGCCCCACCGCATTGCTGCACTGCAATAGTCCGTCATCGACCCTAAGCCGTCAAACGAATCGATGCTTGGGTGATCCTGTCGATGCCAGATACGGACGTTCAATAGCAGCCCGGTTAGCCACCGCCCCAGAAAAAGGTTCGGCCAGAAGCGCTGCTCGGAGGAAATTTCCGGCGTTTTATGCGGAGTTAGGGCATGGTGAATGAGGGCGGTCGACGATTTCGCCGACAGCTTTCCGATAGCGTCCGCCGCACGGCAAGATTTTGCATTGACCAAGCGCCTTTAGTGGCTTTCATCCAACCGATCCAGAAACGCGATGGTTTCTTCCGCCGCCTCATCGAGATTCAGATCGCGAAAGAAATGACCAGCGGATTCTACCGTGTACAGGAAAATCTTCTTGTCATCGACGAAGCGTTTGAGAAACGCGCCGACATTCGGTTGCCGTTCGTCCGCACTGCCCGCAACGATGAACACTGGCACTGGGACGCGACCCAGGTGAGTTCTGGGATCGGCATGCAGGGGCTCGCCGCCGTAATAGTCGAGGAGTGTTGCGGGGGCGACTTCGGCCTGCGGGCAGATATGGATATCTGTCCGCATCAGTTCGCCGGCCTTACCCTGGGCGGCCAGTGCCTTCGCCTGCCCGGTGACCTTGTCGAGGTCTACGCGGTAGCGCGCTTTGTACACATCACGCAGACGCTCGACACCCATGGTCATCGGTGACAGAAGCACTAACGCCGAAATCTGCGGGTCATAGTGTTCGACGCTCAGCTTCAATGCCTGGTTGGCACCGAGTGAGTGACCCAGCATGACGACCGGGCCGGCCCCTTGGGTCTTCAACCACGCCAGCCACGCGAGCCCCTCGTCGACCGCATCCTGAAACAGGTATCGGTGCGGTATCGTGCACTCGTATGAACCCCGCCGGTCGTCGATACCCATGCTCAGCGTCATCGCCAGCGAGTTGCGCCCCGCGCCGCTGAAGCGTTCCTGCAGTCCACGGATGATCTCGGTGTCGTAATGCTGCATCAGCGCATGGACGATCACGATCACGCCATCGCCGAGCGTCTTGCCGTCGGCGATCTCCAGATTGGCGTTCAGGGCTTTTCCGGCATACCGGATCTGCACCTCTTCGGCCGATGCCGCCACGGTCATGAACCCAACGAACACGATGACCGCCATCAATACTCGATGAAGGACCATTTCTCTGCGCATTGCGAACCTCCGTTTTCCCGCCAGCAGGCCACCCTGGTTGTTACGATCGCTCCATTCGCTACAGACGTCTCGGCTTTTTTTCAACGGATTTCCCATCAATGTCCAACGTCCAGGGAGTATCTACCACTCGGCGACCCCGAGCTTGCGCAGCCCATCCTTGAGTCGTGCGAGATCGTCCGCATCGCGATACGGCCAGGCCTGGTCGAGATCGCGAATATCCAACCTGCGTAGGTGGTCGCGGCGATAAAGCGCGTTCAGCTCCTGCAACTGCTGCTGTCCCGCGTCGGTCCGGCCAAGGTGGCCCAACGCAGACACCAGCAGAATTCGAGGCAGCACGTCCGCGTCATTCAGTGTCACTACCTCGGTCAGGGTCTTGGCGGCACCCTGGTAGTCTCCCATCTCGAATTGGGCGCGGCCGATGGCAAAGCTGTACGGCGCGGGGAAGCGCGGATCCAGACGTAGCCCGGTTTCGGCACTGCGCCGCGCGGCCACCGGCTGCCCGGCGAAACTCAATGCATCGGCGAGCGCCAGATGGGCATAGGCGTCATTCGGGAACTGCTGCACCGCCTTGCGCGCCTGCGCGATCGCCCGCTCAAAGCGCCGGTTGGTCGTATAGATCCCCGAGTCGACGAAATAAGCCAGCGCGGTCGGCCGCCTCAGGGCCTGTTCGAGCGCGTTCATGGTCTTTTCCCACGCCAGCCCCATCCACGGCTGATTGCGGTACCAGCCGCGCTTGTAGGCCTGCCAGTGAATCGCCGCCAGCGCCGCGTAGGCCTCGGCGAAATCGGGGTCGATCCCGATCGCCTGCTGGAGATAGCGCACCGCCTCGTGGTAATCATCGGCCGAGCCGCGCCAGAAGTGCTGCATGCCCTTGAGGTAGGCATCGTACGCCGGCGCGCTGGTGGTCGGCGTGCCGGCAATGCGCTGGGTCTCGACATCGCTGAGACGCAGCGCGAGCGCCTCGACGATCCGTGCATTGATCCGGTCCTGTACCGTGAATACGTCGTCTACGGCACCATCGAACCGTTCCGCCCAGAGCTGCTCGCCGTGAATCGCGTCGATCAGCTGTGCATTGACAGTAAGTGCTCCACGAACCCCCCTCTCGCCTCGTGGCTCACGGTTGCGGCACGTCCTCGGGCTTCAGGCGTGTGGGCAGGAGGGCGTCGATATCCTCCTTACGGCTGGCTGCGGGTAGCTCGGTGAAGAGGTGACGTAGGTAGCGATAGGGCTCGTGGCCGTTGGCCTTGGCGGTTTCGATCAGCGAGTAGAGGTTGGCCGAGGCGTGGGCGCCGGCCGGGGTGTCGGCGAACAGCCAGTTGCGTCGACCGATGACGAAGGGGCGGATCGCCCGTTCACACCTGTTGTTGTCTATCTCCAGGCGCCCGTCGTCGAGGTAGCCGATGAGCTTGGGCCACTGGTTGTGCAGGTAGGTCAGCGCCTTGCCGGTGAGTGTGCTCGGCGGGACTTCAGGTCTTGCCTGCGCGAGCCAGGCGTGGATCTCATCGAGGATGGGCTTGGCCTTGATCTGGCGCTGGGCGTGACGGGCGTCGGGGTCGAGTTCCTTGAGCGCCTTCTCCACCCCGTAGAGCCGGGCGATGAGGTCCAGTGCCTGCTTGGCTTTCCCGGGCTTGCGCTTCTTGCCCTGGCCCTTGTGGGCCTCGTGGAATTTCCGCCGGGCATGGGCGAAGCAGCCGATGAGCCGGATCCCCGGTGATTTGGCGGCGATGGCGCCGTAGACCTCGTAGCCGTCGCACTGCAGATACCCACGGTAGCCTCCCAACAGGCCGGTGGCCGGTTGTTGTCCACGCGAGGGGTCGTAGTGGAAGAGGATCACCGCTTGCCCTGGCGGCCCACCGCGCTGGACCCACATGTAAGACTGGGCGCATGCGTCGCGTCCGTCCTCTTTGAGCACCTGGATGCGGGTCTCGTCCATTTGCACGATGTCGTAAGCGAGCAGCTCGCGCTGCAGCCGCTCGATGAGCGGCACAATGCCCTCGCCGAGCTGGATCATCCAGCGCGCGGTGGTGGCACGGGGGAGGTCGACCCCGGCGCGTTGCAGGATCTGCTCTTGGCGCGCCAGGGGTAAGGCGTCCTGGTACTTGGCCGTGGCGATGTGGGCCAGCAGTCCGGGAGATGCGTTGCTCTTCGGGATCAGCTGCGGTGGCGGGGGCGCGGTCTTGATGGTCTCCTCGCACGCCTTGCAGGCGTACTTGGGGCGCACGTGCTGGAGCACACGCACCTGGGCTGGGATGACATCGAGCTGTTCGCTCGTTTCCTCGCCGATGCGGGTGAGGGTGCAACCGCAGGGGCAGGTCTTCTCGGCCTCGGGCAGGTCGTGCTCGATGCGCTCGCGCGGCAGGTAGTCCGGCAGCGGCGCACGTTTGCCGCGCTGACGCCGATGGGCGGCGACCCTGATGTCGGGCTTGGAATCCGCCTCGGGCTCAGAGACCGCAAGCGCCTCAGCCTCGTTGAACAGGCCCAATTGTTCGGGGGGTGGCAGCTTCTCGCTGGAGCGCCCGAAGCGCTTAATCAAGGCGAGGTTGAGTTCCTCGTGCAGCCGGGCGAGCTCGGCCTCGTAGTGGCTCTCGCGGGCGAGGTGGGTGAGAACGAGTTGCTTGAGCGCCTCGACGTCATCGGGCAGGCCGGCGGCGGTGAGGGCGCGGGAAGGCATGGGGGAAGCGTATCCAAAAGGCCCCCGATAAGACAGCTTAAGCTCTTGATCCAGCTATAGAAGATGCTTGTAGAACAGGGCCTTGTGGGTGCACAGATGGCGCAGATCCAGCCCGTCGAGCAGCCAGTGCAGCTCCTGGCCCGTGAGCCGCACCACCGCTTCCTCCCGGTGCAGGGGCCACTTGAAACGCTCCGCCTCCAGGTGCTTGTGCCACAGACAAAAGCCGTTGCGCTCCCAACAAAGGCATTTCACCGCCGTGCGCCGGCGATTGGTGAAGATGTAGATGGTCTCGGCGAAGGGATCGAGCGTAAGCTCCTGCTCGACCAGCACCGCCAGGGCCCGCATCCCCTTGCGGAAATCCACCGGCCGGCGGCACAGATAGACCTGGGGCAGGTCGATGCGCGGGCGCATCAAGGGCGCGGCCGAACTCGATGGCGCGTTCATTGGCCCAGCAGATGATCGATCAGGGCCAGGTCCGCGACACCCTCCCATTCCAGGACCGCGCCGCTCGGCAGGTGCAACCGCTGGGCCCCAGGTGGCCAACGCCGTGCAGGCTCCGCAATCTCAACCCGGGCGAACCGCCCCCTCTCGCCCCGGACCTCAGTTGCCGCCTTGCGCCGAGAGCTCCAAAAATACAGCCGATGCAGCTTCACCCCAGCCTGCTCGGCATATTCGCGCAGGCTCAGCCCCGCGGCCACCGCCTGATCAAGATGCCCGTACCAATAGCTCGCCCGATCGCCTTGATCCTCGTCCACGCCAACTTGCCCTCCGTTGTTCCAACACGGACAACAGGGTGCCCGGAGCGGGCAAGTTCGGGTAGGTGAGGTTCATGGAGCGATTACCATTGACACGCAGGGTATCGCCACCACGCCGCACGCTGCCAACCATCAGGTAACGTACGCCCAGGTCGCGCGCGATCGCAGGTGGGTCGAGTTGATCACGCGTGTACGAGAACGCGGAATGCCGTCCGATCACGAACAGCCCCTGCAACTGCGAGAGGTCCGTGATCAGATCGTCGGTCATGCCATCACTGAAATAATCATCGGCCGGATCGCCGCCCAGGTTCTCGAACGGCATCACCGCGAGCGACGGACGGTCCGGCAGGCGCAGAGTTGGGGGGGTCACCACCTGCTGCGCATCGTTGGCTAACATCAACCACGCACCCGCTGCGAGCACCAACACCAACACGACCAGGAGGGAGACCCAGCGCCCGGAAGCAGACCGGCCGGCCGGTACGGCCGCGGCTCTGTCCACCACGTGGCCCAAGCTCCCGGCAGGTGGTGTTTCCGGTGACTGCCCCCCCCCGGGCCAGTGTCCAGCGGGGCCGAGACGTCCGGATCCGGCAACTTCACCGCAGTGATCAGTCGGTAGCCTTTCTTGGGGATGGTCTCGATATAGCGTGGCTGGTGCGCCCTGTCGTCGAGCGCCTTGCGCAGCTTGATGATGGTGCCGGTTACCGCGTCGTAACTGACAAGCGCGCCACGCCACACGGCGCGCTCCAGTTCGTCACGACTGATTACCTCGCCCTGGTGTTCTGCGAGATAAACGAGCACCTCCATGACCCGTGGCTCGAGTTTGTGTTCCTGTCCCTGTGCCGATATGCGACCGAGCGCCGGCTGTACCTGCCAGTCGCCGAGCTGAAACACATTCGGCAGCCCCACGTTGTCGGCATCCTGACCTTGCTGCATGGCGCTACGCAGAGCTGGCACCGTTCCTCACCTACGGCGAGGAACTTTTTAACTTGTTGATATTAAGCAGCATTTTGTCGTCGTTTTTCCCTCTGTTTTCGGTCGCACTTCGCTCGGGACGACGTCCCGCGTGCGCGCCTATAAGTGTGGTCAAGAAAGTCGGGGATGTCACCCCAGCCACAACACGGCCGACCAACCACGCTCGGCACACCAGAAATTTAGAGGATAGGAACATGAAAACGCTGCTCATGGTTTCGAGCTTGATTACCGCCCTGATCACCGCCTTTGGCGCAGGCGCAGAGTCAGACGATCGCGGCTGGCAGCTCAAGAAGCTTTTCAGCCCGACGTCGCGGGATCTTGCCCGCGAAGCAGCTGGGCACGTGTTCATTTTCGACGGCTTACGCGACACCGACGTCGAGCAGGCCATGCAGAGCGAGTTCGAGCGCATCGGCAGCATGATGTTCGTGCGCACTCGCATCACCGACCACTCGGGCACCCTGCTGCAGGACAAGACCGGTGGTTACGTCACCGAAGATGACGACTGCGACTGAAGCAGGGTTGCGGAGGGAATGCCCTCACCCAGTGCCTGCGGTCTTTGCCACTTGAGGCCACCAGCGACCAGCCGATCAACCGGACGCGTTCACCACCACAATCAGCAACCCCAGTTGGAGGGAAACCCACGATGAAACCGACAAAATACGCGATTGCTCACCGTTTGTATTCGCTACTAATCCTCTTCTTGCTTGTGCCGAGTCACGCTCTTGCCGAGTCGCCTGTGGCAAAGCGCCTTATGATCAATGGCATCGAGATGCCCTACGAGGAACAGGGCAGCGGCCCTCCCGTCGTATTCGTACACGGAGCTTTCTCTGACTCTCGTGTGTGGGCGCCTCAGCGTGAGGCGATTGCCGCCAAATTCCGCTTCATCGCCCTTACGCAGCGTTATTTCGGCACCGACCCCTGGCCGGACGACGGTGCGAATTATTCGGCCGTCACCCATACCAGCGACCTTGCCGCCTTCATCCGCGCACTCGATATCGGACCTGTTTACCTTGTAAGCCGATCCTACGGTGGGACTATCGCGCTGCGGACAGCGCTGTTTTTCCCGGACCTGGTAAAGGGGGTGGTCGCGCAGGAACCGACGATTGCTGCTTCCGCAGTCAACGAGCCGGCAAAACAAGCGCTGCTCAAGCGCGAACGCAGTGGGCTTGCAGATGCCAAGCAGGCAGCGAATGACGGCAGCATCGAAGCGGCGACTCGGTTGTTTGCCGACTGGACCAATGGCCAACCGGGCGGCTTCGACGCGCTGCCACCCGCACTTCGCCAGGCACACCTGGAGAATGGCCGCACAATTGCGCTGCATTTCGCTGCGCCACGGCCGCCGCAAATCACCTGTGAACAACTCTCGAGAATGCAGCCCCCGGTTGTGATCACCACCGGCGAAATGACACGACCTTTCTTCAAGGTTCTTGCAGAAACCGCTCATCAATGCATCCCGGGATCAGAACTTGTGCAAATCGCCAATGCGCGGCACGCCGCGAGCAGTCAGAACCCGGAGGCTTTCAATCAAGTCGTGTTGCAGTTCCTAGCCAAAGACTGATCGTCGACAACAACATGCAAGTTTGAGCCTTCGCGCCCGCAAGAATTGGGAGCTCAGTCGTTCAATTGCGACCGGGCTCCCATCGGATCCAGCGCAATCAGCTGCGATCGCTTTACACCCGCCGCGAAAATCGAAGCGACCCACTCGCTTCTCCCACGGGCACCTAACTGACTGATCCCCGTGGGCATTCCCACCGGGCTCATTTATAGTCGTCTGAATTCCTTCGCAAACACCAGGACAACCCCTTGATCCACCGCCCCAGGAAAAGGTTCGGCCAGAACTACCTGCACGCGGTCATGGGCAGTTATGTCTGCTTTTGAGCGTCGATTTCGCTCGTCGGATATAAAGCTGAATGCCTGCTTCTGGCCGACAAGGGAAGTTCCCGCGAAGATACCTAAGCGCATTAGTCGGATGACCAAGTTGCGGCCCTGAGCTGCCTTCACTGGCACGCGATAAGATTCCTGTCTTTCAACTCTCAGAGGACGCACCAATGAATGATCGCGAAGAGCGGAACAAAACCACCGCGCAAGCTTTTTACGACATGATGCTCAATCGCTGCGAGCCTCAACAAGCGATCGAGATGTACGTCGGTGATGTATATATTCAGCACAACCCGGAAGTCGCAGATGGCAAACAGGCGTTCATCGACTATTTCGAGCGTATGGCTGCAGAGTACCCCGGCAAAAAAGTCCACTTTAAGCGAGTGATCGCAGATGGGAATCTTGTCGTACTGCATTGCCGTCAGGAATGGCCGGGGATCGCCGATTACGCGGGAATAGATATCTTTCGATTTGATGAGAACGGAAAAATAATCGAGCACTGGGACGTTCTTCAGATCGTCCCCGAGAAATCTGCGAACGAGAATACGGTGTTCTGAGCACTCGCGTAGATCCGCTTCTGGCCGAATGAAGACGATGTCTTAGCCGGACGAAGCGTGTAGGCAGCACAGTCTTTGGACAGGCTACCGATCCTCGTATATCGTCTGCCTCTTGCCTGCGAGTTCGCCATCTCTGAACGTGAGGTCAAAGTTAGAGTCGCCGTGTTCAAAATGGTAAGCCTTGATGTGCGCACCCTCGTCCAGCCCCTCAGCAACTAATTCTCCCCGACATCCCACCGCGGCGATGGCATCATCGTAAGACATGCCGAACTCGGCGGCAGTGAACCGTTCCTTCGTAATGTGCTCCTGCCCACATTCGTCACTGATGGATGCCGTTCCAACCTGTCCCGACCACTCCGTCGGCCCGCTACTGATATTCCACTGACCGTCCTCGTCCAGGCGGAGAATGACATCGCGGTACTCCTTGTCGCTGACTGTTATTACCGGCACTGTTAGAAGCCTAGTCGCTGGATCAAACGTAGCGTCCGCCAAGACAACTGCCGGCAGGGTTAGAGCGAGAACAGAAAACTGAAGCCAATGTTGCATCCGCGGGGGCTCCTCTACTTGAAGGCGAGGTCTTGATACTAGAACGTCATGCCATGACGCCCATGGTAGCAGAGTGGCAATAAGCCGAAGACTGGACGTCTTGAAAAAGGACTACGTGTGGTCGGGCGTCCCCATCATACCTCTCCCAAAACGCGGCACCAGAGAGGTCCAATTCTTGGCCGAAAGGAGTAGGAACACCTCCTACCTTCCATCACCCATGGGGCGGCTCGGCAGAGGCCCCTGAACAGGATGCGGCGGAGGACGAGCCGGACGGTCAGGCCGATGGATCGGCGGGATTGGGTGCACAAGAACGGGGTAGCCTGGGTTTTCGGCTTGCTGTTCCAGGTCCTTCGCCTGGGCGCGAGCTGCTTCAAGGTCCGCCGCTTGCTTTTGCGCCTCGAAGCGCTTCTCCTCGGCTTCGCGCCGCGCCTCCCCCCGGCTGATGCGGTCTTCCTCCAAACGCTTCACTTGGTTCTCAATCGAGTAGAAATAGTCCTCGGGAGCCTGATCGCTCGGGCGCGGCAACGCCTGTTTCTGCACGGCGGTGGCGGCACCCGTCGGTGGCCGGTAGCTGTAATGCATCCGTCCTTGGGGTCCTCCCACTTGTAGAGATACTGCCCGGCGACTCGGTACGCACGGTCGGAAGGAGAACGGCGAGGGCGAGCAACCTAGTGAACGAGATCATCGTCCATTCCCATCACCTCAGCGAGCGCCGGGAACAAGCTCGGCATCCCGTGTAGCAGTAACCGCTGGGTTTCCTCGTTGAGCGATTCGACCCGAACCATTTTCAGCAGCGTTTCCTGGGGCACGCCGCCATACTTCTCATGGTACCAACCGATGATGAGCGACAGGAGGCGGGCAACGTCGGCGAGTGCCTGCTTGGTGGTCTTGTCGATCAACTCGTCGGCAAGGCGGCTGCAGGCAGTGAAATCACCCGGGTCGCTCATGGAGTTCAATCCAACCTGAAATGAGCAGGCGCTCTGTCTGGTCGCCGGCGAAGACAACCCAGTCTGCGTAGCGGGACATTGCGAGCGAAAGCATGTCGCAGCGGGAGCGGCCCCGGAGGCCCGGGTGGTGCCCGGCGCCGAACCCTTTACAAACAGCATCCTCGGTCGGATAGCAACGCACATCCGGGCCGCGCTTCGTGCGAGAACACAGACGCCAGGAGGGACCGCACCGTATTTTCCGCCAGGGTCGGATCAGCCCCCGAGAGTTGGCTTCAATTCCGATAACGCGTTCGCAGTCGCGCTGCATCTAAGCGAATAGGTCCTCGACACAACAGGCGGTCTTCTCAACGCGCGAGCCGATGTTTCGCTCGACGATTCGCGCGCCCCATACGGAAGCCCATCCCCGAAAAGGGTCGATCGATGCAACGACGAACCGACGCTTCGCGCTCGCTGCTGGCGCTCCTACTGTCCATCGTGTTCGTCTGGCTCGTCTCCAACCAGGAGCAGCGACAGCAAGCCCGCTCCTGGCTCGGGATCGCTGGCGCGACACCGGTTCGAGCGAGTCTCGATCACAACAAGCCGTTCGTTCCCAGAATCGCGCCCGAGTTGATGCCTCCCGCAGCACTCAGCACCAGGGGCGTATCCATCGCCTCGTTGGTCCACAGTGCCATCGGCAACCCATGTATTGGGGAGGGGGCGGCGAACCCCACCCACGCGTCAAACAGTCGCATCGACAGTTGGGTTGACAGCCAAGGTCGCACGAATTTCTCGGACGTACCCCCAGACGACAGACAAGCCACAGTCATCGGCGCGACCGCGGACGGTGGCGTCAGCATGTTCTCAGCGGACTTCAACTACCTGGGAAAACAACCGCCGGCTGACTTCCGCGCGGCGCTGGAGAGAAACGTCGACGGGGTCTTCCGGATGTTCTCAACGGAGCTGGGTCTGCGCGCCGCAGAACCCCTGCACGTCAACATCACCGTCATCGACGGAGAGTCTCGGTTCGCTCGTTGTCGGAATCAGAAGGCCCCTGGCGCGGCGACCAATAGCGGGTATTACAGCTTCGCCGAGAACGAAGCGGTCGTGCGCTGGGCGGGAAGCGAACGCACGCTTGCGGTCGCTCGCCACGAGGTTTCCCACCTCGCGCTCGGAAACTGGCTAGGAGGCATCCCCCTTTGGTTCAACGAGGGGATGACCGAGGTCATGGAGCAGTTGGAATTCCGGCAAAGCTATGCCCGTGCGGAAGCACCGCTGTTGCGGGTACAGTACGTCCGGGCGCTTCATCGCTCCGGAAAGCTCCCGTCGTTTCGCTAGTTGTTCCATTCGGAGCGCGGCGACTGGGATCGGCTCGGAGACGACATCGCGTACCCTTACGCATGGTCGTTGTTGTACTTTCTGATCCAAGACCCGCAACACGAGCGGCTCGTGTCCGACTATCTCAATACCCTGGCCGACCATCGATGCAAACGAATCGACCACTCGGCGTTTTTTGACAGGGCCTACCAGGGGGGGCTCGCGTCGTTCGAGCGGGACTGGAAAGCATGGCTTACACGGGGGACACCGGTCGCCTTGCAGTTCTGAACCAAGCAGGCGATGCGGCAAAGCCACGATCTGCTTCTCGGGGATGCTGATAACGCCGAAATCCGCGGGCGGCCCCGATGAAGGTCACGGTCCAAGACCCGCCCCTTTGAGCCTCGCCGACTACTGGCGATCCAGCGGCGCGAGACAGCCATCTGGACCGCCCCAGTTCAGTGGCCGCCAGTTGCCGTAGCTGGTACGTAAATGTAGGCCGGCGGGACGCCAGCCGCCTCTACCTTGATCGCGCTACTCTCGAAGAAACTCCCAATCGCGACGGTCTTCCCCGCCGGGTATTCGCCGATCGTGAAGCCTGTACCGGTTACCGTGTAAGTACCATCTCCAGGCGGCATCTTGAAGAACACACGGCATGGGTTCGAGGTACAAGAGCCCGTATCACCGGGACTGAGGGTGATTTCCCCCCAGTCCGTCACGTGATTTCCGGTACTCGCACATCCTGCAACCATCGACACCGTGATGGCCAGCATGGCCCAGACACGCAAAGGGCTGGAGTTCAAAAGATTCTGCATGTTCTTGTTCGGTCTTTACGGCTAGATTCGGGCTTCGGCTCGGAGTAGGTACGAGGAGAGGCTGCAACCGTTTAGCCCCTCCGTCCTTTTCATTTGCCTCTTCTATCAATTCTAGCAAGCAGGCGAGCCAGTCAACGCCAATGGGGCGCGCGGGTCAATGGACACCCGCTTCGGACGCGATGCGCACGTTTTCGAGCCCGTGAGCCTCAAACTCTTCCTGGTAGTGCTCCTCGATCTCCCACATCTTCACCAAGCGCTCGTCCTCGCCCAGCGGTTCTCCGGTGCCTAGCGCTTCCAGTGCCGCGTAATCGCGCGCCGCGAGTTTACTGGCAAGGGTGTCCCAGAAACTCTGTTCGGTAAATGCGTCGATGAAAGCCATGTGCGGGGCGTTGTCCTCGTAGTCCTTGGTCTCGTAGTACTCGCCCTCCTCGGGGTCGTACTCGAAGGCATCCTCCATGCCCATTTCCTTGTGGTGTGAGAGGACCTTCCTGCGTAGTTCCGCGTAAGGCATGGTCTCCTTGGTCGGACCCGTCTCGTGGGCGTGGAGGACCCAGTCGGCCATCAGCAGCATCTCGACCAGGGTCGCGTACTCTTTCTTGGTGAAGTTGATCTTCATACCCTGTCCTCGTCAGCCATTCGATATCGACGTCGCGGGTGCTGGAGATGTGCTGCTCAGCCACCCAGTCGCCAGAATCTGGAGGTTCTCATGTGTGGACGCTTCGTGCAGTACTCTGATCCTGAGGTCTATGCTGCCGAATTTGACCTCGACACCCTGTGCGAGGCCACGCCGCGTTACAACGTGGCTCCGACCCAGGCCGTGCTTGCCGTCCGATTGTCTGGCGAAGGAAGACGAGAACTCATCCCCCTGCGCTGGGGCCTCGTCCCCTCCTGGTCGAAGGGACCAGACAACCGTTACAGCATGATCAACGCCCGTGCCGAGACAGTCGCGACCAAACCAGCTTACCGCAATGCCTTCAAGCACCGACGCTGCCTGATCCCCGCCGAGGGTTTCTACGAGTGGAAAGCGGAGCAGAGTGGAAAAGCGCCTTATCTGATACGCCGCGAGGATCGGGCGCCTTTCGCCATGGCTGGGTTATGGGAACGATGGCATGACGCGGGGGACAATGCCCTGGAGACCTGCACCATCATCGTCACGGAAGCGAACACGCTCGTGCGTAGTATCCACGACCGGATGCCGGTCATCCTGCCGCCTGCGGATTTCGCCGCTTGGCTCGATCCCGAGAACAAGTACTTGGACGCCCTGTCCGCCATGTTGAAGCCTATAGGTCCAGCGCGGTGGACGATGCATCCGGTCTCCCGGAAGGTGAATAGTCCCCGCAACGATGGGCCGGAATTAGTCGAGGTCAGGGAGATTGGATCGGGCTAGCCAAGCAACGTCAAGACGCACCGCAGCTCTAGTCATTGGCCGGGCCAACCTGGATTACGTGGTTGTCCGTAGGTACCAAGAAGGCCGGGCGATTAGTATCAATGCTCAGCCCCGTGGGACTGATATGCCCCGATGCGGTCTAGCGTTCAATGCGTCCACCGCGTGGTGACTCTATGGTGACTCAATAACGGCCAACCCGGGCGAGCACGAAATAACCTTTCGATTTCTTATGGAGCTGGCGGACGGATTCGAACCGACGACCTGCTGATTACAAATCAGCTGCTCTACCAACTGAGCTACGCCAGCGAGATCGGCTTGCGCCGCGTTCGGAGCCGGAATTCTAGGGTATCCGGTTGGAGCGTACAACGCCTCCTGACCCGTTCTGGCGGGTTGCCGTCCTGCCTTCCCGCACCCTCATTGGTCGGATTCGGGCGGTCGCTCCGCGTTCGGAGCGACGCCGGAAGGCTCACCGATGCCTTCATGCCTACTCCCGGTGGGCTCTGCGTCCAGCTCGTCCGGCGACAGCGCCCCTTCCCCGCCTGCCTCTTCAACCGCTGGTCCGATCTCCTCCACACCGGGTGGTTCCGCTACTGCCCCGCCCCTGTCGGAATCTAACTCCGGACTTTGGGCATTCGTAGCGCTCGCTTCGAAGGGGGGGACCGCGACCCCGGGCGCATCCCTTCCCGACTCGACCGGGTCCTGCTCAGGCTCAGGCTCAGGCTCAGGCTCAGGCTCAGGCTCAGGCTCAGGCTCAGGCTCAGGCTCAGGCTCAGGCTCAGGCTCAGGCTCAGGCTCAGGCTCAGGCTCAGGCTCAGGTTCAGGCTCGGGCTCGGGCTCGGGCTCGGGCTCGGGCTCGGGCTCGGGCTCGGGCTCGGGCTCGGGCAACCCAGTCTCGCCGGCATCCGGCTCGCGTACCACGGGTTCGGCGCCCGGAGCGGGATTGTCCCCAACGCCGGAGCGGGCATCCTGCTCGGCCCCATCACCTCCGGGGGACTCCGGTTCAGGGTTCTCCACCTCGGAAAGCAGCCGAATCTCGTAGCGACCATCGGGCAGCGGAGGCGGCTCGGGATCCGCCGCGCGCTCACGCTGATAGCCGAGATAGAACAGTCCTAGGTTCAGGACCAGCAGGACACCGAAGAGCCAGGGCAGCATCGTGCGCTCCTCACGCAAGCAAGGCGAGTCCCCGAAGCACGAGGTCGGGGATGTGAAGGGCGGTTCTTCCGATGGCGGGAAGCAGCCGCTCCGCATCGCCACCGGTAATCACCAATTCCGGCACTGCCGCGCACTCCTCCGCCAGCCGGCCGTAGAGCCGGTCCGCCAGGGCAGCTGGGGCCTGGATCGAGCCCGCGGCGATCGCGGAGGCGGTGTCCGCGGTCCAGGGTCCGCCGGTCTCCTCCGGCTCGACCTGCGGGATGGCCGTGCCGGAAAGCAGGCTGTCACGCATCATGCCGATGCCGGGTAGGATGAGCCCACCGAGGTGGCGGCCGTCCGCGAGCAACAAATCGAAGGTGACCGCGGTACCGGCGTCAACCACCAGCGCCGGCCCGGCGCAGACTTGGTGCGCTGCGATCAGCGCCAACCAACGGTCGACGCCGAGCCGCTCGGGACGCTCGTACGCCACGGTGACACCGTGGCTGTGCCGCGCCGAGCGGGCAAAGATCGGCTCCGTTCCCCAGCGGGAGCGGCAGGCCCGCACCAGGGCCTCGGCCACCGCCCCGCCCCCGACGTTTCCGACCAATACCTGCTCAGGGGTCTCCAGGGTTTCCCAGGCGGCATGCAGATCGATCGGCAGGGCGCCGTGGTGACGCACGGTCCTCATCTCCCCAAGTCGACTAGAGTCGAGGGAGGCCCACTTGAGGTTGGTGTTGCCGATGTCGATGAGCAGGAGCAAGGGTTCGGTTGTCCGCAACGGGCAAGATACGGGGTTCGCCCCGCGTCGGTGCGCGTTAGCGTAACATTCCGCGGCCCTGCAGCGGACGCCGATCTCCTGCGGTCGGGACCGGTCGGTCCCGGGGCGGCGGGAGGGCGTTCAGTCTACCGGGCGCAGGCTGACCTCGCCCGCGTGAAAGGTCTGGACGCTGCCGTCCACCTCGAGTCGCAGGGCGCCCTCCGGGGTGATGCCCGCGTGGGTGCCGACGGTCGAGCGGTCCCCGAACCGAACCTCGACCGGCTCGCCGCGATGCAGGTCGAAGCGCTCCCAATCCGGGAGGAACGGTGTCATCCCTTCCCGCCCGTAACGGTCGAGGACCCGAGTCAGCCCCGCGGCGACCCTCGCGGCGAGGCGGTTGCGGCTGTAGTTTCCGCGGCCAAGGACGGCGTCGAGGTCGGCCCAGGGCTGATCGATGGCCGCGGCCTCGGGCCCCGCGAGGCGCGTGTTGAGTCCGGCCCCGACCACCACCAGACTCGGACCCTGGGTCTCGCCTGCCACCTCGATCAGCAAGCCGGCAAGCTTGCGGCGCCGCCACAGCAAGTCGTTCGGCCACTTGAGCGCGATCTCCCGCGCCCCCTCGGCCTCCAGCGCAATCGCGACGGCGGTGCCCGCGGCCAGGCTGAGGCCGCCGAGCTGGGCCGGGCCGAACGGATAGCGCCAGAGCAGCGACAGGTAGAGGTTCGATCCGAAGGGCGACACCCAGGAGCGCCCCCGCCGCCCGCGACCGGCGGTCTGGCGCTCCGCGAGGCACAGGGTGCCGGAGGGCGCGCCCGCGTGGGCCTCGCGCATCAGGTGACTGTTGGTGGAGTCGATGTCGTCGTGGATCTCGAGCCGGCTGATGTGTCGCCTCGCCACCTGGGGCAGGTCGCTCAGGATGCCTTCCGCGTCCAACAGCTCCAGTGGAGACTTAACGCGATAGCCCCGACCGCGAACCGACTCGATTTCCAGACCCAATCCCACCCCCGCCTTGTGGACCGCCTTCCACACCGCCGCGCGACTGATCCCGAGCGCGGCCGCCAAGTCCTCGCCGGAATGAAACTCCCCGTCCGCGAGCCTGCGCACGATCTTGAGCTGGGTTTCCACGCGAGCGCCTGCGCTTTCGACCTCAGGCGGTTGAACCCAACCAGGCGGCGCGGCGGCGGACCACGTGGTCCGGGGCGTCGGCGAGGATGCTCAGCTCGCAGGTGTCGGCGGGCGCGGGTTGAGGACGCACGCGAAACCGCATCAGCTCGTCGCGCCGGAACGCATAGACCTCCGTCTCCGCGCCCTCCTCGACGCGGGCGACTAGCGGATCCAGATTGTCGCGGGTGATGCGGATACCATCGAGCGCCACCAGGGTGTCCCCGGCGGCCAGCCCGGCGTTCTCCGCCGGGCTCCTGCTCAGTACCACGCCGATGACGGGCTCCGAGCCGGTGGGCAGAAGGCGGATACCGAGCGTCGGCTTGGCAGCTATTGGCTTGAGCTCGTCGACGGCCCCGCCGAGATCCTTGGGGTCCCTCATCGCGCGCATTCGCAGCCCGACGCCGAAGTGAGCGAGCAGCGAAGCCAAGTCCAGATCCACGGTGGAGTCCAGTGTCAGGGCGAAAAACCCATCCAGATCGAGCCCGGTCACCCGTGCGGCCAGAGCCTCCACGCCGCGCTCCGCGACCCCTACGTCCGGCCGGCCGTGGTGCTCCCACAGGGCGCGCATGACGTCATCCAGGGATTTGGCCCCTTCGGTCTGCAGACGGATCGTGAGGTCGAGTGCCAGGGCCACCAACGCGCCCTTGCCGTAATAGCTGACGATGGCGTTCGGTGCGTTCTCGTCCTGCTTGTAGAACTTGGTCCAGGCATCGAAGCTGGACTCGGCAACCGTCTGGATCAGCCGGCCGGGGTTGCGCATGACCCGTGTGACGGTCTGGGCAAGGAGCTCCAGGTAGCCTTGCTCGTCGATGCAGCCGCTGCGCACCAGGGCCAGCTCGTCGTAGTAGGAGGTGATGCCCTCGAACGCCCACAGCAGCCGGGTGTGGACCTCATGCGCGAGGCCGTTGTCCATGAAGACCGCTGGACGGATGCGCTTGACGTTCCACAGGTGGAAATACTCGTGACTGCAGAGGCCGAGGAAGCGCCGGTAGCCGTCACTCGGCCTGTCCATGCCCGCCTCCGGCAGCTCGTTGCGGCTGCAGAGCAGGCTGGTGGAGTGGCCATGCTCGAGACCGCCGTAGCCGTCGCCGGTGGCGGTGGTGAGGAAGAGGTACCGGTCGACGGGCAGCTCGCCGAACAGGGCGGCATGGGTCTCGCAGATCCGGGCGAGGTCCTCCTGGAGCCGGGCCTCGTCCGCCCGGTGGCGTCCGGTGATGGCCATGCGGTGCGGCACGCCCCGCACCTCGAACGGAATCAGGGTGAAGCGGCCCATCTCCACCGGATGGTCGATCAGGTCCTGGTAGTCATCGGCACGGTAGGCACCGAAGCCCCAGGGCTCGGCATCCAGCCGCTGCAGGCTGGTGGCCAGCCGCCAGTCCGCGTAGACCTCGCCCTCCGGCGGTTCGATCTCCACCCGGCAGGGCACGGCATCCATGCCCTCTACACGCAGGAAGAGGCTGGGGCCGTTGAAGTAGCCGTGGGTGGTATCCAGATGCGCGGCGCGCACGCTCAGCTCCCAGGCGTAGATCCGGCAGCGGACCCTGATCGGCTGACCGCGATGGGTCAATCGCCAGGTGTGCTTGTCCAGCTTCGCCAGATCCAAATCGCCCGCGGCATCCCGCGCCTCGATCGCGACGACGTTGCGGGCGAAATCCCGAATCATGTAACTGCCCGGAATCCAGGCCGGCATGGACAGAATCATCGCCCCCTCGGGCGGGCGCGCGATGGCGAGATCCACGGTGAACAGGTGCGCCTCGGGAGATGTCGGTTGGACGCGATAGGTCAGGTCGTAGCTGGCGCTCATGTCGATGCGGCGAGTAGGCCCTGTCGGATAGGGCGGCGGAAAGGGTGACGGGACACTTTACGGTAGCTTAGCGCGGCCCGATTGGCGAGCGTCTGGCGTCTCAAGGTTGGACGCCGTCAACAAGAGCAAGAAGGGGCCCATTGACAATTATCAACGACGCTAAACACGAGAGTGCGGTATCGGTTTAGGCCGCAGAGTAGACTCTCTGCCCGCCCGAACGATGCTGTAACCAGGGCAAACGATTACAAGTAAGGTCCCGGTCGCCGTAACACCGGGGCAGCATCAACCACCGGAGGATCTCGATGGCCTGGAGCTTCCCACGCCTGTCTCGCCGTGCGTTTCTGAAAACCACCGGCTACGGCACCGCCTCCCTCGGTCTTCTTACCCCAGCAGGCGGCATGCTCGGCAAAGCCGTCGCCAAGGACGAGGAACGCGAGGACATCTCTTACAGCATCTGCAACTTTTGCTCGTCGCTGTGCAACCTGCGGGTGACCACGCGCACCAAGGACGGCGAGAAGCGCATCGTCAAACTCGACGGCAATCCCAACTCGACGCTGAACCGCGGCAAGATCTGCGCCCGCGGCCAGGCGGGGCTGCGCCAGACCTACGATACCGACCGTATCAAGACGCCCCTGATCCGGGTGGAGGGCAGCAAGCGGGGCGAGTACGCCTTCCGCTCCGCCACCTGGGAGGAGGCCTGGGACTACATCGCCCAGAAGAGCAAGGCCGCCGAGATCAAGCCCTGGGAATGGACCATGATCGGCGGCTGGACCTCCTGCGTCTTCTACATGAACTGGGCCGTGCCCTTCGCCATGGCCAACGAGGTGCCCAACATCGTCGCCTCGCCGATGCAGCACTGCGTGACCACGGGCCACCTGGGCACCGACATGGTCACCGGCAACTTCAACATTCACGACGAGATCCTGCCGGATTTCGACAACGCCAAGTACATCCTGTTCGTGGCCAACAACGCCTCCATCGGGGCGGTGTCCACCTGCCGCATGGTGCGCTTCGCCCAGGGCCGGAAGAACGGCGCCAAGGTGGTGGCACTCGACCCGCGCTGCTCGGAAACAGCCGCCAAGGCGGACGAGTGGGTGCAGATCCGCCCCGGCACCGACCTCGCCTTCATGCTGGCGCTGATGAAGATCATGATGGACGAGGGCCTCTACGACGGCCAATTCCTCAAGCGCCATACCAACATGCCTTTCCTGGTCCACAAGGACGACCAGGGCGAATGGCAGATGGTCACGGATCCCGAAGGCCGGCCGCTGGTGGCCGTTGAAGACACCACCGAGGTTCGCGTGCTGGAGAAGTTCAGCAACGACAACCGCAAGAGCATCTCACCCGGGACCTTCTGCCCCGGACTCAAGCTGCCGGAGCCCATCATGGTCGAGGGCCGAGAGGTCAAGACCGTGTTCGAGGCCCAGCTCGAGGAGCTCGCCGAATACACCCCCGAGTGGGCGGCGGAGATCACCGGCGTGCCGGCCGAGACCATCGCCCGCATCTCCCGCGAGTTCGGCAACACCCGCCCGGCCATCGTCGACCCGGGATGGCACGGGGCGCGATTCGGCAACGTCATGATGCTGCGCCGGGTGCAGGCCATGGTGCAGGCGCTGACCGGCGGCATCGACTCGGTGGGCGGCTGGATGAACTCCGGCGAGCTGCACCATAAGGCCCACGAGATGTTCAAGGCCGTCGACGAGGGCTACGAGATGGGCGCCCCGCTGGCCAACCTGGCCGGCATGGCCTTCGCCAAGATGGTGATCGGGGCGCTCTCCAAGCCGGAGAACTTCTCCCACGGCAGGCCTGGTTGGACCTGGGCCTGGAACGCCCAGGAGAAGGAGGCCGGGCACTTCAACGTGGCCCTGCCGGTGATGACCGACACCGGGCTACGCGAGTCCGTCGAGGGCAAGGTCCAATTCAACGGCGAGCCCTACAGGACCCGTGCATTCATCATCAACGCCGCAAACCCGGTCCGCCACTATTACCCGGACACCTACTGGAAGGAGGTTCTGAGCAACGAGAACGTGGATCTGGTGGTCATGGTGGAGGTGCTACCGTCGGACACCGCCCCCTACGCGGACGTGATCCTACCCAACAGCACCTACCTGGAGCGCGACGAGCCGACGCTGTACGGCAACGGGGTCAACCAGGACTTGGCGCTCACCACCCGTTACGCGGCCATCGACTCGCTCTATGACACGGAGGAGACCGCGGACATCCTGCTCAAGATGACCGAGATCATCAGCGGCAACACGGACGAGTTCCTGGAATGGGTGGAGAAGCTCACCGGCCTCAAGGCCGACCCGGTCAAGGCAGCCTACGCCGAGACCCAGACAGACCCACGAGAAGGGGGCCTTTGCCGCCGCCTGTCGCCGTGTTTCCTTCGCCCAGACGGCCAAGCGCCTCGGCGTCACACCCGAGGAGATCGACCAGGTCCTGCGCGCCAAGGGCGTCTATCACGAGCAGGACAAGCAGCACATCCTCGAACACCACGCCATGCCGCGCAAGATGCCGGTGCCGACCGACAGCGGCCGGGTGGAGTTCTACAGCGGCCTGATGCGGTCCCTGCGCGATGGCGGCCACACAGAGTCCAACTTCAGCGTGCTCGCCACCTGGATCGCCCCGGAATACCAGGAGGGCAAACCCGTCACCGAGCCGCTGGCCGAGGACGAGTTCTACTTCACCTATGGCAAGACGCCGACCGTCTCCCACGGCTCCACCAACAGCAACAACCCGGTACTGGCGGGCGTCAACCAGTTCAAGGACGACATCTACAAGGGGGTGTGGATCCACCCGTCGCGGGCCGGCCAGCTCGGCATCGGTCAGGGCGACCAGATCCGGCTGACCAACACCCGATCCGGCCAGGAGACCACCGGCCGCGCCTACGTTACCCGTCTGGTGCACCCGGACACCCTGTTCATCTACTCCTCCTTCGGGGTCGAGAACAAGGCGCTCTCCCGCACCCAGGGCGAGGGCACCGCCACCAACAAGCTGATCCCCTACCAAGTCGAACCCGTGGTGGCCGGGTTCAAGTCCCAGGAATTCACCATCAAAGTGGCCCGCGCCTAAGGTAAGGGGAGAATGAACTAATGACTAAATACGCGATGGTCATCGACCTCAATACCTGCGTGGGCTGCAACGCCTGCATGGCCGCCTGCGCGATGGAGAACCAGACCCCCGTGTGGGACAACAAGAAGTGGCGCACCTACGTTCACGACAAGGAGATCGGCGTCGGTTCCGACGTGCACCGCCGTTTCTTCCCGCGCCTGTGCAACCACTGCGACAACCCGCCCTGCATGAGCGTCTGTCCCACCGGCGCGACCTACAAGAAAGCCAACGGCATCGTCATGGTCGATCAGGACCTCTGCATGGGCTGCCGCGCCTGCGCAATGGCGTGTCCCTATCACGCCCGAGTGGAGGTGACCTACTCCGACGTCGCTCAGGGCCGGGAGTTCTTCGGCTCCGACTACCGGCGCACCAGCCCCAGCGTGGATAAGTGCTCCTTCTGCGACCACCGGGTCGAGCAGGGACTCAAGCCCGCCTGCGTGGAGACCTGCGTCGGGGAAGCGCGCATGTTCGGCGACCTGGACGACCCCGAGGACCCGGTGGCCCAGATGGTGGCCAGCGGGGTTGCCCGACCGCTGATGCCGCACATCGGTACCCGGCCCAACGTCTACTACATCGACGACCTGAAGCGGAGGGGCTGAGATGGAAGTCAACATGACCTACTCGACCCAGGACCTCTGGACCTGGTGGCTCGCCATATATCTCTACACCGGCGGGCTTGGCGCCGCGACCCTGGCGGTGACCTTCCTCACCGACATGTACCTCAAGCCGCACCGCAACCTGGTTCTCTGGGGTGTGGGCGCCGGTGTCGTGCTGCTGTCCCTCGGCTCACTGATGCTGTTCGGGCACCTGCTCGACCATTTCGCGGTGATTCACGTGCTGAACCCGCTGGCAATGTTTACCCAGCCGACCGCATGGATCGCCTGGGGCACCCAGTTCATCCTCTGGATGATGGTGTGGGGGGTGCTCTACGCCCTGCCCTACGCCTGCGTCACGCCCCTGTTCCAGAAGCTGCCGCTGGTCAACCGCATCCTGGGCTCCGGCCACCTGGTGAAGCTCTGCCAGCTGATCGAGCGGTACCGCAGATTCATCGGTTGGCTCGCGGTGGTCAACGGCGTCGGCGTAGCCGTCTACACGGGCCTGCTGCTGCAGTCGTTCCCCGCCGTGGCCCTGTGGGCAAATCCAGGCGTGCCTCTGCTGTTCACCGTGTCCGCCTTCTCCACCGCGATGGCGTTCCTGCTGTTGCTGATGTACACCGTCATCAAGGATGCGGCGGACGAGCATATTCGCGTGCTCTACGAGCGCATCGATCTGGTTCTGATCTCCGTTGAGCTGGTGATCATCTTCTCCTTCTTCTTCTACCTGCAGCGCGGGTCGGAGTCCGCCATGCGCTCCTGGGAACTCTTGTTCACCGACCTCGGCTGGCTCATCGGGTTCATCGGCTTCGGGCTCGTCGTGCCCTTCTTCCTGGAGCTCAAGGGCGTGATCAAGGGCTGGACAAGCCACGCACCGATCATTGCCGCGTCGGTCTTCGTGCTGACCGGCGGCTATCTACTGCGGCACTACTTCATGTACGCGGGGGTTTACGCCTACCCCTGGTAGAGGCCGAACAGAACAACGAGAGCGAGGAGGCGGTGACGAAGGAGAGGCGCGCGAGCGTCTCTCTTTCCTTGACAAGGCCTCAGGCTGGAAGCGCCATGTCGAACCGGACTTTCCCCGCCCGGCGCGACCCAGGGTCCGCTCGTCAGACTCCGCGCCCCGCCAATGCTGGGTTTCGCTCCTCAACCCAGCCTAACGAGCGCATCAATCGCTAACCAACACCTGCATCGTCGACCCCTCGGGCTCTCGTCCAGGTCGGAAACGGGTCCGCAGATTCCATCGTCAATCGCGCGGCCCTCCGGCGCCGATGCGAAAACCGGACCGCGACCGTTTTCGCGGTCCCGCAATAATCCATGTCGCCTGCCAATTTGACAGTTATTGCACGTCGACATAAGAGGCGGATTATTCAATGAATGATGGCGCTCATGCCCAATTCTTCTCTTGTACTAATGCCAGATTGGCATGAGTTCGATCAAGCGACGAAGTATTCCTGCCAATTTGGCATCAGAGTGATGGCATCTAAGTGTTTGCAAAACATGCAAAATTAGTTGACCCAAGACAATGAACACTGCCGTTAGAGGGTGATGTAATGATCCCCGGTTACCGGATTCGAGCTGGCTCTAATACGCCCGGCAGCAGAAATCCATAAATAAGAGCTTTGTCAGCCTTGCTTTCGCAGGCACCTGCTCGGAGCGGCGCGTCCTACCCCGCCAGAGCAGGCATATAGACCGCCGGGCCAGGTGCGCAGCGCATCGATCATAGACCCACCGAAATGAGGATCATCACATGTTGACAAGAATGCTGGCCGCTTTCGGCAAGCGGTTTTCCCCTGCAGAGACGGCCGGCGAGCGCCAGTCGCCATCGGCGCAGGCGGTTTCCCAGGCAAGGCGGGGATTTTTCGCGAAGGCGGCGGTCGGAGCGGTTTCGCTCTCCGGCACCGCTGGACTCGCTAAGGTCGTGGTGGAATCGGTCCCCGAGCGCGATCTCAGCGACCGCTATCGGAAAGACCATGTGGCCGGTGAGCAGGAGCTGGCCGAGCGGGAATATGTGCTGATGTCCACCAGCGAAAAGGAGGACATGCTGCAGCAACTCGTCGAAAACTACTACGAGAAGGGCTGAAGCCCGGGTCCTCCGAACCGGTTCCGCTACCGGGTGCACGACACTGGATGCGCGGCCATCGGGTTGGCGCCGCCACTCCTGCCCCGGCGTCTCACCCGCTGCCAGTTTTTCGATCGTCCATCGATCCAGGGGTCACCATGCCAAACGAAGACACCAAAGCCAAAGGTACCACCGGCACGTCCCGCCGCGACTTTCTGCGCTCGGCGGGCACCTACAGCGTAGCCTCGCTCGCTGGCGCAGCGATGCTGCTGTCGGATCCGAAGCCGGCCAAGGCGACTGCGAACGTCACCTGGGCCGAGGAGTTCCAGAAGAACTACCGGCTAATGACCGAAGAGGAGAAGCGCGAGGCCATCGAGCGGCTGGAGAAGCGCTACTCGGAAGAGTTCGGGAAGAAGGTGACGGTTGACGGCTCGCCGGCGATCGACGGCGTCCTGTTTGGCTACGCGCTCAATATTCAGAAATGCATCGGTTGCCGGCGCTGCGTCAAGGCCTGCGTCGCCGAGAACAATCAGTCCCGCGGTGAGAAGCAGCAGATCGAATGGATTCGGGTGCTGCGGATGGAGAAGGGTCAGTTCTCGGAAGAGGACAGGGACAACACCGGCTACCCCGAGGCATACGGCGTTCAGGTCGGCGGTAATTCTTACAAGCCTGCTGGCGTGGTGCTGGAGGGTCAACACTACTACGAGCCCGACCAGGTGCCGGAAAAGGACGCCTTCTATTTCCCGATGCAGTGCATGCAGTGCGAGAAACCGCCCTGCGTCAAGGTCTGCCCGGTCCGCACCACCTACCGCGACCCGGACGGCATCGTCGTCATCGATTACAACTGGTGCATCGGCTGCCGCATGTGCATCGGCGCCTGCCCCTACTGGGCCCGTCGTTTCAACTGGGGCGAGCCGGATCTGCCGGCCGAGGAGATGAATCCCGACACCCATTACCTGGGTAACCGCCCGCGTATGAAGGGGGTGGTCGAAAAGTGCACCTTCTGTATTCAGCGCACCAGAAAGGGCCGTTGGACCGGCTGCGTCGAGGTCTGTCCCGGTCGGGGCGCGAAAGCTGGGAAACCTGCTGGATCCGGACAGCGATGTTCGCAAGGTGCTGGCGACCAAGAAGGTCTTCCGCCTGCGCGCGGACCTGAATACCTATCCCAAATTCTTCTACTTCATGGATTAGGGGAAGCCATCGTGAAACGCTTTGTTCAGTTTGTGCTCGATTTCCTGCGCGCGGGCTTCACCGGTGGCGCCATGTTCTGGGCCTGGATGCTGTTCCTGTCCTTCTTCATCATGCTCTGGGGCTACGGCGAGTTCGTGCAGATCCGTGACGGCATGATCGTCACCAACCTCAACGATCAGGTCAGCTGGGGATTGTATCTGGCCAACTTCGTGTTCATGGTCGGCGTGGCCGCGGCGGCGGTGACCGTGGTGTTTCCCGGCCTATGTCTACAAGCACAAGGAGCTGCACCAGCATCGTCGTGCTCGGCGAGATGCTGGCCATCGCCGCGGTGATCATGTGCCTGCTGTTCGTCATCGCCCACATGGGCCGACCGGACCGGCTCTGGCACATCTTCCCGGTCATCGGGATCTACAACTGGCCCCATTCGGTGCTGACCTGGGACGTGCTGGTCCTCAGCGGATACCTGCTGCTCAACGTCGTCGGCGGCTTCTACTACCTGTACAAGAAATACTCCGACGAGCCGGTGAACAAGGCCTTCTATCTGCCGATCGTCTACATCGCGATCGTCTGGGCCCTGAGCATCCACACGGTCACGGCCTTCCTGATCAACACCATGCCGGCCAGGCCCATGTGGTTCCATTCGATGATGCCGATCAAGTTCATCACGACCGCCTTCGCCGCCGGTCCGTCGCTGATCATCATCGTGTTCCTGCTGGTTCGCCGCTTCACCCCGTTGAAGATCGCGGACGAGGCCTTCCACATGCTGTCCCAGATCGTCACCTGGTGCCTCGGGATCGCACTGTTCCTCACCTTGTCGGAGATCGTCACGGAGCTCTACCCGAGCACCGAGCATTCGATGGGGCTGCAATACCTGATGTTCGGTCATCATGGGCTCAACGCGCTGGTGCCCTTCTTCTGGACCGCCATGGCGTTGATGATCGGCTCCTTCATCCTGCTGCTGATTCCCAAGGTCAGAAAGAACCTTCGTGATCCTGCCCTTCATCTGCTCGCCACCTTCGTCGGCATCTGGATCGAGAAGGGGCTGGGCCTGATGCTCCCGGGCGTCATCCCGACGCCCGTCGGAGAGTTCGCCGAATATATCCCGAGCGCGATCGAGCTCATGGTCATCGGCGGGGTCTGGGCGATCGGGTTCTTCGTGCTGACCGTCTTGATAAAGGGCGCGGTCGGTGTCCTGCTCGGCGATGTTCGCTACCAGGAAAAGGTCGACGCCCGGACCCAAGGCGAGCAGGCCAGCGTGACGGCTGCTTGAGCGTGGCCCTTGTGGACCGATCTCGGCACGGCACAGCGCCGTGGTGACTCCAACGAATTCGGGAGACGAAAGACGATGACTAGCTATCGAGTGAAGGGACCGGTCATGGGCCTGTGCCTACTGGCGGTGGCGTCCCATGGCCCGGTCCACGGCGCAAGCGGCCGAAGACGGCGAAGAGTGCTTCGAGAGCCGGGACGGACTGGACTCAGGTGCAGCAGCGCGAGATCGAGCCCGGCGTGATGAACGTGAAGTGCTCGCCGACCACCGGCGGCGTCCTGCTTTGGGGTGATCCCTTCGACGGGACCATCCCCATGGGCGACATGCCGATCGAGGCCGATTACTCCCACGAAGAGGCGGTGGTCAAGCCCCGCGAGCCGCAGCTCGACCGCAACAAGCTGCTGACCATCTGCTCCATGGCTTGCCACAACGGCGAATACGTCCCCTATCCGGAAAACAAGCTGCCGCGCCAGCTCAAGATGCATCAGGACATCGTGCCGGACTCCATGGACCTGAAGCACGGTAAGGGGGCGATCTGGTGCCTGGATTGCCACCACCCGGCGGAGCGTACCAAGCTGATGGACAATTTCGGCAACGAGATCAGCTTCAATCAACCCCAGAAGGTGTGCGGCAAATGCCACGGCGACGTCTTTCGGAGGTGGCGCGATGGTATCCATGGCAAGCGCATCGGTATGTGGAAGGCGGGCGGAAAGAAGCGCTGGTGGGTCTGCACCGAGTGCCACAATCCCCACGACGTCGAACAGGGTGAGCGGCTTTCCGGATTCGCGCAGCTTCATCCCGGAGCCCGCGCCCATGCTGCCGAAGGGCATGACCAATGCCGATCACGAACGCGGCCACGGCGAATCCCATGGTGGGGATGCACACTGATGACGAGCTTTAAGTCAAAGGAAGACGCCCGGCGCGAAGCATTCGAGACCATCTGGGAAAACCAGATCAATGCGGTGTTTGCGGATGTCGCCGCCGCCTACGACACGGCCAACGACTTCGCCAGCCTGGGGGTATTGAGGGGGCTGCGCCGCCGTTTCATCGCGACCATCGATGTCGAGCCTGGCCAACGAGTGCTCGACGTCTGCGCCGGGACCAATGTCGTCGGCATCGAGCTGCTGAAGAAACAGCCCACTCTCAAAATGTACGCAGTGGATCGCAGCGACGCCATGCAGAAAGTGGGCAAGGATCGGGCCTCGCGGCAGGGCTTCGAGATCAAGGGACACATCTGCGACGTCCACCGACTGCCGTTTCCGGACAACCATTTCGACGTCGTGACCCTGCAGTACGCCACGCGGCACCTGCGGGTCATCGATGTCTTCTCGGAGATCAATCGCGTCCTGAAGCCAGGTGGACACTTTCATCATTTCGATATGTTGCGACCGGCCAACAAGCTCATTGAGGACGCCTATTGCCTCTACCTGAAAGCTTGCCTCAAGGTGATTTCCTGGGGTATCCGCTCGGGGCCCGAGGCGTTGGCCTGCCGCGACTACTTCGTCGACGCCATCCGCCTTTTTTACTCTACGGAGGAGCTTTCCCGCTTGCTCCAAGAGCTTGGGTTTTCGGATGTCACGGGTCGGCCATTGCTCGGCGGCACGGTTGCCATCCACAAGGCGTGCAAGGTGTAGACGGGCCGAGGCCGTGCAGGCGGCGCCCGAACACTGATCCGCGGGAAATCAACCTTCGCCCGGCTTTACCAGTGGGAGTAAACACAATGACGACTCACAGGATACTGATCACGGCTGCTGGCATCGTCGGCGCCACATTGCTGTCCAGTCCGGCGCAAGCCCTGGATGCCGCAGGCCTCTATATCGAGCGGACCTGCGTTGCCTGCCATGGGCCTGAAGGCCGGGTGCCTGCTATGGACGAGTATCCCAAGCTCGCGGGCCAGGGAACGGACTACCTGCTGGCTCAAATGAAGGACATCAAGAGCGGCGCGCGCAGCAATGCGCACTCGGTGGCGATGAAGAACGTCATGCACCTGTCCAGCGACGAAGAGTTGGCTGCAATCGCGGCATGGCTCTCGGCTCTGCCCGAATAGGCGTTGCAGACGGAGGTGGGTGCAGCGGGGTGGCTCCTGAAACGTCCGGTCGATGCTCAGCCGCGCCAAAGGGAGTCGGTCAGGTCGGCGATCTGCGTGTAGTAAGCGTCCCGGTCCAGGCCGAGGATACCGGAACCGAAGAGCTCGGCATCCGCGGCGGTTGCGATATCGCCGTAGTTGACTAGTACGGACTGGTAGAGGATCAGCGCAGGCAGCACCTCGGGCCGATCCTTGAAGTGTTGATGCAGCGAGATGACGTATCCGTCCGCCGGGTCATCGGAGATGGCTTCGGTCTTGGCGAACAGGCCAGGCTCGATGCCTTCCGATACGAATCTGATCTCGACCGGATACCGGATGCATCGTCTGTCCTCGAGGATGCGCAGCACGGTGGGAAAGTCGATGACGGGACCGTACCGGGCGCGGATATCCGCAGCCTTCTCGATCGCATGTTTGGACACGGCGCCGTGGATGACTTTTCCAGCGCGTTTCTTAGGCTTTTTTGGTGTTTGTTCCATTGCATTGACGCCTATTGTCTATACGCGGGCTTGCGGACCCGGATTCTGTGGGGGCCAGCTCAAATGCAGACGGCTGCATCATAACCGAATTCGACCCGAAGCCCGGATCGTGTCCGGCAGAGGATCTCCATGCCCGAATACCAACTGAAATTCTCCGAGGATGAAGAGGCGGAAGCCCGCCAGCGCACCCTCGATGAGCTAAGTGCTTTCGTCGCCGTGATGGACGGCCGCCCCCTCGCGATCGTCACGCTGAGCGCGGAGCAAAGCAGACTGTGGGACCAGGAGGGCGACGTCGATTACCAGGATGCCTATGGGCGGCAGATCGTAGATCAGGTCTCCGACGGCGAGACCGAGACCTGGTCATCCGCAGTTGCGACGGGCTCCCGATGGCGCTTGCGGCAAAGGAAGTGGGCGCCGGCTGGCAGGGCATCGGCGTCGACAAGCGGCTGCGTTTCGAGATCGCCGCCATGCTGCAGAACGACGAGACCGAGCTTGAATAGCGCAACCCAACGAACCAAGATCCGGGAGACCATCGAGATGAACAAACAGAGATTGTCCGCGCTGTTGACCTGCGCTCTCCTCACCGCCGGGGGCGCGTCGACCGCTGCCGCCCAGGACACCGCGCCGGATGGAGCGCAGCTGTTCCAGACCAGAGCCTGCATGTCTTGCCACGGCCCGGATGGGCGCACGCCCATACTGCCGATCTACCCCAAAATCGCCGGGCAGAAAGCAGGCTACCTCTACAATCAGATGCGCGACATCAAGAGCGGCGCCCGTAACAACGGCCAATCGGTTGTCATGTTGGGGATCATGGCTGGCGTCAACGAGGACGAGATGCGGGCCCTCGCCGATTGGCTCGCCTCACAATAACGGCCGCAAGGGAGTGAACCAGCCGACTCAAGCGACGCGAATAAGCTCGGAGCCAGAGTCCACTCTCCGGACCTCGCGCTCCGGCGGCGGGACCACGACGCGGAGCAATCCAAGAGCCGTTGCCTGCGCGCCTACCTGACGAGAACCGGAGCCCGATGTCGCAGAACACAATACCGAAGCGCGCGGCCGCGCCTCGGGACCGGGAACCAGAGCAACTGCGAATCTTTGCCGCGCTGCTCGCCCACCCGGCGGAGGACGCTCTCGACGCCCTGCGCGACCTGCTCCCGCAGGCGCCATGGCTCGCTGACTGCATTGCGGAACTCGAGGAGGTTACGCTCGAGCGCTGGCAGGGGGAGCACACGCGATTGTTCCTCAATGGTTGGCCCGCAACGGTGTGCCCGCCCTTCGAGTCCGCCTACCGTCAGGGGCAGATGGGCGGCACGAGCGCGGCGGCGTTGGCGAGCCTCTATCGCCGCGCCGGAGCTCCAGGCGGACGGGGCCCCACCAGACTACCTCGGAACCATGTTGGAGTGTGCTGCTCGGCTCGCCGAGCAGGAGGACGGCGGGGAGTTGCTTCGGGAGCTCCAGGACGACCATCTCGGCCGCTGGGTGCCGCGCTTCGCCCGTGATCTCCGGGACCGCAGCGAGCTGCTGCTCTACCGCACCCTGGGCGGGCGAATCGCACGCATCTTCCCCGAGACCGAGGGTCATGACTGACCGCGATTGGAGGACCTGTCCCCCGGCGCTCGCCGACGACGAGGCCCTGGGTCTCGCCGTGGTTAGGGCACACCAGGCCATCCTGCGCGACCAGTTGGCGGGCGACCCCATGCTGAACGCGGCGCTCGGCATCCAACTCCGGGCACTGCGCAGGATCGAGGGCTGGCGCGTGCTGCTGCTGCTCACCCCCTGGATGCTCGCCCGTCTGTTGTTTCCGGACGATACGCCGCCGCTGGAAATCCCGGGCGGCTGGTCCGCGGACGAGCGTCAGGGAGTCGACTACCTGGTGCTCGGCCCGCGTCTGGACTTCATGCTGCTCGGACAGCCGCAGCAGGCACATCTGAACTACGACCCCGCCCTCGGGCACTATTTGGTACAACCGATCTGCCTCGATCTGGAGCCTTACCGGGATGCGGCGGCCGTTTTCGAGGCATGGAATCAGGTTATTCGCACCCGCGACGAGAACATGGAGAAGGCCAGGCGCGATTGCCCGCTGCAGAAGGAGATCTCCCGGCGCGAGCTGTTCCGCCGCATCAAGCCACCCACCAGCACCTGAAACCGGTCGAAGCGAGGGCTCGCTTGAGCGTGCGGGACACCAGTTCAACGCGCGTAGGTTATGCTTCAATCATCCACTCGCATTGCTCGAGAGACCGTGATCCCTCGCGCTGGAGGTCTTCCCGCCATGACAACCAAACCCATCTCTATCGCCATGCTTCTCGCGTTCGCCATTCCCGCCGCGTGGGGCTCGCCCGATTGGGGCTACCCGCAAGGGCCCAGCTACTTTCACTCCTACCAGTACACGATGCCTCTCTACGGGCCACCCGCGGCTTATGCCAGCCAACCCAGTCAACAATCCGCCGGAGGAGCCTGGTCCTACGGCGTCAACAGCCGTGAGGTGCCGGGCGGCTACCTGATCGAGCTGGCGCTCCGCGGGATCGCGCCCAGCGAGATCCAGATGCATGTCCGAGACGGCGCGCTGGTGTTCGAGCGCGGCCAGTCCTCCGGTGGCTCGGGACAGGGTAGCTTCAGCTTCGGAAGCTTCTTCTGGACCCTACCCCTCCCCGCGGATGCGGACGTTTCCCGAGCGGAAGGCCGCGCGGACCAGAACGGCATTCATCTGTTCATCCCGAAGAAGGGAAGCTGACCCCAAGCGAGGCGCCGGAAGACCCGGTTCGCCGCCGGTCGCGGAGCAATGAGTCTCGGCGAGTACCCCGGATCGAGCCAGGGCGCTCACGCGGAGCGCCTCTCGGGCTCGGTCGAGCGAGTCACCTTCCACAGCCCGGAGAGCGGCTTCTGCGTGCTGCGCGTGAAGGTGCGCGGCCAGCGCGACCTGGTGACCGTGGTCGGCTCGGCGGCGAGCGTGACCGCCGGCGAATACGTCGACTGTGACGGCTCATGGATGAACGACCGGCAGCACGGGCTGCAATTCAAGGCTCTGACCCTGCGCGTCGTCCCTCCCAGCACCCTGGAAGGCATCGAGAAGTACCTCGGCTCGGGCATGGTCAAGGGCATCGGCCCCCACTTCGCCCGCAAGCTGGTGCGCGCCTTCGGCGAGCGGGTCTTCGACGTCATCGAGGACGATCCCGGCCGCCTGCTGGAACTCGACGGCATCGGACCTAAGCGCAGGGAGCGGGTGACCAGGGCGTGGGCGGAGCAGAAGGTGATCCGCGAGATCATGGTCTTCCTGCAGTCCCATGGCGTCGGCACCGCCCGCGCCGTGCGCATCTTCAAGACCTACGGCGATGCGGCGATCGAGAAGGTGCGGGAAAATCCCTACCGGCTCGCCCTGGACATCCACGGCATCGGCTTCAAGACCGCGGACGCCATTGCGCGGAGGCTCGGCATCCCGCGGGACTCCCTGATACGGGCTCGCGCCGGGGTGCGCCATGCGCTCCAGGAGATCGCCAGCGACGGGCACTGCGCGGCCTACCGGGAGAATCTGGTCGAGACGGCGGCCAAGCTCCTCGCGATCCCACGGCCCGTGATCGAGCAGGCGGTGACGGGAGAGCTCACGGAGGAGACCCTGGTCGAGGAAGAGATCGATGGCGTCCCCGCCCTGCTCCTGACCCCATTGCAGCGAGCGGAAAGAGGAGTCGCCCTCAGCATCGCGCGGCTCCAACGTAGCCCGCCGAGCTGGGGACACATCGAAGCGGCTACCGCCGTCGCCTGGGGCGAGGGTGAATCCGGGCTCGAGCTATCGGGCTCCCAGCGCGCGGCGGTGATGGGCGCCGTGAACGGCAAGGTGACCTTGATGACCGGCGGTCCCGGCGTGGGCAAGACGACGGTCGTGAACAGCATCCTGCGTATCCTGCGGGCAAAGGGGGCGTCGGTGCTCCTGTGCGCGCCCACCGGACGCGCCGCCAAGCGGTTATCCGAGTCCACCGGGGCGGCAGCCAAGACGGTCCACCGTCTGCTGGAGTTCGATCCCCAGATAATGGGCTTCAAGCGGGACCAGTACTCACCCCTCGAGGCGGACCTGGTGGTAGTGGACGAGGTCTCCATGGTCGACGTCGCCCTGATGAACCAGCTCCTGCGCGCTGTGCCCGACCATGCCGCCGTCCTGCTTGTGGGGGACGTGGATCAACTCCCCTCGGTGGGGCCCGGCGCCGTGCTGAAGGACTTGATTGACTCCGAGGTGGTACCCACACTGCGTCTGACCGAGATCTTCCGCCAGGCGGCCACCTCCCGGATCATCGTCAACGCGCACCGGATCAACCGCGGCCTGATGCCGGAGCGTCCAACCGGACAGGATCCCGAGAGCGACTTCTACCTGATCCCCTGCGACACGCCGGCGCTGATCCATGAGCGCCTCATCACGGTCGTCACCGAACGCATTCCCCGGCGCTTCGGGCTCGACGCCATCGACGGCATCCAGGTATTGACCCCAATGAATCGAGGCGGACTCGGGGCCCGTTCGCTGAACGTCGAGTTGCAGCAGCGGCTCAACCCGAACGGCGAACCGCGTATCACACGCTTCGGTTGGACCTATGCCCCGGGGGACAAGGTCATGCAGACCATCAACAACTATGACAAGGAGGTCTTCAACGGCGACATCGGCCGCGTCGCCCGCATCGACGAGGAGGAAGGGCTGCTCGTCGTCGCCTACGACGGCCGCCAGGTCGAGTACGAAACCGGCGAGTTGGACGAGCTCTCCCTCGCCTACGCCACGACCATCCACAAGAGTCAGGGATCCGAGTATCCGGCGGTGGTAATCCCGCTCTCGACCCAGCACTACACGCTGTTGGAGCGCAACCTGCTCTACACGGCCGTAACCCGGGGCCGAAGCCTGGTCGTTCTCATCGCCGAAAGCGGGGCCCTGGGCGTGGCGGTGAAGCGAACGGGATCGGTGCGCCGACTGACCAGACTGCGCCAGCGTGTTCAAGAGGCCCTCGGCGAGCTGAAACGCGAAACGCCGGAGCGTTGACGCGGGATCGGACACCACTTTCACCTGTTCGAAAGTTGCCTCCCACGGCCCAGGTCACGACCCTCATGCGGGACCTCCTGAAATGTTAACCATCCTTAACAACGAAAATCGATTCTCATGCCAAAACACCATTATCAAGTTGTTTTGTCTGCAATTTTATTGGTGGTGTACGTTCTTAATTACATGCAATCCCCAAATTACACTTCAACGCACCGCGTTAGCCAGCATTTATGCCTCTTGTTGTTTTAACAACGTTTTATAGAAACGGCCCCAGACTTGCTAGGAATATCTCAAGAGCCGGCTGCGGATGCGAGCGGCGAAAAATGGGCAAAGGAAACAAACGGGGTATAGCCATGACCACCAGCCAATCACAAGCAATCTGGGAGCTATGGCGTCAGGGACTCCAGCTCGAGGCGGAGGATGCGGCAAATCACTGGGACAAAGGCGAGACCTACGAGCCAGAAAGCGAGGTGCGGGTCTCTCGGCAGATCGATCATCTCATCGAGCGGTGCAATTGGGAGATCCGAAACCAGACGCGCTCAGGGCGTGTTTCCCCCTAATCGGGGGGATTCGGTGCCGTTGTTCTTTAAGAAGACGCCGATGATCGGCCATCCTGGCCAACATCAGCACGCCATCCAAGAAGCGAGATTCTTAGAATGGCTCCATTTTCAAGCTCCTTAAGCGCTTGAAAATGGCGTCACATCCATGCGCCGCGCAAAGCGCTGAATTGATCAGCGTTTCTCTAGCAGTCGCCGACGCGCCTATCGGTTCTGCGGGCTCTATCGTACCACCCGACCCTCGCCGCTCGCCCTCGATACCGCAACCTCCTCTCCCGCGCGGCGCCTAGCCGAAACAGACCCCGGCCCATCGCGAACATCGGTGCGCGCTGGAGAAGGCGGCCGCGCTTCGTGTATCCTGCCGCGGCGGCCAAGCTTCAGCATCCCCTCGCGACCTGAGCCAGACTCATTCATGCATCTCCACCTGAACCCTGTCGGCGGACTCGCCGGCGACATGTTCTGCGCCGCCCTGCTGGACGCCTTTCCCGAACATGTCTCAGCAGTGCGCGAGGCGATCTCCGCACTCGATATGCCCGCTCGGATAGAGGTCAGCTTGACGGAGACAGAGGGTCCCATCGGCGGAAAGCGATTTCGCGTCACCGCCGACGGGCCGGGTACGGCGCACCACCGCCACACGCCGTTCCGCGACATCCGCGAGCTGCTGGAGCTAGCCAGCCTGCCTCCCGGGGTGCGAAGCCGGGCCCTCGCCATCTTTTCCCTGCTCGCGGAGGCCGAGGGGAAGGTGCACCGAATCGAGCCCGAGTTGGTTGAGTTCCACGAGGTTGGCAGCTGGGACTCCATCGCCGACATCCTGGGGTCCGCAGTTCTGCTGGAGGAGCTGAAGGTCGAACACGCCTCTTGCGCTCCCCTTCCCCTCGGGAGTGGCAGGGTCCAGTCCGCCCACGGCGTACTCCCGGTTCCGGCGCCGGCCACGGCGCTGCTGCTGGAGGGCCTCCCGGTGACCGACGACGGCATACCCGGCGAGCGGGTCACTCCGACCGGAGCGGCCATTCTCAGATCCCTGACCCCCACAGGCGTCTTTCCCGGTTGCGGAATCCTCACCGCCAGCGGCCTGGGATTCGGTACGCGTGAGCTGCCTGGCGTCCCCAATTGCCTGCAGATCCTGGCGCTCGAGACCTCCGCGAAGGGGATGCCACAGGATCCCATCCTCAGCCTGCGTTTCGAGGTCGACGACCAGACGCCCGAGGACCTGGCTATTGCTCTGGAGCACCTGCGCGCGACGGCGGGCGTACTCAGCGTCACCACCTACCAGGCCATCGGCAAGGGCGGACGCGCGACCATGAGCATCCAGATCCTTATTCGGCCCGAGACCTTCTCTTCAGTGGTCGACGCCTGCTTCCGGGAGACGACCACGATCGGCGTGCGCTGGCAGCCCGCCTCGCGCATCACCCTCACCCGCAGCGAGCACCGGATCATGGCTGACGGGACCGAGATCGGGGTGAAGCTGGTCGACCGCCCCGGCGGACCCACGGCGAAGGCCGAATCACGAGACCTGGCAGCGCGAGCCGGCCACGCCGCGCGGGCGGGTCTGGCTAGGCTCGCCACCGACAAGTCCCTGGAGACGGACCGTGACTGATGGCATGAATGAAAGCAGCACTACGGCCGTGCTGGACCTGGACCGTCAGGCCCGCATCGGGCTCAGCGAGGCGGTATTCTGCGAGCATAAGACCCCGAAGCAGATCGAGGCCATCCTGCGGGACTTCCGTCAAACGGGGGCACCCTGCCTCCTGACCCGCCTCGATCGTGGCAAGACCGAGGTACTGCCGTCTTTCTTCCGGGAGCGCATGAACTACGACGCCGTGTCCCGTACCGGCTTCTTCCCCCATACCCTGCCGACGAGGATGGTCGAGCCGATCGCCATCGTGAGCGGGGGAACGTCCGACGCCCCGGTTTGCCTCGAAGCCGCCCGCACCCTGGAGTTCCACGGCATCCCGAGCGTCCTGTTCCAGGACGTGGGCATCACCGGCCTGTGGCGTCTCATGGAACGCATCGACGCGATCCGCGAGCACCCGGTGGTGATCGCCGTGGCGGGCATGGAAGGGGCGCTGTTCAGCGCCCTCGGTGGACTGGTCGGGGCACCCGTGATCGCCGTCCCGACCTCCGTCGGTTACGGCGTCGGTCAGGGAGGCCGCCTGAGCCTCGACTCGGCCCTCGGGAGCTGCGCTCCGGGGATCGTGACCGTCAACATCGACAACGGCTTTGGGGCCGCGTGCGCCGCCATTCGCTTCCTGAACATCCACAAGGGAGAGGCGCGAACCTTCCTTCCCAAGCGGCGCTGAGGGCCGCGGGTCACGCCCGCCAGCCTTTGAGCACCTCCAGGCAGATGCGGTTCATCTCGGCAGCCCTCCGCGGACTGTCCGCCTCGGTGTAGGCCCGCAGCTCGGGTGCATTGCCCGAAGGGCGGAGATGGGCGATCTCACCACTCGCGAAGGTGATGCGCAGACCATCGGTGGTATCGACGCCGACGACCGCCCCGAAGCGAGGGCCGAAAATCTCTTCCAGCGCGGTCATGTCGCGCTCGGAATCGCCCGTCGACAGCGCGGCGAGACGCGTCTGGCTGACCTCTGTCGGGAAGTCCCGGATGCGGTCGCTGGCGGTGAATCGTTGCGGCAGGTCGGCGGCAACAAGGGAGACCGGCTTGCCCTGCGCTTTAGCCGCCAACAGGACAGCCAGCGCGACCAGCACCGCATCGCGCGTCGGCAAGGCGCGCAGGCGCCGTCCCTGACGTTCGAGGTCGGACCCGAGCAGGAAGCCGCCGTTGGCCTCGTAGCCGACTACGGGCGTCAGCCCCCTGTCGATCAGATCGCGCATTCCCGCGATGACGTACGGCGACCCGATGCGGGTGCGCAACACCTGCTCGAACCAGCCGCACTTCTCTACCGCCGTATTGCTGCTGACCGGCGTCACGACACCGGCGGCGCCAAGTTGTCGCGCGCACAGGATGCCGGCAACGTCGCCGCGCAGCCATTCGCCGCGCTCGTCGGAGACCAGGGGCCGGTCGCCGTCGCCGTCGGCCGAGACGATGGCATCGAACGCGCCCTCGGCGGCCCAGCGGCGGGCAAGCTCGGTATCCTCGGGACGGATTGCCTCGGTGTCGACCGGGACGAAGGTCGCGGAGAACCCTAGCCGCTGCACCCGGGCGCCGAGATCGGTGAGAACGGCGCAGAATGCATCCCGCGCCACGCTCGAGTGCTCGTAGACGCCGACGCGCATACCCTCCAGGCAGCCCGCGGGGAGGAAGGCGAGGTATCGCTCAAGGTAGGCATCGTACGCCGCGGGGTCCTTGGCCGGGAGGGTTCCCACACCGCCAGCCACCAGACGCCCCGCGGCGTCGAAAAGGCCCTGGGGCAGTAGGACCGTCTGTCGGCGGATGCCCGCCTCATCCTGCTTGAGGATCTCACCCGCGGGCAGATTGAACTTGATGCCGTTGCGGTCATCCGGGATATGGCTGCCGGTGATCATCATGCTCGGCATGCGGTGGTCGATGCAGTATGCCGCCAGCGCCGGACTCGGAATGCGGCCGAAATGGCGCGGCCGCAAGCCGAAGTCTGCGGCCGCCCGGGCGCAAGCAATCATGATGCGTTCGGTGCTGGGGCGCAGATCGCCAGCGATCCCGACGCCCTCACCAGGCCGCAGGCTACCCGTTTGCGCGGCGTACTGGAGAAACCCCAGCGCGTAGGCATAACAGACGCGGTCGGTCATGGCCGCCGCCAGCCCGCGGGCACCGCTGGTGCCGAACTTGACCCCGCTCTCTTGCATCAGGTCGCCGATGCGCATCGAACCTCCCCACGCCCCGGCCGGGCGCTAAAGCTACTCCGCGCCGGAATCTTCCAGCCGCAACCTCGCCCACCGCCGCTTCCGGCAGCCGAAAAATGCCGGCAACCCTTCCATCCCGCAGTGGATCGGTTAAGCTTGCCCGGCGGAATGAGGGAGCGTCATCGCGGCTCCGCGCGGCCTTTGCGACACCGGTCCGTTGACGGGGAAGGGCGACCGAAAAGTCAACATCCTCACCGCCGACGGCACGGCGAACTCGCGGTTCCGTCCATCACCGGATCAACTTCCCCCAGAATTCCGAAAACGGGGGTGCGGCCCAAGGCATGGACAGAACTACACGCTACCAGGAAGCCATTCGGCGATGTGCGACACCTCTTATTCGCGGCCGCGGATGAAAACACATCCGGCACCTCAGACTAGGAATAGTACACGTGAGACCACTCCACCCACAGGAGCTAACGCGATGATTGAGAGAAGATCCGTAGTAGTCCTCGCTTCGGCCGCCGCGCTGACCCTGGCAATGAGCCAGGGTTGGTCGGCAGAGCCGGCGACCAACGACCCTGCAGCCGAGACACCCAGCGGCCAGGCCACCCCCGTTGAAGCCACCGGCACCGAGACCACTCCCGCCCCAGCGCCGGCACCCGCTGCAACCGAGGCGCATGCGCCGCCCCCCGCGCAGCCAGAAGTCTCGGCTACCCCCGTGCCACCCGCCCCACCACCGTCCATGACCGCTGCCCGGGAGAGGATGGAAAAGCGGCACGCGGAAATGATGAAGGAACGGGGGCTGCGCTACGATGAGCTGCGCGCCCGCGCTGCCGAGGTAGGGTTGGAGCTTCCGGAAACGCCTCCGTGGGAGCAGGCGGGGATGCAGCCTCCGGAGATGCCGGCACCTCCCGAGATGCCAATGCCCGCGGATATGCCCCATCCCCCGGAAATGTTCGCGCCCATGGGGATGCCGACCCGGCCGGACATGATGGCACCCGAGGGATCGGAGGGGCGGGCCGCCACGCGCGGTGGCAAGACCCCGGAGGAGCGGGATGCGATGCGCGAGCAACGCTATCAGGCGATGCGCGAGCGGGCCGTGCAGCGCGGCATGGACATGCCCGAAATGCCGCCTTGGAAGCTCATGAGCGAGGAAGAGCGCGAGGCGCATTGGGAGAAGATGCGAAACATGACGCCCGAGCAGCGCCAGGCAGAGCGAGAGCAGCACTGGCAAGAGATGCGGGCACGGGCGAAGAGCCAGGGAATCGAGTTCCCGGAGCATCCGCCGTGGAAGCAGGCTGAGCAACGCCGTCAGGAGATGCAGGCGCGATGGGAGCAGTACCGCAGCATCGTCGGGGAGATGTCAGAGCAGCAGAGGGAGGCGGCGGAAGCCATCTTTGGACAGGCGAGCCGCCAGCCACCCCCGGCCCCGATACCACCGCAGATGCCGCCTCGCATGCCCATGCAGCAAACCCCGTACGGCGGCGATTACGGCGCACCGATGCGTCCCATGATGCCGGGTTACGGTGGACAAGGCGTTGGTCCATCGGGATACGACTGGGGCTCTCCCGGACGCTGGTACGGCGGCGACGAGGGCATGTATCCGGCCCCACCGATGCCGGAAGCCGGTTACGGGCAACCCTGGTAGGCTAAGGACGCCGGTGAGCGGGCAACGCGCTGTCCGCTCGCCGGCCAACTTCCCCGCGCGGGACCGCTCACGAGACGACAAAAGTCCCGCGTATCCCTAGAATAAAATAGGTTGCGGCGAACGGTGCGGACCAGTAACCGCGCACGCACGCTCGGAACTGCTCCGCGGCACCTCACCGGCGCGGCTTTAGGGCAGCTGATCATTGGCCATCCTGGCCAAGATCAGCACGCCATCCAAGAAGTGCGATTCTTGAATGGCTTCATTGTCAATCGCTTATGCCCGTGAGAATGGCGTCACATCCCTGTGCCGCGGAAAGCGCTGAATTGATCAGCGTTACTTAGCCACGAGGAGAAGAGAAAAATGAAGCTCATCCGAAACTTGTTCGCCCTGGTCGGCCTACTGGCCGTGATCGCCGCGGCCGTCGCATATTTCCGTGTGGCCCCCATACTCTCCGAGTTCGACGAGGGATTCGTCGGCGTCTACACGCAGTTCGCCGAAAAGCTCCTGGAGACGGGCGATCCCGGCGCCGCGATGATGTGGGCGGTGCAGGTCGAGGAGGGCATGAGCCCGGACGACGTCATCGAATCGATGAAGAGCCTCGCGGCCTCCCGCAGCTTTCTCTTCGTCGGCGAGTCCCCCTTCTACAAGCAGATCAAGGCGATCACCGGGGAGGATTACCGATACGTCAATTTCCTGTCGTTCTGCGATGCGCAGGTCGGCAAGAAGATGTTGGAGTATCAGGACCACTACAGCGGCTTCATGCCCTGCCGCATCGCCCTGGTGGAAGACAGCAACGGCCGTCTCTGGCTCTACAGCATGAACCTCGATTTCATGATCCACGGTGGCAAGAAGCTGCCCGAGGATCTCAGGGCGGACGCCGTGCGGGTGCGAGACACGATCAAGGACATCATGGAGGGCGCGGCGGCGGGAGAATTCTGACGCCGTTACCAAGCGCCGGACCGGGTGTCGGGAATTCGACATCCCGGTCCGCGACTGCCTCCCGCCGAGTCGCCCCGCGCGCTTTTCGCGTGACGGCGCCTTCCGGCTAGGCGGAGCCTTCTACCACGATCTGGCCGCTCCGGCACGCCTAACCGGTGATCCAGCCAGCCGTGCGCCGCCTCGATACCCTGGCGAGCGTGCGCCGAGAAGAGCTCGACGACCACCCGATCGCCCTCCGCCGCCACCGCCCGCCTGACCTTGTGGAGCTCACCGAGCGCCGGTCCACGCTTGAGCTTGTCGCTCTTGGTCAGCAACAGGAGCAGCGGCAGGTGCGAGTGGCGACTCCATTCCAGCATCTGCAGGTCGAAGGGCGTCAGGGGCTGGCGGATATCCATCACCAGCACCAGACCGGAGAGCGAGCGACGGCTCCGCAGATAATCCGCCATCACCCCTTGCCATTGGCGTTTGACCGATTCCGATACCTTCGCGTAGCCGTAACCCGGCAGGTCGACCAGACGCCGCGTCTCGTCCAGCACAAAAAAGATGAGTTGCTGGGTGCGGCCCGGGGTCTTGCTGGTGCGCGCGAGCTGCCTCTGGTGGCAGATCGCGTTGATGGCGCTGGATTTGCCGGCGTTGGAGCGGCCGGCGAAGGCGACCTCCCGCCCGACGTCTGGTGGCGTCTGGTCGAGCCGGAAGGCTGCGGCGAGAAAGCACGCGCGCTGGTAGAACGGATTCACCGGGGGTTGCCCGTGGCCACACCTCGACGGCGCACCTAATCAGCCTCGCACGTGGTTCCACATGAGGGCGGTCCAGGACCGCTTCCTCAGACGTGGCCTGACGCCGGCCTGGATGAAGAACTCACCGTACTCCCGATCGCTCTCCATGATGTGCTTGGTCAGCCAGACCTTCAGGAAATGCATGAGCTCGAAGCCGATGGCGGTCTTGCCCGAATCCACCTTGCGCTGCAGCGCGCTCATATGCCGAATGAGCTGCTCGTGCTGTTCCTTGTGGATCTCGTAATCCGGATAGCCCAGGATGCGCATCAGGCTCTCCTCCACCGCAAAGTGGATCCTAGTGTAGTCCGACAGCTTGGCCAAGACACGCTGCACCACATCCCTCCCGCGCCGCTGATGGATAGCCTCGTGCATCTCGTTGACCAGGTCCACCAGTTCCTTGTGCTGGTCGTCGATTTCCTCGATACCCACGCTTAAGTCGTCCGACCACTCGACGAACTCAGACATTTCTCACCTCCATCGCCGCTCATACACGGCTGTTGTTGGATCTGTCGCTTCGGCATGGCCACGGCGACGATCGTTATCGACTCAGAGTCACCTCGCGCTTCCAATGCCCAGATTTGCCGCCAACCTTCTCCAGCAGGTGGACGGACTCGATGGACATCCCTCGGTCCACCGCCTTGCACATGTCATACACCGTCAGGAGGCTGATCTGCACGGCGCAGAGTGCCTCCATTTCCACCCCCGTCCTGCCCCGGGTCTCGACCACCGCGCGGCAATGCACCGAGGCGTCCTCGCGCGACGACTCGAGATCGACGGAGACTTTGGTCAGCGCCAGGGGATGGCACAGGGGGACCAACTCGGCCGTCTTCTTCGCGCCCATGATGCCGGCCACGCGGGCGATGCCGAGCACGTCTCCCTTCTTGTGGCCGCCCTGCTCGATCAGATCCAGGGTCTCGGGCCGCATGGATATCCGTCCCTCGGCGATTGCGATCCGGTGGCTGACGTCCTTTGCGCCGACGTCCACCATCCGCGCCTCGCCGGCCTCGTTGAAATGGGTCAGCTTGCCCATCGTTGGCGCCTTTCTCTCCCGTTCAGCTTCCGGTCAACGGCAAGGGCTGCTGGCCGACGCGCTTGTCCAGCTCGCACAGATGGAACGCCATGGTGCGCAGATCGCCGATGAGATAGGTCGCCGGCGCCTGACCCACGCCGCCCACGGTGCCCGGATTCAACAACAGGGTCTCACCGCCTCGCACATTGTGGATTCGCTCCTCCGCGGGCGCGTGACTGTGTCCGCAGCAGACAAGGTCCCAATCCCCGGTCGCTGCCATGGCGCGCGCGTAGTGCGGATAGTGCACGAGAAAGATGCGGCGTCCCCCGAGCTGAAGCCCGGCATCCATCCCATGATAGTGGATCAGACTCGACGGGGCCGACGCCAGACGCCCCAGGCTGTACAGGTCCCCAGTGTTGTTACCGTGAATCACGTGCGCCGGCAGCCCGTGCTTCACAAGGCAGTGCAAGGTGCTTGGGGCGACAACGTCCCCACAGTGAAGCACGGCCTCCACCCCCTCCGATTTGGCGCGGGCAACCGCGGCATCCAGGAGAGGAATATGGTCGTGACTATCCGAAAGGATGCAGATCTTCATGGGGTGTCGATGGGGCGAAGTCGAAGGAAGGACTCCGATCGCTTTGGGTCTGCCAGCGCCCGGGCGATCGGGATCGCGCTCAGAAGGCCGGCTTTTCCGGGGCGTCCTGGTAAAGCTTCAGGCTATCCAGGATTTCCTGCTTGGCCTCATCGACACCGTACCAACCATCCACCCGCACCCATTTCCCCTCATCCAAGTCCTTGTAATGCTCAAAGAAGTGCGCGATCCGGTTGAGCACCTCACCGGACAGATCACGGAAGCTCTCGACGTTCCGATAGGTCTTGCACAGCTTGTCGATGGGCACACAGAGGACTTTCGCGTCATCGCCCGATTCGTCGGTCATCTTCAACAGGCCCACCGGTCGACACTTGATCACGGAGCCCGAGATCAGGGAGTGAGGAGTCAGCACCAGCACATCCACCGGGTCTCCGTCCTTCGACAGGGTATGCGGTACGTAACCATAGTTGCACGGATAGTACATGGCCGTGGACATGAAACGGTCCACGTACATGGCCCCCGTTGTCTTATCGAGCTCGTACTTTACGGGATCCGAGTGGGCAGGGATCTCGATGATCACGTTGATCTCGTTCGGCACGTTGTCACCGGAGGCGACTCTGTCCAGATTCATGCTGCAAACTCCTCGGGTGAGCGCCGCCGGCACGACACCGCGGCAAGATAGTGCACCGGTCGAGCCACCGGCCTCCGGATTGTCCTGCATTGCCGCGCCGCATTACAAGCCGTGTCGCACGATTGCATGACCGTTTCGGCCGAGCCGGTCTCGTACTTTCGCGGGTCCCGAACTTGGCACACGCGGAGAAACAAAAAAGGGGAGGCGCCAAGCGGCAGCCTCCCCTCGCGGATGAGAGCCGGTCGCCCGGCTCGATTTCCCTTACAGTACGGGAACGATCAGCAAGGCAACGATGTTGATGATCTTGATCAGCGGGTTGACGGCAGGGCCGGCGGTATCCTTGTAGGGGTCGCCGACGGTGTCGCCGGTGACCGCTGCATGGTGGGCCTCGGAGCCCTTGCCGCCCAGGTTGCCGTCCTCGATGTACTTCTTGGCGTTATCCCAGGCGCCACCGCCGGTGGTCATGGAGATCGCTACGAACAGCCCGGTGACGATGGTACCGATGAGCAGGCCACCGAGAGCCTCTTTACCCAGCAACAGGCCGACGACCACCGGCACCAGCACCGGCAGCAGGGAAGGAAGCATCATCTCTTTGATGGCGTCGCGGGTGAGCATGTCCACGGCCTTGGAGTAGTCCGGCTTCTGCTCGCCGGTCATGATCCCGGGCATCTCGCGAAACTGGCGGCGGACCTCGTTGACGATTCCGCCTGCCGCACGACCCACCGCTTCCATGGCCATCGAGGCAAACAGGAAGGGCACCAACCCGCCGATGAACAGCCCGATGATGACCATGTGGTTCTCAAGGCTGAAGTTCAGCACCAGATCCGGGTTATCGACACGGAGCGCGTGCGTGTAGTCGGCGAACAGCACCAAAGCCGCAAGGCCGGCTGAACCGATCGCATAGCCCTTGGTGACGGCCTTCGTGGTGTTGCCCACCGCATCCAGGGGGTCGGTGATGCCGCGGATCTTCTCGTCCAACCCGGCCATTTCGGCAATGCCGCCGGCGTTGTCGGTGATGGGACCATACGCGTCCAGGGCCACGATGATGCCGGTCATGGAGAGCATGGAGGTCGCGGCGATGGCGATGCCGTATAGGCCGGCCATCTCATAGGAGGTCCAGATGGCGGCACACACGGCCAACACCGGAGCGGCGGTGGACTTCATGGCGATGCCCAGGCCGGCGATGATGTTGGTGGCATGGCCCGTCTGGGATGCCTCGGCGATGTGCTTGACCGGATTGTACTCGGTGGCGGTGTAATACTCGGTGATGACGACCATGAGCGCGGTCAAAATCAGGCCGATCACGGCCGCACCGAAAACGCCCCACTGGCTGAAGGTCTCGCCGCCGATCGTAATCGTCGCGGGCACCAGCCACAGGGTAACTGGAATGTAGGCGATCAACGCAATGACACCTGCCACGCCCGTGCCCTTATACAGGGCGATCATGATCTTGGTGTCGCCCTCCTTCGCCTTGACGAAGAAGGTTCCGATGACGGAAGCAATGATGGACACGCCACCCAGCACCAGCGGGTAAACGACAGCATCCGTGGTTCCGATCAACAGAGAACCGAGCAGCATGGTCGCCACGACGGTAACGGCATAGGTCTCGAACAGGTCGGCAGCCATGCCGGCGCAGTCGCCCACGTTGTCGCCCACGTTGTCGGCGATGACGGCCGGGTTGCGCGGATCGTCCTCCGGAATGCCGGCCTCAACCTTGCCGACCAGGTCAGCACCTACGTCGGCGCCCTTGGTGAAGATTCCGCCACCGAGTCGAGCAAAGATGGAGATCAGCGAGCCGCCGAAGCCAAGGCCGACCAGTGCATGCAGGATGTGCGACTGCTCGACGCCCATCACGCTCAGGACAACGTAGTAGCCAGTCACGCCCAACAGACCGAGGCCCACGACCAGGAGACCGGTGATGGCACCGCCGCGGAAAGCCACCTGCAAGGCGGCGTCCAGCCCGTTATTGGCGGCCTGGGCCGTGCGTACGTTGGCCTTGACCGAGATATTCATACCGATGTAACCGGCCGCACCGGAAAGGATGGCGCCGATTGCAAAGCCGATTGCCGTCACCCATCCCAGGGCGAATCCGATAATCAGGAATAGCGCCACGCCGACGATGGCGATGGTCATGTACTGGCGGTTGAGATAGGCCTTGGCACCCTCCTGGATGGCACCGGCGATCTCCCGCATGCGGTCATTGCCGTCGGGAAGCGCGAGAATCCACTTCACGGACCAGATGCCGTATCCCAGCGCGACGAAGCCGCACAGGAGGGCAAAGATAGAACCAGCTGACATTGGGGGTTTCTCCTCTCTTTATGTCGTTGAGAATCAAACTGAAATGCCGATGAACCGACTTCGGGACAGCGCTACCGCACAACAGCCGCAACGGGATTCAAACATAGGCACCGGCCCCAGTCACGAAACTGTCACATTTGTCCGTCGCGGCGGAATCGGATACGGCCCGGCCGCTAGGCCGCGGCCAACGGCTTTACGCCTCAGCGGCCGACGCCAGAGAAGTCCATTCCCGGCTTGAGACCGAAGGCCGTCTCCAGATCGAGCTCGAGAATCAGCCCGTCGACTGCCGCCTGCCCGTGCTCGCGCTGCACCTCCCCCAGCAGCAGACGCACGGCATTGCGATTGTAACCGCCGCCGAACTGAAGCTGTTGAGTAATCATCTCCCGCGCGCGTTCAAGGGTCATATCAGAATTCCGATTACACCAAAAAAGGGGGCTTGCGCCCCCTTCTGCTTGCTGCGGTGCGTTCAGACCTCGAAGGCTCCGAGCTTCTTGGCTACGGCGACGTTATCCAGGGTGACGTACTTGGGCATGCCTTTCTCGTAGGGCGGGTAGTCCTCCCCCTGGATCAGCGGGTAGAGGTACTCACGGCACTTGTCGGTGATGCCGTAACCATCGTCGCTGATGAAGTCCGTGGGCATGAACTTCTCCACGTTCGCCACCTCGGACAGGGGCGCCTTGCCGATCTCCCACACATAGGGATCGGACGACTTGCGCACCACCGTGGGCATGATGGAGTTGTGACCCGCGATCGCATACTCCACCGCGGCCTTGCCCAGCGCATAGGCCTGCTCCACGTCGGACTTCGAGGCCAGATGGCGGGCGGCGCGCTGCAGATAGTCCGCCACCGCCCAGTGGAACTTGTGGCCGAGGGCGTCCTTGATCATGTTGGCGACCACCGGCGCGGCACCGCCGAGCTGGGCATGGCCGAAGGCGTCGCGGGTGCCCTGCTCGGCCAGGAAACGCCCGTCCGGCCAGTGGCAGCCCTCGGAGACGCAGACGGTGCAGTAGCCGTGCTGCTCCACCTTGGCCTTGACCTGAGCCAAGAACTTCTCCTGGTCGAACTCCACCTCGGGGAACAGGGTGAGGACCGGGATCCCCTGATCCGCCACCAGGGCGCCCGCGGCCGCAATCCAGCCGGCGTGACGGCCCATAACCTCGATCACGAAGATCTTGGTGGAGGTGGCGCACATGGAGCGCACGTCGAAGGACGCCTCCAGGGTGGAGGTGGCGATGTATTTGGCCACGGAGCCGAAACCCGGGCAGTTGTCGGTGATGGGCAGGTCGTTGTCCACCGTCTTAGGCACGTGGACGGCCTGTACCGGGTAACCCATCTTCTCGGAGAGCTGGGAGATCTTGTAACAGGTGTCAGCGGAGTCGCCGCCGCCGTTGTAGAAGAAGTACCCGATATCGTGCGCCTTGAAGACCTCGATCAGGCGCTCATATTCGCGCTTGTTCGCCTCGAGGCTCTTCAGCTTGTAGCGGCAGGAGCCGAAACCACCGGACGGGGTATGGCGCAGGGCCGCGATCTTCTCGGCGGACTCCTTGCCGGTGTCGATCAAGTCCTCGGTGAGCGCGCCGATGATGCCGTTGCGTCCCGCATAGACATTGGCGATCTTGTCCGTGTGCTGGCGTGCCGTTTCGATCACGCCGCAGGCGGAGGCGTTGATCACCGCCGTGACACCGCCGGACTGGGCGTAGAAGGCGTTCTTCGCTGTCATATGTTCTCCCCTCAGTTTTTCCTGGTCTACTAGCTCTCTCGAACCCGCCGCACCGGCGATCACCGCGCGCGGATGACGATGAACAATTCGGGTCGCTCGCGGGAACGGGCGCTCAACGCCGCTTGGAGTCGATATCCCCGCGCTCCTGTGCCGCGTGGTCGGCCTGAGCCTGGAGCAGGGAGACGATGCACTCGGTCAGGTCGTCGTACTCGTGCACACCCGTGCCGTACTGCTGATAGCCCCGATAGAAGAACTGGCAGCGGTAGTTGCGATCCCCTGACTTGATGACGACGAAGTTGCAGCCGTCGCCATCCTTCCAGTAAACCACGGGGCAGCTCGTGACGTCCCGATCCGACGGGCTCAGGCGGATCTCGGCGTCCGCCATCTGGATCTCCATATCGCGGCCATATCGCTCCTTAAGCGTGGTCTCGATGATCCAGCGTTCGGAATCCGTGATGTCGGGGATCTCGGCCATCGGGGCGGCTCACTGAGCGGGGTGCGCGGCGGCTCTCGCCGGTTTCCGCGGAATGGTAAGGTTAACCAAAGGCGACTGCGGGACCTAATCCAAAACTTGGATAGGTGTATGGAATTTCCTAATTTGCTGAATTACCCTCAGCAATGGTGCATCCCGACGGCAAACGTCTGAGTCGTCGATGTCCATTGTGCTATCAGCTACCCGGACCCGCCGGGGCATCGTCGGCGCCCCTAAGATCCAAGGGGTTCAGCTCCCTGCGCGGGCAAGGGGAGGCAGATCCGCGCCCAACCCCAAGGCGTGGCGCATAAAGGCAAGCTTGACCGGACGTATCCTGTCCGCGGCGACCAGCCCCGCGCTGCGCACGGCCGCAACCGGCAGCACGCTATTACTGAACAGGCGCTTGAAGCCATCCATCGCCGCCAGCATCAGCGCGTTCTCGCCGCGACGCGCGCGCTCGTATCGCCGCAGCGCCCACAGACCCCCGATGTCCCGCTTGTGCGCCAAGGCCTCGCCCACGGCGCCTGCCAACTCCGCGGCATCCATGAAACCCAGATTGACACCCTGCCCCGCCAGGGGATGGACGGCGTGGGCGGCGTCCCCGATCAGTGCCAGGTGGGGCCTCACATACTCCTCGGCATGCTGGAGCCGCAGCGGGAAGGCCGCGCGGGATCCGACCGCAACCACATCTCCCAGGCGGCGCTCGAACGCCTCCTCCAGCGCACTGGCGAACGCCTTGTCGTCCATCGCCAGCAGCTCATCTCCGCGGGACTCGGTCACTGACCAGACGATGGAGCAGCGCCCGTCCAGCAAGGGCAGCAGGGCCAGGGGACCAGTTGGCAGGAAGCGTTGCCAGGCGGTCTCCTGGTGCCATTGCCCGACCTCCACGTTGGCGACGATGGCCTTCTGGTCGTAGAGCCAGCCGCGGGTGGCGATCCCCAACCGGTCGCGCACGAAGGAGTCGCGTCCGTCCGCCCCCACCAGCAGCCGCGTCTCGAGCCGCCCGCCGTCGGCGAGCTCCAGCAGCGCTGCATCCGGCGTAAGGGTCAGGTCCCGCAGGCCGGCGGGGCAGATGAGCGTGACGTCCTCCGCCGCCTCCAGGCGCTCCCAGAGCGCCAGCTGCGTGACCCGGTTCTCCACGATGTGCCCGAGATCGGGCGCGCCCACCTCCGCGCTGTCGAAATGGATGCTGCCATGGCCAACGGCGTCCCACACCCGCATCTCGCGGTAGGGGCTCGCGCCGAGCTCCCGGATGCGGTCCCACGCCCCGACGCGCTCCAGAATACGCCGGCTGGCGTGGTTCAGGGCGGAAACCCGCAGGTCCACCTCGCCCGCCGGCCAAGCGCGTTGCGGCTCGCGGGACTCCAGGACGGCGATCGACAGACCGCGACCGGTGAGGGCACAGGCAAGCGCGGCGCCCACCATTCCGCCGCCAACGACAATGAGATCGAACCTCGTTTGCTGTTTACTCATTGAGAGTCCACCAGCGGTAGTCCGCGAGCCAGACGCGGCAGCTTTCCCCCCACCCCCATGAAGTGCCTCGCCACCAGGTTACGCAGCCCGGGACTGAGGTTGAGCCCCACGAGCCCGAGGTCACGGCCTACGCGCACGGGCAGCCAGGGATGCACGAACAGCCGCGCCAAGCCATCGGTGACGGTCGCCGCGCGGGCCTGATCGCCGCCGCGGAGTCGGCGGTAGGCATCGAGGGCCGTCTTCGCACCCGGATCCTCCCCCGCCCGGACCGTATCGGACACCACCTCCGCCAGCGCCGCGACGTCACGCAGACCGAGGTTGAAGCCCTGGCCCGCCACTGGGTGCAGGGTGTGCGCGGCGTTGCCGATAAGCACCACGCGGGGACGCACGGGATCGCGGGTCAAGAGAAGCCTCAGGGGATAGGCCACGCGCCTTCCCGGACGTGAGAAGCGCCCAAGACGGTAACCGAACCGGTCCTGCAGTTGCGCCAGGAATGCCTGGTCGCTCAGGGCGAGGCGAGCCGGCGTCTCCTCATCGCGGCTGGTCCAGACCACGGAATAGCGGCCCTCGGTCATCGGCAGGAGGGCCAGGGGACCGGTTTCAGTGAAGCGCTCGAAGGCCGTTCCGAGCTGCGGGCGGTCGACGCTGACCGTGGTGATCACGGCGTGGTGCCCGTAGGTGCACTCGCGCGCCGAGAAACCCAGGCGCTTGCGGATCACCGAATCCCCGCCATCCGCCGCCACCAGCAGCCGCGTGCGCATGAGACGCGACTCCCCCGCGCTGACCGTCTCCGCGTCGACCCAGCCGGCCTGTGCGCAGAACCCCACGAGACGCGCTGGGCACAGGACCTCGACACCGCCGAGACCAGCGGTGATCGCGCGCCCAAGCAGCCGCGCGGGTGCAACATAGCCCAGTGCTTCGACCCCCTGCTCCCGGCAATCCAAGCGCGAGAAGCCGAAACGGCCACGGTCGGAGATGTGGATCTGGCGTATGGGCTCCGCCTCCGGGGCGATGCCCGCCCACAGTCCGATGCCCTCGAGGATCAAGCGGCTACCCCAGGACAGGGCGATGACCCGCTCGTCGTAACTCGGCTGGTCCGCCGCGCTGGGCGGAACGGCCTCGACCACGCACACCCGCAGACCGCTGCCAGCGAGTGCGCAAGCCAGGCTCCCCCCGACGAGGCCGCCGCCGACGATGACGAGGTCGTAGTGATCCATTAGGTTGACATCCAGGCCTCGATGTCAGCCACCGCCTTGGGCGCATCGGCGGATAGCACCTCGTTCCCCCGCTCGGTGACCGCCACGTCGTCCTCGATACGGATACCGATGTTGCGGTACCGCTTGGGGACGTCTTTCCGGTCGGCCGAGATGTAGAGCCCAGGCTCCACCGTGAGCACCATGCCGGGCTCGAGCCGGCGCCATTTGCCTCCCGTCTTGTACTCGCCCACGTCGTGCACGTCCATGCCGAGCCAGTGCCCGGTGCGATGCATGTAGAAGGGCTTGTACGCTTCCTCCTTGACCAGCCTGGGAACATCCTTTCTGCTGCCCTTGAGTATCCCCAGCTCCACCAGTCCTTTGGTCAGGATCCGCACCGCGGCCTTGTGGGGGTCGTCCCAGCGGTTGCCCGCTACCGCCTTCTTGATAGCCGCCTCCTGCGCCGTGAGGACCAGCTCATAGAGTTCGCGTTGGGGCGGGCTGAACCGGCCGTTGACCGGGAAGGTCCGGGTGATGTCGGAGGCGTAGCCGGCGTATTCGCAGCCGGCATCGATGAGCACGAGATCCCCGTCTCGCAGCTGGTGGCGGTTATCGACGTAATGCAGCACACAGGCGTTGGCGCCGCTGCCGACGATCGGGGGATAGGCCTGGAAGCGCCCCCCGCGCGCGGCGCAGGCATGGGCGAAATCGGCCTCCAGCTCATACTCCCAGCGGCCCGGGCGGCAGCCGCGCATCACCTGGCGGTGACCCGCCGCCGAGATGCGTGCGGCCTTGCGCATGATCCGCAGCTCCGCCTTGCTCTTGAACAGCCGCTGCTCATGCAGCAGCCGCTCGATGGAAACCAGCTCGCTCGGCGGGCGCACGCCCGAACGCCCCTTCGCGCGCACCTCGCGCAACCAGTCCATAACGCGTAGATCCATCTCGGAATCACTGGCTACCGGGTAGTAGAGGCGATCCAGGTTCTCCATCAGCTTGGGGAGAACCTCGTCCAACTCCTCGATGGCATGCGCCTCGTCCGCCCCGAAATGCGCGAGCGCCCCCTCGACCCCCGCCCGGGCGCCATCCCAGACCTCCTTCTCCGGATCACGGGAGCGGCAGAACAGGACGTACTCGCCCGCCTTGCGCCCCGGGATCAGGACGGCCAGCGCCTCGGGCTCGGTGAAGCCGGTCAGGTAGTAGAAGTCGCTGTCCTGCCGGTAGGGGTAGTGGACGTCGCGATTGCGAACGGCCTCGCTTGCAGCGGGGAGCAGGGCCAGGCTGCCTGGCCCCAGCGCCTCGAGTAGTCGCCGTCGCCGACTGCGATACTCGGCGGCGGACATCAGTGGCCCTCCTCGCGGCGGCCACGTTCCTCGTGAATCAGCATGGCCGCGACCCAGATGAACTCCTGCAGCTCCATCAGGGCCTCCTCGTTGTCTTCGTCCTCATCGAGCGCCGCGAGATCCATTCTCGTGATGGCGGCGAAGTCGTCGAGCGCCTCGCGCGCCTGCGCCGACAGCGCATCGGCATCCACGCCGGCAAGCCCGAGCCCGAAGAGGAAGCCGCGACTCCAGTCGTAGAGGCCCGTTGCGCGTTCGCCCAGCGACCGTGACTCATCCGGCAACAGGGGCGCGAAGCCGAGCCCGGGGCCGTCGATCTCCTCCCGCGTACGCGCGGCCAGATGCGCGAGAGAAGTCCGCAACTCGCGGGCGAGCAGATCCTCCGCGTCGGCCCCGGCGAGCAGCTCGGCCAGCCAGCGTTCTTCGGGTCGAGGCTCGCCGGCGCAGATGAGCCCGCACAGGATGCCATGGGCCTCCGCGGCACTCGGGGTGAGATCGCAGACGGCAAGGCGCTGTGAGAGCTGGCCGTAGTCTGTCTCGGTGGCAGGCTGCATGTCAGAGGACATCGAGGGGCGGCGCAAAACGTGCGCAATCATACCACGCCGCGCTCTGGATTGACCCGGGAGACGACGCCTTCTAAACTGCGGAAACTCAAGCTGAGAGAAGCAGATACCGTGCCGAAGTTCGATCTCGAAACCCTCGAGCGACAGGTCGACGAGTTGATCCGCACCTGTCGCAAGCTTCGCGATGAAAACCGCTCGCTGCGCGCTCGCCAGGATATGCTGGTATCGGAGCGGGCGGAGTTGATCGAGAAAACAGAGCTCGCCAGAAGTCGGGTGGAATCCATGATTTCGCGGCTGAAATCCATGGAGCAAGGCATATGAGTCAAGAAGCCCTACCGGTCACCGTTCGCATACTGGACAAGGAATACCGCGTCGCCTGCCAGCCCAGCGAGCAGGAGGGCCTGATTGAATCGGCGCGTATGCTCGATCACCGTATGCGGGAGATCCACCAGACTGGGCGGGTCATCGGCACCGATCGCATCGCAGTGATGGCGGCGCTCAACATCGCCCACGAGCTGATCCAGGTCAAGCACAAGCGGGGCGGGACCAGCGAAGAAACAAACCGGCGCCTGTCGGATCTGCAGGGCCGAATCGCCGAGGCCCTGGCCGACCAACATCGACTAGACGTTCAACCCGAATCGGTATAGCCTGTAGTCAAGACATCCCCTGCAGTGTACGAAAGCGGCCTGGGTATTTTCTTGAGCCTAATTTGTACCCTGGGGGCATGAAGATGGAGCCGTTGTGCATGTCCGCCTCGAGCGGGAAGCCTGAAGCGACATCCGTTGCCCCCACTTGAACCGACTGGTTCAAGAACAAAGGTTTGCGCCGGCACAGGCGGGGGGTGTCCCTCTTCCCCTCCTTTCGATGACGTCCCAAAGCTCACTGCGGCGTAAGCTGCGCTCTTCCCGCCGCGCCCTCGCGCCCGGCGAGCAAAGACGTCACGCTCGCCGCCTCAAGCGCCTGCTCGGCAAACACCCGGCATTTCTGCGCGCCAAGCGCATCGCGGCATACTGGCCGACCGACGGCGAGATCGACCCCTTCCCCCTGTTGCGCCTGGCCCAGGCTCGCGGCAAGCGGTGCCTTCTGCCGGTGCTACGGCCGCATCCCAAGAAAAAGCTCTGGTTCGTCGACTATCGCCCGGGCGAGCCGCTGCGCAAGAACGTCTACGGCATCGCGGAGCCACGAATGCGAAACCGCCGGATTCGCCTGCCATTCGCGCTCGACCTGCTGTTGCTCCCGTTGGTCGGTTTCGACGCCGACCTTCACCGCCTCGGGATGGGCGGTGGCTACTACGACCGCACCCTCGCCTATCGGCGGCAGCGCTCGCACTGGCGACGCCCCCGGCTGATCGGAATCGCCCACGAGTGTCAGCGAGTCGAGCGTCTCGAGGCAAATCCCTGGGACGTGCCGCTGGATCTGGTGGCAACGGAGGAGAGGGTGCACGGCGCGTAGAAGGGGCCCGCCAACAGCTCCGATGAACGCTGTTTTGCCGTCGGATGCCCCTGTCGCATCACCTCCGCTAGGCCGGTCTTGCCCCGGCGAAAATCCGGTAGGCCGGATTGTCGGTCTCCTCCCAGTAGCGATATCCCAGACCGTCCAGCAGGCGCAGGAACGCCGGCCGCTCCGCCGGAGCGATCTGGATTCCCATCAACACCCGCCCATAAGCCGCGCCGTGGTTGCGGTAGTGAAAGAGGCTGATGTTCCAACGCTTTCCGAGCCCGGACAGAAAACTCAACAGCGCGCCGGGCCGCTCGGGGAACTCGAAGCGGATCAGCATCTCGTCCGCCACGCCGCGCGCGTGACCGCCGACCATGAACCGTATGTGCAGCTTGGCGGTCTCGTTGTCCGTCATGTCGACGACGCCGAAGCCCTTCTGCTTGAGTCGCTCGATCGTCTCGCGGCGCTCCTCGTCCCCACCCCCGAGCTCCACGCCGACGAAGACCTGGGCGCGGCCGGCGTCGGAGTACCGATAGTTGAACTCGGTGATCTGGCGCTTGCCCAGGGTGCGGCAGAAGCCGAGAAAGCTCCCCGGGCGCTCGGGTATGTCCACCGCCAGCAGCGCCTCGCGCCGCTCGCCGAGCTCGGCCCGCTCGGCCACGTGGCGCAATCGGTCGAAGTTGATGTTGGCGCCGCTCTCGATGGCGATCAGGTGCTTGCCCGCCAGACCTCGCTCCTCCACGTAGCGCTTCATCCCGGCGACCGCCAGCGCCCCCGCGGGCTCGGCAATGCCGCGGGTGTCGTCGAAAATGTCCTTGATCGCGGCGCAAATCTCGTCGGTGCTCACCAGCACCACCTCGTCCACCGTCTTGCGCGCCACGCGGAAGGTCTCCTCGCCGATCATGCGCACCGCCACGCCGTCGGCAAACAGCCCCACCCGCTCCAGCTCCACGCGTCTTCCCGCCGCCAGCGCGTGATGCAAAGTCGGTGCGTCCTCAGGCTCGACGCCGATCACCCGCACCTCGGGCCGAACGTATTTCACGTAGGCCGCGACGCCGGCAATCAGCCCTCCGCCCCCCACGGGCACAAAAATCGCGTGGGGCGGCTCCGGGTGCTGGCGCAGGATTTCCATCCCGATGGTCCCCTGCCCGGCGATCACGTCCGGGTCGTCGAAGGGATGGATGAAGGTAAGCCCTTTCTCCTCGACCATCTCCATGGCGTGGGCGTAGGCCTCGTCGTAGGAATCCCCGTGCAGGATGGCCTTCGCGCCCAGGTTGCGCACCGCTTGGACCTTGATCGGCGGCGTCGTGCGCGGCATGACGATGGTGGCCTGGGTTCCGAGCCGCGATGCGCCGAGGGCCACGCCTTGCGCATGGTTGCCCGCCGAGGCCGCGATCACGCCGCGCTCTAGCGTCGCCCGGTCCAGGCCGCTGAGCTTGTTGTAGGCCCCCCGCAGCTTGAAGGAAAACACCGGCTGCAGGTCCTCCCGCTTGAGGAATACCTGGTTCCCGAGCCGCCGCGAGAGCAGGTTCGCCGGCGTGAGTGGGGACTCGATGGCGACGTCATAGACGCGCGCGCGCAGAATCCGCTCGATGTAGGTCTCCGGCATGGGGGTTATTTCACCGCTTGTGAAAATTCTGAAATTCTACCGTAGTTCAGGGGCTCTGATATGATACCCGCCGGTTTGTCACAGGCCTGAGGAGGACCCCAAATGAACCAGGACGAGATGAAAAAACAGGCCGCCAAGGCCGCGATGGACTATGTCGAGGGCGGCGTCATCGGCGTCGGGACCGGCTCCACCGTCAATCACTTCATCGACTTTCTCGCCACCGTTAAGGGACGGATCGACGGCGCCGTCTCCAGCTCCGAGGCTTCCACCGAGCGCATGAAGGCCCACGGCATCCGGGTACTCGACCTCAACGCCGCCGGCGAGCTGGAGCTCTACGTGGACGGTGCGGACGAGTCCAACCGCCAGCTGCAGCTCATCAAGGGCGGCGGCGGCGCGCTGACGCGCGAGAAGATCGTCGCCGGCGCCAGCAAACGGTTCGTGTGCATCGCCGACGCCAGCAAGCTGGTGGACGTGCTCGGCAAGTTCCCGCTGCCGGTGGAGGTCATCCCCATGGCCCGCAGCCATGTCGCCCGCCAGTTGGTGAAGCTCGGCGGGACGCCAGTTTGGCGTGAGGGCTTCGTGACCGACAACGGCAACCTCATCCTCGACGTGCACCACCTCGAGATCGCCGAGCCGATCAAGCTCGAGCAGGAGATCAACGGCGTCGCCGGCGTGGTCACGGTCGGGATCTTCGCCATGCGCCCCGCCGACGTGCTGATCCTCGGCACGGAGCAAGGAGCCGAAACCCTGACGGCGGCCTGAGACCGGGCAAGGACCGGACCGAGATCCAACCGCCGAGCACCGGCGGGCCGAATACCGGACACAAAAAAGCGGGGCCTTTCGGCCCCGCTTCACTGTGCGTCAAGTGTCTAAGCCGGGCTTAGAACTTGTGCACGATACCCAGGGAGAACCGTCCCAGCTCGGGCAGGAGGTCATCGTCGACATTGTTGTACATCGCGTAGACCTTGGTGCGCTTGCTGAAGTTATGGTCGAAGGCGATCGTCCACTGGTTCAGATCGTCGTCGAAGCAGAAGTCCGTGATGTCGTCGATCGAGGTCTGTCGTCGTCACCCGAGTCGCGATCCAGGGCGCCGTAGGAGGCCTTGACCATGTTGTTGCCGAAGGCATAGCCGGCCTGCACCTGCCAAGACGTCTGATCAAGTCATTCACGAAGGCCATGATTGCTGCGATCCTCGTAGATGCCGGTCAGGCTGAAGCCGTTCCAGTCCAGGATACCGAGGCCGATGCGCCACTTGTTGAAGTCGTCGCCGGACCGCCCGCGCATCAGTCGAAACCATCGACGGTGACAGATCTCTGTACCACATCGTTGAGGATGCGTCATGTCCAAGTTGCTCAAGCTCTCGTAGGCCGCGCTGGCGTACCAGGGGCCATTCGAGTAGATGGCCGCGAGGGAATAGGCCTCGGCGATGCTGTCCGAATCGACACTGTACGCCGCCTTCGACGCGTCGCGCCACCACCGGAATGCACGGCGCCCGCGAACTGGAAGCCGCTGAAGCTCGGGCTGATGTAGGCGATGGCGTTGTCGGCGCGAACGTCGTTGAACCGGAGCGGGCCGTTGTAGTCGGCCATGGTGTCGGCGAACATGTCGAGCTTGCCGGTGGAGATCTTCAGCGGGGTGTCGTGACGCCCGACCAGGAAGGTACCCCAGCTGCCGGCCAGACCGACGAAGCGTGTTACGCATGTTGATGCCGACTGCCACGGTCGCCGTTGGTGGCGCCGTAATCGCCGTCGGCCAGGCGGACGCCCAGCTCGACCTGATAGATGGCCTTCAGGCCGTTGCCCAGATCCTCGGAGCCCTTGACGCCGATGCGGTTGCTCGGGCCGACCGGGCCGTTGCCGACTGATGATCGCGGCCGTCGGTGCGAGCTCACGGTCTCGAGCCGGTCCGAACCGTCGATCTTTTCCAGCGAACGATTTCGCCGGTGTCCGGATCCTGGACCAGGAATCTTGATGTCGTCCTGGCTGATGTAATCGACGGACTGGTGCAGTGTGCCGTAGAGGGTAGCCTCGGCTAACGCGGCCGCCGGGGCGACCATGGCGGCTGCGACCGCCAGAGTGATGAGCTTTTTGTTCATCGTGTTCTCCGCTGTTGTTGATTTGCCAAAAAAACCGCTAAAACCAAACGCAGTTGCGTCTTGCGATGAGAATACTAGACCACCGCAGGGCGTTACGCAACACTTTTTTTGAAAAAAGATACAAAAAGCGCTTGTGTTGTTTTTTTAGTACAAAACAAGCGCCACGAAGCGCAGCGGCGCACGTCATAAGCCGAATCGGTCAAGGGTCGGAACGCCGACGAGACCCGTGCCGGGCGCGGCGTGGCGGAGAAGACCCGCCTAATGTGTTGTGCCGAGGACACAAGCCTGCCACGCGTCCGCCGGCCAGAGTCGAGCGGCGGGGCCCGGCGCTCAGAACGCCCTGGTCACCGCAAACGCCGCCAGGACCAGAAAGAAGACGCCACTGATCTGCTGGACCCGATGCAGGGGAACGCGGGTCAGCAGCTTGCGCCCCGCCAGGACACCGAGCGCGGAGGTCGCGCAGAGGGCCAGCGTCGCACCGAGCCAGACCGGCACGGCCGGCTGCGTACCAGCCATGCCGGCCACCGCGAGCTGGGTCTTGTCGCCCATTTCCGCCAGGAAGATCATCAGGAAGGTGGTGACGACGACCCCGTGTCCACCGCGCTCCTTGACCTCTTCGGTGCTCTCCACCGGCTCCGCACGCAGCGACAGGATGCCGAACACGCCGAAGAGAACGGCAACCGCCGCCGCCAACAACCGCTCGGGAACATAGTGGGCAAGCCCCGCGCCGAAGACCACCGCAAGGCCGTTGAGCAAGGCGAACGCGACAATCGCCCCCGCCAGCACCGGCCGGTGGTGATGACGCGCCGCGAGTGCCATGCAGACGAGCTGACTCTTGTCACCCATTTCCGCCAGAAAAACCAGGCCGAAGCTTGTAACGCCGACGCCGAGCCAGCCGAGGGCAGACGCAGAAGCTATATCGTCCACGGGGGACCTCCGGCAGGTGTGATTTCCCGCCGCGCACAGCCGAAAACAAAGGGCACAGGCCCAGTGAAAAAAAAGAGAGTGCGGGCCGATCCGCGGCGCGCTCGAATGACGCCACCGCGTGCAGAGGTCATCACAACACGGCGGCGAGATCGGGTTACCAGACCGCCTTGGAAGCAAAAAGCCCGCGGCAGTGCGGGCTTGTGTTGGCTGGGGGACAAGGATTCGAACCTTGGTTAACGGAGTCAGAGTCCGTTGTCCTGCCGCTAGACGATCCCCCAAGGATGACTGTCAGTCGCGAGCGACTTGGCGCGTGGAGCGGGAAGGGAGATGGTTTGGACAGCCCCCCCGCGGCGCAAAGACGTCAGCGTTTGGAGAACTGGGGCCGCTTGCGCGCCTTATGCAGACCGACCTTCTTGCGCTCGACCTCGCGCGCATCGCGGGTCAGGAAGCCGGCCTTACGCATGGAGCGGCGCAGTTCCTCGTTGTATTCGACCAGGGCACGGGCGATACCATGACGGATTGCACCGGCCTGCCCCGTCGTACCGCCGCCCGTCACGCTCACCTTGACGTCCACGCGGTCGAGCATCGCGGCGGTCTGCAGCGGCTGACGCACCACCATGCGTGCGGTCTCGCGACCGAAATACTGGTCCAGCGGACGCCCGTTGACGGTGATATTACCCGAGCCGGTGGTCAGGTAGACGCGGGCAGCGGAGCTCTTGCGGCGCCCGGTGGCGTAGTTCATATCGGACATGTTGCTGTGTTCCTAGACTCAGATATCGAGGGGCGTGGGCTGCTGGGCCTGGTGACGATGATCCGGCCCCGCATATACGCGCAATTTCTTGAGCATGGCCCGCCCTAGCGGGTTGCTCGGCATCATGCCCTTGACGGCGTGGGTGATCGCCCGCTCCGGCGCCTTGGCGAGAAGTTGCTCGAGATTGACCGACCTGAGGTTGCCGATGTACCCGGTGTGGTGGTGATACATCTTGTCCTGAAGCTTGTTGCCGGTCACCCGCACCTTCTCGGCATTGACCACGACAATGTAATCGCCGGTGTCGACGTGAGGGGTGTATTGCGCCTTGTGCTTGCCGCGCAGGCGTCGCGCCAACTCGCTGGCAAGACGGCCTAGCGTCTTGCCGTTGGCATCCACCAGGTACCACTGACGCCGGACCTCGGCGGGCTTGGCACTAACAGTTGTCATCTCCGTTGCTCCGGGACTAGGTCACTGCTCGAATCTTGGAAGACCGCGCATCTTACAGGAACCCCAGAGGGGTGGCAAGCAACGACAATAGGGGGCGCCCGATGAGTGCTGTCGCTTCTCGCAGAGGCCAGGCGAGACTGGATCGCCTCCGCGCCGGGACAGGGCGGGGCGCGGCCTTTCCCGCGGACGCTTCGCTGCGCGAAAAAAAAGCGCCGCGGGGAACGCGGCGCTGAACGACAATAACCACCAAAGGAGGATGGAGGAATACTGACTCGTTGCAGCGAATCAGTATGTTGGAATTGTCTTATAAACGAATACTCTTGTCAACGGTTCCGGCAGAACGAAACGCAGGGCCTCAATCTGGCAAACGCAGGCGCTCGACGACCCGACCGTTGATCAGATGCTCCTGCAGGATCTCCTCCAAGTCCTCTTTGTCGACGTAGGTGTACCAGGTACCCTCGGGGTAGATCACGAGGACCGGGCCTTCGGAACAGCGGTCCAGGCAACCCGCGGTATTGACGCGAACCCCGCTAGGCCCTGCAATACCTAGTTCCTTACTCCGACGCTTGAGGTGATCGCGCAGATCTTGCGCTCCGCATTGGCCGCAGCATTGGCTTCCATCCTCGCGGAGGTTCGTGCAAAAAAAGGCGTGGTATCGGTAGTAGGACATGACGGGACCTTCCGCCGGCGGCGCGCATCTCAAAAGAATGAGGTTACCATGATGGCGAAGCGGGCGGCTCGGCAGCAGACAGCGAATGCAGCCCGCGCGCGCGAACCCAGGCAGCATGCCCTGGGCCTTGATCCGTGTCCCGCCAGGAATGATCCCCGCGGCCCAAGCGCGCCGCCGCGAACGCGGGGAATGTGCCCCGCGACCTTGACTCCGCCAGTCGCGTGAATCAACAGGCCCTCAAGACCGAGCTCAGCCTCGCGGCCGATCAGTGCGTGAAGTGCGGTCTGTGCCTCCCCCACTGCCCCACCTACCGCTTGCGGCAAAACGAGGCCGAGTCCCCCCGCGGCCGCATCGCGCTCATCCAGGGGCTGGCCGAGGACCAACTCGCCGACACGCCCCACCTTCGAGCACACCTCGCGAGCTGCCTTCAATGCCGCGCGTGCGAGGTCGCGTGCCCCTCGCTGGTCGCATTCGGCACCCTGATGGACAATGCCCACACCCTGGAAAATCAGGCAGCAAGCCCCCTCTCGCGGATACCGAAGCAATTGCTGCTCGATGCCCTGAGCTCCAGGCTGGGCACCCGAAGCGCATCCCTTGCTGCCTCCGTCTACCGCAAGTCAGGCCTCGCGCGCCTGGCGGAACGCTCGGGGCTGGTCCGTTTGCCAGGCCTATCCTCCTACCACAGACTTGCCCTGCAGCTTCACCGCGAGCCGAGACTCGGGGAGACGCCCGACTCAGCGGCGGCTCCGCGCGGCGAGTTGGAGCTGTTCGCCGGCTGTGTGGCGCGGTCGTCGCAACCCGGCGCCCTCGTCGCCGCACGACGGGTGCTGGAACGACTGGGTTGGCGGGTGCGCATCTCCCGTCGACAGACCTGCTGCGGTGCCATGCACCGCCACAATGGCTTCCCCGAACGCGCGGACCAACTGCTGGAGCAGGTCGTGTCCGCGGCGCAAGGACGGACGCTGGTTGGCATCGCCAGCGCCTGCGTCGCAGAGCTGGGCACACACCCCCGGCTTGAGAGCGCCAGTGAGATCTGCCGCTTTCTCACCGACCTGGATTGGCCGAGGGATGTCCGCCTGCGCCCGCTGACCGCGCGGCTTGCGGTGCACGAACCCTGCTCGCACCGCAACCAGCTGCGCGACACCGAGGCCATCTACCGCCTCCTTCGCCGCATCCCTGGCGCGGACCCGATCCCCCTCTCGGACAATGCGTTCTGCTGCGGCGCCGCCGGCACCTACCTGCTTCAGCAGCCCGCGCTGTCCCAGGCGTTGCTGACACCCAAGCTGGTGGATCTCAAGGCGCTCGAGGCACGGATCCTGGTGACCACCAACACCGGCTGCGCGCTCCATCTGGCGGCCGGCGCGCGGGAATCGGGGCTCGCGGTCGAGGTGCTGCACCCGGTGGAGCTGATCGCCCGGCAGTTGATCGACTGAAGCCACGCCGGGTTCGTGGCAAGCTTGAACCCAACCCGCCACCGTCGCACAATCCTTCGAGACTTCTACGGCGAGAATTACGACTCCGACCATGAACGAACGCGACTACAGCCCCACGGACCGCTTGCTCGTCAATCTGGACCAGGCCATCCGTACCGTCTTCGGCAAACCCCAGACCACTGGCCGGCCAAACCCGGCTAACGGTATCGCCGAGACCGAGCTCGACGACCGGGAGCGCAAGCACACCGCTCGCCTGATGCGCATCAACCACACCGGCGAGGTCTGTGCGCAGGCGCTGTACCAGGGGCAGGCCCTCACCGCGCGTTTGCCCGAGGTGCAGCAAGCCATGGCGCGATCCGCCCAGGAGGAGAACGACCACCTGGACTGGTGCGAGAAACGCATCGGCGAGCTGGGTGACCGCAAGAGCCTGCTGAACCCGTTGTGGTACGCGGGTTCATTCGCGATCGGGGCGTTGGCCGGTGTGGCGGGAGACAAATGGAGCCTGGGCTTCGTGGTCGAGACCGAGCGCCAGGTGGAAAGTCATCTCGACGACCACCTGAACGAGGTGCCCGCGAATGACGCCCGGACGCGCGCCATTCTGGAGCGAATGAAGGAGGATGAAATTCACCACGCGGAGGTGGCAAGCGCCGCCGGCGGGGCTCCGCTGCCCGTTCCGATCAGGCTCGCGATGCGCATGACTTCAAAGCTCATGACCCGCTCGGTTTACTGGATCTAACGCTGGAACACACACCGGCGCCTGAAATCGTCAGGCCGCGATCTCCTGGCAGAGATCACTGCCCAGCTCCTGTTTGAGAATCAGGGGCAGGGGTATGGTGCCATAGCCAAGGAGCCCGTCATGAAAGGCCCGCTCATCGAAGCTGGCACCCATGCGAGCCTCCTCCTGCTTCCGCGCCTTCACCAGGAGCAACCAACCCAGTACGCCAGCCAAGGCATCACCGGGATGACGGGCGATGCGCACCAGGTCGGTGGCGTCCGACCCGGGGAGATCCGCGAGGAGCACCCGCGCCTCCGACTCCTCGATCTCCCCCGTATGCAGGTCCAGATCGAGCAGTCCGCGCTCGATTGCCCTCCGCTTGCTCAGCAAATTCTGTAGCCATTCCTCCGGCTCAAGCAGCCCCATGCATCCCAGACGATCGCGAAAATAGATGCTCCAGGCCCCGGTGAGGCTCGCGGCCGCGCAGAACCGCCGCGGGAGGCGCCATCCCGGATCCTTCGCCGCGAAGGCGAAGAGGTGGCTCCCGCCCCAGGTCTGCTCGAAACAGCCCCAACGCAGGGAGGCCAAGGCCTCATCGCCGCCTCTCGACGGTGGTCCTCCGAGGAAATAGGTCCCGCTGCGCGCTTCGCGATCCACAAGGTACTCCGTGCTGAATCGCTGGGGCCGGGGACAGCTCGGCCGCTCGCGCATGCGCAGCTCGGCGTCGGGCAGGGTCACCAGGCCGGATCGGGCCAGGATCTCCGCCAGGCGATCGCTCTCGGCGCGGCACAGATCCACCCGGCACGAGCCCTCCACCACCGGTTCCCGCAGGTGGACGAGAGCCCCTTCCGGTGTAATGTGGAGACGAGCGCACAGCTCGGCCGTTTCCTCCTGGCAGCGGGCCAGCGCCGCGACGAGCGCACCGCGCGCACCCTTGGCATCGAGGTGCATGAAATGCCTGTGCCTGAACAGGAAGCGAAGGTGCTCCGGCCCGCAGCCGAGCCTGCCAGCGGCGCGGCCCGCGATCTCGTCGCGCAGGGCATCGGCGAAAGCGGCGAGCGCGCTGCAGGCGGCGTCGACCAGACCCTCGATCTCGCTCAGGGTGTAGCAGTGACGCCGCAGCCAGGGGCTGGCGACGAGCTCGCGCAGGTAACAGCATCCCCGCTCGGCCTCCTCGATCGCGGCGTCGACGAGCACCGGCGGCACCAGCTCGGCCATGGAGCGCAGCTGCGACAGCGCGAGCCGGAGGTAATCTGGAACCGCGCCCAGCAGCACCGAAAGCACCTCGCGAATGTTCGACGGAGGCTGCAGCGTCAGGTGATAGATCTCGGCGACCGGCAGGAAGCGCAGGGGATCGCGATGCCGCCAGTCACGCTCCAACAGCTCCTGGTGCTCCACGCGCGCGGCGCCGAACATGAGGCGCAAGTCGATCCGTCGGTCCGCGTCGAGCAGCCGATAGTCGATCTCCTCGAGGGCGACCACCAGGGTCTCGAGCCAAGCGCCAAGAGCCGCGAGCTCGTCGTCGGTCTGGGCCGGGAGCAGGTGCTCGTATCCACCGACCCACGCCGCGACCGCCACGTCCGGATGGTAGCGGAACCAGACGGAGAAGAACTCTTCGGCAATGGCGTCGAAGGCCGCGGCCTCGTCAGACATCGCGGATCTCGAAATCGTGGGTGATCTGCGCCGTCGCCCCGAGCATGATGGAGGCCGAGCAGTATTTCTCGGCACTCAGCCGGACGGCCCTGTCCACATGCTTCGTGCTCAGGTCACGGCCGCTGACGACGAAGTGGACATGGATGCGGGTGAAGACCTTGGGATCCTCTGCCGCGCGCTCGGCCTCGAGCTCGACCACGCAGTCGGTAACCTGCTGCCGGGCCTTGCGCAGAATCAGCAGCACGTCGAACTGGGTGCAGCCCCCCATTCCCATGAGCAGCATCTCCATGGGGCGCACCCCGAGATTGCGCCCACCGTGATCGGGCGGCCCGTCCATGACCAGCGCGTGCCCGCTGCCGGACTCGGCGAGCATCGCCGCACCCTCGATCCACTTGATTCGTGCCTTCATCACCACCCCTATCGCCGACGTATGGGCTCCCCCGGAGACCGCGATCAGACTATCACACATCGACAAGCCCTAGCTGCTTGCCTAGAATCGGGGCAGTGAGGAGCTCCCGAGTACCGAATCAAAATGAAAATCGTCCCCAAGACTGACCCCACCTGGTTGGAACCCTTCCTCTCTTGCTGCCACATCAAGCGGTACGAGAAGCTCGTTGCCTTCATCCGCGCCGGGGAGCCGGCCGACAGTCTCTACTACCTGGTCGAGGGATCGGTCGCCGCCCTGATCGAAGACGAGAACGAGCGCGAGATCGTGCTCGCTTACATCAACAAGGGCGAGTTCATCGGGGAAATGGGCCTGTTCACGCCGCAGACGACGCGCAGCGTCATCGTGCGCACCCGCGTCCGCTGCCGCGTGGCGGAAATCACCTATAAGCGGCTTTCCTACCTGCTCGACAACGAGCTCAAGGACCATGCGAAGGAGCTGCTGTACGCCATCGGCGCTCAGCTCAGCCAGCGCCTTCGCTCCACCAGCAGCAAGGTGGGCCACCTCGCCTTCCTGGACGTCACCGGCCGCATCGCGCGAACCCTGCTGGAGCTTTGCGCCGAGCCTGACGCCATGACCCACCCGGACGGCATGCAGATCCGCATCACCCGCCAGGAGATCGGCCGCATCGTCGGCTGCTCGCGCGAGATGGCCGGCCGGGTGCTCAAGAGCCTGCAGGACCAGGGACTGATCTGGGTCAAGGGCAAGACGATCGTGGTCTTCGGCACGCGCTGAGCGCGCGCTCCCGCAATCTCAAGACGCTGGTTATTGGCCTTCCTGGCCAAGATCAGCGCACATCCCTATACCCCGGTAAGCCCTGAATTGATCAGCGTTGTCCTAAGCGAACAACTCCGCCAAGGCGGCGCCAGGATTCTCGGCGCGCATGAAGGCCTCCCCCACCAGGAAGGCGTTGACGCCGTGACCCCGCATCCGGACGACGTCGTCCCGCGTCATGAATCCCGCTCTCGGTGACCAGGATCCGCTCCGCCGGGATGTCGTCGAGAAGCCCGATGGTGGTTTCCAGGCTCACCTCGAAGGTGCGCAGGTCACGGTTGTTGATACCGATGCAGCCGGCCGGGCACGCTCAGGGCGCGTCGCAGCTCCTCCGCGTCATGGACTTCGACCAGGACGTCCATGCCGAGCTCGGCCGCCAGCGCGTTCAGGTCATGCAACTGGGCATCGTCGAGGCATGCGACGATGAGCAGGATGCAGTCGGCGCCGATCGCCCGCGCCTCGTAGACCTGGTAGGGATCGATGACGAAGTCCTTGCGGATCACGGGAAGGCTGCAGGCGGCGCGCGCCTCCATCAGGTAGGCATCGCTGCCCTGGAAGAAGTCGACATCGGTGAGCACCGACAGGCAGGCCGCGCCCCCCGATCTGATAGCTCGCGGCGATCTCCGCGGGCCGAAAATCGGCCCGCAAGCACCCCTTTGCTCGGTGAGGCCTTCTTGATCTCCGCGATCACCGCGGGCTGACCGGCCGCGATCTTCGCGTCCAGGGCATCGGCGAAGCCGCGGGTCGGTCCCGCGTCCTTTAGTGCCGCAACCACTTCGCGCAGGGGCAGACGCTTGGCCCGGGCCGCGACCTCCTCGACCTTGCGGCGCACGATCTTCTTCAGGATATCGGGCGTCTCCGCCATCACTCGAACCCCTGGGTCAGCACCACCAGCCGATCAAGCCGGTTGCGCGCCTCGCCACTGGCAATGGCGGCGTCCGCCCAGCGCACGCCCTCGGCCAGACTCGGCGGTCACGCCGGCCACGTAGATGGCCGCACCCGCGTTGAGGACCACGATGTCCCGCGCCGGTCCGGGCTTGTCTTCCAGTACCCCCCGCAGCATGGCGAGGCTTTGCTCCGGGCCCTCCACCCGGATGCTGTCCAGCGGCGCGCGCACCAGTCCGAAGTCCTCGGGACGCAGGTTGAACCGGCGCACCTCCCCGCCCTTGAGCTCCGCGACCTCCGTGGTGTCTCCGATGCTGATCTCGTCCAGTCCATCGCGGGAATGGACCACCAGCACGTGGCGGCTGCCGAGGCGCTGCAGCACCTCCGCCATGGGCTCGAGCAGATCCTCGCTGAACACGCCCAGGAGCTGGTTGGGCACCCCCGCCGGATTGGTCAGGGGACCCAGCACGTTGAAGATGGTGCGCGCCCCGAGCTCGCGGCGCGGCCCGATGGCGTGCTTCATGGCCCCGTGATGGGCGGGAGCGAACATGAAGCCCACGCCGACCTCGCGCACGCAGCGGGCGACCTGCTCCGGGGTCAGATCCAGCCGCACGCCGGCCGCCTCCAGCACGTCGGCGCTGCCGGACTTGCTCGACACCGACCGATTGCCATGCTTCGCCACATGACAGCCCGCCGCGGCGGCCACGAACATGCTCGCGGTGGACACGTTGAAGGTCCCCGAGGCATCCCCCCCGGTGCCGACGATGTCCACCGTGTTGTCCAGGCCGGAGACGTCCACCCCGCTCGCCAGCTCGCGCATCACCGCCGCCGCCGCCGCGATCTCGGCCACCGTCTCCCCCTTCATGCGCAGGGCGACCAGGAACCCGGCGATCTGGGCCGACGTGGCACCGCCGCTCATGATCGCCCGCATCACGGATGTCATCTCATCGCCCGAGAGGTCGTGGCGGTCGATGACCTTGGCAATGGCGCGTTTGATGTCCACCAGGGTTCTCCTAAGTCAGCGGGCTTGGCTCATCGGCCCTCAATGAAGTTGCGCAGCAGGTCGTGCCCGTGCCGGGTGAGGATCGATTCAGGATGGAACTGCACCCCCTGGATCGGGTATTCGCGGTGTCGCACCCCCATGATCTCATCCCGATCACCCGCCGTCGTCTGAGTCCAGGCCGTCACCTGGAGGCAGTCTGGCAGGCTCGACGCCTCGATCACCAGCGAGTGGTAGCGGGTGGCCTGAAACGGATTGTCCAGTCCCGAGAAGACGCCCCGGCCCGCGTGGTAGACGGGCGAGGTCTTGCCGTGCATCACCTCGCGCGCCTTCACGATCCGGCCACCGAACGCCTGACCGATGGATTGATGGCCGAGACACACCCCCAGTATCGGGACTTGGGCCGCGAGTTCGCGAATCAGCGGCACGGATATCCCGGCCTCTGTCGGGGTGCAGGGACCGGGGGAGATGACGATACGCTCCGGAGCGAGCTCGACCGCCTGCTCGACGCTGATCTCGTCGTTGCGGTAGACGCGCACGTCGGCACCAAGCTCCCCGAAATACTGCACCAGGTTGTAGGTGAAGGAGTCGTAGTTGTCGATCATCAGGAGCATGGTGGCGATATCCAACTGTATTATTGAGCAATTCTTCTCTACTCGCCGTTCAGGTACCCGCTAAGGCACCCACGCTTATTGCCGAGGCCCAAGGCCAGTCGGCTGGGACCGGAGGTCGGCAATTTCGCTATTTTCGTCGCAGATTGGCGTCCAGACAAACCGGAACACGAGCACCGCAGAGTGCGCCGCTCCGTCTTGAGATATGGATTGACCGGTCCGGATTGATCGGAGACGGATTCGGTGGCCCGCTTTTCTCTGCGTACCTGCAATCGCGGGCTGAGGCGGAACATCCCGGCGCACGAAGTATGCAAGCGTAATCAACGCGGTACCAGTCGCGACTATCGGAGAAGGTAGACATGCGTGTCCACATCGTTCTCACGCCGCGCACCATGGAATCTGCCGCAGCGCCATCGCATCTTGTCCCGTTCGCCACCGAATACCCCGCCTGTTGGCTGCCTAGGGTTCCCCACCAACCATTCTCCGGCTCCCCGCCGGGATTTTTTTGCCGACGGGTCGGCCCCTCCGTTCCGCCGCAATATCCTCCCCTCCTTGCCTTCCCACGGAACTTATGGCCGCGAATGACGCCCGGAGTCCATGTGCCTGAGCGCGGCGCCATCATGCTAGTCTTATCGGACGACTGGAATCGAGGGGGACTCGATACGGGTAACGAGTAAGAGCACAGCAACGGACGGAAATCGTTGGCCGGCGATCACAAGGTGAGCCAAGTCGCCCACCCGACACGATTCGCCGGAAGGAAGCGCTTCGGGCCGTGCGCGCGCCCGGTCCAGCGTCGAATGCAGCGCGAGGATTGCACGAACCGATGACCACGCCCGGTCCCTCCCCCGAGGCCAGCGGCGATTTCTGCCGCAAGGTGCTCGACGCCACCCTGAACGGCGTCTACGTCTACGATCTGAAGGACGGCAAGAACACCTTCATCAACGCCGAGTACACCCGCCTAACGGGCTACGACATGGCACGGCTCGCCGCCATGGACGCGCCGGCATTTTTCGACCTGTTCCACCCGGACGACCGCCCTCGGATCTCCGACCACCTGCGCGCCCTGGGCGCTGCCGGTGACGGCAACGCAATGGAGATCGAGTACCGCTTCCGCCGCGCCGACGGCACCTGGATATGGTGCCTGTCCCGAGACGCCGTCTTTGAACGCGATGCCGAAGGGTCGGCGCGCAGCATCGTTGGAACCTTCCTCGATATCAGCACCCGCAAGCGAACGGAGTCCGAGTTGCGCTCGAGCGAGACACGAGCGCGCTGGCGTCTGGGGGAGATCGAGCTCATTTACGACAGCGCCCCGGTCGGTCTCTGCGTCCTTGACCGGGATCTACGTTACCTGCGGATCAACCACCGGCTCGCCGAGATCAATGGAATTCCCGCCGCCGAGCACATCGGCAAGACGATCCGCGAGGTGCTTCCCACCTTGGCCGACGAGGTGGAGCCACGCCTGCGCCGGGTCATCGACACCGGCGAGCCGGCGCTCGATATGGAGGTCACTGGAGAGACCCCAGCCCAGCCAGGCGTGCGGCGCATCTGGATCGAGAGTTGGCTGCCGCTCCGCGACGAAGAGGGTGAGATCGCGGCCGTCAACATCGTGGCCCAAGAGGTGACCGACGAGCGCCGAGACCGTGAGACCCTTGCCGAGAGCCGGGAGAAAGACCGGCTGGTCGCCGATTACACCTACGACTGGGAGGACTGGATCGGGCCGGACGCAAGCCTGCGCTGGGTGTCCCCATCCTGCGAGCGAATCACGGGCTACCCGCGGGACGCCTTCCTCGCCGAACCCGATCTGCTCACGCAGATCACCCATCCGGAAGACCGGCCTGGATTGCGCCAGCATCTCTACGCCGACCTTCTTGCCGCCGCGCCGAGGCGGCTACGGTTTCGCATCCGGCGCGCCGATGGCGAGAACCGCTGGGTGGAGCATATCTGCCAGCCGGTCTTCCGGAAAGACGGGGCGTTCGCCGGGCGGCGGGGCAGCACGCGCGACATCACCGAGAGCAAGCTTGCCCAGGAGGCGCTGTGGCAGCGCGAGAAAGAGATCGCCGCGCTGGCGGACAACTCTCCCGACATCGTCGCGCGCTTCGACCAGGATCTGCGCCATTTGTACGTCAACGCCGCGGTCGAACGGGCAACGGGCAGGACGCCGTCGGAGTTCATCGGCAAGACAAACGAGGAGCTCGGCATGCCGCCGGCGCTGTGTGAGCGCTGGTCTGCCGTGCTGCGGGAGGTATTCGAAAGCGGCGAACCCAAGAGCCTGGACTTCGCCTTCCCCTCACCCGAGGGAGAGCGCTTCTACAGTCTGCGCGCCGTGCCCGAGCGCGCCGTCGACGGCGCCGTCGAGACCGTGCTCTGCACCACCCGCGACGAGACGGAGCCGCGCAAGGCCGAGGCGCGGGCCCAGTCCCTGGCCGAGGTCGTGGAGAGTTCCGCCGACTTCATGGGACTCGCCGGCCTGGACGGACAGGCCCTCTACCTCAACCGGGCCGGGCAGGCGTTGGTGGGTCTGGACGGCGATGAGGCGGTCCGAGCGACCAGGGTGGAGGATTATCTGTTCCCGGAGGACCTGCCGTTCGTGCATGAGAGCGTCATGCCGGCGGTCATGCGCGGGGGCCGCTGGGCGGGTGACTTCCGCTTCCGCCATTTTCGCAACGGCGACGCGATCGACGTGCACTGGGACGTCTTGCGCATCGATGATGCGGAGACCGGTGAGCCCCGCCAGCTCGCCACGGTGACGCGCGATATCCGCAAGGAAAAGGCCGCGGAAACGGCCCTGCTGGAAGCCAGCCGCCGCAAGGACGAATTCCTGGCCATCCTGGGCCACGAGCTGCGCAACCCCATGGCGCCCATCCGCAACGCGGTGGAGATCCTGCAGTTGCTCACCTACGAGGGCAACCCGCGGATCGACTGGGCGATCGCGGTGCTCGATCGCCAGACGGCTCATTTGAGCCGGCTGCTGGACGATCTGCTCGACGTGTCGCGCATCGTCGGGGGCAAGCTGAAGCTCGAGCGCCGCCCGGTCGCGCTGCGCGAGGTGCTCGAACAGGCGGCGGACGGCGTGCGCCCGCTCATGAAGGAACGCCGCCATCGCTTCGACCTAGACTTACCGAACACCGATCTGCTGGTCGACGGCGACCCGGTACGCCTGTCGCAGATCCTTCTGAACCTCCTGGTGAACGCGGCCAACTACACCCAGGAGGGCGGCGAGATTCGGATCACGACCGAAGCCGGCGAGCATGTGACGCGGGTACGGGTACAGGACAACGGCCCTGGAATCCCGCCGGAACAGATCGAGGAGCTGTTCACACCCTTCGCACAGGGGGAGCGCCCCGCTCGCGGCACGGCGAGCGGACTCGGACTTGGGCTGACCATCTCCCGGCGCCTGGCGGAGCTGCACGAGGGCCGCCTGACGGCCAGCAGCGACTGGCCCATGTCCGGCTCGGCGTTCACGCTGAGCCTGCCGCGATTGAGACGGGCGGAGCATCCGACCAGGTCCGCGCAAGCGCCACGTTCGGCCGACCTGCACGACCTCTCCGTTCTGGTGGTGGACGACAATGCCGACGTGGCCAACGCACTGGCCATGCTGCTCGCCGTGCTCGGCTGCCGCGTGGAGACCGCCTCGTGCGGGGCGGAGGCGCTTGCCATGACGGCCGAGACCTGCCCGCGCTTGGCACTCGTCGACATCGGGCTTCCGGACATGGACGGACTGGAACTCGCCCGCCGACTGCGCGCGCGCTTTCCGACGAGAGATCGCCTGCTACTGGTGGCGGTGACCGGTTACGGGCACGATGAGGCCCGCGAGCGTTCCCACGCCGCGGGCTTCGACCAGCACCTCGCCAAGCCGGTGGAGCTGCAGACCCTGCAAAACCTGCTGAAAACGCTGCAGACCTAGGGTACAGCCAAACGGGGCGGATACATTCCGCCGCCAAGGGCGAGACGGAAGCAACCTCTGGCCTCGAGCCCGAGGACGGCGCAGCGGGAGAGAGCCACGGCACAAGACACCCCTTCCGTGGAACTACCCAGCCGGACCCCGTAAAAATCCGACTATGCAGCTCGGATAAGGTTGCTAACCTTTCAACTGATTGAGCCTCGCGAACCGCGGGCGTGGGACCGGCCCGCAGGCGCGCAAGCGGTGCGGGAGAGACCGGCGGAGCGGGATTTCTTCCCGGCTACCGAGGTGCCACACCCCCGATTCATCTTCGTTCGAGTCCATGCGACTCAGCCCCGCTCAGCAATACATCGCCAAGGAGATCGCCATGAACATGGGTAAGATTCAAGTAGTCTTTTGGGGTTCCATGCTGATCGTCCCGCTGGCTCTCACGGCAGACCAGGAGCCGCCGATCGCGCCATTGCTCGAGGGTATGGGCACTCATCACCACGAGGTCACGACCAACTCGCCCCAGGCGCAGCGCTATTTCGACCAGGGGCTGGTACTGGCCTTCGGCTTCAACCATAAGGAAGCGGCTCGCTCCTTCCAGCAGGCGCAAGCCCTGGATCCCGAGTGCGCCATGTGCTTCTGGGGAGAGGCGCTGGTGCTCGGACCGAACATCAACGCCGGGATGGATGCGGCGGACAACCCGCGCGCCTACGAGGCGGCGCAACGGGCACTGGCCCTGAAGGACCTGGTCTCTGAGCGAGAACGGGCCTACATCGAGGCGCTCGCGCAACGCTACGCGGCGCAGGCCCCAGACGAGCGCAGCGCGCTCGATCAAGCCTACGCCGAGGCGATGGGCGAAGTGGCGCGGCGTTTCCCGGAAGATCCGGACGCGGCGAGTCTATACGCCGAGGCACTGATGGACACCACACCTTGGAATTACTGGGAGGAGTCCGGCGCGCCAAAGCCCGCCACCGGGATCATCATCTCTACCCTGGAGTCGGTGCTCGCCGAGCGCTCGGATCATCCGCTGGCCAATCATCTCTACATCCATACCGTGGAGAAGGCCCACCCCGAGCGAGGTGTCGCGGCGGCGGACCGGCTGCGCGACCTGGTGCCGGGCGCCGGACACCTGGTGCACATGCCCGGGCACATCTACATCCGGGTCGGCCGCTACAACGACGCCGTGCTGGCCAATGAGAAGGCCATCGAGGCGGACGACGCCTACATCGCGCAATGCCATGCCCAGGGTCTCTACCCCGTGGCCTACATGCCCCATAACCATCATTTCCTCGCCGCCGCGGCCAGCTTCATCGGCGACAGCGGGAAGGCGCTGCATGCCGCGCGGCACATGCAGGCGCATCAGGATCAGCAGCTCATGCGCAAACCGGGCTACACCACATTGCAGCATTACTGGACCATGCCCTACTTCGCACTCGTTCGCTTCGGCCGCTGGGAGGATCTGCTCGCGCAACCCGAGCCGGACGATGATCTGCTCTACCCGACCGGCATCTGGAACTATGCGCGCGGCGTGGCACAAGTCCGCGCCGGCGACATCGAAGGGGCGCGGGAATCGCTCGCGAGACTCGCGTCGATCGCCGACGATCCCGAGATGGAGGCCACCCGCATCTGGGAGACCAATACCATGGCGGAGATCCTCTCCATCGCCCGCGAGACCCTGGCCGGTGAGATCGACCTGGCGCGCGGCGTGCCGGATTCCGCGATCGGGCACTTCGAGAATGCCGTTCGCCAGGAAGACGATCTGATCTACGTGGAGCCGCCCGACTGGTACGTGCCCGCTCGCCACAACCTGGGGGCCGCCCTGCTTGCGGCGGACCGGGCGGCGGATGCCGAGGCGGTCTACCGCAAGGATCTGGAGATCTACCCCGACAATGGCTGGTCGCTGCGGGGCTTGGAGCAGAGCCTGCGCGCACAAGGGAAGGCGGCGGATGCCGAGTCCGTGGCCGAGCGATTCGCGGGCGTGTGGGCGAAGGCCGACATCGAGATCCACGGCTCGCGCCTGTAGGCGCATAGTGCTGCCGGCCCGTCGGCCATCTGCGGAGAGTCTGCTCCTCGTTACCGGCTCGATTCGGACAATGCCTGCTCGTCGACCCACTCACGCCAGGCCGCCAGTAGCACGGCGATTACGATGGGGCCAAGGAAAAGTCCGATGAGACCGAAGGCGGAGATGCCACCCAGAACGCCGAACAGGACCAAAAGGTACGGAATGCGGGTAGCGCTGCTGATGACCAGTGGGCGCAGGAGATTGTCGATCTGGCTGACGACCAGCGCGCCCCAGGCCGCGAGCCCGGCCCCGGCCCAGGTGTCCCCAGTTGCCAGCAGCCAGATGCTGACCGATCCCCACACCACGGGCGCGCCGAACGGGATCAGTGCCAGCAGCACGGTAACCACGCCCAGCAACACCGGGGCGCTCAGCCCGGCGGTCCAATAGCCCATGCCAGCAAGCGCGCCCTGGATCAGCGCCGTCAGGATGAGACCGTAGAGCACCGCCCGCATGGTGTCGCCGATGGCGTGCAGATACCTTCCGGCGCGGGGGCCGAGCAGGCCCAGCAGCAGGCCTCGAGCCTGGCCGAGCAGGGACTCCCCGTCGCGGTAGAGAAAGAAGGCCGTGAGCAGGGCGAAGCCGAACTTGAAGGCCGTGCGCCCGATATCCCCGATGACCGCGAGGGTCTCGTCCGCCCAGGACTTCGACCACTGCACTACCTGGGCGCGGAGCGCGGACGGATCGGCAACGGCGAGATCGGCCAGGCGCTCGATCTCGGGGCCGATCCATGGAATCCGCCCGACGGCCGTCGGCAGGGCCTCCTTACCCTGGCCGAGCAAGTCGATCGAGGCCGTATAGGCCGCCGGGACCTCCGTGCGCAGCACGGCGATGACCCACAGCAGCGGCAGCGCGAAGGCGCCCGCCAACAGTAGCGTCATCAGCAGGGCACCGGCGTTGACATGGCGCCCGAGCAAGGTTTGCAGGCGCCGGTAAGCGGGCCAGGTGACATAGGTCAAAATGACGGCCCAGGCTACCGGCGCCAGAAACAGGTACAGTACGCGATAACTGAGAAAGAGCAGGCCCACCAGAAAGAGGCCCAAGGCGATCCGCGCGCTTACGATGGTCCTGAAGTCGGAGCCGCTCATCAAACGTGCCTCTCCTCGTTGACGGACCTGAAGGATAGGCCATCCGCGCGAAAGATGAGAGACTCGCTGCCATTGCGGCAGGCAGAGCGGGTCAACCAATCAGTTTCGCCAGAGAGATCAATCCGAGCATCAGGGTGACAACGCCCACCGCCCCGCGAATGAACGTTTCCGGAAGACGTTTCACCGTGATGGTCGCCACCGGTACCGAAAGCAGTGCGCCGGCGGCGAGGGGCACTGCGAGGGACCAGTCGAGTCCGCCGGTCAGCGCCAGATAGGCGCCAGTCCCACCAGGCAGGTGAAGGCCTCCGCCACCGAGGTGATCGCCACCGCGTTCTTGGCCGGCATGCCGGAGACCACTTGACCGGCCGTAACCAGCGGCCCGTAGCCCCCGCCCGAGAGCCCCTTGTTGAAGGCGGCGATCAACCCCACCACGATAAAGTTACCGGGCCGGTAGGGGATGCGCCGGCGCAGGGTCGCCAGGGTGACCACGCCCATCGCGAGCACGATGGTGACGATCGCCAGCGAGAACCAGAAACGGGGGATGGAGATCGCGATCAGGGCGGCCGCGACCGCGCCTGCGGCGCTGAGCAGCGTCAGCAACAGAGCGGTCCGGCGGGCGTTTGGATCCCGGAGCAGGTCCACGTTGCCGTCGCGCTGGTGCAAGGCCCCGGCCGCGAGCCCGGACAGGAACTCGGAGAAGAGGACCGCAGGCACGATCTGCAGGGGCTCGAAGCCGGCGATTAGCAGCAGCGGCGTCAGGGTAGTTCCGTAGCCCATGCCCAAGCTGGAGTCGACATACTCGCAGAGCAGCGCCCCCAGGAACACCGCGAGCAGGGCCTGACCTGGATGGCCGTTGAGAAAGTCCGGGAGCAGCGCCCAGTCCGGTCGGACGACGTGCAGGCCGAGCAGGACGACCACCGATCCCACCAGAAAGAGCCACAGGCTCAGACGGCGGCGGTGCCAGGCATAGATGTTTCCGAGGTGCAGAACGGCTTCGCGGACCATGGTCGACTCCAGATTGCTGTCGAAACGGGTCATCTCAGCCTACGCCACACAAGTCTTGTGCCATTCTTCCATCAAATTGTTTTTGCAGCAGAAAACTGAAAATTGATCGAGCTCTCCACAGTCCATGCGCCGAGGCCGCGGCAGGGAGCAGAATAACCATCATATAATCTCGTTTTTCTGTAACTGCGTGATGAGATGGATAGATTCCTCCCCTTGTTACTCGAGGTCTGGCAGCAGGCCTGCCGCAACATCCAGATCGACGCCTCGGCACAGGCGATCGCTGCCGTCCTGGCGCGGCGAATCCCTCTCGATCGCCTCGTCGTCCGGCGCCTCACGCCGGCGCGGGAGCGCCTCACAACGCTGGCCTTCGCCGGCAAGGGGCAATCGGCCGCCGCCTCGGAGCAAACCCTGTCGCGCGAGCAAGCGGAGCGGCTAGTCGCCTGGTGCGCGACGCGGGAGGTGGTCCGCGGTTCGGCCGGGGACATCGACCGGCATCTGCCGGGACTCCTTCCAGCGGGCTTCTGCGGCGGCATCCTCTCCGGCGGTCTGGTGCTGGAGGGTGGAACCTTCGGCGCGTTAGTGCTCGGCTCCGCCGAAGCCGACGCCTTCAACGAGGAGCACGAGCCGATGCTCGCCGCCCTGCTCGATCCGCTCGCCGTGGCGGTGCGGAACGACCGGACGGTACGCGAGATGTCGGCCTTGCGGGAGGCGGCGGAAGCGGACCGGGAATCCCTCCTCGCCCGTCTGGGACGGCAGGACATCGCGGACACCGTGGTCGGCGCCGACTCCGGCCTCCGGGACGTCATGCGCCGCGTGGAGCTGGTGGCGCGAGCGGACACCCCGGTCCTCATTCTCGGAGAGACGGGGTCGGGGAAAGAGGTGGTTGCGCGCGCCATTCACGCACGGTCTCGCCGCGCGGCAGGCCCCTTCCTGCGGGTCAACTGCGGCGCGATCCCGGCGGAGCTCGTGGACTGCGAGCTGTTCGGTCACGAGCGTGGCAGCTTCACCGGCGCACCGGCCCAGCGCAAGGGCTGGTTCGAGCGCGGGGACGGCGGCACGCTGTTCCTCGATGAAATCGGAGAGCTGTCTCCCGCGGTGCAGGTCCGCCTGCTCCGCATCCTGCAGGACGGGACCTTCCAGCGGGTTGGCGGACAGCGTCAGCTGCGGGTGGACGTGCGTGTCGTAGCGGCCACGCACCGGGACCTGGGCGCCATGGTCTCCGGGGGCGTTTTCCGGGCCGACCTCTGGTACCGCATCAACGTGTTCCCGATCCGCCTGCCAGCCCTGCGCGAGCGCGCCCAGGACATTCCAGCCATGGCCGTTCACTTCGCACTGCGGGCTGCGGCGCGACTCGGGCTCCCGCCCCGCATGCCGGCACCGGAGGACATGGAGCGCCTGATCGCCTATTCCTGGCCGGGCAATGTGAGAGAGCTTTCGGCAGTGATCGAGCGGGCGGCCATCCTGGGCAACGGCGGCCCGCTGGAGATCGTCACCGCACTCGGAACGGGATCGGCACCGTTGCCCGCGGTGGAGGCAGCGGTGGCGCCTGGCCCCGCTACCCGAGTCGAAAAGACCCTCGATCAGGTCGTCCGCAGCCACATCGAGGCGGCCCTCGCCGACTCCCTCGGCCGGATCGAGGGGCCCTTCGGCGCGGCACGGCGCCTCGACATCAACCCCCACACCCTGCTCACGCGGATGCGCCGTTTGGGAATCGACTGGAAGCGATTCCGTTCCGGCGGGTGCGGATGAGTGAACGACGGGGCGCGAATCCGGCGGCCTTGGTGAGTTGGTGGGTGTCGGAACGGTTGACGCGGAGCGGCGTCGTCCGGGTCACGCCTGCTGCGCGATCGGGGGCCGGAAACGCCGCAGCCGCAGGCTGTTGGTCACGACGAACAGGCTCGAGACACTCATGGCGGCGGCCGCAAGCATGGGATTGAGCAACCAGCCGGTCAACGGGTAGAACAGCCCCGCGGCCAGGGGGATCAGCGCCACGTTGTAGGCGTAGGCCCAGAAGAAGTTGAGCCGGATGGTCTTCATCGTCTGCCGCGCCAGCGCCACGGCGTTGGCCGCCGCGGTCAGCTCGCCGGACATGAGGATGACCTCGCCCGCCTCCACTGCGATGTCGGTGCCGGTGCCGATGGCGATACCGACATCGGCCTGGGCCAGGGCCGGCGCATCATTGATGCCGTCGCCGACGAAGGCCACGCGGGCGCCCGCGTCCTGCAGCCGCTTGATCTCCGCGGCCTTGGCGTCCGGCAGCACCTCGGCGACGACCCGGTCGATTCCCACCGCGCGGGCCACCGCCTCGGCGGTACGGCGGTTGTCGCCGGTCAACATGATAGTAGTCAGATCCAGTTGGCGCATGGCCGCCAGTGCCGCCTGGCTGCTCTCCTTGAGCGGGTCCGAGACCGCAAGCAGCGCGACAACTCTCCCGCCGGTGGTCGCGAGCACCGGGGTTGCGCCCAAGGCTGCCAGTTGCTCCAGGCGGTCGGCGACGGCACTCGTGTCCACGCCCAGCCGGTCCATGAAGCGGGCGGAACCAACTCCGACCGTCTCCCCTTCGACCTGGGCCTGAATGCCATGGCCGGGGACGGCCTGCGCATCCTGTGCCTCGCGGATGTCCAGCCCGCGGTCTCGCGCCGCCTGAACGATGGCCCCGGCCACGGGATGCTCGCTGTAGCGCTCCACCGCCGCGACCAGCGCCAGGGCCTGGTCCTGGGTCATCCCGTAGGCCTGGAGCTCGGTCAGTGCCGGCTTGCCCTGGGTAATGGTCCCGGTCTTGTCGAGCACCAGGGTGTCCACGCTCGCCAGCGCCTCCAAGGCGGGTCCACGACGGAACAGGGTTCCCATGGCGGCACCGCGCCCGGTCGCCACCATGATCGCCGTGGGCGTGGCGAGACCCATCGCGCAGGGGCAGGCGATCAGCAGGACACTCACGGCGGCCACGAAAGCGAAGCTCAGCGCCGGGTCCGGCCCCATGGCGAGCCAGGCCACGAAGGTGACCAGCGCCAGGGCCATGACGATGGGAACGAACACCGCGGCGATGCGGTCCGCCAGGCGCTGGATCGGCGGCTTGCCGGCTTGCGCCTCCTCCACCATGCGGATGATCTGCGCCAGCACGGTGTCGGCGCCCACGCGGGTCGCCCGATAGCGGAAGGCCCCGGTCTGGTTGACGGTGCCGCCGACCACCTCATCGCCCGACTGCTTGCTCACGGGGATGGGCTCGCCACTGATCATGGACTCGTCCACGTAGCTGCGGCCATCGGTCACGACGCCGTCGACCGGTATGCGCTCGCCGGGACGAACCAGAATCACGTCTCCAGACACGACCTCGTCAACCGGGATCGTGACCTCCCGGTCTTGCCGGAAGACCCGGCCTCCTTCGGCTGCAACCGCATCAGCTGGCGGATGGCCTCGGACGTGCGCCCCTTGGCGAGGGATTCGAGGTACCGCCCAAGCAGGATCAGGGTCACGATGACCGCCGCCGCCTCGAAGTAGAGGTTTGCCGTACCCTCGGGAAACAGGCGCGGCAGGACGAGCACGAGCAGGGAATAGAGGTAGGCCGCCGAGCTGCCGATCATTACCAGGCTATTCATCCCGGGTGCGAAATGGCGGAGCTCCGACCAGCCATGGATCAGGAACCGCCGTCCCGCCCACAGCAGCACCGGCGTGGCGAGCAGGAGTTCCAGCCAGTGCCAGGCCAGCTTCGGCAGCAAGCGATGCATGAGCGCTTCGGCACCGGGCAGGACCATGGGGGACATGCTGATCAGGACCAGGGGCAGGGTCAGTCCGCCGGCTAGCAGGAGGTCACGCTTCAGGAGCGCCAGCTCCCGTTCCTGCCGCGCTTTCCCATCGTCTGGCGCCGCCTCGCCAGTCTCGGCCTCGTACCCCGCCTCCCGCACCGCCTTGACGATCTGTTCCCGGCCCAGGGAATCGGGAAGGTACTCCACGCTGGCGGATTCGGTACTCAGATTCACCGTCGCCCCGAGGACACCCGGCAATGACTTAATGGCCCGCTCCACCCTCGCGACGCAGGACGCGCAGGTCATGCCGCCGACGCCCAGGGTCACGGTCTCGACCACGGGCTCATAACCGGCGTCGCGCACCGCGGCCAGGAGCTGGGGCACCTCGGCCTGCTCGAAGCGCACGACCGCGGTCTCCGCCGCCAGATTGACCGTGGCCGATTCGACACCCGGCTGACGGGCGATTGCCTGCTCCACGCGCGTGACGCAGGACGCGCAGCTCATGCCCCCGACGCCGATGCGCAGCTCCTGACTCATTGCGGTGAGCCGGCGCGGCAACGATGTAAACGGCTGTTCACTGTCCCAAGGTCGCCTCGTAGCCCGCCTCTTTGATTGCGGCGATCAGCTCGTTCGGCGACGCATTTCCCTCTACGACCGCGATCCCGGGATCGAGCCTCACCTCCGGCACCCCATCGACGCCGTCCACTGCGGCCAGGGCCTCGGTAACCGCCTTCACACAATGCATGCAGCTCATGCCCTCGATGTTCAACTTGATCATGTGCTTCTCCGATCTGGTGATTGCGTCTCGTCGCCAAATTATTCAACAACATGGTGCTCGCCTTGCGCGCGTGTCAAGGGTATGCCTCCAGGTACCGGATGATCTTCCAACGCTCGGTTTCGCTGAGCGCGTCCTTGAACGCCGGCATCGCGGTGCCGATACCTCCGCCTCCTTCGCTGATCGCCCACATCAGGTAGCCGTCGCTGACCATCGGCCGACCAATGAGCCAGCGAAGGTTGGCCGGAGGGGGATACATACCGGCCGCCGCCGGCCCGTTTCCTGCGCCGGAGTCGCCGTGGCAGGCGGCACAATTGGCCCGGTAGAGCGCCTCTCCCTCGGAAATCACCTTCGCGCTGGGCGCAAGGGGATTGCGCAAACCGCGATAGGCCGCCGGAATGCCACCCATCATGGCCCAGCGATGCCGCTGCATGGAGTAGCCCATCATCATCCCACGACCTCGTCCGCGCATCCCGGGCCCCATCGCCATGCCGCGAGCGCCGCGCGGCATCGCGGTGACCGCCGCGTCGGGCTGCGGAGTCGCGCTGCTCCGCCTGTGCGCCGCAACCCACCAAGGCGGTGGCGGTGGTGACCGACAGCATGGCGAGGAGCATGCTGACCGTCATTGCCGAGAGCGTATGGATGCGGCACATCGTCTTCACCTCCGTTCTTGCCTACAGGCACCGCTTCGAGCGCGCACCTGTCTACTGCACCGTAATCCTGATCTTCTCGGACATCAGCGGCGGTAGGAACGGCTCGTGATCCTCGTCCCCGACCAGCAGCTGCAGGCTGTGCTCGCCGGGCGCCAGCTCGAGCAGCACCTGCGTCTCGCCCCCATCGAGATGGACGTGATTGGCGTCCCGGGGAATCGCATCGCCCATGTCCGGCAGTTGATCCAGGTCGACGAGGACATGGTGATGACCCGCCGTGTGCCGGATCTTGCCCTTGGTACCCGCGGGCGTGATGCCGAAACCCTCGATGCCCATCTTGACCAGCACCGGGCTGGTGACGACCGCGCCGTCCGCCGGCTCGATGATGAAGACCCGGGCGTCGTCCGGCGTCGAATGGGCCTGGGAGAGCTGCATGCCCAGAGCGAGCAGGAATAGACTGGTTGCCGTTAGGAGTTTCCTGAACATGGCCTTTCTCCGCTTTCAGTCTCAAAACCAGGCGTGCACGCCGACGACCAATTGCAGGTCGTTGGTGGACGCGCCCTCCTCCCGGGCGTAGTCCGCGGTAGCGCCGAACAGCTTCTCCCAGTTGACGCCGATGTAAGGTGCGAATTCCCGACGGATCTCGTAGCGCAGGCGAAGCCCGAGCTCCAGGTTGGAGATGCCGGAGCCGATCCCGCGAGCCGGTCGTCCTTGCCGTAGAAGTTGACCTCCAGCTCCGGGGAGAGGATCAGGCGCTGGGTGAACAGGAGCTCGTACTCCGCGTCCAGCCGTCCGGATACGGTGCCGTTGCCGCCGGCGTAGAGGGTGGCGTCCACCTCGAACCAGTAGGGCGCCAGTCCCTTGAATCCGACGGCGAACCAGTCACGGTCCGGCTCCGGACTGAAATCGTGGCGCCACCCGGCCTGCAGGTCCCAGTAGGGGGAGATGGCCCGGCTGTAGGGGGCTTCGCCATAGGCCCCCTCGGTGGTGCCGTCGGCGTACTCGCCCTCGGTCTTGAACCAGAGCTTGTTGAGATCGGTTCCGATCCAGGCGTCGGCGTCCCACACCCAGGGGTCCGGTCCGTCCGCGGCGCGCCACTCCAGCTTGTCGATCATGAGGTTGAACAGCACCGGATCGTCCTCGGCGGCCGCCATCGCCCCCGAGGAGGCAAGCAGGCAGACCAGTGCGAGCAGTAGTTGTTTCTGCATTGTTTTCTCCTCAGCTCACGACGACTTTCCGGAACATGCCGGGCATGTGGTGGAGCAGGTGGCAGTGGTAGGCCCAGCCACCCCTGGCGTCCGCGGTGACCAAGTAGCTGATCTTGGCGCCGGGCTGGACGACCACCGTGTGCTTGCGCGGGATGTGGTTGCCGTCGCCGGTCTCCAGGTCGCTCCACATGCCGTGCAGATGGATGGGATGGTTCATCATGGTGTCGTTGACCAGGGTGATGCGTAACCGCTCACCGAACTTGAGACGCACCGGCTCGGCGTCGGCGAACTTGATGCCGTCGACCGACCACATATAGCGGCTCATGTTGCCGGTGAGGTGAAGCTGGATCTCCCGGCCTGGCTCCCGCGGGTCCGGGGTCTTGCGGCGGTTGCGCAGATCGGCGTAGGTCAGCACCCGGCGGCCGTTGTTGCGCAACCCCACGCCGGGATCGTCCAGGCGGTACTGGGCGCCGTCGGCGCGCATGTCCACCTGGGGGCCGTACTCCGACTTGGCGTGGACCACGGGGCGGTTGCTGCCGTAGCCGGCGCGCCCGGAGCCCATGCTGGACGAGCCCCCTCCTCCCATGTCGTGACCGCTGTGGTCCATGGCACCCTCATAGCCCGCGCTCATCTGGTGCTGGCTGTGGTCCATGGCGCTCATGTCGTGACCGGCATGCTCGTCCTTGCCCATGGCGCTCATGTCGTGACCGGCATGCTCGTCCTTGCTCATGGCACTCATGTCATGGCCGGCGTGCTCGTCCTTGCTCATGGCGCTCATGTCGTGGCCCGCATGTGCGCCGCTGCTCATGTCCATGCCCATGTCGGCATGGGTCAGGATCGGCAGCGGGTCCATCGGGGGCACCGGCGCTTTGAGCGAGGGATCGGGCGTCAGGGTGCCGCGGGCATAGCCGGAGCGGTCGATGGCTTGGGCGAAGACGCTGTAGGCGCGGTCTGACCTGGGCTCGACCAGGACGTCCAGGGTCTCGGCCACGCCGATGCGGAATTCGTCCACCGTCACCGGCTCGACGTCCTGTCCGTCGGCGGCGACGACGGTCATCTTGAGTCCGGGGATGCGCAGGTCGAAGAAGGTCATGGCCGCGGCGTTGATGAAGCGCAGTCGCACCTTCTCGCCGCGTCGGAAGAGTCCCATCCAGCCCTCGTTGGGGGTCTGGCCGTTCATCAGGAAGGTGTAGGTATAGCCGGTGACGTCGGACAGGTCGCGGTCGGACATCCGCATATCGTTCCACATCTTGCGGGCGTTCCAGGTCCCTTTGATGCCCTTCTCGCGAATATCCTGCATCAGGTCGCCGACGGTGCGCTCGTTGCGGTTGTAGTAGTGGCTGAGCTTCTTGAGTTTGGCGTAGACCCGCTCGGGGTCCTCGTCGGTCCAGTCCGAGAGCATCACCACGTAGTCGCGGTCAGCGCCGTAGGGATCCCGACCGCGGGGATCGATGACGATGGCCCCGTACATGCCGGTCTGCTCCTGGAACCCGGAGTGGCTGTGGTACCAGTAGGTGCCGGTCTGTCCGACCTTGAAACGGTAGGTGAAGGTCTCACCCGGGGCGATGCCGTCGAAGCTGATGCCGGGTACGCCGTCCATGCGCTCGGGCAGGATGATCCCGTGCCAGTGGATCGAGCTGCTCGCGGGCAATCGGTTGGTGACATGCAAGGTGACGTTATCCCCTTCACGCCAGCGCAGGATGGGCGCCGGCACCGAGCCGTTGATGGCGGTCGCCACGGCTGGCGATCCGGTGAAGTTGACCGGCTCCTGGCCAATATCGAGCCGGAAATCGGTGCCGCGCAGGGTCTCGGGTCCGGTCGCTGGGGCGGGTCTTGCGAATAGGGGTCTCGGCCCAAGACCGAAGCCGGCCATGACGCCGCCCATCGCCAGACCCTGGACGAAGCGGCGGCGCGTCAGGTCGGGCACGCACAGGTATGCACCGCGGTGCTGCTCGCGAAAGCTCATTGGAGAATGCTCCTCAAACTGCGAACGGGAATAACGGGTCCCGGGTGCGGGACCCGAAGTCCAAGCCGTCGTACTCAGTCGAGGAGGGGTCTGGGAGGCCGTTCCGCGGGGGATGTGGTCCGGGAGATCAGGCCGTCGGACAGTAATGGATCAGGCGTTGCCGCCTTCAGGGTGCCGGGCAGGGGGCGTTCGACGACGACCGCCGCCAACGTCGCGGAGCAACCGGCACATGCCAGACCGCTGTCACAACCCTGCGAGCAGTGCTGGGGGCTCTGGTCCCCTTGGCAAGTATCGCCCGCATGATCGGCGCCGCAATGGTGTCCGCCATCGGTCTGGGTATGGCAGTGAGCCTGGGCGCCGCCCTGATCCATCTTGGCGAGGGCAGACAGCGGCCACTGTCCGACCAGCAACAGGACAGAGAGCAGAAAAGGGAGGGATAGGCGGCCGCTACACATATTACGGAGAATGTTAGTAGGTTTTACGCCTGGTCACCGAACTTCTGTCTGCCCCGCGCGATGAGGCGAATCCCATTCGCCCCATACGCTTGCGGTCAATGCTCCGCGAACACCTCCGTGGTTCCGTCGTTGCCCAGGAGCAGCACCTGGTAGTGGTCCGGGTTCGGATGCTCCATGCCGGGCGAGCCCTTGGGCATGCCGGGAACTGTCAGCCCTCTGGCATCGGGACGCTCCGCGAGCAGGCGCTTGATGTCGTCCGCGGGCACGTGTCCCTCGACCACGTAACCGCCTACCTTCGCGGTATGACAGGATGCCTGCTCCGGCTTGATGCCGGACATGGACTTGATCATGCGCAGGTCCTTGAGGTCAGTGGTCTCCACCTCGAACCCGTTCTCCTGCAGGTGCGACACCCATTTGGTGCAGCAGCCGCAGGTGGGGCTCTTGTAGACCATGATCTTGGGGTCTCCGGCCAGGGCACCGGTGGTCAGAAAGGCGGTGCCCAGGACCAACCCGAGGGTGAGCGCTCTAATTGTGTTCATGCGTTGTCTCCTTGGTGTGAATCGATTCGTCAGGATCGTTGTTTCTTCAGGCCGAGGGCGCTGAGCAGCCGGTCCGCGGGCAGGTAGCCCGGCTGCAGGCGCCCGTCCGGCATCACGATGGCCGGGGTGCCGCTGACGCCGAGCTCGATGCCAAGCTCATAGCCCGCCTTGACCGCGTCGGCCTCCTGGCAGTCGCCGCTGCCGAGGTCACCCGCGGCGACCTCCTTGGCGATATCCATGGCCGTGCGGCGGTCGGCGCTGCACCAGACCTTGCGCATGGTTTCGTAGGCCTCACCGGTCGTACCGCTGCGCGGGAAGGGGACATAGGTCACGGTAACGCCAGCGGCTTGCAGCGTCGGGACCTCCCGGTGGAGCTTGCGGCAGTAGCCGCAGGAGGTGTCGGTGAATACCATCAGGGGAGCCAGCTCCTGCCCCTGCGCGGGGTAGACGACGCGGTCGGATTCTGGAAAGTCGGCGAGCGCCGCCTGTCTGTCCCGCCCTTTCTCATCCTCCGTGAGGTTGGCTCCCGTTTCGAGGTCCAACAGGCTGCCGACGAAGGCATAGCGTCCGTCCTCGGTCAGATAGACGTATTCGCTACCGGCTTTGACCAGGACGATGCCATTCACCGGCGTGTCCGCGGTCTCGCCGATCTCGATTTGCGGAAAACGTTTGCGCAGGCTCCTGGTGGCCCGGTCAGCGTCCATGGCCCCAACCTTACGGAAGAAGCTGTCGTTGTCCCCGTTGCGCTCCGACCAGGCAGCATAGATCTCGTCGTTCCACTTGGATTGAAAGTAGGCAATGGCCGCGTCGATGTCGGCGTCGGGTAGCTTGTCCTTGAACGCGGGCATCACGCCTCCGAGCGGCAACCCTCCCAGGTTGATCTGGCGTCGCAGCACGTCCAGCGAATGGTGCCAGGCATGGGCGGTGCCGTTCAGCGGGGGCGGAGGATATTTGCCGTCGGGGGTGGCCTCCCGCCAGTTGGGCGTCGCCTCGGCGTTGGCGCCGTGACACTCGGCGCAGTTCTGGGCAAAGACGGCGGCCCCCCGCTCTACTTGGCCGCTCGTGTACCAGCGCCCCGCATCCGCAAAGATCGGGTTTGCCCAAAGCAGCACGACTCCCAGTCCGACCGCCCGTCGCGCTTGGAGGCGTGCTCTACTCATTTGATCGTCGTACATGATCCTGCTCCAGATTCGCGGCCGCCCGACCCTTTACCCATCCCACGACGGAAACGGCCCACCGACGGTCCAACTAAGACCCTCATCGTCGAAACACCCGGCAGATCGATCCGCTGACCGATTTGTCCCGAGCTCAGCACAAGCCACCGATGATGGGAGGGGGGATCGCAGGGGTGGAGAGATGAGACGCATAAGCGCCGCTTGAGAACGCGTGGTCAGGCGACGACCGCGAGCTGTGCGCGAAAATATCCGGCGAAGGCAGGAACCAGAGCAGCGAGCAGTGGCCCGCTGGACAAGGTGAGTCGCCGCAGAAGGGCTGCTGACCATGGCCCGATCGCTCGGCGCAGCAGCCGTGAGCCGATATCCCACCGACGTCCATCGCCAATTCGCTACAGCCTGCGTCGGCGGCGAGGCTGAAAACGACGGGCAGCGTACCCACCAGCAGCGAAAGAATGATCAAAATGGATAAGGGACGCCGGCGGAGCATCACGCGGATAGATTCCGTTGTTTTCGACATAACCCAGGCTTTCTGACAGCCACGACACCAGGCAGGTTCCAACGCCCGGGAGTCCGGATTTCCGCGCTGGCGCGGGACGCCGAGATCCTTTTTAATCTTGAACCAACACGCCACCTCTGGCCGACATACAGACAATCCCAGTGAGGCCTCTGCGGTACACTGAGGCGGCGAATGCTCCATCCACCGGAGATTCGATCCTTCCCCGAGGAACGCCGATGAACGAACAACGATTGCAAATGCTACAAAACGTGCCGATCTTCGGCGGAATCCGGGTCGAAATTCTCGACTTCATCTTGCATAAGGCGCCGGAGATCACGCTGCCGGAGGGCGAGTTCCTATTCGAGGAAAACGATCCCGGCGACTCCATGTATGTCCTCGAAAAGGGCGAAGTCGCAGTATTGAAGCGCTGGGAGAAGATCTACTACCAGCTGAACTACCTGGACCCGGGCGACTGCATCGGCGAGATGTCCGTGATCGATCTCGGGAGACGCAGCGCCTCAGTGCTCGCGACCAAGGACTGCAGGCTCATCGAGCTCACCTACACGTCGATCTACGATCTCTACCAGAAGGACCTCGAGCAGTTCGCGCTCATCCAGATGAACATCAGCAGGGAGCTGAGCCGCCGCCTGCGGATCGCGGACGAGACCCTGTTTCGCGAGCTCGTCAAGGCAAACAAGATCCCGCAACACTGACCTCGCGGAGATCGACCTCGATTGGTCACCTCTATGCGAACGACCCCTCGAACATGCGGCGAGGACACGCGCGTTCGCGCCGCGTCATGCCCGGACAAGCTCGCGCCATACCGGATGAGACCCGATGAGCGCCAGGGCCCGCTCCAGCAACGTCCTGCCCGGCTCGGTCTTGAACCAGGTCGACGCCCCGGACGGGTGCGGCAGGGGCACCAGGTCCGCCGTCCAATCGTCTGCAAGCCCAATCTCCCAGCACCGGCCCACGACATCCTGCAAGCGTTTGGCGTCGGTGAAGCGCGCGATGGCGAGCCTGCCGACGGGAATGATCAGCCCGGGTCGCAGCAGTGCGAGCTCAGCCTCCCACCAGCGCCGACAGTGCTCGATCTCCGGCCTGCTGGGCACCCGATCGCCGCCCTTCGCGGCCTTGCCCGGAAAGCAGCGGCATACGGCGGACATGTACACCAGGTCGCGGAAATCGCGCTCGGCGAGCCCGATGGTCTCGAACCAGCCGAAGAGGGTCTTGCCGGCGGTCCAGGCGAATGGCCGCCCGAGCTCCCTCTCGCGGGCGCCCGGCGCCTGCCCCATCAGCAGGACGGAAGACGGGACGGCGTTTCCGACAACGGGCGGCCCGTGCATGTCTGGGCAGGCGCGACAGGCGCGGAGCGCCTGCTGGTGGGCGACCAACGCCCCGAGCTGATCCATCGGCGAATCGGCAGCAGTCATGATCCAGTCCTGTTCGTCCAATTGCATCTTGCGCGCAGGGCCACGAGCATTACGCCCCCCGGCTCGGGTTTGCCGCAGAATCCGACAATAGCACCGGCGCATTTGACCTCACCTTGGCGCCGAACCAATGTTATAGACAGAGAGGCAAAACAATCCCAGCGGGAGGTCCAAGATGACGATCGCGGCGCGTGTCGAGACCTATCTTTCTGAGCAGGGCGTGAGCTACGAGCTGGTACCCCACCGGGCAAGTGGATCGACCCACGAGTCCGCGGTCGCGGCCCACGTGCGCGACGACCATATCGCCAAGGCCGTTATCGTGCGCGACGCGCGGGGAGACGCGATGGCGGTAATCCCCGGCGACACCTGGCTGCAGCTCGACGCCCTCAACCGGGAGACGGGACGCGACTTCCAGCTCGACGAGGAATCCGACCTCGGCCGCCTGTTTCCGGACTGCGTCGAGGGGGCGGTGCCGCCCCTGGGCCCGGCCTATGGGGTGGAGACGTTTCTCGACCAGGGTCTCGCGACCCTGGCCAATGTCTACTTCGAGGCGGGAGACCACCGCCACCTGGTGCACGTGAAGGGAGAGGATTTCCTCAAGCTGCTGCCGGGTGTACGTCACGGCCTGTTCGGCCGCGCCGACTGAAGTGCGTTCCAGCCAGACGCTGACGACTGGCCATCCTGGCCAGAATCGGCAACTCCATGCGCCGCGGAAGACGCTGAATCGATCGGCGTTTTCTTGGATCCCCATCATTCGGAACCGGAAGGCATGACTGAACCCGATCACGACCACCACTACATCACCCACGAGCCCAAGTTCTGCCGCTGCCGGGTCTGCCACGAGCACTTCTACGGCGAGACGATCGAGCAAGCCCGATCGGCCTGCCTGGCGCACGGCAAGGAGGCACACCCCGACTGGGGATCGAGCGCCTGCTACTGCCCTGACTGAGCAAACCTTAAGAAGACCCTGATTATTGGCCATCCTGGCCAAAATGCGGTCCCCAAGAAGCGCGGTTCTTGGGTGTCTTCATTTTAAATCGTTACGCGCTTAAAAATGGCCGCACATCCCTGTGCCGCGGGAAGCGCAATAAATCAGCGTTTCCGCAAGGGGATCGAACGGGACCGACGCACGGGCAGCCGTCAGATATGAAGCTCGAGCAGGTCTCCGTCCTCAACCGGGTGATCGCGCCCGATGTTGAACACGTGCGTATCGCCCTTCGGCCAGCGCCGCGCGTACTTGAGGGACTGCGCGAGGTCCTTGTGCACCAGCCGCGCCACGTCTTCCACCGTGCCGCCTCGGCGCAGTGTGAAGGGCCGTTCCTGATCCGCCGGCCGTCCCGGCGCCTTGGTGTACACGCGCACGATGTCCAGCCAGCGGAAAAGGCGGGGACCGATCTCGGGCAGCCCCTCCCCGGTCTCGGCGGAGACCGCCAGCGCCGGGTAGTCGAGCCCCGTGAGCTCCCGGAACACCGCGAGCTCCTCATCCACCTCCGGGATCAGATCGGCCTTGTTGGCGAGCAACAGCGTCGGCAGCACGACCGCGAAGGGATCGTCCGTCACCCCCTCATCCCCTGCCCCCTCCGCCGGCCAGTGGCGGCTGAAGTGGATTCGCTTCTCCCGCAACAGGGAATGCAGAGCGGCGACCTGATCGACGCACTGGGGTTCGGTCAGGTCGACCACCAGCAGACAGGCGTCGGCCTGCTGTACGCTGTTGCCAAGCCAGGGCACGGGATACTCCGGCGAGACCGGCGGCAAATCCAGCAGTTGGAACAGCGCATCCTCGAACGGCAGCATCCCGGGCTGCGGGTGTTGGGTCGTGAACGGGTATGGGCCGACGTGGGCGTGCGAGCCGGTAAGCCTGGCGTGCAGGGCGGACTTGCCGGCGTTGGGCGGGCCGATCAGGGCGATTTGCGCAGCGCCCTCGGGGCGAATCGAGGTAACCGGCCCGGTGTGGGCGGCGCCCTTCTTCGGGCCGGCCAGCTCCTCCGTGAGCTGCTTGATCCGGGTCTTGATGTCGCCCTGGAGGTGGTCGGTTCCCTTGTGCTTGGGGATGGTGCGCAACATCTCGCGCAGCCAGCGCAGCCGCTCCTCCGGGTCCCGCGCCTTGCGGAACTCGGCCTCGGCGGCCTTGTACTCGGGGCTCAGGTTCGCGGGCATGGTCAGCCGCCGGCGCGCAGCCGCCTCAGGATGTGCTCGATCTGGGCTCGATGGATGCGGTTATGTACGGCGGCCAAGGCATGCCACTGCAGCGCATTCAGGGGACCGAACCAGGGATGCGGGTGCCGCTTGGCGGTGCGCAGATCCAGGTGAGCCGCAACCTCCTCGCCGTAGCGCAGGACCATGTCCTCCAGCGCGTCCGCCTGTTCCGAACCCGCGCCCGCGTCGGGCTTGACGTCCTGGATGCGTACCGACCCCGGAATCTCGCGTCCGGCACACAGGCGCCGGATCAGCCCGGAGACGCCGGCGCTGACGATGACCAGATGCTCCAGAGTCATATACACCGACCAATCGCGACTGCTGTCCTCCATGCCCGCGATGCGGGGGATGAGCACCCGCCGCCGTCCCATCTCCTCGGGGACCTCGCGCGCCAGCTCGACGGCCCGCTGGGCGTCCGTCGTGAATCGTCGGGTGATTGCGTCACGGGATGCATAACGGGCCAGGGCCTTGATGCCGACCCCCGCGACCCAGCGCTCCAGGGCGGGAATTCCCGCGCCCGGCTGAGCCAGCCGCGTCTCGTCCCGCTCGTTCACCGCGGCAGGCCTCGCTTCACGCCTTGGTCCGTCGGCAGGCAACCCGGTTTCACGACCTCTGCTTCTGCTCGATCTTGCCCCAGGTGTCGCGCAAGCCGACCGTCAGGTTGAATACCAGCCGCTCCGGTCGCGAGCCCTTGTCGGCCACGAAGTAGCCCTCGCGCTCGAACTGGAACCGCTCGCCGGGCTCAGCGGCGGCGAGGCGCGGCTCGACCCGGCAGCCGGTCAGAGTACGCAGGGAGTCGGGATTCAGGTCGGCGAGAAAGTCGCCTCTTCCGGCTCCCGGCTCCGGCACCGAGCACAGACGGTCATACAGCCTCACCTCGGCCGTCGCCCCATGGGCAGCGCTGACCCAGTGGATCACTCCCTTGACTTTACGCCCCTCGGGCATCTTCCCGAGGGTGTCCGGATCGTGACTGCAGCGCAGCTCGACGACCTCTCCCGCCTCGTCCTTGATCACGCCGTCGCAGCGGATGACGTAGGCATTGCGCAGCCGCACCTCGCCACGTGGGATCAGGCGCTTGAAACCCTTGGGCGGGTCCTCCGTGAAGTCCTCGCGGTCGATGTAGATCTCCCGCGCGAAGGGAATCAGGCGCGTCCCCATGGCCGCATCCTTCGGATGGTTGGATGCCGAAAGCGCCTCGCTCTTGCCCTCCGGATAGTCCTCGATCACGACCTTGAGGGGATGCAGCACCGCCATGGCACGCGGGGCGGTCGCGTCGAGGTCCTCCCGCACCGCGCTCTCGAGCATGGCCATCTCCACCAGATTGTCAGACTTGGTCACGCCGATGCGCTCGCAGAAATCACGGATCGCGCCTGGCGTGTAACCCCGGCGGCGCAGGCCGGCGATGGAGGGCATGCGGGGGTCGTCCCAACCTTCAACATGACCCTCGTCCACCAGTTGCGTGAGCTTGCGTTTGCTCATCACCGTGTATTCCAGATTGAGCCGACTGAACTCGATCTGGCGCGGCTTGCAGGGCACGGAGACATGGTTCACGCACCAGTCGTAGAGGGGCCGGTGGTCCTCGAACTCCAGGGTGCACAGGGAGTGGGTGATTCCCTCCAGGGCGTCCGAGATGGGGTGCGTGTAGTCGTACATGGGGTACAGACACCACTCGCTGCCAGTCTGGTGATGGATCACCCCATGGCGAATGCGGTAGAGCACCGGATCGCGCAGGTTGAGGTTCGGCGAGGCCATGTCGATCCTGGCGCGCAGGGTCTTCGCCCCGTCCGCAAACTCGCCGGCACGCATGCGCCGAAACAGATCGAGGTTCTCCTCGACCGAGCGATCGCGGTAGGGGCTGTCACGCCCCGGCTCGGTGAGGGTGCCGCGGTACTCGCGCATCTGCACCGCATCGAGCTCGCAGACGTAGGCCAGCCCCCTCTCGATCAGCTCAACGGCGAAGCGGTAGAGCTGCTCGAAATAGTCCGAGGCGAAGTAGAGCCGATCCTCCCAATCGTATCCCAGCCAACGCACGTCCTCCTTGATGGACGCGACGTATTCGACATTCTCCTTGTGGGGGTTGGTGTCGTCGAAACGCAGGTTGCAGGTCCCGCCGAAATCCTTGGCCAGGCCGAAGTTGAGCACGATCGACTTGGCGTGACCGATGTGCAGATAGCCGTTCGGCTCGGGCGGGAAACGGGTCGCGATGTTGGCGTGTTTGCCGCTCGCCAGGTCCTCCTCGATGATCTGGCGGATGAAATTGGTCTTGGGCGGGATCGCTTTGTCGGACATCGCTGGGCTTCGGTGGTGACTCGAACGATTCGGGTTCTGCAGAATACCGGCATACGGGTCACCGGAGAAGTGTCGCGTCCCCGAATCAGAGCTCAACCGGCGTTGCCGGGCGCCGCCGGCGCGCCACGCACCGGCAGCAGGAACGCCAGCAAGCCGAGCAGCAACGTGACGCCGAGCAGGAACAGGTGCAGGTTCACCGCCCCGGACAGGGCCGCCTCGGGGCCGATGCCGAGCGGCACCAGGGCCGCCACCGCCGCAAGCTCGTAGCTGCCGCTGCCGGCGACGCCGTGAAAGGGGAGCACGCTGGAGAGCTCGGCCCCCATGACGCCCAGCATCACCCGCCACGGATCGACCGGCAGGAAGTGCTGGAGCACCGCGGACAAGGACACGAACTTGGTAATCCAGGTCGCGGCTGTCCAGAAATAGGCCCGCAGCACGCGGCGCGGCGATGGCGGCGACGCGCCGGCCACTAGTCGCATCGCCCGGCTCAGGCGCCCTTGGCCCGACGGCGCCAGCGCACGCATCAGCCCGATCAGACCCATCAGCCCGAGCCAGAGTAGGCCCGCAAGGACCCATACCCAGCCGGGCTTACGCAAATAGAGAATGAAGATCCCGATCAGGCCGAGGAAGTGGAGGTCCATCAGTCGGATCCAGATCAGGGCAGCGGCGGCGTCGAGAAAGCCATGTCCGAAATAGCGACCCATGAGCCAAGGGAAGACCACCTCCCCCGCACGCATCGGCAACAGGTTGTTGGCAACGTTGTGCAGCACCGAGAGCCTGACCACGGTGACGAAGCGCCCCGCGAAACTGGGGTGGAAATAGTCGTACACCCGCACGGCGCGCAGCAGATAGCTCAGTGCGCTCAGGGCCAGAAGAGCCGCGAGCTTGGGCAGCGGAAAATCCAACCAGGGGGACAGCAGTGGCCCCCAACCCACGGTCAGGGCAACGCCGACGATGACCGCCGCGAGCAACAGGGTTCCGATGACCCAGTCACGGCGGCGACCGAAACGGGGATGCGCGCCCCCAAAGGCGAGCCGCGTCATTCGCTGCGCCCGATCATCGGCGGCGCCGCGGCGGATAGATGGGCGGCTGCCCGGGCGGGCGCGTCTTGAAGCGCCGGTGTACCCAGAAATATTGGGCGGGCATGGTCCTCATCCGCCCCTCGATGACCCGGTTCATGAGGGCCGTATCAGCCGCCTGATCCTCGGTCGGAAAGGGATCCAAAGGCGGATCCAAGATCAACTCCAGACCCCTTCCCCAGGGCAGATAGCGCAGGAATGCGGGGATCACGAGGGCATCCGCGAGTCGCGCGAACCGGCTCAGCATGGGTACGGTCGCCGCTGGGATACCGCAAAAGGGGACGAAGATCCCGCGGAACCTGCCCGCGTCCTGGTCGGGGAGATAGTAGAAGGGCGTCCCCTTGCGCATCTCTTTCGCCATGCCCCGCAGGTCGTCCTTGCGCTCCACGGACAACGCACCGAAACGGGTGCGACTGCGGCGCATCTGGCTGTCAATGACCGGGTTGCGGATCCTCTGGTACATGTACATCCCGGGATGGACCAGTGCCGTGAAGGCGGCCCCGCCGAGTTCCAAGCCCACGAAGTGCGGCACCATGATGATCAGGTTGCGCCCTTCCGCATACGCCTGGTCGAAATGCTCGCGACCGACAATCCTCACCAATCGCGCAAGCCGCCGGCGGGAGGCTCCCCATACCACCCCTTGGGTGAGAGCCGCTACCCCGAGATACCCGAAGTGCAATCCAGCCAGCCGCCGGCGCTCCGGCTCTGAGAGATCGGGAAAACAGATCTCCAGGTTCTTGTGCGCCACGCGACGGCGGGAGACGGCCAGGAAATAGGCGAGCCGCCCCAGGAGCATCCCCAGAGCCCACAGCAGTGGAAAGGGAAGCAGCCCGATCAGGCGGACCAGGCCTACCGCGAGCCAGCTCGGCCAGTGGCGAGGAGACAGGAGATCGGTGCGCACGCGTGTTCTTCTACGGCAAGACTACTCGAACCAAGACGGCGCAATCCGCACCACGTAGTCGAGGGCGGCGAGTCGGGAGAGAACCCGAGTGAACCCCGGCTGGTGGGTGTTGCCGAGCACCAGGACCTGGTCTAGACCGCAACCCACGCGTCCGGGGGAGGAATCCTGAAAACGGACGCTGGGATCGATTTCCGCCACCTCCGCCCGATAGGCGGCGCCGGCCGGGATGCAGTATTCATAGTCCAGGGACCGCTTACCATCCCTTGGACCGTAGCGACCCTGCTCGTCGAGCCGAGCCAGGTCGAACGCCAGCTTGCCAGGGAGTGAGGGGGCGCCGCGCTCGGTCTCCGCGGCCCGGCAATTCCCGGCCCCGCACGCGGAGCTCAAACAAAACGCCGCAAGCCATGGGGCCGCCCACATGCCCCAGAACGGGCTCCGCCGCGGCACCATCGCTCGCCCAACTCGCAATCCCATCGACCCTCCCGATATTCCGGCTGCGGCAGGTGAGAACAGGCTTGCCAGCGCGACCGGGCAGATGCGGGAAAAGGGCCAGACGCGACCGTCAGAGACCGCACCCGTGACCCCTCAGCGCTCGAACTTGAAGAAGACATCCCCACCCTGGGCGTCACCCGTCTCGGTCTGTAACTCGATCCAGCTATTCAGATCGTAGCGGAGCTTGATCTTGTCGGCCTCGTCACCGAGGCTGTAGTCGTACTCCACGAAGAGCTTGGGAGCGACATAGGTCCCCACGGAGAGGGCCTTGTTCTCGTCGTCCTCCTTGCCCCGGGGAGGGATGCCCGTGAGCAGATAGTTGCTGACCTCGGATTGGGACATGCCGGGATCGGAGGCGGAGAAGAAGGTCATCTTGGGGTTACGGATGGTTCCGAACACACGCAGGCCGGCGGTAACGTCCCCTCCTTCCCGCTGGGCGGTAAGCACCAGGAACGGGTTGGCGATGTCGGTCCGGGCCCAGTTGAGAAAGCCCTGCTCAATGGTGAGAGGCTTGCCGATGGCCGCGGTCAAGCCTACCCCGCCGGAGATGCGGTAACTGCCCTCGACGATGGACAGCTGACCGTCGCCGAGGATGTCGTCCTTGCCCGGGTCCTTGAGCACGCGCAGGTCCCCTTGGAGCTCTCCCTCCAAACCAAACGCCTTGATGGAGACCTGGTTGCCGAGCACCAGGCGCACGTCGATAGTCGAAGAATAGCGGCCCGCCTCCTCCTCCCGCGCTTCCGACGCCAGCATCACGTCAGGGGAGGGGGTAACGGTTCCCTCGGGGATGGTACGCGGGCGTATCCGGGCCTCGGGCACCACCACCTCGCCGCTGACGACCGTCCCTTCCGGCGTGATCTCCGCCGCAATGTCCGGTGATACCAGGGCGAAATATTCTTTCGAGTTCGCGATCGTGAGTCGCTGGCCGGCCGCCTTGATCTGCGTCGCCGCACCCTGAGTGTCAAGCCGGGTCTGGCCGCTGATCTCGAGCCTTCCATCCCCCGCGGTGAAACCGCCGCTGTAGACGAAAAGGTTCCTGCCCTGCGCGTCGGCCTGGAACGAGAGATCCTCCACCTTGAGACCGATGAGAGGCACCGCAAGCCCCCCGTTGGCCAACCGGGCGAAGCCGCTCAGTCCGGGCGCGCCAATCGGTGCCCGCGAGCCCGAGGTCGGCCTCGATGTTACCCCGCAGATCCGTGACATCGGGCACGAAGCGCGCCACCAGCCCCAAGTCGTCGATGTTCGCGCGCACCCTTCCGCGCAGGGCCTGATCGGACCGGGCGGGATCATCCATACGCCACCCCGGCAGCGACACCTCCGCCTCGGCGCCGCCCAGTCCGGCCAGGGGCAAATCGAGCCCGGCGCGAAGACCGTCACCCTTGACATCGACGCTGAGCTTGGTCGCGGAGAAATCGATCACCTCAGGGCGCTCACGACCCTGCGCGCTCAGCAGGCCGCGGGGAACCGCAAGCCGGGCATTGCCCGAGATGGTCCCAGCGGACGCCTCGAAGCTGCCCTTTGCGTTCGCCTCCCCTTCCAGGGTCAGGTCTTGCGGAATGAAGGCCGCGAGCAGATCGAAGGCCAGCTTGTCGAGATCAAACTCCGACTTCCAGCGGCCCGCCGCCTGCTGCTCGAAGCTGAGGCAGCCACCCGAGCCCCCTCCATCACGGATGCAGACCGGACCGGCGCTTAGTTGCTCTCCGGAGTAACTGACAGCGGCGGCCTTCTCCAGCCGCCAGTTGCCGTAGTCCTGGCTGCGCACCTCGAGCCCGGTTACCTGGCCCGCGTAGGCATTGTCCTCGGCCAGCCCCCCCTCCGCGGCCAGCTGCACCGAAAGTGGCTCTCCCTGCACCCGCGCCGAGAGCCGATGAGAGCCCATGTCGCCGTCTCCCTCGATGCGCAGGCTGTCGAATGCCAGGCCGCCGGCGGTCAGTCCCTCGCCGGACAGGTCCAGGTTGATCGCCCCGCCGGCCGCCAGATCGAGATCCGCCTTACCGTTCAGCCGCCGCAAACCCTGACCGCCCACCGACACACCCTCGGCCGCCAGGTCCAGCTTGACCGCCGGGGTCGCCCGAGCCCCGGCAACGCTTCCGCTCGCCTTCACGCTGCCCGCGGCCTCGGGAAGCAGGCTCTTGAGATCCGGCGAGTTGAGGTCGAAGGTCAGGTCCAACCGCTCGCCGGCCGACCCCTGGGCTTGGAGCCGCGTGGGGCCGGAGGCGATATTGACCCGCTCGACGAGGATCTCGCTGCCCTTCATCTGCACGCGCGCCTCAGCCTCCACCGGATAGCCGCGCAGGGTGCCCTTCAGCCCTTCGATCACGGCATTCAGGTCCGGCCCCTCATCCTCCAGGGTACCGCTGCTTGCGACCCGTCCGCCGACGACTCCGGACCATTCCGTCCACTGCTCGCCAGGATCGATGCCCTCGGCGGTGAGCTCGGCCTCCCAACGCACCTGCGGGTCCCAGCCCATCTCGGCCGCGCCCTCGACATGGCCGTCAAGGGTATCCAGGCGCAGGCTCGTGATCCGCGTGCCCCGCCGGTCGCCGCTTCCTTGCAGGGCCAGCTTGGCGCTGGGCATGGCGGCACTCTCCAGGTCTCCGTCGAGGCTGTAGTCGAAGGACTCCAGCCCCCCGGCGCTGGTCAGTTCCAGGCCGATCTTCGCCGGCACCTCGGGCCATTGCGCGCCGGGGTCGATGTCCCGTGCGGACAAGGTCAGGTCCCAACCAAGCTCCGGCGCCCAGGCGAGGCTGCCACGCGCCTCGACCTTACCCTCCAGCACATCGACGACGAGCGCTCCTATACGGGTCCCTCGCGCATCGCCCTCGCCCTCCAGGTTCAAAAGCGCCTGCGGGAAGTCGCGTCCCCATACCTCCGCGGACGCCTTGTACGCGAACGCCTCGAACGAGCCCTCGGCATCGACCTTGCCTTGGCGCGCCTCGGCAAGCAGTTCCCCGGTCAGGGGCCAGCGCAGCTTCTCCCAGGCGGCCGCCAGCTCGAAACGGCCGTCGGGCGGATTGAGGTCCACGTGGCCGCCGGCCGTCAGGTGCGCCCCGGACTTGTCCTCCGTCAGCTCCAACGCGGCGATCTCCAGCACCTGACCGCTCCAGGTCAGGTCGATGTCCACGCGCAGGCGGCCGAAATCGGGCAGATCGGGCGCCTCTCCGGTCAGGTTCCCGGTCACGCGGGCATCCTGCAGGTCGCCGCGGGTCTGCAAGAGACCGGTCACGGCGGCGGCCGGCATGTCGGCCTGGAAAGCGGGCAGATCCAGGTTCAGGATCTCGATCTTGCCGTCCCAGCTCGGGGCGTCCAGGACCGCTTCCACCACGGCGGCGAGCCTCACGCCGGCGGAGCCGGATAGCTCATGCTCGACGATCAGGCGCTTCAGGTTCCCACCGACGCGGCCCTCACCATCCACCCGAATAGATTCCCCTTGGCTCAGGTGCCAGCCAAGCGCCAGCTCGAGCGGATAATCTCCCTCGAGCTGGACCCCGCCTTGCGCCTGGGCGTTGACGAGCGGCTCCGGCAGGGAGACGGAGAGCTCCTTCAGCGTCAGCTCGCTGCCCCGCAGGGATGCGGCCAGCGCCGCGCGCTCCACGCGGAACGGGGTCTCCGCGCCGGGTGCGCCGATGCTCAGTCGCTCCACCAGAGCCTGCTCCAATTCCATGCTCAGGGGCAGAACGATGGCGGGCAGCGAGATCGAACCCGACTCCTCCTGCTGTTCGGCGGGGGCGGCCTCGATGTCGATGTCACGCGCGGAGAGCTCGAGGATGCGCAGGGTGCCGGTGAAGACGCCGAAGGGCCGCCAGCGCAGATCGAAGCTGCCGACATCGAGGGACAGATCCGGCGCTCGCACCGCCACCCCCTCCAGATGCAGATCGCCGAGGACGCGACCGTCCGACTGCTCCACGCGGAGCAGCCCGGAAGTCAGGTCCTCGGCCAGGCCGAGCGCAAAACGCAGCCCGCTTTGCGTACCCAGCACCCAGCCGAGGAGCAGGAACGCAACCAGCAGGAGCTGAAGCAGGACCGTGAGCGCCAGCCGCGGCCAGGAGCGACGCTTGCGGCGCGGCGGTTCGGCCGTCTCCGGCGGAACCGTTTCGGGGTTGCCAGCAGCCTCGCTCACAGATCGGGCCCGATCACCAGGTGCAGCCTGGGGTTTGGCGGATCGTCCTTGGTCAGCGCGAAGGCGACATCGAGGCGAATCTGCCCGATAGGAGAGCGCCAACGCAGACCCACTCCCGCCCCGACCTCGATCTCCTTATCGAAGTCGGGATCGAAGGCGTTGCCAAAATCGGCGAACACAGCCCCGCTCCAATCCCCCTTGATCCTGCGTTCGAGCTCCAGGCTGCCGACCGCCAGATAGCGCCCGCCCAGGGTTTCGTCGGTCACTGGCTCATTGGGCCCGAGCACGTCGAACCCCCAACCGCGGATACTGTTGTCGCCACCAGCGAAGAAGCGCCGGCTCGCGGGTAGATCAAACAGGCTATTCGCCAGGGTGACCCCGAGATCGGTCCGGGTGATCAGCCGGTAATCCTCCCAGAAGCTCTTGATCCACTTGAACCTCACCGTACCACTCAGGTAGGACGCCTGGGACACCAGGCCCTCGACGGCCCCGAGCAGGGTGTACCGCAAGCGGTATCCATCCGTGGTGTAGACGGGGTCGTCCGTGACGGTCTTCGACCAGGAGATGTTAGGGACCAGCTCGTTCGTGGCTTGCGCGTCGTCGCTGGCCACCTCGGAGTCCTCGGAACGGAAATCGATGCCCGCCGTCCGCCGCCAGCCACGGGGCGTGACCACCGAGTGGGCGACCTGCAGCGTGAACAGGGTTCCCTGACGGGTGGCGGTGTCGTACGACTCGTACTTGGGTTGGATGGTGATGTAGTCGCGGATCGGGTTGCCGATGGGGATGCGGTAGTCCCCCTTGACCAGTTGCGCTGCCTCGGATATGCCGAGCTCGAGGTTGAACCTGTGTCCCCAGCGAGTGATGTAGCGCCGGCGCCATTCCAGAGTCATGCGCGGACCAACATCCGTCGCGTATCCGAGCCCGAATCGGTACTTGTTCGCCTTGTTGCGGGTGGCGACCACTTCGATTGGAACGACGCGGTCTTCGTCGGCCTCCTCCTTGAGCGGCACGATCTCCACCTTCTCGAAGTATTCCGTCCCGAGCAGCCTGCCCTGCAGCCCGAGCAGCTTTTCCTGATCGTAGGCGTCACCAGGCTCGAAGGTCACGAACTTTTCGAGGAACTCGTCGGCCAGCAGATCCTGTTTGAAGGAGACCTCTCCCAGGTAGTAACGCGGCCCGGTATCGAGGTGGAACTCGATGATGGCCTGGTAGGACTCCATGTCGATCAGGACCCGATGGCGCACCAACTCGGCGTCCAGGTAGCCCTGCTCACCGGCGATATAAGCGATATCGGACCGTGCCTTGTCGTAGTCCGCGTGCAACAGCACGTCGCCAACCTTCATCGGGAAGGCCTTGGGAAAAACGGGATTGTCCGCACCCTCGCCGTCGATGCGGTAGTCGACGGAGCCCACGCGCACGGGCTCGCCAGGAACCACGCGGTAGGTCGCCGACCAGGTTCCGTCGGGCTTCCCCGGTGGAGTCAGGGCATCCGTGACCTGAACCCGGTAGAGACCGAAAGGGGCCAGTGCCTCGCGGATCTGCTCCGGCGCGCGTTCGTGCAAGGCACGTAGCGTTACCTCGGTCAGGCCCTTGTCATCCCGCTCCTGGTAGATCGCCAGCAGAGCAAGGACGTTCTTCTCCCGCTCCCCCGCAAGCCCCTCCACCCTGACATCGACCTTGAGGGCGTAGATATCCTGGCCGGACAAGAGCAGCGCGAGCAGAAGCAGCACGCGCGGTAGGTGCAGGCGCTTGGTGCGGGCAGCGGGGCCCAGTCTCGCTCGTCGCGTCAGCGTCATATCGTTTGCCGACTCGCCCCGCGTGCTGGTATCGCGCGGGGTGCCGTCAGAAGCAGATCCTTCATCAATGGTCAATCGAATGGTCTGCCCGCGCCCGGGTACGAGCTTCGCGATGGCCGCAGCGAGACCTCTGTGGAGACGCTGATGATTGGCCATCCTGACCGAAATCAGCACGCCACCCAAGAAACGCGGTTCTTGGATGGCTTCCTTTTCAAACGCTTACACGCTTGAAAACAGCGGTACATCCATGTACCGCGGGAAGCGCCGAATTGATCAGCGTTTCCCGATAACGTTCGCATCTTATCGTAATCGACCAGGGCCTAACACCGCGCTGGTGGTGGGCATCGCCGCGGACGGCATTCGCTGCTTGTCCGACGCCCCCCGCGACGGGGCGCCCGGCTCATGGGGACCGCCGCGATCCGCCGTCGCTACCGCTCTGCGTGAGAACATCGCGCAGGGCGCGGACCTCTTGTCGCAGGGCACGAACCTCCGCCTCGATCGTAGACGTGTCCTGGTGCACCACCTGCTCGATGAGTTCCCTGTCCTCGGCAAGCTGCGCGCCATGCATCGTCTGCATGGTATCCACGATGATGCCGATGAAGAGGTTCAGCATGGTGAACGTCGCCACCAGGATGAACGGGATGAAGAAAACCCAGGCTTGGGGAAACACCTCCATCACGGGACGCACGATACCCATCGACCAGCTTTCGAGGGTCATGATTTGGAACAGGGTATACATGGAAGCCCCGATGCTCCCGAACCACTCGGGAAAGCGCTCGCCAAAGAGCCCGGTGGCCATGACCCCGAAGACATAGAAGAGGAGAAGCATCAAGGCCGCGATCGAGGAAATTCCAGGCACGGCCCGCAGCAGCGCCTCCACCACGAAGCGCATTCGCGGCACCATGGAGATCAGGCGCAGCACCCGCAGCACGCGCAAGGCGCGCATCACCGCCAGCGGGCCAGTTGCTGGCAACAGCGCGACGGCAACCACAGTGAAATCGAAGACGTTCCAGGGATCGCGGAAGAAGCCGAGACCACGACCATAGAGCTTGAGCCCGATCTCTATGACGAACACCGCCAGAATGGCCTTGTCGAGCCCATGAAGCAGGCTTCCGTACTCGTCCATCAGGGACGACGAGGTCTCCAGACCCAGGGTGACGGCGTTCAACACGATCAAGCCGATGATCGCCCGCTGCACCGAAGAAGATTCGATCCAATCGCGAACCCGTGATCGCCCGTACATAGCGGTGTCCTGTACTCACCTCAGCATCTCGTGGCACCGCACGCCCGGCGCCCCACCCGGACCCGGTCTCGCGTATCGAGACGTCGCAAGCGCGAGCCGGCTTTCTTACATTGGAGATGGTGCCGACAGCCTCTCCATGCCACGAGCGCCTGCTTCGCCTGCGATGCAGAAGAGCTTGCCGCGAGCCGGTTCATCGCCAGCGCAAAGGCTCCGCTTCTCCGTCGGCCGCGGCCCAACCGGAGTCCGGCTCCAAATGCGGCAGGCTGGCGACACACGGGACCGCGGCCAACGCCTCCCGGACCGCAGCACTGCAATGCCGGCAATTCATACCCCTATCTTGGGCTAGATCGCCATCCCATACCCTCGGCTTATCGACAGTGGACCCAGAGCGACGAACAGACGTTCCAGAAGGAGGGCTGGATGCTCAATTACAAGCCGCGCAGATCAGAGGTCTCGTTTAGGGCAGAGCCCGCGCGCTGAACACCCAAGAGCGCGCAGCTCGCACGGACCCGCGGCGCAGAGCATAGCAGGGGCGAAGGCCCGGGGCGAGACACCAAGCGAGGCGGAAAAGGCGGTGCGTGAAAATGCTCCCGTGCCAACAGGCGCGGGAGCGCTGAGGGGCTACTTGTCGGAGCTGGATGCGGGAGCGGCCACCGCCGCGGGCGCCGCAACGACCGGATAGCCGAGATAGGGCGCACCCCAACCGTACGGAGAGCCCCAACCGCCGTGGTAGGGATAGCCCCAACCGCCGTAGTACGGGTGGCCCCAGCCACCGTAGTAGGGGTAACCGCCCCAACCGCCGTAATAGGGGTATCCGCCCCAGCCCCAGGGTCCGCCGCCCCAACCACGCATGAAGTTGAAGGGCCCGAAGAAGGCCTCAGCGGAGAGCGACGTCAGGACCGTGGCACCCGCTATGGCAGCAGCTAATGCAAAACGCTTGTTTCTGGTCATGGAGTTCCTCCTCACTGTCTTGTGAAGCACGGGCCGCAGCGAATCGCGCGCCCGCACTAAAAATTTACTCCCGACAGAGAAGCGCTGTTTTGACGAAAATCAATAGATTGTTATATAGCCATGTTCTGATATTCAGCGTAGTGGTAACCAACTGGAGTTCCCGACCGCTCGTGCCTTTGGGAAAGCACCTGCTTCGACAAGTCGCCGGCAGCCCTTCGGGAGCGGGCCTTGACGTCCAGACGCCGATTATTGGCCGTCCTGGCGCGAAGGCTCGAAAGCGGAGTTCCCCGTTCGATAGGAATCGAACTGAAACGGGGCCACCATCAAGCCGCTTGGGGTGTCTATCAAGACCCTTGCCTCCCAGCGCATGCGCTCGCGGACACAGACGGGTAGCATCCCCTCGCCCACATAGCTCCCCGTGCCGTCAGCCCGCAAAGAAACCCGGTTGTATCCCATGTTCATGTCGACGCCCGCGAAATCCAGCTCGACCGCATCGCTGTCGAGGTCGCGGAGGGTCACTGCGAAGCGCAGTGGTCGCATTGGCGGTACCTCGCGCGGCTCGATCGCGAGCACGACCGCACCTCCTCCAGAGAATGCGACGGTGCAGGGCCCCTGGCGTAGATCGCATGCAGGATTCAGTGGCGCCTGTTCCACGGCTTGCGGGTGAATCAGTGGCCAGGCCTTCAACACCAAGGTGACGACTGCTGCGACCAGCAGCAGACCAGCGATGGCCCAGAACAGGCGAGCGATTCCTCGGGTCGATCTCTTTTCCACGTCCGCATCCAGAATTCGGTTATCCAGCGACTACCCTAGCCGCCCGGTCGGGGGACTCCCAGCGGACGGACGCTCGCAACGCCCGCGGAAGGCGGGCCTTGCGAGGTTGGCTCTCCGGCAATAGTCTAACCGCCTGCCAAAGATCTCGTGACCCACAACCGATCTCGATAAACACCTGATATGCCTTCCCGCCCTTCTGGCAAGCGCACGTGGCGCGCACTCGTCCTGGGCCTTTTCGCCGCCATCGTCACCGAGCTGCCCGCGGCCGACATGGCCGACGTCCCGGCGCCAATTGCCAAGCAACTGCGGCTGCACAAGATCGCGGTCCGGGACGTCAGCCTTTACGTGCACGGCGTCGACGACCCGCGACCCCTGCTCTCGATCAACGCCGAGGTGCCGCGCAATCCGGCCTCGACCATTAAGCTGCTTACCACGCTCGCCGGCCTCGACATTCTCGGCCCCGAATTCGTCTGGCGGACGCGGGCCTACATAACCGGGACACTGGCCGACGGACGGCTCGACGGCGATCTCGTGCTCCAGGGTCAAGGCGATCCCGCCCTCACCCCCGAAGCCCTATGGCGCTTCCTCCGCGGTGTGCGGGAACGGGGTGTGGAGATCATTGGCGGCGACGTAATCCTCGACGGCTCTTACTTCGAGCCCCTCGGAGACGAACGCGGCGACTTCGACGGCCATGCCGCGAGTGCTTACAACGCCATCCCCACGGCACTCAGCGTCAATTTCCAGACCACTCGCATCCACCTGATCAGGGACGACTCCTCGGCCAACATCCGCGTCTTTACCGACCCGCCGCTCGCGAACCTCGACGTGGAGAACGAGATCAAGCTGGTGGAGGCACCTTGCCAGCGCAAGTTCCACAAGCCAAGGGTATCGGTGCTGGAAGGTCAAGGCAGCGCCACGCTCAAGTTGTCGGGAACCTTCGCAAGCCAATGCCGCGAGGAGAGTTATCCCCGCCTGATTCTCGACCCCACGGACCACGTCGCCGGCACCGTCGCCGCCCTGTGGAGGGAGATGGGAGGAGACAATCGGAGGCGAGATCCGATCCGGCGTCCGGCCCCAGGGCGCGAAGCTTTTGTACACCCTGGAGTCGCCCCCTCTGGAGGAGGTGATCCGCGAGATCAACAAGCAGAGCAACAACCTGATGGCACGCACCCTACTCTTGACTCTGGGAGCGGAGCGCCGCGGCGTGCCGGGATCCTTGACCAAGGCCCACGAGGCGGTCACCGACTGGCTGAGTGACAAGGGATTCGAATTTCCCGAACTGGTGCTCGACAACGGCGCCGGCCTGTCACGGGTCACCCGCATCTCCGCGGACAGCATGGGCCGATTGCTCGGTTACGCCTACGCCAGCCCCCTGATGCCCGAGTTTCTGTCATCCCTCTCCATTGCCGGCGTTGACGGAACCATGCGCAAGCGCTTCAAAAAAGGACCGCTCGCCGGGCGTGCCCACCTGAAGACCGGGACGCTCCGGGGCGCCACGGGGATCGCCGGTTTCGTTTTGGACAAGGACGGGCACCGGTGGATCGTGGTGTCCTTGATGAACAATCCACGGCTACAGGCCTGGCGTGGAAAGGGCGTGGAAAACACGCTGTTGCAGTGGGTCTACGAAGAGGCTGGAGCTGCGTCCCGCGGTACCGGGGCGACCGCCGAGCGTGAGCCTCCTGATTGGTTTGTCCATGCGGCCAACCCCAGCCGGTGACCCCAGCTGTTGCCCAAACCACGCAAAACCTTCTCGAATCGACGCAGGCGTGATTGTATAGACCTGCCGGAAACGCAGACGAAGCCGACGGGAAGGGTCTGGGGACAGGGCTGAGTCGCCCTTGCCGGAGCAGCGGAAACCGGCAGCACGGAGGGATGTCTCTTAAGGCGGGACGCAGACCTTGCGCCCCGCATGGAGCATGCCCTGGGAGACTATTCCGGCAATTGGGGCGCAGACTCCTTGCCGCCGCCTTGAGGAGTGACCACGATGGTGCTGCCGGGGCCGCCGTAACCTCCGCCATAGGGTCCGCCCCAGCCGTAGGGGCCGTAACCGCCACCGTAGGGGCCGCCGCCCCAGCCGCCGTACGGACCACCATAGCCACCGTACGGACCGCCCCAGCCATAGGGTCCCCCACCGTAGCGGTAGGGATGATCGTAGTACCGGTCCCTGTCTCCACCGAACCATTCCCCCGGGTTCATCATGTCAAACATGCCCGCCTGCACCGGTCCGGTGAGGCTCAAACCGCCCAGGCTCGCGGCCGCCGCCAGAGAGAAGATAGCGAATCGTTTCACGTCGATTTTTCCTCAGCGTAACACCCATAGATTTTTAGTATTATAAACAATATGTGTGTTGTTTTGGACCACGGGGGAATCAGCTTGGGGCCTGGCCTATCCGCGGGTGCGAGCAGCAGCCCCAATTGGGAAAAACCTGTTCGAAGATCGTTCTGCCTACTACGCTGGGGTTCTCGAATGAAACGCTTAATCGCATCTCTGTTGGTCGGGCTGCCGTTGTCGGGTATCGCGGCGGAGTATGAGTCAACTCTGCTCGTTCAGACCGGCAAGCTCCGTGAAAGCGATCTCATCGTCCGCACCATCTCGGACCTGGAGAGCAGGAAGATCTGCCTGGCCTTCTATGTGCGCACCAAGGGCACAAGCTCCATGATCACCTGCTACGACGCGGTGGGCGGCTACCGCTCCAACATCAACCAGGTCGGATTCTTCAAGGAAGATAAGCTCGTGGTGCGCAAGGTTAAGGACTACGACAACAATGTTTCCTGCCTCGTGGCCTATGTCAGTGCACCAGGCACCGCACCCTCCATCGACTGTTACAAGAGCAGCAAACCGGCGGATGACGCCATTGTGCGCGGCGGCCACCTGAGGGAGGGCGACCTCGAGATCCACCGGATCGTCGATCCGGACAACGCCGAGACCTGCCTCATCGCCTACGTCAGCACCGGAGGAACCTCACCCTCGCTGGTGTGCTACGAGAGCAAGGGCGTTCCGGGCGACGGCAACCTGGTGCAGACCAGCAATCTGCGCGAGGGCGACCTGGTCGTGCGCAAGATCATCGACGAGCAGAACCAGAAGACCTGCCTGGTATCCTACGTGAGCACGGAGGGGACATCTCCTCACTTCCACTGCTTCGACGAACAGGCCGCCGCCGCACCGCCACAGCGCTGATCACGGTTTCTAAGCCCCGCCACATCTCAGCCCTCCTTTCCGGGCGGCGTGCGTCGAGCCTGTCGCCAAGACCTTTCGTGCTAATCTCCGCGCGCCCACCCGGGTGATTTTGCCTGCATTCCTGCTGCCGGTCCTTGCCGTCGCGTTTCTCGCCGGTTTGATTCAGGGGCTATCGGGCTTCGGCTCCGCACTGGTCGCCGTGCCCCTGCTCTTGATGTTGCTCCCGGCGGAAACGGTTGTTCCCTTGATGGCGTTGCTGGGGCTCGCGATTTCCGCCTTCAACCTGCCCCATCTGCATCATGCGGTGCAATTCGCGCCCGTGGCCCGTCTGCTCGCGGGCTACCTGCTTGGCACGCCCGTAGGACTCTTCTTCCTAACCCGCGCCCCGGAGAACCTGGTCCTCGGTACGCTCGGGCTCTTGATCAGTGCGTACGCCCTGCTCGCCCTGCTCGGACGACAACCTCGTTCCGCCTGGCTTCGAAATCGGCGAATCGGCCTCGGTGCCATATCGGGAGCTTTGGGTGCGGCATTCAGCACCAACGGGCCGCCGGTCATCCTTCACGTGACCGCACATACGGAGTGGGAGCCCGACCGGCAGAAGGCAACGCTCGTACTCTTCTTTCTGCTCTCAAGTGGAATAACGGTCCTGGCCCACGCCGCGGGCGGGCTAGTCACGCGAGAGGTATTGCGTTGGTTCCTTTGGAGCACCCCGGTGCTGCTGCTCGGGACCCTGACCGGCATCTGGTTGTATCGAAGGGTCGGCGAGCACGGCTACCGGCGACTAACCTACGGGCTCGTGCTGGCAATGGGAGCGATGCTCCTCGCGCGCTCCCTGAGCCGTCTGGCATGACAATTGGTAGCCCAAGCTCACGGCAACCGCTTGACGCGGCGTGGTTTCGCGCGCCGCAGACGGAGCGCAAGGGGCGAGAAAACCGGGCCTAGCCAAGCACCTGAAACAGCGTGCTCTGGTGGCGGGAATGGGCGCAGACGTGACACAACGCATCGCGCTCGCTTCCCCCGTCGGGCCGGTGAAAGGGGACACCACAGGACGGGCAGCGCCGCTGCTCCAAGCGCAAAAAACGCTGGGCCTCCGCCTCGAGCGTGGAGATTGTCGCCGCCTGCGCGGTGCATACGTCGACACAGATGCCGCAGCCCGTGCAACCGCTAGGATCGAACCAGTAGGCATCCGGCTCGACCCGGATGACCTCATGAGGACAGAGCCGCGCGCAAGCATCGCAGCCGGTACAGCGCTCCGGATCGACATGGGGCGCATGGAGACTGAGGCCGCCATCTTCTCGTGTTGGAAGCAAACGGCCGGGGGGCACGAAGCGACGGACACCGGACTCGGCCCGTTCCGCGAACTCCGCGGCGGTATCGGCTGCAGCGGTGAGGACGCCCCGAAAAAACGCGCGGCGGCCGAGCGCCTTGTCGCGATGCGCGGCGCTGGCCGCCAACAGACCGGCCCTCCACTGCTCCGGTCCCAGGAGTTCGAGATCAAGGGATTCCAACCCGCGATTGGCGATGAGAGTAGAAGCCTGGTCGGTACTCGCCTCGACGCGGCTCACGCCCCCGCGCGGACAGGCATCACAATCGCCCAGGCAAAGCCGTATCCGACGTACGCCGTCCCGATACAAGCCGAGCAAGGCACGCACGCCCAAGACGTGCGCACAGGGAACAACCCCCGGCCCTTCAACGCAGGCCCGACTGCAGGCCAGAAACGCCGTCTCCGCACCCTCTACGCGATAACGCAGCGGCGCATGATGCTCTAGGATCGCACCCTCCGGGCAGGCGGGAGCGCACAACCCGCAGCCGTCGCACCGATCGGAGTCGATGCCAAGGCGCTCGTCGTCGATGACCCAGGCACGCGTGGGACAAGCCGCCACGCAAGCCCGGCAGCTCGCTTGCTCCATACGGGAATGGACGCAGCGTTCGCCAACGACGTCCGGAATTAGCGCCTCATCCGACGCAAGCCGGCCGAAACCGGTCTCCATGGGCGCTACCAGGTGGGCGCTACGCCAGGGACGTAGGGGCCGGCAACATCCACCGCGACGGCCTTTGCGGGACGCATACGCTCGTCGATCTCCTCCGTGGAGGGCCGGGGGCTGTCGAGGATCTCGGCCAGCAACTCGCGCAACTCGTCGAGGTACGCCCCGGTCAGCAACGCGAGCCCGGCATAAAAGCCGGTATCACAGCGGGCCGCGACCCGCTGCGCGAACTGATCGACCCAACGCAACGGATGCTCGTCCATGAAGGTTGCGGCGTCCTCCAAGGGTGCTTCCTGTTCCTCCGAGCCCAGCAGATGGGCGAGGAAACGCAGCTCGTTGACCAGATGGTCGTCGGTGCGCGCACGCCAGTCCTCCACCCCGATGCCATAACGCCGGTACCATTCCCGAACCCGGAACATCGGCTCCTGCATGGTGAGGTTGTCCTCGTCGAGCCAGACCGACTCGCAAGGCGATGCGCGCAAACCATAGGTGAGATAAATATCCGCGAAATCCGCGGCAAGCCGGTCCAGGGCATCCTGCCCCAGCGAGGTCGGGATCTCGGTGAGGCCCTGGCGCAGCAGGGCCAGGGCCTCCCTCCCCCTCTCCTTCTGTAGACGCAAACCGAGGAAATCTTCATAGCAGTCCTGCCACAACGACAGGACCAACGGCGGATCGAGCTCCCTCTCGTGCAGCGTCGCCAAGGCCAGCAGGTCCTCAGCGGCGGCCGCCCGAAACCGCTCGACCACGCCGGATGCCGAAACGCTGACAGTGGATGCCACGCTCATTGGTCCACCTTACCCTTGCTGTGGGCCACGAACACGATGGACGGGTTCGTAAGCTCCGGATTGGCGAAGTTCTTCACCGCCCGTATCGGCTCCTCCTGGGGACCGATGGCCTTCGTCGGGTACTTGTTCTCCCGCAACAGGTCGATGGGTCCAACGTCCAGGGTTCGCATCATGCACGCCATGACGCAGTAGGGTTTGCGCCCGGCCTCGATCTCGTCCACGCACAGATTGCACTTGGAGACGATGTTTTGCTCCGGGATGAACTGCGGAGCCCCGTAAGGACAGGCCGCCTCACACCGCCGGCAGCCGATGCAGAGCGTCGAGTCGATATCGACGATGCCGTTGTCCTTGCGCTTCCAAATGGCGCCGGTCGGGCAGGTCGGCAGACAAGCCGGTTCTGCACAGTGATTGCAGGACACGTTTACCTTGTATGCGTAGACCTCGGGGTAGGTCCCGCCCTCGATGTACTGCACGCGGCGGAAACGTGGCCCCGCCGGCAATCCGTTCTTGTCCTTGCAGGCGATCTCGCAGGCGCGGCAACCGATGCAGTCCACATTGTTGTGCACGAATCCGAGCTGCATCTCGGGCACCACAGGAGTGTAGGTCTCCTTCTTCCGGCGCTTGACGGCCTCTTTGATCTTGGCCTGGTCTTTGTTTTCAGCCATGGGTAGATCCTCCGAAACCGTTAGAGTTCACGCCGGAAGACGTGTGCGCGGGAGGTTGCAAGCCTGTCCCACCCGGGCCTGTGCTCCAGGTCCGTCTTGCGGATATTGCAGAGGACCGTGTTGTACGCGAAGGCCCCTGCCGGGCTGGGCTCGTCGAGGGTCAGCATGTCGGGATTTCCCGCACGGTCGACGCCGCCGTCGTCAAGATCGATCCACGCCCCCTCGTGGAGCACGATCACGCCGGGCATGCAGCGCTCGGTGACGTACACGGGCACGACCACGATACCGCGTTCGTTCCAGAGCTCGACGATGTCACCAGTTTTGATGCCGAGCTTCTTGGCATCGGATGCGTTCACCGTGACTTCCTGCTCGTAGGTCTCACGCAGCCAAGAGCAATTGTTGAAGATCGAGTGCGTACGCCAGCGCGGATGGGGCGAGATCAAGTGGAACGGGTACTCCGCTGTCTTCGGGCTGTTGAGCGACTCCCAGGGCTCGATCCACTTGGGGATCGACGGGATATGGTAGCCGTAGCGCGTCTTGGTCCAATCCTCGACGTTGGCGAGCTCCGAGGACAGGATCTCGATCTTGCCCGACGGCGTGCCAAAGGGGGTGCCGTTCTCGATCTGATCGCGGAAGGCTACATGGGGCTTGTCGAGTATGAACTTGTAGACGCCGTAATTCTTGAACTCGTCCCAAGACATGTCGACATGCTGGTGGTGCATGACCTTGCTCTCCCACCACTCGCGCAGGTAGGCCTCGTCGACCGCGTCCGGGTTGAGGAAGTAGCTGCGGTCTGCCTTCGGGTTGTAGGTTCTGCCGAAGTTGTCGCCCATGCCGGTCTTGTGGCCGATGCGGTAGGCCAATTCCGTGAAGATCTGCAAATCCGTCTTGGACTCGCCCATCGGCTCGATCACCTTGGGCCGATGGATGTAGTAGTGCCCCTTGTACCAGGGCAGCGCCACGTCATGACGCTCGAAGTGGGTGGCCACCGGCAGGAGGACGTCTGCGTAGAGACCAGACGGGGTGATGGTGGAGTCCATGCACACCACCAACTCCAACTTGTTCATGGCCTCGATTTCTTTATTGATGTTCGTGAGCTGATTGAACCAGTCAGAGCCCTGCCAGAAGATGCCCTTGATGTTGGGAATCACCCCGTCCATGTTGTCTTGGCGCGGCCACAGACCGGCCTCTTCGCGCGACACGTTCGGGTAGTTCAGTACGATGTGCGCCCAACGATCGGACTTGATGGAGGCGAACCAGATATTCGAGTACTGGTCGTAGGGATAGGCCACGGCCTCCGCGTGCCAGGCCTTGCCGACGCCCTCGGCCGAACCTCCCAGGACACCGATATTGCCTGTCATCGCCTGCAAGGCCGCGGCCATCCGGTTGTACTGTTCGCCGTAGGCGTTGCGTCCCGGGGCCCAGGAGGCCTTGAGCGCCGCCGGCTTGGTGGTGGCGTACATGTCCGCAAGCTTCTTGATGTCCTCGGCGGACACGCCGCAGATCTCCGCGGCCCACTCTGGCGTCTTGGGCTGGCCGTCGTACGTGCCCAGGATATAGTCCTTGAAGTTCTCCTGGCCGTTGACGCTGCGCGGCGCCCACTCGGGCATGGTTCCTTGGTCCATGCCCATGCAGAATCGGTTGATGAAATCCTGGTTCTGCAGCTCGTTGACGAAGATGTAATGGGCCATGCCGGCCATCATGGCCGCGTCCGTGTTCGGCTTGATCGGAATCCACCAGGCGTCGTAGACGGCGGCGGAATCCGTATATTGGGGGTCCACCAGCACGAACTTGCAGCCGCGCTGCTTGGCGAGCCGCATGTAGTAGAAGGTGTTGCCGCCGTGGAAGGTGTAGGCGGGGTTCCAGCCCCACATGATCATCAGCTTCGAGTCGGCGAAGGTGTCGTCCTCGTTACCGTCCTCGATGGTGCCGAAGGTCCAGCGGGAGCTGGTCGTGGTGCCCTGGTACGAGGGAACCGACCAGGAACTGGTGCGGCAGCTGAACATGCCAAGGAAGCGCCCGAGCAGGCCCTCGATCTGATCCGACTTGTGCAGGACGCCATAGGACGCGCCGGCGTAGCTCTGGTCGAGGAGCGCGGTGGGGCCGTAGTTCTGCTTGAGCTCGATCATCTTGTTGGCGACGAACTCCAGCGCCTCGTCCCAGCTGACGCGCTTGAACTTGCCCTCGCCCCGCTTGCCCACCCGCACCATGGGGTAAAGCAGACGCTCGGGGGAATACAGACGCTGGCGATAGGAGCGCCCGCGCAGGCAACCGCGGACCTGCGGCTCCTCCTCGGTGTCCTTGCCGAAGAAACCACCGCGCTGGTAGCGACCGTCATCGGTGGAAATGCGCACGATGACGTCGCCCTTCTTGTGCGCCACCAGCATGTGGCGCGAGCCGCAGTTGTGGGCGCAGCTCGTCACCACCGTCTGCAACTCGTCGTCACGCGGATAGGGCTCGTAGGCAAAGGCCTCGGCATCCTTGGTCTTGACCAGGCCGCCCGCGCTCAGGGCCGCCGCGCTCGCGGCGGTGGACTTCAGAAAGGTCCTCCGAGTCACGTTGAGGCAAGACTCGAGGAAAGAGAGATCGTTGGTGTCTTTCATCACTTGTCACCCTGCTGCGGCGCTTGGGTCTCAGGCGGATTCATCCCGACGAGGAACCGGGCCTCGGACTGGGTCGGGCGGTCCTTGGCCCACTCGGGGGCAGGCTCCGGCATGCCCGGCCAGGGATTGCGCGGATAGGGATAACTGATTCGGTACCAGGAACGGCCGCCGTGACAGCCGTAGCAGGCATCCCCTCCCTCCTTGGCCAAGTCCTCGATCGCCTGGGGTTTGAGGTAATTGACGTTGTGCCGATTGGTCCGGAAGGCCGTGTGGCACAACATGCAGTTATTCTGGAAGGCAGCGCCGAACTCAGGCCAGGGTCCTGGCACGCCCATGCTCTCGTAGGGAAATTTCCCGTGACACATCAGACAGATGTTGGGGTCGACGTGCTTACGCTGCGTGAGCGTCGTGTCACCTCCGGCGTGGGACATCGCGGTCTCCTCGCGCGGGTCGTTCCCCTGGTGGCAGGTGTTGCACTTGAGGTCCATCACCTGCTTCGCGTAATCGGTTACCAGATGTCGGCGGTGGAGGGTCTCCTGATCGCCCTGATAGGTATCCAGGGTCTGATACCAAGCCAACGCCTCGCTCGGCTTGACGCCGGCCGGCGACTCGGAGCGAATGCTCGCCTCCAACACCTCAGCGTGGCAGTCGAGACACTGGGCATCCGTGGCGGTCTCGATCGCGGGTTTGAAATGCAGCGGGTGCCACCTCGCTCGCTCGTAATCGAGCCCAGGCCCGGCTTGGGGACCTGCCTGCACCGTCACCCAAACCAGCAGAGAAATCAATGCCAACGATAGGCTGGTCTTCAACATCACGCGGGTCCTCTAACGCTCTGCTCCGGCCACGCTAGCGCTCGCTCGCGCCGGAAAAACGGCACGTCCTTGTGCGAAAGGCTTGCGGATCCATCTGCTGTTCTGGTTTTCGGGTCGACTAGTTGGCCGGAGGTGTCCAGCCGGACATGCCGCCCATGCCGGACATGCCGCCCATACCGGACATGCCACCCATGCCGGACATGCCACCCATGCCGCCCATGCCGGACATGCCGCCCATGCCGGACATGCCGCCCATGCCGGACATGCCGCCCATGCCGGACATTCCGCCCATGCCGCCCATGCCGCCCATGCCGCCCATGCCGGACATGCCGCCCATGCCGCTCCATGCCGGACATGCCGCCCATGCCGGACATTCCGCCCATGCCGGTGGCCGGGTAGAAGAAGATCTGCCCGTCAGGGGTGATCTGGAAATAGCCGGACATGCCGGACATTCCGCCCATGCCGGACATTCCGCCCATGCCGGACATTCCGCCCATGCCGGACATGCCGCCCATGCCGGACATGCCGCCCATGCCGGACATGCCGCCCATGCCGGACATGCCGCCCATGCCGGACATGCCGCCCATGCCGGACATGCCGCCCATGCCGGACATGCCGCCCATGCCGGACATGCCGCCCATGCCGGACATGCCGCCCATGCCGGACATGCCGCCCATGCCGGACATGCCGCCCATGCCGGACATGCCGCCCATGCCGCCCATGCCGGACATGCCGCCCATGCCGGACATGCCGCCCATGCCGCCCATGCCGGACATGCCGCCCATGCCGGACATGCCGCCCATGCCGGACATGCCGCCCATGCCGGACATGCCGCCCATGCCGGACATGCCGCCCATGCCGGACATGCCGCCCATGCCGGACATGCCGCCCATGCCGGACATGCCGCCCATGCCGGACATGCCGCCCATGCCGCCCATGCCGGACATGCCGCCCATGCCGGACATCCCGCCCATGCCGGACATCCCGCCCATGCCGGACATCCCGCCCATGCCGGACATGCCGCTCATTCCACCCATACCGGTGGCCGGGTAGAAGAAGATCTGCCCGTCAGGGGTGATCTGGAAATAACCGGCCATCCCGGACATGCCGGACATTCCGCCCATCCCAGACATACCGGACATGCCGCCCATACCGGACATGCCGCCCATACCGGACATGCCGCCCATACCGGACATGCCGCCCATACCGGACATGCCGCCCATACCGGACATGCCGCCCATGCCGGACATGCCACCCATGCCGGACATGCCACCCATGCCGGACATGCCGCCCATGCCGGACATGCCATCCATGCTGTATGCAGCCGAGCTGCCACCGGCCAGGGTAAGCCCGACCACGGCGGCAACAGCGGCTTTCTTAAACCTCTTAACTGTCTGCGTCATTACGCTTCCTCCAAGTGATTGTCGAATGCCAGGACGACGCGACTACTGCTGATACCAGCCACGGATATCGTATGGCGCGTACATTCCCGGATGGTTAAAGGGGGTATGCCAGTTCCCTTGGTCTTCAAGGAACCGCAGGCTGTTCGGATACGGCTCGCTGACTCCCGTCAGCGCGTGCGTGAACCAGCTCGGGTCCCTGTGCACCTCGAGTATCACCGGCGCCCCCTGCGGACGTTGATAGGGTTGCGTCCCCGCGATGGGGAGTTGACCGCCAGACGAGGCAAAGGCGCCTTGCCCGCAAACGGCGACAAACAGGGCAATCGTGGTAGATTTCGCGCTCATTTCGCTATGACCTCCAATTAACCTCGCCTCGGCGACCCCATCCGAGCGATTCGCAGTCCACCTCTGGACCGCGTCGCCCTCCGCGACCGCCTGGCATTAGTGCAGCCTTCGTGCCAATTCAAGCTGGGCCGTGATTAGATCTTGTTTTGCAGACTCTTTTCGCGCTTTCCAGGTTGAGGTGGGGGCGCCGCCTTCCCAACACCTTCTGACGCTTTGTCACAAGCAATCGCTAATGGAGCACGGTACGCGCAGCGGCAATGCGGTTGAGACCTAGAGAGGGAGGATAGACGGAGGCGACTAAATTGAATTGCGCTCAATCAGTTATTAGGCCTATTACACCGGCGGACTCAAGGAAAGACATGGCCCGGAAACCGGCTCGACACCACCCCTGCCATCGTGTCAGTTAGGGAATTCCCCCGGGGGCGGGGACCGCTCGGGGGCATGACTCGCTGTCGGCGCGGCCCTTCGGAAAGCGCCGGTCAATGTAAGCGCTTCCCGCCGCACATGGATGTGTGCTGATTTCGGCCAGGACGGCCAACAATCATCGTCAACCTAGTTCAGAACGACGACCCGCCCGTCCTCGGCGTTGATCGCGATCTGATGCCTGAGCTCATGGGGTGGACGGGCATCCACGATGCTCACCAGAAACACGCGAAAGATCCTGCGAATGCGGCCTACTGTTAAGCCAGCGCCGTCGACGGAGGACAGCCAGGCATCCGCAATGATCTTCGCCTCGGACCAGACATCAACCGGAAGCTCGAGTTCTCCCGCGCTTACCGGCGCGGGGACATGGCCTTGGCAGGGCATCGGCGGTGACTTCTGCTCCGCCACCGCGCCTTCGCCCCGGGGATAGAGCAAGAGCGAGCCGTCGGCTGTTCGCTCCACGCGCCAGCCGCGCTGCGACAGAAGATCGTCGAGTGTCATCTGCGGTTCCGAAGGGGGCTCAGCCGGCTGCTCGTCGGCGGCCGCGGATGCGCCTTCCCCGGTTAACGGCGGGTACAGGAGCGTTGATCCATCGGGTGCGACCTCGACGCGCCAACCGCTACCGCGGAGGCGTTCCCAGAGCTGTGTCGGCGACTCCGGCGCCACCGGCTCGGGACGCGCGCCCGCCGGTTCGGCGCCGGTCGGCGCATCCGCCCCACCCGCATCCCGCTGCGTCGCCCGCAGCTCCACGGTTCCATCGGCGAGGCGCTGCGCCTCCCAACCCGCCGTCTCGAGCGCCCGACGGAGAGCACCCGAGGCACTTTCGTCGCCGCTGGCATTTCCGGCAAGCAGCAGAAGTCCGATCACGGATATCAGCCCCAATCCACCTCGTCGATCCATACGATTCATTCGTGTTTCTCCGGTCCGGCAAGCCCACGCTCACACAGGGATTACTTGCTCAAGCAAGCAACGTGCCCGCACCCAGGTCATGCCTCGCCCGCCTCCGGCGCACGGCATGGACCGGGCCTTCCCGGTATCCGCACTCGCAACCAGTATCGACGCAACCCGGATACAAGCATCGCCCCAATCTGCCAAAATGTCAGTCAAGAAGCCGAATGCTTGCTCAATAATCGGGGCAGCGCCGTTCAGCAGACAAGGTCCGACTTGCCCCACGTCTTTGATCGGTCGCCCGGCGCCCTGGAGCCTCCCCATGCGATTGCTGAACCAAAGCCTCAACAAGAAGTTCGCCGTCGGCACCGCCGCCGGCCTGATCATCAGCTCGCTCGTATTCCTCACGCTCTTCGTGAATCTGTACCGCGAGCAACTCGAGCAGGAGCGTGCCGCCGCCGCAGCCCAGGTCAACCGCCTGCTCCAGACCTCGCTCGAGAACGCCATGCTCAAGCGGGACCTGGAAGGGTTGACCGATATCGTCGATCGTCTGGGTCATGAGCCGGGCATCCTCGCGGTGACCATCACCAGTCCCCGCGGCGATGTCCGTCTGAGCACCGACCCCGCCTTGGCCGGTGGACAGATCCCGCCGGAAGAGGAGGTTCTGCGGGGGCCGTCGACGCGGCTGGTCGAACGCGGAAACGGCGGCAGCGCGCTGCGCAGCGTCAACCCCGTCCGCAACAAGCCGCCCTGTCAGGAGTGCCATGGGCCAATCGCCCAGAACCCGATCAACGGCATCCTCTACGTCGATTTCGACGCCACCCCGCTGCAGACGCAGGCCAGAACCACGACGCTCCTGCTGATGGGCTCCGGTGCCCTGATCGTCCTCATCAACCTCGCCGGCGGCTGGTGGTTCATCCGCCGCTTCGTGATCCGGCCCCTCGGACACCTGTCCGATGTCAGCCTGCGCCTGTCGCAGGGCGATCTGGATGCGCGCGCGTCGCTGCCGGGGCGCGATGAGCTCGCCGCGCTGGGGGGGCGCTTCAACACCATGGCGCAGGGCCTCGAAGATAAGATCGAGGAGCTCCGGGAGAAGGAGCAGTTCATGCAGCAGCTGGTGAACGCGATACCCGACGGCGTTTGCGTCATCGATTCCGACTTCCGCATACGGCTCACCAACGCGACTTACCGCGAGCAGCTGGGAATCGGTCCGTCGGCACGGGTTCCGGAGCATTGCTACGCCGCGGCCCACGCGCTCGAAACTCCCTGCCCAGAGACCTTGATCACCTGCCCACTGAAGGAGATCCAGCGCAACAGTCAGCCGCTGCGGGTGGTGCACCGCCACCGCAGGTTCGACGGCGGCAGCCTGGACGTCGAGCTCTACGCCGCCCCGATGGAGGTTACCCAGCAAGGGGAGCGTAGACTGATGGTGGTCGAGTCCGTCCGCGACCTCGAGCAACAAGTGAAGTTCTCGCACGAGCAAAAGCTCTCTGAGCTTGGCCGCCTCGCCGCGGGGGTTGCGCACGAGATCCATAACCCGCTCGCGGCGGTGAGACTCGCCCTGCACGCGGCCGAACAGGAAAATGCCGCGGCCGAGCCCGATCGCGAGCAGGTCCTGGAATTCCTGACGCTGGTGGATCAGGAGGTGGAGAAGTGCAGTGAAGTGACCGAGCGCCTGCTCAAGCTCAGCGTGCCGCCGCCGGCCCATCAGGAGCTGGTAGAGATCAACCGGGTCGTGGGTGATACCCTGAAGCTCCTGCACTGGGAGGCCGAGACGCGCAACGTCGAGATCCGGCTCGAGGTCGAGGATGCTCCGCTGCGGGTCTTGGCCACCGATAGCGAGCTGCGGATGGTGACCTTGAACCTGGCGCAGAACGCCTGTCACGCCATGCCGCGCGGCGGGACACTGACCGTTCGTTGCCGACGCGAGGGGAATCGGGTGGAACTCGCGTTCGAGGACACCGGGATCGGCATCGACCCCAAGGACCACCTACGCATCTTCGAGCCCTTCTTCAGCCGGCGCGCCGACGGCGTGCGCGGCACCGGGCTCGGCCTCTCCATCACCAAGAGCATCGTGAAAACCCATGGCGGGACTATCTCGGTGGACAGTGAGACCGGGCACGGCACCCGCATCCTGGTGACCTTCCCGGACGAAGACCAGCAAGAGGAGATCTGATCCGTGGCGAAGCAGATCCTGATCGTCGAGGACGACGCCGTCCTCAACCGACTGATCGTCCGGCAGCTGCGCAGTCAGGGCTACGACGCCATCGGGGTCACGTCCTGGGAGCAAGGCGACGTCTTTCTCGACGCCCACGAGCCCAACCTGCTCATCGCCGACGTCAGGCTGCCCGACGGCGACACCCTGGATCGCCTGCCCGATCTAGTCAAGATGCAGCCGGTGGTGGTGTTGACTGCCTTCGGTTCGATACGCAACGCGGTCTCGGCCATGAAGGCCGGGGCCTTCGAGTACCTGCTCAAGCCCGCGAGCCCTGAAGAGCTGCTGCTCGTGGTGCAGCGCGCCCTGGATGACGCGGCGCTGCGCAGCGACCACCAGTTCTGCCGCCAGCGCCTGCGGGCAAAGGAAGGTACCGCCAGCTTCATGATCGGCGTGAGCGTTCCGCTGCTGAAGATCAAGGAGACCATCGCCGACGTCGCGCCCACGGACATCACGGTGCTGATTCAGGGCGAGAGCGGCTCCGGCAAGGAGCTGGTCGCCCGCGCAATCCACGACAGCAGCCGGCGGGCCAAGCGCAACTTCGTCGCCGTGGACTGCTGCACGCTGCAAGAGAAGCTGTTCGAGTCCGAGCTGTTCGGACACGAAAAGGGGGCGTTCACCGGAGCGGACCGTCAGAAGCGCGGCCTGATCGAGGGCGCGGAGGGTGGCACGCTATTCCTGGACGAGATCGGCGAGATCGACGCCTCGATCCAGTCCAAGCTGCTGCGGGTACTGGAAACGGGCATCTTCCGCCGCGTCGGCGGCACCAAGGACCTGCAAGCCAACATCCGCGTGGTCGCCGCGACCAACCGGGAGCTCGAGACCATGAGCGGCGACGGCGAGTTCCGCGCCGACCTCTACTACCGCCTCAGCGCATTCGTGATCGACACCCCGCCGCTGCGCGATCGTCGGGACGACATTCCCTACCTCGCGACCCATTTCATCCAGAACCACAACTTCTCGCGCCGTATCAATAAGTGGCTATCCAACGAGGCCCTCCGGCGGCTCACATCCTACGATTGGCCGGGAAACGTGCGCGAGCTCAAGAACGTGGTGGAGCGGGCCATCATCCTCTCCCGCGACGCCAACGCCATCCGTCCGGAGCACCTGGCCTTCAGCGCCCTGGGCAACAAGAGTCAGGTCAAGGTCACGATCAACTTCGACCACGATCCCACGCTGGAGGAGCTGCAGGCCGAGTACCTGAAGCTGCAGCTCGGCAAGCACTCCGGACACCGTGCCAAGGTCGCCGAGGTGCTGGATGTGAGCGAGCGCAACATCTACCGGCTGATCCGGCGCCACGGGCTCGCCGGGTTGTCCTGACGGATCGAGACCAGCGCACTTCTCAGGAGCTTCCGCCGATCCCCGGGTGACAGGTTGCCAGCTCGCCCGGGGTCACGGCCATCGGCAGCGGACGGCGCCGCTCAAGCGACCGCTTCGCGCTCCCGGATGTAGTCCAGGGCCTTGCCGATACGGCGCAGGGCCGCCTCTTTGCCTACCAGCTGAAGGGTAAGGTCGATGCCGGGGGAAGCCGCACGGCCAACCACGGCCACGCGCAGGGGCTGGGCTACCTTACCCATCTTCAGGTCCAGCTCCGCGGCCACCCGCTCCACCGTATGCCCCAGGGTTACGGGCTCCCAATCATCCAGCGCCAGCATCTCGAGGGCGTCCCGCGTCCGCTCCAGGGGCTCCCTAGCCACCGGGCGCAGGTGCTTCTTGGCCGCCGCCTCCTCGTAATCGTCGAAGTCCTGATAGACGAAGGCGCTGATCTCGGCGAGCTCAACCAGGGTCTTGGCCCGCGCGGCCTGGATCTCCACCACGGTCGCGAGGTCCGGCCCGGCGGAAGGATCGATCCCCAACTTGCCCATGTGGGGACTCAACAGGCGCGCGATGCGATGGGGGTCGGCATGCTGCAGGTAGTGCTGGTTGAGCCAGTTCAGCTTGTCGGTATTGAAGCTGGCGGCGGCCTTGTTGACCTCCGTTATGTCGAACAGCGCGATCATCTCCTCCAGGGAGAAGATCTCCTGGTCGCCGTGAGACCATCCCAGGCGCACCAGATAGTTCAACAGCGCCTCGGGCAGGTAACCCTCGTCGCGGTAGGCGACGACGCTCACCGCGCCGTGCCGCTTCGACAGGCGCGCGCCGTCGTCGCCCAGGATCATCGGCAGATGGGCATACTGCGGAGGCTTCTTGCCCAGCGCCTGCAGGATGTTCATCTGCCGCGGTGTGTTGTTCACATGATCGTCGCCACGGATGACGTGGGTGATCTCCATGTCCATGTCGTCCACCACCACGGTCAGATTGTAGGTCGGCGAGCCGTCGCTGCGGCGGATGATGAGATCGTCCAACTCGCCGTTGCTGATGACCACCCTGCCCCGGATCATGTCGTCCACCACCACGTTGCCCTCCTCCGGATTGCGGAAGCGGATCACGTGCGGCTCACCGGGGTCGACCTGCCGCTGCCGGCAGTGTCCGTCATACCGCGGCTTGACCTTGTTCGCCATCTGCTCCTCGCGCAGCGCCTCCAGGCGCTCCTTGGGGCAGTCGCAACGATAGGCGAGTCCCTTCGACATAAGCTCGTCGATGACCTGGTTGTAGCGATCGAATCTCTGGGTCTGGTAGAAGGGGCCCTCGTCGTAGTCCAGACCGAGCCAGGTCATGCCCTCGAGGATGGCATTGACCGACTCCGCCGTGGAGCGCTCCAGGTCCGTGTCCTCGATGCGCAAGACGAACCGGCCGCCGTGCTTGCGGGCAAACAGGTAGCAGAAGAGCGCCGTGCGGGCGCCGCCCACATGCAGGTAGCCGGTCGGGGACGGAGCGAAACGAGTGCGGACGGTCATGACGGGCCCTGCCGAGTGAGTGAGGAGCGAGGCCGCGAATTCTAGCAGATAGCCGCGGGGAATCCCGCGTCAGCCGCCCCCCTGCTACCGCACCTGAGCAGCATTCCACAACGAGAAGTTTGGGTGAGGGCCTGCCTCCGGCCGAATCGAGACGGACTCGCCCGTCACCGGCATAAGGCTTCCATCCGACTCGCCAGGGCGAAATCGAGCTCCGTAATACCGCCCGCGTCGTGGGTAGAGAGATCGACCCGCACGGTCTTGTAAACGTTGAACCACTCCGGATGGTGATCCATCGACTCCGCCGCCAACGCGGCCTTGGTCATGAATCCGAAGGCCTCAACGAAGTCCGCGAACTGAAACTCCTTGTGCAGCTTGCCGCCCACGACGACCCACGGGGTCTCCGCAACATCATTGATCGCCGCGAGGGCGGCCTCGACGGCCGGCGTCTCCAATCTGCTCCGGTTCATAGCTCTGCCACCTCCGCGCTCTCGGGTTGGTCAGTCGAGTCCAAGACTGAGAGTTGCTGCCGACGACGGCGTTTACAACGGACCCGTCAATTGTTGACTGATATATCTTTCCGCAGCCAGCCTACTGCACAGAGGCGGCTCAACCTGACTTCGTACGGAGCGCTTGGCGTCGCCGCTGAGGCACTCGCCGGAGTGCCGACCTAGCCGCCCCAAGGCGTCTTCCAGGCGCCGCATGACCGTCACCCCGCCGCTGCGTGCACCCACCGCGACCGCGCCGAGGACGAAGCTCCCTGCATCGCGGCCAGGTGCTCGATCCCACGGCATGCGCCGCCCCACCGATCTGACCGAACAGACGCCCGATGGTCTGGGTATCGACGAACCCGCCCACCGGGCTCAGCAGCCCGTAGATCCCATTGACCGGCGCCAGAATCAGCTGCTCAACCCGTTCGCCATGGTGAGCGGCAAGTCGATCCGCCCATAGGTCCCCGGAATTGGAGATCCGTCGGTGTCCGTGGCGTACCGACCAGCCGGAATGAACAGGGGGGCCGCCCAGACCAAGACCGTGACGATCACCAGTGTCGTCACCGCGCTAGGGAAGTGGAATTTAGGTTTCGAAGGTTCGGATGGCGTGGACGTGCTCGGGGTCGCCTCGGACACGATTCCCTCGCGAGGGTGTATTGGTTGAGTGGAGTGCAAGCTGCCACCCATTGATCTCCAAGACGATGGGCGCCCCCATCGCTCGGTCGATCCCCCAGACAAACGGGGCTCGACCTCAGCCTTGCTCCATGGACTTAAACTCCGGCCCGGCGCTCCAGATGCGATAGCGCACCTCGACGCCTTCCGGCACATAGACCACAACGGGCAGACGACTGTTGTAGCGGATCAGGACGGGCTCGCCGCCCAGGGTCACAAATCTGTCCACCTTGGGCGCATCGGGATCCACGGCCATCAGGGTACCGGCCATGGGCCCGAGCTCCCTGACGACGAAGCGAGGGAAGCCCCAACCCTCGATCGTCTCCTCGACGATCTTGCCACCGAAGAAGTAGCGATTCTGCGCGTCGGCCTGAACGGTCTTGCCAACCGCCAATTCCACCTTGAAGGCCGATTCATCGTCCTGCTTCGGGACCTCCAGGACATAACGCACCACGCCCGCCTCGGCAGGAGGAAAGGCCTCCATGTAATTCTGCGCCTGCGCGACCGGCATCGCCGGAAGGGCCAATAGAATCGTGATCAGCCAGTGTTTCATGCTTCTTTCTCTAGAATGATTTCCGCACATTGATCCAGACCTCGGTCGCGTTGTAGTCGCTGAGCTCCGTATCGCCCTCGTCGCGAATATAGAGCACCTCGGGCCGTAGGGACCAGCCGGGGGCGAAGGCATAGGTCAGCCCGCCGCCGAGCTCGTAGATGTCGAGGTCCGGAGAGAGCATCCTCGGGGTCTCGTAGTCGTCACCGTAGGGGAGGTCCTCGTGGTAGCCATTGTGCTCCCACAGACCGAACAGGAAGACGCCGAGCCGGTCGTTGAAGTCCATGCCCCAGTCTATTGTCACCCCGTAAAAGGTCTGGTCACCCTCGGCGCGGTCCCGAGTCGCCCACTCGCGACCCCCGTTCAGGGTGATGGTCAGGGCCGCCTTGCCGTCGAGCATGGCCAGCGTCCAGCCCAGCCAGATCTCGCCGGTGGCGCGGCTATTTTCGCGTTCTTCGCCCGAGGGGTACTCGCGGGAGCGGATCTTGCCCTCGAGCAGGATCTCGTTGTCCGGGTCGAGGACGAAGGCACGATTGACGAACAGGCCATAGTCCCGGCGGTAGCCGTCGTCACCCCGATAGCTCGCCTGGCCGCGCACGCCGATGGACTAGGGTGTCCGGCATCGCCTGGACTGAAGACGATCAGGACGCCTCAAGCCTGCGACAGCTAACGTCGTGGCGCACGACTCGTGCTTCGTCGCAGGTTCGTGGCTGTCCCGAAGGCCTGCGCGCGAAAACAGGATCAGCCTCACCACTAACGATGGAGCACGCCGCTACTTCGCCTAGCGAACGCGGACGCCTGCCTGGAGATTTCCGTTCACCGGAACTGGCCCATCTCGTGCGTTAAGTTTGCGCCGCAGCACAGGGCAACGGGCGTTACCTGGCTTATATTGTTGCTGGCCTCAAGCAGAACTCGGGAGAACGGCAAGATGTCCTCGCAAACGACACCCCTACTGGTGGTCGCTGTCGTCCTCGCCGGCTGCGGTCCGAGCATGCCTGAGCGATCCATGCAAATGAGCTGTGACGAGCTCGAATCCATATGCACCATCGCCCACGTCACACTGTTCCAGCCAGATCCATTTCCATCAGGCGACGGGAAACGGAGTATCGAAGAGCTTGAGGACGAAGTAAGCCGAGAGAGGGCGATGGAGCAGTTGCAGATGTGCTTCGACGAGGCCGCCAAGCGTTGCCCGGAGGCTCACGCGGAATTGCTGCGCCGGTTGTGAAATCGCGGCAGGGCGAAAGGCGCATCGACGTAGGGCGCAATAGGGCGCACCCATGAGCCTGCGGGGAATATCGGTTGTCCCCGCGCCCTACCTCGCTATGGGATTGCGCCGTGCACAACGGGTTAGCGCGACCGGGTAACTTCGGTCACTTCGTCTCCGCCTCCAACACCGAAGTGGATTCCGAAGCGGACCCGGACGCCGAGCGCTCCAGCTCCCTTCTGCGCCAAACGAGGTAGATCGCCGGGATCACGAACAGGCTCAAGAGCGGCGCGGTGATCATCCCGCCCACCATGGGCGCGGCGATGCGGCGCATGACCTCCGAGCCGACGCCATCGCCGAGCATGATGGGCAGCAGGCCGGCGACGATGACGGCGACCGTCATCGCCTTGGGCCGCACCCGCAGCACCGCGCCCTCCATGATGGCCGCCTTGAGATCGGCGATGTCGTTGAGCTTGCCCTCCTGCTGGTGGTGCTTCAGCGCGTTATCGAGGTACACCAGCATGATCACGCCGAACTCCGCCGCGACGCCGGCGAGCGCGATGAAGCCAACCGCCACCGCCACGGACAGGTTGTAGCCCAGCACGTAGATGAGCCAGAACCCGCCAACCAGCGCAAACGGCAGGGAGAGCATAACCAGCCACGCCTCGGCGGCCCTGCGGAAGGTGAGATAGAGCAGGACAAAGATGATGATGAGCGTGAAGGGCACGACCTGCACCAGCTTCGCCTTCGCGCGCAGCATGTACTCGTACTGGCCGGACCAGGTGATGGAGTAGCCCGCCGGCAGCTCGACCTCTTCGCGCACCTTGGCCTGGGCGTCCTGCACATAGCTGCCCACATCGCGACCGCGAATGTCGACGAAGGTCCAGCCGTTGAGCCGTGCGTTCTCGCTCTTGAGCATGGGCGCACCGTCGACGATCTCGATCTCGGCGATCTGCCCAAGGGGCACCTGGGCGCCAGTGGGCGTGACCAGCGGCAGCTCCCTGAGCTTTTCCAGGTCGTTGCGCTGCTCGCGCGGAAAGCGCAGGTTGACGGGGTAGCGCTCCAGCCCTTCCACCGTCTGGGTGATGTTGATGCCCCCCACCGCCGCGGCGACGATCTGGTTGATGTCCTCGACGTTGAGCCCGACCCGCGCCGCCTCCAGCCGGTCGGGGCGGACCTCGATGTAGCGCCCACCGGCCACGCGCTCGGAGAAGGCGGATGCGGTGCCCGGCACCTGCAGGACCGCGCGCTCCACGTCCTGGCCGATGCGCTCGATCTCTTTCAGGTCCGGACCCGCGATCTTGATCCCAACCGGGGTCTTGATGCCGGTGGCGAGCATGTCGATTCGGGTCTTGATGGGCATGACCCAGGCGTTGGTGACACCGGGGAAGTTCACCGTGCTGTCCAGCTCCTCGATGAGCCTGTCTACGGTCATGCCCTCGCGCCACTCGGACTGGGGCTTGAGCATGATCACGGTCTCGATCATGGTGAGCGGCGCCGGGTCGGTGGCGGTGTCCGCGCGGCCGACCTTGCCGAACACGCGCTCGACCTCGGGCAGGGTGGCGATCAGGCGATCGGTCTGTTGCAGCAGCTCCTGCGCCTTGCCGATGGAGAGCCCCGGGAGGGTCGTCGGCATGTACATGAGATCGCCCTCGTAGAGCTCGGGCATGAACTCCGAGCCCAGGCCCTTGTGCCAGTCCTCGACCACTGGGATTCCACGCATCGCCGTTTTCCAGCCCTTCGCCAGATTCTGCTGCCAGCCGGCGATGGTCGCGACCGCCTGGCGGCCCGTGCCCTCCCCCGCCACCAAGCCAGCGGTCTGGAATGGCCACTTCAGGGGCTCCAGCAGGCCGCCCACGCCGTAGATCGGAACCAACAGGGTCGTCATGACCAGCACGGACGCCAGTATGGTTGCCCTGGGCCAGGCCAGCACTGCCGTCAGGAAGGGCCGGTAGAGCCAGATCAGGAAGCGGTTGAGCGGGTTCGACTCCTCCCGCGGGATGCGCCCGCGGATGAAGTAGCCCATGAGCACCGGCACCAGCGTCACCGCCAGACCCGCCGCCGCGGCCATGGCGTATGTCTTGGTGTAGGCGAGCGGTGCGAACAGCCGCCCCTCCTGTGCCTCCAGGGTGAAGACGGGGAGGAAGCTAAGGGTGATGATCAGCAGCGAGAAGAACAGCGCCGGCCCCACCTCGGCCGCCGCGGCCGTGACCACGACCCAGTGCTCCTGCCCCTTGGGCGGGTGGCCGTAGACCTGGCGATAGCGCTCCAGGTGCTTGTGCGCGTTCTCGATCATCACGATGGCGGCGTCCACCATGGCGCCGATGGCGATGGCAATGCCGCCCAGGGACATGATATTGGCGTTGATGCCCTGGTAGCGCATGATCACGAACGCCGCGAGAATCCCCAGCGGCAGGGTGACGATGGCGACGAAGGCCGAGCGGAGGTGGAACAGGAACAGCAGGCACACCAGGGCGACAACGATGAACTCCTCGATCAGCTTGTGCCCGAGGTTGTCCACGGCATCGAGGATCAGCTCGGAGCGGTCATAGGTCTCGACGATCTCGACCCCTTCCGGGAGGCCCGCCCTGAGCTCGTCGAGCTTCTGCTTCACCGCCGCGATGGTCGCCAGGGCGTTCTCGCCGTAGCGCATGACCACGATGCCGCCGGTGATCTCCCCTTCCCCGTCCAGGTCGGCCACCACCCGGCGCATCTCGGGTCCGATCTGCACCGTCGCCAGGTCGCGGATCAGGATCGGGGTGCCGCGGGGGTCCAGATCCACCGGGATGGTCTCAATGTCCTCCAGGGACGAGATGTAACCCCGGGTGCGAACCATGTATTCCGCCTCGGCGAGTTCCACGACCGAGCCGCCCACCTCCCGGTTGGCGTTGCGGATCGCGGCGGTCAGCCGCGCCAGGGGGATGCCGTACGCGCGAAGCTTTTCCGGGTCGGCGACGACCTGATACTGGCGCACCATGCCGCCGACGGTGGCGACCTCCGCCACGCCGGGGACCGTCTGCAGCTCGAACTTGAGGAACCAGTCCTGGAGGCTGCGCAGCTCGGACAAATCATGCCCGCCGGTATGATCGACCAGGGCATAGCTGTAGACCCAGCCGACGCCGGTGGCATCGGGCCCCAGGCGCGGCAAGACGCCGACGGGCAGGCTGGAGGCGGCCTGGTTCATGTACTCCAGCACCCGGGAACGGGCCCAGTAGATGTCGGTGCCGTCCTCGAAGATGACGTAGACGTATGAATCGCCGAAGAAGGAGTACCCCCGCACCGTCTGGGCACCGGGAACGGCCAGCATGGTGGTGGTGATGGGATAGGTGACCTGCTCCTCGACCACCCGCGGGGACTGCCCTGGAAACGGGGTGCGGATGATGACTTGCACGTCCGAGAGGTCCGGGATGGCGTCCAGCGGCGTCTGCTTGACGGACAGCAGACCCCAGACCGCGAGCAGGACCGTGGCAAGCAATACAAGGAAGCGGTTGCGGACCGACCAGTGAATGACGTTTTCCATGACCGACCCCGCTCAGTGCTCATGACCCGCGGGCGAGGCGGGCTGTCCGTCGGCGGGCCCGCCGGTATCGCCCATGCGCATGAAGCTCGCCTGGAGGCTGGACTCGGAGTCGATCAGGAACTGGCCCGAGACCACGATCTCATCGCCCTCGCTTAGCCCCGAGAGGATCTCCACCTCCTCGCCCTGCTGCATGCCGCTCACCACGTCCACCGGCTGGAAGCGGCCGCCGCCCAGGGCCTTGACCACGCTCTCGCGCTCGCCGGTCGCGATCAGCGCCTCCCGCGGGATCTTGAGCACGTCCCCCTTGGGACCTCCGTAGATCACCACGTCGGCGAACATGTTCGGCTTCAGATTCAGGTCGGGATTGGGAAACACCAGACGCACACGCAGGGTGCGGGTCTTGGGGTCCAGGTCGGGGTAGAGATAATCGACCGCGCCCTTCCACTTCTTCCCGGGGTGGGCCGGGACGCTGATCTCGGCGTCGAGTCCGGGCCTGATCCAATCGATCTGGTGCTCGAACACGTCCACCATGACCCACACCTGGCTGAGATCCGCAACGGTGAACATCTCCGTGCTCTTGCCGACGTACATGCCCTCACGGGCCATCAACTGCGTCACGATGCCGTCGATGGGTGCCTGCACCGGCACCGTGTTCCGGGTCTCTCGGGTGCGCTCGATCTCGCGGATGATGGTGTCCGGCACGTCGAGCAGGCGCAGCAGGTTGCGTGCCTTGTCCACGCGGTCGCGCCGCACGCCCCCGCCGCCTTGCTCGGCGGCGATCAGGAAGTCGACCTGGGCGGACAGGATATCCGGCGAGTAGAGCTGGGCAAGCTCCTGCCCCTTGCTCACGGGCTCGCCCTCCGCCCGCAGCGCGAGACCCTCGATCCAGCCCTCCGCCCGCGGATGGACGTGGGCGATTCGGGTCTCGTCGTACTCGACACGGCCGACCGAGCGGATGTATTTCCACATGGTTCCGCGCTCCACCTTGGCCGTCCGCACGCCCATGCTCTGGATCACGGCGCCGCTCAAGCCGACCTCCGGGCGCTTGCCGGTCATCGGATCCATCAGCTTCTCCACCAGGTCCATCCCACAGATCGGGCAGGACCCCGGCTCGTCCTTCACGATCTGCGGGTGCATGGGGCAGACGTACTTGGGGTCGAGATGCTTGGCCGCGTGCTCGAGGGCGGTGTCCGCGGCGGCGTCAGCCAGCGGCTCGCTCGGCGCTGGCGTCTTCTCCACCAGGTCCATGCCGCAGATCGGGCAGGACCCTGGCTCATCGCGCACGATCTGCGGATGCATGGGGCAGACATAAACGGGGTCCAGATGCTTGGCGGCGTGTTCGAGCGCGGTATCGTCCGCGGCGGCGGCGAGAGACTCGCTGGGCGTTGGCGCCTGCTCTCCGCAACCGGCAAGCAGCAAGGACGCGAGCAAGACTGAAATACCGGCGCGGAGCGCGACGGGACCAGGGGTCAGTACGCGGGACATGGATGTCTCCTCCAGAGACCGGGGCACGCAACATGCCCCGACAATAACGGGACGCCGTCTCAGTCGTTTCGAGACCTTTAGACGGCGAACTGCCTCAGATGGAGACGGATTTGGGAGGTCTTAGGAAGGAATCGGGGGAGAAGCTGTAATAGTGCCGGTTCGGCGCAGCCTCCGGCACATCGGGCGCTAACGGCCCAAGAAAATCTATCGTCGTGCGAAGCAGTCCACTCGTACCGACGGCACAGTGCAGCACGCACTTCTGGCACTCCAGCGGCGGGACCGCCGATTGACCAGCTGAGCTGCCGGCCGCCGCCTGATGGAAGGGACAGACTGCCTTGGCGTCACCGCCAGCCGCGGAGTCCGCGAGGTGCAGACAGCCAAGGGTCGAGGCCGCGAACAGCTGCGCCTGCATCAGCAACAGACACAGGCCGATCAGAACGCGGGCGCTGCCTCGGGATATCCACATGCCGGAGAATATAGGCGCCCCCAGGGCAGGGTACAAGCGGCGGGGTCCGCGGACCATCAGGTGACATGCCGCTCCCCGAAACGCCGGTCGAGCAGGGTCGAGACCACCATGCTGGCGATGGTGAAGGCCAGGAACAGGTAGAAGCCCGCCTGCAGCATGGTGCCGTTGGTGGTCAGCACCTCCGCGTTGCCCCCGCTGCGCGAGAGATGCGAGAGCTGGCTCGACACCAATCCCCGGAAGCCCACGAAGGCCATGAACATGGCGATGACGAGCACGTCCGCCATCGACCACTTTCCCGACTTCAGGGCGAAGAAGCGCACCAGGGGCGAGGCGCGCAGGCCACGAACGTCCCGGTAGTAGAGAAAGCTCGCGGCTACCTTCGCCAGCGGAAAGACGACGCTGAACAGGGCGACCAGAAAGGCGACCAGGATCAGGTCGGCCTCGCCCGTCTGCCCCAGCACCCGCACCAGGTCCATGACGCTCTTGCTCTGGAAGTAGAGCACCTGGTCATGGAACAGGACCGGCTCGCCGAGCAGCTGCAGCCGCAGCTCGGTGATGCGTGCCTCGATCCCGATCATGGGGGTCAGCACGCCGCCGGCGAGCAGGGTCAGGGTCGCCAGGGTGAGCAGCAGCATCTGCCCCTCGCTCAGTGCCCGCCGCCGGTAGAGGGCGACGAGGAACAGCAGCGCCACCACGGCGATGGCCGCCGCCGATCGCGCCGCCACCCGCTCGCGTGACCGGTCGATCCTGGACACGAGCAGGGCACGGCAGGTCTCAGCGTCGGCACAGCCGTTCCCGGCCAGCACCGCGTCGAAACCGGTGCGGTCGGTCTTGGAGAAGGTGGCGCTCGCCATGTCCGCGATGGCGGCCTTGAGATACTGCTTGATCTCGGCCTTGGCGTCGGGTTTGGCGAGCTCCTCCAGGATCGCCTCGGCGTAGTCCGGCACCCGCGCCCGCAACTCGTCGAAGTCCAGCACCAGATCCTGCACCCCCTGGCGCAAGGCCCCCTGCACCCGCTCGACCCAGGAGCCCGTCACCTGGTTGCGCCGACGCTGGTAATCGTCGATCTCCAGGAGCAGGCGATCGAGCACGCGCTCGACGTTGCGCTTGATCAGCGGGCGATTCCCGTCCGTGAGCTCGAAGCCGTCGATCCGCCGCTCGAGGATGCCCGAGATCTGCTCGACCCAGTTGTCGGCGTCCAACAACCCATAGCGCACGTCGTTCAGCTCCGCGAGATCCGTCTGCCAGGATTTGAGACGACCGGCCTCGCTCACCGCCGCCACGGTCAGCACCGCGGCCGCGATCAACGCGGACAAGGAGACCAGGCCCCACAGGGCCTCTTTGAGATTCAATCGCGTTTCCCTCCGATCACCCATGCGGTGCATCCGCACCACCTACAACCGGGTCCGAGCGGGCCTCTGAAACCAAGCGATCAGCGGTGCCGGCCAGCGCCCGAGTATGTCATGCTAGAAGCGTGTTTTCTTCCCCCCGCTCCGGGGCCGGAAAGGTTCGAGGTACGAAACGGAGTCACAGCCATGCAGAGATCCCTCGTCTACTTCGCGGCCATCGCCTGCGCCGCCGCCTTCCTGTTCATGGCCAAGCTGATGCACGACATGAGCGGTCACATGGCAGGCATGACGGACCACGTGGCCCGCATGTCCGCGGACATGGGGCGAATGACCTCTCACATGGACACCCTGGTGACCGAGGTGAGCACGATTAAGGACAGCGTCCGTTTCATGGCGCCCATGGCCGCGGACATCCAGGGGCTGCGCGAGAGCGTGGGGTCCATGGCCGGGGTCATTCACAAGAGCGGCGAGCAGATCGAAAGGCTCAATCCGATGCAGATGATGGAGCAGATGATCACGCCCGGCGGCCCCGGGGCAACTCCTGGCCCCAGGCGTTGAGTTGGGAACCCGGGCTGCGCGAGGTGGTCGACTGTGGTGGCCTTGGCAATCTCCCGTCCGCATCATCAACCGACGCCGAAAATAGATCCGAGGAATTACATGCGCCCTTCATCGACCGGATTGGCCCTCATCGGCCTGGCTTGCGTTCTATCCCTCACGGGCTGCGGCGGCGAGAACGAGGACGCACGCACGAGCCTGGAGATGCCCGTTTTCGAGAACGAGGCGCTGATGGCCGGTCGCGGCGTCTGGCTCGGCACCTGCCGCGCCTGCCACCTGCTGGGCGTCGCCGGGGCACCTGCGGTGACGGACTTCGCGCAGTGGGAACAGCGTCTGCCCAAGGGCAGGGAACTCCTCTACCAGAGCGCGCTGAACGGGATTCAAGGTGACGACGGCAAGTACCGGATGCCTCCGCGCGGCGGCAACGACCGCCTCACCGAGGAGCAGGTGAGGCTCGCCGTGGATTACAAGATCGCGGCGGTCGAAGCGCTCAAGACGCGGCCAAAGTAGGGCACCGACCGGCGAGGCTGAATCATGTCCCGTGCTCGGCGACGTGCGCCTTCGGCAGCTGGCGGGTAATGGCGTCGGCCAGGCCCTGCAGATCCCCGTAACCCTCCAGGCGGATGCCGCGGTTGCTCTTCAGGCGTATCTGAAGATGGCCGAGACCGCGTCCGCGCCGGTAGAGAAACACCCCCGCGATATCGCCCATCGCAAGCTCGGTCTTGGCGCCGCCGGTCCAGAACTCGATCCGACCCTCGTGGACCTCGATCCGATGATCCCGGATCAAGCGCAGATAGCGCCGGTGACGGTAGTAGTTCACCAGGTTCCCGATGACGACGAACCCCACCACCGACCACAGCAGCACGTCGTTGTAGGTCTCCGGGTAGCGATAATGGCCGGCAACGATCACGGCCGCCAGCAGCAGACTGAAGAGCAAGCCCCATAGGAGGTTGCGGTCGCGCTTCCGGAGCGACTCGTCGCTGATAGTGAAGGTGCTGGGTTGGTCGCTCAAAACTGGGGTCTCCTCATCGGGCGCGCGGAGTTCCGTTGGGTAGGCAGGAGCGCAACGCAACCGCGTTGAATCACGCACCTACCGCGTCGGGACACGCAATGTTACCGCATTGCCTCGGGAACGGACCAAGACCTTGCTGCGGCGCGGTTATCATCCCGCGTCTCCGGTTCAGCGAGCGATCCTGCCCGCCGGCTCGCCGGGAAAGATCGCAGGAGTCCAAGGCGGGCGCCGACTTGAGCTTCGTCATCGCAGCCGGTTGGGCGCACGCGCATACTTGTGCGCGACATGGGTCAGCCGAGAAGTGACAAGCCAACCATGCGCAAAGCGGACCTGTTCCTGAGCGGACTGGCAGTTGGGTTACTCCTGCTGGCCCTCACGTTCGCCGACGCCGCGGCGCGCAGCCGCGGCGCGCAGGGGGAGCTCGAGCGCCGCGCGGCGTTGGTGGCCAGGCTCGGCCTGACCGACCTCGCCCTGTTCACCGAGGCGCGCTACACCCGCCACCCGAGCCAGGCCGACCTGCACAGCGCCTTCCAGGATCACCCCATGGCCCTGGATCACTTTCCCAGCGGCTCGATCGTCCCCGCCACGCGCGGAGGCGCCAGCCCGTGAGCGGCTTGCTGCCCAGACAGAGATACCTGATCGACTACACCCTGTCGTCCCTCGCGCGGCGCCCGGGCAAGCAGCTCGGGCTGCTGCTGGTCTACACGCTGGTCGTGTTCCTGCTCGCCTCCGTGATGCTGTTCACCCAGTCGCTGCGCCGGGAGGCGGCCCTGGTGCTCGCCGGACTCGCCGCAGGTGATCCTGCAGCGGCTGGTGGCCGGGCGCCACGACCTGATGCCCGCCGCCTACCTGGACCGGATCGGCAGCATCCGCGGGGTCAGCGGCAAGCAAGGGCGGCTGTGGGGCTACTTCTACGATCCCGCCGTGCGCGCCAACTACACCCTGATGGTACCCGGAGACGGCCGCGGAGAACCGGCGCCGGCAGCGGGCGAGATCACGATCGGGGCCGGAATCGCCCGCGCCCGGGGGCTCGGCGATCGGCGACTGGCTGAGCCTGCGCTCCGCGGCGGGCGAGCCCTTCTCGTTTCGGGTCGCCGGGCTGCTCGAGGATGAAACGGAACTGGTGAGCAGCGACCTGATGCTGGTCTGCCGAGGCGGACTTCCGCCGCTTCTTCTCCTTTCCGCCCGACCGTTTCACGGACATCGTGCTCGAGGTCCGCAACCCGCGGGAAGTGCGCAAGGTCGCCGAGAAGCTCGCGCTCGCGCTGCCGGACACCCGGCCCATCCTGCGCGAGGAGATCCTGCGCACCTACGACACCCTGTTCGGCTGGCGCCAGGGCATGGTCTTCGTGCTGCTCACGGGGGCGGTGCTGGCATTCGTCATCTTCGCCTGGGACCGGGCCTCGGGCCTGAGCGGCGAGGAACGGCGGGAGATCGGCATCCTCAAGGCGATCGGCTGGGAAACCGGCGACGTGATCCGGATGAAGTTCTGGGAGGGCGCCATCCTGTCCCTCACCGCGTTCCTGCTCGGCTACCTGCTGGCCTACGGCCATGTCTTCTATCTCGACGCGGGCCTGTTCGAGCCGGTGCTGAAGGGCTGGGCGGTGCTCTATCCGGACTTCCGCCCGGTGCCCTTCGTCGACGGTCTGCAGGTCGCGACCCTGTTCTTCTTTACCGTCTTCCCCTACACGGTGGCGACCATCGTGCCCATCTGGCGCGCCGCGATCACCGACCCCGACAGGGTCATGCGCTGACGTTCAGGGTTGCAGATGATCGAGCTACGGGACGTCAAGAAGGCCTTCAACCAGGGTCGCCACAACGAGGTGTGGGCGGTGCGAGGCATCTCCCTGGACCTGTCGCCGAACCTGGTGACCGTGTTCAAGGGGCCGAGCGGATCGGGTAAGACCACCCTGCTGGCCATGATCGGCTGCCTGTCCCGACCCACAGCGGGGCGAATCACCCTCGACGGGCGCCTGCTCTCGAACCTGCCGGAGCGCTTCATGACCCAGATGCGCCGCCGCACCTTCGGCTTCATCTTCCAGCAGTTCAACCTGATCCGCGGGCTGTCGGTGCTGGAAAACGTCATGCTGCCGGCTTACCCGCTGGCACCCGGGTACGGCGACCTGCGCGCCCGGGCCTTGACGCTGCTGCGGCAGTTCCGCCTGGAGGACAAGGCACAGAACAGGGCCGAATGGCTGTCGGGCGGCGAGGCCCAGCGCGCCGCCATCTGCCGCGCGCTGATCAACGATCCTGCCATCCTGATCGCCGACGAGCCCACGGCGAACCTGGACTCCCGGCTCTCGCGCGAGCTCGTCGCCATGCTCGGAGACCTGGTGGACATGGGCAAGACGGTGCTGGTGAGCTCTCACGACCCGATCGTGTTCGCGTCTTCCCGCGTGTCCGCGGTGGTGGAGATGCGCGACGGCCTGCTGGCGGGTGACGAGCAGTGCTGATCTCCCCCGCGGTGCTGGCGCTGAACGGGGTCGCCGTCACGGTGACCCTCTTGATGCTGTTCGCCACCGGTTTCGGGCTTCAGGTGGTGCGGCATTGGGACATCGAGAGCGGGAGCGAGCGCCAGCTGACCCTGGAGCGGCGGACCTATCTGATCTCGACCCTGGTGACCTGGTGCTTCGCCGCCGAGCTGGTCTCACTGTTGCTGTTCGTCTACAACGCCGAGCAGATGTCCACCCAGCTCGTGGGCGCCATGTGCGCCACCGGCGTGCTCAATGCCAATCCCTGGGGCTGGCCGACCCTGTTCCTCAAGATCGCGGTGTTTTTTGCCGGCGCCGCCTGGCTGATGCTGAACCGGGTGGACAACCAGGCCCGGGACTATCCCCTGATCCGGGTCAAGTACGGGCTGCTGCTCGTCCTGCTGCCGCTGGTCGGCCTCGGGGCGGCGGCCCAGCTCCTGTTCTTCCTCGGACTCGATCCGGACGTCATCACCTCCTGCTGCGGGGCACTCTTCACACCGGAGGCGGCCGGCGTCGCGGCAACGGTTTCCGGCTTCGACCCCGCCCTCTCACTGCTTGCCCTGTATCTCGGCGGGATCGCGGTGCTCAACGGGGGGCTCATGTACCTCCACCACCGACGCAGCGGGATGGCCTTCACGGTCGCCGCCTCGGCGGCCTTCCTTACCGCAATCGCGGGCGTCGTATCCGCGGTGGCCCTGTACGTGTACGAGCACCCCCACCATCACTGCCCGTTCTGCGTCCTGAAGCCCGGTCATGGGTTCATCGGCTACTGGTTGTATCTGCCGCTGCTCGCCGCCACCGCGCTGTCCCTCGGCGTCGGCCTGATCTCGCACTGGCGGCGGGTGCCGAGCCTGGCAACGGTCATCGAGGCGGACGGGGGCCGCTTCGCGTCCACCGCCCTGGTCTTGTTCGGCATTTTCTACGTGGTCGCAACCTACGCAGTGGTCGGCTCCGGCCTGACCATGGAGGGGGTCTGGTGGTGAACGGCATACCCTCGTCGGCGAGCGCACGCGGGCCGCGGGGCCGGGTCGGCGCGGGTCTCTCCCTGACCCTCTTTCTGGCGCTGCTCCTGAGCGGCTGCGGCGATGCGCCGCCCCCGCTACGCAACGGCGAGCCGGCACCGGGGTTCACGCTGCCGCGGCTCGACGGTCCTCCCCTCGCCTTCCCCGCCGACCTCCGAGGCCAGGTCGTCGCAGTGCGCTTCTGGGCGGACTGGTGCCCCTTCTGCGAGAGCGAGATGCGCGACATCGAGCCGGTGTACCGCACGTACCGCGATCGCGGGCTGGTCGTGCTCGCCGTCAACGTGCGTCAGGACCGGGAGACGGCCACAAGATTCATAGAGGGCCTCGGGGTCTCCTACGAGGTGCTGCTGGATGAGGACGGGGCCGTGGCCCGCGCCTACGGCGTCATCGGCCTTCCCACCACCTTTTTCCTCGACCGGGAGGGACGGCTCGCCACCCGCGTCCTCGGCGAGTCCACGCCGGAGGTGTTCGAGCGCATCGTCGGAGAGCTCTTGTGACCGAGGGCTTTACCCTGACCCTGGCCTTCGCCACCGGGCTGTTCGGCGCACTGCATTGCCTCGGGATGTGCAGCGGCATCGCGGGGGGCATCTTCGTGCGTTACGGCTTCAGCTCGCGGGTGTTGCCGGTGCTCGAGTTCCATGCGGCCCGCATCCTGGTCTACTCGCTGCTGGGCGTCGCCGGGGCCGCCGTCGGGCGGGTGCTGGTGCAGACCGGGATCGTCGGCAAGACGCAAGGCGTGCTGATGATGGCCGCCGGCGTATTGATCGTCGCCATGGGACTGGACCTGCTGGGCGTGTTCGCGGCGACGCGGGCAAGGACCATCGCGCACGCCCACCCAGGGAACCGAGGTCATGCTTAGCGATGGCGCACCGCCACCTCGTCCCTGGCTGCCCGCACTGGCGGGGGCCTTCAACGGTTTCGTGCCTTGCAGCCTGGTTTTTTCCGTGGCGGTGAAGGCCGCGGCGACGGCCGACCCACTGCGGGCCGCGGGCCTGATGGCGGCGTTCGGCCTGGGCACGCTACCGACCATGGGCCTGGTCAGCCTCACCGGCATGATGATTGGCGCGAAGGCACGCGGCCTGTTCGCTTGCCTCGCCGCTACCGGCGTCGTCGTCCTCGGCCTTTGGACGCTCTACGAGGGAGCGGTCTTCTTCGACATCATGCGAGGACTGGGCAACTGGTAGCGACAACCACCCTTGACGGCCGCCTCCTGATTTCGACGTTCGGCGCCCCTGGCGCATCTTTCACCCTAGACCAAATAGAGGAGACAGAACCATGTGCGATCATCACGACGAAGGACGGCGCCAGACCCTGCGGCGGCTGGCCGCGCTGAGCCTGACGGGGTTCGCCGGGAGCGTGCTGGCGGCTGATGCCCCGGGGGTTGGCGCCCTGATCCCGGGCAAGGGATGGGTGGCCGCGAGCGGACAGGCCTGCGAGGGGGACGGCACCCCGCTGCAGTTCATGCCCAGGGGCGCCCCGGACGCAAAGCCTCTCGAGGACGAGCTCGCCAAGTACCCCAAGTGCCCCTACTGCGGAATGGACCGCACCCAATGGAACCATAGCCGCCACCTGGTCCAATACGACGACCATCTGGTGGACGGCACCTGTTCCCTCCACTGTCTGGCGATCAGCCTGTCGCTGAATCTCGACCGCGGGCCCAAGGCCATCTACGCCGCGGACTTCGGGTCCAGCGAGGAGATCAAACCCCTGATCCCGGTGGACGGGGCCACCTACCTCATCGGCAGCAAGCTCAAGCCCACAATGAGCAAGACCAGCAAGATGGCCTTTGCCTCCGCAGACTCCGCCAACGCGGTCCAGGGCGAACAAGGCGGCGAGCTCGGCGGCTTCGACGACGCCCTGCGCCGCACCTACGCGGACATGGCGGAGGACACGCTGATGATCCGCCAGCGCCGGGGCGAGCGTCGCGTAAAGATGATGCAGAAGGGCTGATTCCGCGGAGACCGTCTTATGCGCCAGTCATCTCGCGCACCGGTTCTGGCGTGGCTCCTGGTCCTGATGACCATGTCGGCCACCGCGCCCGGCGAGTCGGTGTCGGTGCCGGATCCCGGGCCGCGGGACACCTGCCCGGTGTGCGGGATGTTCGTCGGCAAATACCCGGAGTGGACGGCCACCGTGCTCTACAAGGATGGTCATGCCCACCACTTCGACGGAGCCAAGGACCTCTTCAAGTACCTGCTCGACCTGCCCAAGTGGGCACCCGGCCATGAGGCCGGAGACATCACCGCCGTCGCCGCGACCGATTACTACAGCCTGGAACGCATCGCCGCCCGCGGCGCCTGGTACGTGATCGGCTCGGACGTGCTCGGACCCATGGGGCACGAGCTGATCCCACTTGCGACCAGGGAAGATGCCCAGGAATTCATGGACGACCACGCGGGACGACGCATACTCCGTTTCGACGAGGTGACGCCTCAGCTTCTTCTGGACCTGGATGGAGGGCGCTTCGGCCACCCCGGCGACTGAATCGCGGGGCACACGGGGACACTGAGTGCGCGGCACGGATTCGCCGCCCGCGCCCCCAGAGTGCTTGGGGGCGCGGGCAACACCCTCGCTTCGGCGCTAATCCGGCTCGGGGTTGCTGCGCAGCCGGCGATGGAAGTGGTTCACCAGCCGTGAACGGAAGTTCTTCTCCTTATGCTTGGATGCCGCCGCCAGCCGGCTTTCCGCTACGCCGATGAGGGTTTCCTGCGCGCCCTTGGTGGTGTCGTCCTTCGGCCTGCGCTGGACATAGCTGCCGTCCGGCTGCATGTCCCATGCGGATCGCTGGTCGGTCAGCTGCACGTCGAGGATCATTCTCAACTCCTGGCGAAGCTCCGGGTCCTCGACCGGAGCATGAACCTCGACCCGGCTCTCCAGGTTGCGCCCCATCATGTCCGCGGAGCCGATGTAGTACTCCTCCTCCCCGTCGTTGTGGAAATAGAGGATGCGGGCATGCTCCAGGAAGCGCCCCACGATGCTCACCACGCGGGCGTTCTCCGAGAGTCCGGGAACGCCGGGACGCAAGCGGCAGGTGTCGCGCACGATCAGGTCGAGCTTCACGCCAGCGCGCGTGGCACGGTAGAGGGCGCGCACGATGTCCACGTCCTCCAGGGCATTCATCTTCATCTGTATGAAGCCGCCCCTGCCCTCCTCCTGGTGGCGGATCTCGCGCGCGATCTTCTCGAGAATGCCGCGCTTCAGGTTGTAGGGTGCGGCCAGGATCTTGCGGTAGCTCGGGGGCGGCGAGTAGCCGGTGAGGTAGTTGAAGAGCTCGGTGATGTCCTGCCCGATGTCCTCGTCGCAACCGAGCATGCCCAGGTCCGTGTAGAGCTTGGCGGTGCCGGCGTGGTAGTTGCCCGTGCCGATATGGTAGTAGCGCCTGAGCTGGGCATAGTCCCGTCGCACCACGAAGATCAGCTTGCTGTGGGTCTTGAGCCCGATCACGCCGTAGGTGACGTGGATGCCCTCCGCCTCCAGGCGCCGCGCCCAACGGATGTTGGCCGCCTCGTCGAAGCGCGCCTTGAGCTCCACCATCACCGCCACCTGCTTGCCGTTGCGCGCGGCCTGCACCAGGGAATCGAGGATCTCGCCCTCGGCGGTGGTGCGGTAGAGGGTCATCTTGATTGCCAGCACCTTCGGGTCGTCGGCCGCGGTGCGCAGGAAGCGCTCCACCGTGTTGGCGAAGGACTCGTAGGGGTGCTGCAGCAGCAGGGGGCCGTTCTCGCGGATGATGTGGAAGATGTTGCGCCGGTCGTTGGCGAGCAGGGGATGGTCGCCGGGGCGATGGGGCGGATCGTGCAGCTCGGGGACGTCGAGGAACGCGAGCTCGAACAGATCGCGCATGCCCATCATGCCCTCGACCTCGAACACGTCCTCCGCCTCGTTGAGGCCGAGCTCGGCGGCGAGCATGCCGCGGTGGACGGGGCTCATGTCCTTCTCCACCTCCAGGCGCACGATCGGCGCGAAGTGACGCTCCCGGAGCTCCGACTCGATCAGCTCCAAAAGGTCGTTGGCCGCCTCCTCGGACTTCTCCACGATGGCGTTGCGCGTGACCCGGAACATCTCGCAGGTCTCGATCTCCATGCCGGGGAAAAGCATGTCAAGATTGGTGATGATGAGATCGTTGAGGGTGACGAAGGTGTTGCTCCCGTCCACCGAGATCAGGCGCTTGGAGATGTCCTTGCTGACCGGCACCTTCACCCTGGCCATGTGCATCTCGTTGCCGCCGGGATAACGCAGGGTCACGAGCAGGTTCAGCGCCAGGTTCGAGATAAAGGGGAACGGATGCGCCGGGTCCATGGCCAGCGGCGTGAGCATCGGGAAGATGTTGACCTGGAAGTGCTCGCGCAGACGCTGGCGGGCGGGCGCCGGCAGGTCCAGGAACTTGACCAGCCGGATGTCGTGAACCTCCAGCAGCGCGAGCAACTCGTCGAGGATACGCTTCTGCTCCGCGTGCATCTCCCGGCACAGGGCGTGGGCATCGCGCACCTGCTCGACCGGCGTGCGTCCGTCCACCGAGGCGGTATGCACGCCCGCGGCGATCTGCTGCTTGAGCCCGCCGATGCGCTTCATGAAGAACTCGTCGAGATTATTGCTGACGATGGCCAGGAACTTGACCCGCTCCAGCAGCGGGGTCCGCGGGTCCGCCGCCTCGTTGAGCACCCGGCGGTTGAATTCCAGCCAGGTCAGCTCCCGGTTGAGGTAGAGCGAGGGGTCGTCGAGATCGACCTCGCGTGCCTTCGCGGGCGCGCGTCGGGGGGCGGTCTTGGGGGCTTGCTTCGCGCCCGGCTTGGGCGTCGCCGCCGGTGGGGGCGTAGGTTGGGCCTCGGTTTCGGCGGCGGGGTCGGCGTTCGTTTCGTTCATGGAAGGGTTCCGGCTGCTTGGTTGGGAAGATGCGGTGCCATCGGTTATTTTAACCACCAAGCGTGATGAGCGATGGATGTCCTGCGTCATCTTTCGGTAACAATCTTCCTACCCCCACGATGGTCAGTTCAGGGCTATTCCGAGTATCGCAAAGCGGTAGCGATCGCCCCCCGGTCGCCCGACGCGCAGGCATCGCACGTCGTGAGGTGGCGCAGGCGTGAGCGGCGACGCCCGCGACGACCTCTTCGCCCGCCCGCGCGCCGCTTCGGAGCCGTTTCGGTTCGATGAGGCCGTGGCCCGCGTGTTTCCCGATATGGTGAGCCGCTCCGTCCCCTGCTACCGGCAGCTCGTCGAGCTCACCGGCCTGCTGGGGGCGCGCTTTGTGCAAACGGGTAGCCGCTGCTACGACCTCGGCTGTTCCCTGGGGGCGGTTACCTTCTCCCTCCTGAAGCAGGCACCGGACGCCGACTACCGGGTGATCGCCGTGGACAACTCGACGGCTATGGTGTCGGCCCTGGCGGACCGCCTGCGAGAGTCCGCCGCTTCGCAACGGGTGAGCCCGGTATGCGCCGACCTCGCCTCGGTGCGCATCCAGAACGCCTCCCTGGTGGTGCTCAACCTCACCCTGCAGTTCGTGCCCCCGGAGCGGCGGCAAGACCTGCTCGGCGACATCCGCCGTGGCCTAGTGCCGGGCGGCGCGCTGATCCTCAGCGAAAAAATCGTCGCTATGGACCCGCAAGAACAGCGGCTTCTCACCGCTCTGCACGAGGACTTCAAGCGCGCCAACGGCTACAGCGCATTGGAGATCAGCCAAAAGCGCGCCGCACTGGAGCGGGTGCTGACCCCGGAGGCACCCGAGGTGCTGGCCGAACGCCTGCGACGCGCGGGTTTCGACCATCAGATTCGATGGTTTCAGTGCCTGAATTTCATCTCGCTCCTAGCGTGGACCTGACGCGCTACGACGGCTTTTTCGCCCGGATGGAAGACGCGGGCCTGGGCGCCTGGGTTTCCGATCTGCGCGCTCGGCTGGCCTCGAAGATAGACGTGGATGCGCACGGCGACCTTCCCCGTTGGCGGTCCGCGGTTGCAAGGCTGCCGGATCTGGCGCCGGCCCGTGTCGAGTTGAATGCCGCGTGGGTCGGCGCTACCGGCGACCAGCCTCTGGACGAGCAGGCGCGCGAAGCAATGCGCGCGCTGCTGATGGAGCTCCATCCCTGGCGCAAGGGACCCTTCTGCCTGCACGGCATCCGGATCGACACCGAATGGCGGTCGGACTGGAAATGGGACCGGCTCGCCGATGCGGTCGCGCCGCTGGCGGGGCGATCGGTGCTGGACGTGGGCTGCGGCAACGGCTACCACTGCTGGCGCATGGCGGGAGCCGGCGCGCGCCTGGTGCTGGGAATCGACCCCGCCACGCTGTACCTGATGCAATTCCTCGCGGTGCAAGGTTTCTTGCGGATTCCGCAGGTCACGGTCCTGCCCCTGGCACTCGAAGACCTCCCGCGGGGGATGACCGGCTTCGACACCGTCTTCTCGATGGGGGTGCTCTACCATCGTCGCTCGCCGATCGACCACCTGCTGCACCTGCGAAGCCTTCTTCGCCCGGGCGGCGAGTTGGTGCTGGAAACGCTGGTGATCGACGGGCGCGGCGACGGCGTCCTGGTGCCGCCGCGCCGCTACGCCAGGATGCGCAACGTCAGGTTCATCCCCACGCCGAGCGCGCTCGTGACCTGGCTCGGCCGCTGCGGCTTTCGCAGTATCCGTGTAGTGGACGTGACCACGACCACGACGCGGGAGCAACGCTCCACCGAGTGGATGCGGTTCGAGTCCCTCGCCGAGTGCCTGGACCCGGAAGACCAGACCCGGACGCTGGAGGGCCATCCCGCACCCCGGCGGGCGATCGTCATCGCCGAGGCGGGCTAGACCGCCGCCGGACTGCCTCCAATCGCGAGGTAAGCGGAACGCGCCAGCAGCGATGCGCGGCTATTGGAACCCCTTCTTGAGCCGGTCCACGAGTTCGCCGCCCTGCTTCAGCATCGCCGTCTTGACCGCCTCCGCGAGCTCCGGCCTGGAAAGTGTCCGTCCGTTCAGGGTCATCTGCGAGGGTGAGGTCGAAAAGGCAGAGAGGGGATCGGAGAGGGCGAGAGCAGTGTCGTCCACCGCATCGTAGCGATAGTGGCAGATCGCCTGGCCGTTGCCCCCCGGGGCCGCGTAGTCCACCCGAACCGCGGCGGACTCCCGCCCGCGCACCTCAGTCGAGACCGCTTGCCAGGTGACGTTCTGCGGCGCGCCGAGGAGGGAAATCACCATGTCCTTGCACAGGGTCACCCGCACGTCCTCCTGCGGGTTTGAGCAGCCCGCGATCCACAGACCAAGGCCGAGCAAGCCAGCCACGGGGACGGGAGCGAACCTGGAAGAATGCTTCACGGATGGACTCCTAATCGGGCAAGGAATGGGCCCCGGGACACGGGGGCAGTGTACGCCACCTCCCCTTTCAGTCCCAGGCCGCTTGTGGCCTCGCTGCCTTCATTTGGTACCGCAGCCCCAACCCTACTTATCGTCATGATCGATTGATCGGATATTTTTAAACGATTTCTCTAATCACTTACGGAGACCCAAACTCGACTCAGCGCCGAATAACCCGCGGCCGATCCAGATTCGCCAGATCGAGCACTTCCTGCAGGCCGACCCCGCCTCCGGGACGGGTGTCGCGAAGGGCCTGGGCATCGGACGTCACGAACCTGTACGCGGCCGCGTAGGCACAACTTGAGACCACAGGGACGTTGTCGGCGAACACTCACAACCTTTGGAGAGAACGATGGAAACAACCCACCCCGAATCCGCGACCCGCGAACAGCCGAGACAGATGTCCGAGCAGTGGCTGCGCGTGCTCGACCTGGGCGTCGAACGCGCGCCGCGCGAGGACGAGCCGTTGGCCCTGCGCCTGTGGGCCGGGCTGGTCTGGTCCTTCTCTTGACCCGCCGAGCCCATTACGGCGGGCTCCCCAACAGGGCCGGGTCGGCAAACGCGGCGGATGGCGGGGCAAGCGCCCCGCCTCGCTTGGCGCGTTACAGCTCCGGCTTGGGCGTCTGCGCGGTCTCCGGCGGCAGGACCGGATACTCGATGCTGGGCTGCTCGCCCGTCAGGCCCTGCAGGAACAAGGCGATCAGCGCCGCCTCCTCGTCCTCGAGCTTCGTGCCGAGCTGGGCGACGCCCATGATGGACACTGCCTGCTTCAGGTCCCAGACCTGACCCGAATGGAAATAGGGCGCCGTAAGGGCGATGTTACGCAGGGGTGCGGCGCGGAACACGTACTCATCGGAGGCCGTCTTGGTCACGGCAAAACGCCCCTTGTCCTCCGGGGGCAAGATGTCCGCGCCAGGCTTCTTGACCAGGCCGAAGGGGAAGTATTGCTGACCGCCGAAGTTCACGCCCGAGTGGCAGGCGGTGCAGCCCTTGTCGACGAACAGCTCGAGGCCGATCTTCTGGTCCGGAGTCAGCGCCGCGTCGTTGCCCTCGAGCCACTGGTCGAAGGGCGAAGCCGGGGTCACCAGGGTGACCTCGAAGGCCTCGATAGCCTTGGCCATGTTATCGAAGGTGACCGGATCGGCCTCACCGGGAAACGCCTTGCCGAAACGCTCCACATACTCCGGCATGCTGTTTAGGGTGATGACCACGTTCTCGGGCTTGTTGGCCATTTCCACCCCGGCCTGCACCGGACCCTTGGCTTGTGCCTTCAGGTCCTCGGCACGGCCGTCCCAGAACTGCGCCTTGTTGAAGACCGCGTTGAGCACCGTCGGCGAGTTGCGCGGCCCCTTCTGCCAGCCATGACCGACGGAGGTAGGCAGGTTGTCGTCGCCGCCGGTGGCCAGATTGTGGCAGGTGTTACAGCTGATGACGCCGCTGGCGGAAAGGCGGGGGTCGAAGAACAGCATTCGCCCGAGATCGATCTTCTCCCGCGTAAGCGGATTATCGGTGACGGCCTGGGTGGCGTAGGGAACGACCTCCAGACCGACATCCTTCGCCTTTTCCCGCAGCTGCTCATCGCCCGCGAACGCCGATGTCGCCGCCACCCCTGCCGCTACTGCCAGTGAGATCAATCTGCGCTTCATGAACTTGCCCTCCGCTCGCAATCGTTGGTCTCTAGAAATTTAACTCGCACCCGATCCCGTGGGGAAAGGCTAAAAGGGAAGCGACGGCCGCCTCCATGATTTTTCGCAGCCCGACACACCGGCCGCCACTGGTACAAAGGAGACCGCGAGACCTGCCGGTTCGGGCTGGGCAGCCGGACCCGCTCAGGCGAGGTCCTGCGCAAGACAGCCGCGCGTCGGTTCACCGACGCTCACGGTGTGCTGGTAGTTGGGGTGATCGATGCCCATCGACAGGCCCGCCCCGCCCTTCACCGCGTTGGCCATCTCCGGGGTCAGCTCGAAGCGCAGGAAGTGCACCGAGGAGGTCTTGGTTTCGTCCTCCCGCTCCAGATCCTCGTCGGCGATGGCGAACACGCGGTCGTACCCTTCCACTTGGACCCATACCTTGTCCTCGATCCCGATCAGGCGCGAAAGGGCAACGCGGCGCTCCTCCACGTCGGGGTACTCCACCATGAAGGTCGCCTTCCAATTAGAGCCATCTGGAATCAGCGGGTTGTAGGCCGCCAATTCCTCGGCGATGGCGTCCTGCTCGAAGATGCGCTCGATGCGCAGCATTTCCTGGACCTGGTACTGCATGGTCAGCCGGTCCTCGAAGTACAGGGTCGCATTCGGGCCGACGTGAACGTTACGGTTCTTCTTGTGCGCCATCACACTGGCGCGGAACTCGCCACGCATCTTGGCGTACTGCTCGAGGCTGTAGAGGTCTTCGGGCGTCAGTTGGCTCATGTCTTCTCTCCAAGCTGGATGTTGATTGGCGCGGGCAGACCGGGCGAGGCGCCCACGGGGCAGCCCCGCGATGCGGGCGCCGCCGAGATTCCGCCAACGCCTTTGCGAGTGGGACGCGCTGTCGGCCGAGCGCCGGCAGCGCCTTGACTCAGAGCCCGTAGGCCATCCGCAGCAAGGTCAACGGATGTTCGGGCTTGCTTCCGTCCGCCAGGCCGTGACCGATGTGCTGCCCCGCCATGGGGCAATCGCTGCCGTAATGATCGGCCTCGGCCTGTTTCACCCTGTTCACCACCGGGCGCACGATCTTCATCGAGTACTCGTAGAATTCCTTTTTCACCGCGTAGGTGCCGTCGTGGCCGGAGCAACGCTCGATGATCTCGACCTTGGTGTCCGGGATCAGGGAGAGCACCTCACGCGTCTTCTGGCCGATGTTCTGGACCCGCTGGTGGCAGGCGGCGTGGTAGGCGACGTTGCCGAGCGGCTGCTTGAAGTCGGTGTTCAGCTTGCCGTGCTTGTGGCGCAGCATCAGGTACTCGAACGGATCGTAGATGTGCGTCCTTGACCTTCTGCACGCCCGCGTCGTCCGGGAACATCAGCGGCAGTTCCTGCTTGAACATGAGCACGCAGGACGGGATCGGGGCGACGATATCCCAGCCCTCGTCCACCAGCCGCTCGAGGATCGGGATGTTGGCGTCCTTCGCCGCCGCGACCGCCTCCAGATCGCCCAGCTCCAGCTTCGGCATGCCGCAGCATTTCTCCTTGCTGGGGATGGTGATGGGGATGCCGTTGTGCTCGAACACCGCGACCAGGTCCATGCCGACGTCCGGCTCGTTGTAGTTGTTGTAGCAGGTGGTGAACAGGGCCACCTTGCCGGTGGTCGGACCCGCCGCGTCTCGCCTGCGATTGCCGACCGACTCGGCTCGCGAGCTGCTTGCGCAGGGTCTTGCTGTGATACTCGGGCACGCGCGCCTCGGGGTGGACGCCCAGCACCGAGTCCAGCACCTTGCGGCCGAGCCTGGACTTGTTGGTGGCGTTGACGATCCCGGACACCACCGGGAATGCCGGCAAGCGACCCGACGACGTCCGTGCTCGAGAGGATCTTGTCGCGCGGCCTGGTCTTGCCCTGCTTGTACTTGATGGCCTTGGCCCGCAGCATCAGGTGCGGGAAGTCCAGGTTCCACTCGTGCGGCGGCACGTACGGGACACTTGGTCATGAAGCACAGGTCGCACAGGTAGCACTGATCGACGACCTGCCAGTAGTCCTCCTTGGCGACCCCGTCCACCTCCATGGTGTCGGACTCGTCGACCAGGTCGAACAGGTTCGGGAAGGACTGGCACAGGCTCACACAGCGCCGGCATCCGTGGCAGATGTCGAACACCCGCTCCAGCTCCTTGAACAGGTCGTCCTCGTCGTAGAACTTGGGATCGTTCCAGTCGATCGCGTGCCGTGTGGGCGCCTCGAGGTTGCCTTCGCGAGCGGACATGGTCTGACTCCTTACGTCGATGACGAACAGCGTGATAACGCGAAACTGCGGCGGCCCGGCGGACCGACCGCCTGAACGCGGAAGTCTTAGGTCGTCGAGGCTGTCCAGTGCCTTCTGGAACCGGTTGGCGTGCGAGCGCTCGGCCTTGGCCAGGGTCTCGAACCAGTCGGCGATCTCGTCAAAGCCCTCGTCACGGGCGGTCTTGGCCATGCCCGGGTACATGTCGGTGTACTCGTGGGTCTCGCCCGCGATCGCGGCCTTCAGGTTGTCGCCGGTGGCGCCGATGGGCAGGCCGGTGGCGGGATCGCCGGACTGCTCCAGGTACTCCAGGTGGCCGTGGGCGTGGCCGGTCTCGCCCTCGGCGGTGGAGCGGAACACGGCGGCCACGTCGTTGTAGCCCTCGACGTCCGCCTTGGTGGCGAAGTACAGATAGCGGCGGTTGGCCTGGGACTCGCCCGCGAAGGCGTCTTTCAGGCTCTGCTCGGTCTTGCTGCCCTTGAGCTCCATAAGGAGAACCTCCGGTTGGTTTGCGTTGAGTCAATTCCGGCGCAACGGAATCCCGCCAGCGCCGAAGAGCTCAGAATATAAGCAGACGTCCAACGCTGCTAATGGGTAATACTGATTTGAGTCATAGACACTGACTATCGCTCAAAGGAAACGCTGCCCAATTCAGCGCTTCCCGCGGCACAGGGACGTGACGCCATTTGCAAGCGTGTAAGCGTCTGGAAACGAAGCCACCCGAGCACCAGCGGGACGAGAGACGCCAAGGTGTGACATGGGTGACGGCGAGCTTGGCCCGACGTCTCGGCGCTGGCCGCGGCTAGAGCCGAAGCCAGGGACCAGGACGGTCCTGCGCGGCCAAGTGAAGACGCGGCTCCAGGTCTCGGGACACCTGAAGAACACTCTCCGTGACGAGCTCGACACGGTTGTTCTTCTCACTGATGTGCGCCAGGACCAAGTGCCGCAGGGCGTGGTGAGGCAGTGCATCGAGCAGCCGCGCGGCCTGGGCGTTGCTCAGGTGGCCAAAGCAGCCGCCGACTCGCACCTGCAAGGATGGCGGATAGGGGCCCGCACGCAGCATGTCCTCGTCATGGTTGCACTCGAGGATCAATGCATCGCACTCCCGCAGCAGATCCCTGACATGGGGGGTGACGGAGCCTGCGTCCGTCAGCATTCCGAGCCGCCCCCCCACGCCCTCGAGAATAAACTGGCAGGGCTCGCGGGCGTCGTGGGGAACCGGAAAGGGGGTGATGACGAGATCGCCGATGCGGAATGGGGTCTCGTGGCCCGAGAACAGGCGCAGACCAGGGATCTCAGCGCCCCCGGCCTGGCGCCAGGTTCCCGGGGTGGTCCAGACGTCCAGGCCGTAGCGGCCAGCGAGTGCGGCGACGCCACGCACATGGTCCCCGTGCTCGTGTGTGACCAGGATGGCATCCAGCTCGGACGGCGCGACACCGACGGCGCCGAGTCGGCGCTCGACCTCGCGCGCCGCGAAGCCGCAGTCGACCAGCACCCGCGTTCCACCGCCCTCCACCAAGGTCGCGTTTCCCCGGCTGCCGCTTCCCAGCACCGCGAACCGCATCAGCGTCGACAGGCCGCACCGCCCACAGGCGATGGCGACAGCTGCGGCATGGCGCCGCTCAGCGGATCTGCTCGCTGAGCAGCGTCAGGATGCGATTGGCGGTCGCTGAGTCGTCGCGGCGCCCGACACGGTCGCGCACGACCACCCGCGTCTGGTTTCCGTCGCCGGTGAGCTTGACCTGATACTGGGTGACGGTGTCCACCTCGTTGCTGCGCCAGAAGGCGAGCTTGGAGGTCCAGCCCTCCTTCTCCTGGCCCTTGCTCGGATCGTCATAGCGCACGTAGTAGACACCCTGCGAGCGGTCGCGGTCCTCGACGGCGAAGCCGACCCGGTCTAGCGCCACGCCGGTCAAGCGCCAGGCGTACCGGTACTCTTCGGAGATCACCAAGGTGGTCTCCCCTCCGGGTCCCGTCTCCAAACGCGACTTGGAAGCCTGCGGCTGCTGCTCGGCAAGCTGGCGGTCGGCCCGCTGCTCGGTGACGCCGAGGTACACCATCAAGCGGCGCAGCATCTCCGCCTCCTTGCCCGGATCGCTCGGGGCCGGCTCCCAGATGGACTGAGTGTCTTCGCCCACGGCGTTGCTGGCGAAGCGCTCCTCCATCGCGCGATGGGTCAGGTAGAGGTCAGTGGTACCGGACGTCAACCCGGGCTCGATGCGCACCCGGTACTGGTCTCGCGTAGAGGTCGCGTAGAGGCCATCCACGACCTTGCGCATGACGTTGGTCACGAAGTCCTTACGGATCTCGGCCCGGTTCTCGAGCCAGTCTGTCTTCATCACCCCGGCCCCCGGATCCTGCTCCGCCAGGAGAATGCCCTGCTGGCGCCAGAAGGACACCACGCGCGGCCACACTTGCTGGGGGGACCCCGTGATCTCGAGCCATCGGTTGTCGCCGTCGCGGCGCAGCTCGACATTCTTGACATCGGGCAACACGTCGCCACTCGCGGCAATCTCGCGTCGCTTGCCGCGTTCGCCCACGTATTCCGAGTAGGTCATGGAACCGCCGACGTCCGGCACGTCCATCGCATCATCGAAGTCGCCCCCGGTCAGATCCGGCGGAATCTCCAGGTTGTCCGCCGCCTCGCGCTGCTTCTTGTACTCCAGGGTCTGGTCCGGCAGATATTCGTCGAGACTCGGCACGCTGCTACAGGCGGAGATCAGCAGCGTCAGCGGAATGACAAGGAAGACGTAGGCTTTTTCCATGAATATCTACCGACCGTGATATCTGGGTTTGGGCCGCGACGACCGGCCAATGACGCGTAGCGGGACGAAACCGGCCGGCATCAGGCGACACCTGCCTGAGTCATGGCGGCCCGGACCCGCGGCTGGGCATCCTCTGTCAGCCAGGTCAGCGGCAGGCGAATACCCTTCGGGGACAAGCCCATCTCGGCGACCGCCCACTTGACCGGAATCGGGTTCGATTGGACGAAGAGGTCGTGATGGAGGGCATCCAGACGCTCATTGACGGCCAGCGCCCTTTCGCGCTCGTGCGCGAGCGCCGCCGCGCACATCTCCTGCATGAGCCGCGGGGCCACGTTGGCGGTCACGGAAATGACGCCGTGGCCACCGCCGAGGATGAACTCGCAGGCGGTCGCGTCGTCGCCGCTGAAGAGGTCGAATCCATCTCCGCAGGATTCCTTGAGTTGATTGAGCCGGCCGAGCTCACCCGTCGCGTCCTTGATGCCGACGATGTTCGGTATGCGCGCCAGGCGTGCCGTCGTGGCGGGAAGCATATCGCAGGCCGTGCGCCCCGGGACGTTGTAGAGGATCTGCGGAATATCGACGGCCTCCGCCACCGCCTTGTGATGGAGATACAGCCCCTCCTGGGTGGGCTTGTTGTAGTACGGCGTGACCAGTAGCGCCGCGTCCGCCCCCGCCTGGCGGGCGCATTGGGTGAGATTGATCGCCTCCGTCGTCGAGTTCGCCCCGGTGCCCGCGATCACCGGAATGCGCCCCGCCGCGAGCTCGACCACGCGCCGAATCACCGCGCAGTGCTCCGCGTGGTCGAGGGTGGCGGATTCCCCGGTAGTGCCGACGGCGACGATCGCGGAGGTCCCCTCCGCGACGTGGAAGTCCACCAATCGGCGCAGAGCATCGTCATCGACACGACCATCGTCGTGCATGGGGGTGATCAGGGCAACGATACTTCCGCGGAACATGGCGAGACTCCGGCAATGCGGAAAATTCCGCATATTATCTTGCGCCGTTCAGGAAACACAACCCGCCGCCGGGCAAGTCGTCGGTCTCATCCGCCTTTTCGGGGGTGGCTGAGCCCATGCTACACTCACGGCATTGCAGCTCCCGATACGACCCCCTGTTCCTCGATTCATGGCCACGCAGAAGACTTACCTCGTGATCTCAGCCCTGGGTGAGGATCACCCCGGCATCGTCAACCAGCTGTCCAAGGCAATCCTGGAGCATGGCTGCAACATCGAGGACAGCCGCATGACGGTGCTCGGCGGTGAGTTCGCGGCCATGCTACTAGTGGAGGGGAAATGGAACACCCTGGCCAAGGTGGAGAACGCCCTGCCCGAGCTTCAGCGTCAGCTGGGCATGACCATCATCTCAAAGCGCACCGGACAGCGCGCCGCGGGCAACAATCTGCTGCCCTACGCGGTGGACGTGGTCTCCATGGACCACCCCGGTATCGTCAACAAGCTGGCAGGCTTCTTCGCCGACCGCAACATCAACATCGAAGACATGGCTACCAGCACCTACGCGGCAGCCCACACCGGCACGCCCATGTTCTCGGTACACATGACCGTCGGCATACCCGCTGACATCCACATCGCGGCCCTGCGCGAGGAGTTCATGGACTACTGCGACGGCCTGAATCTGGACGCCGTGCTCGAGCCCCTGAAGGGGTGAGGGAGCACATGGCCGCCATCGGTTACGAGAGTGGAGACAATGAACGCCTATGAGCCTGAAGATCGGCGAACCCATCCCTGACATCGAGGTCGCGCTCACGGGCGGACGCACCGCGCGCCTGTCGGATTTTCGCGGCAGGCATCTCGTCCTCTACTTCTATCCCAAGGCGAGCACCCCGGGCTGTACCCAGGAGGGGCAGGACTTTCGAGACGCCCACGATGCCTTCGCCGCGGCCTCAGCCACCATCCTCGGCGCCTCCCGGGACGGTATCAAGGCCCAGGAGAACTTCAAGGCCAAGCAGGCCTTCCCGTTCGACCTGGTATCCGACGCGGATGAAGCCCTCTGCCGGATGTTCGACGTCATCAAGCTCAAGAAGATGTACGGGCGGGAGTCCCTGGGGGTGGAGCGCAGCACTTTCCTCATCGACGCCGACGGCGTGCTTTGCCGCGAATGGCGCAAGGTAAAGGTCAAGGGCCACGTCGATGAGGTCCTGTCGGCGGTCAGGGAACTCCCCGGCAGCGCCTGAGCGATCCTCCGGACCGCGATCGGGCGACATCACCAAAGCCCCTTTCCATTATCCTGCAGCGCACCGCCGCGCCGCCGTTTCTCCTGGATGACGATGATCAAACGCGACAACAACAAGCGCCGCCTTTTCGTGCTCGACACCAACGTGCTCATGCACGACCCTACCGCCATATTCCGTTTCCAGGAGCACGACATCTTTCTCCCCATGGTAGTGCTCGAGGAGCTCGATCGCGGCAAGAAGGGCATGTCCGAGGTGGCGCGCAACGTGCGCCAGGTGAGCCGATTTCTCGACCAGCTCATGACCGGTTCGGGCAAGGAGGAGATCGACGCCGGTCTCCCCATCCATCCGCTGCGTGAGAACCTCGGCGGGCACGTGCTCCCCGCCACGGGACGCCTGTTCTTCCAGACCTCGCCGCTCGACGTGCGTCTGCCCAGCACCCTGCCGGGCAACAACGTCGACAACACCATCCTCGGCACCGCCCAGGCCCTGCAGGAAAGCCATCCCGAACGCACGGTGATCGTCGTTTCGAAGGACATCAACCTGCGCATCAAGGCTGCGGTCCTCGGCATTCCCGCCGAAGACTACTCGAACGACCAGGTCCTCGACGACGTCAACCTGCTCTACACCGGCCAGACCGAGCTGCCCGGAGACTTCTGGGACAGCCACGACCGGACGGTGGAGGCATGGAAGGAGGAGGGCCGCACCTTTTACAAGATCAGCGGCCCCGACGTGGCGGACTGGTACCCGAACCAATGCCTCTACCTGGAGGGGGACGAGTCTTTCGAGGCCATGGTGCGCGAGAAGCGCTCCGAGACCGATGCCATCATCGAGCTGGCGGAGGACTACCGGCCGCACCGTCACAATGTCTGGGGCATCACCGCGCGCAACCGCGAACAGAACTTCGCGCTCAACATGCTCATGGACCCGGACCTGGACTTCGTGACCCTGCTGGGCACGGCCGGTACCGGCAAGACCCTGTTGGCGCTCGCGGCCGGCCTCTCGCAGGTGCTCGACCGCAGCATCTACCGCGAGATCATCATGACCCGGGTCACCGTACCGGTGGGGGAGGACATCGGCTTCCTGCCCGGCACGGAGGAAGAGAAGATGACCCCTTGGATGGGTGCCCTGATGGACAACCTGGAGGTCCTGACCCAAACCGAAGGCGGCGAGTGGGGCCGGGCCGCAACCAATGATCTGCTACGCAACCGCATTCGCATCCAGTCCCTCAATTTCATGCGCGGGCGCACCTTCCTGCACAAGTACATCATCCTCGACGAGGCCCAGAACCTGACCGCAAAGCAGATGAAGACCCTGATCACCCGGGCCGGTCCCGGCACCAAGATCATCTGCCTGGGCAACATCGCCCAGATCGACACCCCCTACCTCACCGAGACCACTTCCGGGCTGACCTATGTCGTCGACCGCTTCAAGCACTGGCCCCACAGCGGGCACATCACGCTGATCCGAGGCGAGCGCTCGCGGCTGGCGGACTTTGCCTCGGAGGAACTCTAGACGCGATTCGCAGTCCCCCGAATTACAACCAACAATCGAACCACCAGAGGAGAGCATCGCATGAAAATATCTATCGCCCTGGCCGCCCTCGGCCTGCTGATGTCTTGCATAACCGCCGTCGCCGGCGACAAGCTCGACGTGGTCTATCATGTCTCGGAGGCCGAGAAGGTGCCTTTCGTGCTGGGCAATATCCAGAACCATATCGACGGCGCCGGCGGGCCGGAGAAGGTACATATCGTGCTTGTCGCTCACGGGCCGGCAGTCAATGCCTTCAACGACATCGAGGCGACCGACCGCGTCCGCACCGGCATGGAGAAACTGCGCGGCCAGGGCGTCGAGCTGGAGATGTGCGGCAACACCTTGAAGGGTTTCGGCGTGACCCTGGATGAGCTGCTGCCGGGATTCGTCGAGGTCAGCCAGGGCGGGGTGACCCGGATCGGTGAGCTACAGTCACAGGGCTACGTCTACATTCGACCCTGATGGGCGATCCGCGGGCCGCGGATGGGATCGAGCGCTTCGTGCGGGAGGTGCTCGGATGCACCTGCTCGCCGGCGGTTTTTGACCGCATCGAAACGGGTCCCTCGCCGTGCCGCGAGTTCCCTCAGGGCGTCAGGCGCATCGCCATCGGCGGGCGTCTGCTGATCTATCTTGCCGACAGGGAACGGGCGGAGAGTCCGTCCGCCATGGCGAAGCTGGTGCGGTGTGGCCTGGCCGAGCGCGACCGCCTCGGCATGAATCGTTTCCGGTTGGTGATCGCGACGGACGAAAGTGACCGCGCTACGGATCGCATCAAGCTGCTATTCGAGCAAACGCCGGGTATCGACGACAGAACCCATCTGCACCTGGTTGACCGTTCCGCGGTTGCGGGCTTGTGAGCCGCCGCCGAGGCGCAGGCCGAAAGTAAGCCGGGCACGGCCCTCACCATCCACGCGGCCGAATTCCTTGATCTGATCGCTTGGCGGGTCGCCGAGAATCTGCTAATTAGCTTCAGGTTAATCGCAAATCCGGGGAAGACCTTCCATGACCTCCGAGAATCCCCCCGTACAAGGCCCCACCCGGGCGGACCTGGTCGATCGTTTTGGGCGACGGATCACCTATCTTCGCCTGTCGGTCACCGACCGTTGCGACTTCCGCTGCGCCTACTGCATGGACCCGGACCAAAGGTTTGCGCCGCGCGACGCGGTGCTGACGCTGGAAGAGCTCCGGCGCGTCGCGGGGCTATTCGTGGACCTGGGCGTCCGCAAGGTCCGTCTGACCGGCGGCGAGCCGCTGGTGCGGCGCAACCTGACCTGGCTGATGCGTGAGCTCGGCGCCCTGCCCGGCCTGGATGAGCTCGTCATCACCACCAATGGCTCCCGCCTCGCGGCCATGGCACGGGAGGTCCGAGACGCCGGGGTCAAACGCATCAACATCAGCCTCGACAGCCTGCGCCCGGAGCGTTTTCGCGCCATCACCCGCACCGGAGACCTGAACCTCGTGCTGCGCGGCATCGATGCGGCGATCGCGGCGGGGTTCGAGCGCATCAAGCTGAACGCGGTGATGATGCGCAACCGCAACCACGACGAGGTCTGCGACCTGGTCGATTTCGCGGTGCGCAAGGGGATCAACATCAGTTTCATCGAGGAGATGCCGGTTGGCCGGATTGGCGGCCACGATCGCTCCGAGGTTTTCTACTCCAGCGCCCAGATCCAGGCCGACATCACCCCGCGGTTCGAGCTGGTACCCACCACGGAAACGACCGGAGGCCCTGCCCGCTACTTCCGCATACCGGATACCGAGACCCGCGTCGGCTTCATCTCGCCCCACAGCCACAACTTCTGCGCCGACTGCAACCGGGTGCGGGTCACCACCGAGGGCAGGCTGCTGCTGTGCCTGGGGCAGGAGCACTCGCTCGACCTGCGCGAAATCCTCAGGAAGGAGCCGGACGACGACGAACCGCTGCGGTCTGCCATCCTCTCAGCCATGCAGATCAAACCCGAGGGCCACCAATTCGAGCCCGGCGGGCACTCGGTCACGCTGCGCCACATGAACCTCACGGGGGGGTGATGGCCGCGCCGCAGTCATGAGCGGGGCACAGGCGCGCAAACGACCCTGGGGCTCACGCCTCTGGTATCGCGCCGGCCAACTTCTGTTGATCTTAGGCGTCTTCGCGGCCGTAAGCTGGTGGCGTTCCGCGCCGCTGGCGCACGGTGACGCGCCCGCGCTGAACGGACAACTGGTCGGGACCGGGGAATCGTTCAACCTCGCCGACCTGCGGGGGCAACCGGCGCTGGTCCACTTCTGGGCCAGTTGGTGCCCGGTATGCGGCCTGGGCAACGGCACGATCGACGCCATCGCCGAGGATTACCCGGTCATCACCGTCGCCATGCAGTCGGGCAGTCCCGCCGAAATCGTCGGCTACATGAAGAACGAGGGCCTTTCCTTCCCCGCGATACCGGACCCGCACGGCGAGCTTGCCAGCCGCTGGGGAGTCCGAGGCGTGCCGACCAGCTTCGTGCTCGACGGCGACGGACGCATCCGTTTCGCGACCGTCGGCTACACGACGGGGATCGGCCTGCGGGGCCGCCTGTGGACCGCGCGACACCTCGACTGACAGCCTCGGAGGACGAACCTGGCGACACGCAACTTGCTCGCGGCAACGCGCTGAATATAATGCCCTATATTAGCGTTTATCGATATATCTGGAGGATCAAGATGCCAACTTACGACTACCGCTGCGACGCCAACGGTCGAGTGCTGGAGGTCAACCACCGCATGAGCGAGCTTGTTGCCACCTGGGGAGAGCTCTGCGCACGCACCGGCGTCGAGCCGGGAGACACCCCCGCCAGCAGCCCGGTCCATCGTCTCGCCACCGGTGGAAGCGTCATCTCGAGCAACAGCCTCGGTAGCGGGTCGGCACCCGCTTGTGGCACGGGCGGCTGTTGTCCCGGCGGCATGTGCGGTCTCGGGTAACCGTTTCCCCCACCCGGCCTCCCGGGTCCGTTACGCTCGGGCACGCCGCCCGAGCGCCTCAATCCATGTAGACCTTCTCCTTCAAGACCTCGGGCTCGTACACGAACGGCGTGCCGAGCTCAGCCAGTCGGAACAGATCGAATATCCGGTGACCGTTGACGTCGAGGACGCGCAGGTCGTCCGTCTCGTGCAGGTCCTGGACCACGGTCTGGAAATGCCCGCCATACTTGCGCTCCACCTCCGCCACGGAAAGCTCGTAGGCCATGAACTTCTCGACCCCCTTGGCCTTTAGCTTGCCGAGAAAGACATCGTCATCCGGTTCCTCGTGCGAGGACAAGACCACCATGGGTCCGCTACCCGCAAACAGCATCAAAGCCTTCATCGTCTAGCACCTCCGTCTCGTTCGTCACCAGGTTCGCCTCAATTATCGGGCAGAAAAGGCCCGCGCGCGCGCCTCTCGGACCGGCGTGCAAGGGCGGGTACCCGATTCCGCTGCCACCGGTCTGGAGGGCTCTAGGGAAACGCGGATCCGGAAGTCCGGCCTCTGACCCCGGTCGGCCCGCTTGCGCCCAGCACGACGGGAACCGTCATGATCTCGCCGCCGCGGTAGATCACCAACTCCACCTCATCGCCAACACCATAGTGCTCCAGCAGCGCGACCAGCCCGTCCACGTCCACCGCGGGTTTGCCGTCGACCGCGAGAATCACGTCCCCCAGCAGCACCCCGCCTTCGGGGGTCAGGGCCGTGCCCTTGAGTCCCGCCGCTTCCGCCGCGGAGCCCGGTTGCACACGCAGCACCAGAACACCCGCGACACCCGCACCCTCGAGCAGCCGCTCGCTCATCGCGTCATCGACGGTGATGCCGAGGGAGGGACGAACGTACCCACCCTCGGCGACCAAGCGCGGCACAACGCGGTTCACGGTGTCCACTGGAATGGCGAAGCCGATACCGGCGGAGGCCCCCGAGGGGCTGTAGATCGCGGTATTGATTCCGATGAGACGCCCCGCGCTATCAATGAGCGGTCCGCCCGAGTTTCCGGGATTGATGGCGGCGTCGGTCTGGATCAGGTGCTCGATGGCCCGCCCGTCCTCGGCCAGGATGCTGCGATCCAGCGCCGAGATCACCCCCGTTGTCAGCGTGTAGTCAAGACCGAACGGATTGCCAATGGCGAACACCTTCTGGCCTACCTTGAGGTCATGGCTGGTGCCGACGGGGACCGGGGCAGGGAGAGAAATCGGAACGTCGATGCGCAGCACCGCGAGGTCGTGCTCAGGGCTCGCGCCGACCATCACCGCATCGTAAGCGCGCTGATCGGCAAGGCGGACGTGGGCGGACTGCACACCCTCGATCACGTGGTAATTGGTCACGACGTGTCCCTGTTCATCCCAGATCACGCCGGAGCCCGTTCCCGGCTGGAGCTCCATCAGATTCCTCGTCCAAAGGTCCAGGACCTGGCGCGTGGTCGTGATGTAGACCACGGATGGGCTAATCGCCTCGAAGATCGCGATCGTCGCCTGTTCGTCCATAGCCAGGTCGCCCCTGGGCGTGATCGCCCGCGGCTCCGCCCGGTATGACATCAGCAAGCCGGCAACCCATGGCCGCGCCAGCAAGGCCACTAGGAAGAAGATTACGAACCAGAAGAGGAAACGCGAAAGGGCGAAGGCGTGCATGTATGCGGCCGCGTAGACAAAGGTCCGCTCAGACAGCTTCTGGCGTCGACTGCGAGTCCTGTCGCGGCCATGCGCTCAAGATTGCCTGCACCAGGGTAGCCAATGGAATGGCGAAGAACACGCCCCAGAAACCCCACAAACCGCCGAACACCAGGATGGCAACAATGATGGCGACCGGGTGAAGGTTCACCACCTCGGAGAACAGCAGGGGCACGAGCACGTTGCCGTCCAGCGCCTGGATGATGAAGTAAGCCACGGCGAGCCAGGCGAAATCCGGGGTCCATCCCCACTGGAACCAGGCAATGAGCAGAACCGGCACCGTCACCACGGCGGCCCCGATATAGGGGACGATCACGGACAGGCCCACCAGCATCCCGAGCAACATGGCGTAGTTGAGGCCGAATGCGTAGAACGTCAGGTAACTGACCGACCAGACGAAAAGGATCTCCCAGAACTTGCCCCGCACATAGTTCGAGATCTGACGGTCCACATCGATCCACACGTCGCTCGCGATGCGCCGGTGCTGAGGCAGGTAACTCTTGAACCATCCGATGATCAGGTCCCTGTCCTTGAGGAAGAAAAACACCAGCAGCGGGACAAGGATCAAGTACACGAGGATGGTGATCACACCCACCACGGACGCCATGGACCAAGAGAGCACCTGCTGACCGAAGTTCGCGATCTCGGCGCGAATGGCCCCGATGAGCTCCTGGATCTGCTCGGGCGTCATGATCTCAGGGTAACGCGCCGGAAGCCCCATGAGCGCGTTCTGGCCCTGGGAGATCATCGACGGCAGCTGCTGCACCAGATCGGTGACCTGGCGCGACACCAGGGGCAGCACGCCGAAGACGACCAGTGACACGAACAGGACGAAGGCAAGATAGACGAGCAGCACGCCGACCAGTCGAGGCCAACCCAGCTGCTGCAGGAAGGTGACAAGGCCCTCGAGCAGGTAGGCGATGACGATACTGGCAATCACCGGAGCCAGCATGTTGCCCATGGTGAGCACAACGGCAAAACCGATGACCAGCGCTACCGCCAGGAAGACGACCTGGGGATCGGAAAAATAGCGTCGGAACCAGTTGGCGAGAACCTGCATCGATGGGCGGGGACCTAAGTTTCTCGTTCTTCTCGATACTGGGCGTAATGGCGCCCGAAAAGGGCTTCCAGCTCGTCGATGACCTCCGGGGCCGGGCGCCCTTTGATCACATGGGCAGCCATGAGCGAGGACGTCTCGTTGAGCATATTGCTTCGATCAAGCATGTGATAGGTTCGCGAGAGGCGCCGGATGGCGCCCACCACGCTTTCACTTGCCGGTCGCGGCAGCGGCTCCGGTAGCTCAAGGACCGCGGCTCCATCATCGCCCTGCGCGGCCAGGAACTCGCCAAAAGCAAGCAGTGTACGCCGACGGCCCTCGTCGAGGGAACGGTAGATTTCTCCCAGCCTATGCGCCCCGTCGCGCCGGGGTCCCTTCATCGGAATCATCGCGCACGAGCCCCTCGTCTCATCAGCTGTGCTCCTCGCAATAGGCGCGGGCGAACGCCAACAGCTCCTCCATCACGCGCAAACGGAACTTCTGCTTCTGATGTACGAACGAGAACGGCCGGTCCAAGGGGGGGGCAAGGTTCAACGCGACCAGGGTTCGCAGCTTCAACTCCTTCTGGATCGTGGCCCGAGAGACCACGGATACCCCCATGCCGGCCTCCACCGCACCCTTGACCGCCTCCGGGCTGCCGAGCTCCATCGCGATCTTGAGCGACGCGGTGCAGTCGTCGAGGTGATCGAGGTAATCGTTGATCACCTCCCTTGTCCCCGACCCCTCCTCGCGGCAGATGAAGGGGAACTCGAGCAGTTTCGCGAAGGTGACCGAGGCGGCGTTGGCAAGGGGATGGCTCGGCGGGACGATCGCGACCAGCTGATCGCGCTTGCACGTCTCCACCACCAGGTTCTTGTTGCCCACCGGGGACTCCACGACACCAAGGTCAATGGTGTTGTTCTCCACCATGGACACGATGCCTTCGCTATTGGAGACCTTGAGGTGAATGACGACCTCCGGGTATTTCTCGCGGAAATCGCCGAGCAGGGTCGGCAGCATATACTCCGCGATGGTCGTGCTGGCACCGATGGTAAGAGCGCCGCTGATCTCCCCGGTCATCTCTCGCACCGAGTTCTCCATCTCCCCGTAGAGCTCGAAGATACGGTCCGCGTACTCGAAGACCTTCTTGCCCGCCTCCGTAAGGCTGATGCGATTGTGCGTGCGATCGAACAGCCGGGTATTGAAGTGCTCCTCGAGCTGCCGAACCTGGAAAGTCACGGCGGGCTGGGTCATGTGCAGGCTCTCGGCCGCCTTGGTGAAACTCAGCAAGCGCGCGACCGTGTGGAAAACTTGCAGTCTCCGATCTGCCATCGCAATCGATCTCTCAGACGATACCCGAATAAAAATTCTTTATATCACAGTTTTCTGATTTGAAGGAGCATTTCCCCACGATTCAAGGACTTTTCTCCGCTCGCTCGTGCTCACTCCCTCTCCTCACCCATAACTCGTTCTTTTTTTACAACGGAATTTAGGTCTTAACGCAACTATTTTATGGTTAACTGTCGCACAATCGCATAAACTTTCCCCTGCGCCTGGGGCGTTACCGAGCTCCCGGCACGCGATCAACAGCAACTGGGGCCCGAGTGATGATGAATAAGCTCACGTCAGCATCAGCGAATGCGGCGCTGGTCGCCGTGCTCGGACTGTTGGCGCAGGAGCCGGCGATCGCTTCCGGCTTCTCCGTGCCCGAGGTGTCGGCACTGGGAACCGCGACGGCCAACGCCCTAGTCGCCAACCCGAAGGACAAGGGCGCGTTTCCCTTCAACGCCGCCGCCATGGGGTTCCATGATGACTCCAGCCTCTCGCTGGGTACGCTGTTCATCGGGCCGAGCTTCAACGTTCGCACGGGCAACGGTAGCTTCGACAGCAATTCCGCGGATTGGGTGGTCGCCCCCATGATCCAAGCTGCGATCAAGATCAACGAGCAATGGCGTGCAGGACTCGGGGTCAACGCGCCATTCGGGCTCGAGACCAGGTGGCAAGAGGGCACCTTTCCTCCCCTAAGCGGATCGACGCCGCGCACGATTGCGCCAGGCGTCGTGGTGCCGATTCCCAACGGGAGCCAGCCCACCCAAAGCAAGCTGGAGATCCTGGATTTCGTCCCCACCGCGACCTACAAGGTCAACGACAGCTTCAGCTTCTCGGCGGGCCTCGACCTCTACTGGGCGAAATCCGCCGTGCTCAACTCCTCGCTGGGCGAGCTCAATGGGGATGGCACCGGGATCGGTTTTAATGCGGGTCTGTTGTATCGGCACGATGCCTTGAGCCTCGGGGCGAGCTATCACTCGTCCGCCACGCTCAGCATCGAGGGGCCCTACTCTCCCTTGAACACGCTGCTCGTCGTCGCGGGGGGATTGGCGCCGGGTCAGCCGGCAAAGGTGGACCTGGACCTGCCGTGGCGGTTGCAGCTGGGGGTCCGGTACGAGGTCAGCGATGAGCTTGCCGTCGAGTTCGACTGGACCCGTTCGGGGTGGAGCAAATTCGACAAGCTGACGGTCAAGGGTCAGCGCACCGGTCAAGTGATCTTCACCGACACCAACGCGTGGGACGACGCCAACGCCTACCGTATCGGCATGACCTACCAGCTGCTCCCGGCCACCCAATTGCGCCTCGGGTACGCCTACGACGAGACCGGACAGCAGGATGACCACTTCAGCGCTCGGGTACCCGACAACGACCGCCACTTGTTCGGCATCGGTGTCGGGCAGGACCTCGGCCAGGGACTGTCGCTGGAAGCGGGCTACATGTACGTCAAGTTCGAGGACCGCGGTTACCGGGGCAGCCGCCAATACCTGGGTCTCGGAGACGACATCAACGGCAGCAATGCGATCGACGGCGATTACACGGCGCACGCCCACCTGATCGGAATCGAGATCCGCAAGACATTCTGAGCACGCAGGGCGTGCCAGGCGCCTAACCTCCGGCCCATGAAAACCGCCGCCCGCAGGCGGCGTTTTTCGTAAGCGCAGAGGGGCGCTCCTTAGATATAAAGACAGATATCGCTCTCGCCCGCGAACTCGAAGAATGCCGCCGCACCGGCATACTCGACGCCATCGATGAACTCAGAGTGATTCATGTCGAACAGGTCGACGGTCATCTGACAGGCGATGAGCTTGACCTCGGCCTCGATGCACAGCTCGCGCAACTCGTCGATGCTGGCCACACCCTTCGACTTCATCTTGGCCTTCATCATGGAGGTCATCATTGCCTGCATGCCGGGAAGGGCCATGCCGAGCACCGGGAACCACTTGTCCATCCCCATGGGCATGGGCATTCCCGGATTGCCGAGCGGCGTCACTTCCAGATGCAGCTTCTTCTTCAAGAGTTGGAGCCCATAGAAGGTGAAGAAGATCTGGGTCTCGTAGCCAAGCGCCGCCGCGGTCGACGCAAGGATGAAGGGAGGATAGGCCCAGTCCAACGAGCCCTTGGTGGCGATGATCGCCAGCTTTTTCTGTTCCATCGGACGCTCCTCAGTTGAGGCGGTGAATAGGGGGATGGGATCGGGCTGGGAGGTCAGGCCTTCTTGATCAGGAAGTGAAATTTTCCGCCTTCTTCCTTCGACTCCATCAGCTCGTTGCCCGTCTGCTTGGAGAAGGCATCAAAGTCCTTCACCGAACCCGGATCGGTAGCGATGATGTGAAGGATCTGGCCGGAATCCATTCCGGATAGCGTCTTTTTCGCGCGCAGTATGGGCAGGGGGCAATTGAGGCCGCTAGCGTCCAATTCTTGGTCGAAGTCTGCCATGGCAGGGTACCTCCGGTCTTCTTGTGTTTTAGAATATGAGAAATATCAAGAGTTCGGATTTATAGGCTAAACCGCTGAAAAACGCAAGGTTGCGGGCACCCGTAGGACGGTGCCGCCAGCAGCCTTCAGCACGCTCAAACCGCCATGCGACGCTCGATCTCGAACCCGCCGCGTGCCCAGGCGATGATGCCCCCGCGCAGATTGACGGCGTTGTCGAACCCCTGCTGGCTAAGGTAAGAACAGGCGTGGTAGGAGCGGGCCCCGCTACGGCAGTAGAGGACCACTTCCTTGTCCCTCGGCAGCTGATGCACCCGCAACGGCAGCAGGTGCATCGGCAGATGAACGGCGTTCGGGATGGCCCCTTGCGCGACCTCTCCGGGCGTGCGGATGTCGATCAGGTAGATGTCCTCGCCGGCGGACATCCTCGACTTCAGCGTCGCCGAATCGATTTCGTTGATCACGTCGCGGTACTATCAAGTATCCAAGTATTTCAGTATATTAATAGCTTTTGACGTACAACTCAAGGCAACGTCCCGGGCAGGCTCCCCGGGGAGGCCACCTTTCTCTACCTTGTTCTCGACCGAGCAAACCCATCATGGAGTTTCTTCCCATCTTTCTCGACGTAAAGGCCAAGCCATGCCTGGTCGTCGGCGGCGGAGAGATCGCATTGCGCAAGATCGCCAGCTTGCTGCGCGCGGGCGCCGCGGTCAGCGTGGTCGCTCCGGCGCTAGCCGATTCCCTGCGCGCTCAGGCCGACCGCGGCGCCTTCACCCATGTGGCGCGCGCTTTCCTGGACCAGGATCTGGAGGGCGCGCATCTGGTGGTTGCGGCGACGGACGATCGCTCGATCAACCGTCATATCGCCGAGCTCGCCCGGGAGCACCGGATTCCGGTCAACGTGGTGGACCAACCGCGGGACTGCAGCTTCATCATGCCCTCGGTTATCGACCGCTCCCCGGTCGTGGTGGCGGTATCGACCGGAAGCGCCTCGCCGGTACTGGCGCGCCTGTTGCGCACGCGTCTCGAATCCCTGGTGCCGTCCGCGTACGGCCGACTCGGTGAGCTCTGTGCCCGTTATCGGGACAAGGTGAAGGCGAGCATCTCGGATCAGCGCGAACGCCGCCGGTTTTGGGATCGCGTCCTCCAGGGCGGCGTCGCCGAGCGGGTGTTCTCGGGGCACATGGACGAAGCGGATGCGGCCATGGAGCGTGAGCTCTCGGCCGCGACACCCTCCTCCGGCATGGGCGAGGTGTATCTGGTAGGTTCGGGTCCCGGCGATCCGGACCTCCTCACCTTCCGCGCCCTGCGCCTCATGCAGCAGGCTGACGTCGTGGTGTACGACCGCCTCGTCGCCAAGCCGATTCTCGACATGGTGCGGCGAGACGCGCGTCGCGTGTACGTGGGCAAGGAGCGCAACAACCACGTGATGCGCCAGGAAGAGATCAACCGGCTGCTCGCCGATCTGGCCAAAGAGGGGCAGCGCGTGCTGCGGCTGAAAGGCGGCGATCCCTTCATCTTCGGCCGCGGCGGCGAGGAGATCGACACCCTGGCCGCAGAGGGCATCCCGTTCCAGGTCGTCCCCGGCATCACCGCGGCATCCGGTTGCGCGACCTACACCGGCATTCCCTTGACCCACCGGGACTATGCCCAGTCGGTAACCTTCGTGACCGGGCATCTGAAGGACGGAACCATGAACCTCAACTGGGAGCAGCTCGCGCAGCCGAACCAGACGGTGGTCTTCTACATGGGGCTGGTAGGGCTCTCGGTGATCGTCGACAAGCTCACGGAGCACGGGGTCTCGCCGGACATGCCGGTAGCCCTGGTCCAGCAGGGCACGACCCACATGCAGCGCGTCTACTCGGGCACCCTGTCCAACATCCTGGACGTGGTCGAAGGGGATCCCCCGAAACCCCCTACCCTGATCATCGTCGGCGAGGTGGTGAAGCTCCGCGAGAAGCTGAGCTGGTTCCACACGCCCCGGGATTCGGAGCAAGGCGCGACCACGCCGATCTTGCCCGGCACCTGAGGCACCGTGGCGCGGCCGAGAAAATGGGGCGCCGTTTCCGGCGCCCTAGGCATGGCGGTCTCAGCCCGACCTCACCACCAATAGCGGAGGCGGCGATGGCCGCGTCAGCCCGCGTAGACCGGACCGTAGTGATTGAGGTCGCGGATGTAGCTACGCGTCGCGGGACATGCCCATCGATAGCCGGGATCCTGAACGTAAGCGTGGCGCCACGGCCCGAAGCCAGGCGCCGGCCCCAGCCAAAAGGCAGTGGCGGTCTGGGCGGGACTGCCACCAGCGCAGCAGCGATGCCAGCGGCAACCAGAACGCGTCTCATGGTGTTCGTGGTCTACGTCCTTGCATGCTCACTCCACCTTGTGCTCTAAGCGACCCGGTGTTTGGCGGAGCTACTCCTCCGGGCGCAGCGCGTAGGCGGCATCGAACAACGCCTCCAGTTGCGCATGGGTGCCGCGTAGGCCGCTGACCACCTCGCGAGCCCAGTCGAAGTAGGCCTGTCGGCGCGAGAGCGGCCAGTTCGCCGGCGGCGCGCCGTGGACGTCGCGCAGATTGCAGATCTTGTCGGCGAGCTTGACCAGCTTTGCCCGGTAGCTGACGACCGCCGCGTGCTCGATCTGCAGCCGCTTGCGCTCCGCCTTGGGCAGCCGCTTATCGTCCGTCACCTCCATCACGACCCCGCGCACCTCGGGCCCGAACGCGGCTTCGAGCTCCTCGGGGGTCGTATCCGTATCCTCCACCGTATCGTGGAGGAGCGCGGCACACAGGGTTTCCCCGTCGGTGACGCCCGCCTCGAGGCACAACAGCCGCGCGAGCGCGATCGGATGGTTGATGTAAGGGGATCCGTGATCGTCCTTTCGACGCTGGTCGCGGTGCTTGTCCGCCGCAAAGGCCAGGGCACGGAAGATGGTCGCCAGTTCGGTCGCGTCCAAGAGAACTCCTTCGACTAACGTCTGTATCAGCCAGACCTGGGCAGCCCGTGCGCCGTCAACCCTCGGGCTTCACCGTCGTGAAACCCAGCCCCTCCCAGGCCTGCATGCCGCCCCGGTACCATTTGAGCTTGTGCGGGGGATAGCCCAGGTCCAACAGTGCCTTGATGTTGGTCGGGGACTGCCCGCACCAAGTCCCGTTGCAGTAAAGGACCAGCGTCTTAGCGGCGCTGAAGTTCCAGAGCCCGTCGAGGCGGATGGCGCCGAAATCGAGTTCCAACAGCTCGGCGATCTTCTGGGGGGAGGCGTGCCCCGGGTCAAGAAGGGTGAATGGGACATTGATCGACCCGGGGATCACGCCGCGGGCCGTCCACTCCTCGGTGCGCGAGTCGACGACGAGCACGTCGCCATCTCCCTTGCCGATGCGCTCCAGATAGCCGATCAGCTCCAACTCGCCGATGGTCTCCACCCCGGGCGCGATCACCAGGGGTTGGATACAGAACGGCGGGCAGTCCCGCGAGGTCTTGTCGTACGGAGCCTCGATGGTGTGCCCCGGGTCCTGGTGGCGGAGTACCAGTACCTTCTCTCCGCCGTGCCTCGTCTCGATGTACGGCACGGCATCGGAGATGCGCACGCGGAGCGTCTCCAGATCGAAGACATCCTCGCTGGGATCTGCCGCCAAGGCTGCGGGCGCAACGAGAATCACGCCGAGAATGAGAAGGACGGGGCGGAAGGCTGCGGTCAAGATTGTCGCTCGCGTTGGATTGCACCGACGGCCCGGGATCTCGCGCCCGGATACCCGCAATGGTGGGTCCGTCTGGGCGATGCCTCAAGGCCCGCCTCACCCTCGATCCAACCGCGGCGCTACAAGGCGGCCTTGACCTCCTCCCACAGGGCACGGTAGGCCTTGGAAGCCGGGTTGGACGGCGCATAGGCGAGCAGCGGCATCCGGTTGACACCCATGCGCTCCACATCGGAGGCATAGGGGATGCTGGTTGCCAGCATCTCAGGATAGCGCTCGGGAAGTTGCTCCATGAGGTCGAGATGCAGGCGCTTGCGGCGGTCCACCATGGAGAAGAACGGCATCACCCGAAGCTTACCGATCAGCGCGTGGCCGTCCAGGAAATCCGTCAGTTGGTGCAGGGTCCGCGCCGACAGCGTGGTCGGGATCATAGGCACCAGCAGGGCCTCGGCAGCGCGAAAGATGTTCTCCGAGACGAGGGAAATGCTCGGCGGGCAGTCCAGAAACACATAGTCGTATTCGTCGGAAAGTGGCCGCAGCAGCTGTGTCAGCTGCTTGGTCGGCTTCTTCGCATCCTCCAGCACCAGGTCCATGTTGCGGAAAGAGAAATCCGCCGGCAGCAAGTCCAGGTTCTCGAAGTCCGTACCCTTCACCACCGATTCCAGGTCGCGCTTGCCCCGCACCAGGGACTTGCCTCCGCCCTTGACCTTGGGCTTGACCCGGAAGTAGTAGGTGGCCGCCCCCTGGGGATCGAGGTCCCAGACCAGCGTGCGCATGCCCTCCTGCGAAGCCAGGTATGCGAGGTTGATCGCCGTGGCGGTCTTGCCGACGCCGCCCTTGATGTTGTAGCTGCCGATGATCCTCATGCCGCCTTGCTCCCTTTCTTTGACGATGCGAACAGACGCTTGAACAAGGCGTGGTTATCCTCCCCGTCGAAGGCCGAGAAGATCTCAGCGAAATGCGCCCGGGCCTGCTGCTGGCGGACCAGAAGGTCTCCCACGAGCACGCCCATCGTCAGCAGGGTATCGGTCGGGGCACATTTTTCCGCGCGCATCTTGACCGCAATCTCCCGCAGGTGGTCCGCCTGCACCGCCAGGTCCTGGAAACCGCCCAGATTGTCGAGCAGCGCCTTGAACTGCTTGACCAGGGTACGGGTCTCCTTTCTCGGATAAAGGCTGTCGAAGAATTCGACCAGATAGCGCAGTTTCTTGGCGCTCTTACGCAGCTCGTGCAGGTCCTCCGCGGGGGAATCCGGCGCGATCGCCCGCCCCTCCTTCAGCACCAGACGATACATCTTCCAGATCCGCTCGTCGGCCACCTCCTTGGTCCTTCGCATGGCGTTCGGAAGCGCCGAACGGTGGGGCACGGGGGCCTCCAAAAAGGCGCGCCAGTCGCGCAGCAGGTTGGCGAACTTCGCCGAGTCCAGGTTCTTGACCAAGGCCCGCTGCGCGTCGTCGTAATGAGCAAGAAGGTACTGCCGCAGGGGATCGAGATGCGGCCGCAGGGCAGCAGGCAGGCTATCGCGATAGGTATCGAAGTCCAGGAGGTAGACGTCGAGATCGCGGACGGGCCCGGTGATCTGTTGCAGCCAGGCAAAACGCTCTTTGAAGGCAGTCACGACCTCGGGGGCGAAAACCCCCTTGATCTGCGAAATCGCCGAGCGCGTGCGCCGGATCGCCACCCTCAGGTCGTGCAGGAACTCCGGATCCAGGTTCGCCTTGGTGCCCGGCACGTTGACCTCGATGGTATCCAGCAACCCGAGCAGGATCTCCTTTGCCGCCGCGTCCGCCCGCGCGTCCGGGTCGAGGTGAAAATCGAGCTTCGAGGAATAATCGCCCGGACGGCGACCGGCCGCGGCCAGCGCCTCCAGCACCAGGGGCGTGCGCACGGGTTCCAGGCCCAGTTCCTCGTGCAGCATGTGAGCCGCCTCTTCCAGCTCGCGCTCGTAACCCTTGACCGGCACCAGGCGCAGGCGTGCGGCGAGCGCACCCTGGCGCTCGCGCTCAGAATCCGTGTACCGGTTCACGTCGAGCACCACCCGGGCAACCGTCTTGTCGTCGTCGTTGAGCACCCGCAGCGTCTGCACCTCGGTGTGCACCGTCACCAGCGGCAGCAGCCGACGCACGCCGATCGCGCGCGTCAGCCGCTCCCTCACGGGTCCGGGCGGAAGGTCCCGGGCAAACCCCGGGTCGGACGCGATCCGCTGCTCGACCTCGGCGGCGTCGGTTTGGAGGTCTCGCCACACAAGCGTTCGCCGCGCGCGATCCTGGTGGTCCTCGATGCTGGCGCCTGCCAAGTAGAGGCTCCACTGGAAATCGTCGTAATAGGTCGTGGTGACGGTACGGGAAGGCTCCTCGCTGAATCGGCTTCGGACCTGGATGCGGTCCTTGATGTCCTGCAGTCTGGTCCCGTCCGGGATCAGATACGCGTTGGAAAACTCGCTCATGGTGGCGCGGTTTCACCTCCTCGGGGCGTGGGTTCTTGACCGCGACCCGCCTGGCGCAGCGCGTCGCATGATTTTTACAGTGGTGTTACGAAGGTTGCGATATTACTGGACCCCCTGAGTCGCGGCCAGAAAGATTTGACGATTCTCATTGTGTTACGTGATTTCTTTCCGAATTTGTCTCGGGTATAGCATCCTTTGTTCGGTGAGCGGTGTCCCGCCGGAGTGACCGGACGTCAGCCCCGACACCTCAGTTCTGCTGGAAACGCAGGGCCCCAGGCGTTAACGCGCCGCGCCGGAACACCGTCCGCGCACGCGCTTCGGCTAGAACTGTTTCCCGGAGTGGTTTCTCTGCGTTGCGCAAGCGGTTACGAAGTAGAAACGGGGACTGCTGACGATTTCGCTGACAGCTTCACCAAGAAGCCGTCCGCAGCTGCCAGGTACGGAGCGCCCGGCTGGTCAGCCCAGTCGTTTCCGACACGTGCTCCGGATAAAACTCGCTTCGTCGAAAAAAGGTTATCGCCAGCGCCGCGTCGACTCGATCGTATCGAAACCGATCAGCGTTGAATTCCATTCTCGCTTGCCCCCTCGATCGGCTCAATCGGCTGTTTGTCCAGCAAGCTCAGGCAGCCCGGCGCGACGAAGGTCGTCAAGAAAACGCTGCCGGAACGACTGATCGCGCATCGGGAAGCCATAATCCAAGTAAGCGAGCGTGAAATGGGGGTTGAAGGAGAGAATCTCGTCAACCTCCCAGTTTGCTTCTTCAAGCCGGTTTGATCCCGCGTAGGCTGCAGCAAGGTACAGTCGGCTCAACAGCAGATTTGGGCTGACATCGACCGACGCCGTCAACTGCTCGAGCGCCTCGTCATGCCTTTCGAGCTGGTACAACAGCGCGCCGTCGACCATGCGGTAGAGGGCGGGAACCCGTGGGTTCAGCCTGATTGCCTGGTCTATCGCCTCGCGGCCTTCCTGAGGGCGACCGGCAAAATGCATGATCCGGGCAAGCAGGCCGTATCCGTCGGCGTAGCTGGGTTTGAGCTCGATGGCGCGCAACACCTCGGCCGTCGCCGATTCGAGATTTCCGTTGAACATCTCCACCATGCCGATCACGAAACGCAGCTGCGGCAGTGTGTCATCGATCTCCAGCCCCTTGAGTGCCAGGGCCTCCGCCCGGACAAGCGACTGCGCCACCTTCGGCCCCCGGTCGTAGACCGCATCCTGCGAGTAGGCCTGTGCGAGGCCCGCATAGGCGCGGGCAAAGCGCGGTTCGAGCACGATCGCCTGTTCGAAATGGGACTTGGCCTCGTCATTGTCATCCCCGGAACGCCGCCCCAGCAGGTCGAGCCCGCGCAGAAACTCGTCATAGGCCTCCACGCTGGTGACGTACTTGCGCGCCAGCCGCTGCCGCTCGCCGGGGGCAAGCTCAATCTCCAGCGCGGAGACCACGCGCGCGGTGATCTCGTCCTGCATGCGGAAGATGTCGGAGAGGTCGCGATCGTAGCGTTCGGCCCAGCGGTTGTGGTCCTCGCGCGCATCGGTCAGCCGCACATTGATGCGCAACCGCTGCCCCGCGCGCTGCACGCTGCCCCTGACGATGTAACGCACGCCCAGCTCCGACCCGATCTGGCGATCGGTGTCCGTGCTGTTCCGGTAGGCCATGACCGAGTTGCGTGCCACCACGCGCAGGCTCGAGAGCTTTGACAGATCGGTGATCAGGTCCTCGGTAATACCGTCGGTGAAATAGTCCTGTTCGGGATCGCGAGTCAGGTTCTCGAATGGCAGTACGGCAAGCGCACGGAGCTCGGCAGCCGCCTGTTGGTTGTTCGGCTGGTCCCGTCCGAAACTGCCTGGTGACAAGCCATACCAACCCGAGCAGCACTACCAGCGCCACTACAGCCGCTTTTCTCCAAGACCCTGAAGCTAGCGCCTTCGCCGCGCCAGGCGGCCCCACGACGGGACCCGTAACTTGTCCCGCAAGTCCGGGCTGTGGTCCCGCGCGCATCGGCTCCTCGACTGGAGGCGCCTTGCGCATGGTTTGTTCGAGCGGCGCGACCTCCGCGATAAGGCGATAGCCGGACTTGGCAATGGTCTCGATATACGCCGGATTGCGCGCATCGTCGCCCAGCGCCTTGCGCAGCTTGATCAGGGTATTGGTGACCGCGTCGTCGGTGACAAGCATCCGCGGCCAGACCCTGTTCTCGAGGTCGCTGCGAGAGACCACCTGGCCATGGCGTTCGGCGAGCAGCACGAGCACGCGCATCACCTTGGGCTCGAGCCGTACCTCATCTTCTCCGTGCCTTATCCGGTTGGCGGCCGGATCGACGATCCAGACGCCCAACCGAAACGGCCTCTCGAATGCCGCCGGCTTGTCCAGCCCTCTGGTCGCGTGTTCGCTGTCAGTATCCACCCGGCCTTCCGCTCCTTCGCTATGCGTTAGCAGCTTACTCGCCCAATCGATGGTCGGGCATCCACTTATTCGTGCATCGTCGGTGGAGCGAGACGGACGCCCGGACCAGAACAACAGCTTGCGCGGGATCATCGGGACTGCCTGTTGATCAGTCCGGGCCGCCGACGAAGCGGGCCAATTTTCGTGTCCAGCGCAACGCTCGCGCGAACGATGCGCTTGCCAACCCCTCGAATCCGCCCCGCGGCGACACTCCCAACCATTTGATTTATCGCATTGTTATTAAGGTCGTCTTTCCGTTTGCTTTCCACCGCATTTCGGCGGGGTCGCGAGCGGATGGCACCGCTATGGTTCTACTCGACAGCCGTCGCTCGTCGGATCGACCGCCAAGTCATCCCGAAGCCGGGAAGCAGCACGCCACGGTATCCCGAGCCTGCCAAGGGCAGACCGATCAGGCACAGACTGGCTGGAGAGCAAAGCCGTTCCAATCACGGAATACAACGAAGAGACCAACATGAAACACACCACACTCACGATGATCGCTTTCAGCACCGTCTCGCTGGCCGCAACGCATGCATGGGCTGCAAACCAAACCGAGGCCGGTATGACGCTGACGCCCGATCAGCTGACCTGGGAACCCAATCCGCGCGTTGCCGGCCTGGGCGAGGCGAGGATCATCAGCAAGGGCACCGAGGCCGGACCCTACGTTTATCGGGTCAAATTCCCGAAGGGCCGCGTCGTGCAGGCGCACAGCCATCCTGATGATCGTACTTATACGGTACTCGAAGGCACCTGGTACATCGGGTGGGGCGAGAAATACGACGAGCTCAAGCTGATCGCCCTGACCCCGGGCAGCTTCTACACCGAGCCGGCAGGCGTCGCCCACTTCGTCGCGACACCGGATGGAGAGGCGATCGTACAGGTCACGGGAACGGGTCCGACGAAGGTTGACTACGCCGATCCGGCGCACGAGCCCAAGAAAAATTGAGCGCCTAGTTGAAGTAGGTTGGCACGGCGGTGAACCCGCCGTGCCGCAACGAGCTACCGGATTGGCAGTGTGGTTCGTTGGATACCTCGCAGCTGCCAGCTTGATACACATAACCTAAGCGAGGGTGCCGGCATTGCCGGCCCCAACTCAGCATTAGACATACGTCGGATTCAGGCGGTCAAGACTGCGGCCCCATGGGTTCCCTAAATGGGTGGCAGCGGCATGATCGCTGGATTCCAGAAACAGGCCCAACGCCGCTGGTACGTCTGGCAACGTGCGGCAAACCCCACCACCGCCGCAAGACTCGAAGCAAGCTCGAGTCCCTCGCCGCGAATACCCAACACCCTGATCCCCGTGGGCATCCCCAGCCCACTACTTCATAATCGTCTGTAATCTTTCGCAGACACCAGGATAATCCCTTGAGCCACCGTCCCAGGAAGAGGTTCGGTCAGAACTTCCTCCACGACCAGACCGTCATCCGGCGCATCGTCACGGCCGTCGCACCGGTCCCGGGCGAGCATCTGGTCGAGATCGGTCCCGGCCGCGGCGCCATCACCGGCGAGCTGCTGCGTGCCGCGGGCCGGCTCGATGCCGTGGAGCTAGACCGGGACCTGATCGAGCCCCTGGCCCGCCAGTGCGCCGGGCTGGGGGAGCTCAACATCCACCTCGCCGACGCCCTGGCGTTCGACCTTTGCGCGCTCTCCACCACGGACGGGAGGCTGCGCCTGGTCGGCAACCTGCCCTACAACATCTCCACGCCGCTGCTGTTCCGCTTCCTCGACCAGGCTCGGTGCATCGAGGACATGCATTTCATGCTGCAGAAGGAGGTGGTCGACCGCATCACCGCGCCGCCGGGCTCGAAGACCTACGGCCGGCTCTCGGTGATGATCCAGGTCTACTGCCGAGCCGCCGCCCTCTTCACCATCCGACCCGGCGCGTTCCATCCAGCGCCGAAGGTGGATTCCGCTTTCCTCCGGCTCACCCCATACCGCCCGCTGCCACACCCGGTCGCGGACGCCGCGTTTCTCTCCCAGCTCGTGGCGCGGGCCTTCAGCCAACGCCGCAAGACTCTGCGCAACTGCCTCAAGGGCCTGGTTTCCGACACGCTCATCGAGGCCCAGGGGATCGACCCCGGGTGTCGGGCGGAAGCGCTGGGGCCGGACACCTTCGTCAGGCTCGCCAACGCGGCTTGCAAATCCGCCGATGAGCCCTGAGATAAACCGCAAAATATAAGGTTTGGGCGTGACCGGGGAAAGTGAATGAACCAGAGCGCAGAAGGCGACATCGAAACGGAATCTCTCAACCCTGGCGCGCTGGCCAAGGCCAACGAGGTACTCCCCGGGCTGATCCACCTGCTCCCGGTGGCGGCGCGCCCCTTCTTTCCTGGTCAGGCCGTTCCCCTGCTGATGGATGCCGGGCATTGGGCGCCCACGCTCAAGGCGGTCGGCGAGACCGAGCACAAGATCCTCGGCGTGGTGCTGGTGGGCGCCGAGACCGCGGAGGAGGCGGGCACCGCGGACTTCCGTCCCGTGGGCACGGCTTGCCGCGTCCACAGGGTGCACCAAGAGGACGGTCACCTCCAGGTGCTGGTGGAGTGCCTGCAGCGCTTCCGTATCTCCGGCTGGGTATCGGGCAAGGCCCCGTTCTCGGCGCGCGTGGACTACCTTCCGGAGTTCGTCGGCCCGCCCGACGCGCAGATCAAGGCCTACGCCATGGCCGTGATCAACACCATCAAGGAGCTGCTGCCCCTCAACCCGCTGTACGTTGAGGAGCTGCGCATGTTCCTCGACCGCTTCGGCCCGGAGGACCCGTCCCACCTCTCCGATTTCGCCGCCAGCCTCACCACCTCCAGCAAGGAGCAGCTACAGGAGGTGTTGGAGACGGTGGATCTGCTGCCGCGCATGGAGAAGGTGCTGGTGCTGCTCAACAGCGAGCTGGAGCTCGCCCGCGCCCAGCAGAAGATCCGCCGCTCGGTCGAGGAGCGGATGCAGAAGCAGCAGCGCGAGTTCTTCCTGCGCGAACAGCTCAAGGCGATCCAGAAGGAGCTCGGCATCGCCAAGGACGACCGCACCGCCGAGGTGGACAAGTTCAAGGAGCGCATCGCCAAACTCACCCTGACCAAGGAGGCGGCGAAACGAGTCGAGGAAGAGCTGGACAAGATGGCGATCCTGGAAACCGGGTCGCCGGAGTACGCGGTTACCCGCAACTACCTCGACTGGATCAGTCTGCTGCCCTGGGGCGTCCACTCCAAGGACAAGCTCGACCTCAAGCGCGCGCGCCGGGTGTTGGACCGGGACCATTACGGGCTAGAGGACGTGAAGAAGCGCATCCTCGAGTTCCTCGCCGTCGGCATCCACAAGGGCGAGATCGCCGGCTCCATCATCCTGCTGGTCGGCCCTCCGGGCGTGGGCAAGACCTCCATCGGGCACTCCATCGCGGACGCGCTGGGCCGGCGGTTCTACCGCTTCTCGGTCGGCGGTATCCGCGACGAGGCCGAGATCAAGGGCCACCGGCGCACCTACATCGGCGCCATGCCGGGCAAGTTCATCCAGGCGATGCGGGACGCCGGCACCGCCAACCCGGTAATCATGCTCGACGAGATCGACAAGGTCGGCGCCTCGTACCACGGCGATCCGGCCTCGGCGCTGCTGGAGGTGCTCGACCCGGAGCAGAACACCGACTTCCTGGACCACTACCTCGACCTGCGCTTCGACCTGTCCAAGGCGCTCTTCGTCTGCACCGCCAACCAGCTCGACACCATCCCAGGCCCCTTGCTCGACCGCATGGAGGTGATCCAGCTCTCCGGCTACATCGCCGAGGAGAAGTTGCAGATCGCCAGAAAATACCTCCTGCCGCGCCAGGTGCAGCGGGCCGGTCTGGCCAAGAGCGCGATCAAGCTCGACTCGGCCACGCTGCGCGCCCTGATCGAGGGTTATGCGCGGGACGCCGGCGTTCGGCGCCTGGAGAAGCAGCTCGGCAAGATCGTGCGCAAGTGCGCGGTGAAGATGCTCGAGGGCGATGAGCCGCCGATCAAGATCACCGCGGACGACCTCAAGGGCTACCTCGGCAGCCCGGTATTCCGCGACGAGCGCCGCCTGTCGGGGCCCGGCGTGGTCACCGGGCTGGCCTGGACCGCCATGGGCGGCGCCACCCTGAGCATCGAGGCCGCCGCCACCCACGCCTTCAACCGCGGCTTCAAGCTCACCGGGCAGCTCGGCGACGTCATGAAGGAGTCAGCAGAGATCGCCTACGGTTACGCGGTAAGTCACGCCGTGCAGTACGGAGCCGACCCGTCGTTCTTCGAGAAGTCCTTCATCCACCTGCACGTGCCCGCCGGCGCCACCCCCAAGGACGGCCCCTCCGCCGGCATCACCATGGCCTCGGCCCTGCTCTCGCTTGCGCGCGGCGAGCCGGTGCGCCGCATCGCCATGACCGGCGAGCTCACCCTGACCGGCGAGGTCTTCCCGATCGGCGGAGTGCGCGAAAAGCTGATCGCCGCCCGCCGCGCGGGCATCAAGGAAATTCTCCTGCCGGAGGACAACCGTGGTGAGTTCGAGGAGGTCCCCGAGCACGTTCGCAAGGGGCTCAAGGTGCATTTCGTCGCGCGGTTCGATGACGTGGTGCCGTATCTTTTCGGGAAGACCAAGACGGGGAATAGCCGCCCGAAACAGTCCCGGCCGGGATCGGGTTAAACTTCGCCCCGTTGGGGAATCGGGCCGGCTGATGTGCGACGTTATGCCCCGAGGAGAACCTTGTGAAAACAACTCTTTTTCTATCGGTTTCAATTGATGGATTGATTGCGGACAAGGAGGGTATTCCTCTCTTTCCGGACGGTGCTTGGGAAGACTGGTGTTCCTTGGTGAACGACGCTGACAATGTCATCGCGGGACGAAGTTCGTACGAACAACTGAAAAATGACGACATGGCTTTGCTACTGCATCCTAAACACAAGATCGTATTGTCTTCGCGAGACATCGAGCTAGGTGATTCCTCCTGGCGGCATGCCAAATCCCCTGCAGAGGCGTTAGAGATACTCAAAAACGAAGGGGTTGAAGAGGCGATAATCGGAGGGGGCCGCGCTGTCGCACACTCTTTCATGCGTGAGCACCTTGTTGATTACATCGTTATCGACCTTCAACCCGTAGCATTTGGGGTCGGCACCCCTGTGTTCGGGGATGCTATAGACATACCTCGGCTGAAACTGCTGAATTGGCACCCTCTTAATGACGATGCGCTACGTCTGCGATATCAAGTTCTTCGTGACGGGACGGAAGAATCAAGTTGAGGGGAATCCCCGATTTTTTTTAGCGCAATTTCCGGCCCCTTACTCACTAGTCGAAGTCGGGCCAAGCTGGATGGCCGCGGGCCAGTGCTACGAAGAGTCAGATAGAGGAAAAGGGTCAGGTTCAATTTCCGCCAAGATGCTTCGATGCCTCAACGTCCACGCATAACATCGACGGTGTGCCGACGAACATCGTGCAGCGTGATCACAATCGCGGGGCCGGCTACTTGGGTGAGCAAGATCGCCATGCCACGTCGGCCCCTGACCGAGTGCAGTCTCAAGGATAGCTCCAAACGTGCGGGAGCCGTGAAGCTTCTTGTTCCTGCCGAAGCAAGGTTGAGCGCTCCGGCCAACCGGGAGCACTCTCACCTGGAGAGTTCGGTGAGATAGCGTTGGTAGACAAAACCCGCCACGTCCATCGTGGAGGGGCGGCTCGGCCGTTACGTGGTTACGCCCCGCCGTTTGTTGGCCAGGGCGAGGCTCTGGTCGGGTTCTGAAGTCGAGCCAGCGACCGCAGCGGCTTGGTGCCTGACGTGTTCCTCAAGCGGAGTCGATCCCGCGAACGAAGGGGAGGTGACGCGGCCGCCAGAACCGCTGCCGGACGTAGGTGTCGAGGTCGCGTCCCTCCAGTCCCTCCTTACGCGCGACGCCTTCCTCGATGGCGCGCGCCATGACGCGCGTCGTCACCCGTATGCTGACCTCGGGCAGCTCCCTGATCGGAGGGTAGACGCGTCCCGCCGCCACATGGCTCGCAGCCGTGTAGTCGGCGAGCGCATAGGCCGACTCAAGCACCATGCCATCGGTGATCCGGCTCGCCTCGGAGAGGATGGATGCGAACCCGAGTCCGGGAAAGACGAAGGCGTTGTTGCCCTGGCCGATCGGGTAGGTCTTTCCGGCGTGCGCGACATCCTCGAACGGGCTGCCGGTGGCGACGATCGCCCGGCCGTCGGTCCAGGCGAAGATGTCCTCCGGCAGTGCCTCGGCGATCGAGGTCGGGTTCGACAGCGGAAAGACCACCGGCCGCGAGTTGTTGCGGCTGACGGCCTCGACGATGGGCTGGTTGAAGGCGCCGGCCTGTCCGCTGAGCCCGAGGAGCACCGTGACCTGACCGTTCTCGATGACCTCCAGCAGGTTCGGCACCGGGCCGGCGAAGCGCCAATCGGCGATGCGCTCGGCGGACTGAGCGAACGGGGCCTTATAGGCGTCCATCGCCCGGCCCTCGACCAGCAGGCCGCGCGAGTCGAGCACGAACACCTGCGCCCGCGCCTCCTCCTCGCTCAGTCCGCACTTGACGAGGCCCTGGGTCACGGCCCAGGCAACGCCGATGCCGCCAGCGCCGGCCCCGAGGACGACGATCCGCTGGTCCTTGAGCGCCTCGTTCTTGACCCGGCACGCCGAAATCAGGCCGGCCAGGGCGACCGCCCCGGTTCCCTGGATGTCGTCGTTGAACGAGGGCACGCGGTCGCGGTAGCGGTCCAGGACCTTGAAGGCGACGTCCTTCGACAGGTCCTCCCACTGGATGACCGTCTTCGGCCAGCGCGCGAGCACCGCGTCGACGAACCGGTCGAGGAACTCCAGATAGGCCTCGCCGCGGATGCGCCGTTGGCGCACGCCCAGGTAGAAGGGATCGTTGATCAGGTCGAGCCGGTCGGTGCCGACGTCGAGCTTGACCGGAAGGGTATGGAATGGGCTGACGCCGCCACCGGCGGTGTAGATCGACAGCTTGCCGACGGTGATGGCCAGACCGCCGTAGCCCTGGTCGCCGAGACCGAGAATGGCCGAGGAATCCGTCGCGACGATGATGCGCACGTCGTTCCAGGGGTAGCTATGCACCACGCGGCCGGCGCGGTCGATGTTGATCGGCGAGAAAGACAACCCGCGCGGGCTCTGGAACCGGGCGCTGAATTCCTGCACCGCCTGACCTACGGTCGGCGTGTAGATGATGGGCAGCATCTCTTCCAGATGCCGCTCTAGCAGGGCGTAGAAGAGGATCTCCGAGCGCTCCTGCAGCGCGCGCACGAACTGATACTTGGCCAGCGGGTTGGGCTCGCGCTGGAAGCCGTGGTAGACCCGGTCGACCTGCTGCTCCAGCGTGTTCACCTGCGGAGGCAGCAGGCCGTCGAGCCCGAGGGCGACTCGCTCGTCGTGGGTGAAGGCCGTCCCCTTGTTGGTCATCACCAGCCTGAGCAGGGCGATCCCGTCCAGGTAGACCTCCATGTACTCTCGGCCCTGGGAGTCGCGTTTGATATCGAAATACTGACTTGTTCGCATGATCTTTCGCTGGCGGAAGGTGGAGGGGTGGGTCGCGGCAAAGCTTACATCACTGGCCGAGGCCCGGCGAGTCGCCCGACCCGGAATCAGCGGGAGACATGAAGAGGGAACCCGGGCGCACCAGGCGCGGATGGGGACGACACCAGGTTGCAGCGTTGAGGGTTGAGCACGACCGAAAGGGACGGAAGATTGAGCTCGGGCGGCACGTCGACGCCGATTTGGGATAGCTTCGTCCCTGGCCTCTCAGTTTCGAGCTCGACACGGCATTCGAAAGGAGAAATGGGGTCACCATTTAGCTGACCCCGAGGCTGAAGACCGAGCAAGGCATAAGGCCAAGCGCCTCGCCCCGAAGGCAAAAACGCAGGCAGACTCCCGTCTCGCCGCGCCCGCGCGATCAGCGCGAAGACCAGGTCGGGGGATTGCCCGTGAAGGCGCGGTACCTGGGGCCTCCCTCCTATTGTCGCCCCGGTCGGTTGGGTGTAGCTTGTTGGCCGCGAAGGTGCTGCGCCGCCGTTCCGGCGAATCAGGGTACGTCCTTGACCCGTTGCGTATCCCCTCGTTTCCGATAGCTCGATAGTCATTTCCAGGACCCACCAGCGCCGGTTGCCGCGATGCGCGGTGCCGGCGCCGTTCGGGCCATGGCGCGTGTCAGTCTTTCCGGCGAGGAGGCCTAAGGCAATGTGCGTCCCGGTTCAGCGTGTCCATCGCAACACCTCAGGGGTCATCACCCACATCGGCGGCTCGACGCTCGGCGGCGTGCCGTGGGGGCTGACCGTCACCGAGGCGGCCGCCCTGCAGGAGGCGCGGCTGTTCGAGTGGTTCGTCGAGGTTCCCAACGGAGAGCGCGTGAGCGTGTGGGTGAAGACCTCGTCCTCGGGGAACAAGTATCTCACTACCTCGCCGGACGGGATCAGCGCCAACAACCTGGACTCCCTGCCGGACATGCCGAACCCGCTCTCGGGCGTTGCGCCGCCCTACCCTCTCAGTATCCCCGGGCCACTGACCATGTCGCTGATGCGGGTGACGTCGATCTGCTATACCGGCAGCAACACCCTGACGCCTCTCGTTGCCGGCAGCCTCGTACCTGGCGGCGCCATATACGACTGTCCGAAGAGCGGGACATTCTGGCGGCCGACACCCCGATGGTTCTACGTGGATGCGGTGGTCCCGTTTCCCGCCCGCTACGGCATATTTCTGAACGGCCTCAGCATCGAGCGGGTGTCCGGCGACGACCTGGCACGGCGCCACGCGCTGGAAGCGTCGGGCAAAGGCTGGTGGACGCTGGACTTCGTCCTGACCCGGTCGGATGGCAGCATCGATCCGGACAAGCCTTCGCGGCTGACTGAGGTAAAGCTGGTCATCAACCCGGGGTCGAGCGTCTGGTCTTCAAGCAACTTTGTGGTGTCGATCGATACCCACAGCACCAACCCGTACTGCCGCAACCATGGCAACGGCATCAGCTTCCGGGTGAGAAAACCGACCACCCCGGCGGTGCAGCAGCCGGCAACGACAGTGATGCCGTCAGTGGTTGGCCAGCGGCTGGACCTGGCGCTCAACGTCCTGTGGGCGCTGGGGCTCAAGCGCGCGGTGATCCTCGGACCAACCGCGGTATCGAGCGAACTGAACGTAGTCTCACAGGCCCCCGCGGCCGGCACGGTCATCAAGCTGATAAATTCCGTCACCTTGACCACCGAGCTTGCGAACCCGCAACCCGGGACCAGCAAGCTGCACATCAACAACCAGTCGAACCGGGGCCGGGCGGTCGACATTTGGCTGTTCGACATGAGTACCGGCAGCTGGCGCAAGGCAACCACGATCGCCTACCAGGCGCAGAAGGAGGTCGAATTCGAGGATGGCCACCTCTATCAGGTGGCGGCGGTCGACGCGACGCTGCTGAACTGCCGCTCCGGACGCCCGGACGACGCCTCCTGCATCTACGCGGCGCCACAGGCGGTCTTTCTCGGAGATGAGGATGGCGCGGTGGGGGGCTGGCAGATTACCTGAGAGGGGCGGTCCGAAAGGGGGTATCTGCCTGCGGCGATCTTCCGGAACCCTCGGCGAAGGCCCCGGGGGGCCTCCGGAAGTGCAGAGGTTTTTGGCTCAGTCTGCGAATGCGGCGATCACTCGCACTTATTCATGTCCGGCCGGTCCGCCGCGCAGAAGTTCGGGCCGGACGGGTCCGGCATGCCGGCCGCATCGAACCCCCCGACCAAGGCGTTGCCATCGTAGCTGGCGGTGATCGCCTTGTACTTGGTGATGTCGAGGCGATCGTTGTCGCACGACTTGAGGGCCGCGGCGGCGCACTCCTCCGCGCTGTTCGCGGGTTTGGTCTTGTCGCAACCGGGCTGGCCGTCGCATTTCTTGAACGAGACGGCCTCCTGCCCCTTGCAGGCGATGCGCTCGTAATGCACGACGCAGTCGCCGGCGATGGTCGGCAGGGCGAAACCCGCACTGGCGATGAACAGCCCTGCGGCAACGGTGATTGTCTTCATTGATCTTCCTCGGTGGTGCATGTGATTGGTCGTCCAGACGCAAATTCGACCCCGGGTCGGGCGCAAGACGCTCGTGAAGGGATCGCGATGCGGCCGCTTTGATTGTCACCGCGCGCGGCGCAGCGAACAAGCGATTATCGGTGCCAAAGCCGCCTGATGACGAAGAACCCCGCCGAAATCACCTTGCGCACGACGCGGCGGACGCAGCCAGCCCATGAAGGTGTCAAACTTGCCAGCCGTGGATGCCGGATGCCAGTATCCAGCCCCGTGTCCGGATGCCTCGCTCCGGTGGCGGAAGCCAATGCGATTCAGACGGCAACGATCGGCAGTCCGTAACCCACGCCGCGTGCCAGTCGAGAACGGTGACCCATGAGCAACATCAAGAAGTCGATCAGCAAGCGCTTGGCCCGTGTAGGTCTGCGCATCCAGCACAAGCCATTCCGAATTCGTCGCTGGACGCCCTTGAGTCGCCGAGCCAAGGCAGTGCGACGGATGCTTTCGGCCGATCTGCTTGAGCCAGTCATCCTGGAGCGGCGTGAGCCTGACAATGCATTGTTCAAGCTATTTCGGGAATTCGGCAACCTCCACAAATGGCACCACTATTTCGATATCTACTGCGAGGAGTTCGAGCCACTGCGGCATCGCCCCATCCGTATGCTGGAGATAGGGGTCTGCCGCGGCGGCTCGCTCCAGATGTGGCGGCAGTGGTTCCATCCGGACTCGGTGATCGTCGGCATCGACATCGAGCAGTCCTGCCAACAATATGAAGACACGACCCGGAACATCTTCGTCAGGATAGGAGACCAGAGCGACCCTGTCTTCTTGCAGGATCTTGCCGCCCAGTTCGGCCCCTTCGATCTGATTCTCGACGATGGGGGGCACACCACCAGCCAGATGATGGCCTCGTTCAACGGCCTCTTTCACACTGCCCTCGCCGCGGGGGGCATCTACCTCGTCGAGGACACCCACACGAACTTCTGGCCGAGATTCGTCGATTCAGAGATTACGTTTATCGAGTTCTGCAAGGGGCTCGTGGAACTGATGCATGCCCATTACGCGGACCTCCAGTCCACGGAGCTATTCCGATTCCAGGGCGAACGCGCGGTGCGCACGCTGGAAGTACCCTACGTCCAGGCGTGGATACGCCGGATCTCGTTCTACGATTCGATTGTTGTCATCGAGAAGAAGGCACGCGCCGTCCCGGTTCACGAGGTGCGCTGAGGAATGTCTGGCCCGCACGGAACCGCCGACTTGGCTCGGACAGCGCCACGCCGAGCGAGAGACGCCGGCGACGGTGTCCTGGTCAGGTCAGGCCTGGCAGGGCGAGCTCGTTGAGCAGGGAGCGCAGCTCGTGGCGCGCCGCCACGTGGGACATCGTGAGCTTCGGCCCCTCGTCGAGGTCCTTGAGGTCCACCAGGGTCAGACCCTGCGGGAACAGCTCCCGGTAGATCACCCGCTCGGAGAGCCCGCTGACGTACCGGAATGCCAGGCGCTTCTGGAGCTGGGTCAGCGCCAGATCCATGCGCTGCCGGTTCTTGGAGAAGGTCGTGGAGATCCGATTGCGGATGACCACCCAGTCCAGCCCGGGCAGCCCAGAGGCCGCTCGCAGCTTACGGCTCTCCCATACCGCCTCGGCGTAGAAGCTCAGTTTCTCGATGGCATAGGTGTCGGGATTGACCTGCGCGAGCAGATCCAGGTCGACGAAGCTGTCGTTCAGCGGCGTGACCAGAGTGTTGGCGATGGCGTGGGCGATGTTGGACAGGGACGTGTTGCCGCCGGGGCAGTCGATGACGATGAAATCGTTGTCACGCGCCAGGTTGTCGACCAGCACGCACAGGCGTTCTTCGTCCTCCTCCTGCCGTTCCCGCACGTCCTGCAGCGTGGAAGGAGAGGCCACCGTATGCTCCGGAATCCTCCAGCCAAGCCCGCGGCGCTCGGCGAACGCAGCCCGGTTCTGCAGATACCGGGTGACCGACTTCTGCCTGACGTCGAGATCGATCACCCCGACGTTGCGGCCCTGCTTCTGGATACTGACGGCCAGATGCATCGCGGTGGTCGACTTGCCGGTGCCGCCCTTCTCGTTCGCCACCACGATGACGTAGGCGTCGACGGGTTTGATGGTTCGCACCTCTGCCCCCCTGTTGGCTATAGGTTCCGGCTTATAAGCGAACCGCGAACCGGGATCAACAAGGGACTCCGTGCGCGGCACATGGGGAACGGGTTGTGCGTGCCGCTAGCGCAGGTCTTCCAGGCACTGACGTAAAGACAGCTCCCACGCCGGCAGCACGAGACCGAAGGTCTCGTTGAGCTTGGTGTTGTCGAGCACCGACCAAGCCGGGCGCTTGGCCGGGGAGCGATACTTGGAGGACGGAATGGGAAGCAGGTTGCACTCGATGCCGCTGGCCTCGAGGATCGCGCCGGCGAAGCCGTACCAGCTCGTCTGGCCCGCGCCCGTGACATGGTAGACCCCCTTGACCCGCTCCACGTCCAGCTCACCCCGCAGCACCCGGTACAGCACCTGGGCGGTGACCTCGGCGAGCATACGGCTCCAGGTGGGCGCGCCCACCTGGTCATCGACGACCTTGAGCTCGTCCTTCTCCCGGAACAACCGCAGCATGCTGAGCAGGAAATTGTGCCCATGCACGCCGTAGACCCAGCTGGTGCGCAGGATGATGGCATTGGCCCCGCTCGCAGCCAGCGCGCGCTCCCCGCCCAGCTTGGTCTCCCCGTAAACGTTGATGGGGCCCGGCTGGTCGTCCTCGCGGTAGGGCTTTTTGGCGTCCCCCGAGAACACGAAGTCCGTCGAGTAATGGATGATGGGAATCCCCCGGTCCCGCAGCAGGGCGCCGAGCTGGCCCGGCGCTTCGGCGTTGAGGCGATGGGCCAGCTCGCACTCGGACTCCGCCTTGTCCACCGCGGTGTAGGCGGCGGCGTTGACGACCGCGTCAGGCTCGGTTTCCTGCAGGAGCCGGCTGAGTGACCTGGGGTCGGAGAGATCGACCCGCGGTCCGTGGTCGCCCTCCAGAGACGCCGCGACGACGTTCCCCAGGGGCGGCGAGGGTCCGCTGCAGCTCCCAACCGACTTGGCCGCTGGAACCGACCAGCAGGATCTTCGGGCTTTTTCGCGCTTGCTCGGGCATGTCAGGTCGACTCATAGGGCGGCAATCGATCGGCAGGGACCTCCTTCAGAAGCGAGGCGCCCAGGTCCTTCTGCGACAGCTCGGGCGGGCCGTCAAGGGGCCATCCGATGCCGATATCAGGATCATCCCAACGAATTGAGAGCTCCGTCTCCGGATGATAGTAATCGGTGCACTTGTAAGCGAACAAAGCGTCCTCGCCCGTGACGCAGAAGCCGTGGGCGAAACCCGCCGGGACCCAGAACTGGCGGCTTGATTCTCGCCCGAGAGGAGCGCACCCGCCCAGCGGCCGAACGTGGGTGAGCCGCGCCGGATGTCCACCGCGACGTCGAAGACCTCGCCGCGGAAGACCTGCACCAGCTTGCCCTGAGCATGGGGGTGCTGCACATGCAGCCCGCGCAGCACGCCGTGGCGGGAATAGGACAGGTTGTCCTGGACCAGGTCGGGAGGGATGCCATGATCCGCGTAACGTTCCCGCTGGTAGGTCTCCATAAAGAAGCCGCGCGCGTCCCCAAAGATCTTGGGCTCGATGATCAGCACGCCGGGGATTGCCGTCTCGATCACCTTCACGGTTCGCCCTCCCGCGCCAGGAGCCCCAGCAGGTATTCGCCGTAGCCGCTCTTCTCGAGCGCGCCGGCGACCTCGCGCAGCTGATCGGCGTCGATCCAGCCGCGCTGGAAGGCGACCTCCTCCGGGCAACAGATCTTGAGTCCCTGGCGCTGCTCGATGGTCTCGATGAAGTTCCCCGCCTGCATGAGGGATTCGTGGGTCCCGGTGTCGAGCCAGGCGGTGCCGCGCCCGAGCTTCTCCAGGTAGAGCCCGCCCGCTTCCAGGTAGCGGTTGTTGAGGTCCGTGATCTCCAGCTCGCCGCGGGGGGACGGTTCGAGACCGGCCGCCAGCTCGCAGGCCAGGGAGTCGTAGAAATAGAGGCCGGTCACGGCGTAGTTGGACTTGGGACGCGCGGGCTTTTCCTCCAGGCTCACGACGGTCCCGTCCGGACCGAATTCCGCCACGCCGTAGCGCTGTGGATCCCGCACCCAGTAGCCGAAGACGGTGGCCCCGCGCTCCCGCGCGGCGGCGGCTCGCAGCTGCTGCACCAGGCCGTGGCCGTAGAAGATGTTGTCCCCCAGAATCAGGCAGCTCGGGTCCCCGGCGACGAAGTCGCGCCCGATGATGAAGGCCTGGGCAAGCCCCCCGGGCTGCGGCTGCACCGCATAGCGACAACTTGATTCCCCACTGGCTGCCGTCCCCCAGCAGGTCGCGGAAGGAACCCTCGTCCCGCGGCGTGGTGATGACCAGGATGTCCCGAATCCCCGCCAGCATGAGCGTGGACAGGGGATAGTAGATCATGGGCTTGTCGTAGACCGGCAGCAGCTGCTTGCTGATGGTGTGGGTCAGCGGGTACAGGCGGGTTCCGGAGCCGCCGGCGAGGATGATGCCTTTTCTGTTCATGCGTCCTGTCCCCTACTCGGTCCCAGAGCCGAGGCGCTCGCCGCGATAACTGCCGTCGGTGACACGGCCACACCAGTCCTGATGATCCAGGTACCACTGAACCGTGCGTCGCAGGCCGCTTTCGAAGCTCTCAAGCGGCGCCCAGCCGAGCTCGGTCTTCAGCTTGGTCGCGTCGATGGCGTAGCGCAGGTCGTGCCCCGGCCGATCGGCGACGAAGGTCTTGAGCTCCGCGTGGGGCCTGTGGGGCGAATCGGGCAGCAGCTCGTCGAGCAGGCCGCAGAGGGTGTCGACCACCTGCAGGTTGGTGCGCTCGCTGTCCCCGCCGACGTTGTAGACCTCGCCGGGCCAACCCGCTTCCAGCACCCGCCAGATCGCCCGGCAGTGGTCCTCGACGTAGAGCCAGTCGCGGATATTGGAGCCGTCGCCATAGATCGGCAGCGCCTCCCCGCTCATGGCCTTCAGAATCACCAGCGGGATCAGCTTTTCCGGAAACTGGTATGGCCCGTAGTTGTTCGAGCAGTTGGTGGTGAGCACCGGCATGCCGTAGGTGTGGTGCCAGGCGCGCACGAGGTGATCGGACGCCGCCTTGGAGGCGGAGTACGGCGAGTTCGGCGCGTAGGGGGTGGTCTCGGTGAACTTGCCGGTCTCGCCGAGGGAGCCGTAGACCTCGTCCGTGGAGACGTGCAGGAAGCGGAAGTTTCCCTTCGCCCCGCCGAGGCTAGACCAGTACTCGCGGGCGCAGTCGAGCAGGTTGAAGGTGCCCACGACGTTGGTCTCGACGAAGTCAGCGGGTCCGTCGATGGAGCGGTCCACGTGACTTTCGGCGGCGAAGTTCACCACCGCGTCCACCCGGTAGTCCGCGAGCAGGCGGCGCACCAGATCACGATCGCCGATATCGCCCTGGACGAAGACGTGACGCGCGTTGTCCGCGAGCGGCGCAAGGGTGTCCAGGTTGCCGGCGTAGGTGAGCTTGTCCAGGTTGATGACCTGGGCGTCGGTCTCGTCGATCAGAAAATGGACGAAGTTCGCGCCGATGAAGCCGGCGCCGCCGGTGACGAGGATGGTTTTCATGTGCTGGCTCAGAAGGGGATGTCGTCGTCGAAGTCCGGTGGCTCGGACGGCTGAGAACCGGGGCGCGACGCCTGGCTCGAAGATCCCTGGCTGGACGGCCTCCTCTCCTGGCTATCGCCGAAGTCCGAGGTGCCGCCGCCTCCACCGCGGCTGTCGAGCATGGTCATTTCGTCGGCGATGATCTCGGTCGACCAACGATCCTGGCCATCCTGCCCCTGGTACTTGCTGGTGCGCAGCTTGCCTTCGATGTAGACCTTGGCGCCCTTGCGCAGATACTGGGCGGCAATCTCCCCGAGCTTGCCGAACAGCGTAACCCGATGCCATTCGGTGAGCTCCTGGGTATCCCCGGAGTCGCGATTGCGCCGCACCTCCGTGGTCGCCATGCGAAGCTTCGTGATGGCCATGTTGCTCGGCGTGTACCGGGTCTCGGGATCGGCCCCGAGGTTCCCGATCAGAATCACCTTATTGACGCTGCCTTTAGACAAGGTCTTCTCCTCTGCTCCTGCGCTGGGCGCCGGCCCGCGCCGCCGCTCGGATTGAAACGGGAACCGCCGTCTCGGCGGCAATGAAAAGAGAGTCTGGATTCGGGCACACCGCCCGGTCGTTGGGAGTCGGCGAGTTATCCCTCGGTGGTCAACGCGTCCAATCTTGCCCAATCGAGCCGGGCGTTGTCCACCTTGAGATAGGCAAGCTCCTCCTCCACCACCACCACCGCCTCCTCGACACCCGGGATCTCCAGCAGGCGGCGCTGGAGGCTCACCGCTTCCGGCTGCCCCATACCGCCGACACGGATCACCCGGCTGCTCACCTGCCGCGGGGCACCCATCGGAACCGCCACCGCAAACCACACCAGGGCCGCCCCCGCGCAGAAAAGCAACACCGAGCCCTCACCGTACGCCTGATGTACCCATCCGCCGAGCAACCCGCCGAGAAAGGCGCCGGAGAACTGCGAGGTCGAGAACACGCCCATCGCGGTGCCCTTGGCGGCGGCGGGCGCGATCTTGGAGATCATGGACGGCAGGGATGCCTCCAGCAGGTTGAAGGCGGTGAAGAACAGGAACAGGGACAAAGCCAGGCCGGCAAGACTGCCGCCCAAGGCATAGATGCCAACGAGCGCGACCGACAGGGCCAGGACCGCGCCAAGGAACACCGGCTTGGTCCGCCCCTTGCTCTCGGCCTGGATGATGAAAGGGATCATGGCGAGCACCGACAGCGCGAGGACGGGCAAATAGAGCCACCAGTGGTGCTCGGCATCCAGCCCCGCCTCGCGCAAGTGCAGAGGAACCACGAGGAACAGCGAGGTCATCAGGGTGTGCAGGGTCAGCACGCCAAAGTCGAGGCGCAGAAGCTCCCGGTTCCCGAGCACGGCCCGGAACTGGCTCGCCACCGGCTCGGCATCCCGATGGATACTGGACCGCTCCGGGGTCGGAACGACCAGGAGCAGGATCAGGATCCCGCCCGCCGCCAGAAGGGCGGTAAACCAGAAGATGCCGGAGAGACCCGCCCAATGGGCGAGCGACGGAGCCAGCACCAGCGCCAGCGCGAAAGACATGCCGATGCTCACGCCGATGGTCGCCATGGCGCGGGTGCGCACCTGCTCGCGGGTGAGATCCGCCGTGAGGGCCATCACCGCCGCGGCGATGGCGCCGCTGCCCTGGAGCACGCGTCCAAGGATCACGCCCTGGATGCTGTCGGCCATCGCGGCCACGATGCTGCCGATGGCGAACAGCAGCAGCCCGGCCAAGATCACGGGCTTGCGGCCCACGCGATCGGAGAGCATGCCGAAGGGGATCTGCAGCAGGGCCTGCGTGAGGCCGTAGGCGCCGATGGCCAGACCGATGGTCAGGGGCGTGGCGCCGGCGAGGTCTCCGGCGTAGAGGGCGAACACCGGCAGGACTAGGAACAGGCCGAGCATGCGCAGCGCGAAGATTCCGGCCAGGCCGGCAGCGGCGCGCCGCTCGGAACCCGTCATGGGCACCACCGGCCCGCTCGCTCTGCTCATCAAACTGCTCTTTGCCTCTGGCGTGAAAGGCTCGCTATAGTAGCAGTTTGGCTCCGCACCGGATACTGACTTGGATACCATCCGCATCCGCGGCGCACGCACCCACAACCTCAAGAACGTCGACCTCGACCTTCCGCGAGACCGGCTGATCGTGCTCACCGGTCTGTCCGGCTCGGGCAAGTCATCGCTCGCCTTCGACACCGTCTATGCCGAGGGCCAGCGCCGCTACGTAGAGTCCCTGTCCGCCTACGCGAGACAGTTTCTGGCGGTCATGGACAAGCCGGACGTGGACCATATCGAGGGGCTCTCGCCGGCGATCTCCATCGAGCAGAAGACGACCTCGCACAATCCCCGCTCCACGGTCGGAACCATCACCGAGATCTACGACTACCTGCGCCTGCTCTTCGCCCGCGTCGGCATTCCCCGCTGCCCGGCCCACGGCGAGCCCCTGGAGGCCCAGACCGTAAGCCAGATGGTGGATCAGGTGCTGGCCCTGCCCGAGGGCGAGAAGCTGATGCTGCTCGCGCCCGTGGTCTCGGAGCGCAAGGGCGAGTACCACCGCCTCCTCGGCGAGCTGCACGCCCAGGGCTTCATCCGCGCCCGCATCGACGGCGAGCTCTGCGAGCTCGACGCGCCCCCGGCGCTCGATCTCAAGCGCAAGCACAACATCGAGGTGGTGCTGGACCGCTTCCGCGTGCGCCAGGACCTCTCGCTGCGCCTCGCGGAGTCGTTCGAGACCGCGCTCGGGCTCTCGGGTGGGGTGGCGCGCGTCGCCTGGCTGGACGACCCGGAGCGCGAGGAGCTCCTGTTCTCCGCCTCCTTCGCCTGTCCGGTATGCGGGTACAGCATCCCGGACCTGGAGCCGCGGCTGTTCTCCTTCAACAACCCGGCCGGGGCCTGCCCGACCTGCGACGGACTCGGGGTGGAGCAGTTCTTCGACCCCGCAAAGGTGGTGCTGCACCCGGAGCTCAGCCTGGCGGGCGGGGCGGTACGCGGCTGGGACCGACGCAACGCCTATTATTTCCAGATCATCCGCTCCCTCGGGGGGCACTACGGCTTCGACGTCGAGACCCCGTGGCAGGAGCTGCCCGAGGCGGTGCGGGCGATCATCCTCTACGGCAGCGGCAAGGAGCGGATCAAGCTCAAGCTGCCCCACGAGCGCGGCGCGGGCAAGGTCCGCCCCTTCGAGGGCATCATCCGCAACATGGAACGCCGCTATCGGGAGACCGATTCCAACACGGTGCGCGAGGAGCTCGCCCGCTACATCTCCCAGCAGCCTTGTCCCGCCTGCAAGGGCTCGCGGCTCAACGAGGCGGCACGCCATGTGTTCGTTGGCCAGCAGACGCTGCCGGATATCTCTGCCCTACCGGTGGGCGAGGCACTCGGCTTTTTCGACGGGCTCGAGCTCGCGGGGAAGCGCGGCGAGATCGCCGCCAAGGTCGTCAAGGAGATCGCGCAGCGGCTCAAGTTCCTGGCCGACGTGGGGCTCGACTACCTAACCCTGGAGCGCAGTGCCGAGACCCTGTCCGGGGGCGAGGCCCAGCGCATCCGTCTCGCCAGCCAGATCGGCGCCGGGCTGGTAGGCGTGATGTACATCCTCGACGAGCCGTCCATCGGCCTGCACCAGCGGGATAACGCGCGTCTGCTGCAGACCCTCACCCATCTGCGGGACCTGGGCAACACCGTCATCGTGGTCGAGCACGACGAGGAGGCGATCCGCAGCGCCGACCTGGTGGTGGATCTCGGGCCGGGGGCCGGCATCCACGGCGGCGAGGTGGTGGCGCAGGGCTCGGCGGATGAGATCGCTGCCAGCGCCGCTTCGCTGACCGGGCGCTACCTGTCCGGCGACCTGCGCATCGAGATCCCCGCGTGCCGCAGGCCGGCCAACCCGCAACGGGAACTGCGTCTCGTGGGCGCCAGCGGACACAACCTGCGCGCGGTGGACGTCTCCATTCCGGTGGGCACCTTCTGCTGCGTCACCGGAGTATCGGGCTCGGGCAAGTCCACCCTGATCAACGACACCCTGTACCCACTTGCGGCGCGCAGGCTCAACGGGGCGAGCCTGCGGCCCGCGCCGTTCGACGAGGTCACGGGCCTGGAGCACTTCGACAAGGTGGTCGACATCGACCAGAGTCCCATCGGCCGCACCCCGCGCTCCAACCCGGCGACCTATACGGGGCTGTTCAACATGGTGCGCGAGCTGTTCGCCGCGGTGCCGGAGGCGCGTTCCCGCGGCTACACGGCCGGCCGCTTCAGCTTCAACGTCAAGGGCGGGCGCTGCGAGGCGTGCAAAGGGGACGGACTCATCCGGGTGGAGATGCACTTCCTGCCGGACGTCTACGTCCAGTGCGACATCTGCAAGGGCCAGCGCTACAACCGCGAGACCCTGGAAATCCGCTACAAGGGCAAGACCATCGCCCAGGTGCTCGATCTGACCATCGAGGACGCCCTGGCGTTCTTCGCCCCGGTGCCCGTGATCAACCGCAAGCTGCAGACCCTGATGGACGTCGGCCTCTCCTACGTCAAGCTGGGCCAGAGCGCGACCACCCTCTCGGGCGGCGAGGCGCAGCGGGTCAAGCTCAGCCGTGAGCTCTCCAAGCGCGACACCGGGCGCACCCTCTACATCCTGGACGAGCCCACGACCGGCCTGCACTTTCACGACGTCAAGCAGTTGCTGGATGTGCTCCACCGCTTCTGCGACCACGGCAACACGGTGGTCGTCATCGAGCACAACCTGGATGTCATTAAGACTGCCGACTGGATCATCGACCTGGGGCCGGAGGGCGGCGACCGCGGGGGCGAAGTGATCGCGACCGGCACGCCGGAGCAGATCGCGGGGAACGAGCGCTCCCACACCGGGCGCTTCCTACACACCCTGCTGAAGCGCGGCTGGTAGGTGCGCGCGGCCAGCCGCCACATGATTCCTTAACCCGAGGGCGAGGGTCGCGGCGAGACTCCCTTGCGCGATCTAGGCCCCCGCGCCGGCTTAGGTCGAGCGCCGAGCCTCGCACGCCGGCTCGCGGCGGTCTTCCCCGGCCTGCGGGCCTGGACGGCCCCGCCGTCGGAGATCGCCAGGATCAGGCCCAGGCTGGCGAAGGCGGTCAACAGGCTGCTTCCGCCCTGGCTGATGAAGGGAAGGGTGATGCCGGTCAGGGGAATGAGCTTGGTCACGCCCCCGACGTTCAGGAAGGTCTGGGTCACGATCACCGTGGTCAGCCCCACGCACAGCAGCCTGCCGAAGGGCGATGAAATCTGGCTGGCGATGCGCAGGCCACGCTCGAAAAACAGCAGGAAAAACACCAGCACCAGCGCGCAACCAACGAAACCGAGCTCTTCGCCGATCACCGAGTAGATGAAGTCAGACTCGGCGATGGGTGTGTACTCCGGGTTTCCCCTGCCGAAACCCTCCCCCCAGAGCCCGCCGGAGTACATGCCGGACAATCCCTGCAGGACCTGCCAGCCGCCGCCGGTCGGATCGTCGAAGGGGGAAAGCCAGGCCTGGATGCGGCGCTGACCGTGGAAGAACAGCGAAAGGATCAGATAGCCCACGCCCGCCGCGCCAACCAGGCCGTAGACCAGGTATCCGATGCGCCCGGTGCCGACGACCAGCATGGCCAGCAGGGCACAGCTCAGCACGACGTACATCCCGAGGTCGCGTTGCAGGAACAGAAGCCCCGTCAGCAGCATCCAGAACCCGATCAGGGGCAGCAACTCCCTGAACGGCGGCACCGGCACCGACAGCAGCCCGCCCCATTTCCCCAACGCCTTGGCCTGCTGGTCGATGAAGCCCGCCAGAAAAAGGATCACACTCACCTTGAGGAACTCCGTCGGAGTGACGAACCCCGCCGCGTAGACGCCCCCGCGAAAGCGCTGACCGGTGACCAGGAGGAGCGCCACCAGCGCCAGCGAGAGCCCCGCCCAGACCCAGGGTGCGACGCACAGCCGCTGATAGCGGCCCCGCATGCCGACCACGCAGACCGCGAGCATCGTCAGCACCCCTGCCGGGAAGATGTAGCGGCTCGCCGCCCACGGGTCCAAGCCGGCGTACGCGCCCATGCGCACCTGGGCTAGCAGCCCGAGGCCGGCGAGAAGGGCGACGACGGGCGGCAGGACCTGATCGCCCTGAAACCTGGCCGCGACCAGCACCAGATGCATCGCGACCAGGCAACCGGCATAGATGACAGGCGGCAGCAGATCGAGAAGCGTTAGCGCGTGCCCAGCCGCATGGCCGGACCCCAGCACCATCAGGAAGCCCAGCAGGATGCACAGGAAGCATCCGAGCAGCAGGGTCCGCTCGGGCCGGCGAAACTCCCAGACGGCGCGAACGTCGGCAGGCGCGCGTGCCGCATTCACGGCAAGAGCCCCAGCTCTCGGGCCTTCAGCAGCAGGTCGCGGGCGATCGGCGCGGCAATCGCGGACCCGAAACCGCCGTGCTCGACCAGCACCGCCACCGCCAACCGCGGGCGCTCCGCCGGGGCGAAGCCGACGAACCAGCTGTGCGCGGCGCCCAGCGGGTTCTGCGCGGTCCCCGTCTTGCCCGCGATCATCAGGCCCTCGACGTCGATGCCGCGTCCCGTCCCGTCGGCAACGACGCCGCGGAGCATCCGCGCCAACCGCCGGGCGTTGTCCTCCGGCATGAAGCGCGCGAGCTGCGCGGGGGGGTCGCTTGCGACGAGCCGGGGCCTCATGGCCACCCCGCCGTTGGCCACCGCCGCCGCGATCAGGGCCATGTGGGCCGGCGTCACCAGCAACGCACCCTGACCCACCGAGGCCTGCGCCAGACCGTACTTGTCGGAGGCCGCTATGCGGGGTAGGCGTCCCGTGCTCATCTCCCAAGCGCCGAGTGGACTCTTGTGCAGCGCGACCTGCCGATCGAAGTAGAAGCGCTCGGCATTGCGCAGGAAGGCGTCGCTGCCGTAGCTCACCCCCAGCTGGGCGAAGAACACGTTGGACGACTCGGCCAGCGCCGTTGACAGATCCAGGTTGCCGTGACCCTTCCAGACCCTTCCCGCCCGGCGGGCCTCGTAGTACTCGTGATCCCGGATCTTCCGGTAATAGGATGAGGTGCTGTAGCCGTCGGCGGGGCAATAGAGCGTACCCTTGAACCCGGCGTTGAGCGCCAGGGCCGCGGTGACGATCTTGAAGGTGGAGCCGGGAGGATAGAGCCCCTGGGTCGCCCGGTTGAGCAAGGGGGCCGCCGGGTCGTCGCCGTGAAACAGGGCCGGCGAGATCTGGTTAGGGTCGAACGCGGGTGCGCTGGCGAGCACGCGCACGGCGCCGTCGTCCGGTTCCAGGAGCACCACGGCGCCGCGCCTGCTTTTCAGCAGCTGCAACGCCAGCAGCTGCAGCCGCGCGTCCAGCGTCAGCCTGAGGTCCTGGCCGCGCAGGCGCTTGTCGCGGGTCAGCAGCTGCCGGCCCAACTCACCCCATGCCGGCAGGCTGGCCACGGTGCCGCCGTTAAGCTCCGCGTTCGCCGCCGCCTCGATACCGGATGCGCCGAACTTCGGGTCGCTGTAGCCGACCACGTGTGCGAACGCGGGACCGTATGGGTACATCCGGTACACCTGCCCGCCGTATTCCTGGCTGTACGCCAGCACCTCGCCCCGGTGATCGAGGATCTGGCCGCGCTGGATACGGTGGGCGGGGTTGAACTGGCGCCGGTCGTAGGACTGCATGAAGGCGACGAACTGCGGCCGGAACAGGCCCGTCAGCTGCCAGGTGGCCTGATACAACAACACGCTGGAGAACAGCAGCAACAGTGCGGCGAACGGCAAGCGGTACGACCTTCTCGCCTTGCCGAGATGGCGCAGCTCGGTGAGACCCCGAAAACCGAGGATCAGCTTGATGAGGTAGACGCCCGAGACGAAGAACGCAATGTGCAGGCTCACCCTCAATGCCGGCCAGACCGGCGAGTCGAACAGGGCACCGAACAGCTCCAGAGGCTTGGTCAGATCCACGCCGCGTCAATCAGCTCACAGGCTCGCGTTCAACATCCAACAGACAAACTTCGCCGTCGCGCACCTTCACCACGAGCGGCACCAGGAACGCGCCGACGCAGGGCCCGCGCACGCACTCGCCGCTGTCGATGAGGAACAAGGCACCGTGCAGCCCGCACTGGATGAACGCCTCCTCGGCATCGAGGAAACGGTGCGGCATCCACTCCAGGGTGGCGCCGGTATGGGGGCAACTGTTGCGATAGGCGTGGAGCCGGCCCGCAAAGCGCACCACGAAGAGTTCGACCGAACCGCCGTCGAGCTCCAGGGAAAAGCCGCGGCTACCCGGGTCTGCCAGCGCGTCCAGCGGGCACAGGGGGATCAGCCCACTCACCCCCAACCCTCCGATCTGGCGCTGACCACCAGCCATGCAGCCCCCGACGGCCGCATTTGTGGCCGGCCAGCCGATTTGCCCGCTCGAGGAGCGCGTCGAGCGCGGTCCCCGCGAGCAGGCCGTCGATCAGCGCCGAGTTGAAAACATCCCCCGCCCCCAGGGTATCCACGACCCGGGACGGCGCGTAAGACCGGGCGTGCTGGACGGGTCCTCCCCGCGCCTGTCCGTAGGCCCCACCCTCCCCCCAGGCCAGAAACAGCAGCTCGGCGCTCACGTCGCTCCACTGATCGGCGAGAAAGCGCACCGGGTCCGCGTATCCGCGGCTAGCGGCGTAGACGCGGGAGAAGATCAAGACCCGAGGCCCGTCGAAGAGCCGCTCCACGCCAGACCGGGGCTTCTCCACCTCCAGCGAAACGGGCAGCTCGGCATGCCGCGCCGCGAGGTCCCGGAGCATGAGGGCCGTCTGGTCCGGATCGCGTCCCTCGAAGTGAACCCAGTCGAAGCGGTCCAACTCCAGCAAGGAGAACGCCTGGGCGCTGAGCTCGGGCAGATCGCGATGATGGACAATGGTTCGGCTGCCGGATGCCCGGCTGAGGGTGACGTAGGAGGTCGGCGTATGGCCACCGGCGTGGCGTACGCAGAGCGAGGCGTCTACTCCATGCCGGCCGAGGTCGGCCAGGATCTGCTCACTCGCGGCATCGTCCCCCAGCGTACCCGCCCAGGCGCAGCGATGGCCGAGCTGGGCGAGCGTCACCAGCGTATTGGTCGCATTGCCGCCGCGCCGCACATCCTGTTCGAGGGCGCGCACCTCGTCGTCTTCCTCGGGATAGACCTCGACCCTGTTGATTACGTCCAGCGCCGCAACGCCCACGCCAAGCACGCGGGCGGAAGACGGCGGTCTCGCGTCATCGGTCACGGGCCAGGCGGAATCCCAGGGTGTTGAGACGGGTGTCGGCGGTGAAATGATTGCGCGCGGTGCTCCGCATGGAGTGCGCGGGCTTGTTGAAAGCCCCGCCACGGGCGACGCGGTAGCGGCAGCCACTCACTTGCCGCGGACGGCCGTCGGTCGGAGCACCCTCGTAGTCGGGCTGATAGCAGTCCTGCACCCATTCCATGGCGTTTCCGTGGGTGTCGTAGAGACCGATGGGATTGGACTCGAAGCTGCCGACCGGCGCAGTGGAGATCTTGTCCCAGTCGCTGCCGCAGTCGAAACAGACCGCCCTTCCCTGCCCTGGCTCGAATCCCCACCAATAGGCGGAGCGTCGACCAGCGGAGGCGGCATACTCCCACTCCGCCTCGCTGGGCAGCCGATAGCGCGCGCGGGTCTGACCGGACAGCCATTCGGCGTAGGCCGTGGCATCCTGCCAGCTGACGTCCACCACCGGCCGGCGCCCGCGGCCCCAGCCGTAGTCGTTCGGAAGCCGCCGTCCGGTGGCGCGCGCGAAGCGATCGTACTCGGCGAACGTGACCTCGTTGGCGCCGATCAGAAAGCCGGCGACATTCACCTCGTGGACCGGGCCCCAGTCATCGTTCGGCAGGGTCCGCACCTGCCCCATGGTGAAGGTTCCGTCCTCGAGCACCACCATCGGCGGCCCGAATCCGCCGCCCGAGAGACGGTCCGTGAGGGTCCCCGCGACCACTGGCGAGACCTCCTCGGCGGACGACGGATGAGTTTCCGACCCCGCCTCCTCCGCGGCTGGCGGGACAAAGGTCTCTGGCGACACGCCATCCTCCGATCCGGCCACCGCGGCATCCGCCGGCGGCGGTCCGGAGCCGGCGGGAAGGGTCCAGACCTGCTGGCCGAGCAAGAGAACGCCGCCCACGGCCAACAGGGCGCCCAAGGCCAAGCCTCCCAGGAAGCGGATATCGGCCAGCGACGCGGGCAAGGACTTCCGTCGCGGCGGGCGAAGCCCAAGATCGAGCTCGGCCTCGGAACCGGCAGACGCGCCGCGCTGCTCGATGAGCACCTGAAAGCGCTCTTGCATCAGCTGGCGCTCTTCAGTCAATCGCGCCACTTCCTCGCGAGCGGCGGCCAGGGCGAGCTTCTGGCGCTCCAGGTCCTGCTTCAAGCCGTCGCTGGTGAGGTGCTGGTCCTCGAGCTCGTCCTCCAGGCGCCGGCACTGGGCCTCCGTGAGATCCACCACCCGGTCCTTCTCGTGCAGGGTGAGACGCAGGGTCTCGACCTCCTGCTGCAGGGCGAGGTGCTCCGTGGCCGAATGGACGTCTCGCTCCGGCTGCATATCCCGGAGGGCCGCCAGCTCGGCGCGCAGGCGCTCGACGTTCTGGGCGGCCTGCGCCTTGAGCGTGCCGAGATTGCCACCCCGTCGTTCTGAACCCTCGCCAACGCTCATCGGATCTTTCCTAATCGGCTCATTCTTCCCAGCGGTGCTCCGCGGTTACAATCGCGCACATGCATTATGCACGGTCAAACCGGGGAAATGCGACGGTTCGGCGACTCGGCCGCCAACCGAATCGAAACCCGGTTGCCATGATGAAGTCGGTAGAAATTAGCACATGAAGGCCGCGAAAGGGGCCATCGCCGCGGGCCATGAAAAGACCGCCGAGGCCGCCGCTGTCGTTCTTGCATCCGGCGGCAACGCCTTCGACGCCGCGGTCGCCGCCTGTTGCGCGGCCTGCGTGGTGGAGCCGGTTCTCGCGTCGCTCGGCGGCGGCGGCTTTCTGCTGGCCAAACCGGTTTCCGGGTCGCCCGTGATCTACGACTTTTTCGCGCAGACCCCGCACCGCAAACGGGCGCCCCCCGACACCGACTTCTACCCGGTCTCCGTGGATTTCGGCGACGCCACCCAGGAGTTCCACATCGGGATGGGCGCAATCGCGACACCGGGAACCATCGCCGGCCTGCTCGCCGCGCAGCGCGACCTGTGCCGCATGCCGATGCGCGACTTGGTCGCGCCCGCCCGAGGCTACGCCCGCGACGGCGTCGCGCTCAATCCCTTCCAGTACCATCTTGCCACCATCGTCGAGCCGATCCTGCGCGCCAGCGCGGCTGCCTTTGCCCCCCACGCGGCGTCTGACCGTCCCGACCGCCTCGCCGAGCCGGGGACGATCGTCCGGCAGCCGGACCTCGCGGACAGCCTGGAGGCCATCGCCTCCGAGGGCGAGGGGATTTTCTACGGCGGGGACCTCGGCCAGCGGCTGATCGCGGACTGCGCGGCCGGCGGCGGGCACTTGGAAGACGAGGATCTGCGCGCCTACCGCGTCATCAAGCGCCGCCCCTTGAGCGCGACCTACCGCGGCGAGCGGATCTACACTAATCCGTCTCCCGCCCTCGGCGGACCTCTCATCCTGTTCGCCCTGCGACTGCTGGGCGAGACCGAGCTAAACACCTATCCGAGAGGCGGAGCGCGTCATCTGCATGCGCTGGCCATGGCCATGCAGCTCACCCAGCGCCTGCGGCGCGAAGGAACCAGCCACCCCGCCCCGAACTCGGATCCCCTGGCAACGGAGCTGCTCGGCGTCATGCGCGCGCACTCGGTATTCAGTCGGGGCACTACTCAGATCAGCATCGCGGACGGCGCCGGCAACCTGGCGAGCCTGACCTTATCGAACGGCGAGGGCGCGGGCTACGTGCTCCCGGGCACCGGAATCGTGCTCAACAACATGCTGGGGGAGGAAGACATCAATCCCCACGGCTTCCACCAATGGCCGCGGAATCGGCGCATCAGCTCCATGATGTCGCCCACGCTGCTCGCGCGCCCGGAAGGCGACTGGGTGGTGACCGGATCAAGCGGCTCGAACCGCATCCGCAGCGCGATCCTGCAGGTCTTGACGAACCTCGTGGACTTCGACTTGGCGCTCAAGGATGCGGTCGTCGCGCCCCGCATCCACTACGAAGGCGACCTGCTCAACCTCGAGCCGCCGGTGGACGACGACACCCTGGCGGAGCTGAAGGGGAACTGGCCGAACGTCCGGCGCTGGAGCCAGACCAGCGTCTTCTTCGGCGGTGCCCACAGCGTCCGACGAGGCGCCGGGGGAGAGCTAGAGGGCGCGGCCGATCCGCGCCGCGGCGGAGTCGTACTCCGGGTCTGACGCGGCTAGCCTGGCGCCCGCAGGGTCAGGGTCCCGTCGCGTTGGATGAGCTCGAAATGCTTCAGGTAGCTCATGCCGAGCAAGACCTCGTCGCCCGGCATATTGGGCAGCACGGAGGCCCGCACATCGTTGAGCCGCAGCCCGCCGAGATCCACGCTGCCGAGCCGCGTGGTCCATACCCTGACGTTTCCGTTCGCGGTTCGGCTGATCCGGGCTGCCCCCAGCGGCAGCTCCAGCCTGCGCGCCAATTCCAGCGGAAGCGCTACGTCGGTCGCCCCGGTGTCGACCAGGAACCGCACGGGCTGGCCATTGATGCGGCCGTCGGCGACGTAGTGGCCGCTCCGGTTGCGGGCGAGCACGACCTGCATCCGGCCGCTGGCGTCCTCCACGGCCACCGGGTCCCGGTTGGGATTCTCCTGATGGCTGACCAAGCGATTGAAGAACAGAACCAGGATGGCCAATGCCAGGATCCAGGCACCGACCAGCATGCCCTTCCCGATACGGGATGGAACGCTGTCTGCCCGCGAAAGATGTTCGTTCATGGAAGGGGAGATGGGGTTGCCGTGTGCTGCGGCAAGGTGCACGGGCCCAGCCGAGCCCGTGCATGGATGGATCAGGGTTAGCGCGCGTAGGGGTTGGGCTGACCCGGTGCCGACTGGCGATTGAACTCGGCGCGATAGTAAGCCACAGCGCTGCGCCCGTTGGCGACCACGTCGTAGACCTTCCAGCCGTCATCCGACTTGTACATGCGGAAATCGAGCTTCGACGGGTAGCTGCCCGGCCGTAGGATGCCGACCGAGACGCTCACCGTGCCGCGACGCGACATGCCCGGGCGGAGGAATCGGATCTGCTGACCCTTGTAATTGGCGACCTTCAGCGCCAGGGCGCTGAGGAAACGCGCCTCGAGCGATGCCACCATGGCCTCGCGCTGCTCCCCGGTCATGTTCGCGAAGCGCGGCCCGGCAATCCATTTCGCCATGCGGGCGAAGTCGAAGTAGGGTGCCATTTCCTTATCGAGGTAGGCTGCCACCTGCAGCTTATTCGGCTTCTCTTCCTGATCCAGGAACGCGAGCAGCTTGTCCAGCCCCTCGCGCAGCACGGCAGCGGCATCCGCCGCGGGATCGACCCGCGCGCTTGGTCCGTAAGGGACCGGACCGTAGGGGCTCGGCCCGGGGCCATACCCATATGCGGGCTGCGCCTGAGCGTTGCCGGCCAGGGTCAATCCGAAGACGAGGGGCATCCAGAGATGGGATTTCATCAAGTTCCTCCAGTGATTGTTATAAGGGCCGCGCGAAACGGCTCTCGCGGCGCTTTGGCAGGGTGCCAACGCGGTGGGGGAAAATCAAGCCGTGATCATCGCGTCCCGGGTAAAAGGTTGCGGCGCGTCCCGCCAAGGCAGTTAGCCCAGAGCGTTGGGCATCCCGGGACGGGATGATTCAGCATCCGTCGCGACACAGGGAAGTGCCGCCATTCTCGGCGGAGCATTCCGGGGAGAATGGAGGAATGCGGGAACCGCGTTTTCGCGTTCCGTGCGCTGGGCATCCCGGGACGGGATGATTCAGCATCCGTCGCGGCACAGGGAAGTGCCGCCGTTCTCGGCGGAGCAATCCGCGGAGAATGGAGGAATGCGGAAACCGCGTTTTCGCGTTCCGTGCGCTGGGCATCCCGGGACGGGATGATTCAGCGCTTCTAAAAAAGCGACGCGGAAAGCTCGTTGACCGCCGAGAGCATCTCCCGATCGTCGGTCAGGGCCTGGGCGACCGCGCTGCGGCACGCTACCACCGGGTCCACGTCAGATGCGATGAGCTTGGCCGCGTGCACCAGCAGGCGGGTGGAGGCGCCCTCCTCCAGCCCCTGCCCCTTGAGATTGCGGGTCATGTGCGCGAACTTGACCAGCTGACTCGCCACGCCAAAGTCGATGCCCGATTCCTTCTCGACGATGCGCTGCTCCAGGGCCGCGTCCGGATAGTCGAACTCGAGGGCAACGAAGCGCTGACGCGTGGACTGCTTGAGGTCCTTGAGCACGCTCTGGTAGCCAGGATTGTAGGAAATCGCCAGACAGAACTCCTCCGGCGCCTCAAGCAGCTCACCCGCCTTCTCCATCGGCAGCACCCGACGGTCGTCGGCCAGGGGATGAATGACGACCGTCGTGTCCTTGCGCGCCTCCACGATCTCATCTAGTGTAGTGCGCCACAATTAACGGAACTTATTAAGACGCGTCCTGTCTTTTGTAGAATGCTGATGCAGACAGGGGGCTTACGATGCGAGTGGCGCCGGTCATTGAGTTGTCGCCCGAAGAGAGCAAGCGGCTCAAGCGAATGGCCAGTTCCAGTACCGTCAGTGTGCGCGAGGCACAGCGCGCAACGATCGTGCTGTTGGCAGCGGACGGAATGACCAATCAAGAGATTGCCGAGCAACTGGGGGTGGGCCGGGTGCAGGTCGGTCGCTGGCGCACCCGCTACGCCGAAGGTGGGTTGGCGGCGATTGTGCAGGATCTCCCGCGCGGTGGGCGCCCGCGCCAGGTGGATGCCCAGGAAATTGTGCGCCTGACCACGCAGACGACACCGCCGTCGGCGACGCACTGGAGTACCCGCACGCTGGCGCAGGCCACTGGCATCAGTGCCTCGAGCATTCGCCGGGTGTGGCAAGCGCATGGTCTGAAACCGCACCGGGTTGAGACTTTCAAGGTCTCGCGCGATCCGCGTTTTATCGAAAAGCTCGAGGATATCGTCGGGCTGTATCTGAGCCCGCCCGAACACGCACTGGTGCTGTGCTGTGACGAGAAAAGCCAGGTGCAGGCCCTGGATCGTACCCAGCCGGGCTTGCCGTTGAAGAAGGGACGCGCGGCAACGATGACCCACGACTACAAACGTCACGGCACGACCACCTTGTTTGCCGCCCTCAACGTGCTCGACGGAACTGTCATTGGCCAGTGCCAGGCGCGCCATCGTCATATCGAATGGTTGAAGTTCCTGCGCCAGATCGAGCGCCGCACGCCCAAGGAGAAGAGCCTGCATCTGATCTGCGACAACTACGCGACCCATAAGCACCCGGCAGTTAGGGCCTGGCTGGAGAAGCACCCGCGTTTCCACATCCACTTCACGCCAACCTCCGCTTCTTGGCTGAACATGGTCGAGCGCTTCTTCCGCGATCTGACCAACCAGCAGCTGCGCCGCGGCGTCTTCACCAGCGTGCCCGAATTGATTCAGACCATCGACAACTACATCGCCGAGCACAACAAAAATCCCAAACCCTTTATCTGGACCGCCAAGGCCAGCGACATCCTCGAGAAGGTCGTTCGTGCCAATCGTCGCTTAAGTTCCAAACAGAATGGCGCACTACACTAGATAGCAGATCCCCCCGGCGCGCACGGCGCGGGCCAGAGGGCAGTCGACCCAGATGGGTCTCGCCGCCCTTGACCAGGAAGCGGCCGACGAGGTCGGAGGAAGTGAGGTCGTCGTGACAGGAGACCGAGATCAGCGGGCGCTTCAAACGCCATGCCATATGCTCCATGAAACGCGTCTTGCCGCAGCCCGTTGGCCCCTTGAGCAGGACCGGCAGGCCGTTTCGATACGCGGCGTCGAACACCGCAATCTCATCCCCCACCGCCTCGTAATAAGGCTCCTGTTCGATCAAGTATTCCTCGGGCCTGAGGACTCTCAGCTCGTGCTGCACTCGGGGTCTCCTCGTGTTTTCTCGCCAGAGCGTTGAGGTTGGGGGCGGCGTTCCGGCCAGGCAAGGGCCTACCCGCCGCCGATCGGAGCATGGCGCAGCCTGCGCCCGTGGCGGCCGGCACAGCACAGGCTAACGTCTGCGCCCCCCGGTCAGGGAGCCGAGAATTCCCCGCATCAACGAGCGCCCGATCTGGGTGCCGATGGAGCGCGCCGCGCTCGATACGAAGGCCTCCAGCGGGCTCTGCCGGCCGCGGCCGCGGGAAGTCTTGGGCTCGCGGCGCGGGCGACGGGAGCGGACGTCGCCGTTTCGGCCGCGGCTTGCTCGGCCCGCTGCTGCAGGATCTCATAGGCGGAGACGCGGTCCACCGCTCGGTCATAGATGCCCTTGACCAGGGAGCCCGCCATCACGGCCGCGCGCTCGGCGGGGGTGATCGGACCGAGACGGCTTCCGGGCGGGGCGACCGGATGCGCTCGCACCACCGACGGGAGTGCCCTTCTCGTCCAGGGTCGAGGCCAGCGCCTCGCCGACGCCGAGCTCGGTGATCACCTGCTCGGTGTCGAGGTTCGGGTTGGGACGGAAGGTCTGGGCCGCCACCCGCACCGCCTTCTGATCCTTGGGCGTGAAGGCGCGCAGCGCGTGCTGAACCCGATTGCCGAGCTGGCCGAGCACGTCCTCGGGCACGTCGGTCGGATTCTGGGTGACGAAGTAGACGCCGACGCCCTTGGAGCGGATCAGGCGCACCACCTGCTCCACCTTGTCGAGCAGTATCTTCGGGGCATCGTCGAACAGCAGGTGCGCCTCGTCGAAGAAGAAGACCAGCTTGGGCTTGTCCGGGTCGCCGACCTCCGGCAGCTGCTCGAACAGCTCGGAGAGCAGCCACAGCAGGAAGGTCGCGTAGAGGGCGGGGGTGTGGATGAGCTTGTCCGCGGCCAGCACGTTCACGAATCCACGACCCTGCTCGTCGGTCTGCATCAGGTCGGCGAGGTCCAGGGCCGGCTCGCCGAACAGCTGCTCGGCGCCCTGCTCCTCGAGGGTCAGCAGGCGGCGCTGGATGGCGCCGACGCTGGCCTTGGAGACATTGCCGTAGGTCGACTGCAGCGCACTGGCGTTGTCGGCGACATAGGCGAGCAGGGACCGCAGGTCCTTGAGATCCAGCAGCAGCCAGCCATTCTCGTCGGCCACCCGGAAGACGATGTTGAGCACCCCCTCCTGGGTGTCGTTGAGGTCGAACAGCCGTGGCGAGCAACAAGGGGCCCCATGTCCGAGATCGTGGTGCGCACCGGGTGCCCCTGCTCGCCCGAGGATGTCCCAGAAGGTCACCGGGGCACCCGGCATAGGCGAAACCGTCCTCCGCCTCCAGACCGCATTTCCGCGACCCGCTCGGCAACCTTGCGTTGCCGCCTCCCGCCTGGCTGATGCCGGCCAGGTCGCCCTTGATGTCCGCGAGGAACACGGGCACCCCGGCGCGGCTGAAGCCTCCGCCAGACGCTGCAGGGTGACCGTCTTGCCGGTGCCCGTGGCGCCCGCGACCAGCCCGTGGCGATTGGCCATGCGCGACAGGATGGAGACCGGGAACTCGCCTTTGCCAATAAGAAGGGATTCGGACATCGGGGTGGCTCCTTGAGATCAGCTGGAAACAGGGTTTGGCTCCGGAGCGCCGGACCCGAAACCGGAGAGATACTGGTTGACGAGGGTCCGACGCAGCTCACCCGGCGCAACCGGTTTGTGCAGCAGCGGATAGCCGCAGGCCTGGGCCTCCCGCTGACGCTCGCCGGCGGTATCGCCCGTGACCAGGACGGCGGGCAGCCTGCGACCGGCGCTGGCGTCGATCGCGGCCAGCAGCTCGATTCCGTTTGCGCCGTCCGGGAGCCGGTAGTCGACCACGGCGACATCCGGGCGCAACCCCTGCTCGCGGATCAAGGAGAGCGCCTCCGCGGCGCTCGCGGCGCAAAAAGCGTGGAAACCCCAGGAGCGCAGCAGGCGCGCCGTTGCCAGCAGGACCGGCTCGTCGTCCTCCACCACCAGCACGCAAAGGTTCAACGCCTCCTCGGGTGACTCCGAGAAGACATCGACGCCAGCCTGCGCCACGGGGGACGACGCCAACGGCACCTCGACGAAGAAGACCGATCCCTTGCCGACCCGGGAGAACGCGCCCAGACGCAGACCCAGGAGATCGGCGACACGCTTCGCGATCGCCAACCCGAGCCCCAGCCCCTGGTGACGGTTGCGCGCCGGATTACCGAGCTGGTAGAACTCGTCGAAAATGCTTTCGAGCTGATCCTCGGCGATGCCCTCGCCCGTGTCCCACACCTCGATGCGCAACCGGTCCCCCCGCCGCCGCGACCCGAGCAGCACCCTGCCCTTGCGCGTGTGGCGGATGGCGTTGGACATCAGATTGTGAAGGATGCGTTCCAACAGATCGGGGTCGGTACGCACGCCGGCCTTGTTCGGGAATACGCGCACACGAACCCCACGGTCCGCCGCGAGTGGGCGAAATTGTCCCTGCAAGCGGTGCAGGAAGACCAGCGCCGAGAAGTCCCGCTCACGCGGGATGACGATGCCCGCCTCGAGCTTGGTGATGTCCAGAAGCGCGTTCAACAGCCCCTCCATCACCGCCAATGTCGACTGCATGTCCCGCGCGATCTCGCGCGCCTGACCCTCCATCGGGGGAAAGGTCAGCGCGCCGAGCAGAAGCGACATCGCCTGCAGAGGTTGGCGCAGATCGTGACTGGCCGCGGCGAGAAAGCGGGATTTGGCGACGCTGGCCTTGTCGGCCTCCTCCTTCGCCTGCGCGAGCGCCCGCTCCATGGCCTTGCGCCGGGTGATGTCACGGGCGAAGATCGCGACCCCCTGGGGCCTGCCATCCGGCCCCAGCACGGGGTACATGTTGTTATCGTACCAGCGCCCCGCCCGCTGGTCCTCGAAACGCTGCGGCGCTCCCTGCTCCAGGACCTCCTGCGCCCGCTGGTGCCGCTCGCGGGCGACCTCCCCGGGCGCCAGATCGAGGATGGTCCTGCCAAGGACCTCGGAGACCGGCAGCCCAAAGCTCGCGGCCGCCCGTTGATTGACCACCACCGCCCGGTGCTCGGCATCCAGCAGCACCACCACATCGTCGCCCGTCGCGTCGATCAGGGTCCGCAAGCGCTCCTCGCTCTCGCGCAGCGCAACATCCATCCGCGTGCGCCCGCCCAGGGCATCCTCGGCCGCATCGCGCTCCAACTCGGCGACGCGCGCGCGCAGCGCGGACAACTCGCGCGAAAGCTCCTCGCGGGACCTTCCTGAATCGCTCATAGGGGGCCAGAGTGACGCTTCGCGACCTGCCTAGGTTGAAATCCGTCAGTGACAGCACGGAGAATTCCGCGTACACGAACGGGATGTTAGCGAATAATCGCGGCCGACCTCATGTATTTTCCCATCGACGAAGCGACCCGAGCCCAGGCCAAGACGCCGCATGAGCTGGCCATGGTCAATCTGCTGCTGATCAACCTTCTGATGCTGATCGCGCTACTCGCCGGGAGCTTCCTGCAGCAGGACTCTCCTCTGGCGGATTACAAGCTCTTGGGCGTGCTGATACCGCTTGCGATCTCGCTCTCGATCGTCGCCTACAGCTTCGTGCGCGCCGCCAGGGCCACTACCGGCGAACCCTGGTTCGTGACGATGCACTGGCGGATCGCCACCGGTCGCTACAAGATCCTGCTGATCGCGTACCTGGTCGGTGCCGCGTTGATCGGAATCGGCTGGCTGCTGTCCCAGGGACAGACGGACCCACGCATGCAAACGTTGATGTTCATCGCCCTGCAACGGGTGGCCATCGCGCCGATCCTGATCGCGCTCATGGTGCTGATCATGCTGGAGTCCGGCTCGCTCTACCAGGCGGGCCGGGGCGAGGTGCCGGACGGCATGGCGAAGCGCTTTCCGCCGCCGGCCGATCTGGCCGCTTCCCAGACCGAGCTGTCGGCGAGCGCCACCTAAACCGCGACGCAGCCGGCCGCGATGAAATCCCCCACCGACAAGATGCTGCGGGACATCGAGAACGAGGTCCGCTACACGCGGGAACTCATCGGGCGAGACGCCCTCGATCCCCGGGTCATGGCGGCCATGGCCAAGGTCCCGCGCCATGAGTTCGTCCCCGGGCACGAACAGCGGTACGCATACGCGAACGGCCCCCTCCCGATCGGCCACGGCCAGACCATCTCGCAACCCTATATCGTCGCCCTGATGACCGATCTTCTGGGCTGCGGTCCACAGGCCAGCGTGTTGGAGATCGGCACCGGCTCAGGCTACCAGTCCGCCGTTCTCTCCCGCGTGGTGAAGCAGGTCTACTCGGTAGAGATCGTCGGCGATCTGGCGGCACAAGCAGCCGAGCGTCTCGCGCGGCTCGGCTATGCGAACGTCTTGACCCATCAGGGGGACGGCTACCTCGGATGGCAGGAGCACGCGCCGTACGACGGCATCCTGGTCACCGCGGCCGCACCTTCCGTGCCTCCGCCGCTAGTGGAGCAGCTCGGGAAGGGCGCGCGCCTGGTGATCCCCGTCGGTCCGCCATACGGGCACCAGGAGCTATTGGTGATCGAGAAAAACGCCGACGGGTCAATCCGCACCCGCGACGTGCTGGGAGTCGCTTTCGTACCCCTTACGCGACCCCACCCCGGCGATGCTTGAGTCAGAGCGAACTGCCCCGGAAAAGACCAGGGTCAGGACATCGCCGAACACGGCGAATCCGTTCTAGCCCGCCTGAGCTTGGAGGGACGGCGAACGGTGCCGGGAGTTGTCGGTCATGCGCAGGTAGTCGAAGACCAGGCGAACATTGCGCGCCAGGCGCTGGATGGTCGCGGCGACGGTATCGCGGGACTTGGACCTGATGGCACCGGTGGCGAAGCGGCGTAGGGCGGTAATGTTCTCGGGACCGTGTCCGGTGCGGATGGTGCGGCGATCCTCGTCCCAGTTCCAGTCGAGGATGTAGTGGCAGCCGTTCTCGACGGTCCAGTGGCCGCGGTTGAAGGCCAGGATGGCCGCGGCGCTGGCGGTTGTCGGGGAATGGCTGGTGATGCCGTAGACGGTTTCGGTCGAGCTCTGGCCGGTGGTCTTCTCGATGGTGGGGCGGGCGATGACGAAGACTTGGCCGACACCGGGGAAGTCGAGGTAGTCGTTGAGGGCGGTGCTGGTCCAAATGCAGCGCTGCTCGATGCGGCCATGGGCCAGGGTGAGCGGCTCGGTGAAGTCGGGTGTGCCGCGGCCCTGGAAGATTAGGCGGATGTCTTCGCGCAAGATCGGCTGATTGCCTTTGACGGTGAAGACGTAGTCGGCGTTGCGCTCGATGAGGTATTGGGCGAGCTTGCGTTGGGTCAGCAGGGCGTCGGCGGTGATGGTCTTGCCAGCGATATCGATGGGTTCCAGCAGCGGGATGACCATCCCGATCTCGTTGGTTTGCTTGACCTCGTCGCTGCCGCCTACGGGCAGGGAGCCGACTTTTTTTGAGTGTGGCAGGTCTGGCTCTGGTGGCCGACGACGCCGAGGATGTGGGTCTGGCGATCTTCGGCATCGATGGCATTGCACATCGTCTTGCCGTCGATGGCCAGCCCTTCGTCGGTCGCCGCCCGCTGGGTGTTCCAGCGTTGTAGGGCGCTGTCTAAGGCATCCGGGTCAACGCGGGTGAGCACCTCGCGGATGACGGTACGACTGGGTACCGCGTAGCGACGGTTGCGGTAGCAACAGCGAAAGCGCGCCCGCGCCTTCTGGCCAAGGTCTTGGGCCCACAGGCTGATGGCTTTGTAGCCGCGCATGCCGCACAGGGTGGCACCCGCGGCGATGGCCAGCACCGCGGGCAGGGGATGGAGGCGTCCCTGGCTGCGGCGGGGATCGGGGATGTCGGTAAAGAAGTCGGGCAGAGAGAGCATCTGTTCGGCGCTCAACATGATGTTCGGGGCTCCGTGACGATACTGGGGGTCGAGTACGGGAGACGACAGGCAGGCCTGGGCTTGGGCGTGCAGAGGGCGGACAAAGACGCGTTTGGCGGCGCTCGGCGCGGCGCTGTAGCCCGTGCGAGTTCGGCGAAAACCGCGGGTATCACCCACATAGCACCAGTTGGCGGCGCGGTAGATCGTGCCGTGGAAACGCCGCGGATCGACAAAGGTCTCCAGCAACAGCAGCGGGTAACCGAAGCGCTCCCGCCAATCGCTGGCCAGACGGCGTTCGCTCAAGGCCAGCACCCGCGAAGCGAGGTTCGCGACGTGGTACTCGGGCAGGATCAGAAACCGGCTGTTGTTGGCGACCAAGTGCAGGCGGTCGTATTGGTGGCGGAAATCCCAGCCGATCCAGACGTCGCGCGCCGCGCACTTCCAGGCCGCCGCGGAGAAGTTCAGCAGGGCCAGCCACTGCCCGTTCCAGGTGGCGACATACCACAGGGTGTGGCCGATCTTCGGCAACGCCCCGAGGTAGTGATAGGCCCCCATCAGGGCCTGGAAGCGTCCCTCTTCATGCGCAGCAACGGGTTGTAGGACAATCTCTTGCAGGTTCAAGCGCCGGGCCTCGGACAACGGGATGTCGACTGGCGTTATACCTGCCTGGCAGGGCGTTGTCCAGAATCGAGGCCAACTCCTTGTTGCGACCAATAATCTCGGCTAGGGCAGCTTCGCCTGCTCCTGTACTCGGCCGCGAAGGATGGGAGCTCGATGGCGGAGAGAAGATGCAGAAGCGAATACCGCTCGGCTTCGCATAGCAACGATCCATCCGCTTCGATCCAGCGGGATAAGGAGGGGGTAGTCCACCGCAAGCGCCGGAGCGAAGGAACAAGCGCAACGGATCCGAACCCATCGTCAAGGTAGCCTGATCCGGAGGCGGAATGTTCGCTCTCGACGCGGGCACCCGCTTCCACGTCAGGCGCTTGGCCACCGTTGGGGCCATCGGATGGCTTGTCGACCAATCGAGCGTCTCCCCGGGGACGGGCATCGGCGCTGGACTCTTGACCATCTTCGTGAATGCCTGGTCGAATTCGAGCCAGCTGACTGTCGGTCACATCAAGGGACAACGCCATCGACGGCGACACGGAGCTCGACGTCGCGCCATCCGATAAGCGGGCATTGAGCGGCAATGTCCAATGCACGGTGCCCGGAACCTCGAGGTCGTTCCCTGGCCCGCTGACCAGCAGCCGCTGAGCGATCGCCGTTTCGACCAGCGGATACCAGTCGTTGTCCACTTGGTTCAAGGCGCCCGTGAAGCCAATGTCCTGCTCCGGCCAGTAGTACATGAACGAATTGCCCCACCCGTCATGACCCCACAGATGTCCCTCGCCGGCACCCAGATTCACGCGGAAGAGTCCCAGCGCGTACGCGACACCAGCTGCGCCGGTATCGGTCGAGGTCTTCATCAGATCCACTGTCTGCGATCGTTCAAACAGACGTCCCTGGAACAGTCCCCGCATGAACTTCTGCAGATCCGCGTTGCTGCTGACCAACCCCCCACCCGCCCAATCGGTGCTCTGGCGCGGTTGGGCGTACAGGTCTTCCGCAAATTCGAAGCGATGTGATTCCTGACGCGGAGAAACCGCTGGCTCATGGTAGGCAAGATAGGTCTCGGACATCCCGAGTGGCCCTAGAATGCGCTGTCGGAAGACCTCCTCCAGCGGTTGGCCGGTAACTGTCTCGATGATCATTCCCAGCAGCACATAGTTGGTGTCCGCGTAGTGCCAGGTCTGCGAGGGAATGCCGATCGGCGTCATCGCCTTCGCGTACGCCACGAGCTCATCGGGGTACCAGACACGGCTGACATCAGCGTCGAATGCCTGAATGAACTCGGGCGAGGACCAATAATCCGGTAGCCCGGAAACCTGCTGCAGCAGCTCACCGACCTGGATCTCGGGGCCATAATCAACCCCGCCGACGACGAGCAGATTCTCGACGACTGACGCAGGAAGCAGCGTCCCGATTGGCGTCGACAACTTCACCGGACTGGCATTGTCCTAGTGCGTTTGCAGGATCACGGTGGCCGTGAAGGTCTTTGTGATGCTGGCGATCTCGAATGTATCGAGCGTTGTGATCGGGCTCGGCCCGATGTTCTCCACCCAACCCGATGCGCCCTGCCACAAGATCCCCGAGCCATCCTGCAGCGTGACGCCGCCGCCATAGCCGCCGTTTGCGGCAACCCGTTGATCGAGGGCCGCCTGCATATCGAGCAGGAACGCATCCGCGGCGGCTGCTTGAGCGGACACTGAAACAGCCACTGCGGCAAGCAGTGCGGACGTGAGCAGTTCGCGCATAACCTTATTTCCGTACCTGCAAAAGTTCGCGTCGAGTGAGTCTGCACCTGAACCCGCGATTGGGCGGGGTCTGCGGTAGGGAAACGGAAGTCGCTTCCCACGGCACAAGGCGTCCGATGCTTGCCGCCAGCGACGCGCCCGGAAGGCGCGTCACTTCGCCCAAAGGCAGGTTAGCGCATCGGGGAATCGTCTTCTCTCTCGATGACGCAGCCATGGGCGAGGCGGTAGACATACGTCTTGCCGGATTCGATTTGCACCGGCTCCGAGCAATTGTAGACCCCGAGCACGTACTCGAATTCGTAGTCACCCGCCGGGATCTCGAAGCCGTGCCTGTCACCGGGATGCAGTTGCATGACCGGACGACCGTCGACCGCGAACAGCATCGGAAACAGGCTGTCGCGAGACGCCGGTTCCCGGTAGACGGTGACCTGGGCAGGCGGTTCTTTGGATTCGGGTTTGTCGGGTGTGGCGCATCCGGCCAAGACAATCAAGGCGGGGAAAAACCAAGCAGCTTTCATTCGAAGGTCTCCGGAACGACGGTCGGCTATAAACGATTTTGCAATTTGTGCGCGGTGCGCCGTGGGGGCTCGGCGCCACCCCGGGGCACGGGCAGCGCTACCCGAAGCTAACGGGAAGAAACGGCTCAACCCTATCTCCAAGGCCAAAAAAGGCGAGGCTTGACTGCCCCGCATTCGCAACGCCCCCTCACAGGTGCCGGCAATAAGTCTCGCGTACCCTCAGGGCGGCCACCAGGGCGAGCAGCGCGAATCCAAAGGACAGCCATAAGCCGTTGCGATAATCGGCCTCAGAATAGATGCGCACGCCATCCCGCAGGCTTCCGTCCCAAGAAAGATCCAACACCCAGCCGAAGGCGGGCTGCATGACGGCGGCGCCGAGAAAAAGTCCGGTATTGACCAGCGCAATCGCCATGCCGGAGACGCTGGCGGGCAGGCACTCCTTGGCCGCGGCGTAGGTAACCACAAAGCCGCCGGCGGAAAGCCCAAGGATGGTGTAGAGCAGGAAGCCACTCCACCCGCCCCCCCACGGCAGCAGGATCAGCCCGAGCCAGGCGACACAGGAGAGGGCTGCGCCGCCGGCGATGACCGGCCGCCGTCGACCGATGCGATCCGAGATCCAGCCGGCCTTGAAGGAGCCGATGGCGAATCCCGCGAGGGCGGCCGTGGTGTAGAGGGAGGCGCCGGTCCGATCGAGCCCGTAGAGATCCCGCATCAGTGGCACACCCCATAACCCCGCGAACGCGAACAGGCTGCCAGTGACGCCGAAATTGACCCAGAACCCAGGCCAGACGTCGCGTCGGCGGAGCACATCCAGCAGGTCCCGCGTCCAGTGCCGCTCGCGCGCCGGGTGGGCGCTGAGCCCCTCCTGCTCGCGCACGGAAGGGAAACCCGCATCCTCCGGCCGGTTGCGGACCAACAACAGGGTAAGTCCGGCCAGAGCGAGGGAGGCGATCCCGGCGCCCACGAACACCTGCCGCCAGGACACCCCGGTGAGCAGGAGGGCCAGCGGACCGGCCGCGAGAATCGAGCCCAGGTTTCCGATCAGCAGGGTGAACCCGCTGATGCGCCCATACTGGCGCTCCGAGAACCAGACGGCATTGCTCTTCATGAGGCCGACGAACACCACCGACACGCCGAGCCCGACCAGGAACCGCCCCCAGCTCGCGGACGCGAAATCATCAGCCAGGCCGAACAGAATCGATCCCACGCCCGCCACTAGTCCGCCCACGGCGACGCTCACCCGGGGCCCGAGGGTATCGGCGAGGACGCCCGAGGGGATCTGCATGGCCGTGTAGATGTAGTAGTAAGTCGCGGCCAGGGACCCGAGGGCGGCTCCCGAGGTGCCAAAAGCCTCCATCAGGTCGGCTGAGACGACACCCGGGGCCATGCGATGGAAGTAGACCATGATGTAGCTGCCCACCAGCAGCCAGAATACGGTCCAGCGGGTGCGAAGGAAACGGACATGGTCGGTGGGGGGGAGAGTCATGGGCGGACAGGAGATGCTGGTCGACTTGGGGTACAGGGGGCGAGGCCTACTCGAGGCGCGGTCAGCGGCGTCTGCCGATCGGAGCGCGAACTCACCAAGTATGGGGCATGTGGTTACGAACCTCAGACGCAACTTGCACAACCGCGAACACTGCTGCGCTGTCTCCGGATCTCCAGCCGTGCACTAGGCGCGGACCTGCAGGTCGCCATCGTGCTCGTCGCCGGCCTCCGCTGCAACGACGCGGCGCCCGAGCAGCAGTGCGATCGCCGCCGCCAGATCCGCGGCAACTCGAGCCAGGTCCGCCGGCTCGTTGCGGACAGCGATCTGGGTCACCGCGAGTCCTGGGTAACCGCAAGGGTTGATGCGGGAAAAGGGCTCCAGATCCATGTCGACGTTCAGCGCCAGGCCGTGGAAGCTGCAGCCGCGTCGTACCCGCAATCCCAGCGAGGCGATCTTGGCGCCCTCAACGTACACGCCCGGGGCATCGGGACGGGAATTGGACAGGATGCCGTAGCCTGCCAGCAGTGCCACCACGGCCTGCTCCAGCAGGTGCACCAGGCGCTTGATCCCGAGGCCGGAGGCACGCAGATCCAGCAACAGATAGGCGACGACCTGTCCGGGCCCGTGGAAGGTGACCTGACCGCCACGATCCACCTTGATCACCGGAATGTCCCCCGGGTCCAGGATGTGCTCCGTCCGACCGGCCTGCCCCAGGGTAAAGACGGCGGGATGTTCCAGCAGCCAGAGCTCGTCAGGGGTATCCGCAACACGCTGGTCGGTGAAATCCCGCATGGCCCGCCAGACGCGGACGTATTCGCGCATGCCAAGGTGGCGAACGACCAGGATTTGTTGGCGGCGGCTCACATGGCCCAGACCACGCGCTGGTGCGCGCTCAGCTCACGATAGATGGCATCTAGCTGTTCCTTGTCGGCGGCCTGGATGGTCACGGTGACCGATAGCCACTTGCCGCCGCGGCTCTCGCGCACCCGGACCAAGGTCTCGTCGAGATCCGGCGCGTGGCGGCGCACGATTTCCACCACCAGAGCCTGGAACCTATCGTCCGCCCTGCCCATGGCCTTGATGGGAAACCGGCAGGGGAACTCGATCAGGGTTTCCGGCGCGTCAGGCATGACCCGCACGCAGACGCGCCTTGTAGTCCTGGAACAGGCTATCCATGCGCCGCCACAGCGGCCCAGGCCGCCCTTCGCCGACGGGTTCTCCGTCGAGGCGTGTCACCGGAGCCACCTCGCGGCTCGAGCTCGTGATCCACACCTCCTCCGCGCCGGCGAGCTCTTCGCGCGTGATCTCGCGCTCGCTGCAGGGGATGCCCGCTTCCCGCGCCAGATCCACGACCAGGTCGCGGGTAATGCCCGGCAACAGCAGGTTGCCTTTCGGCGGCGTGATCAACTCGCCGCCCAGGACGGCGAACAGGTTGGAAATGGAGCCCTCGATCGCGTATTCATCGCGAATGAGGATCGACTCCTCGACGCCCGCATCCTCCGCGGCCTGACGCAGCAGCACATTGCTGAGCAGGGCGATCGCCTTGATGTCGCAGCGCAGCCAGCGAAAGTCGTCGAGCGTGATGGCCGCAATGCCCCTGGCCGCGATGTCCGGGTGGCGCGCCTTGGCGTCCCAGGCCATGACGAACACCGTGGGCCTCGGACTCACGGGAAACAGGTGATTGCGCGTGGGGTCCGCCCCCCTGGTCACCTGGAGGTAGACGAGTTGATCCGGCCGGTCCGCGCCGCCGCTCAGGCGCTGGAGTATGCGGCCCCACTCATCCCGCGGCAGGGGGTTTTCCATGCGGATGGCAGAAAGACTGTTGTCCAGCCGGTCCAGATGCTCGGGAAGCCGGAAGGCCTGACCGCCATAGACCGGGATCACCTCGTAAACCCCGTCTCCGAACAGGAAGCCGCGGTCCATGACGGGCACCTTGGCCTGGTCCAAAGGCATGAACTCGCCGTTGAGGTAAACCTCGGCCACGGTCAGAACCACTGCAGCACGCTGTCGCGAGCGAGCTCCCATAGACCGCCCTCCGCGACGTCCTGCAGCGCCACCAGGGGGGCGCGCAGCACCTCCTTATCGTCCAGGTTGACGATGATGCTCCCCACGGCGGCGCCCCGGGAGACCGGCGCGGAGATGTCGGCGTTCTTCTCGATGCGCGCGGACAGTTTGCTGTACTGCCGGCGCGGAATGGTGACGTAGACGTCCTCCGCCGGCCCGACTGGCAGATCCGTGATGTCTCCCTTCCATACGCGCAGGGTCTCCACCGCCTCACCGCCGGGATAGAGCTTGTGGCTCTCGTAGAAGCGGAAGCCGTAATTGAGCAGGGCCAGGCTCGCCTCGGCTCGCGCCTTGGGCCCGGTCGAGCCGAGGACCACCGAGGTGAGACGCATGTCGTCGCGCTTGGACGAGGCCACCAGGCAGTAGCCGGCGGCTTCCGTGTGGCCGGTCTTCACCCCGTCCACCGAGTCGTCCTGATACAGGAGCATGTTGCGGTTGCCTTGCTTGATGCCGTTGTAGACGAACTCCCTCTCCGAATACCAGGCATAGAGCTCCGGAAACTCCCGGATCGTCGCCGCCGTCACCAGCGCCATGTCCCGCGCGGTGGTGTAGTGTTCGGGATGCGGCAGGCCATCGGCGTTCATGAAGTGGCTGTTCGTCATCCCGAGTCGCTGCGCGTGGGTGTTCATCAGCTCCGCGAAGGTGGCCTCGCTGCCTGCGATGTGCTCCGCGAGCGCCACGCTCGCGTCGTTGCCGGACTGGATGATCATCCCCTTGAGCAGGTCTTGCACCGACACCCGCGTACCCACCTCGACGAACATCTTGGAGCCGCCGGTGCGCCAGGCCTTCTCGCTGATCAGGACCTCGTCCTCCAACTTCAGATTGCCCCGCCCCAGCTCGCGGAAGATCACGTAGGCCGCCATGATCTTGGTCAGGCTGGCGGGCTCCAGACGCTCATCGGCATTCGATTCCGCGAGGATCGTCCCGCTGTTGTTGTCCATCAGCAGGTAGCTCTTGGCCTGGATCTGCGGCGGGTCCGGAATGGGGACCTGATCCGATGCAGGGGCCGAAACCGGCGTCTCTTCCGCGTGCGCACCGACCAACGGCAAGAAAGAAAACAGCAGAATCAATATGTTGATTGAGAGATTCATGGGTGCCACTTGAAAAGATTGGAGGTGAGGCCCGGGACCGCGAGACGCACCGATTCGGCGCGCCATTCTAACCCCAAGCCCCTGGTTTGACATCCACTCGACAGGGGTCCGGATACCCTTGGCGCCTATCCGCCGGAGCCCAGGCGGAGTCGGACTGTGTCAGGCCGATATCATTCCAAGACGATGTGGGAGTCCTTCAGCCCGAGTGAGGCGACGATCTGTGAGACGTTGTTCACCTTCTGCCGCGATTCGAACGGTCCGACCCGGACCTTATAGAGCGCCGCATCGCCGCCCGCGCGCACCTGCACCTGTTCGGTAAGCTGGGTAACGAGCTGGCGTCGCAACTGCTCGGCATTGGTGCGGTTTCCGAACGCGCCGACCTGCAGATAGAGCGATGAGCCTTGGGTGCCGGCGGGCGCAGGCGCCGGGCTGTCCGCGGCGATCTTCGGCGCAGACGCGCTGCCAGCCGCCGGAGCCGGGTTGGCGGACCGAGCGGGGGGCGGCGTCGCACTCACGGGTTCCTTGCTCTGCGCCACCAGTATCGGCGTCGCGGATGCAGGGCTGGGCTCAGGTCTCGCGGCCTCGGTCGCCGCGGCTGCCAGTGCCGGGGGAGCCGACTCGGCCTTCTTCTTCGGCTGGGCGCTGTCGGCGATCGTCTCCCCGCGACCGGGCCGGATCTGGTCACGCCCGGTGCGCTCGGCGATCGCGAACAGGTTCTCGTCGCCGCCTCCGGAGCCCGGCTTGCGAGGATCGATCGCGCGCACCTCGACCACGGCGGTACCCTTGCTCACCACGCCGAGCTTGCGCGCGGCGGTGTAGGACAGGTCGATCACCCGGTCGCCGTGAAAGGGCCCGCGGTCGTTGATCCTGACCACGGCCGTGCGGCCGTTCTCCAGGTTGGTCACCTTGGCATAGGTAGGCAAGGGTAGGCTTTTATGCGCGGCGGTCATGGCGTACATGTCGTAGCGCTCGCCGCTGCTGGTCTTGCGACCGTGGAACTTCTTCCCGTACCAGGAGGCGACGCCGCGTTCCACGTGGCCGGCGCTGTTGGTCTTGGTTTTGTACCGTTTGCCGAAGACGACGTAGGAGGCGGGGTTGCCGTACTTGCTCTTGGGCTCCACCTTGGGCACGGCATCCGGTGCGTTGGCGAACTCCGACCAATCCCCGGGCCCGTCCTTGCCACCCGACCCGGCGCAGCCTGACAGCAGGGCGATCAGCCCCCCGAGCAGGAGCATGTGACACAGGCCTGAACGACCCATCCGCGAGCCGAACTGCTGGTTGCCGTCTATCATCGTTTTCCCCCGGCCATTCTCAGATCAATTGGCGGCGGCCGTCTTTCCGGCTTCAGTCTCGTAGCGGGCCTTGATCTCCTGGCTCAGCTGGTAGACCGCCATAGCATACAGGTTGCTGTGGTTGTAACGGGTAATCACATAGAAGTTCTCGAGCCCCAGCCAATACTCGTCCTGCCGCCCGTCCAGAAGGATCAGGGTCGCTCTCGCCGACCGATCTAGCGGGTCCGCGGCGAGCACGCCCTTGGCGGCGAGGTCGCCGACGCGCGATTCGGGCTTCACCGGCTTCTTCTCGGCGACCGGCACACCCGGCGGGAGTCCTTGCCGAACCTCGGCCCGCGTCACGACTGGCTCACCGGTCTTCCACCCGTGACGCTTGAAATAGCTGGCGACGCTGCCGACGACGTCGGCGCGGCTCTCCCACAGGTCACGCCGACCGTCGCCGTCAAAGTCCACGGCATAGGCGCGATAGCTCGAAGGGATGAACTGGGGCATGCCCACCGCCCCGGCGTAGGAACCGGTCACACCGGTCGCGTCGACGGCTTCCTCCCGGCTCAGGAGCAAAAAGTGCTCGAGCTCCTTGCGGAAGAAATCAGCCCGCTCGGGATAGGAGAAGCCGAGCGTGGTCAGGGCGTCGATGACGCGGTGGCGGCCCAGGTTGCCGCCATAGTTGGTCTCCACGCCGATGATCGCCGTGATGATGTCCGGCGGCACGCCGTATGCGGCACTGGCGCGCGCCAGCGTCTGCGCGTTCTCCTTCCAGAATCGGACACCGCCGGCAATCCGCTCGTCCGTCACGAAGATGGCACGGTACTGATGCCAGGGCTTGGCCTCCCAAGGCCGGCGCATGGCGTCGATGATCTCCTGGCGATAGCGTCCCTTCCCCAAGAGGACGGCGATATCCGCCTCCTCAAGACCGTGCTTGCGGGCCATTTCCACCGTGAAGCGCTGCGCGCCGGCGCGATAGCTCGCGGGCTCGGCCGCCAGCGCAGCGCCGAGCCAGGAGACCAAAAACGCGCCAAGCAAAACCGGCAACATTCGCATCAGCCGTTCTCTGGGCTTATCACGCATTTTAGTAGTTACTTGCAGAATGTTACGAAACTTTCTATGCACGAAGCAATTTTCTGTGGGTGCGAATGGACATGATGACGCCGAAGCCGGCCATGATAGTCACCAGAGAGGTCCCTCCATAGCTCACCATCGGCAGGGGCACCCCGACCACGGGGAGCAGCCCGGTGACCATGCCCGTGTTGACAAAAAGGTAAACGAAAAAAACCAGCGTCAGACCACCCGCGAGCAGCCTGCCGTAGGTGTCCTGGGCCTGGGTGGCAATGTACAGGCCGCGTAGGATGATGAAGAGATAGATTCCGAGCAGCAGAAGGATGCCGAACAGTCCCAGTTCCTCGCCGATGACCGCGAAGATGAAATCCGTGGAGCGCTCTGGTAGAAACTCCAGGTGAGACTGGGTTCCGTTGAGCCACCCCTTGCCGTAAAGCCCGCCGGAGCCGATGGCGATACGCGACTGAATGATGTGGTATCCAGCGCCGAGCGGATCGTTCTCCGGATTGAGGAACGTAAGCACCCGCTGGCGCTGGTAGGGGAGCATGAGGTACCAGAGCGCGGGCGTCAGCGCCCCGGCGCTGACGCCCAGGAAGGCGATGAGACGCCAGGATAGGCCCGCGAGAAAGAGCACCATCGCGCCGGCGCTCGCGACCAACAGCGCGGTACCAAGGTCCGGCTGCCGGGCAATCAGCACCACCGGGATGGAGGTGAATACCGCCGCGGCCAAAACGCGCAGCATGCTCGGAGGGAGCGGTCGTTCTGCCAGGTGCCAGGCCAACATCATCGGCACCGCGACCTTGAGGATCTCGGAGGGCTGGAACCGAACCACGCCAAGGTCCAGCCAACGCTGCGCCCCCTTGCCGATCTCGCCAATGGCCAGCACCCCGACGAGCATGACGACCCCGAGCAGGTACAGCAACGGCGACCAACGGCGCAACTCCGGCGGCGGGATCTGGGCGACCGCAACCATGACCACGAAGGCGATGCCGAGACGGATCATCTGCGCGTCCATTTTGGACGGGTCCTGATCGCTGGCGCTGTAGAGAACCATCAGCCCGAAACCGCACAGGGACAGCAGCCCGACCAGCAACGGCAGATCCAGATGCAGCCGCGCGAGCAACCCGATCTGGATTGCCGCCGGCGGGGTATCGAGCCCGGAGGTGTAGGACCTATCCGCCATCGTCGGCCTCCTTGTTGACCATGAGCGTCGGGCCGACCAGGTAGGCATCCATCACCTGGCGCGCGATGGGCGCCGCCACCGAGCCGCCGTGCCCGCCGTTCTCCACGATCACAGCCACTGCGATCCGGGGCTCGTCTACGGGCGCGAAGGCGATGAACAGAGCGTGGTCGCGCATGCGCTCGTCGACCTCGGACTCCTTGTAGCGCTCCTTCTGCCCGACGGTGAAGACCTGTGCGGTGCCGGTCTTGCCCGCGATCCTGTACGCGTCCGTGCGAATGCGCCTGGCGGTGCCCCGCTCGCCCTCCACCACCTCGGTCATGGCAGCGATTACACTGTCGATGTGCGCGGGCGACAGCTGCAGCTGTCGCGTAACCGCCGGAATCAGCTCCATGGTCGGCGATCCAGGTATCTGGGCAACCCGGGCCACCCGCGGCTGCATGTAGCGTCCCCGCGCCGCTAGCGTGGCGGTCGCGCTCGCCAACTGCAATGGCGTGGTCAGGAACGAGCCCTGGCCGATACCCACGATCAGGGTCTCACCGGGGAACCAGGGCTGGTTGCGCGCACGCCTCTTCCAGTCCCGCGAGGGCAACAAGCCACCAAGTTCGCCCGAGACATCGATACCCGTACGCTCGCCGAAGCCGAATCCCCCAAGGAAGCCGTGTAAGCGGTCGATCCCGATATCGTGGGCGAGGTCATAGAAGTACACGTCGCAGGACTCGACGATGGCCTTGCGCAGGGCCACGCTGCCGTGACCCCAGCGCTTCCAATCGCGGTACTTGTGGCTATGCCCGGGCAGCTGATAGAAGCCGGGGCAATACTTGCCGGAGCTGGAGCCGACGGTGCCCGTCTCTAACCCCCCCAGCCCCACGAAGGGCTTCACCGTGGATCCCGGCGGATACTGGCCGCGCACCGCGCGGTTGAACAGCGGCGTATCCGGAGAGTCCCTGAGCGCTCCATACTCCTCCGACCCGATGCCCTCTACGAACGGGTTGGGATCGAAGCTCGGCCGGCTGACCATGGCGAGCACGCCGCCGTTGCGCGGATCGATGGCCACCACCGCGCCGCGGTTTTCCCCAAGTGCCAAGGCGGCCTGCTGCTGCAGCTTGATGTCCAGATAGAGCCTGAGGTCACGGCCCGGGACGGGGGCAGGCTCTCGAGCACCCGCGACACACGCCCCTTGGCGTTGACCTCGACCTGCTGGTGACCGACATGGCCGTGCAGGAGCTCCTCGTGGGCCTTCTCAACACCGCCCTTGCCGATGTAGTTCGTGCCGGCATAGTCGGAGGCGTCGATGCGCTTGATCTCCTCCTCGTTGATCCGCCCGACGTAGCCCAGCACGTGCGCGGTATGCTCACCCAGCGGGTAGGAACGCAACAAGGCGGCGCCTATGTCCACGCCCGGAAACCGGTGACTGTTCACCGCGATCCGGGCCACCTCCTCCTGGTTGAGGTTGGTGCGGATGGGTACGCCCTCGAAGCGTCGGCGCTGCTTGCGCAGGCGCTCGAAGCGCTGGCGGTCCGCCTCCTCGATGCGGACGATCTTCGCGAGCTCGGCGATGGTCGCATCCAAGTCCTCCACCTTCTCCAGCGTGATGTCCAGGGAGTAGGAGGGATAGTTCTCGGCGAGCAGGATGCCGTTCGCGTCGTAGATAAGCCCGCGCGTGGGGGCAAGCGGCTCGATCTTGACCCGGTTGTCCTGGGACAAGGTCGAGAAGTGCTCGTGGCTCTCGATCTGCAGATGCGCCAGCTTGGCGACGACCGCGAGCAGGGCGGCGACCACCAATGTACTCGCGATCGCCGCCCGCCCCGCAAACAGACGGTGCTCGCCCCGATGGTCCTTGAACGTCGACTCGACCATTGGCCCGCCCTAGGTGACGGCGAAACGCCGACGGACGTCGCGCAGCACGACAAACATCCAGGGCCAAAGCAGCATGCCGACGAAGGTGGGTGCCCAGTACCACAGCGTCGGCGTGGGCTGTTCGGTGGCGCCGATCACCCAGAGGGCGAGCAGCCGCTCCACCAGCAGCAGCACCCAGACGGAAACCGCTTGCTGCCACAGGGGATAGACACGAATGCGCTGGTGCAACTCCACCGCGAGCCAGGCCACCACCGACAGGCTGAGAGCGTGCTGACCGAGCACGGTGCCCACGGTGACGTCCATCACCAGCCCGGTCATCCAGGCCCAGAGGACGCCCACGCGCGATGGCAGGGCGAGCGACCAGTAGATGATGGTCATGGCCACCCACTGGGGGCGAAAGCTCCTGCCCCCAGTCGGGCATGGGCAGAATGGTGAGAAACAGCGCAACCGCGAGGCTGGCCACGACCACCCAGGTCCGCTGCGCCGGTACATCGGTCATGGCTCGCCCTCCGGGGCGCCGCCATCGCCGCCGGTCAAGGCCCCCTGGAGCAGCGAGGTCGGCAAGGTCCAGACCAACAGGACCTCGCGGCTGCGATCGAGCCGGGCGGCGGGAGACGCGATCACGGTGGCGAACGGCTTGCCCGGCTCGCGCCGCACCTCCGCCACCCTCGCCACCGGATAGCCAGGGGGGAAATGCCCGCCAAGGCCGGAGGTGACCAACAGATCCCCCTCCCTGACGTCGGCGTTCTTCGGCAGATGGGGAAGCTCGAGCCGGTCGATCAGACCGGTGCCCGAGGCCACCGTGCGCAGACCGTTGCGATTGATCTGTACCGGCAGGGAATGGGCGGCATCGGTGATCAAGAGCACGGTCGACGGAGAGCGGATCGGCCCGAACCACCTGCCCCATCACCGCGTTCGCGTCCAGAACCGGCTGACCGACGAAGACGCCGGATGTCGTCCCCTTGTTGACCAACACCTGCTGTCGGTACGGATCCAGATCCACCGACAGCAGCTCCGCAATCAGCACCCGATCGCCGATCTTGAAAGACGAGCCCAGAAGATCGCGCAGCCGCATGTTCTCAGCCTCGAGGGCCTCGAGCTGTTGCAGCCGCCCTTCAGCAGCAGGTTCTCATGCCGCAGGGCGCCGTTTGACTGACGCAGTTCTCCTCCTTCGCCAAGCGCCCCGTGACCAGGCGCCCCAGGGCATCCGGCAGGCTGGCAAGATAGTGCAGGGGGTAGACGACGACGGACAGCGTGGAGCGCAGCGTGTCCAGGTGGCCGTGACGGTGATCCGCGACGATCAGGCCGATGGACAACACCACGGCGAGCAGTGCGCGGAAAACCGGCGAGGAGCCATGGACGAACAGGGGTTTGATGGTCTTCTACTCCCTGCAGGAGGGCCGAGGACCGACCTGGGCCAACCCGGGACAACCCAGATTCATCACTCCGTCGCGAACAGGTCCAGCCCGCGCTCGTCGATCATCTCCAGGGCCCGGCCGCCGCCGCGTGCGACGCAGGTCAAGGGATCTTCCGCCACCAGGACAGGCAGTCCGGTCTCCTCCTCGAGCAGCCGATCGATGTCCCGCAGCAGCGCACCGCCGCCGGTCAGCACGATTCCCCGCTCCGCCACATCGGCACCCAGTTCCGGTGGCGTCTGCTCCAAGGCGATCTTCACCGCCCCGGTGATGCCGGACAGGGGCTCCTGCAGGGCCTCCAGGATCTCGTTGCTGTTGAGGGTGAAGCTGCGCGGAATGCCCTCGGCCAGATTGCGGCCCTTGACCTCGATCTCGAGCACCTCGTTGCCCGGATAGGCAGAACCGATACTGTGCTTGATGCGCTCGGCGGTCGCCTCACCGATCAGGGTGCCGTAGTTGCGGCGCACGTAGTTGATGATGGCGTCGTCGAAACGGTCGCCGCCGATACGCACCGAGTTGGAGTAGACGATGCCGTTCAGGGAGATGACCGCCACCTCCGAGGTGCCGCCACCGATGTCCAGCACCATGGAGCCCCGCGCCTCGTCCACCGGCAGACCGGCGCCGATGGCCGCCGCCATGGGCTCCTCGATCAGATAGACCTCGCGAGCGCCGGCGCCGGCGGCAGACTCCTTGATGGCGCGGCGCTCTACCTGGGTCGAGCCGCAAGGCACGCAGATTAAGACCCGCGGGCTGGGCCGGATGATTCGGCTCTCGTGAACCTTGTGGATGAAGTACTGGAGCATCTTCTCGGTGACCGTGAAGTCGGCGATGACGCCGTCCTTCAGGGGCCGGATGGCGGTGATGTTCTGGGGCGTGCGCCCCAGCATCTGCTTGGCCTCCTCGCCGACCGCCGCTACCGACTTGGGCCCCCCCGCCCGATCCTGGCGGATGGCGACCACGGATGGCTCGTTGAGCACGATGCCCTGGCCGCGGGCGTAGATGAGCGTGTTGGCGGTTCCAAGATCGATCGAAAGATCGTTGGAGAATATCCCTCGAATGCGTCGGAGAAACATCAAGCAGCCACCCTGGGAAAAACAAAATCCGGACCGCGACTGGGTCTTGACCGGGAGCGAAACAACCCGTTCACGGCATGGTTACAGACGAGGAATGCCAGCAGCCCCGCGCCGGCTTCCAATGCATTTTCTCTAAGAAATACAGCTAGGCGATGGGGCCAAGGCCGGATGGCCGCCTGGTTCTGGGGATGCTCCCGGAACCAGATGCCATCGGGCACGCCCGCTCGCGGGCAGTCAAAGGCGGTAATCTAGCAACGCGACTGCCGATCGGCAAGGCAGTTTCGCCTCTATCCGACCCTCGGGGAGACGACAGGCGCTTATGCCGCCGAGGGGGTTGTGGTATTTTCCCCGCCTTCAAGCGAAGGCCGGACGACGCGGCATGCGGCCCCGCGATGCGCTTGCGTCCGATAGTTTCAGGGCCTTACCCTGGTCTTCCGCGTTTCCGCTCCCTCGCGCGCCGGGGGTGTCTCGCGCCTCGCGGCGCGTGCTCATAGGGTAGTCGCCATGTCCCTGAATTGCTCCGACGTCGAAAAGATCGCCCATCTGGCCCGTCTCGCGCTATCCGACGGGGAAAAGGACAGCTACGCCACCGAACTGTCCAACATCCTTTCACTGGTCGAGCAGATGAACGCCGTCGAGACCGGCGGGGTGACGCCCATGGCCCACCCCCTCCACATGACCCAGCGCCTGCGCAGCGACGAGCCGACCGAGCCCAATCAGCGAGAACGGTTCCAGCGCATCGCCCCCGCCACGGAGGAAGGGCTCTATCTGGTACCCAAGGTGATCGAGTAGGCCGCGGCGCGCCGCCAACCGACCCCGAATCCGCCCGTCCTCAGGACCCTGAACCCATGCACCAGAAGACGATCGCCGAGCTCGCCACCGGTCTGCGCAGGGGCGAATTCACCAGCCAGGAGCTAACCCGGCACCACCTGGACCGCATCGAGCGCCTAGACCCGAGGCTCAACAGCTTCATCACGGTCGCCGCCGACACCGCCCTGGAGACCGCGGAGCGGGCCGACTCGCGGCTGCGCGCGGGAGAGGCGCCGCCACTCACCGGCATCCCCATCGCGCACAAGGACATCTTCTGCACCTACGGGCTGAAGACGAGCTGCGGCTCGCGCATGCTCGACAACTTCGTCGCGCCCTACAGCGCAACCGTGGTGGAGCGCCTGGAACGCGCGGGCGCCGTGGTGCTCGGCAAGACCAACATGGACGAGTTCGCCATGGGCTCCTCCAACGAGACCAGCTACTACGGCCCGGTCAAGAACCCCTGGGACACGAGCAGGGTGCCTGGGGGATCATCCGGCGGCTCCGCGGCGGCGGTGGCCGCGGGCCTGTGCGCGGCGGCGACCGGCACCGACACCGGCGGCTCCATTCGTCAGCCCGCCGCGCTGTGCGGCATCACCGGGCTCAAACCCACCTATGGGCGCGTATCGCGCTGGGGCATGATCGCCTTCGCCTCCAGCTTGGACCAGGCCGGCCCCATGACCCGCAGTGCCGAGGACGCCGCCCTGCTGCTCAAGGCCATGGCGGGTTTCGACCCGCGGGACTCCACCAGCGCCGAAGAACCGGTGCCGGACTATGAGGCAGGGCTAAGGGCGGACCTCGAGGGCATGCGCATCGGGCTGCCCCGGGAGTACTTCGGCGAGGGCCTGGACCCGGGGGTCGCCGAATCGGTCGCAGACGGCGGTGAGGGAATACGAGAAGCTCGGGTGCAAGGTCAGGGAGATCAGCCTGCCCAACAGCCCGCTCTCGGTCCCGACCTACTACGTGGTGGCGCCGGCGGAGTGCTCATCGAACCTGGCCCGCTTCGACGGCGTACGCTACGGTCACCGCTGCAAGGATCCAGCGGACCTCGAAGACCTCTACAAGCGCAGCCGCGCCGAGGGCTTCGGTGCCGAGGTCAAGCGCCGGATCATGATCGGCACCTATGTGCTGTCCGCCGGCTACTACGACGCTTACTACCTCAAGGCCCAGAGGCTCAGCCAGCTGATCAGCGACGACTTCGCCCGCGCCTTCGAGCAGGTCGACGTCATTCTCGGCCCCACCAGCCCGACCACTGCCTTCCCCCTGGGTGACAAGGTCGATGACCCGGTGGCGATGTACCTCAACGACATCTACACCATCGCCACCAACCTGGCGGGGCTACCGGGGATGTCCATCCCCGTCGCCCCCGCCGGCGGTATGCCGGTGGGGCTCCAGATCATCGGCAACTACTTCCAGGAAGACCGCCTGCTCAACGTCGCCCACCGACTCCAGCAGGCGACCGACTGGCATCGGGCTGCACCTCCGGGCTTCGAGTGAGCCGAGGCCGCGGACCCGGAAAGCCATCCGGGGCGACGCACTGACAGCGCTTCCGGTCGCGCCGCGCGGACACCTGGACAACATAGGTTCGCTACGAAAGGTAAAGGTCCATGCAGTGGGAAACCGTCATCGGGCTGGAGGTCCATACCCAGCTCGCGACCCGATCCAAGATCTTTTCGGGGGCACCGACCGCGTTCGGCGCTGAGCCGAATACCCAGGCCTGCGCGGTCGACCTCGGCCTTCCCGGGGTCCTGCCGGTGCTCAACGAGCAAGCGGTGGTGCTGGCGGTACGCCTCGGCAAGGCAATCGACGCCGAGATCGCCGAGCGCTCGGTCTTCGCGCGCAAGAACTACTTCTACCCCGACCTGCCGAAGGGCTACCAGATCAGTCAGTACGAGCTGCCGGTCGTGGGCAGGGGGCGGGTCGAGATCGTGCTCGACGATGGATCGCTCAAGGAAATCGGCGTGACCCGTGCCCACCTGGAGGAGGACGCCGGCAAGTCCCTGCACGAGGACTTCCACGGCCTCACCGGAATCGATCTCAACCGCGCGGGAACACCGCTGCTGGAGATCGTGTCCGAGCCCGACATGCGCTCGCCGGCGGAGGCCGTCGCCTACGCCCGCAAGATCCACCAGATCGTGCGCTGGATCGGGATCAGCGACGGCAATATGCAGGAGGGCTCTTTCCGCATGGACGCGAACGTCTCGGTGCGGCCCAAGGGCGAGGCCAAGCTCGGCACCCGCACCGAGATCAAGAACATCAACTCCTTCCGCTTCCTCGAGAGAGCACTCGACTTCGAGATCGAGCGTCAGATCGACGTCATCGAGTCCGGCGGGACGGTGGTTCAGGAGACCCGGCTCTACGATGCCGAGCGGGACGAGACGCGCTCCATGCGTACCAAGGAGGAAGCGAACGACTACCGCTACTTCCCGGACCCCGACCTGCTGCCGCTGACGGTGGATGCGGCCTTCATCGCGGCGGCGACCGCGGATCTTCCGGAGCTCCCCGACGCCAAGCGCGAGCGCTTCCGCGGGCGCTACGGGCTGTCCGCGTACGACGCCAACCTGCTGACCGCGAGCCGCGAACTGGCGGATTACTTCGAGCAGGTCGCCGACGCATGCCCGGACCCCAAGCTCGCCGCCAACTGGATCAACGGCGAGCTGGCCGCCGCGCTCAACAAGGCGGGCATGGAGATCGGCAACTCACCCGTTACGGCGCGCATGCTGTCGGGGTTGATCGCCCGGATCAAGGACGACACCATTTCGGGAAAGCTCGCCAAGCAGGTCTTCGAGGCCATGTGGAACGGCGAGGGGGACGCGGACACCGTGATCGCTGCCAAGGGGCTGAAACAGATCACGGACAGCGGCGCCATCGAGCGCATCGTCGACGAGATCATCGCCGCGAACCCGTCCCAGGTGGAGCAGTACCGCGCCGGCAAGGACAAGCTGCTCGGATTCTTCGTCGGCCAGGTGATGAAGGCGACCAAGGGTAAGGCCAACCCGCAACAGGTCAACGATCTACTGCAAGCGAAGCTCGCGCCCTAACGCGCAGCGGTCCGCTCGCACCGACACGGGCATCAGCGCGGGGGACCGCCGACGATTTTCAAACCCGCGTCGCCGTCAGGCTCCGGGAGGTTGCGCATGTGATCCGCGACCTGGAAGAAGGCCTGCCGCAAATGAGCGCGCAGGCGCTCATCCGGGACCGTCTGCTCCAGCGCCCGCTCCATGCACAGCAGCCACTGGTCACGCTCGACCCGACCGATCGAGAACGGAAGATGGCGGCGGCGCAACATGGGATGACCGTACTTCTGCTGATAGAGATCCGGCTCACCCAGCCAACCGGACAGGAACAGGTACAGCTTCTCGCGCGATCCGCGCAGGCTTTTGGCATGCAAGGCGCGCACGGGGGCGGCCTGCGGCAGGCTGTCCATGGCGTCATAGAAACGATCCACCAGGCGGCGGACACCCTCGTCTCCGCCGATCTGTTGGTAAGGATTCACCGCGTTTTTGATCATGGCTTGCACTTAAACCGCCCCACGGCCCGTTTACACAGACGAGGCTAGCCGAACTCGGGCCGACACCCAAGGAGCGCCTGGCCCGCATCGAGCGCAACGGCAATTGTCCTCGGACGCATCGTTTGGCCCGCGCACAAAAAGAACAGCCCCGCGGACGCGGGGCTGTTCGAGGGATCGATCGATCTCAGGACCGTCAGTAGTCCATATCCCCCATGCCGCCCATGCCGCCCCCGTGGCTGTGCTTCTCCTCCTTCGGCTCCTCGGCGACCATGGCCTCGGTGGTGATCATGAGGCCGGCGATGGACGATGCGTGCTGCAGTGCTATGCGGGCGACCTTGGTGGGGTCCAGGATGCCCATCGCCACCAGATCGCCGTACTCGTCGGTGGCGGCGTTGTAGCCGAAATTGCCCGTGCCGTCGGCGACCTTGCGCAGCACCACGGAGGCCTCGGCGCCGGCGTTGGCCACGATCTGGCGCAGGGGCTCCTCCATGGCGCGGCGGGCGATGCCGATTCCGACGTCCTGGTCGTGATTGGCACCCTTGAGCCCGTCGAGCTTGGCCAGGGCGCGGACCAGGGCCACGCCTCCGCCCGGGACGACGCCCTCCTCGACGGCCGCCCGGGTGGCGTGCAGGGCGTCCTCGACCCGCGCCTTCTTCTCCTTCATCTCCACCTCGGTGGCGGCACCGACCTTGATCAGCGCCACGCCGCCGGCGAGCTTCGCCAGGCGCTCCTGGAGCTTCTCCTTGTCGTAGTCGGAGGTGGTCTCCTCGACCTGCTGGCGGATCTGCTCGCAACGGCCCTTGATGTCCGCCTCCGTGCCATCCCCGTCGATGATGGTGGTCTCCTCCTTGGTGATCTGGATCTTCTTGGCGGTGCCCAGCTCGTTGAGGGTCGCCTTCTCCAGGCTCAATCCGACCTCCTCGGAGATCACTGTGGCGCCGGTCAGGATGGCGATGTCCTGCAGCATGGCCTTGCGCCGGTCGCCGAAGCCCGGGGCCTTGACGGCACAGACCTTGATGATGCCGCGCAAGCTGTTGACCACCAGGGTGGCCAGGGCCTCGCCCTCGATGTCCTCGGCGACCAGCAGCAGGGGCTTGCCGGCCTTGGCGACGGCCTCGAGCACCGGCAGCAGATCGCGGATATTGGAGACCTTCTTGTCATGCAGGAGGATGTAGGGATCCTCGAGCTCACATTTCTGGGTCTCCTGGTTGTTAATGAAGTAGGGGGAGAGATAGCCGCGGTCGAACTGCATTCCCTCGACCACGTCCAACTCGTTCTCCAGGGACTTGCCCTCCTCGACCGTGATCACCCCCTCCTTGCCGACCTTGCCCATGGCCTCGGCGATGATCTCGCCGATGGACTCGTCGGAGTTGGCGGAGATGGTGCCGACCTGGGCGATCTCTTTATTATCGGAGCAGGGTTTGGAGATGGACTTGAGTCCGTCGACCGCCACCTCGACCGCCTTGTCGATGCCGCGCTTGAGGTCCATCGGGTTCATGCCCGCAGCGACCGCCTTCAGGCCTTCGCGCACCATGGCCTGGGCCAGCACGGTCGCGGTGGTGGTGCCGTCGCCGGCCACGTCCGAGGTCTTGGAGGCGACTTCCTTGACCATCTGGGCGCCCATGTTCTCGAACTTGTCCTTGAGCTCGATCTCCTTTGCGACGGACACGCCGTCCTTGGTCACGGTCGGGGCACCGAAGCTCTTGTCGAGCACGACGTTGCGGCCCTTGGGGCCGAGGGTGACCTTCACGGCGTTGGCCAGGATGTTGACGCCGTGCAGGATGCGGGCGCGGGCGTCGTCGCCGAATTGAATCTGCTTTGCAGTCATTGTCGTCTCACCTCAATAATATCGATCAGATCGGGGAAGCCTTGCGGCAGGCTCGCGGCGCCTGCTACTCGATGACGCCCATGATGTCGTCCTCGCGCAGCACGAGGACCTCCTTGCCGGATACCTTCACCTCGGTTCCTGAATACTTGCCAAACAGCACCCGGTCGCCCACCTTGACATCCAGGGGCCGGATCTCGCCGTTCTCCAGAATCTTGCCGTTGCCGACGGCGATCACCTCACCCTGGATCGGCTTTTCGGCGGCCGAATCGGGAATAACGATGCCGCCCGGGGAGGTGCGCTCCTCCTCCATGCGGCGGACGACGACTCGGTCATGCAAAGGACGGATATTCATGCGTTGCTGTCTCCTAGAACTGGCTATCGCGAGCCAGGACGTTGAACCGTTGTTAGCACTCACCTGGAGCGAGTGCCAGTAATTTAGGCGAAAATTTGCCGTCGTCAAGCCCCGTTTGGCGCGGGAGGAAACCATGCCGGTGAGTGCAGGCTATATCGATTTCGTCCGCGACCTGCTCGCGCACTTCAAGCCCCTGAGGATCAGGCGCATGTTCGGCGGCGCGGGGGTCTATTCCGGGGAGTTGTTCTTCGCCATCCTGGCCGACGACACCCTCTACCTGAAGGTGGACGACGATCACGCGTGCGGACTACGAGGCACGGGGCTTGTTGCCCTTCCGCTACCGCTCCAAGCAGGGGAAGACCATGACCATGGGCTACTACCCGCTTCCCGCGGAGGTGCTGGAGGACCCCGAGGAGCTTCGCGCCTGGGCGACGAGGGCGGTGGAAGCGGCCGACCGATCGGCGACCGGAGGGCGGTCCCCGCGCGATCAGGGATTCGGAAATGGGTAGACGTCCGCGCGTCTGGTCGCCAGCCCGTTCGGGACCCGCCTTCGGCCAACCCGGCAGTACGTATCTTTATTTGCAATGGCAATCAAATAAGTTTAGAGAATTTATATTTTTAATATTGCTATCGGAACGCGTCTAGCCTACCTGTATAGGAGTGGCGCATCGGATCTATCCCTAATTCTGAACGCAGGGATTCAGGACGCAGCGCACGCGACGCCGCCGGTTTGCGCCGGCACCACCACTTGAGCAAGACGGACGGCGAGATGACAGAACGCACCCAAGTAGGCGGCCTCCTGGTGGCCACACCCCTTTTCGACCTTGTGAACAACGAGATCGCGCCAGGAACCGGCGTCGAACCGGACGACTTCTGGTCGAATTTCGCCAGCATCGTTTCCGACCTTTCACCGCGCAATCGGCAGCTCCTCGCCAAACGAGACTCGCTGCAGGCGCGCATGGACGATTGGCATCGCCGCAACCCCGGCCCGATTCGCGATCTGTCCGCCTACAAGTCATTCCTTGGCGAAATCGGCTATCTGGCGACCGAGGGCGGTGACTTCTCGGTGACCACCGAGAACGTCGACCCTGAGATCGCCCACATCGCCGGCCCCCAGCTGGTGGTGCCGGTGAACAACGCCCGTTATGCGCTGAATGCCGCCAACGCCCGCTGGGGCAGTCTCTACGACGCGCTCTACGGCACCGACGTCATCCCGGAGGAGGGTGGCGCGGAACGGGGCAGGGAGTACAACCCGACGCGCGGCGCAAAGGTGATCGAATACGCGAGCAACTTCCTCGACCAGGCGGTTCCCTTGTCGCAGGGCAAGCACGGGGAGGCAACATCCTACCGGGTCGAAGACGGCCAGCTCGTCGCAACCGTCTCCGGCGCCGCCGAGACGGGGCTACGCGACCCGAACGCCTTTGCCGGATACCGGATGGAGAACGGACGCCTCGGCACCCTGCTCCTGGTCCATAACGGACTGCACATCGAACTGCAGATCGACCGGGAGCATCCGATCGGAAAGGCGAGCGCCGCGGGCGTGAAGGACGTCGTGCTGGAGTCCGCCGTCACCACCATTCAGGACTGCGAGGACTCCGTGGCCGCGGTGGACGCCGAGGACAAGGTCGTGGTCTACCGCAATTGGCTCGGCCTCATGCGGGGCGACCTCACGGCCAGCTTCTCCAAGGTCGGTCACATGACCGACCGCGCCCTGGAGCCTGACCGCGCCTACACCGCGCCAGACGGCTCCGAGCTGGTCCTTCCCGGCCGCAGCCTGATGCTGGTGCGAAACGTGGGGCACCTGATGACCACCGAAGCCGTACTCACCGCCGATGGAGAAGAAATCTTCGAGGGCATGCTCGACGGCATGGTAACCGCGCTGGCGGCGATGCAGGACCTCAAGGGTTCGGGGCGCTACCGCAACTCGCGTGCTGGCAGCGTCTACATCGTCAAACCCAAGATGCACGGGCCCGAGGAGGTCGCCTTCGCCGCGGAGCTGTTCGGCCGCATCGAGGACGCCCTGGGCCTGGCGCCCAACACCCTCAAGATCGGCATCATGGACGAGGAGCGGCGCACCACGGTCAATCTCAAAGAGTGCATCCGCGCCGCCCAGGAGCGTGTCATCTTCATCAACACCGGCTTTCTCGACCGCACCGGGGACGAGATGCACACCGCGATGGAGGCCGGCCCCATGCTGCGCAAGGGGGACATGAAGACCGCGCCTTGGCTGCTCGCCTACGAGGATTGGAACGTCGACGTCGGCCTGGCCTGCGGGCTGCGCGGCCACGCGCAGATTGGCAAGGGCATGTGGACCATGCCAGAGGAGATGCGCGCCATGGTTCAGACCAAGCAGGGGCATCCCAAGGCCGGCGCCAATTGCGCCTGGGTCCCCTCGCCCACTGCCGCCACTTTGCACGCCATGCACTATCATGAAATCAGCGTCGCGGACCGTCAGGCGGAGATTGCAGCGGGCGGGCCGCGCGCCAAGCTGGACACGATTCTCACCGTCCCGGTCGCGGAGAACCCGAACTGGACAGCAGAAGAGATCCAGCAGGAACTCGACAACAACTGCCAGGGCATCCTCGGATATGTCGTGCGCTGGATCGATCAGGGCGTGGGCTGCTCGAAGGTGCCGGACATCAAGAACATCGGCCTGATGGAGGACCGCGCGACGCTCCGCATCTCAAGCCAGCACGTCGCCAACTGGCTGCACCACGGCATCGTGACCAGAGATCAGGTGATCGCCACGCTCAAGCGCATGGCGGAGGTGGTCGACGGACAGAACGCCGGCGACCCGCTGTATCGGCCAATAGCTCCAGGGTTCGACGGCGTCGCGTTCGAGGCGGCCAGCGACCTGATTTTCAAGGGTCGGGAGGTGCCGAACGGCTACACCGAGCCCACGCTCCACGCTAAGCGCTTGGAGCGCAAGGCTGTTGCCGAACGCTAGCTTGAGCAGCCACGAAGTCATTAGATCGCGACTTTGTTGATCTGAGTCGCGAAAAAGTGGCCCCCTGCGGGCTCGCCTGCGATATATTGCATTGACAAACAGCTTTCCCCGGTGCGTGCGTCTGCAACAAACCGGGAGGCGAGGACAGAAGAAGTGTTCACGGAAGAGCAGACGACGGACCACCAAAACGCAACCTCAATCACCGTCCCTCGCGGGATGGAGGAGTCAAGACATCATGTCAGCAATGCAGATTGCCGGCCGCGAGTTGGAAGTCAACCGTAAGGGTTACCTCGTTGACTTCGACGCATGGGACAGGGAAATCGCTCAGGCGATTGCGGCGGAGGAAGGCCTCACCCTCAGCGAATGCCACTGGGCAGTGATCGGTTTCCTGCGCGACTATTACGGCGAACTCGAGCATCCGCCATCGCCGCGCATCGTCGTCAAGCGCATCGGCGAGCGACTGACGATGAACGCGCCTTGCACCCGCAAGACCCTCGAGGCCCTGTTCCCCGACGGCGGGTGCAAACAAGCCTGCCGCATCGCAGGACTTCCCGACTACTACTGCCACGCCTGCTGAGACCAACTCGCCCCGCCCCGCAAGGGGCGGGCGCGTTCCCACCGCATCTGTAACACAGGCCGGGCCGTCGAAGCCCGCAATCATGTCTGCCGATTCCCGGAACTGACACTCGGGAAGAAGCGGCGAGCACCCAACGTCCCGAATCAAGCGCAAAGCGCCGCGCTGCGCCCGACCCGCCCTTGGTGTATCGTTATCGGCTGTGCCGATACCCGGGAACCAAACAGATGGACGTGGAGCTTGTCGAAATCCGCGATTTTCTCGCGACCCACCACCCCTTCGACCTCCTGCCGGAGGACGTCCTAGAACACCTGCCCAAGCGCCTGTCCGTGCGCTACTTTCGGCGCGGCACCCCCGTGCCGCCCAAGGATGCGGACCAGCCCTACCTTTATCTCGTGCGGCGCGGGGCGATCGAGCTGCGCGACGATCGCGGCGAGTTGGTGAGCAAGCTCGCCGAGGGCGATTTGTGCGTCATGCACTGCCGGCCCGACGATCCCTCTGCCCAGTTCGTCGGGTCCACCGCCGAGGACACCCTCGCCTACCTTATGCCTTGCTCCGAGCTGGACCGACTGCGTAGCGAGCACACCGACTTCGCCGACCACTTCGATCATTCGATCGCGGAGCGCCTGCGCAAGGCACTGGACGTGATCAAGGCGGAACCCTCCGCTGGCGCCAGCTTGATGACGGTGCAGGTCGCCGACCTGCTCGGTCGCTCGCTGGTAAGCGCGAGCCCCGACACCAGCATCCGAGAGGCGGCGCGGGTGATGACCGAGGCGCGCGTCTCCTCCCTGGTCATCACCGATGGTGACCGCCTGGTGGGCATGGTCACGGACCGCGACCTGCGCAGCCGCTGCATCGTCGCCGGGCGCTCCTTCGACGACCCGGTGGGCAGCATCATGAGCGAGAACCTGCACACGACCAACATCGACACGCTGGGCTTCGAGGCGCTGATCGCCATGTCGCGGCTCAATGTGCATCACCTGCCGGTGCTGAATGAGGAGAGCGTCGTCGGCGTGATCTCCACCTCCGACCTGGTCCGCTTCCAAAGCGCCAGCTCTGTCTATCTGGTCGGCGACATCCACAAGGCGCGGGATCTCGATACCCTGGTCCAGATCAGCAGCAAGGTCCCGGAGCTGCAGGTCCACCTAGTCACAAGCGGGGCAACCGCCGACCAGGTAGGGCAGGCGGTGAGCGCGGTCACGGACGCCATCACGGTGCGCCTGCTCGAGCTGGCGGAATCGGAGCTCGGTCCCCCGCCGGTCCCCTACACCTGGATGGCGGGCGGCTCGCAGGCGCGGCGGGAACAATCGTCGCACTCGGATCAGGACAACGCCCTGATGATCGCCGATCACATGAAGCCAGGCGACGACGAGTACTTCGCCGCCCTGGCCAAGATCGTCAACGACGGCCTCAATGCCTGCGGCTATTATTACTGCCCGGGCGAGGTCATGGCCTCCAACCCGAAATGGCGCCAGCCGCTGCGCATTTGGCGCAAGTACTTCACCACCTGGATCGAGCGGCCCGAGCCGATGGCCCTGATGCTCGCCAGCGTGTTCTTCGATCTGCGCCCGCTGTACGATCCGGAGGGCATGTTCGAGGAGTTGCACGAGCACATCCTCGAGCACAGCCGCTCCAACCGTATCTTCATCGCCTACATGGCGTCCAATGCCCTCAAACACCGGCCACCGCTCGGGTTCTTCCGTAACTTCGTGCTCATCAGCGGCGGAGACCACGACCACACCCTCGACCTCAAGCGCCGTGGCACGGTCCCCATCGTCGACCTTGCACGCGTCTACGCGCTATCGGCGGGAATCCCCGCGATCAATACCATCGAGCGCCTCGAGGCCGGCCCCAAGGTCCGGGCAGTAAGCCGCGACGGCGCCGCCAACCTGATCGACGCGTTGGAGTTCATCGGCACGCTGCGCATGCGCCACCAGGCGAATCAGCTCCGGCGCGGCGAAAGGGCGGACAATTACCTGTCCCCGGACGAGCTCTCCCGCCTGGAGCAGGGTCATCTCAAAGACGCGTTCTCCTTGATCAACACCATGCAGGAGTCGCTGGGACAGCGCTACCAGGCGGGACGCTTCGCCTGAGATGCACATCGGGCCGTTTACCGCGGATCTGCGCCGGCGCTGGCAGCTGCGCCGCGCCGATCCGGGGCCGCTGCGGGACTATCTCGCCGTCGCATTCCCGAATCCATCCAGCGATTATCGGCAGGTGGACTATCTCGCCATCGATCTCGAGACCACGGGGCTCGACCCGAAGCGAGACCAGATACTGAGCGTAGGCTACGTGCTCCTGCACGGAAACCGCATCGACCTCTCCACCGCAAGTCACCGGCTGGTGCACACCGCCCTCGCGATCCCCGAGCAAAGCGCGGTCATCCATCAGATCACCGACGACCAGGCAGCCGGTGGCGAATCGCTGACGACAGTGCTCGCCGACCTGCTGGAGAATCTCGCCGGCAAGGTCATGATCGCCCATCACGCCGCCGTCGAGCGGGGCTTCATCAATGCGGCCTGCCGGCGCGTGTTCGGCGGCGCACTGGTAGCGCCCATCGTTGATACCCAGGCCCTGGCGCGGCGAACCTTCGAGCGCCGCCACATGGCCTTCAAGGGTTCGGACCTGCGTCTGCACTCCCTGGGGGAGCGCTACAACCTCCCGCGTTACGGGGCCCATAATGCGTTGAGCGACGCGCTAGCGGCCGCCGAGTTGTTTCTCGCGCAAGCCGTGTACATGGAAGGCCGGCGCGGAGCTCGACTGCGCGATTTCCTGTGCACCTGAGCACCGCGGCGTGAAGCGGACGACACGGTCCGGGACCTTGCCAGCACGCGGCAGGTAGCGAACCTGGGATACAGCGTTTAGACTTGAGGTTTATTCTGACGAGGCGCTCGACGGGCGACATGCCTACTTCGCGCCAAGACCGGGCGCACAGGATCAAGGCGCGACGGCCGCCCCCGCCCGCGACACGGGTCAAAGCGCGCGGACCGAGCCAGCACTAGCCTTGAACGCCGCAACAACCTGGCCGCGAAGGGCACGATGTCGGTACAGCAGGATTAGGAAGGGTTCGTCCCGAACAGGTTGCCCGATCGGATCGAGACGATCGGGAACCGCAACGTGTCATCACTTCGAAAAATAACCCCCGTTGCAGCGTTGGGGGATCGCCAACCACCTGACTGAGGAGAAGACTCCATGTCGGAGATCAAGACCTATGACGTTCCGGCCGAGATAGCGGCCAAGGCACACATCACCGCCGAGCAGTACGACGCCATGTACAAGCGCTCGGTGGATGATCCTGAGGGCTTCTGGGGTGAGCAAGCCGAAAAGTTCATTACCTGGACCAGGAAATGGGACAAGGTGAGGGACTACAGCTTCGGCGCCGACGACCTCCACATCAGATGGTTCGACGGCGGTAAACTCAACGTCTCCTACAACTGCCTCGACCGCCAGCTGGAGACCCGCGGCGATCAGGTCGCCATCATCTGGGAAGGGGACAATCCGGAGGAAGACCGCAAGATCACTTACCGCGAGTTGCACACGGAGGTCTGCAAGCTCGCCAACGTGCTCAAGTCGCGCGGGGTCAAGAAGGGCGACCGGGTCTGCATTTACCTGCCCATGATCCCGGAGGCAGCGGTGGCGATGCTCGCCTGCACCCGCATCGGGGCCGTGCACTCGATCGTCTTCGGCGGCTTCTCGCCGGATTCGCTGCGCGACCGCATCCTCGACTCGGACTGCCAGACCCTGATCACTTCCGACGAGAGCGTGCGCGGCGGGCGTCAGGTGCCGCTGAAGAAGAACGCGGACACCGCTCTGACCGAGTGCCCGAATGTGAGCACCGTTCTGGTGGTTAGGCGCACGGGCGGTAACGTCGCCTGGACCGCGGGTCGCGACGTCTGGTACGACGAGGCCATGGCCGGCGCCTCCACGGAGTGCGCGCCCGAGGAGATGGACGCTGAGGATCCGCTGTTCATCCTCTACACCTCCGGCTCGACCGGCAAGCCCAAGGGCGTGCTGCATACCACCGGGGGTTATCTGGTCTTCGCGGCCATGACCCACAAGTACGCCTTCGATTATCAGGAGGGCGAGATCTACTGGTGCACCGCCGATGTGGGCTGGGTCACGGGGCACACCTACATCGTCTACGGGCCGCTGGCCAACGGCGCCATCTCGCTGATGTTCGAGGGTATCCCGAATTACCCGGACGTCTCGCGCTTCTGGCAGGTTGTCGACAAGCACCAGGTCAACATCTTCTACACCGCCCCCACGGCCATCCGCGCCCTGATGCGCGCCGGCGAGGAGCCGGTCAAGAAGACCTCGCGCAAGAGCCTCCGCATCCTCGGATCGGTGGGCGAGCCGATCAACCCGGAGGCCTGGGAGTGGTACCACCGGGTGGTCGGCGACGAGCGCTGCCCCATCGTGGACACCTGGTGGCAGACCGAGACCGGCGGCCATTTGATCACACCGCTGCCCGGCGCCACTCCACTCAAGCCCGGCTCCGCCAGTCGCCCCTTCTTCGGCGTGACCCCCGCTATCGTGGATGCGACCGACGGTCACGTGCTCGAGGGTGCATGCGAGGGCGCACTGGTCATCACCCAGCCGTGGCCAGCAATGATGCGCTCCGTCTATGGGGACCATCAGCGCTTCGTCGACACCTACTTCAAGCAGTACCCTGGCTACTACTTCACCGGCGACGGAGCGCGAAGAGACGAAGACGGCTACTACTGGATCACCGGCCGAATCGACGACGTGCTCAACGTTTCCGGGCACCGCCTGGGTACCGCCGAAATCGAATCCGCGCTGGTGCTGCACCCCCACGTTGCCGAGGCGGCGGTGGTCGGCTATCCCCATGACATCAAGGGGCAAGGGATCTACGCTTACGTCACCCCGATGGCCGGCGTGGAACCGACCGATGAGCTCAAGAAGGAGCTGGTGGCCCTGGTGCGTGGCGAGATCGGACCGATCGCGACGGTGGACGTCATTCAGTGGGCACCGGGCCTGCCTAAGACCCGGTCTGGCAAGATCATGCGTCGAATCCTGCGCAAGATTGCGGCCAACGAGGTGGACACCCTGGGCGACATCTCTACCCTGGCCGACCCGACCGTGGTCAACGATCTGATCGACAACCGGGCCAACAAGTAAGCACCGGATGCGCGGCCGGTCCTGAGCATCCGGACCGGCCGCCCGCTCGATCGCAACCACTCAGTCTCGATCACCGCGTTGAGGCCGCGGGCAGTCGGGGACTCCCGACTCAAGCGGCACGCGCGGCAGGCGTTTCCTGACCGGACTTGTTCGGGGCTTTCGCAATTCGTACCCCGCAGGCACCCGCCGCGCCTCCTCGGGCCTTGTTCTAGGGAAGCGCGATCAATTCAGCGCTTCCCGCGGCACAGGGATGTGACGCCATTTTCAAGCGCGTAAGCGATTGAAAATAAGGCCATTCAAGAACCGCGCTTCTTGGATGGCGTACTGATTTTGGCCAGGATAGCCGAATAGTCGGCGTTTCCCTAGTGTTAGCGGGCCGCGAACACGGGCCCTGTTTTCTTATTGAAGTGAGGTTGCAGTTGAACGCCAATATGCGAGTCGGCGTGTTTGTCGATGCCGAGAACGTGCGGTACAACGGCGGATACCAGATGCGATACGACATTCTGCGCCGCTTCGCGGCCAGGGAAGGAGGGATTCTGCAACGGCTCAACACCTACCTGGCGTTCGACGTGGAGCGCGCCAGAGAGGACCAGGAGTACGCCAAGAAGTCCCGTGCCTATCAACAAATGGTCCGCGACTTCGGCTGGAAGATCACCGTCAAGCACGTTCGCCGCTACACCGACGAGAACGGCAACGTCACCACCAAGGCCAACGCCGATCTGGACATGGCCGTGGACGCCATGCTGCAGGCGGGGAAGCTCGATCAGGTCCTCTTGGTCACTGGCGACGGGGATTTCCTACAAGTGGTCACCGCACTGCAGAACATGGGCTGCCGTGTGGAGCTGATCGGTTTCAAGAACGTCTCGCGCCAGCTCCAGCAAGAAGTGGATGCGTTTTTTTCCGGGTTCATGGTCCCGGACCTGCTGCCCGTATCCTACGAGCCCAGGAACGAGTGGGGGAAGCCGGGAGCCTGTGTGCGCGGGGTCTGCACCAAGTGGTTTCCAGAGAAGGGCTACGGTTTCCTGCGCTTCATGGACCATATTTCACCCAACGTGTGGATCACGGATCCGCGAGACGAAGGCTCGCCCTACGTCAGCGTCTTTTGCCATGCCAACGAGGTGGCGGACGAGGTGACCGAGGATATGTTGATGAACCGCGAGACCATCTTGGAGTTTTATCTGAACGAAAGCGAGCAGAAGGACAACGGGTTGGTCGCCAACAACGTGCGGCTAGCCTTCTCGGTCAACCGCTGACGCGACACAATCCGGCCGCTGTTTCGAAGAAAACCGTACCGGGTTCACAAAAGCTCACAATCAGGTCGAGAACAGTTGAGAGAGTCTTTGAAAACAATTTAGAGTTGGAATAGTGTCTGCCTAATGCATCTGGAGTGACGCCGACCTCTCATGGCGACGAATCAAACCGCAGTCAAGCCGTCCGGGCTCGCGTGGCGACTGGTCCGTGACCAGCTGGTCACGGAGGCCCAGGTGCAGACCGCCTACCAGGAGGCGCTCAAACATCGGCAGCCCTTCGTCCAATTCCTGGTCGAAAACAAGGTCCTCGATAGTCTGCGCATCGCCGTCGCCGCCGCTGACGAGTTCGGAGTCCCGCTTCTGGATCTCGACGCCATCGACCCGCGGGAGCTCCCGGTAAACCTGGTGGACGAGAAGCTGGTTCTCAAGCACCGGGCATTGCCGATCTTTCGGCGCGGAAACCGGCTGTTCCTCGCCGTGTCCGACCCGACCAACCACCAGGGCCTGGACGAGATCCGTTTCAACACCGGGCTGGCCACGGACGCCATTCTGGTAGAGGAGTCGAAGCTCAAGGCGGCCATCGAGCGCGCGATCGAATCCCAGGACACGGGCATGTCGGACATCACGGATACCGACCTGGACAACCTCGACATCGCGGGCGACGACGACGAGCAGAACGACAACGAGCTGAACGTCGACGAGGCGCCAATCGTCCGGTACGTCAACAAGATCCTGGTGGACGCCATCAGCGGTGGCGCCTCGGACGTCCACTTCGAGCCCTACGAGAAATATTTCCGCATTCGCTTCCGCCAGGACGGCATGCTGCGGGAAATCGCAAACCCGCCGGTCAACCTCGCCGCTCGTCTGGTCGCGCGGATCAAGGTCATGTCGCGCATGAACATCGCCGAGCGGCGGATACCCCAGGATGGGCGCATCAAGCTCAAGCTGAGCCGCAACCGTGATATCGACTTCCGCGTCAACACGCTCCCCACGCTCTACGGAGAAAAGGTCGTGTTGCGTATCCTCGACTCCGGATCGGCACTCATGGGTGTCGAGCAGCTCGGCTTCGAGGAGGAGCAGAAGACGGCGTTCGTGAAAGCGATCGGCAAGCCTTACGGCATGATCCTGGTGACTGGCCCCACCGGATCGGGCAAGACGGTCTCCCTCTACACCGGGCTGGACATGCTCAACAAGCCGGAGGTCAACATCTCGACCGTCGAGGACCCCGTTGAGATCCAGGTCCCGGGAATCAACCAGGTCAACATGAACCCGAAGACCGGGCTCACCTTCGCCGCTGCGCTGCGGTCCTTCCTGCGCCAGGACCCGGACATCGTGATGGTAGGCGAGATCCGCGATCTGGAGACGGCGGAGATCGCGGTGAAAGCGGCGCAGACGGGACACCTGGTGTTGTCCACCCTGCACACGAACGACGCCCCGCAGACCCTGACGCGACTCGCTAACATGGGCGTCCCCCCCTTCAACATCGCGTCCTCCGTGCTCCTGATCATGGCTCAACGCCTGACCCGTCGCCTGTGCCCGCACTGCAAGAGAACGGAGCAAATCCCCCGCGAGGCGCTGCTGGAGGAAGGTTTCACTGCCGCGGATGTCGATGAGGGCATCACCATCTACCGCGCAGTCGGCTGCGATCGATGCAATCAAGGCTACCGGGGACGCATCGGCATCTATCAGGTGATGCCCGTATCCGAGGAGATGGGGCGCATGATCATGGAAGGCGGCAACGCCATCCAGCTCGCGGACCAGGCGCGCCGCGAGGGGGTCTCCGACCTGCGGCAATCCGGCCTGCGCAAGGTCAAGGCGGGCATCACGAGCCTAGAAGAAATCAACCGAGTGACGAAGGACTAGCCGATATGGCACTGACCGCTGTCCAGAAGCCGAAAGCCGAAAAATCCTACCTCTTCGCCTGGGAAGGCGTGGATCGCCGCGGAACGCGCGTCAAGGGCCAATCTCGGGCCGCAAACATCGCGTTCGTACGGGCAGATCTGCGGCGCCAGGGGGTCAACGCCACCAAGGTCCGAAAGAAGGCGCAACCGCTCTTCGGGGGCGGCAAGAAGAAGATCACGAGCGGAGACATTGCCGTATTCAGCCGCCAGCTCGCGACCATGATGTCCGCCGGTGTCCCGCTGGTGCAGGCATTCGACATCGTCGGCCGTGGCCACGAGAATCCCGCGATGCAGGAGCTCATCCTGGCCATCAAGGCGGATGTGGAGAGCGGAACGGCCCTGACCGAAGCCTTGCGCAAGCATCCGCGCTATTTCGACGACCTCTACTGCAACCTGGTGGGCGCCGGAGAGCAGGCGGGCGTGCTCGAGACCGTCCTCGACAAGATCGCCACCTACAAGGAAAAGACCGAGTCCATCAAGGGCAAGATCAAGAAGGCCCTGTGGTATCCGGGGGCGGTGATTCTGGTTGCCCTCGGTGTGACCACCATCATCCTGCTGTTCGTCATTCCGCAGTTCAAGTCCCTGTTCTCGAGCTTCGGCGCGGACCTGCCCGCCTTCACCCTGATGGTCATCGCCCTGTCGGATTTCGTGCGCGATTATTGGTGGGCGATTGCAGCGGCCCTCGGCGCAGCCGGATTCGCGATCGCAAAGCTCTGGCAGCGATCCCGGAAATTCCGCGAGCTCATCGACCGCATGACCCTCAAGCTGCCGGTCATCGGTCCCATCATGCACAAGGCGGCCCTCGCCCGGTTCGCTCGCACCCTCTCCACCATGTTCGCCGCCGGCGTGCCCATGGTGGAGGCGCTGGAATCGGTGGCCGGCGCCACCGGCAGCGTGGTGTATTCGGACGCCGTGATGCTGATGCGCGAAGAGGTGGCCACGGGTCAGGCCCTGCAGCTCTCCATGCGCCAGCGCAACCTGTTCCCGCACATGGTGATCCAGATGACCGCCATCGGCGAGGAGTCGGGTGCCCTCGACGACATGCTGGCCAAGGTCGCGGACTTCTACGAGGAGGAGGTCGACAACGCGGTGGACAGCCTGAGCAGCCTGCTCGAGCCGCTGATCATGGTCGTCATCGGCACCCTGGTGGGTGGACTGGTCATCGCCATGTACCTGCCCATCTTCAAGCTGGCCGCCGTCGTCTGACATCCGATGCAGTGGCTCAACCTGCTCGAGCAGCACCCCCCGCTGCTGCTTCTGGTCACCGCGCTCTTCGCGCTGACGGTGGGCAGCTTTCTCAACGTGGTGATCCACAGGCTGCCGCGCATGATCGAGGAAGATTGGCGCCGCGAGTGCGACCAAAGCGCCGAGGCAACGGACAAGGCCCCTGCGCCCAAGTCCATGACGCTGGCCCGGCCCGCTTCCCACTGCCCGAGCTGCGGCCATCGTCTGCGTCCGCTGGAAAACATCCCCCTGCTGAGCTACCTGTTTCTGCGCGGGCGCTGCTCCGCCTGCAAGGCCCCGATCAGCCTGCGTTATCCGCTGGTCGAGGCGGCCACCGCCGTGCTCTCGGTGCTCGTAGTCTGGCGTTTCGGCTTCACCTGGGAGAGTCTGGCCGCGCTCGTGCTCACCTGGGGCCTGGTGGCGCTGGCGGTCATCGACTTCGATACCCAACTGCTGCCCGATGCCATTACGCTCCCGCTGCTCTGGTTAGGCCTGTTGCTGAGCCTGCAGGCATGGTTCACTGACAGCCACTCAGCCATCCTCGGCGCCGCGCTGGGTTACCTCAGCCTGTGGGGCGTCTTTCAGCTGTTTCGCCTTTTCACCGGCAAGGAGGGCATGGGATTCGGTGACTTCAAGCTGTTTGCCCTGTTCGGGGCCTGGCTCGGCTGGCAGAACCTGCCTCAGATCATTCTGTTGTCCGCGGTCACGGGCGCAATCGTCGGCACGCTGCTGATCGTGACGCGCGGACACGACCGTCAAATACCCATTCCCTTCGGCCCTTATCTGGCGGCAGCGGGCTGGCTCAGCCTGATGTGGGGCGATGCGATCAACCGGACCTATCTTCAATTCACGGGGCTCGCATGACTCCCGTCGCGCGTGCCGCAGGCGACAACCGGACCCGCCCAAGATGCTGGTCGTCGGGCTGACCGGAGGCATCGGCAGCGGAAAGTCCACCGTTTCGGACCGGCTTGCCGCCACCGGAGTCCCCGTCATCGATGCCGACGTCATCTCCCGGGAGCTGACCGCACCCGGCGGGGCCGCGCTGGATGCCATCTTCCAGGCTTTCGGAGACCCAGTGCGGCATCCAGATGGCACGCTCGACCGCGCCGCGCTGCGGCAGATCGTTTTCCGTGACCCACGAGCACGTGAGCGCCTCGAGGCCATCCTGCACCCCCTCATCCGCTCGCGCATGCTTGAGCGGCTCGCTTCCATCGAGGCGCCCTATGCGGTCCTGGTGATCCCGCTCCTGTTCGAGGCGGGTCAGACCGTTCTCGTGGACCGGATCCTTGTAGTGGATCTGCCAGAAGCCGAGCAACTGCGGCGCGTGCACGCGCGCACCAGCATGGACCACGCCGAAATCCGGCGCATCCTCGCCAGCCAGAGCGACCGTTCGTCGCGACTGGAACGGGCGGACGACGTCATCGACAACAGCGGCGATCTCGCGGCGCTGCATGCTCAGGTGGACCGGCTTCACGGCCGTTACCTGCAATTGGCCACCGCCCGGGACCGCTGATCCAGTAAGGAGCCCAGGGCGGGCAGCCGCCACGGGAAGGGGATCTTGACATGACCACCGTCCGGGCCGAGTGGCTGCGCCTCGTCCTGCTCGGCATGCTGAGCGGCATCCTGGCGAGCGGTGTCGTGCTCGCTTTTCACGCGGCAATCGAGCTTGGTCAATCCGTGCTGTTGCCGCCAGGGCGCAGCGGCAACTACGAGGGACTCGCTCCCTGGCTGCGCATCCTGCTCCCGGTTTCCGGCGGCCTGTTGCTGGGGCTCGCCTTCGACCTGATCCCTCCGCAGCGGCGCCAGGTCGGAGTCGTTCATGTGCTGCGGCGCCTGCACACCCCGGGCGAGGAACGGTTACCAGCGGCGAATCTCTTTACCCAGTTCCTGGGAGCGGTGGCCGCCATCGTCAGCGGGCATTCGGTAGACAAGGAAGGGCCGTCCGTACACATCGGCGCCGCCAGCGCCAACCTCATCGGCCAGCGCATGCGTGTCTCGGCCGAGGAGGACTACACTTTAGCCGCGTGCGGCTCCGCGGCGGCCATTGCCGCGGCCTTTAACACCCCGCTCGCGGGAATCATCTTCGTCGTCGAGGTGCTGAAGGTGCGCTACGAGGTGAGCCGGTTCCTGCCGGTCATCGTAGCCTCGGTGGTGGGTGCCGTCGTGACGCGGTCCTTTTCCGGCCATGCCCCGACTTTCATCGTCTCCCCGCTGGAGCTGAACACGGGATGGGAGTTTCCCAATCTGATCGTTCTCGGGCTGGTCATCGGTCTGCTGGCCGTTGCCTTCATCAGCCTGTGCGAAACCGTCGCGGCGCGCACCCGCGCGTGGCGCTGCAGCGTAAGCTTCACGCTCGCCGGCCTGGTGGTGGGAATCCTCGCCCTGTGGACGCCCGAGATCATGGGCACCAGCTACGACACGCTGGACGAATTTCTGGCGGGTAAGGAAGACCTCGCCCTGGTGCTCGCGCTCGTGGTCACGAAGCTACTGGCGACTGGAATGGCTATCGGCCTGCGGGTTCCGGGCGGACTGATCGGCCCTACGCTGTTCATCGGCGGCGCCGCCGGGTCCGCGCTGGGCATCCTGTTCGCGGCCCTCGAACCCATCGACGCCGCGTCCTCGGGCTTCTACGCGACGGTGGGCATGGTCGCCATGATGGGGGCTACCCTTCGGGCTCCGTTGGCGGCGTTGACCGCGCTGCTCGAGCTAACGGCGAACCCCAACATCATTCTTCCCGGGATGCTCGCGGTCGCCACGGCCGAGTTGACCAATCGCTTGGCCCTCGGCAAGGATTCGGTGTTCGAAATCCTGCTCAAAGTCCAACGTTCGTCACAAACCGGTGATTAAGCGCGGCACGACGCCTTGTCTGCCTACCGTCGACCCGGTTAGTCTTGGGCCGCACGGTATTTCTAGCCGCGCGTTTCATTGCTGAAAAATAAGGAGATTAAAGACTATGAAAACTAGAAAAGGCCCAGCCATTCTCGGGGCGCTGGCGACGGCGCTAGCCCTGATGCTGGGGGCGGTATCCGTCCAAGCGGAATCCGCCTGCAAGGGACTCGAGAAAGGCAAGTGTGAAAACAGCGCGAGTTGCACCTGGGTGGACGGTTTCACCCGCAAGGACGGTGTCAAGGTCGCGGCCTACTGCCGGGCGAAACCGACGCTCATCCGGCAAGAAAGCGTCGTCGACAGACAAGAAGAGTTAGTATTCTTACCTACTGAGGCCGGGGGCCGCCGATTCACGGCGGCCCCCGGCCAAACGCGCTCCGCGGTCGATGTGCGGCGGCGAAGGACTGCCTCCGGGGGATCAGTAAGGCGCGGTCGCCGCGGACAAATCCCAGGTATCGGGTGAGTGATACAGGCGTGCAAGCTGTAGCTCGCGCTCGATCTCCATCTCCCGCGGCAAGTGGTCGCCGAAGCGCGTCAGCAGTTCCTCCTGATCGTTGGTTTCCCGCCGCGCCTGCTCCCGATCGATATTCATGATCGCGAAGAAGTCCTCTTTTGGGAAATCGAGGCCCTCCCAATTCAATCCCTCGAATGGAGGCACCCACCCCAAGGGGCTCTCGATGGCGGCGCCCGCGCCGTTACAGCGATCGACGATCCAATGAAGCACGCGCATGTTCTCGCCGAAACCCGGCCAGATGAACCTGCCATGCTCGTCCTTGCGGAACCAGTTCACGCGGAAGATGCGCGGCGGCGTCGCTACGTTCTGACGCCCGATGCGAAGCCAGTGCCGCCAGTAATCGGCCATGTTGTAGCCGCAGAACGGCAGCATGGCCATCGGGTCGCGCCGCACTGCCGCCTGGCCAATGGCCGCCGCGGTCGCCTCCGAACCCATGGTCGCGGCCATGTAGACCCCGTGCTCCCAGTTGTAGCTCTGGAACACGAGCGGGAAATGCTTGCTCACCCTCCCCCCGAACAGGAAGGCACTGATCGGTACGCCCTCAGGATTCTCCCACTCTGGGTCAATGGAGGGGCACTGGGAGGCGGGCGCCGTAAACCTGGCATTCGGGTGAGCCGCCGGCCTGCCGCAACCCGGCGTCCAGTCGTTCCCCTTCCAGTCGATCAGGTGCTCGGGGGGCTCCTTGGTCATGCCCTCCCACCAAATGTCCCCATCATCGGTCAAGGCACAATTGGTGAAGATGCTGTTGGCCCGCACGGAGGCCAGCGCGTTGGGATTGGACTCCTCGCTGGTGCCTGGCGCAACGCCGAAGTAGCCATATTCCGGGTTGATGGCGTAGAACTTGCCGTCGCGCGGGTTGGGTTTGATCCAGGCGATATCGTCGCCGACGGTGGTGACCTTCCAGCCCTCGAACCCCTTCGGCGGGATCAGCATGGCAAAGTTGGTTTTGCCGCAGGCACTGGGGAAGGCGCCGCCCACGTAGGTCTTCTTTCCCTCCGGGGACTCGACGCCGAGGATCAGCATGTGCTCGGCAAGCCAGCCGTCATCCCGCGCCATGACCGAGGCAATCCGCAGCGCGAGGCACTTCTTTCCTAGCAGGGCATTACCCCCGTAGCCACTGCCGTAGGACCAGATCTCCCGGGTCTCCGGGAAGTGGGAGATGTACTTGTCCTCGATGCTCGGCGCGCACGGCCAGGGAACGTCCTCCTCACCCAGCTGCAGCGGCGCCCCGACCGAATGCATGCAAGGGACAAACTCGCCGTCCGCCCCTAGGGCGTCGAGTGCGCCCTGCCCCATCCGCGTCATGATGCGCTGGTTGACGACGACATAGGGCGAGTCCGTGATTTCGATCCCGATGTGGGAAATCGGCGAGCCCAGCGGGCCCATGCTGAAGGGGATGACGTACATCGTCCGCCCCCGCATGCAGCCATCGAACAGGCCCCTGAGGATGCCCCGCATCTCCGCCGGGTCCATCCAGTTGTTGGTAGGGCCGACGTCCTCTTTGCGCGTCGAGCAGATGAAGGTGCGTTCCTCCACCCGCGCCACGTCGCTCGGATGAGATCGGGCGAGGAAGCTGTTGGGCCGTTTGTCCGGGTTCAGGCGCACAAAGGTACCGCTGGCGACCATCTCATCGCACAGTCGGTCGTGTTCGGATTGCGACCCGTCGCACCAGTAGATGCGCTCCGGACTACATAGGAGCGCCATTTCATCGACCCATGCCAATAGTTTCCGATGGTTCGTGCGCGAGGCACCATCGTGGGTAACGGTCATGTGGGGAGTCTCCTGGTGTTCAGTGGGCTTCGTGGGGGAATGCCTGGTTGTCGCTTCCGACGAGACGACACATCGTCCCGGTGGTGCGCAAGCCGTATGCCTTCAGCAAACCACGGGCCAGTTCACAAGAATCGTTCATGTTGCAGAAATCGGGCGTTCGGGGAAAGTCTTTTTCGGCCGGTCGCACCAAAATTGGGCTCGATCGTCGTTGCCGCCCAAGTCTGATGCGCGTTGCGGAACCCCGGCCGGCTCGCTTCTATTGGAGACTCAGGCGCCGCTCAGGTTTCACCGCACTGCTTCCCTGACAGCGCACGAGCCGTCATCTCAGTCGTGCCGGGAGCCCCGATCACCTTGCCTCGGCCGGTACTGGGGCCAGTGGAGCCACGGGGACCGCATAGGGATATGCGGCATATGGGTACCCGTATCCCCAGGGCGCACCCCAGTAGGGAGCATAGCCATCATAGTCGTTCCAGCGATTCCAGCCGCGTCCCCAACCCCGGCCTCCACCGCCCACGCTCATGTGGAAATCTAACCTGGCATCGCCGAAGAAATCGTTCCACCAGTCGTTCCATACGGAGCCCCAGCCTGGTCCACCCCACCAAGCGTTGGCGGCGTTGGATGAGGCGACAAGCACGGCAAAGAATGCGAAGGTTGCGAGTCTTTTCATGGATGTGGTCCCCTATGCCCGCGATCCAGAAAGCGCTGCAGGAGAATAAAGCGCGCGTTTCAGCGCCCAATATATAAGCTTCTACTTATATGTTGAAATCCCTTTCCGTTACGGACGAGAACAACGCGATGCCCAACGGCCCCGACACCTTGACCATTACCAAGCCAGATGACTGGCACCTGCACCTGCGTGACGGGGCCGAGATGGCCTCCGTGGTTGCCTTTTCGGCGCGACAGTTCGCTCGTGCTATCGTCATGCCGAACCTTCGCCCGCCCATCACCACCGCGGCTCAGGCCGCAGCCTATCGAGACCGTATTCTCGCCGCCCTGCCGCCCGGTCACCGCTTCAAACCGCTGATGACCCTCTACCTGACCGACAACCTGCCGCCAAGCGAAATCGCGGCCGCCCAGGGCGCAGGGTCAGTATACGCGGCGAAGCTCTATCCCGCCGGCGCAACCACCAATTCCGAGCTTGGCGTCACGCGACTCGCCCGCATTTACCCTGTCCTCGAGGCCATGCAACGGCAGGACATGCCGTTGCTGGTGCACGGCGAATCCACCGCCCACGAAGTGGATATCTTCGATCGCGAACGACGGTTCATCGACGATACGCTAAGCCGGCTGGTCAGAGACTTTCCGGCGCTGCGTATCGTCTTCGAGCACATCACCACCGTCGATGCCGTGGCTTTCGTGCGCGCCGCCCCGCCCACCGTCGCGGCCACCATCACGCCCCATCACCTGCTCTATAATCGCAACGCCATCTTGGCCGGCGGGATCAGGCCACACTACTATTGCCTGCCGGTGCTGAAGCGCGAACAGCATCGTCAGGCCCTGGTGGAGGCGGCGACCAGCGGGGAATCAAGGTTTTTTCTCGGCACGGACAGCGCGCCGCACGCAGTCGGAGGGAAGGAGACGGCCTGCGGATGCGCGGGGATCTTCAGCGCCCACGCCGCGATCGAGCTATACGCGGAGGCCTTCGACTCGGCGGGCGCCCTCGACTAGCCTAGAGGGTTTTGCCAGCTTCTTCGGGCCTGACTTCTACGGGCTTCCGCGCAACCGGGAACGGATCAGGTTGCGCCGGGAGGTCTGGACGGTGCCTGATGCGTACGACTTCGGGGGCCAACTTCTGATGCCCCTGCGCGCCGGCGAGACGGTGGCCTGGCGGCTGGAAGGACCCCAGGCCTGACCCCCGCGGGTTCGGTCTACTGTGCCCAGATGTCCTGTTCGTAGGGATCCGGCGGCGGATTGCCGTCAAAGATCTGGCTGCGACGGCGTTGCAGAAAGGCGTCGCGCACGAAGCTGTAGGGATCGACCGCCGCCTCTTCCAGAATCTTGCCCGCCGTCAGCAGGTCCGCTCGCTGGTCGATAACTCGCAGCGCCACGAATCCCCAATAGATACGATCCTTTTCCACGCTGAAGAAGGGATCGACCAGGGAATCCCCGACGCGGCCCACGGAGTCGCGCACTGTACTCGGACCGAACACCGGAACGACCAGATAGGGACTGTCGACGTCGCCCCAGTAGCCGAAGGTCTGACCGAAGTCCTCCTTGTAGCTGGGTAGACCCATGTTGGTCGCCACATCGACGAAGCCCAGGATACCCACGGTGGAGTTTATCGCGATCCTTCCAAGGTCCGAGCCGAATCGCGAAAGCTTGAATTGGAACAGATTGTTCACCGCGGAATTGACGTCCGCGATGTTGTTGAAGAAGTTCGTCACCCCACGATCCACCGGTTCCGGGGTTATCGCCTTGTAGCCCTTGGCGATCGGCTTGAACAGCGCATCATCCACGACGGTGTTGAACTTGTGCACGCCGCGGTTGTATGCCTCAAGGGGGTCCCTCGGATCCCGCTGATCCTCCGGAATCGAGGCGCAACCGACAAGTGCCGCCGCTGCCAAGATCGCCGAGACTACTCGAAAGCTTCTGCCCCACATGGTCTTGATCCTTGTTTTTCATCCCGATCGCGGAAAGCCACGTCGCTGGATGCTATCACAGTCCAGACGGACGCAAACGCGGTTTGCATCACTGTTTTGCCTGGGCTTGTGCCATCAATAAACCGCGCGAACAGCGAAACCGGCCCTTCGCACTCGTTGCACGATCCCGCCCTCACCCAGCAGATGGAGCGCTCCTACGGCGACGAAGAAAACGTCCTCGGCGAGCAGGGGCAGGATGCGTTCGGCCATCCGTTCGTTGCGCACGTCCAAAGCGTTGGTCCGGAAACGCGCCTCGAGCTCCGGGTCTCCGCCGCGGAGATACTCATCGCTCAAGCGCATCAATGCAGCAAGATCACGCTCCAGGTAGGCGCCGAGCAAGCGCTCGAAGACCTCCGGCAGCTGATCCCGAACCTCTAGTGTCTCGCGCAGCAGGGCCACCTGATCGCGCTCGCTCAGTTCCTCGAACACGGCAAGCTGCTCATCGATGCTCTCGAGGCCGACGATCCTCTTGGCCGCCGCGGTGGCCGCCTTGTAGAGGCGCATGTCGAGAAACTCCCCGGTCTCGGCGGGCGGAACGCTGAGGATCGTGACCACCGCCCAGGGCTTGAAGTCGCGGATTGCCGCTTCCGTCATACCGCGCTCCTCGATCGCCTGCACCACCTGCTGGAAAAGAGGCGGCCCGATGACCGCTTCCAGCGTGCGCCCGTCGGTGTAGACCATGGTCACCATCGACTGGAGTATGGCTTGCGTATCCGGGATAACCTCCATCGCGAAGCCGGCCGAGGCCTCGAAGGCGTCGCGGACCGGCAACGGCAGCTCGATCACCCGCGAGTCCTCGCTGTGAATCGTGCCGAACAGCCAGCCCCGCGTGTCTTCTCCGGAACGCACCTCGAACAGCAGGCCATTGCCCACGGCCTGGTCGGACGCCGCACATGCCGCAAACCATAGGGTCAGCGCGGGCATGATCAACAGGAACGCCAATGCGCGCCGGTAGACTTTTATCACTAGCATTCTCCCCGCGGTCCGGTCCGCGGACTCCAGCCAAAACTATATCAGGACCTGGTCCCGCCTTACCCTGGTACGACACGCGGGAAAGCGATACCGGGTCGGAGCGGATTTGGCTTTTAGGAGCGCGCAACTTATGCTGCCGGGATGCTCGATGACGCACCAAAGCTCGCCATTGCACAAAGGTTCCGCGGCTTTCTCCCGGTGGTGGTTGACGTGGAAACTGCGGGCTTCGACCCACAACGCCATGCCCTGCTGGAAATCGCGGCGATCGTGATCCGGATGGACGAGGAGGGATGGCTGAAACTTGGCCCGACGCTGTCCTGCCACGTGCTGCCGTTCATGGGGTCCGAGATCGATCCAAGGGCGCTTGCCTTCAATCAGATCGATCCGGACCACCCGTTCCGGGACGCCTTACCCGAGAAGGAGGCACTCAACCGTATCCTCGACCCGATTCGGAAAGCGGTCAAAGTCACCGGCTGCAACCGCGCCATACTCGTGGGACACAATGCTGCTTTCGATCTCGGCTTCCTCAAGGCCGCCGTCGATCGTACCGGATACAAGCGTAGCCCGTTCCACTCGTTCAGCGTGTTCGACACGGTTTCCCTGGCGGGACTGGTCTTCGGTCAGACGGTGCTAGCTAAGTCCGCCCAGGCGGCCGGGCTTGGCTGGGACAATGACGAGGCGCACAGCGCCGTCTACGACGCGGAGCAGACCGCGCGGCCTGTTTTGCTGGATCGTCAATCGCTGGAGAGAGATGGATCCGGTGCGGGCCTGGGAACGAGCCGACTCCGAAGTTTCATACGGAATAGCACCAACGTCATCTCGGTGAGACACCACACCACCGCGGGTCTGGATCGCGTTGACCGCCTTCCTGGAACCCTCTCAGGAGGATGATGCTTCGCCACCCGCTCCCGACTTCTCTGCCGCCTTCTCCATCAAGCACTTCAGCTCGCCGTTGGCGTGCAGCTCGAGGGTGATGTCGCAGCCGCCGACCAGTTCCCCATCGATGTAGACCTGCGGAAACGTCGGCCAGTCCGCGTAGCGCGGCAGATTCTCGAAGATCTCCGGATCCTGCAGCACGTTCACGTACGCGAAGGGGACGCCGCACTCCTGCAGCGCGGCCGCCGCGCGCATGGAGAAGCCGCACATCGGAAACTGCGGGGTTCCCTTCATGTAGATGACGACCGGATTGCCTTTGACCTGTTCGTCGATTCTCTCAAGCACGTCCATCGAAACTCCTCTTAATTGGGCTGGGATTACGACGAGAGAAATCGGGACGCCCCGCCCCTTTTCAAGTCGCAGCACGATGCAGCGGCGGCGCAGCGGCACCGGCGGTGGCGACGGAGCGCACTCCGGTCAGGCTCGCGCCACCGGGTCCACATGCCGCTGCAGCCAGAGCTCGAGAAGCGCCAGATGCCAGAGCTTGTTGCCCTGGATGCGCGTGTGATGCATGTCCGGCGCCGCCAGCAGCATGTCCAGGTAATCGCGACGGTACAGTCCACGCTCGCGGCAGGCGCGTGAATTGACCAGGTCGCGCATCAGGGCCAGGAAGTCGCCCCGCACATACTTCAGCGCCGGCATCGGAAAGTAGCCCTTGGGGCGGTCGATCACGGCATCGGGCAACAGGCCGCGCGCCATGGCCTTGAGCGGATACTTGCCGCCCTCGCGCAGCTTGAGCTCCGGCGGGCAGCGGGCGGCCAGCTCCACCAGTTCGTGATCGAGAAAGGGCACCCTGGCCTCCAGCCCCCAGGCCATGGTCATGTTGTCCACCCGCTTGACCGGGTCGTCGACGATCAGGGTGGTACGTCCATGCGCAGCACCGCGTCCATGATCTCGTCGGCGCCGGGCTCGCCCAGCAATCCATCCGACCAGGCGCGAGCTATGGTCCTCGCCGGCAAAGTCCGCGGCCACCATGCGCAGATACTCGTCGTGATCACGGTCGAAATAGTGCTTGCGGAAGCGCTCCGTCCAGGAGCCCTCCGCTTCGGCCTGGATGCGCGGATACCAGAAATAGCCGCCGAAGACCTCGTCCGCCCCTTGGCCGGACTGCACCACCTTGATCTCCCGCGACACCTGCTCGGCGAGCAGATAGAAGGCCACCGCGTCCTGGCCGAACATGGGCTCGGCCATGGCGTCCACCGCCTCCGGCAGCCGCCACAGGGCATCCACGTTGCGGCACCCGGAATTTCCGGTGACGAGTGGCGTAGCGCTCGACGACCAGATCCGAGTACTCGAACTCGCTGCCGGATTCCTCCGGCGTGTCCTCGAAGCCCACGGAGAAGGTGCGCAGGTCGCTGATGCCCGCCTCGGCCAGCAGCGCCACCAGCAGGCTCGAATCCAGCCCCCCCGAGAGCAGCACCCCGACCGGCACGTCCGCCACCTCGTTGCGCTTGCGCACGGCCTCGCGCAGGGCGTCATGGATGGCCTCGAGCCACTCCCCTTCGCTTCTGGAGCGCTGCGGGCGGGTGGCTTCCAGCCGCCAGTAAGCCCGTTCCGTGCGCCGACCGTCGGCCTCGACTCGCATCCAGTGCGCCGGGGCGAGCTTGCGCACCCCGGCGAGCACGGTGCGCGGCGCGGGTACCACGGCGTGCAGGGTGAACAGGTGATGGAGCGCGACCGGGTCGATCCCGGTATCGACCCCTCCCGCCTCCAGCAGCGCCTGGGTGCTTGATGCGAAGCGGAAGCGGGCGCCGTCCTCCGTCCAGTAGAGCGGTTTGATGCCGAAGCGATCCCTGGCCAGGAACAGGACGCGCTTGACCGCGTCCCAGACGGCGAAGGCAAACATGCCGTGCAGACGCGCCACGCAGTCCTCTCCCCAGGCGTGCCAAGCCTTGAGGATGGTCTCACTGTCGCCCTCGGAGAAGAAGTCGTAGCCGAGGGCTGAGAGCTCCCGGCGCAGCTCGCGGTAGTTGTAGATGGTCCCGTTGAAGACCAACGCGAGGCCGAGACCGGGATCGACCATCGGCTGATTGGAGCGGACGGACAGGTCGATGATGGACAGCCGCCGGTGACCGAACCCGAGTGAGCCGTCGCTGTAGCTGCCGCCATGCTCTGGACCGCGGCGCTCGAGCTGCCCCATCATGGACCCGATGGCGGCGAGGTCCGCCGGACCCCCGTCGAAACGCAGCTCACCGCAGATACCGCACATGGACTATCTCTCGCTCTGGAGTCTGGAAACGGAGGGCTGACGCCCCCCCGCTAGGAACTCGACGGTTTCTCACCCGGCCGACCGTAGCCCCCTCCCCCGGGGTCTGGATGCACAGGCGATCCCCTGCAGCGGCCTCGAACGCCATCTTTGCCGGCAACGCCTTGCCGTTGAGCAGATTGAGGCCCGCCTCACCGGGGGAGCCGCCTTCGCAGCCCCACGGCCGGTGGCGGCGGCGTTCGGTCAGCAGGGACACGCTGGCGGGCGCCAGGAACTCGAGCTCTCGGACCAGGCCGTCACCGCCGCGCCGCTGCCCCGCACCGCCCGAGCCCCGGCGCAGGCCGTACTGCGTCACCCGTAGCGGGAAGCGCGTCTCCAGCACCTCAATCGGGGTGTTGAGCGTGTTGGTCATGTGGGTCTGGATGCCAGACAGTCCGCCTCCCAGCGCGCCCGCCCCCATGCCGCCGCCGATGGTCTCGTAATAGTCCCACGCCGCCCCGGAGCGGGCGCTGCCAAGGGCGAGGTTGTTCATGCTGCCGTGACTCGCGGCCGGCATGCGCCCAGGAACCGCCTTCGCGAGCGCCCCCATGACGACGTCGACCACGCGCGTACTGGTTTCCACGTTGCCCGCCGCGACCGCGGCCGGGTAGCGGGCGTTGAGCAGGCAGCCCTCAGGAGCCTTGATCGAAACGGGGCGGAAGCTGCCCGCGCTGGCCGGCGTCCAGGCGGGCATCAGGCAGCGGAATACGTAGAGTACGGCGGCGGCCGCGACCGCCAAGGGACAGTTGATGTTGCCGCTCACCTGCCCCGCCGTGCCAGCGAAGTCCACGGCAGCCGTGCCCCGCGAGACCTTGACCCGCACCCGGATGGGGATATCGACATTTCCTTGTCCATCATCGTCCATGAAGTCCTCGAACCGGTAGGTCCCCTCCGGGATCTGCGCGATGGCCTGCGTGGCGAGTCGCTCGCCATACTGGTTCAGCGCCGCCAATCCCTCGCGGAAGCCCCTCAGGCTGGTGCGGCCGATGAGCTCGGAGAGCCGCTGCGCGCCGGCGGCGTTGGCGCTGATCTGGGCGAAGAAATCGCCGCGGGCGTCGGCTGGATTACGGGTGGCGCCGACAATGGCCGCGAGCCGAACCTCGTCCAGCGCACGGCGCCGAATCAGATGCACCGGCTCGATAACCTGACCCTCGTCGTGAATCGAGCGCGACAGGGGCATGGAGCCCGGGGAGTCGGCGCCGATATCGGCATGGTGCGCCCTGTTGGCCACGAAGGCGGCCAGCTCGCCGTCGGCGAACACCGGGGCGATGACGGTCACGTCCGGCAGGTGGGTGCCGCCGAGGAAGGGGTCGTTGAGGATCACCATGTCCCCCTCGGCCCACTCCATGCGCGCCACCACGTCCGCCGTGGCGAACGCCATGCTCCCGAGGTGAACTGGGATGTGGGCGGCCTGGGCGCAGAGTTCGCCCCGGGCGTCGAACACCGCGCAGGAGAAATCGAGCCGGTCGCGGATGTTGGTCGAGAAAGCGGCGTTGCGCAGCACCACGCCCATCTCATCGCACACCGCCTCCAGCCGGCTAGAGAAGATGCTGAGCTCGATTGGATCCATATTCGTTCGCAACCAGTGGTCAGGGCCGAAACGGCCTAGTGTGCTACGTCGTCCCCGTTGAACGAGGGCACCGGAAAAGGTAATCGTAAGCCCGTTCCCGATCCCGGCGCCAGAACAGGGCACCGCGGGGCGCCCCCCGCGCCGACGGTTGCAAAACCCCTACGGGATGACTAGTATTCGCGTCCTCTATTACGGACCATTTTAGTCGGGAATTCGTTTGCCCGGTTGAGGTCCGCTCACAGAGCGCATATGTTTTCCAGACGAAAGAGAATCCTAAACGGAGGCTGCCCCACTATGGCACACGAACTGCCCGCCCTTCCCTACGAGAAGAACGCCCTCGAGCCGGTGATTTCCCAGGAGACCATCGAGTTTCACTACGGCAAGCATCACCAGACCTACGTGACCAACCTCAACAACCTGGTCCCCGGCACCGAGTTCGAGAACAAGTCCCTTGAGGACATCATCAAGAGCGCCTCCGGTGGCGTGTTCAACAACGCCGCACAGGTCTGGAACCACACCTTCTACTGGAACTGCCTGAGCCCCAACGGCGGCGACCAGCCCTCCGGCCCCCTCGCCGATGCCATCAACGCCAAGTTCGGGTCATTCGACGAGTTCAAGAAGCAATTCTCGCAGTCCGCCGCCACTAACTTCGGCTCCGGCTGGACCTGGCTGGTCAAGAACGCCGACGGTTCGGTCGAGATCATGAACACCTCGAACGCAGGAACGCCCATGACCGAGGGCCGGACCGCGCTGCTGACGGTAGACGTCTGGGAGCACGCCTACTATGTCGACTACCGCAACGCCCGCCCGAAGTACCTGGAAGAAATCTGGAAGATCATCAACTGGGAGTTCGTGTCCTCGAACTACGCCGGCTGAACCCTTGCGTGTCTCTTCAGAATTCAGTCCGGAAATTCGGACGGCTCGGAAGAGACGAACATTCGATCGGCCCCGGAATGGCCCAGCAGCGCGCTGGGCCATTTTCGTTTTCGCGCAGGGTCTGCGCTGAGCAAGGCCGGGACGGCAAGTGTAGCCCGCGCCTACCCAAATCGGAATGTCGCGCGTCGCTCGTGAATCCCTCAGGACAATTTCCTGCATTGCGTCCGCGGTTCATTGAGGCTTTTCTAATTGTGAGCTTGACCCTTTTTCCCGATGACGGCCTCGGCCCGCAGCACGTACCAACGGCGCTGCTTCAGCGGCACGCGATTTCTCCCTAGCACGGAGAGGCACCTGCCCCACCCCGACGTGTGCTGCCCCAAGCGTCAGGGGAATCGTGGGCTGTTAGAGAGCGTTATACACAAAAAAGGTTGCGCGGATCATTAGACTTAATTAGACTAACAATGTCTTAAGACTTCTAGAGGGCATTCCCGTGTTCGATTTGCTGAAATCAGAGCTGGAAGAGGCGGCATTCATGCTCGTTGATGATGCAAGCCGTAAAGATGTCCATTCGAAACTGGTCAATTGCCTCGTCATTCTCGAACAAGTCAAGAACGGAATCGCCACTACGACGGCTTCTTCAAATACCAGCGAAAGAGAAGAGATCAACAAAGTGAATCGCCGCCTACGAATGTGGGCGAAGCCCGAACGCCAAGAGCAGTACAACTCAAAAATACTAAATGCGTATCTTGGGTTAGCACGCTCTGGCCGGCAGCAAATTACGGAGGAAGAACTGCATACCACGGTAGGGGGCGAATCCTGGTTTTGGCCAAACTTCAACCAAATGAAGGCGATTGCGGATCGGAATCACGGCAAAGTGTTCGAAGTGAATGGCCAGTATGTGAGCCTATGGCCTCCTGTTCGTTCCGCTGTAAAAGAGTATGAGGCGCGGGTGTTTAAAAGCGTATAATAGTGCGTTCAAGCCGCTCGCAATGCTCGCTCGGACGCTCGGCACTCCGCGCCTTTTTGCGGGCTCCGCCATCGAACAAGGGGTCAGGCTCAGCCGTCGGATAGGACCAGCTGCAGCCCCGGTCCGGCGCGCAGCCTTTTCGCGGCTTCGACTTCCTCACCGCTCATCCTGGGACCGATGACGTTGCGCAACAGCACAGCATCGGGGTCCCCCTGCTCCACTGCCAGCGAGAGCCAGTAGTGGGCCTGGGCCAGGTCGATGGGTACACCCCTCCCCTCCGCGTAGACCAGACCTAGGGCATACTGGGCATCGACCTCACCGCGCATGGCGGCCGCGCGGATGGGCGGAACCTTGGAGGGGTCGTTCCGGAGCAGTATGAGATCCTTGAGATAACCGTTGTCGCTCACGCTCTACCTCTCGGTGCGTTGGATCGGACGGCCGCATGGGTGAAGGATGACATGCGATCCGCCGGGCGTCGGATCAAGAAGTTTCGTCGTCCGCGGCGTAGGCTTCCAGCAGCCTGTCGTAGGCGTCGAATCCCACGATGTCCCGAATGGCGGCAAAGTCTACGCGCCTGAGCGGCGTCCGTCCGGCCGACAGGTCCGCCAATGCCTCCTGCATGGCGTAAACGGCTGAGTTGAGGAGCGTCAGGGGGTAGGCGGCGATCTTGTAGCCGATGTCCCGCAGACGGTCAGGCGCGAGTACGGGCGTGACGCCCTCTTCCAGCATGTTCGCCATCTTGGGACCGGGTATGCGCTGGCAGAACAGGCGCATCTCGGCCTCATCTCGCGGAGCCTCGAGGAACAGGATGTCCGCCCCCAGGTCGGCGAAGGCCTGCATACGCCACAGGGCCTCGTCCATGCCGCGGGTGGCGCGGGCGTCGGTGCGGGCCATGATCAGGATGTCCGCGCCGGAATCCCGCGCATCCAATGCAGCGCGGATGCGCACGAGGGCCTCGGCGCGCTCCACCACCTCTTTGCCGCTGGTGTGCCCGCACCGCTTGGGGGCAAGCTGGTCCTCGATCATGATCGCGGCAAAGCCCGCCCGCGCGTAGCCCTCCACGGTGCGCCGGACGTTGACGGGGTTGCCATAGCCGGTGTCGCCGTCGCCGATCACGGGAATCGAGACCGCCTCCAGGATACTGCGGCCCTGATCGAGCATCTCCGAATAGGACAGAAGCCCGGTGTCCGGCCGTGCAAGGCGAGCGGCGGCCACCGCGAAGCCGCTCATGAAGGTCAGGGGGAAGCCGGCCCTCTCGATCAGGCGCGCCGACAGGGCGTCGAAACAGCAGGGCATGCGCAACAGCTCGGGGCCGTGGAGCAGCTCCCGCAGTCTCTGGGTTTGCGAAGTCATGCCGCGGATGCCCAACTGCCGCGCGCGATGAGAGTGCTTGTCGGCACGATATTCGAGGGCACAAAAAAGGCGGGGTAGTCCCCGCCCGTGATTGTCTACCGCAGCGCCCCTGGCGGCTCTTCCCCGGATCTCACGCTTGCGAGCGGCCGGGAGGCGCTCTCCGGTCTAACCGGAATCAGTCCTTCGCCCAGTTGGCGAAGTTGTCGGTGTTCTTCTCCTCGCCGTCGGAGTAACCCGCCTCGTACGCCTCGGTCAGACGCTGCTCTTCACGCTTGGGGTTCTGGAGGAAGCCGCACTGCCAGCCCTGGATGTACTCGTCGTCGACACCCAGCTGCTCCATCTTGGTCACGGCGTCGTAGTAAAACTGATTCATATCCGGTCTCCGAGCATTACCAATAAAGAGGTCTAAGTCTTTTTGATCTTCGCCGTGCGTCCCCCGAAGGCCGGACGCGGATCTGGCCCATTGACGCGCGGCATCTCTTACTCTCGTCGCTGAGACGATTCTACACCTCCCGTGCGGACCATCCCGGGAAGCGGAAGGGGCATAAGAATACTCCGTTTTTCTAATGGGCGCAAAGGGGTTGTGAATCAGGACGCGCAGTCATACCTACCCCTACAACGACCGCGAGGGGTTGGAGCGATGTGCTCCCGTCTCGCTCGCCCGCTGGGTAGTGCTAAAGGGACTGCCCGCACACCACTGGATCAGGATCGAGGCAGACTCGAGAACATGCGTCCCGCACAACTGTTACGCGTTTTGGACCGGGAGTTTCTGAGCACGTCGGAAGGCCATCACACCCCCGTCATGCTGTGGGGCCCGCCGGGCGTCGGCAAGTCGCAGATGGTGGCGCAGATCGCCGCCGCGCACGGTGTGCCCGTCATCGACATCCGATTGTCCCAGATGGAGCCCAGCGATCTGCGGGGGATCCCCTTCCGGGTTGAGGACCGGGTCGACTGGGCGGTGCCGGCGATACTCCCGGATACCGGGCGCCACGGGCCGCGGGGAATCCTGTTCCTGGACGAGATCACCTCGGCGCCGCCCGCGGTCTCGGCAGCCGCCTACCAGCTCATCCTGGATCGCCGCCTGGGCGAATATCAGGTGCCGGACAACTGGGCCATATTCGCCGCCGGCAACCGCCAGGGCGACCGCGGTGTGACCTACACCATGCCAGCGCCATTGGCCAATCGCTTTTCCCACTTCGAGGTCGACGTCCACCTCGATGACTGGGTGGCCTGGGCGTACGCGAACGGCATCGACGAGCGCGTGATCGCCTTCCTGCGCTTCCGACCCGAGCTGCTGTTCGACTTCGACCCTGCCCACAACCCGGTGGCCTTCCCCTCTCCCCGCTCCTGGGAGTTCGCGCACCGTGGTCTGCAGAAATTCGAGGACCATGCGGAGCTGCTGCAGGGTACGCTGCAGGCATGCGTCGGGCCCGCCGCCGGAATCGAGCTTCACGCCTTCGTCAACAGCCTTGACCAGATGCCGGACCTGGATGCAATCATTGCCGGGGACGAAGTACCGGTGCCGCGGGAGATCGACCTGCAGTACGCCGTCGCCGCCGCCTTGGTGGGTCGGGCGATCCGCGCCCGCGGCGGCGACAACGCCCAGTTGGCGATCGGCAACATCCTCAAGTACGCGGGACGCTTCCCGCAGCGGGAAATGGGCGTGATGCTGGTGTCGGACCTGCACCGGGCCATCGGCAACGAACTGTTCGAGGTCCCCGCCTTCGCTGACTGGGCTCAGGCGATCTCCGACGTCATGCTCTACGAGTAGCGGCGACAGCGACTGGGACGTATCGCATTGGCCATGTCCATCGACATCGGGGCGATCGAGACCAAGCTCGCGGCGGCGCGCACCCGCCTGATACTGGACAAGCCCTTTCTTGGCGCCCTGGTGCTGCGCTTGCCCTTGCACGCGGCCAAGCCGGACTGGTGCGCCACGACCGCAACGGACGCCCGGGCCTTCTACTACAACCCCGAGTACATCGACCGCCTGAGCATGGACGAGACCCAGTTCATGCTCGCCCACGAGGCGCTGCACTGCGCCCTTTCGCACTTCGCGCGCCGCCAACATCGCGTCAAGCGCAAATGGGACCTCGCCTGCGACTACGCCATCAACCCGCTGCTGATGGACGACGGGCTGAAGCCCCCTCCCAATGCCCTGCACATGCCCATGTTCAAGGGCATGACGGCGGAGGAGATCTACCCCCTGCTGGATGACAACGACCAGTCCGAGACCCTGGACAAGCACGCCTACGATCAGGACAACCAGGACGCTCGCGGCGACACCGGGATGCGCGAGAGCGACCTGCAGGATCGCTCCCCGCGGGACAAGCCCGAGCAGGGCGAGCAGGCCGGAGGCGGGACCGGCTCGGATCCTGAGCCCGACCCCGGCGGCGCCCGGGCCGAGACCGACCCCGACCTGGGCGGCGAGCCCCAGCCGCCGCCCCTGACCCCGGACGAGCAAGAGACCCTCAGCGTCCAGTGGCAGCAACGCATGGCGGGTGCGGCCCAGCAGGCGATGCAGCACGGCAAGCTCGGCGGCGAGCTGGCGCGCATGATCGACCACCTGCTGCAGCCCCAGTTGCCTTGGCGCATGCTGCTCGCGCGGTACATGACGGCGATTGCCCGCGACGACTACAGCTACATGCGCCCCTCCCGGCGCGAGGGCGACTTCATCCTGCCGAGCCTGCGCAGCCAGCAGCTCGATCTGGTCGTCGCGGTCGACACCTCCGGCTCGATCAAGGACGGGGAGATGGAGGAGTTCATCGACGAGGTCGACGCGCTCAAGGGCCAGGTGCGGGCACGGATCACCCTGCTGCCCTGTGACGCCAAGCTGTGCGAGGGGGCTCCCTGGGTGTTCGAGGCATGGGAGGCATTCACGCGGCCCGCGGAGGTCAAGGGCGGCGGCGGCACCAGCTTCCTACCCGTCTTCGATTGGGTCGAGCGGGCGGGCGCGACACCCGACCTTCTGGTCTATTTTTCCGACGCCCAGGGAACCTTCCCCGCAAAAGAGCCTCCCTACCCGGTGATCTGGCTAGTCAAGGGGAGGAGTAAGGTTCCGTGGGGACAACGGATCCAGCTGAACTGATTCCTTGAACCAAAATCCGCGAGCGCAACGGCCGCCGACCCGGTGATCAGGTGCACGATTTTTCCAATCTTCCCGCCGCGCGCTCAGGCACAATTGGGGTCAGCAGCTAGCCCGAAGCGTGATAGGAATCCTCCGCGCTCAGGCGTCCGCATCACGAATCTCGCCGCGGCGAGCGCGGGAACTCCGGCGCCCCGCCACGTTCTCAATGGTGTCGTATGAAACCGAAGTCTTACATCAAACATGGTGCCGCAACCGTTCTCGCGCTGACCCTTACCGCCGGGATGGGGTCAGCGACGGTCAACGGGGAGCCGTTTGCGCTCCCGGACTTCGGAAGCTCCGCCGACACGCTGATGTCCATCGGCGAGGAACGTCAGCTCGGCCGCGCCTTCATGCGTAGCGTCCGCGAGGCCCTGCCGGTGGTCGAGGACCCACTGCTGACGGATTACATCGAGAGCCTGGGGCACCGTCTGGTGGCCGCGAGCGGCACCGGCGCGGGTCGCTACTCCTTTTTCCTAATCGACGAGCCAGTCATCAACGCCTTCGCCGGGCCCGACGGGTACGTAGGGGTTTATTCCGGACTGGTGTTGACGAGTGAAAGCGAGAGCGAGCTCGCGGCGGTCATGGCCCATGAGATCGCCCACGTCACCCAACGCCACCTGATGCGCGCGTTCGAGGAGCAGCAGCAGCTCAGTATCCCCGCGACGGCCCTGCTCATCGCAGCCGCCATTCTCGGTGCCCAGGTCGACGCCAACGTCGGCGCCGCGGCGGTTGCCGGTGTCCAGGCGGCCGCCGCCCAGCGTCAGATCAATTTCACCCGCGAGAACGAGAAGGAGGCCGACCGCGTTGGCATCGCCACGCTCGCCGCAGCAGGCTTCGACACCTACGCCATGCCCGGTTTCTTCGAGCGCATGTCCAAGGCCAGCCGACTGTACGAGACCGACGCCCCCGAGTTCTTGCGCACGCACCCCGTAACCACGAATCGGATTGCCGACGCCCTCGGACGGGCGGAGAGCTTTGGCGCGAAGCAGCGCGCTGATGATCTACGTTTTCACCTTACCCGCGCCCGCCTGCGCGAGAGGTCCTACAAGGACCCGGCCAAGGCCGTAAACCACTTCCGCGCCACACTCAACGAGAAGCGCTATCGCAACGAGATCGCGGAACGCTACGGCTACGCCTCCGCATTGGCCCGCGCCAACCAGACGGCTGCCGCCTCGGAGCAGGTGGAGCGTCTGCTCTCGACCCACCCGAACCAGGCTGAGTTCATCATCCTGGACGCCGAGCTCGATACCAAACTCGGCAAGGGCGCCGAGGCGGTAGTGAAGCTGCGCACCTCATCCGGACTGCGTCCGGACAACGTGCCACTGCGGATCGCTTACGCGCGGGCACTCATGGAGACCGGACAACCGGCGAACGCCCTCAACGTCCTGAAGCAACTGGAGCGCATGCGCCCGGGCCAAACATACGTATACCGGCTCATGGCAGACGCGGCACTGAAATCCGGGCAACGTACGGCGACCCATAGATACCGCGCGGAGGCCTACTACTCGGAAGGGGAACTCGAGCCGGCGATTCTCCAGTTGGAGCTCGCGCTGAAACAGCCTAACGCGAGTTTTCAGGACGCCTCGCAGGCCCAGGCAAGGCTGGAAACGCTGAAGCAGGAGAAAGCAGCGGAAGAAGAGGACGGAAAGCGCCGGGGCAGAGAAGACGGGGGGGAACGTCGAAAGCTATTTGCACCAATCTCCCGGTAGGTTAAGCTTACGAAGCTTGACCAAGAACCGAATCTGGAGCGACACGCCCAAACACAGAAAGCGCTGGCTTGGGTCGTGGATCAGGGGCTTCAAGGCCCTGTTCCCTCCCCCAGTGAGAGGGTCGCTCGGTTCGCTTCCTAACGACGAGAAGAAAGAATTGGCTTTCACCAGGAGGAAGGCCACCGGTTCGGTCCTAGATGACCCGGAGCCTGTTTTCATTGTTTGTGCTTTCGCGAGCGGTCACGGCAGATGCCCCCACAATCACGGAGGCTGGTCGTTGTCCATCGTCTCTGGAAGGTCAACTCCTCCGCGTGCGGGCCTCAAACGGATGCCTCCCATCGGCGAGCCCGTGTGCTGGCCGAAGTACCACGACGACAGGGTCGTCAGTCCATCCCATCCCATAAACCCCTAGACATTGCTCGACAGGAGATAATTCATGATCGACGCAAAACGCAGAATCCTGCTGAAAGGCTCTCTGGCCGCGGGCGCGGTCGGTGTAGCGGTCGGCGCCGGCCTGTTGACCCCGCGCGCAGTCCTCGCGGCTTGGCCCGAGGCGGCCTTCAAGGCGGAGAACCTCGACGACGCCCTCAATGCCCTGCTCGGCAGCAACACCCATGAGGCCAGCGACGCGATCAAGATCAAGGCGCCTGACATCGCGGAAAATGGTGCCGTGGTCCCGGTGACGGTGGAATCCGACCTGGAAGGCATCAGCTCCATCGCCATCATCGCTGCCGGCAATCAGACCCCGTTGATCGCCTCATTCGATCTCGGTGCGGGCGCAATCGGCTTCGTTTCCACCCGCATCAAGATGGCGAAGACCGCGGACGTCATTGCGGTCGTCAAGGCGGGCGACAAGGTCATGAGTGCGGCCAAAGAGGTCAAGGTCACGATCGGCGGCTGCGGCGGCTGATCCCTTACAGCGAATTCGATTGCGAGGTAGCAAAGAATGGCAAACACGATCAAAGCTCGCGCCAAGCTCAAGGGCGACGTCACCGAGGTCAAGGCCCTGATGAGTCATCCGATGGAGACGGGCCTGCGCAAGGACAAGAAGACTGGCGAGGTCATCCCCGCGCACTTCATCCAAGAGGTGGTGTGCAAGTGGAAGGACCAGACGGTCATGACGGCGTCGTGGAGCGGCGGCGTCTCCAAGAATCCTTATATCGCCTTTAAGTTCACCGGGGCGGCTAAGGGTGACACCATCGAGCTCAGTTGGACCGACAACAAGGGCGAGAGCGACTCAGCGACCGCCGAGATCGGCTGACGCCGGCACCGACCCCGTCCATGGCTGGACGGGGTCACCCCCGCCTTCTTTCCGGCCGTTCGGGCCACCGAGATTCACAGTGCACCTGTGTACAGCTTCGCCCTGCCCTGCGGGCGGTGGCGGAAGCGCTTGTACGGCCAGATGTATTGCTCGGGGCAGACCGCGATGCAGTGCTCCACACCGCGATTGAGCGCGCTGGCCGCGACTTCCTCGTCCTCCGCGTCTATACCGTCCGGCGCGGGCAGGCAATGAATGTGGAAACCGTCGCCCGCAGCTCGTCGTTCGGCGAACATGAACACGACGCGGGACCCAGTCTTGCGGGCCAAACGCGAGACCAAAAGCATGGTGAAGGCCGGAACTCCGAAGAAGGGGGCGAATACCGCACCCCGGTGAGCCTTGGGTTCCTGATCCGGCAGGATGCCCACGGATTCGCCACGCTTGAGTGCCTGCATGATCCGGCGAACGCCCTGCGCGTCGGTGGGCACCAGGACCGCCCCTTTACGTCCCCGCGCCTCGAAGATGAGCGCATCGAGCAGTTTTTGCGGCTTGTATAGGGTCGTCGTGGGTCCAAGGGACGACAGGTAAAGCCCCGCGAGCTCCCATGCACCCAGATGCGGCGAGAGGACGATCAAGCCTCGACCCTCCTCTCGGCGCACGAACTCGCCCCCTGAGACATTCTTGATCAGGGACAGCACCTTGCCGGCCGGCCTCAGCAGCAGGTAGGCCATCTCGAAATAGGTCTTGCCATTCTCGCGCAGGGAGCGGGCGCGAAACGCCAACGCCTGCTCGCGGCTGAGGTGCGGGAAACACAGCTCGATGTTGATCAGGGCGTTGCGCCGTTGCTTATTGGGAATCTTGTCCAGGAGGTAGCCAAACAGCCATCCGAGCCCCTGCAGCAACCTCAATGGCAACCGCGAGATGAGATAGAGAAGTAGCGCCAGCAACCGATCCTTGAGCGTGGCGGGTAGGGGTTGAGGACTGCCGTTGTCAGATATCGCCGTCATCTGTCTCCTCAAGGCTCGCATCCGCGTTCAGGTAGGTTCCCGCGCAATGAGAGGCGGGTCTTTCGGAGCGCCACGCCGTGCGCGATCGCCCTTCCGGACGTTGCGGACAGCGGTTAGTATCGACGCGTCAGTGAAAAACGTCGACAGCACCACCCAAGAGGATCTCCCGCTATGAGCGACTCCGGCCTCAAGAGTCTCACCCCCCAGCAGGCCTGGCAGATACTGCAGGATGACCCGACGGCACTCCTGGTCGACATCCGCTCCACCATGGAGTATTTGTTCGTGGGTCACCCCAGTGGCGCCGTCCATGTACCCTGGATCGACGAGCCGGACTGGACCGTCAATGAGCACTTCGACACGGAAATCCGCAAGCTCCTGCTCGGCGGGGCGGTGTGCTCGTCCGAGAATACGTGCACACCCGTGATCCTGATCTGCCGCAGCGGCAAACGCTCGCTGGAGGCCGGCAAGACCCTGATGTCGAGCGGCATGCGCAACGTCTTCCACGTCGACGAGGGCTTCGAAGGAGACCTCGACGAGCACCACCACCGCAGCACCCAAGGCGGCTGGCGTTTTCGCGGACTGCCCTGGGAGCAGTGTTGACCGCCGCCAGTCAGGCCCAAAGAGATCCGACGATCACTCGCGCTCTTCCATCCAGGCCACCTGTATGGCCTCGAGGATCTTCTCTCCGGAGTGCGCCGGGTCGTCATCGAACTCGGAGAGCGACATCACCCATTCGCGCAGATCGACGAAGTTGACGTAGCGCGGATCCACGTCCGGATGCGCCTCATCCAGCGCGATAGCGATATCGAGGGTATCGGTCCACTTGAGGCCCATGGATCTTCCTCCGAGATGACGTTGTTACAACCGTGAGCGAGATTGTAGTGTCATCGACGCCGGCGGCGGTAGCGGCTCAATGATGCTCGGACACCATGTTGATGGTGTACTTCGGAATCTCGATCACCAGATCCTCGTCGCCAACGAGGGCCTGGCAGCTCAGGCGCGACTCGGGCTCTACACCCCATGCCTTGTCGAGCATGTCCTCCTCGTCATCCGCCGCTTCCTCCAGCGAGTCGAACCCCTCGCGGACGATGACGTGACAAGTGGTGCAGGCGCAGGACTTCTCGCATGCGTGCTCGATCTCGATGCCGTTCTGCAACGCGGCGTCGCAGATGCTCACGCCCGGCTCGACCTCGATCAAGGCCCCCTCGGGACAGATCTCCTCGTGAGGCAGAAAAACCAGTTTCGTCATCACTCGAACTCTTCAACCTTGTGGCCCGCCATGACGCCGTGAATGCTCGCGTTCATGCGTCGCTCCACATAGCCCTCGCAGACCTTCTCAAGAGCATCCGTCGCGGCCTTGATCGCGTCCGCGTCGTCGCCGGTTGCGGTGCGCTCCAGGGCGGCCATCGCCTCATCGACGCGCCGGCGCTCGTCCGCATCGAGCAGGCGATCACCATCGCCAGCCAGGGCCGAGCGCAGAGCCTCGATCGTCCGCCGCGCCTCGACCTGCTGCTCGCGCAAACGCCGCGCGATCAGGTCGTCGCCGGCGTGGGCCAGGGAGTCCTTGAGCATGGACTCGATCTCGTTGTCCGTGAGCCCGTACGAGGGCTTGACCTCCACCTGGGCCTTGACGCCGCGGCTCTGCTCGGCGGCGGTCACGCTCAGGAGACCGTCCGCGTCCACCTCGAAGGCAACCCGGATGCGCGCGCTTCCCGCCACCATGGGCGGCATACCCCGCAGCTCGAACCGGGCCAGGGAGCGGCAGTCGCTGACCAGCTCGCGCTCCCCCTGCAACACATGGACCGCCATCGCGGTCTGGCCGTCCTTGAAGGTCGTGAACTCCTGCGCGCGGGCCACCGGAATGGTCGTGTTGCGCGGAATGATCTTCTCGACCAGCCCACCCATGGTCTCCAACCCCAGCGACAAGGGAATCACATCGAGCAACAGCATCTCGGCATCGGGCTTGTTCCCAGCCAGCACGTCCGCCTGGAGGGCCGCGCCGATGGCCACCACCCGGTCGGGGTCGATATCCGCCAGGGGCTCGGTGCCGAACAACTCGCCGACCCGTTCCCGCACCCGCGGCACACGTGTCGAACCCCCGACCAGGACCACGTCCTTGATCTCCTCCGCGCGCAGACCCGAATCGCGCAGGGTGCGACGACAAGCCGCGATGGTCTTGGAGATCAGCGGATCCGACCAGCTGATCGAAGGTCGCTCGCTCGATCTCCCCCTCCCAAACCGAGCCGTCGGGCAAGGTGATTGCCAGTGGTGCCGCGTCGGACGAGGATAGCGCCTCTTTGGCGGCGCAGGCATCCCGCAGCAGTCGGCGCAGGAGGCGGTGATCCTGATGGTCGTCGCCGATTCCCGCCTGCTCCATGATCCAACGGGCCAGGACGCGATCCATGTCGTCGCCGCCGAGGGCGGAATCGCCTCCGGTTGCCAATACCTCGAATACCCCTCGGCGCAACCGCAGGATCGAGATGTCGAAGGTGCCTCCGCCGAGATCGTAGACCGCATGCACGCCGTCCGCATCCTTGTCCAGACCGTAAGCTACCGCCGCGGCGGTCGGCTCGCTCAGAAGCCTGAAGACCTTGAGTCCGGCAAGGCGCGCCGCGTCCTTCGTGGCCTGGCGCTGGGCTTCGTCGAAGTAGGCCGGAACCGTGATCACGACGCCCGTAAGGTCTCCCCCCAGCACGCCTTCGGCCCGTGCCGCCAGCACCCGGAGGATCTCCGCCGAGACCTCGACCGGACTCAGGTCGCCGCGCCGGGTACGGATGCGCGGAACCGGGCCTTCCGTCTGCACGAACTCGTAGGGCAGCCGCGAGCCAAGACCCTTCACGTCCTCCACGCCCCGCCCGATGAGACGCTTGACCGAGGCGATGGTGTTCAGCGGGTCCTCGGTTGCGACCGCCATGGCGGCATAGCCGACTTCCACCCCGTCTGGGGCGAAGCGCACCACGGAGGGGAGCAGGTGCCGGCCCTGCTCGTCCGGCAAGGTCTCCGCTCGACCGCTGCGTACCGTCGCGACCAGCGAGTTGGTCGTGCCCAGGTCGATACCCGCCGCCAGCCTGTGCTGGTGTGGCGCCGCTGAGCGGCCCGGTTCGGCGATCTGAAGTAATGCCATTCGTCCTCCCGGATTGGAACCGCTTCCGCACTCGCCGCCCTGACAAAACAGCCCCTAGTCGAGCCATCGCGGCGTGAGGGCCGCCAAGAGTCACGCCAAGCGGGGATGGGTTTCTGCGTCTTGTTACTGGCTAACGCGCATCCCGCATCCAGCGCCCGCAAAGCCGAGTCGTGATGTACCCGGGGGCCAGTAAAACAACAGCAGGATTCACTCGCGAAGAATTACTGCGCCCGTCTCACACGGATTTTCTGTCGGCCGCTATGGAGCGTCCTCGAGGTCCGCCTCCAGCTGCTCAGCCTCGACCCGGCATTTCTCGACGAACTGCAGCTTGACCACCAATTCCCGCGCCTGTGCGAGCCGCTCCGCGGTGAGTTCATCCAGGCAATCTCCAAGCGCACCCGTTAACGTTCTGGATAGCTCGTCGAGACGGTCTAAGACGGCGCCGACCGCGCCGTGCGGATCCGTCGCGTCCTTGGCCGCTGACAACGCCTCACGCAGATCCATCTGCTCCATCAGAAATGCGGTGTCCCGTGTCGTCTCATTCTTTCCACCGACCTCTCCCGTGTACAAGGAAAGGAGATACTTGGCTCGCGAGAGGGGATCCCGTAAGGTCTGGTATGCCTCGTTTACGCGAGTGGAGGCCTGCAGCGACAGCCTCCTCTCACGATCTCCCGCGGCGGCGAACCGGTCTGGGTGCAGCGTTTTCTGCAGGGAACGGTAGCGCTCCGCCAACTGGGCGAGATCCACGGAAAAGACCTCTGGCAGCCCAAAGAGCTCGAAGTGGTTTTTCGAGAGGTCCAACACTTGGGGGGTGCCGAGTCGGCGCAAGATCAGACGTTAAAGCTCTCGCCGCAGCCGCAGCCATCCTTGACGTTGGGGTTGTTGAACTTGAAGCCCTCGTTGAGGCCTTCCTTGGTGTAATCAAGCTCGGTGCCGTCCAGGTAGATCAGGCTCTTCGGGTCAACGATCACCTTGACGCCATGATCCTCGAAGACCAGGTCGTCCTCCTCCAGCTCATCGGCAAACTCCAGCACGTAGGCCATGCCAGAGCAGCCCGAGGTGCGCACGCCGAGGCGGATGCCGACGCCCTTTCCCCTGCCACCCAGGAACTTGCGCACATGGTCGGCCGCCGCCTGCGTCATCGAGATTCCCATGATTGCCCTTTCCGCCTTCGCGCTGGCCTGACCGACGCTTCGTTGTCTCGCTGCGCATGCCTGCTCAGCAACTCCGCTTCTTCTCGTAGTCCTGGATCGCCGCCTTGATGGCGTCCTCGGCAAGCACCGAGCAGTGCACCTTCACCGGCGGCAGGGCCAGCTCGTCGGCGATATCCTGGTTCTTGATCTCCTGCGCCTCGTCCAGGGTCTTGCCCTTCACCCACTCGGTCAGCAGGCTGCTCGAGGCGATGGCCGAACCGCAGCCGTAGGTCTTGAAGCGCGCGTCCTCGATCACGCCCTGTTCGTTGACCTTGATCTGCAGCCGCATGACGTCGCCGCAGGCCGGCGCGCCAACCATGCCGGTGCCGACGCTGGGATCGTCGTTGTCGAAGGTCCCGACGTTACGGGGGTTCTCGTAGTGATCCAGGACCTTTTCACTGTAAGCCATGCTCTGCTCACCTCTGGTAAGGACCGGCGACGCCGGTACCGGACGCCGTCAATGCGCCGCCCACTGCACCGACTCGAGATCGATGCCGTCTTTGTACATGTCCCACAAGGGGGAGAGCTCGCGCAGCCTGCCCACCTGGCCGCGGATCTTCTCGATCGCGTAGTCGACTTCCTCCTGCGTCGAGAAGCGGCCCAGGGTGAAGCGGATGCGAGCTGTGGGCGAGCTCGTCATCGCGCGCCGAGGGCGCGCAGCACATAGCTCGGCTCCAGGCTGGCGGAGGTGCAGGCGGAACCCGAAGAGACCGCCAGGTCCTTGAGCGCCATGATCAGGGACTCGCCCTCGACGAAGGCGAAGCTCACGTTCAGGTTGCCGGCGACCCGCTGCTCCTCGTCGCCGTTGAGGAAGACCTGCTCCATGTCCCTGCAGGCCGTCCCACAAGCGCTGGCGCAAAGCGCAGCACGCGCTCGTTCTCCGCCGCCATCTCCTCCGCGCCGATCCGAAAGGCCTCGCCCATGCCGACGATCTGATGGGTGGCCAGGGTGCCGGAGCGCATGCCGCGCTCGTGGCCGCCGCCGTGCATCTGCGCCTCGATGCGCACCCGCGGCTTGCGGCGCACGTACAGGGCGCCGATGCCCTTGGGGCCGTAGATCTTGTGGGCGGAAAAGGACATCAGGTCGACCTTTTGGTCGCTGCCAGGTCGATCGGTACCTTGCCGGTGCTCTGCGCCGCGTCGACATGGAAAGAGCACCTTGCGGGCACGGGTCATCTCGCCGATGGCTGCGATGTCCTGGATGACGCCGATCTCGTTGTTGACGTGCATGATCGACACCAGGATGGTGTCGTCACGCATGGCGGCCTCGAGCTTGCCCAGGTCGATCAGGCCGCTCGGCTCAGGGTCGAGGTAGGTGACCTCGAAACCCTCGCGCTCCAGCTGGCGACAGGTATCCAGCACCGCCTTGTGCTCGGTCTTGCAGGTGATGATGTGCTTGCCCTTCTTCTGGTAGAAGTGGGCGGCGCCCTTCATCGCGAGGTTGTTGGACTCGGTCGCGCCGGAGGTCCAGACGATCTCCTTGGGGTCGGCGTTGACCAATGCCGCGACCTCGCGGCGGGCCTCCTCCACCGCGGACTCCGCGCTCCAGCCGAAGGCGTGGGAGCGGGACGCCGGGTTGCCGAAGGTCCCTTCCGGGGTCAGACAGCTGCACATCTTCTCGGCCACCCTTGGGTCCACCGGGGTCGTCGCCGAGTAGTCCATGTAGACGGGTAACTTCATCTCAAACTCCGAATGCGCTTGATCTCGGCGCCCGGTCAGGCGCCCGCAGTAGCGCGGCGACCGGGAAACCCATCCAGGCTGACTTCGGGTCGTCCCTGGCGTTCCGACGACCCCTCGACGCCCTTGCGGTCGACCAGGTCCTGAAGACTGATGCAGTTCAGGTATTCGTAGATACGTGTGCTCAGATCGTGCCAGAGGTCATGGGTCAGACAGGGGCCGTTGTTCTGACAGTTGTGCGCCCCGCCGCAGCGGGTCGTGTCCACGTTCTCGTCCACGGCAGCAATGACCTCGGCTACATGGATCTCCGCCGCCGCGCGCGCCAGGTTGTATCCGCCGCCGGGGCCGCGGACACTCGTGACCAGCGACCGTCTGCGCAGCCTGGAGAACAACTGTTCGAGATAGGAAAGGGAGATGCCCTGACGCTGGGCGATATCCGCCAGGGATATGGGCCCCTTTCCATGATGAATCGCCAGATCCAGCATGGCGGTAACGGCGTAACGACCTTTGGTGGTGAGTCTCACGGTTGAAGATGCTCCTGCCACTGGAAACCGTTGGTAGCCTACAATACCCGACAAAAGCGATCAAGTATTGATGGGCCTTCCGCACGCGAAGAAGCCGACTGGGAGGGTAGGCATTTGAGTAGTAGATAAGAATACAAGGATATGCCGAAAGAGTCCAATTCCAGTGCGCCGGGGAACCCCATGGCGAAGGGCCTTGCGCATTGGTCGGCGGATACGGTTGCGTGTTGCCGTGCGCCTCAGAGATCGGATTTAACCTTCGCGGAGCGGTCGACCGGGACTTGCGTTGCCCCCTCACCCGAGGGCTCCTCTGCGGTGGAAACGATTTCGCACGCCTCGAGGTCCGGCAGGTGATTGAAGTGACCCGTGATCCCGCGCTGCTCGAGGGCCTTGGACATGGCCTCCATGCGCTGATCCATGAGGTGAATATGATCGAGCATGCAGTTGATCGCGTGGGCGACCGGGTCGGGGGCGTCCCGGGTGGCGCCATAGGCGTCGAAGCCGATGCGCTCGGCGGTCACCGCCCGGCGCTCGAGCTCTGCGTCGGTTGGACGCGGCCCGACTACATGGCCAGGTACACCCACCACGGTAGCGCCCGGCGCAATGGCCTTCACCACCACCGCGTTGGAGCCGATACGGGCACCGTCACCGATCTCGATCGGACCGAGCACCTTGGCCCCGGCGCCCACGACCACGTCCCGGCCGAGGGTGGGATGGCGTTTGCCCTTGTCCCAACTGGTGCCGCCCAGCGTAACGCCGTGGTAGAGGGTGCAATCCTCGCCAATCACCGCCGTCTCCCCGATCACGACCCCCATGCCGTGATCGATGAAGAAGCGGCGTCCGATCTGGGCCCCGGGATGGATCTCGATCCCCGTGAACAGGCGGGCGACGTTGGAAACAAAACGGGCGAGCCACTTGAATCCGCGCTTCCACAGGCCGTGCGAGAGGCGGTGCATCATCACGGCGTGCAGTCCCGGATAGGTGGTGAGGACCTCGAACGCGTTGCGCGCGGCAGGGTCCCGCTCGAACACGCAGGCGATGTCTTCGCGCAATCGATCGAACATCAAATACTCCTCGGGTCTCACTCGCTCGCCGGGCCGCAGCCCGTCGTCGCCCCGTCGATTTCGCCCTTGGGCTTGCGGAATCGATCGGATGTCTTGCGGCCCTGGGCGGCGCTGAGAACGCCGCGCAGGATGTTGAGCTCTATCCGGTCCGGGCGCGCGCGGTTGAATAGCCGCCGCAAGCGCCGCAGCAGCTTGCGTGACTGGTCGGGATCGCTGAACCCCAGGTCCACCAGCGCCTGGGCAAGGTGCTGGTGGAACCCTTCCATGGCCTCCGCCGGCGCCAGGTCCCTGGGGACATCCGCCAGCCGCCGGCCCTCGCGCTCACGCAGCGTGCGATGGATCTCATAGGCGAAAACCTGGGCCGCGGCCGCCAGGTTCAACGAGCTGAACGCCGGGTTGACGGGGATATTGACCAGGTAGTGGCAACGGGCGAGCTCTTCGTTCGTGAGGCCGGAGCTCTCCCGCCCCAGCACCAGGGCGACCTCACCCCCAGCCGCCTCGTCGAGCAGGCGCTCCGCGCAATCCCTCGGCTCCAACAGGGGCCACTCGATTGATCGCAGACGGGCGCTGGAGCCCACCACTACCCGACAACCCGCCAGTGCCCCGACCAGGTCATGATGGACGCCGGCGGCCGCGAGAAGATCATCTGCCCCGGAGGCCCGCGCCAACGCCTCCGCGTTCGGGAAGTGGCGGGGCCGCACCAGCTCAAGACGACGCAGGCATTGCGTCTTCATCGCCCGTGCCACGGCGCCGATGTTTCCCGGGTGGGTTGTCTCCACGAGCACAAAGCGGATGCGATCGAGCAGCGAGAGGGTGGTGTTCATCATGAACGCTGAGCTTCTTCAGAATATCGCTTCATTGTCAAGCTTTGATACAGGGCGCGCATGGAGTATCTTTCCCCGATGCACCCCATGCTCAACATCGCTACCCGCGCGGCGCGCAGCGCCGGACGCATCCTGCTGCGCTACGCCGAGCGCCTCGACCAAGTCGCGGTCACGACCAAGAGCCGAAACGACTTCGTCAGCGAAGTGGATCGCAGCGCCGAAGATGCGATCATCCACGAGCTACGCAGCAAGTTCCCCGACCACGCGATCCTGGCGGAGGAGAGCGGCAAGCACGCCGGCCGAGACTTCGAGTGGGTGATCGACCCCCTGGACGGCACCACCAATTACTTGCACGGCTTCCCTCAGTTCTCGGTCTCGATCGCGCTCAGGTATCGGGGACGGCTCGAGCACGCGGTGGTCTACGACCCTCTTCGTGAGGAGTTGTTCACCGCCAGTCGCGGCCAGGGTGCGCTGCTCAACGACAGGAAGCTGCGCGTGTCCACTCGGCTTGGGCTCGAGGGGGCATTGATCGGCACCGGATTTCCCTTCCGCGATCACGGTCATCTGGACGCCTACATGGGCATGTTCAAGGACATGATCCAGGAAACAGCGGGAATTCGCCGCCCCGGCTCCGCCGCTCTCGACTTCGCCTATGTGGCGGCGGGCCGGCTCGACGGTTTCTGGGAGCTCGGCCTTGCCCAGTGGGATTTCGCCGCCGGCGCTCTGCTGGTGACGGAAGCCGGCGGGTCAGTGACCGATCTCGCCGGTGGCGATCGCTACATGGAGACGGGCAATCTGGTGGCGGGAAACGTCAAGGTCCAGGCGGCCATCGTCGCCAAGCTCCGCCCTCACCTCGGCGACTCGCTGCGCGCCTGAGCCACATCGGGCTTCAACGACCTCGGGCGGCTCGCGGATCAGGGCGTCGCTTCCAACTCCTCCCCCTCTTTCTTCACCGGCATCAGATCGGCCCGGCTGACGCCGAGCGCCACCACCGCGGCCGTCGCCACATAGATGGTCGAATAGGTTCCGACGATGACGCCAACGATCAACGCCAGGGAAAAACCGCTGATCGCCTTGCCGCCGAAGAGGAAGAGCGCCAGCAGCACCAATAGCGTGGTGCCAGAGGTGATGAAGGTGCGCGACAGGGTCTGGTTGATCGACTGGTTGATGATCTCGATCACGGTGCCCTTGCGCACCTTGCGGAAGTTCTCGCGGACGCGGTCGAAGATGACGATGGTGTCGTTCAGGGAATAGCCGATCACCGCGAGCACCGCCGCCAGCACGGGCAGATCGAACTCGATCTGGAAAATGGAGAAAACGCCCACCGTGAAAAATACGTCGTGGATGATCGCGATGACGGCGCCAACGGCGAAGCGCCACTCGAACCGCAAAGCGACGTAGATCAGGATGCCGATAAGGGAAAACAACACAGCAAGCCCGCCGTCCTCGCGCAGCTCCTCGCCCACCTGAGGGCCGACGAACTCGACCCGCCGCAGCTCCACCGCGCTCTCGGCCGCCGCGCCCAGGACCTGATAGACGCGATCACTCAACTCGGCACTGACCGCCTCCCCCTCGTCCGCCTGCGGCGCGAGGCGGATCATCACGTCGCGCAGGGTACCGAAGTGCTGCACGGTGGCGCCCGAGAAACCGCCCTCCGTCAAGGCCGCGCGCACGTCGGCCAGTTCCACCGGCTGCTCGTATTCGACCTCGATCAGGGTGCCGCCGGTAAAGTCGAGCCCGAGGTTGAACCCGCGCACCACCATGGAGACCAGGCACAACAGCAGCGCCACGCCGGACACGATGACCGCCGCCCGCCGCTTGCCCATGAAATCAATATTGAAGCCCTGCAAGATGTGCATGCGAATCCCCTGCTCAGATGGCGAGCTTAGTCAATCGCTTTCCGCCGTAGATCAGGTTGACCAGCGCGCGGCTGCCGAGAATGGCGGTAAACATGGAGGTGACGATGCCGATGAACAGCGTCACCGCGAAGCCCTTGATCGGCCCCGTCCCAAAGCTGAACAGCACCACCGCGGCGATCAGCGTGGTGATGTTGGCATCGACGATGGTCGACAGCGCCTTGTCGTACCCCGCGTGTATGCTCGCCTGGGGAGAGTTGCCGTTGCGCACCTCCTCGCGAATGCGCTCGAAGATCAGCACATTGGCGTCGACCGCCATACCTACGGTCAGCACAATGCCCGCGATGCCGGGCAACGTCAGGGTCGCCTGCAGCAGAGAAAGAACGGCCACGATCAGCACTAGATTCAGCAACAGCACGAAATCCGCCACCAACCCGAAGACCTTGTAGTAGATGGCCATGAAGACAACCACCAGGACGAAGCCGATCAGGACGGACTGGAAGCCTTGGTCGATGTTGTCTTGCCCCAAGCTTGGACCGATGGTCCGCTCCTCGACGATCTCGATGGGCGCCGCGAGTGCCCCGGCACGCAGCAGCAACGCCAGATTGTGGGCCTCGTTGGAGCTGTCGAGACCCGTGGTCTGGAAACGCCGCCCGAACGGCTCGAGGATATTGGCGACGCTGATCACTTCCTCGGTACGCTCGGTGCGTTTCACCGGCGCGCCATCCACCATGCTGGTGACGGAACGGTTCTCGATGAAGACCACCGCCATGGGCTTACCCACGTTTTCCGTCGTGACGTTGCGCATGCGCCGAGCCCCTTGTCCGTCCAGGCTGACGAACACCGCGGGCTGGCCGCTGCGCTGATCGAAGCCGGCGGAGGCGTCGGTGATCTGATCGCCCGTCACGATCACGCGGCGCTGCAGCAGTACGGGTTGGCCCTGGCGGTCCTTGTAGAGCTTGCTGCCGACCGGCACTCGGCCATCCACGGCGTCTTGCACGGAGTGCTCGGTGTCGACCAGGCGGTACTCCAGGGTCGCGGTGGCGCCCAGGATCTCCTTCAGGCGGCCCGGATCCGACGCGCCGGGAAGTTGGACGACGATGCGCCGCTCTCCCTGTCGCTGAATAATGGGTTCGGCGACGCCGAGGGCGTTTACGCGGTTGCGCAGGGTAGTGATGTTCTGTTCCAGGGCGAACTTCTTCACCGCCAGCTCATCTGCCGGTGTCATGGATGCGTAGACGAAAAAGTCGGCACCTCGCTCGCCCGTTTCCAGGCTGAGGTCCCGGAACTCCCGCGCGATCAAGGACTCGGCCTTGTCGCGCGTCTCGGCATCGCGGAACTTGACGGCGATGCGCCCGGCGTCGCGGGTGACGGTCAGGTAGCGCACCTTCTCGTCGCGCAGCAGCGTGCGGATGTCGCCGTTATAGCGTTCGAGCGCCTGATCCACCGCGGCGTCCATGTCGACGTCGATCAGGACATGGATACCCCCGCGCAAGTCCAACCCCAGAAACATGGGTTGGATGCCCAGGGCGCGCACCCAACCCGGCAGGTCCGGCGAGATCGTGAGCGCACTGTTATAGCGGTCGGAGAGCGTTACCTCGATGGCGGCCTGCCCTTGTAGCTGAGCACCGGAGGTGTCGAATCGCGCCAGAACCTTGCCGCCTTCAAGGAGTTCGACCGCCTTGTACTCGACGCCGGCGTTCTCCAGCGCGGCTTTGACCTCGCCGACGGTCGCATCCGTGACCGCGCCCCCCCGTGCGGCGGTTACCTCGATCGACGGATTCTGCGGAAACAGATTCGGCAGCGCAAAGAGCAACCCGACCAGCACCACGGCCAGGACCAGCAAATTCTTCCACAGCGGATATCGGTTCATCGCAATTCCATCGAGCGTCCGGGCCCCAATCGGGGGTCCGGCTCCAAATTAGGTCGTTGATCGAAGCGGGGAGCGAGGCGACCGCAGCGCCGGTCGCCGCAAATCTGGGTCACAGCTCCTTGATTGACCCCTTGGGCAGCACCGACTCCACCGCCTGGCGGCGAACCTTCACCTCGACGCCCTCGGCGATCTCCACCTTGGCGAAGTTCTCGCCCAGATCCGTGATGCGTCCAACCAGCCCCCCCATGGTGGTGACCTCATCACCCTTGGTCAGGGCTTCGACCATCTTCTTGTGCTCCTTCTGACGCTTCACCTGCGGACGTATCATCAGAAAGTACAGGAGCACGACCAGGCCAATGGGAAACAGCAGCCCCAGCAGCGGATCACCCTGCGATGCGGCGGCTTCCTGAGCCAGGGCGTCGGAGATGAAAAAGCTCATGGGATGTCCTCGACTTAGACGGAGATTACCGGCACATGCCGGGGTAAATTCAGCCGCGCATTATGACACAGCTGGGGCAAAGTTGAACCGACGCGCTAGGTGGCGGCCCTCGCGGCACGGAAGTCGCGTGCAAACGCGCTCAGAGTACCAGCGGCCACCGCCTCGCGCAGCGCGCGCATCAGAGTCTGATAGTGGGCGAGGTTGTGGATGGTGTTCAACCGCGAGCCCAGGATCTCGTTGCACTTGTCCAGGTGGTGCAGATAGGCTCTGCTGTAGTTCCTGCAAGTGTAGCAATCGCAATGGGAATCCAGCGGGTCCGTGTCGGACTTGAAACGCGCGTTGCGGATTCTCACCACCCCGTCACGCGTGAACAGGTGGCCGTTGCGCGCATTGCGGGTAGGCATGACGCAGTCGAACATGTCGATGCCGCGGACCACCGCCTCGACGATGTCCGCGGGGGTCCCGACCCCCATGAGATAACGCGGACGATCCGCGGGCAACCGCGGAGCGAGGAAATCCAGGACCCGCAGCCGGTCGGCCTCCGGCTCGCCCACTGAAAGGCCCCCCACCGCGTAACCGTCGAAGCCGATCTCGCGCACACCGGCGAGGGATGCCTCGCGCAGTTCCTCGAACATGCCTCCCTGGACGATGCCGAACAAGGCATGAGGACTGTCGCCATGGGCCGCCTTGCTGCGCACCGCCCAGCGCAGGGAGCGCTCCATTGATCTTTGCACCTGAGCCTGATCCGCGGGATAGGGGGTGCAGTCGTCGAAGATCATCACGATGTCGGAGCCGAGGGTCCGCTGCACCGCCATCGACTCCTCCGGCCCCAGAAACACCGGACTACCATCCACCGGGGACCTGAAATCGACCCCCTGCTCGGTGATCTTTCGCAGCTCGCCGAGGCTGAACACCTGAAAGCCGCCGGAGTCGGTCAGGATGGGTCCGTCCCAATGCATGAATCGATGCAGATCACCGTGGCGGGCAATGATCTCCATCCCCGGCCGAAGCATTAGGTGGAAGGTGTTGCCGAGGATGATCTCGGCGCCGAGTCCCCGAAGCTCCTCCGGCGTCATGGCCTTGACCGTGCCGTAGGTGCCCACCGGCATGAACGCCGGCGTCTCGACCGCTCCGCGGTGGAAGGTAAGGCGGCCGCGCCGCGCCGCGCCGTCCCGGGCCAGCAGCTCAAACTCCAACAGCGGCCCCCTCCAGCAAAGTCGCGAGCCCGCGCAGGCCGCGCACCTCCGCCACCGGCGGCTCCAGGTCTTCGGGCCAGGGGGTTCCCGCCCGGTTGACCCACACCACCCCCATGCCGATGCGCCGGGCGGCGTCAACGTCCAGGAGCGGATCGTCGCCCAGGTGAAGCGCCTCTGCGGGCGCAAGACCAGCCCAGTCGAGCGCCACATGAAAAAGCGCCGGGTCCGGTTTCCGCGCCCCGACCCCGGCCGCGGTGAGAGAGAGATGAAACAGGCCGCGCAAAGGCGTCTTCGAGACGTCTGAGTTGCCGTTGGTCACAGAGACCAGCTGATATCTCTTCCCCAGTTCGCGCAATACCGGAATGACGTCCTCGAAGGGCTCGACCTGGTTCCGGTGCTCCAGGAACAGGGCCATCGCGTCGTCGGCAAGCTGCGGGGCGTATCCGAATTCGCGCATCAGCGTGCTCAGAGAGGCGTGCCGAACGGCGGTCAGGTCGTGGGCGATTCCAGGGTTCGACCGAGCGACGCTCTTGCGATGTGCGCGCAGGCTTGCCTCGTCGTGGGAGCCGGTAAGACGGGCAGCACGGGCCTCCAACCAGGCGTACAGCGCGTCCTCCGCCCGCCGGATCGCCGGGAGACAGGGCCAGACCGTATCGTCGAGATCGATCGTCAGGAGCTTCAGGCGGTCAACTGGGGTCATCTTGCCGATCCACGCGCGAACCCACATTGTGCATTGGTAGCAAGGATTTTGTCAGACGACGGCCGCGCAAGCACCGAATTCCTGCCGTCACACCGCCTCGCGGGCCGCGCTACGAGCGCCTAAACCCGTTCGACAGGCATCCGCAAACTTGGGAGCCAGAATCGTGTTTAGCTTCAGAAACAAGACCGAAATGCCGACCCCCGAGCAGGCCCTGCGCGGTCGCGCGAACCCGATGCAGGTGTCCGACCGACACTTCGTCAGCGGCCATCCCGTGAAGCCCCCGTTCCCGCAGGGGATGGAGCGCGCCCTGTTCGGCCTCGGTTGCTTCTGGGGGGCGGAACGGCGCTTCTGGCAGCTACCGGGCGTCTACTCGACGGCAGTCGGATACGCTGCGGGTCACACCCCCAACCCAACCTATGACGAGGTCTGCACGGGCCTGACCGGCCACAACGAGGTGGTGATGGTCGTGTTCGACCCAGCCAAGATCACTTATCAGGAACTGCTCAGGCGCTTCTGGGAGTCGCACGACCCCACCCAGGGTATGCGCCAGGGAAACGATGTCGGCACCCAGTACCGATCGGGGATCTACTATTACGACGAGACCCAGCAGAACACAGCGGAGCAGAGCCAGAAGCGTTACGGCGCGGCACTCAAGGCCGCAGGGGCCGGCCCCATCACGACCGAGATCCTGCCGGCCCCGGAGTTTTATTACGCGGAAGACTTCCACCAGCAGTATCTGGCCAAGAATCCGCACGGCTACTGTGGTCTTGGGGGATGCGCGGTGCCCTACCCGGCCTGAACACAGAAGCGCGGTCTGCCCGGGATCCGGCAGATTTCATTGTGGACCAGGCTGGTGGTTGCCGGACGGGGCGATCTCAAGTATTCTTGCCCGTCTTTCTTTTCCAACCCTGGATATCGATCTCTCAAGGGGCCGCGTCATGTCCAAAGTCTGTCAGGTAACCGGCAAGCGCCCGCTATCCGGTTGCAACGTATCCCACGCCCACAACACGACCAAGCGGCGGTTCCTGCCGAACCTGCACTACCACCGCTTCTGGGTGGAGAATGAGCGTCGGTGGGTGCGGCTGCGCGTCTCCACCAAGGGCATGCGCATCATCGACAAGAAGGGCATCGACGCTGTGCTCGCAGAGATGCGCGACCGCGGCGAAAAGGCCTGAGCGAGGTAAAGAACCATGGCCAAGGCAGCTCGTGAAAAGATTCGCCTGATCTCCAGTGCAGGCACCGGTCATTTCTACACGACCACGAAGAACAAGCGCAACACGCCCGGGAAAATGGAGATGAAGAAATTCGACCCGGTCGCGCGCCAGCACGTGATGTACAAGGAAGGGAAGATCAAGTAGGCAGCCGCCCTCGCGGTTCACAAAAAAACCCGCCGATGGCGGGTTTTTTTGCGCAAATGAATCGGGGTTTATCGAACCTCCGCTCACCGCCGGTCCGACAGGTTTCAAGTGGCAGCCCCGCAGATTGCGGGCAAAGGTCTCCAATGCCTGGATGCCAGTCGCCTCGGCCTGCTGACACCATTCCTGAAGCGATTTGAGCAACACCTCCTGGTTCGGTGCGGTGCGCTCCCAAAGCTCGCGCAATTGCTCGCGGAAACGATAAACCGTCGCCAACTTCTGGCTGTTGGCGAGAATCTGCTCCAGGCGCTCCCTCGCCCGCTCGTCCAGGCGCGAGGCCTCCACCGACAGCAGGCGCCGGGTACGCCGATAGAGCTTGCGGCAACGGCGCTCACTGCTGCACACCTCCGTGCGCGTGACCGGCGCGAGCACATCACTTGTGTAGCGCGCGAACACGTGCATGCGGCCCACGATCACCGCGCGCAGGGTGTCCAGATCGACGTTGGTCTTACCCTCCACGAACAGCGGTTCCGGAGCCACCTTCTTGACCTTGGCCAGACCGAGCGCGCTGAGCACCCGGATGTAGAGCCAACCGATATCGAATTCCCACCACTTCGAGGACAGCTTGGCGGAGCTCGGGAAGGCGTGATGGTTGTTGTGCAACTCTTCGCCGCCGATCAGGATGCCCCAGGGAACAATGTTGGTGGCGGAGTCAGGGCTCTCGAAGTTGCGGTAGCCCCAGTAGTGACCGACGCCGTTGATCACGCCGGCCGCGAAGAAAGGAATCCAGAGCATCTGCACCGCCCAAACGGTGATGCCGTAGACGCCGAACAGCAGCACATCGAGGATCAGCATCAGCCCCACGCCCTGCCAGGCGAAACGGCCATAGACTCGATGCTCGAGCCAATCATCGGGCGTACCGTGGCTGTACCGCCGCACCAGATCCGGGTCATTGGTCGCCTCGCGATAGAGCTCGGCCCCCTCGGTGAGAACCTTACCCAGGCCCAGGACCTTCGGACTGTGGGGATCCTCTGGCGTTTCGCACTTGGCGTGGTGACGCCGATGCACCGCCACCCATTCGCGGGTCACCATGCCGGTGGTGATCCATAACCAGAAGCGGAAAAAATGATTGAGCGCCGGGTGCAGATCGAGCGCCCGATGCGCCTGGGATCGGTGCAGGAAAACGGTAACCGACACGATGGTGATATGGGTTAGCACCAGGGTCACAAGCACCACCTGCCACACGGGAAGGTCAAGAACACCGTACAAGGTCATCAACAACTCCTAAGAGTAGAGAACAGACCATCGACCCGCTGGGCACTCGTGCCAGGTATTCGGATCCGAAAGGGATTCGCTGGGGCGGGCGGGATGATTCAGGGGCGAGGTCTAATGGTTATCGTAAGGCGTCGCAGATGGGCGCCGAGCTGCCCTGACTATACTCGATTCCGACTTCGGGCAAAACCACATATCCATTTCACACCCGTGGTTTTCGCCCGAGGCGCAGATTTCCGACCTGGTCCAGCGATGCCTGCCAACTCGGCGCCAGCCAGATGGTCGCCACTGGATCCAGGATAATCGCCGGACCCGAGATGGATTCGGCCGCCTTGAGCGCCGTGCGTCCAATGACCGGGACCGGCTCGTCCGAGCCCGCGACCTGCGCCCGATCGCGGCGAGCGTCGGGGCGCAGGACAGGCGGCGGCAGGCTCAGGGCGGGTGCCGTACCCGTGACCCTGGCTCGGAGATTGACCAGCTCGATGGGGAAATCCAGACGGTGACCGTACCGGGCCTGATGGAGCCGGTGGAAGGCATCGGCGGTCTCGCCGACACTCGTCCACGGCAGGTTCAGGGTGTACGACTGACCACGGTAGCGCAGGTCCAACGAGAAGGCGGTGATCAGGGATTCCGGGTCCTGTCCCTCTCGCGCTAGCGCTTGCGCCGCCTCGGCAGCCAGATCGTCCAAACGCCGCTGAACGGCCGTGTCACTGTGCTCGTCGAGAGGTCCCAGCCAGGTGCGGGTCAGCAACCGTCCAGGCGGCGTCGCCAGCATCCCGAGGGCGGAGAGGACGCCGGCGTGCACCGGCACCATGGCCTGACGCATACCAAGCGCCTCCGCTAGAGCGCACACGTGTAGCCCCCCGGCCCCGCCAAACGAAGTCAGGGTGTAGTCGCGGGGATCTAGCCCACGTTGGACCGAGATCACCCGCAGCGCCCGCGCCATGTGCTCGTTGGCGACACGTACGACGCCGAGCGCCGCCTCCTCGACGCTGATTCCCATCGCGGCGGCGAGCCGCTCGACGACCCGCCTGGCCGCCGTTTCCTCCAGCCGCATGCGTCCACCGAGAAAGGCATCCGCACGCAGGCGGCCGAGCACCAAGTTGGCATCAGTGACCGTCGGCTCGTCACCACCACGGCCATAGCATGCCGGCCCCGGGGTCGCACCCGCCGACTCGGGCCCCACCAGCAGGGCGCCCCCCGCGTCGAGCCGCGCGATGGAGCCGCCCCCCGCACCGATGGTGTGCATGTCCACCATGGGCACCGCGACCGGGTAGGTGGCGATGCGCCCGTCCATCGTGAGACGCGGCTCGCCATCCAAGAGAGCAACATCGGTGGAGGTACCACCCATATCGAAGGTCAGCAGTTGGGACTCGCCGGCGAGACGCCCGACAAAGCCCGCCCCTACCAGCCCCCCCGCCGGCCCGGAGAGCAACAGCCGAACGGCCTGGCGCGCGGTCTGCTCCGCCGCGACCGCCTCGCCGCTGGACTGCATGACCGCAACCCGCGCCCCGGGAAGCGCGCCGCACAGACGCTCGATGTAACGCCCGACGAGGGGACCGACCCAGGCGTTGAGCCAGGTCGCGATGCCGCGCTCATACTCCCCCGTGACCGGAAGCACCTCGGACGAGCGCGAGACGAAAATACCATCCGGAACGGACGCCGCGAGCGCCCGTTCGGCGCTGTCGTCGAGGTAGGAAAAAAGCAGATTGATGGCCACAGCATCCGGCGCCAGTCGCTCCAGCGCCGCTCGCAGCTCCGTACGGTCGGCGGCGGTCAGCGGCTCTACCCAGCTGCCGTCCGCCGCGAGCCGGCCGCCGGTCTCCAGGCAAAGGTCTTCTGGCACCGGCGGGCCGCGCGTGGCGGGCTGCAGGTCGTACAGCGCGTCGCGCGCCTGGCGGCCGATGGTGAGCAGGTCCCGCAAGCCGCGGTTGGTCACGTAAACGGTGCGCACGCCCTTGCCCTCGAGGGCGGCGTTGGTGGCCACCGTAGAGCCGTGAACCACCGCCAGCCCCGCGGGGTCGAGCCCCAACTCGGCGATCCCCTGCAGGATCGCCCGCTCCGGGGCATCGGGGGTGGAGAGAACCTTGTGCACCTGCACCCCGCCCTCCCGCCACACGACGAAGTCCGTGAAGGTGCCGCCGGTATCGATGCCGACAATCGTCATGGACCGTCACTCTATGCAAGCAATCCATGAATGATGCCATCCCAACGTCAGCCCTGCACGGAGAGCGTCGCATCCTCGGGAACGGCGCATCCGCCTCTTACACGTATTGGCATTGAGCCCCGCGCGCGTTATGGTCGCCGGCCATGAATGAGCTTCTCCAAGTCCGCGGTCTCGGCCGTCGTTACGGCGACGACCAGGTGCTGGAAGGCGTCGATCTGCGCCTCGAACGCGGCGAGGTCCTCGGCCTGCTGGGACCCAACGGCGCCGGGAAGACCACCTGCCTGCAGATCCTGAGCGGCAACCTGGCGCCCAGCGATGGCGAGATCCGAATCATGGGCGTGGATCTGGCGCGTTACCCCCTGCGCGCGAAACGACTCATCGGGTACCTGCCGGAGCGCCCGCCACTGTATTCCGACATGCGGGTGGACGAGTACCTCGACTACTGTGCCCAGCTCCATCGGATACCGCGGCAGCGCCGAGCCGCGGCCGTCGAGCAGGCCAGAACCCGCTGCGGGCTCGCAGAGCGGGGCCGGCGTCTGATCGGCACCTTGTCCAAGGGCTACCGCCAGCGCGTAGGGATAGCGCAGGCAATCGTCCACAAGCCTGACCTGGTGATCCTGGACGAGCCTACCGAGGGCCTGGACCCGGTGCAGCTGCGGGAGGTCAGGGAGCTGATCCGGACGCTCGCCCTGGACTGCGGGGTGATCCTCTCGAGCCACGCCCTACCCGAGGTGCAGGCGGTCTGCACCAGGGTATGCATCCTGCGCGAGGGCCGGCTGCTGCACCAGGCGCGATTGACGGAAGAACCCGATGCGCCGCGGCTCCAACGCTACCTGGTGCGCCTGGCGGCGCCACCGGCGCTAAGCGTCCTCGCCTCTCTATCCGGGGTTGCCGCCGCGCAATCGCTGGGGGATCGCGCTTTTCGTGTGACGCTGCGCCCCGGCGAGGCTGCAAGTGACTTCTCGCGACGGGTGGTCGAGGCCGACTGGGGACTTTCCGAGCTCTCGCCCGAGGGCACCGATCTGGAGAAGGTCTTCTTCGAGATCCTGAGCGGAGATCTGGCGGCATGATCGCGGCCATCGCCCGGCGCGAGCTGCAGGCGGGGTTCCTTTCGCCCCTAGCATGGGGACTGCTGGCGGCAAACCAATTCATCCTGGCCTGGATCTTCCTGCGCGTGGTGGACGGCTTCTCCGGCCTCGAGGCGGCCCAGCGCGGTCATGGACTGACGCTCGAGCTCAGCCTCAACCTGTTCAGCTTCGCGGCGGTGCTGGCCCTGCTCTCGGTGCCCTTACTCAGCGCGCGCATGCTGAGCGGGGAGCTCCGGGACGGCACCTTCAACCTGCTCGGCGCCGCACCTGTCAGCCTGGCGGAGATCCTGCTCGGCAAGTTCCTGGGCCTGGCGGCGCTGATCGCGGTTCTGGGCCTGCTGCCGCTCGGCATGTGCGCCGGGCTGGTGCTCGTCACCGACCTCGACCTGGGGCTGCTGGCGGCGGCGACCCTGGGGCTCTGGCTCACGGGTCTGCTGTTCGCCGCGGTAGGAATCTTCGCCTCCAGCCTCAGCGCCCAACCGGGACTGGCGGCAGTGGCCGCCTACGCCATCCTCGTTCTGCTGTCGGTGATCAACCGGGCCGGGAGCGCCGCGGAGCAATCGGTGACCCTCTTTGACTGGCTGTCCTGGAACGAGCACCTGTTCCGCTTCCTGCTGGGGATCGTGCGCATGAGCGACGTCCTGTACTTCCTCCTGGTGTCCGGCTTCTTCCTGGCCCTGGCGCACCGTTCCCTCGCCAATCGGCGCCTGGGCTGACCTCATGCCCGAACGCATCCGACGCGAGCGACTCGAACGGCGCCTGGCCGACGGCGTGTTCTACCTGCTGCTGACCGCGGCAACCCTGCTCGCCGGTTGGCTGATCGCCCGCCACGACATCTACTGGGACTGGACCGGCGGCGGCCGCAACACCCTGAGCGCCGAAAGCCTCGAGGCGCTAACGGGACTCTCCGCCCCATTGGACATCACCGTCTTCCTCGATCGCGGTCACCCCCTGGCGAGGCGCAGCGAGCAGTTGCTCGCCCGCTATCACAAGTCCCTGCCCGATCTCGCGGTGAGGTACGTGGACCCGCAGCTTTCTCCCGAGCAGGCCCGAGCCGCGGAGGTATCTCGCTTCGGGCAGGCGGTGGTCGAGTACCGGGGTCGCCGCGAGACGCTGGACGAGCTCTCCGAGCCCGCCCTCACCGCCGCCATTGCGCGGCTTACCCGCACCCGCATCCCCTGGGTGGTCGCCCTGGAAGGGCACGGTGAGCGCCGTCTCGACGGAGAGGGCCGCGTAGATCTGGGACGCTTCGCGGCCCTCCTGCGCGGACATGGTTATCGTGTTCAGCCGCTGGACCTCGCGACCGTGCACGAGGTCCCGGACAACACCGACATGCTGGTGCTTTCCACCCCCGAGATCCCCCTGTTCCCGGGGGAGGCGAAGGCCGTGGTCGGCTTCCTGGAGCGGGGCGGCAACCTGCTCTGGCTGATGGACCCGCTGGACCTGGGCGGCCTGGAGCCGGTCGCGGATTACCTCGGAATAACCCGCCTCCCCGGCGTGGTGGTGGATGCCAACGTTGGGGAGCTGAACATCGACGACCCCACGGTGGCCATGGTCGCCAGTTACCCGGATCATCCCCTCACGCGAGGACTCGACGCACCCACGCTGTTTCCCGGCGCTAGCGCCTACCTGGATCTAGCCGATCCGGCATGGTCGCTCGACATGCCACTGACGACCCTGGAGAACAGCTGGAACGAGACCGGACCTGTACGCGGAGAGGTCGGCCGCGACACCGACCGCGGTGAGCTGCCCGGTCCGCTGCCCCTTGCGCTGGCCCTTACGCGCCCTTCACCCGCGGGAAGCGGGGAACAACGCGTGCTGGCGGTCGGCGACGGCGATTTCCTGAGCAACGCCCATCTCGACCAGGGGGCGAACCGCGGCCTGGGGTCCCGCATCGCGCAATGGCTCACGGCCCCCGTGGGCACCTCTCCCGCCTCCGCCAGGGAGCTCGGCGATCGGGAGCTCGCGTTGACTCGGACCCAGATCCTGGTGGTGGGAGCGGTTCCCCTGGCGGTAATGCCCTTGCTCTTCGTGACCCTGGGCCTGGTCATCCGCCGGCGCCGGCAGCGAGAGTAGCATCATGACCAAGCGCTGGGCCCTCAATCTGCTGCTCCTCATCCTCGTCGCCGTCCTCGCAACCCTGGTTCGCCGCGAGCTTGAGGTGAGCGAGCGCATCTCGACCCTGACCGGACTCGATCCGGACCAGATCGCCGAGATCATCCTCGACCGGCCGGGTGAGCCGGAGATTCGACTCGTCAGAACACCCCAAGGCTGGGGCATGCAGGCCCCGTACGAGGTGACCGCGGACGCGGGACGCTTGGATCAGCTCGTACGCATCAGCGCCACGATGGTGCACCGCACCCTCCCAAACACGCCGAACGCCAAGGGACTCGGCACCGACCCGGGGCGCGCGCGCCTCACCCTGGACGGGCTCGAGCTGCGTCTTGGCGACACGGACCCCGTCGGCGAGCGCCGTTACGTCGCAATCGGTGATCGGGTCCACCTGATCGACGACGGCTTCCAGCATCACCTGCTCGCCGCCGCGGAGGACTACGTCGCGCGCAACCTGCTACCGCCTGGATTCCGGCCCGGGGCCGGCACCCTGGATGGCGAGCCACTGCCTGCCTCCGCGTTGGAGGAGCTCGGAGGGCTGACCGCGGAGCGGGTGGAGCCCCTGGGAGAGGAGATCTCGGGACGGGTGCTTTCGCTGGAACCCGCCGATGGAGACTCCGGGTTGCGTTTTCTGATCTCCGAGGACGCCCGCGTATGGACCCGCCTCGACCTGCGCTTGCGCTATCTGCTCGGCGAGCCGCCGTTCTGGGCGCTGGGCGAGGAGGCGCCGGCATCCGCCGGCGAGGCCGACGCCATTCCCACGCCGACCGAGTAGGCGCGTCATGCCCGAGCTACCGGAGGTCGAAACCACCCTGCGCGGCATCGCCCCCCATCTGGAGGGCAAACGCATTACCGGGCTTGCGGTACGGGATCGACGGCTGCGGGTGCGCGTGCCGGACGGCATCGAGAAGAAGGTTGAAGGCCAGCGGGTACAGGGACTGCGCAGACGCGGCAAATACCTGCTGCTGGATCTCGAACGGGGATCACTCCTGATCCACCTGGGCATGTCCGGCAGCCTGCGGATACAGGCGGCGGACGCCCCCCCGGGCGCCCACGATCACATCGACCTGGGGCTGGAGGGCGGGCGCTGCCTGCGCCTGCGCGACCCCCGCCGGTTTGGGATCTTCCTCTGGACGCTGGGGCCAGCCGAGCATCACATCCTGCTCCGCCGCCTCGGCCCGGAGCCCCTGGAGCCGGGTTTCGACGGCGACTACCTCTACGCGGGGTCCAGGCGCCGGCGAGCGGCGATCAAGACCTTCATCATGGACGCAAAGGTCGTGGTGGGGGTGGGCAACATTTACGCCAGCGAGTCCCTCTACGCGGCGGGGATCCATCCGTCTCGGCCCTGCAACCGCGTCGGCCGGGACCGCTACCAGCGACTCGCAGAGGCGGTCCGTCAGGTGCTGACGAGCGCCATCGAACAGGGCGGCACCACCCTACGGGACTTCGTCCAGGAGGACGGCAGCCCTGGCTATTTCGCCATCTCGCTAAAGGTCTACGGACGCGCCGGCGAACCCTGCCGGATGTGCGGACAGCCGATCCGCCAGCGGCGGATCGGCCAGCGCTCCAGCTTCTTCTGCCCACGCTGCCAGCGCTGAGAGGCTCGCGCTAGGCTTGCTGCTGGATGCCGACGATGAGCCAGTCTCCGTCGCGGCTGTCCCAGGCGTGCTCGACGTGCCAGATCTCGCTCACGGGATTAGCGGATGCCTGCTCATCTTCCCGCACCAGGCCGGAGAAATGGACGCTGGCAACGACCTGATCACCGTCGCGCTGCACGCTCAAGAGCTCGGCATCGAGGGTCACCACCTCCGTGAACTGGGCCTCTTGTCCCAGGCGCTCGCGTTCCCGCTTGAGCTCCGCGAAGAGCTGCGGCGCCGTGTACTCCCGGATGTCGCGGAAATCGGCCTGGTCCCAGGCCGCCTGCAGGCGGATGAAGTGGGTCTTGGCGCCCTCCACGAAGGCCGGACCGTCGAACCAGATTGGCGCGTCGGACTCCCCCGACTCGGCGGGGGTGGGAAACGCCGCAGCGTGAATCATTGTGGCGTCCGGCCCGCCACCAGCTGCGACGGACCCGCCATGGGCGCCCGCCCCAGCAATGGACGGCGCACCACGGCGCATGGCGCGAAACAGCATCACGCCACCTGCGATGAGCGCGGCGAACAGGAGGACGTCAAGGATCTGCAGCCCCTCGAATGCGTCGCCGAAGAACAGCGAGGCGAGCAGGCCCCCGGCGGCCAGCCCGGCCAGGGGGCCGAGCCAGCGACTGGCACCGCTCGCGGCCGGCGCGGCGGGCCGTGACGAGGCCGCCGCCGGCTGCTGCGTCTGCGCCGGGCGAGGCGCGCTGCGCGGCATGCTGTATTGCTTACCCAGGTTCATGCCGCCGCCGAAGCGCTTGGCCTCCGCTTCCGGCAGGGTAACCAGGGTCGCCGTCAGGAAGGCAAACACGAAAGCAAACAGACTCTTAATCTTCATCGATTTCCTCTCCAGTAGGCCCGCGTAGAGCCGGGCGGGCCGGATAATCTATCTGACCTCGGCCGCGCCGACACCGCGGGGATCGCTGGCGCCAAGCACCCGGTTACCGGTCCGGTCCCAGTACACCGCGTGCATGTCGCCGAATCCGTCATCGATCTCGCGCAACCGATGGCCTCTCCGCTCGAGGGACCGCGCGTCGGCGGGCTCGAATGCCGCCGGCTCGTGTTGAATCTCGTCGGGCAGGAATTGGTGGTGGAAGCGCGGTTTCGCAACCCACCGCGACGGGTCTTCCCCCGCGTCGAGGGACAGGACCGCACGCAGGACCATGGTAATGATGCGGCTGCCGCCGGGCGTGCCGAGGACCGCCACGCCGCGCTCCGACTCGACGAAGGTGGGCGTCATGCTCGAGAGCATGCGCTTGCCGGGTGCGATGGCATTCGCCTCTCCGCCCACGAGCCCGTAAGCGTTGGGCACGCCGGGGCGGGCCGAGAAGTCGTCCATCTCATCGTTGAGTAGAACGCCGGTACCAGGCGGCACGAACGCCGATCCAAAAGGGTAGTTGATGCTCAGGGTGGCCGCGACGCGGTTGCCGTCGCGGTCGAGGATCGAGAAGTGTGTGGTATCCGCGCCCTCGCCCTCCGCCGGCTCGGGCTGGCTCGGGGTCGCCCGATCGAGGCGGATGTCCCTCGCCACGCCGGCGGCGTAATAGGGGTGCGTGAGGCGCTGGAGGGGCATGGCGACGAAATCCGGGTCACCCAGCCACAGGGCGCGGTCGCGGTAGGCGCGGCGCATCACCTCGGTCAGCAAATGGGCACGGTCCGCGTCTGCAAGGTCCCCGACCTCGTAGCCCGAGAGCATATTGAGCATCTGCACCAGCAGCACCCCGCCGGACGAGGGCGGCGCGGCGCTCACCACCCGCCAACCGCGGTAGCCGCCAACGATCGGCTCGCGCTCGACCACCCGGTACGAGGTCAGGTCCTCCAAAGTCCAGATCCCACCCGCGGCGCGCACGCCCGACACCAGCGCCTCGGCGGTAGGTCCGGCATAGAAGCCGTCCCGCCCGTCGCGGGCGATGCGCTCCAGGGTGGCGGCCAGCTCAGGCTGGCGGATCAGTGTTCCCTCCGCCGGCACCTCCCCATCGCGCAGGAACAGCTCGGAGGACGGACAGTCCAGCGGCGCAGCACCTCGGCCCGCCAGCCGGCGAGCTCGCGGTAACGCCGGTTGACCTCGAAGCCTTCCCGGGCAAGGGCGATGGCCGGTTGGAGCGAGCGATCCAGGGGCAGGCGACCGTACTGCTCGGACAAGTGGACGAGGGCGGCCGGCTCGCCGGGGATTCCCGCCGCCAGCGGCCCGTTCAGGGCGAGATCGGAGACGAACTCGCCCTCCGCATCCAGGTACATGTCCCGCCCGGCGGCGAGCGGCGCGCGCTCGCGACCGTCGAGCATGACCTGGAACCCGTCTTCCGCCCGATGCAGCAACCAGAAGCCGCCGCCGCCCAGCCCGGATGAATAGGGCTCCGCCACGGCCAGCGCGGCGCTGACCGCGACCGCGGCGTCAAAGGCGTTGCCGCCGGCCTCAAGGATCTCGAAACCGGCAGCTGTCGCCAGCGGGTGCGCGCTGGCGATGGCGGCCGCCGGCGGGCGATCGTCCGCAAGAGCGGATACCGCGGCCCACCACGACAGGGCGAAAAGCAGGGGATAAAAAAGGCTCCGCGAAGGAGCCTTCGGGCGAGCTTTCAAGCGCTGGCCCTCAAGCCTCTTCCCCCGTGATCTGCCGGTATTTCTCCATCAGCTCATCCTCGCTCTCCTCGTGGTCCGGATCCTTGAGGATGCAGTCCACGGGGCAGACCTCGACGCACTGAGAGGTGTCGTAGTGGCCAATGCACTCGGTGCACAGGGCCGGGTCGATGACGTAGATCTCGTCGCCCTGCGAGATGGCCCCGTTGGGACACTCCGGCTCACACACATCGCAGTTGATGCACTCATCGGTGATATACAGCGCCATGATGGTACTCCTGAGGTCAAAGATTCGGCCGAGGCCCGCCGGATGCGAATGTTACCCAAACCGCTCCCGCAATGCAGCCTGCACCGCCGGGGCGACGAAGCTCGACACGTCCCCGCCCAGACGGGCGATCTCACGCACCAGGGACGAGGATATGTAGGAATATTGCTCCGCCGGAGTGAGGAACAAGGTCTCAATGTCGGGAGCCATGCGCCGGTTCATGCCCGCGAGCTGAAACTCGTACTCGAAATCCGAAACCGCCCGCAGTCCGCGCATGATGACATCGATCCCCTGACTACGGGCAAAGGCCACCAGGAGCCCCGAGAAGGGTGTGATCACTACCTGGGGCAGATGATCGAGAACGCCCCGGGCGAGCGCCACCCGATGGGCGGTGTCGAAGACGGGTGCTTTTGCGGTGTCCTCCGCCACGGCCACCACCACGCGGTCGAACAGCGAGGCCGCCCGTTGAATGAGATCGCTGTGGCCGTTGGTGATGGGGTCGAAGGTTCCCGGATAGACCACGCTGCGCAAGTTGACCTCCAACGGTGACTGGTTTCTCCGAAGGATAACAGAGGGCTGTCACAATGGGGCCGCGGTTTCGACGCGCGCGAGCGCGTACCGGACCTGCCCCGCGCGCTTCTCCCGAATCAGCCGCCAGTGCTCCGGGAGCCGCGGAGGCGGATCGTCCGCGGCCGCTTCCAGGTACACATAGGCACCGTCGGCAAGCCAGCCATTGCGTTCAAGCAGGTCGCAGGCCGGCGCGAGCAGGCCCGCGGCGAAGGGCGGATCGAGGAACACGATGTCGAACGCCGTTCCGCCCGCTGCAAGCCAGGCGAGCGCGTCCGCGTGCTCGACCCGAATCTCGGGAGCGCCGAGGACGCGGGCGTTGGCTTGCAGCACGCGGACCACGCCCGGCGCCCGCTCGACCATAACCACCTCGCGCGCGCCGCGGGATGCGGCCTCGAACCCGAGTGCGCCGCTGCCCGCGAAGAGATCGAGGCAACGGGCACCGGTGACCACGGGGGCCAGCCAGTTGAACAGGGTTTCGCGCACGCGATCGGACGTCGGACGCAGGCCCTGTTGTTCGGGCACCGGCAATCGACGGCCGCGGTAGCGACCCGCGATCAGCCGCAGATGACCGCGAGCGGGCATCGGCCGTCCTGTTGTGACGAGGTCCGGCTCAGTCGGCCACTCCTGCCACGCGGCCCTCGCGAGGACCGACGATGACGGTGGCTAGGCGGTCCGGATCGACGCGGCGGGTGAAAGCGTCGCGGATGTCCTGGGCGGACACGGCGCTGACCCGGTCGTTGAACCGGTCAAGGTAGTCGAGCGGCAGTCCGTAGAAGCCGATCATCGCCAGATACTGCACGATGTTGGCATTGCTGGCGATCCGCAGCGGGAAACCGCCGGTGATGTTCTTCACCGCCGCCTCCAGCTCCGCATCGGTCGGACCCTCCTCGCGGAAGCGGCGCAGGGTCTGCATCAGCACCTCGCGCGCCTCGGCGGCCTGCTCGTTCTTGGTCTGCAGGCCGAGCAGGAAGGGGCCGCGCTCGGCCATGGGCAGGAAGTAGCTGTAGACGCTGTAGGAGAGCCCGCGTTTCTCACGCACCTCCTCCATCAGCAGGGAGACCAAACCGCTGCCCCCGAGGATGTGGTTTCCGACATAGAGCGAGAAGTAGTCGGGATCGTTGCGGCTCATGCCGGGCTGGCCCGCATAGATGTGCGCCTGTGTCGAAGGGAAATCGAGTTCCTCGAGCTGCGCCTCGGCGAGGTCGCGCACCGGCGGCACGGGCGGCGCCGGCTCACCGGATGGCAGTCCGGCCGTGACCCGCGCGGCCACTTCCTCCGCCTCCGCGCGCGTGAGGTCGCCAACGATGGCAACCACGGCGTTGCTCGCCACGTAATAGCGCCGGTGGAACTCGGTGAGGTCCTGCGGCGTGAGGGCGGACACGCTGTCCGTGGTCCCGGACGGGTCCGCCGCGTAGGGATGGGCTCCGAAGATCCGCAAGTAGACCTCCTTCTTGCCGACCGTCCCGGGGTCCTGATCGTCCTGGCGCAAGGCCACCAGGGTGTTCTCACGCACCCGGTCGAAGTCCGCCTGCTGGAACCTGGGAGCTGCCACCACCTGGGACATGGTGTCCAGCGCGGTATTCAAGGGCTCCGGCTCGGTCAGCGTGCGCATGGAGACGAAAGCCATGTCGCGCAGGGCGCCGACGGAGAGTTCGGCACCGACCGACTCCAGGCGCTCCGCAACGGTGTCCGCATCCCACTCGCCGGCGCCTTGCGTCAGCATGCCGGCAGTGATCGAGGCAAGCCCGTTGCGTTCACCGTCGCGGGCGCTGCCCGCATCGAAGACGACGCGCACGTCCAGGATGGGCAGGTCCGGCGCGGCTGCGAACAGGACCCGCGCCCCGTTGTCGGTGCTCCAGGACTCGATCTTGGGGCCGGCCCAGACGAGGCCGGCGAGGGTGAATGCGACGAGCCCGCAGAGCGCTGCGATCCAGCGACGATGTTCAACGAACATTGAGGTGGTCTCCCGCGGGGGTTGAACGCGGCTCTTTGCCGTTCAGGGGCTGAGGGTCCAGCACGGCTACGGTCAGGTTGTCCGGCACGAGGTACTTGCGAGCCACCTCGCGGATCTGCTCGGGGGTGACCCGACTGAGATGATCCACGTATTCCTCCGCCAGCGGCCAGCCGAGCCCTGACCGTCTCCAGCTGCCCCAGCAGCATGCCTTGGTAGAAGACCGAGTCGCGTTCGTAGACCTTGCCCGCGATGAGCTGGGTGCGGATGCGCGCAAGTTCCTGCTCGTCCACCAGATCGTCGCGCAACCGCTGCACCTGCTCCAGCAGGGCCTTCTCGAGCTCGACCAGGTCGCGCCCCTTGGCGGGCGTTCCGTCCAGCACCAGCATCCCGGGCAGTCGGGTGAAGGCGCTGTAGCCCGCGTCCACGTCGGCTGCGACACGGGTGCCCCGCACCAGCTCGCGACTGAGGCGCGAGCTTGAACCTCCGTCGAGCACCGAGGACAGCATCTCCAGAGCGTAGGGCTCCCACGGCTCCTCGGCGTGACCAAGGGCGGTCGCCTTGTAGCCCATGATGAGGTAGGGCTCCTTGGCCGGGGCCTTGACCCGGATGCGCTTCTCCCCGCGCTGGCTCGGCTCAAGCCGGGGCTTCGGCTGGACGATCTGCTCCGGCTTCAGGGGCCCGAAGTGCTTCTCGGCCAGGGCGCAGACCTCGTCCGGCTCGACGTCGCCGACGATGACCAGGGTGGCGTTGTTCGGCGCGTACCACTTACGGTACCAGTCGCGCAGATCCTCGGCCCCGAGGTATTCCAGATCGGAGGCCCAGCCAATGACCGGGATGCGGTAGGGGGAGGCCTCGTAGGCGGCAGCGTTGAACTGCTCGAAGGTGAGGGACTCGGGGTCGTCCTCGGTGCGCATGCGGCGCTCTTCCTTGACCACCTCCAGCTCCTTGAGGAACTCCTCCTCGGGCAGCGCCAGGTTGCGCATCCGCTCCGCCTCTAGCTCGAATGCAATCTCCAGCCGGTCCTTCGCCAGGGTCTGGAAATAGGCGGTATAGTCGCGCCCGGTGAAGGCATTATCGTCGCCGCCGTTCTCGGCGATGATGCGCGAGAACTCCCCCGGGGCCAGCTTCTCCGTGCCCTTGAACATCATATGCTCCAGCACGTGGGAGACGCCGGTGACACCGCCGTGCTCGTAGCTCGACCCGACCTTGTACCAGACCTGCGAGGTGACGATGGGCGCACGCCGGTCAGGCTTGACGAGGACCTTGAGACCGTTGTCGAGGACGCACTCACGCACCTCGGCGGGCGGCATGGCCAGCCAGGGGCAAGGCGGCCGCCAGGATAAGTAAGATCCGCTTCATTCCATCTCCACTGCTCGATAAGGTTTCTGGGCTGCCGGTTCCGGGGCGGGCGCCGCATGCGATGGCGTAAGCCCTGCGGGTCGGACCACGGGCGGGGTAGTTCCGTTCCCTGGCCCGATGCGATTGCGCCAGCTATCGGCAACAGCCGCAATACTGCCGCCTTGCTGGCGGAATCCAAGTGCCTAGCGCGCAGCGGTCTCCCCGCCCGACCAAGCTCCGCGAAGAATCCAGGCGACGCAGACGCGACTACCGCGATTTGCTAGCATGCGCACGCGACAACGACTCGGCGAGGTCGCGCCGGATTCCCCATCCGCGAGCGCTATCGAGCCGGCAGCATGAAGCCGATCCCCCAAATTGCCAAGCGTCACCTGACGCGGAGTGACGTGTTCGATGTTCGGCTTTGGAAAGAACAAGCGGGTCAAGAGCGAGACGGAGCCGCCTGAAGGCAAGCGGCGCCTGGTCACGCGTCTCAAGGAGGGCCTTGCGCTCACCCGGGCCGTCCTCAACACGGATGTCGGGGACCTCATTCGCGGACGAAAGCGCATCGACGAGGAGCTGTTCGAGGAGCTCGAAACCCTGCTCCTGACCGCGGACGTGGGCGTCGAGGCCACCACCCGCATCATCGACGACCTCTCCGAGCGAGTGAGGCGCCACGAGCTCGCCGACCCCCAGGCCCTGATCAACGGCTCTACGGGCCGAGCTGCGGGAGATCCTGCGGCGTTGCGAGCTTCCGGTGCGGACGCCGGCAGCCGGACGTCCGCAGGTCGATCCTCATGGTCGGGGTGAACGGTGCCGGCAAAACGACGACCATCGGCAAGCTTGCCAAGCGGCTGCTAGAGGAAGGCAACAGCGTCATGCTGGCCGCGGGAGACACCTTCCGCGCCGCCGCCGTCGAGCAGCTCCAGGCATGGGGCGAGCGCAACCGGGTTCCGGTGATCGCCCAACGCAGCGGTGCCGACTCCGGCCTCGGTGATCTTTGACGCCCTGCAGGCGGCCACCGCCCGTCGCGCGGACGTGTTGATCGTCGATACCGCCGGGCGCCTGCACACCAAGAGCAATCTGATGGAGGAGCTGTCGAAGATCGCCCGGGTGATGAAGAAGATCGATCCCGACGCACCCCATGAGGTGATGCTGGTGGTGGACGCCACCACGGGCCAAAACGCGCTCAACCAGGCGGTGCAGTTCAACCAGTCCGTGGGTCTCACCGGCATTACCCTGACCAAGCTGGACGGCACCGCCAAGGGCGGCATCCTGTTCGCGATCGCGGAGCGTCTCAAGGTGCCGATCCGGTTCATCGGAATCGGCGAATCGATCGAGGATCTGCGCCCCTTCGACGCCGACGAGTTCCTCGACGCCCTGTTTGCAAGCTCGTGATCCGCTTCGAGCACGTCACCAAACGCTACCCGGAGAGCGGGGAGGCCCTGAGCGACCTGAGCTTCGAGCTCGCGGCCGGGGAGATGGCCTTCCTGACCGGCCACTCCGGGCGCCGGCAAAAGCACGCTGCTTAGGCTGATCGGGCTGCTGGAGCGTCCCAGCCGCGGGCAGGTGATGGTCAACGGCCGCAATCTCGGCCGGCTGCCCCAGCGCAAGATTCCTTACCATCGCCGCGACGTGGGGATGATCTTCCAGGATCACCGGCTGCTTACCGACCGCACGGTGTTCGACAACGTCGCCCTGCCCCTGGTGGTTGCCGGTCTCGGCCACAAGGAGGTGGGTCGCCGGGTGCGCGCGGCGCTCGATCAGGTCGGTTTGCTCGGCAAGGAGAAGGCGTTCCCGGTGACCCTGTCCGGGGGCGAGCAGCAGCGGGTGGGCATCGCCCGCGCGGTAGTCGCCCGGCCGCCGCTGGTGCTTGCCGACGAGCCTACGGGCAACCTGGACCCGGACCTCTCGCGGGAGATCATGGGGCTTTTCGAACGCTTCAACCAGGTTGGAGTCACGCTGCTCATCGCCAGCCACGACCTGGCGCTGATCGCCTCCCTGCCCTACCGGACGTTCACCCTGAGCGCCGGGCGGCTGAAATCGGACTCGGGTGCCAGGTAGCTCCATGGCTAGACGCCGGACATCCACCCGCCGCGCACGAGCATCCTGGTCCCGTATCCCCGCGGCCTGGCTGAGCCACCACCTGCAGGGCGCTCTGGCCACCCTCGGGCGTTTGTTCCGCAGCCCCCTGCCCACGCTGATGACGGTTTCGGTGATCGGGATCGCGCTGGCGCTACCGGCCGGACTCTACGTGCTCACCCGCAACCTCAGCGTCCTGGGCAGCGGTTGGGAGCAAACGGCGTCGATATCCCTGTTCATGAGATCGGAGGTCTCCACCGAGCAGGCCACCGCGCTTGCGGGCACCTTGCGCGGACGCGACGATTTGGCGGAGGTGAGCGTGATCACCCCGGACGCGGCCCTGGAGGAGCTCCGAAGCTCCAGCGGGTTCGCGGAGGCCATCGACCAGCTCGAGGAGAATCCCCTGCCCGGGGTGCTGGCGCTGCGCCCCACCAGCGACATCGTCTCGCCCGAGGCATTGGAGCAGCTGCGCGACGAATTGGCGGCCTTGCCGGAGGCGGACTTCGCGCGCCTGGACACCGAGTGGATTCGCCGCTTCCAGGCAATCGTCGAGCTGGCGCAAGGAGGCGTGCTCCTGATCGGCGCCGTCCTCGCGCTTGGGGTGCTGCTGGTGATCGGGAACACCATCCGCCTGGAGATCGAAAACCGGCGCAGCGAGATCGAGATCATGGAGCTGGTGGGCGCAACATCGGCCTTCATCCGCCGGCCCTTCCTCTATACGGGCGTCTGGTACGGGGTACTGGGCGGTGTCACCGCCTGGCTGCTGGTGACACTCGCGCTCGCCCTGCTGCAAGCGCCGGTGTCCCGTCTGGCCGCCCTCTATCAAACCCAGTTCCCGCTAAGTGGCCTCGGACCCACCGCTCTTCTCACGCTGATCGGGACGAGCATATCGCTCGGGCTACTCGGCAGCTGGTTGTCCGTCGGGCGCCACCTGAGCGCCTGTGAGCCGGGATGAATCTGTTATGAACAGATATTTTTGCCTTTTCCAACCAAAACGCTATGCTTTGTCCAACCAAGCACTAACTCGATTGGAAAGATCACCTAGACCTCGCATCTGAACTTTTCCACGCGACCACAATCTCACACGCCAGAGATGGCATTGAAATTTCCGCGCATTTAGTGCTAGCATATTTCCTAGCGTAACACTTGGGTATTGGGACATGACGAAAGATCTTGCAGTACTTCCGACCGGCAGCATCGATGCCTATATCAGCGCCGCCTACCAGATCCCCGTACTGACACCGGAAGAAGAGCGGGACCTGGCCGTACGTCTGCGCGACCACGACGACATGGACGCCGCGCGGCGGCTCGTTCTCTCCCACCTGCGATTCGTAATCCGAATCGCCCGTGGGTACCTGGGCTATGGGCTTCCGCTCCCGGATCTGATTCAGGAGGGCTCGGTCGGTTTGATGAAGGCGGTGCGCCGCTTCGAGCCCGACATGGGCGTGCGCCTCGTGTCCTTCGCTGTCCACTGGATCCGGGCGGAAATCCACGAGTACATCCTGCGCAACTGGCGGATCGTCAAGGTCGCGACGACCAAGGCGCAACGTAAGCTGTTCTTCAACCTGCGCAGTGCGAAGAAACGCCTCGGCTGGTTCACGCGCGAGGAAGTGGAGGGGGTGGCGGAGGATCTCGGGGTAAAGCCCGAGACCGTCCTCGAAATGGAATCCCGGCTCGCCAATCAGGATCTCGCATTCGACGGTGACGACAGCGACGAAGGCGACGCGCCAACGGCACCCTCTACCTATCTCGCGGACATGCGCATGGAGCCTGCCAGCGCGCTTGAACGGGAAGACACCGCGACTGATCGTCGGGAACGGCTCTTTGCCGCCCTAGAAGGATTGGACGATCGCAGTAAGACGATCCTGCAGAAGCGCTGGCTGACCGAGAAGAAGCAGACCCTGCACGAGCTCGCGCAGCAGTTCGGGGTTTCCGCCGAGCGCATACGTCAGATCGAGAAGAACGCGATGAAGAAGCTGCGACTGCAGCTGGCAATCTAGGCCCAGTTCCGGTCAGGAAAAAACCCGCCAGTTGGCGGGTTTTCTGCCTGCCGGGGCAGTTCCATCGATCGTCGGCGTAATTGGCTGCGATTGCAGGAACCCAGACCAAGCCGTCAGCCTACTGTTTTCCTTAGCGTCTCGGCGAGAGAAACAGCCGCATCGGGGCTCACAGGATGGGACCCAACATCGCAATGGTGTTGTTCCATAAACGATGACGCCAACTCCAGCCATCGACCACACCCGAGGACACTGGAATGGACTCGGCAATGTAGCTCTCCTGCCGCCCACGCACCTCCGCGGTCAGGACCGGGTCATAGAAGAGGATGTTGTTCTCGTAGTTCAACTCGAAGCTGCGGCGGTCCATATTGGCGGAGCCGATCAGGGTGACCTCAGCGTCCAGGGTAAGCGATTTGGTGTGCAGTAGCCCTCCAACGTACTCAAATATCCGAACCCCCGCGCTGAGCAGATCGCCGTAGTAGCTGCGACTGGCCGCTGCGACGACCCAGGAGTCGTTCTTGGCGGGGAAAACAATGGTCGTCGCAACTCCGCGGCGAGCGCTGGCACACAAGGCCGCCTGCAGGGGCTCATCGGGGACATAGTAAGGGGTTGTGATAACCAGCTCGCGGCGCGCGCTGTAGATCAACGACTCGAACATCTCGGGCATGGCTGAGTAGCGCACCGTCGGACCAGTGCCGATCACCTGCGCGGCGAACCCCGACCGGGCCGCCGAAATCGGCCGGCGCAGTAGCTCGTTCAGGTCCTCGTCGACGTGAGCCATCCAGTCGCTGGCGAACAGATATTGATTCTGGCGCGCGATCGGCCCCTCGAACCGGATCATGGCGTCGACCCAGGGTGCATACGCAGCCTTGATGCGAAACTCCGGGTCGGCGCAGTTCTGACTGCCGCAATAGGTGATTTGGTCGTCGATGACGACGATCTTGCGATGGTTGCGCAGATCAATCCGCCCTTTGAGTGGACGCAACAGCGGGTTGCCGATCGGCAATGCCCGCGCCAGACGAACGCCCGCGGCCCGCATGGCCTGCCAGTGATCCGAGCGGATCATGAGGCGCGACCCCAAATCATCCGCCATCGCACGGCAGCTGACGCCGCGAGCGGCGGCGCGCGTTATTGCCTCGGCCACCTTGCAGCCGTTGTTGTCCGGCAGCCAGATGTAGAAGAGCAGATGGACATGGTCCTCGGCGGCATCGATGTCCGCAACCATGGCGGCGATGGTCGCATCGGAATCCGCGGGCAGGTGCCCGCTGTTGCCCCCGATTGGCTCGAAACCGCTGATGGAGTGCCCGACTCGAAACAGCTGTGCATGCCGCTCGGGTACATGGGCGGCGACGTTCTTTGCATCCGCACCCGCTGCTTCGTCCAACTCGGGCATCCGCGCCACGACTTGGCGCACCCGCTCGACGCGATGCCGCCCGATATTGACCTCACCGAGCAGAACGTAGGCCACGATCCCCAGGATGGGCATGACAACGATGACCACCACCCACGCAATCCGCGAGGCAGGGTCCCGATGCGGTCTCAGCAGGACCCGCACCACGAGCGCGAACTGGATCAGGACGTGCAACGAAAGTGAGGTCGCGGCCAGGAATTCCGCATCACTCATTCGGCAGCGCCTCGTCCGCGCCTGCCCCCGCTCGCCGCGGTCCGTGAAGAAAACTGCGCGGGCATCGTCTAGGCCCGGGGTGGACGATGATCCGCCGCAAGCAGCTTCAGCTGAGACTCGATCGCGCTCAACCGTTGCTCGAGCTCGGAGGGCTGCTCCACTTTCGGGAGGGGCCGGGTGTCTTCCCCGAAGCCCGACAGGGCGGGTCGCTCGACTTGCGTCACCCGGTGCATCACACGCCAGGGCTTGCCCTTGCCGCCCGCCATCGCCTGCCGCAACGCGCGGGCCTCCTCGTCATTGCTGGCGAGCCACTCGGGATCCACGACATAGTTGAAGAACTCGTCGAAGTTGCGCTCGGAACCGTCCAGGTAAAAGGTCATGAAGCGATAGCGGTCGACCTTCACGCCGGGCATGATCGGTCTGTCCTTGAAATCGGTGATGCCTTGGCATTCAACTCCCGAGAGATCCACCTCGAGGGACAGCGCGGAGCTCGCCGTGCGGGTCTTCGACATGGTCTGCGACAGCGACCCCTGATACATGGGCGACAGCTCGAGCTGGAAACCCGAGACGTTCAGCGCGATGTCCGCGCCCAGCGCCCACTCCATGTTCAGCGCGCTGCCAACGGTGTGCTCGACGGTCGAGGCGAACTCTTCCGACTCGACCCGCAGCCCGCCGTCCGCGTCCCAGACATAGCTGTTGACGATATTGCGCTTGCCGGCGCGCACTTTCAGATCCTCCATCTTTCGCTGCCAGACGCGGAAGCTCGAGGTTGCATGCTCACGCTGCTCCGGACGGCTTAGGCGCTCGATCTCCTTCTTTTTGGCCTCGACCAGCGCCTTCTTCTTGTCGGATTCCGCCTCGATCTTCTCCTTGATGTCTTCGACCTGCTCCGCAGCCTCATCGGCCTTTCCCGAGGCCTCGTCGCCCAGATCCCCTAATCCGATCTTCTCGTCCTCGGCACCTTTCGCGGTCTTGGCCGCCGGTGACGGCTTCCCCTCCTCCCGCTCGACGGCGATCTCCCGGGGCGTGAAGTCCGGGTCGTCGATCTGCGCGGCGATGGTGTCCTCGCTCGCGGACGCGTCGATGATGAAGTTCTCGAAGAATGCCTCGCGCCGCTTGTCGTCGTCGCGGATACTGCTCACGCAACGCATAGGCCTCGGCGAGGCGGAAGTAGCTCGCCGGGTAACGCGACCCGAACTGCCGTCGCGCCTCCGGCACATGGGCGAAGAAGCGCTCGCTCGTCGCCTGCATGCCGGTCTGTCCGTCGAGGCTGCCGTTCAGGGTATAGGCCGGGTTGATCAGGAAGGTGATCGTGGAGACATCCGGGGGAACGTCGCTCACGGGAATGATCTGGTAACCCACCATCCGGCCGGAGGTCGCAAGCCGGCTGACAAAGACATCCGCGAGCCCCGCGACCACCAGCGCATAGCCGACGTTCTTGGGCACGAAACGGGGACCGAGCTCGGGAAAGCGCCGGTTCGTCCTCGGCGAACCCGCGCAGGCTCAAGGTGTCGGAACGGGTCACCGCGGAGGTGGCCGCGATGTTGGTCTCATAGGCCTCGGTCTTGTCCAGGGCAAAGCTCGCGGCGAGCCCCGCGCGCAGGCCCCCGGCCTCCCACGACAACAGCCGCCCCAGCAGCGGGGCGTTGGCGCCAACTTCCCACTCGTTCTCGTAACCGATGAAGAAGTCCATTCCGAAGCCGTGCGTGGTCTCCTCCGAGCGGTTCCAACTGAGCTCCAGCTCTTCCGCCATGGACACGGTGACCGAGGTGGCCTCGTTGTAGCTCTCGGGGTCAACGGTCAGATTCTCGCTGGGCACGGGCGGCGCGCCTTCGATATACCCGAGCAGCGTCGGCTGGAACTGGGCGTTTCCGATCCACACGAGGTCCAGGGCCTCGACCCGCTGCTGGGCCCACAAATCGATGCCGTCGCCAGCCGATACCGCGGTGCAGCGGCGCATGATCGCCAGGCGCCGCCCGACCCGGTCCAGCCCATAGGTCGGATACTCCGCGACCCGCACGTCCGTGTCCCCGATCGGCAGGTCGTTGACCAGCCGTGCCGGCGCGCCCGGGGTGCCTGGCTCGTCGAAGGCCCAGCGTCTGACGAATCCCTGCGGCGCGCGCTGGTGCCGAAAGCGTTTGAGCTCGATCCGGCTTCGTTCCCCGTCCCATGCGCGCATCTCGGCAAGCTCGCCCTGGAAGCCGGTCCGCAGCTCCTTCCCGCGGATACCACCGCCAATGATCCCGATTCCCCCGTCCCGGACATCCAGTGGCAGGGCGAACGACGTGGGCTTGAGCTCATCGCCTGCTGAACCCTCCTCGCCGTCGACCAACAGGCGCACGCCCCCGGCGTAGTCGACCATCGCGGCCACGTGATGCCAGACGCCGTCGGCGACCAGTTCCACCCGGCTACGCCTTTCCTGCCCCTCGACCAGCACCACCGCCGCCAGCTCCTGCTGCCCGTCGTCGCGGGCATCGGTCAGGTAGAGGACGAAGCGGCCCCAGCCCTCGGACACGTGCACCGATGTCGCGAAGATCACCTGAGCATGGACAACGTCCGGCTTGAAGCGCAACCAGGTCTCTACCGTGCGGGAGCCGGACTGGAAGAAGGCGGTAAAGTCGTGACGGCGGGTGCCGTCAAAGACCGCCACGCGTTGACCGGGGTTGCCGATGGGCGCGGTACAGGGTCCGAAAACGGGCTTACCCACCTCCAGTGTCGTGCCTAGAACGGGATCGGCAAGATCGCCATCGAGCGGATGAAAGGCGACGAGACCCGGCTCCCTCCCGGTGAGCACCACCCGGCTGCTGGTCTGCACCTCCTCCAGATCGAGCGCCACGTCCCACAAACGGACCTGGGCAATCCCCTCGCCCACGTCGATGATCCTCAGCTCCTCGGTCGGCAGGGTGGGGGCGACGACCATCTGGTCTTCCGCCGTCTTCGTCGTGGCGACACCCAGCGGGCTGCCGTGCGGCAAGCCATCGATGTAGAAACGCAGGGTGCGCACGGGTAGATCGCTGCCGGCTACGACGGCAACGTGATGCCAGCCGACGGGGACCTCTCCGAGGGTCACATCGAGGGAAATCCAATGCAAAGGAGGTTTCGGCGAATCGTCTTCCCTTCCGATCCTGGACAGGTCCGTACCACCTTCCACCTCGTCGCGTGTCCGCACCCCCAGCTTGCCGTCAAGCACGCCGATGCCTTCCCACTCGCCGTTGCTGTCCGGCCTGCTGACAAGCAGGCGCTGCCCTTCACGCAGCGGGAACTGCATCCATGCCTCGAGCGTCCAGAGACCATCGGTCGTGCCCCGCGGCAGGACCGCGCCATCTCCACGCACCAAGCCGCGCCGCAGACCGTCCGCGATCCATTGTTCCACCGTCGCGTCGTCGCTTCCGGCTGCTGCGTCGTAGCGCGACTGACGGACCTGGCCCCGCGCGTCGACATAGCTCAGGATCACATCGCCCGTCGCCGAGGCGAACAGGCTGACCTCGCTGGTCGCCTCTGCATGGGCGAGCACAGCCCCGCTGGCAGGCAAGCCCTCGTCGTCCGCGGGCGCGAACGACTGGGCCGCGCCAAGGCTCGCGGACGCCGACGCCGCGAGCTCGAATTGCCCCGCGATGATGGCGATCTCTTGATCGACAAGATCGATATGGCGCCGGGTCTCGTCCCTCTGAATCGTCAGCTCCGCTACGCGGTTCGGTCCGAGACCTTCGAGCTCCGCGATCTCGCGCTCCACGTCATCCAGCTGGCGCCGCGCCTGACGCCTTCGGTCCCCGAGCTCTTTCAACGCACGTTCGCACTCTGGGACCCGGGCGCTGGTCGGGACCAGAACGAATTCCGAACCGTTCCAGGTGCCCCAAATTGTCGCGTTCTCCGGAGCATCCGCGAAGGTGCCGATGTGGCGCCCGTTCTCGGGCGTCGAGCCAGAGTACCTGAGCCCGCGCCAACCCGACCTCCGTAACCGGCCGGAGAACCGTTCCTGTCGATTGGCGGATCGCCGCCAGAATCCCATGTCCGTTATCCAGTAGGTCTGCGCCCCGTTGCCCGCCGCATCGAGCGCCGCAAATTCGAGCCCGAGGTGGAAACCGAAGAACGGCCCCTTCACCGCGGTCAATGTCCTCCGCCCTGGCCCCGCGGAGCGGTTGATGAGCTGAACGTTGGTGCCCCCGAAGAACAACTCCACGCGCCACATGTACTCGCCCAGCCCGCCTGCGGCGTGATCCCGCGCGAGCTCCGACTTGTCGATCGCGATCAGCATCCGGCCGTTCGGATCATCGGCCAGTGCACCGACCGGCGCATTCCCGCTCGGAAGCTTGTCATCGAGCACGAAGAGCGTCATCCAATAGCTGAGGGGATCGTTTTCCCAACGCCGAATGGCCGCCGCGGTCCGCTCGATGTCGTGCTTGAGACTCCGCTCTTTGATTCGCAGCCCGGCCAGCGCGGACTGCCGCATCGCCGCTTCGCTTGCCGACCTGAGGAGACCCTCGAGCCGCGCCAGGCGCTGATCCAGCGCCCGTTTCTTGCCGTGGAGCCCTTCGTATCGGCGGCTGAGGCTTGCCGCCCCTGCATGCGCCTCGCCGACCACGGTCAACGCGAGATCGCTGGTGACAACGCTCTCATGGGTGGTCGACTCCTGGAAAACCGCTCGGTGCCGGCGTAACTCGAGCGCGGACCAGTCGCCCTCGACGTCGATCCCCATCGACCGCACCAGGGTCACGCCGTCCGGCACCCGGAAGCGCACCGAAGCCGTCGCCCAGCCGTGCTCGTCGGGATCGGAGATCTGCGTCCCGACGTCATCGGCGCCGAACTCCACCCGCTCACTATTGGAGCGACTGGCCTGCCCCCACAGGTAGAATTGGACCTCTCCGGCGCCATCGCGAAAGCGAAACTGGAGCTCTTCACGATAAACGCCGCCCTGGGCAACACCGAACAGGGCAGGATTCTCGACCCGGGACACGGGGGTGACGCCATCCGCCATGGTGCGTGGGACGGCCACCGGCGTGGGCCAGGCCGGCCCGATGACGTCGCCGTCGTTGCGTCCGATGGTGGCATCCACGACCTGCGGCGGATCGCCGTCGAAGACGGCGCCGAGGCGCCAGTAGGCCGCCAGATCGCGCGAACCGTGGTGCACCGGCCGGTGCAGGTGCTCGCCGAGCTGCTCCGCCGTCAGGGCACGTTGCCACAAGCGCACCTCGGACAGCTCGGCACCCTGCGCACCCAGGGCGTCCACATCGTCCGCGTCGCGCGCGCCCATGACCAAGCGTGCGTTACGGCGTGACGAAGGGAGGGGCGACGGCAGGGGCATCGTCGCGGACGCTTCCCCGTCCACGAGGAAGGTGACGGTGCGCTCCCGAACCCCTTCCGCGAACACCGCCGCCACATGATGCCATTGCCCGTCGACCACGGAGCGCCGGTCGGCGATGCCATCGACCGCCGGCACATCCGGCGCGCGCAAGGTCAGCCGGCCGTCACTGATCGCCAGCCACATCCCCTCGCCGACCCCATCACTCGCGGCTGCCCGCGTGGCCTCAGGGGCTCGCGGAAACCAGCCGAGGAGCACGCCGTCGCCCGTCGTGCGCACCCATGCCTCGATGGTCGTGTCCTTGTCGGTATCGACCAGACCACCGTGGTCGACCAAGATGCGCGTCGACCCGTTTCCCAGCACCAGACCCCGGCGGGGGACCCGCTGCTGCTTGAGATTAACCGCCTCGCTCGCGGGCCAGCGACGATCGAGGGTGAAGGTGTCTTCCCGCCGAACGGCGCTGTGTCTGCCGTCGAAGACGCGCGTCCCCTTGATCTCGACCTCGTCACCGTCGATCAGCCCATGACCGGGGGCGTGCACGATCAACCGCCCTTCGTCCATGCTCATGCCAAGGACCTGGCCATCGAAACGCGCGGCGGCATCCGCCGAGGCGTCCTGCCAGGTCCCGAGCCCGCCCTCCGGGGGCGTAATGGCGAAGCTGTCGGCGAGGAACACCGGCGTACCCGCGGGAGCGCCGATGTCGGTGACCTCGAGGTTGAGCATTCGCAGGCCGGCCCTGAGGTCTCGCGTCGTCCTCACGAAACCGTGCTCACCGAGCCGCAGGCGCGAGCCCTTCGGCAGACCTTGCTGCAACCGAACGGCGAGGTAGGTCGCCTTACGGCCAACGCGCAACTCGCGCGTGATCTTCCCCAACTCGACACCGCGCGCGACATGAACACCGTCGAGCGCTGGCGTGCCGTCGAGCTCCAGCTCGACCGCCGCGTCGGCCTCGAACGGCTCATCGCCGTCTTCGTCGCCACTCGTCGCGGCCACGATCTCGATCGCGCCACCCTCGCCGCGCCGCAGTATGCCCACCGCGCCTCGCTTCTCGGAGATGGGCACGGCGCGCGCGCGCAGCAGGGTATCCGGCGCCAGCGTGACCGCACGTTCCCGGCCGCGGAGGCGTGTTTCCGTCTTGCCGCTCTCCCCGGCCGTCGGTGCGAGGGAGCCGTCAGCGCGCAAAGGCAATTGGACGGTTCCCACGATTCTGGTCTGATCATCGCCGTGGCCGTCCTGCGCGTCTGGGACTACCGGAACCGCCAGCATGAGACTGGTTGCCACGCGCAACCATTGGGTCTCGCCGCTGGCCGTTCGCCGCTCCGCCTGACGATCAAAACGCTGCAAGGCCGGGACCCCGTCGATGCGATATCCGGACAAGCCGAAGACACGCCGGACGATGGCGGGCCGGCCTGCGCCATCGGCGAGGTCGAATCCCCCATGCTCTCCGGCGCGCACCGAGGTCAGCGTGACCTGGCCCGAACTCCTCCAGTCCGTGGTCGCAAAATGCCAGTTGAAGCCATCGGGTTCGCCGGCGGGGGCCAACTCGACCGAGAACCCGGTTCGGCCGTCGACGAAGCCGATCAGTGTGGTCGGCTCGGTGAAGGGATTGTCGTTGGCGTCGCGAAAGTCCAGCGAGTCCACCACCAGGGCCGAACCCGGACCACTGGGCAAGGGCTCGTGTCGCTGGCGGCTGCGGCGGAAGCGCAGATCGAGCTTGGGAACCAGTCGATTGGCCATGCCGTCGAGCACGAAACGGTCGACCAGCAGCGGCAGCGGCCGCACCACACCCTCGGGATCGGGATCGCGCAGGACGCGGAAGACATGCACGTGACCCATTCCGGATACCACGGCGATGGGTGTGACCCGATGACTGCGGCGGGAATCGTAGAGCGACCGGGTCAGATACTGCAGCTGGCCCTCATCGTCGAGCAGCGGAGTGCCGTCTGCATGTTGGCGCACATTCTCCTTCGCTTCCCTGGCATGTACGGACGGATCGTCATCCTTGCCCTCCACACCGGGCAGTGGCAGGGGCTGCCAGTTCTCCCAGGCATCCAACTGCCGCTCTTCGATGTCGTCCTCGAAACCGTCCCGCCGGATGGTGTAGACCAACTGGCCGCTTTTGCGGATCCCGACGAGCAGCACCTTGCCCTCGTGGGTAATCATGCGGACATGTTGGATTCCGTCTAACAGCAGCCGCATAGGCCATTCCCCCTATTATGGACGTCTCCCGGGGATCGACGTCCTGTCCCCCATGAATGCCAGGCCGAGTTGGCGACCTGCTCGAGGTCCCCGTTCGTAGCCGAATCTCCCCTCGGGAGACGCGTATTTTTTGCTTCCTCGACGATATCGGAACGCCATCCACAGCGTTGTCGCGGCCCTGGGCGGCAGTCAATAACAAAAATTTATCCGGACATCAATGCAACTGAGCATAGCCCATGCACGAGGCGTTAAGACCCACTGATTCCCAGGTATTGATTTTCGACATCCTCCAATCCGGGGAGCAATTTGTCTTGGCCGGGGAGGAGATGGCAGCCGCCGATCAGACCGCCGGGACGCCTTGTGTTGGCGACCGACTAGGGTTCGGAACGCAAGGGAGCGCGGGCAGTATCCCGAATCACCACCACCCCTGCCCCTTGTCCAGCTTGTCGCGACACCGCTTGAGCTGCGCACCGTAGGTTCGAGCGTAGCCGTCTACCTTCCGTGCAACCCGAATCAGCCAGGGCTTGCCGTTGTACGTCCTGCGCTTCCAGCCGCCATGACCCTCATGATAGGCAAGGTACTGATTGTAGGTGTCCCATTTCGAGATACCGAGGGTGCGCTGGCTGACGTCGGTGTACCAGCCGATAAAGTCCGCCGCGTCTTCGAAGTCGTCCCGGTCCGCAGACCACCTGCCCGTGTCGCTCTCGTACCAGTCCCAGGTATCGTCCTTGGCCTGCGCGAATCCGTAGGCGTCGGAGACGCGCCACCACATGGGAATCCCGAGCAACTTGTCGCGCGGCGGCCTGGCGTCGTGCCTGAACGCGGATTCCTGGCGCATGATCGCGAGCTGGATCTGGATCGGCGTGCCCCATTTCTTTTCCGCCGCGCGCATGGCCTCGTACCAGTCGTCCTTCTCTTCGAAGATGCTGCAGGCATTCTCGACGGATTTCGGCGGAGACGACGAGCAGGCGGCCAGGAGTGACAGCGCCGCAACGGCGGCGATTCGGAGTACTCGGTCAGGACAGGTGGATCGCATGATGTGCGTCTCGTTGGTTGCGCTGAGATAACAGAGGTCGATCACTGGCTGTAGCCCGGAGTTGACGATCGGATCCATCGCCACCGGCGCCGGCTCGCTGATGAACCCGGGCCGAGCCATGGTCGCATGGCTCAGTGATCTTCGACCTGGCGGGCGAGACACTCGCGGGTCCAGTAACGTCCCGCTTCTATCACCTGGGCGGCCTTGAAGAACTCGTGGCTCCGACAGACGTTCCCGGGAATCTCGATCAGGATGTCCGGCGGGTAGGACGCGAGTCGATAGCGCGCGATCGCGGACTGCATGGTGTCGAACACCCCCATCAGGATGTCCGTGAGCGCCATCTGGCGTTCCTCCGCCGGCTCCTCCGGGTGCTCGATACCCAGCTTGCTCTGAATGGAGCCGATGAAGCTCTCGATCCGCGAGCGGTATTCCTCGACGGAGCCAGAGCGTGGGGCCTTGGGGTTCGGTCCGAGGGGATGGGACACATCGCGCCCGGCCAGACTGACGGCGATCGTCAGGTCGGTGGAGTCTTCCGTCGCGGGGGCTACGGGTAGTGGATTGAGCAATCCGCCGTCGACCAGGGTACGGCCGTCGATCGACTTTGGGGTGAAGATTCCCGGGATTGCGATCGAGGCACGAAGCGCGTCGAAAAGATTCCCCCGACTCAGCCAGACCTCTCTCTTGCTGGCCACGTCGGTGGCGACGGCCGTGAACGGAATCGGCAGGTCCTCGATGTTCGCATCGCCGACCAGCTTCCGCAGCTCGTTCATGATGAGATCTCCCTTCATCATCCCGGCCCGGCTGGTCAACGAGACGTCGAGGAAGCGCAAAACGTCCCATTCCGAGAGCCTGGTGACCCAGGACTCGTAGGCCGCGAGCTCGCCGGCCGCGTGGAACCCGCCGATCAGTGCCCCCATGGAGCAACCGACGATCGAAGAGACGATGTAACCGCGTTCCTCCAGCTCGCGGATGACGCCGATGTGCGCCAATCCGCGCGCGCCGCCGCTGCCGAGTATGAGAGAGATCGTTTTTGCGTGCGGCATCGGTTATTACCCACGATGGTGTTGTGAGGGGGCGCCGCCCGAGGGCCCTGCTGGACGTCGTCAGTGGTCTTCATGTCCCCGTGGTCATGCACATGGCGACCCATCAGTCCCGGGACGGGACGATGCGCATCAGCGCCCCATCATCCTCATCCGTGAGGAGATACAAGTAGCCGTCCGGTCCCTGGCGGACGTCTCGCACCCGCTCGCCGATCCTCAGCTTCTCCTCGCCGATCACGCGGGCACCATCGAGCAGGATACGGCGGACCTGCTGGAATTTGAGGGCGCCGCTGAAGAGATTGCCTTGCCATCGGGGAAAGGCTTCGCCGGTGTAGTAGGCGAGACCGCTGGGGGCCTTGGATGGGGTCCAGACCAGCGCCGGGTCGGAGATGCCCGGACGGCTCGTCTCGTCGGATATGCGCGGCCCCCAATACTCATTGCTGTAGGTGACCTCGGGCCATCCGTAGTTGTTTCCTCCCGCGATCAGGTTCAGCTCGTCGCCGCCCCGTGAGCCATGCTCATTCGCCCAGATGCGGCCGCTCGCGGGGTCCCTGGTCATGCCCTGGATATTACGGTGGCCGATGGTCCAGATCTCCGGCTTGGCGCCCGGCTGGCCGACGAACGGATTGTCCGCGGGTGCGCTGCCGTCGTCGTTGAGCCTGAGCACCGCACCGAAATGCTTGCCCGGGTTCTGCGCCTGATTGCGGATGTTCTCGCCCCGAAATGCGATCGGCGGATTCCCCCCGTCACCCACGCTCATCAGCAGGCTGTTGTCGGGTAGCCAGACCATGCGCGAACCGAAATGCTGACCGCCGGACTTGGGATCCGCGTTGCGAAAAATGATCTCCGTGTCCCGCAGGGCAGATCCGTCGAGGCGCCCGCGGGCCAGCGCGGTGCGATTGGCGTCCGGCGTGCCGATCGCGAGGGTGAGATAGACGAGCCGATTGCTGGAGAAGTCCGGGTGCAGGGAGACGTCCAGCAGTCCGCCCTGACCATTTGCGAGCAGCGGCGGCAGGCCGGAGATCGGCTCTGGATCGAGCTTGCCGTCGCGAATGAGGCGCAGGCGCCCCGCGCGCTCTGTGACCAAGGCCGCGCCGTCGGGCAGCCAGGTGATTGCCCAGGGATGGCTGAGGCCGCGCACCACGATCTCGCTGCGCCAACCGGTTGCCTCTGGGACGTCGCCGCTGATCTGGGCGGGGCCCGTCTGGGCGTCACAACCGCCGCTGATCGCGGCGAGCAGGACAAGTACAGTACCGCGTGCTGGCTGCCGCATGCGTGTTTTCTTCCGCGCCGTCGGTGTCTTCGCCTCGAGTATAGGGCGTGTCACGGCAGGTATCTCAACGCCGCCAGAAGGCCGGGGTTAGCAGTACCAGCAGAGTGAAGATCTCCAAACGCCCGAGCAGCATGGCGAAGCAGAGTATCCACTTGGCGGGGTCGTGCAGGTCGGCGTAGTTGGCGCCGACGTTGCCCAGCCCCGGGCCCAGGTTGTTGATGCAGGCGGCTACGGCGGAGAAGGCGGTCATCAGGTCCAGCCCCGTGGCGGCGAGGGCGAGGTACATGAAGGTGAAGCTGGCCACGTAGAGCGAGAAGAATCCCCACACCGCGTCCACCACGCGATGGTTGACGCTCCTGCCGCCCATGCGCACTGGCATCTGGGCATTGGGATGGATGAGGCGGCTGATCTCGCGCAGCCCCTGTTTGATCAGCAGCAGGAAACGAATCACTTTGATGCCGCCACCGGTCGAGCCGGCGCAGCCGCCGACGAAGCTGGTGAAGAGCAGCAGGATCTCGAGGAACGGCGGCCAGTAGTAGAACTGCGCGGTGGTGAAGCCGGTAGTCGTGCCGATGGAGACCACTTGGAAGAGTCCCTGGGTGAAGGCGTCGTCCCAGAAGATATAGGTATCGGTGTAGTACAGGGATACGGTGACGATAACAGTCGAGGTCGTAATCAGGAGCAGATAGAAGCGGAACTCACTGTCGCGCCAGTACACGAGCGGATTCTTGCGGCGCACGACCGATGAAATGGAGGGCAAAGTTGACGCCCGACACCAGCATGAACACGACCGCGATCATCTCGATCAGGTTGCTGTCGAAGTAGCCGATACTGTCGTCGTGGGTGGAGAAGCCGCCGATAGCAACAGTGGAGAAGGCGTGGCCGACGGCGTCGAAGAGCGACATCCCGGCACCCCAATAGGCCGCGGTGCAGGCAACGGTCAACCCCAGGTAGATGTACCAGAGGGCCTTGGCCGTCTCGGTGATCCGCGGGGTAAGCTTCGAGTCCTTCATCGGGCCGGGGGTTTCCGCCCGGTAGAGCTGCATCCCGCCGACGCCCAGCATGGGCAACACCGCCACCGCCAACACGATGATACCCATGCCCCCGAGCCACTGCAGCTGCTGGCGGTAGTAGAGGATGGAGCGCGGCAGCTCGTCGATGCCGACGATCACCGTGGCCCCCGTCGTGGTGAGTCCCGACAGGGACTCGAACACGGCGTCGGTGATCGACAGGCGCGGGTTCTCCGCCAGGATGAAGGGCAGCGAGCCGCACAGGCCCAGTACGGTCCAGAACAGCACCACGACCAGAAATCCGTCGCGCAGCCGCAGATCCTGACGACTTCCGTGCACCGGAAGCCAGATCAGCGTGCCCATTCCCAGGATGAGTGCAAAGGCGAGTAGGAAAGGGGTGGCGGCGCCGTCACCGTAACCAGAGCGATACCGACACCGGCGGCAGCATGCTGAAGCTGAACACCATCAGCAGCAGGCCCAGCACCTTTTGGACGATGAGCGGCTTCACGTCACAGGAAGGTCACGCTGACCTGGAACAGCTTTTCCACCTCCGCTACCTTGCGTTTGTCTTGCAGAAACAGGATGACATGGTCCTCGGGCTCGATGACGGTGTCGTGGTGGGCGATGAGCACCTCTTCTCCACGAACGATGGCACCGATGCTGGCCCCGGCGGGCAGGCTGATGTCCTCGACCGGACGGCCGATGACCTTGCTGGAGCCTCGATCCCCGTGCGCGATGGCCTCGATGGCTTCTGCCGCCCCGCGCCGCAGGGAGTGGACCATGACTACATCGCCCCGGCGCACGTGCTTGAGCAAGCTGCCGATGGTTGCCTGCTGCGGTGAGATGGCGACGTCGATGTGTCCGCTCTGGACCAGGTCCACGTAGGCGGGGCGGTTGATCAGCGCCATCACCTTGCGCGCCCCAAGGCGCTTGGCCAGCATCGCGGAGAGGATGTTGTCCTCGTCATCGTTGGTGACGGCGCAGAAGACGTCCGTGTTCTCCACGTTCTCCTCCAGCAGGAGCTCCTCGTCGGCCGCGTCGCCATGGAGCACGATGGTGCGCTCGAGGGTCTCGGCGATCTGCTTGCAGCGATTGAGGTTGCGCTCGATGACCTTGACCCGGAAGTTGCGCTCCGTGGCGCTGGCGAGACGCGTGCCGATGTTGCCGCCGCCAGCGAAGATGATGCGTTTGTACGGCTTCTCCAGGCGTCTGAGCTCGCTCATGACCGAGCGGATGTGCTTCGGGGCGGCGACGAAGAAGACCTCGTCGTCTGCCTGTATGACCGTGTCCCCCGTCGGCTGGATGGCGCGGTCCTGGCGGTAGATGGCGGCCACGCGGGCGTCCACGTTGGGCATGTGGTCGGACAGGGTGCGCAGCTCGTGGCCGACCAGAGGGCCGCCGTAATAGGCCTTGACGGCCACCAGGCGCACCCGGCCCTCCGCGAAGTCCAGGACCTGCAGGGTGCCCGGGTTCTCTATCAGACGCAGGATGTACTCGGTGACCAGTTGCTCCGGGCTGATGCGCACGTCGATGGGCAGGGCCTCGGCGGTGAACAGCTTGGGGTGGTCGAGGAAGCCCTGGGAGCGTACCCGCGCGATCTTGGTGGGGGTGTGGAACAGGGTGTAGGCGACCTGGCAGGCCACCATGTTGGTCTCGTCGCTGTTGGTCACCGCGAGGATCATGTCCGCGTCCTCGGCGCCCGCCCGCAGCAGCACGTCCGGGTGGGCGCCATGGCCCAGCACGGTCCGCAGATCGAAGCGGTCTTGCAGCTCGCGCAGGAGCTCGGGGTTCTGGTCGACGACCGTGATGTCGTTGGCCTCGCTGACCAGGTTGGCGGCCACCGACGTGCCCACCTGACCGGCACCAAGGATGATGATCTTCATTGCGACCTACCGGTCTTCAGCTGACCGCTAACGGCGTTCCTTGATCTCGATCCCTAACGAACGCAGCTTGCGGTAAAGGTGGGTGCGCTCCATGCCAGCCTCTTTCGCCATCTTGCTGACGTTGCCTCCGTGCTTCTCGAGCTGGTAATCGAGGTAGGCCTTCTCGAACTGCTCCCGGGCCTGGCGCAGGGGCTGATCGAAGGAGACCATTCCCTCCAGGGATTGCGTGGGCACCGCCGGTGCCGCGCCGAGCGCGTTCTCGACCTCGTCCTGATTGACCTCGTCCCCGGCGCCCAGGATGAGCACCCGCTGCACCAGGTTCTTGAGCTCGCGCACGTTGCCCGGCCAGCTGTAGTTGCGCATATAGTTTTGGGCGCCCACGTTGAACCGCCGATAGGGCAGCTTCTCGTGGGTCGCGAAGAAGTCCACGTAGTAGTTGATCAGTTCCGGCACGTCTTCGCTGTGCTCGCGCAGCGCCGGCACATTCAGGGGTACCACGTTGAGGTGGTAGAAGAGGTCCTCGCGGAAGCGGCCGGCGCGCACCTCGTCCTCCAAATTGCGTTGGGTGGCGGCGATGATGCGCACGTCGATACGCACCGGATCGGTGCCTCCCACCCGCAGGAACGAGCCGGTGTCCAGCGCGCCCAGGAGCTGGGCCTGGACCTCGAGGTCCATGTCCGCAACCTCATCGAGCAGCAAGGTGCCGCCGGAGGCCTGCTCCAGGCTTCCGTAGTGGAGGTGGTCGCCGTCCTCGCTCCCGAAGAGCTCGCGCGCCGCGTTGGAGCGGGCGATTCCGGAAACACCGAGGTCGACGAACGGCCGCTCGCGACGCCCGCTCTGGGAGTGGAGGTAACGGGCGAAGGTCTCGCGACCGCTACCGGCCTCGCCCGTGATCAGAACCCAGGTATCGTGCTGGGCGATGCGCTTTACCTGCTCGCGCAGGCGCTGCATGGCGGCGCTGCGGCCCACCGGCTCGTGCGCGATGGCGGTCCGGCGCTTGAGCCCGACGTTCTCCCTGGCAAGCTTGTCCGCCTCCAGGGCACGCTCGGTGGTGAGCAAGAGCTTGGCCATGGAGAGCGGCTTTTCCAAGAAGTCGTAAGCGCCGAGGCGGGTGGCCTCGACCGCCGTCTCCACCGTGCCGTGTCCGGACATCATGATCACCGGGCAGGGCAGGCCCTCGTCCTCCGCCCACTCCTTGAGCAGGCTGATGCCGTCCAGATCAGGCATCCAGATATCGAGCAGGATCAGGTCGGGGCGGCGGTCCCGCAGGGCGTGGCGCGCGGCCTCGCCATTCTCCGCGCCGGCGACGACGTAGCCTTCGTCTTCCAGGATCTCCTGCACCAGGGTGCGGATGTCCGGTTCGTCGTCCACGACCAGAATGTGGGGTGCGCTCATTATTTTCTAGTCCATCCAAATCTCACGCCAAAGGCGCTCCAACGCGACGCTTCCGCCGATCGGCCGTCATTACGGGGCCAGACCCGACCGGTTAGAACGTACAGGGTCTGATCGCGCTAACGGACCGCCGCTGCCGCGGGTTCCACCTTCCACACGGGAAGCCTGGCGACGACGCGGGCACCACCGTCTACGTTCTCCGCCCAGATGATACCGCCGTGCTCTTCAATAATCTTCTTGACAATGGAAAGGCCGAGCCCTGTCCCTTTTGCTTTGGTGGTCACGTACGGCTCGAACAGCCGACCGAGCAGCGCCTCGTCGAAACCGCTCCCGTTGTCTTCCACGCTCAGCTCGATCAGTGGGCTCTCCGCGTCCACGATCAGCTCCGTGGACACCAGGATGTGGCCGTCGCGACGACCTTCCAGGGACTCTTGGGCGTTCTTGACCAGGTTGTGAATCACTTGGCGCAGCCGCAACGGATCTCCCTTGATCTGCGTCCCCGGCGCATGCAGGCGCACCTCCAGGCCCTGTTTCGGCCCGGCACTGTGGTACAGCTCCATCACCTCCAAGATCAGCGCGTCCAGGCGCAGGGGCTCGACTTCCATCTTCGGCGTGCGGGCGTAGCTGGAGAAGTCGTTGACCATGGCCTTCATCGCCTCGACCTGCTGGACGATGGTGCGCGTGGCGCGGTCCACGATGTCCGCGTCCTGCTCGGGCAGCTTCGCCAGAAGCTTGTGGCGCAGGCGCTCCGCAGAGAGCTGGATGGGGGTCAGCGGATTCTTGATCTCGTGGGCGAGACGGCGAGCGACCTCGCCCCAGGCGGCGTCGCGCTGGGCCATGATCAGCGTCGTGATGTCGTCGAAAACCACGACGTGTCCGCGCTCGTTCGCCCCGGGCCTGATCAGGGGGCTGCCGCGGCACATCAGCACCTGCCGCCCCTCACCGCTGAACAGGGTGACCTCCGTGCGCCACTCGGTCTCGGCTTTCAGCCGAGCGCGCACCGCCTCCACCCAGCGCGTGAGTCGCGGGTGCTCAGACTCCAGCGTGGCGAGCGAGTGGTCGTCGATGCTCTCGTCCTCCAGCTTCAGGATGTGCAGCGCCGCCGGGTTCGCGGTGCGCAGACACTCGTCGGCATCGAGGGCGATGACGCCGGACGACAAGCGTCCGAGCACGGTTTCCAGGTAGGCGCGCTGGGCCTCGACCGCCTCCTGGCTACGCGCGGCGGCATCGCGGGCCTGCGCGACGCGGCGGGTCATGGCATTGAACGAGGAGACCAGGAACGCGAGCTCGTCATCGTGGGCGGGCAATGGCAGCTGCTGCTCGTAGTCCCCGTCGGCGACCGCACGGGTGCCGCGGGCGATGTCGGCCACCGGCGCTACCAGGCGGCGTGCGGTGTGAAACGCCGCGATCAACGCCGACATGAGGCCGAACATGAGCACCAGGGACAGCGTGAGCGAGAAGCTGAACTTGAGCGACTGGCGCAGATACGCGAGCTCCGTGTAGCGGTTGTAGGCATCCTCCAGCCGCGCGGACAGCTCGCCGATGCGCGCCGAGGTGGGAAACAGCGCCTGCAGCATCATGTCACGGCCGCGCGGATCGATGACCAGCACCCGGACCACCATCTCGCCGCCCACTCCCGTCTCCAGTCCCACGTAGTTGTCGCCGTTGCGGACCCGGTTGAGCAGTTCCCGATCCGGATGGCTCGGAACCAGTTGGGTCGGGTCCTCGCTGGCGTTGCCGGTTACCTGACCGTTGAGGCCAAAGATCGCGATCTCCAGCGCCCCGGCCTGACGTCTGAGCTTTCCCAGGCTCAGGGCGAGCGCGGTCGTGGAACGGTCCTCGATACCTGATAGCAGCTGCTCCGAGTATTTGAGGAGGACGCGCTGGTTGAGGTCGAGCGAGGCCTGGTTGAGCGCCAGGGCGTCCTCCATCGCACGGTCGATCTCCACATCGAACCAGCTATCGATTCCGCGCAGCAGGAATCCAAGCGAGTAGTAGTAAACCACCCCGACCGGCAGCAGCGAGATTAGGGCGAACAGGATGACGATCCGCCCGGTGAGGCGGGAACCGGCGGCCTGCCGACGGTAGCGGCCGACGAGTTTGGTCACATTGACGGCCACCATCACCGCGAGCACCGCCAAGCCCAGCAGAACCAGGAACAACAGGGGCACGAAGGCGCGACTGAGCTCCTCGGAGTTCTGCACCGCGTCGCTCATCAAATCGAGCGCTACGAACAGCACCAACAACAGGAGCGCCACCGGAATCGCGCCCGGCTGGCGCAACCTTTTCAGCGCTGCAGGGGCCATTTGGTCCAGCCAGACGAGAGCTTCCAGGACGGGAGCAGGTAGGCCATGGGCTTGAGCGGCAGGGGCAGGCCCTCGACGTCGAGGGATGCCTGCAGGTGGATCTCGTATTCCCTGTCCGCCTCCAGGCGGTCGATCGACACAAGGTCGAGCCCCCGAATATCACCGAGCGCGGCGATCGCGGCATCGCGCGTCACGTAATCCCGGCCGCCGGCATCGGGGAGTCGGGAGACGAGGTAGCGCTCCGACAGCGGCTTGTAGCGGATCATGTAGCGCAGACGCTGGTCGACCAGGCTGTCCTCCCATACCCAGGCGTCGGCGGGCCGCAGCTGAGCGTGGACCTCCAGGGTCAGGGGAACCCCGTTGTCGAGGGCCTCCAGGGCGACCGCGCTGAAGCGGTAATCGATGCGGGCGTCCAGCACGAGGGTGCTGCCTTCGAGGCGGGTCGTTACCTCACCGACCTTGAACTCGGACGCGACGACGGCGCGGCTTGCCAACAGCGCACACGCGAGCCACAGCATCGAGAACATCGCGGTAACTCGTTCTCTGCTCATGGCTCCGCCTTCTCGAGCGTGGCGTAGTAGAAGCCGTCCATGTCGTCCACGCCTGGAAGGGTCTGGCGCCCGTGGTCCCGCGGCATGCCCCACGAACAGGCTAGCGGAGCCTCGCGGGCGTCCGCGTGGCGGTCTAGGAAGGCCGCGACCTGCACTTCGTTCTCCTGCGGCAGCAGCGAGCAGGTGACGTAGACGAGGCGGCCGCCAGGGCTCAGCAAGGGCCACAGGGCGTCGAGCATGCGCGTTTGCGCCGCGCCAAGGGTGGCGATGTCGGTCGGGCGGCGAAGCTGCTTGATGTCCGGGTGGCGGCGGATCACGCCGGTCGCCGAGCATGGGGCATCGAGCAGAATGCGATCGTAGCGGTCTCGAGCCCATTCCCCGTCGGGTGCCGTTGCGTCCCCGGCCACGACCCGCGCCGCTAGCCCAAGCGCGATCGAGGTTCTCTCGCACCCGTTCCAGGCGCTGGGGATTCAGATCGAGGGCGGTCAGATCGAGGGCGTTTCCCGCGCGCTCCAGCATGTGGGCGGTCTTGCCGCCGGGTGCCGCGCAGGCGTCGAGCACCCGCTCACCGGGTTGCGCGTCCAGCAGCTCCGCCGCCAGTTGGGCACCAGCGTCCTGCACCGACACCACCCCCTGGTCGAAACCGGGGAGCCGCCGGGCAGGCAGGGGAAGATCGAGGACGAGTCCGTTGCGGGCGTACGCGGCGGGGCGCGCCGTCAGCCCGGAGGCGGCCAGGGATTCGAGGTAGCGGGCGCGTGTGGTCTTGCTGGCGTTTACCCGCAGGGTCATCGGCGGGCGTTCGTTGCTCGCTCCTAGAATGGGCGCCCAGTGCTCGGGCCAGGCGGCCTGTATGCTCCGCAGCAGCCAACCTGGGAAGAGCCACCTGGCCTCTTCCATGGCGTCGACGCGCCGGAGCAGCAGCGCGCGCTCGCGCAGGAACCGCCGCAGGAGGGCGTTGATCAGGGGCGCCGCCCAGCCTTTGCCGATGCGCCGCGCGGCCTCCACGGTCGCATCCACCGCCGCATGATCCGGTATGCGGGTCGCGAGGATCTGATAGAGGCCGATCTGGATGAGGGCGAGCAGGTCCGCGTCCTCGCGTTTGAGCGGCCGGCGCAGCAGGAGGTCGGTCAGCGCGTCCAGCCGCGCCAGCGTGCGCACCGAACCGTACGCGAGCTCCTGCACGAGCGCGGCATCCCGGTCGCCGCCGCGGGACGGCAGGCTGTCGATCGCGTCGGGCAGCGAGCGTCCGCCGTCGCGCACGGCGCAAAGTACACGCGCCGCGTCGACTCGGGCGGCTACGCCCGGGGTTGCTGCTGCGTGTGATCGGATGCGACTCGGCTCAGCCAAACGCTTCACCGTCCAGGCTTCGCGCATTGAGGAAATCGGCCGCCGCCATGGGTCGCTTGCCGGGGGGCTGCAGGCGGGTGATGCGCAACGCCCCCTCTGCGGTGGCAACCAGGATGCCGCCGCGGTCGGCGGCGATGATGCTGCCCGGCGCGGCCTCCGATGTCTCGGGGGTCGCAAGCTCTGCGCCCCACAGCCGCAGGGTGACGTCGCCGAGGCGCGTCTGCGCCACCGGCCAGGGATCGAACGCGCGGATCATGCGCTCGATCTCGACCGCGGGTCTGTGCCAATCGATCAGTGCTTCTTCCTTGTTGAGTTTGCCGGCGTAGGTGCTCAGGGATGCATCCTGGGGCTGCGGCGAGAGGGAGCCTTCGGCGATTCCCGGCAGCGCCGCTAAGAGTGCCTCGGCCCCGAGAACCGCGAGCTTGTCGTGCAGGCTGCCGCCCGTATCGTTTCCCGCGATCGGGATCAAGCGCTTCAGGTACATCGGGCCGGTGTCCAGCCCCGCTTCCATCCTCATGATGGTGACGCCCGTTTCCCGGTCCCCCGTCAGGATCGCCCGCTGGATCGGCGCGGCGCCACGCCAGCGCGGCAACAGGGATGCATGCACATTCACGCACCCCAAGCGCGGGGCATCGAGTACCGGCTGCGGGAGCAGAAGCCCGTATGCGACCACGACCATCAGGTCAGGATTGTGCGCCCCCAAGGCATCCACCGCCGCGGAGTCGCGCAGCGTCGGTGGCTGAAAAACCGTGAAGCCGTGGGCGAGGGCGGCTTGTTTGACCGGGCTGGCGGTGAGCTTGCGGCCGCGACCCGCCGGCCGGTCCGGCTGGGTGTAGACGGCAGCAACATCGTGACCGCTCGAGGTGAGAGCTTCGAGAGACGGGACAGCGAACTCGGGGGTGCCCGCGAAGACGATGCGCAGCGCCGACATGCGCCTAGCGCCCCGGCGCTGGGGTGAGAAGATCGCTCGCCGGTCGCCGCAGCGGTTGCGCCTTGCCCTGTCTCACGGCTCAGATGACCCGGCGACGCGCCTCGGTTGAAGCTGGTCGCTGCTGGCGCTGGTCCTTCTCCAATTTCTTGCGGATGCGCTGGCGCTTCAACGAGGAGACGTAGTCGACGAACAGCTTGCCGTCGAGATGATCGATCTCGTGCTGGATGCAAACAGCCAGCAGGCCGTCCGCGTCCAGCTCGAATGGGTTGCCGTCGCGATCGAGGGCACTGACCCGGACCTTCTCGGCCCTGGTCACCGGCTCGTAGAAACCGGGGACCGACAGGCAGCCTTCCTCCGTCTGCTCCTCACCCTCTCGCGCCAGGATCTCAGGGTTGATCAGGCACAAGGGGGAATGCTTCTCCTCCGAGACGTCGATCACCACGATGCGCAGGGGAATGTCCACCTGGATGGCAGCAAGCCCGATGCCGGGGGCGGCGTACATGGTCTCGAACATATCGTCGACGATATGGCGGATATCATTGCCGACACGCGCAACCGATTCTGCCTTGTTGCGCAGCCGCGGGTCAGGAAAGGTGAGGATTTCGAGCTTGCTCATCGGGTCTTTCTTTAAAAACAGGCTGGAACCTTTTGCAATTGGTCGCTAATATCCGCAACATATCACACTAAATAATAAGAGCGTATCGCCAAACGACCGGCGCGGGACCTCGGAGCTCAAGGCAAAGTCCGTCAATTTGACGCGTCGGGCGAAGTGGATTGTTGCATCATCCCCTCTAATGGGGGCAGGGTAATCCTGTTTCGACCGTGCCGGAGTGTCCATGCGTCTAAACCCAGCTGCTCTCGTCCTCCCTGTCGCCCTACTCGCCGCCGCGTTCGTTTTGCCCGCTGCGGCCCAGGTAGAGCTCAACCCCGACCATCCTAAGACCTACACGGTGCGCAGTGGCGATACCCTGTGGGGCATCGCCGGCCAGTTCCTGCGCGATCCCTGGCACTGGCCGCAGATTTGGGATTCGAACCGGGACATCGGCAATCCGGACCGGATCTATCCCGGGGACGTCCTGCAACTCTACTACCAAGACGGCCAGCCAAGAATCGGATTCCAAGGCGGGATGCGCACGGTCAAGCTCTCCCCGCGGGTGCGTGCAACCGCACTCAGACAGCCGGTGCCCACAATCCCGCTGGGCTCGATCGGCCCCTTCCTATCCCGAGCCTATGTGCTGGACAAGGCGGAGATCGACGCCGCACCCTACGTCGTCGATTTTCCGAATGAGCATATCGTCGCCGGCGTCCACGACTCGGTCTATGTCCGCAGCATCTTCGGCGTCGAGGGCGAGCGCTTCGACATCGTGCGTCCGGGCGAGCCCCTCCGCGACTCGGAGAGTGGCGAGATCCTGGGGTACAAGGCGCAATTTGTCGCCGACGCCCTGCTCGAGCGCCCCGGTGACCCGGCCAAGGTGCGGATTACGAGCATGGGGCTCGAAACCGCGATCGGAGATCGGGTTATCTCGGCTTCCGGGGAGGAACCGTTCGCCAACTTCATTCCGCGGGCAGCGCCACCGGAGGTCAAGGCCCGTCTCATCTCGGTGCTCAACGGCGTGTCCCAGATAGGACAGTTCAATGTGGTCGTGATCGACCGGGGTTCGGAGGACGGCTTGCAGTCCGGCCACGTCTTCGAGGTGTTCAGCGGCGGCCAGGAGGTCCGCGATACGGTTCGCTCCGGATCGTCGGATTGGAACTGGAAGGATCAGAAGTTCTGGTCCCAAGAGACCTGGTTCGGCGATCACCGTGTGGACCGCTGGTTGTTCGACGAGCTCGACCCCAGAAATCCGTTACCGCCTCACGTGGAGGTGACGAAGCCCTCAAGCACCTTCATTAGGCCTTACGAGGCCGCCGGCGTGCTAATGGTCTTCCGCACCTTCCCGCGGGTGAGCTTCGCCTTGGTGATGAAGGCTTTCCGTCCCATTCACGTCCTGGACGCGGTGCGCTCGCCCAAGGCCTGAGCCGGACCTCTGATGTGACCCACGCGGAGCGCCTGCGTGCCTGGTTGACAGTCGCGCACACGCCCGGCGTAGGGCCGCGCACCGCTGCCCGCCTGCTGCAGCATTTCGGCGACCCGCTGAAGGTGCTGGAGGCGGACGCGTCGGCGTTGCGTGCCGCCGGTGCACGCGCCCATGCCGCCGACGCTCTGCGCTCCCCGCCGACAGCGCCAGTCGATTCCGCTCTCGCGTGGGCCGAGCGGGAGAATGCACACATCCTGACCCTGGAGGACCTTCGCTATCCCGCGTTGCTGAAGGAACTGGTCGACGCGCCCGCGGTGCTGTATGTACAGGGAGACCCATCGGTGCTCTCGGATCCGCAGATCGCGGTGGTCGGCAGCCGTAATCCGACGCCGCCCGGACGGGACACGACACGGGAGTTTGCCCGCTATCTCGCCGGCTGTGGCTTGACGGTCACGAGCGGGCTCGCGATCGGCGTGGACGCGGCCGCCCATGAGGGCGCGATGGAGGGCGGTCGCACCGTCGCCGTGCTGGGTACGGGGCCGGATCGCGTCTACCCCGCCGCTCACCGCGAGCTTGCGCGGCGTATTGCGCACCAGGGCGCGCTGGTGACGGAGTTTCCGCCCGGGACCGGTCCCAAGGGCGAGCACTTCCCGCGCCGCAACCGCATCATCAGCGGACTCAGTCTTGGGACACTGGTGACCGAGGCGGCGCTCAAGAGCGGGTCCCTGATTACCGCCCGATACGCCACGGACCAGGGGCGGGAGGTCTTCGCCATACCCGGCTCCATCCACAATCCGCTGTCGCGAGGGTGCCACGCGCTGATCCGGGACGGGGCGAAACTGGTGGAAACCGCTCAGGACGTGCTTGAGGAACTGGCCTCCATGCTCGGCCCCTTCGCCGCGGACACCCAGCCGCCCGCCGACGAGGCGCAGCACGCCGGCGCAAGACTGGATGGGGACTACCTGCGCCTGCTCGAGGCCATGGGTCACGATCCGGTGGCGCCGGACGAGCTGATCCGCCGCACCGAGTTCCCGGCGCAGAACGTCGCATCCATGCTTTTGTTGCTGGAACTGGAGGGATATGTATCATCTTACCCAGGAGGTCGCTACAGCCGCCGATCGGGTTCAAACTAGCCGATTCGGAAACGGCGAGGCCTCCCGCGACCGCCCGGCGCGGCGGCGGTCGATTCACCGACCTCGAGGTTGGCAGATGTATGAAAATATGGTCGATGTGCTCATCTATCTCTACGAGAACTACCTGGACGGCGAGAGCCAACCGCCCGACGATCAGGGGGAACTGGAAGACGAGCTTTCCCAGGCCGGCTTCACCAACGGGGAGATCCGCAAGGCGCTGCGTTGGCTGGACGAGCTGGCCGCCGGGGTCGAAACCGCGCACTACCAACCCTGCACCAGGCGCTCCATGCGGGTCTACGCCGACGTTGAGTCCGCGAAGCTCGATGTCGAGGCCAAGGGTCTGCTGCTGTTTCTCGAGCAAAACGGAATCCTGGATCCAGCTAGTCGCGAGTTGGTGATCGACCGCGCATTGGCCATCGACCACGCCAGCGTATCTGTCGAAGAGCTCAAGTGGGTGGTTCTCCTGGTGTTGATGAACCGCCCCGGCAGTGAAGACGCCTTCACCCAGATGGAGGACTTGGTCTACAACGACGAGCCCACGGCAGTTCACTAACGGGCGCGGCGCCGCACGAGACTGTTCTCGGGATCGAATCCCGAGCCGATGCCCGGGTTGACCCGAGCTGAAGGGTTCGTCCCGGAAATCACCGCGGGTCGCCAAGCCGCTGAATATCCAGCCTTCCACCCGCCCCCTCGGATCGCCCTCCCCTCCCGATCGCGCCATTCGCCGGCGAGGCGCCCCTTGACGCGGCGCCGGTGAATCGGTTTTGCTAGGCGCCCGTTGCAACATGCACCCCGGTCACCGCATGAACCTGGTCGTTGTCGAATCGCCCGCGAAGGCGAAAACCATAAAGAAATACCTCGGGCCTTCCTTCGAGGTAACGGCCTCCTATGGTCACGTGCGCGATCTGGTCCCCAAGGAGGGGGCGGTCGACCCGGAACACGGGTTTGCCATGCAGTACCAGGTGATCGATCGCAACGAAAAGCACGTGCAGGCAATCGCCAAGAAGCTGAAAACCGCCGATGCCCTCTATCTCGCGACCGATCCCGACCGCGAGGGCGAGGCCATCTCCTGGCACCTCTACGAGCTGCTCAAGAAGCGTCGCCAGCTGGGCAAGAAGCCCGTCTATCGCGTCGTGTTCAACGAGATCACCAAACGGGCGGTTCAGGATGCGGTCGCCAATCCGCGCGAGCTGTCCTTGGACCTGGTCAACGCTCAGCAGGCACGACGGGCACTGGACTACCTGGTGGGATTCAACCTCTCGCCCCTGCTGTGGAAAAAGGTGCGGCGCGGCCTTTCGGCCGGGCGTGTGCAGAGCCCGGCATTGCGTCTCATCGTCGAGCGCGAACAGGAAATCGAGGCCTTCAACAAGCGCGAGTACTGGACCATCGTGGCCGAAGCGGTCAAGGAGAAGAGGCCGTTCGAGGCCAAGCTCACGCTGTTCGGCGGCGAGAAGATCGAGCAGTTCAGTATCCAGGATGGAACCCGCGCCCACGAGGTCGAGAAGGCGCTGGAACAGTCGGCGGCGGGCACGCTCAGGGTCGAAAAGGTCGAGCGCAAGCAGCGCAAGCGCCACCCCGCCCCCCCCTTCATCACCTCCACCCTGCAGCAGGAGGCCTCGCGCAAGCTCGGATTCACCGCGCAGCGCACCATGCGCGTGGCGCAGCAGCTGTACGAGGGCGTGGATACCGGCAGCGGAGCGATTGGTCTGATCACCTACATGCGTACCGACTCGGTCAATCTCGCCCAGGAGGCGATCGCCGAGATCCGCGGTTTCGTGGCCGAGCGTTACGGGGCGGATCATCTGCCGCCACAGGCGCGTATGTACAAGACGAAGGCCAAGAACGCCCAGGAGGCCCATGAGGCGATCAGGCCGACCTCGATCCGGCGACTGCCGAAGGAGCTCAAGGCCCACTTGAGCAGCGATCAGGCACGGCTCTACGAGCTGATTTGGAAGAGAACCCTGGCCTGCCAGATGGCGCATGCCCTGATCAACACGGTTGCGGTGGACCTGTCGGCGGGGGCCGGGAACCTGTTCCGTGCGACCGGCTCGACGGTGTCGGAGCCCGGCTTCATGCGGGTGTACCTCGAGGGGCGGGACGACGCGACCGCCGCCGATGACGACGAGGAGCGCATGTTGCCCCCCTTCAAAGAGGGCGAGGAAGTAGAGCTTATCGCCATCCGCCCGGATCAGCACTTCACGGAGCCTCCGCCGCGCTACACCGAGGCATCTCTTGTGAAGGCCCTGGAGGAGTATGGGATCGGCCGACCTTCCACCTACGCCAGCATCATCTCGACCCTGCAGGAGAGGGAGTATGCGCAGCTGGAGAAGAAACGATTCTATCCCACCGACGTGGGCAGGATCGTCAACAAGTTCCTGACCGCGTACTTCACCGACTATGTCGATTACGACTTCACCGCTCGCCTCGAGGACGAGCTGGACGCAGTGTCACGGGGCGAAGAGGACTGGATACCCCTGCTGGAGCAGTTCTGGCGACCCTTCAAGAAACTGGTCGACCACACTCAGGAGCACGTCAAGCGTAGCGACGTCACCCAGGAGGTGATCGAGGAGGCCTGCCCCACATGCGGCGCCCAACTGGCCATACGCTTGGGCAAGCACGGGCGTTTCATCGGCTGCACCAAGTATCCCGATTGCGACTATACGCGGGACCTCCAGGCAGACAAGGCGGAGACCCAGCCGGCGGCCGAGGTGTTGGAGGGGAGGAGCTGCCCAGAGTGCGGCTCCCAGCTGCATGTCAAGCGCGGCAAGTACGGCAAGTTCATCGGCTGCAGCGCTTATCCCAAGTGTCGCTTCATCGAGCCGCTGGAGCGACCGCTGGATACCGGCGTTGGCTGTCCGAAGTGCAACAAGGGCACCTTGCTCAGGAAGAAGTCCCGGCGGGGGAAGATCTTCTATTCCTGCTCCACGTACCCGAAATGCGATTATGCCGTTTGGAACGAGCCAGTTGCCGGGCCCTGCCCGAGCTGTGACTGGCCCATCCTCACTATCAAGGTGACGCGCAGCAAGGGCGCGGAGAAGGTCTGTCCGCAGAAGGACTGCGGTTACAGCGTGCCCGTCGATGAAGGCGGCGGCGAGAAGGAAGAAACCGCAGCACCGGACGCACCTCGCCACCGGGTCGCTTCCTGACCCCTGACTGAGGCGCATCCGTCAGTGAGCCCCGGCGAACTGCATCCACCTGCAGGCTTCAGGCTGCGCGAGGTCGCCCGCGCGATCACCGCCGGCGCCGTGATCGCCTATCCGACCGAAGCCGTCTATGGCCTCGGCTGCGATCCCTGGAATGCCGAGGCCGTGCGCCGCATCCTGGAGATCAAGCAGCGCCCCGAGCACAAGGGTCTGATCGTGATCGCCGCGGACTTCTCTCAGCTGGAGCCCTTCGTCGAACCGCTGGACCCTCCGGCCATGAGCAGGGTCCAGGGCACCTGGCCAGGACCCGTGACCTGGCTGCTGCCGGCGCGACCCGGCGCCCCGCGTTGGCTGACCGGCCATCACCATACCCTTGCGGTGCGAGTCACCGCGCACCCGCCAGCGGCAGCGCTGTGCCGAGCGGCGGGCCCCCTGGTGTCCACCAGCGCCAACCGCAGCGGTCAACCGCCTGCGCGCACCGCGTTGCAAGTCAGATTGCGGCTCGATGGTGACGTCGACGACATGCTCGTGGGAGCTTGTGGCGGCCGGCCGCAGCCGTCCACCATCCGGGACGGCCGCACGGGGGAGGTCATCCGGGGCTGAGGAACCAAGGCCATTACCGGTGGATCTGGTGCAGTTGCCGCGTCACGGCACCCGGTGATTCCGGATCATCTCGAGCTGAATTGGCGCGCTCAGATCGCGCACACAGAAATGTCCATAGGGCGCGCGCGCGTAGACCTTCTCCCCGTCCTGTCCCGGGATGCGGGAGGTGAACTCTCCGTAAACCAGATTCCCGAAACCGATCAGCTGGTCAGCTCGCGACCAGATGCTGTAGACGTGCTCGCCCTCGTAGCCGGGGTCCGCGTTCAGGTTCGATAGAAAGTCGGAGGTCCCGGTAACGCCGAAGAGGGAAGGCTTGCCGGGGAAGAATCCGTCCTCCGCGGAACAGGTCGGCTGACTCTCTACCGCCTGGTAGCAGGCGGTCAGCCCCAGGTTCGCTCCGGCGATGCCGACGAAGGTGTCGATCCGGTCGCTGAGAGGTGGGCCCAGGTTCTTGTCTTCGAGTTCCCCGCCGAGGATCGCCTTGCGCGCCAGTGTCACGCCCATCGAGTGTGCGATCAGATCCAGCTTCTCCGCCCCGGTGTAGGCCAATACCGCTTCGATGAAGGCGCGGATCCGCGCTACGTTGGCGAAGGAGTGGGTTTGCTCTCCCGCCAGGCCAGGGTTCGCTGGTCCCCAGGTGGTGGCGTAGAGCTCCGCGGGGCCGTAGCCATCGGCTAAGAAATAGTCGATCACCGCCGTCCAGCCCATCGGGCCCTGGTCCCATCCGACCGCGCGATCGGAGTTTCCGTGCACGAACACCACCGGTTGCCGAGCGATGCCGTCATCGTCTGCACGCTTACCGCCGAAGCTACCGCCTGCGACGTCGTCACGGGGAAAATTGTAGGAGCCAAGGCCGTTGGCATCGAGCCAATGCCGGAAGTGGGTGCCGAGCCCCCATCCGACGCTACCCGAGATCGAGTCCGCCGGTCCGTGGGGGACGATACAACCCGTTGCCTCCGCATGCGCTGGTGCGCTCAGGGTGATTACGATGATCGCTGTCACAGCGAGGCGAGGGTTCATTGCGGTTCGGTAATGTACCGTGGCTCAAGCCATCATCATATCAGGGTCAAGCCGGGCCGTTCCGACAGGGGTCCAAGGCCACAGGGCAAGCGCGCATAAATCTTCAGCCGAACACGACCTTGGCACGGTAGTCATCGTTCCAAGCGGCCTTGCGACGCTTCTTTGACAGGCGCATCGACGAGGGCTCTTGTTCGAACAGGTTCATGCACAGGTGGCGGATCGAGGTCATGATCGCCGGGGCGTTGCCTTTGCGGATTCGGCTGGCGTCCTCGGCGAAGACGACATCGAGTCGCCAGTGCAGGCGATTTTCCACGCCCCAATGGTCGCGCACCGCATGCGCGAAGCGTTTGGCCTCAGCACGGATGGAGTTGATGTAATAGCGTCGTTGGAGCGTCTGTGTCTCACCGATCAGGCACTGGCGTTCGACCATGCCGATGCTACGCAACCCCTGCCAAAGCTGCGTATTGGGCAGCGTTCGCAAGTCCTCCGTTACCCAGTAACGGCGCACCTCCAGGCGTCCATGATCCTGGTCCACCTCTTCGGTGTAGTCATATTCAACGCCAGCGAAGTCACCGGCCATGGCCACCGTGAAGAAGTCCTCAACGCCTTCCTGAAGTACGCTCTGGTTTCCCTTGAGCCCCAGGACGTAATCGCCGCCCTGGGCGATGATTTGCTCGGCGATGGCGCGTTGGCAGCCCATGGCATCAATCGTCACGATGCACCCCTTGAGTTCAAGGAGTTCGAGCAATTTCGGGATTGCCGTGATTTCGTTGGACTTCTCCTCCGTCGCCTCTTGGGCAAGCACCAAACGGTTCGTGCTCGCCCACGCACTGACCATATGCAGTGCCTTGCGTGAGCGCTTGCGATCATGCGAGCCACGCGCGCTCTTGCCATCGATGGCGATCACCTCGCCCTGCGTGGCTTCGCTCACTGCGCCCGTCCAACTGCGGAAGCACTGTTGAAAGCCCTTCGGCGACAATCGTGACAAGACATTGGCGATGCAGTCGTGCGACGGTACGCCGTTGGCGAACGGCGCAAACTTGCGCAGCCAGTCCAACTTCTCCTGACCAAACTCTTCGATGGCTTCCCAACCGTCCGCGCCACTGCTCACCGCGCAGAGCACCAAAATGACGATATCCATCAGTTCATGCAGCTTGTTGCGATCAATCCGTGGATCCTCAAGCGTCGAGAAATGTTCTTCAATACTTGCAGACACGAGAAACTCCTCATGTTGTTTCTCGCTATATTGCCTATCTCGCTGTCGCGCGACAATTTTAAGCGCGCTCGCCCTGTCCAAGGCCAGAGTAGCGGACGGTGCGGCAGCACATGGTTTCGGTCGATCTCGGTCGATGGAGCGTATATCGACGGGGCCGGGGGTCCTTCTCGCGCGGTTTCGGCTACACTCGCGGCCATGAAGCTAGTGCCCGCGAAACCACCCAAATCCCTCTTACGCCAGGTAGGACGCGCGATCGCTGACTACGACATGATCCGAGAGGGCGACCGCATTCTGCTGGGAGTCTCCGGCGGCAAGGATTCTCTGTCCCTGCTGCACATTCTTCGGCACCTGCAGACCTACGCACCCGTGCGCTTCGAGCTTGGCGTGCTCACCGTCGACCCCCTCGTACCTGGCTTCGATCCCCAGGCATTGCAGGGCTATTTCGACGCCCTCGGCGTAACCTGGTCTTACGAGCAACAGCCGATCATGGAGCAGGCCAAGGAGCACATGGACGGAGACTCCTTCTGCGCCTACTGCGCGAGGATGAAGCGGGGCATCATGTACCGGATTTGTCGGACGGAGGGCTACGGAGTCCTGGCCTTGGCCCAGCACCTCGACGATCTGGCTGAAAGCTTACTCATGTCCATCTTTCATGGCGGACAGCTAAGAACGATGAAGGCGCATTATCTCAACAGGGAGGGCGATGTCCGTATCATCCGTCCGCTGGCTTACTGTCGGGAACGCCAGACAGCGGATTTCGCCGGCGCAGCCAGGTTACCGGTTGTTCCGGATAGTTGCCCAGCCTGCTTTTCCGCTCCCACGCGACGTGAGCACGTGAAGCAGTTACTTCTCCGGGAGGAGGCCCAGTCGCCGCACCTGTATGCCAACATCCTGAACGCCATGCGGCCTCTGCTGACCGAGGGTCCTCTCCCCTGAGTGTCAGGAAGACTTGGGGGGATGATCGCGCAGCCCAGCGCCTTTTTGCTGAAGCTGAAGCCCGTCGAGCGCGTTCTTGGCCGAAGCCTGCACGAGCGTCAGCCGGCCGGTGGCCTGTTCCAGACCGACCAAAAGCCGAGAGAGCTCCTCGCGCGTGGCGTCATTCAACTCCGACGAGATCAGAAGGTGCCGCAGCTCGAGGACAACATTGCGCACCGTGCCTTCTGCCTCTTGCGCCGCATCCAGGCTGTCGAGAAACCACTGAGAGAGATCTCGGGAAAGTCTGTCGGGCCGCGGCAACAGCCTCCCCTTCGCGGGCTGTATCGCGTCGATTTTGGCGAAGGCTGTTTCCATGCGAGGTTCCGCGTGACGTATGGATTTCGGCGTGTGCGCCACGATCATTCCGGTTTCCTGTATCGCGACCGATGCGAGAAGATGCCTGCTCGCACGATGCCGGCATACAATCTTGGTATATGGTTAGGCATAAATCACACCAAGTAATCTCTCGAAATAAAACAATTGGATATCGGCCGATTCGCGTAAGGCTTGGCTATTGGTGTCGCTTGAGGCATACGGTGCGCCAACGAGAATATCTGGTCCGCACAGTTGGCACACAAGGCGGCCTGCGCTTGCATTGTAGATAGAAAAATATAATATAAGCAACAACTAATATTATATGGAGAGACCAGATATGTACACAACTCTCTTGATCCCCCTCCTCGCGGCGCTGCTGGCGGTTAACGCCGCAGCCCAGCAGCCGGAGTCAGCCTCCCTGCAAACAGCTGAGGCCCGCTTCCGCATGGTACCGCGCGAATACCGGCTGGACGGCGTAGTCGAGGCCATCAGGCGCACAACCATATCGGCGCAGACCCAAGGACAGGTCAAGGAGATCCTTTATGACGTCGACGATTTCGTGGAGAGAAACGCGGTCGTCGCGCGGCTGAAGGACACCGAGCATCAGGCCCGGGTGGCCCAGGCATCCGCCGAGCTGAAGTCGGCCACCGCTCAGCTCGAACAGGCGCGGGACGACCACGAGCGCGTGAAGGGGCTCCACGACAAGGAACTGGTGTCGGATTCGGCGATGGACAACGCTGCGGCGGCCCAGAAAAGCGCCCAGGCCCGCTTCGAGGGCGCCATCGCAGGGCTGGAGCAGGCTCAGGAACAACTGGAGTACACCCAGATTCGCGCCCCCTACTCGGGAATCGTCACCCACCGCCATGTCGAGACCGGCGAGGTTGCCAGCCCCGGTCAGCCGGTGATGAGCGGGATCTCCCTGGACGAGCTCAGGGTGATCGTCGACGTACCCCAAAGCGTGATCCCAGCGGTGCGCCAGGGCCGTGAGGTTCGCGTCTATCCCCCCGGCGGGGAACCGATGCAGGTGGACAAAATCACCGTCTTCCCCTTTGCCGACCTGGGCTCGAACACCTTTAAGGTGCGGGTGGACCTCCCCGAGGGCACCAAGACCCTGTTTCCCGGCATGTTCGTCAAGACCAGCTTCGTGATCGGAGACAAGACTGAATTGGTGATCCCGAAAACCGCGGTCGTCTACCGCTCCGAGGTTACCGGCGTGTACGTGCTCGACGGCGAGGACAAGGTGCACTTCCGCCAAGTGCGCCTCGGCCGCGACCTGGGCGATGACCTGGTCGTGCTCTCGGGTCTGACGGAAGGCGAGCGGTTGGCGCTCGACCCGATCGCCGCAGGTGTGGTCTTGAAGGCCCAGGCGGCGGAGAGACGGGATGGCTGAGAAGCTCGGCATATCGGGGCGCGTCGCCGCGCGTTTCCAGTCCACTGAGATCACGCCGCTGCTGGCCCTAGTCGGCCTGCTGCTGGGTCTGTTCGCGGTGCTGGTGACGCCACGCGAGGAGGAGCCCCAGATCAACGTCACCTTCGCCGATGTCTTCGTGCCCTTCCCCGGGGCCTCGGCGAGCGAGATCGAGCACCTGGTCGCCGGACCGGCCGAGCAGGTGCTTTCCGAGATCAAGGGCATCAAGCACGTCTTCTCGGTCTCGCGCCCCGGTATGGCGGTGATAACAGTGCAGTACAAGGTTGGCGAGGACCGTCCCGACGCCATTGTTCGCCTGTTCAGCAAGATTTACTCCAACCAGGACTGGCTACCCGCGAACCTGGGCGTCGGCCAACCGTTGATCAAGCCCAAGGGCATTGATGACGTGCCCATCATCACCGCCACCCTGTGGTCGAAGGACGAAACCGTCGGCGCCTTTGAACTGGGGAAGGTGGCCCACGCCATCGAGCAGGAGATCAAACGCGTTCCCGGCACCCGTGACGTCTACACCGTCGGCGCGCCGCAGCAGGTAGTGCGGGTACTGCTCGACCCGCAAGCGCTGGCCGGTCATGGCATCGACCTGACGGACCTGAGCCGGGCGCTGCAGGCCGGCAACGCGAGCCGTGACGATATCGGCGTGACGGCGGACAATCAGGAGATCCTGGTCCAGGCAGGTACCTTCCTCACCGCCCCCGAGCAGATCGGCGACCTGGTCGTCGGCCTGCACGGCGGCCGACCGGTCTTCCTGCGTGATGTCGCCAGTATCGAGCGCGGCCCTGAGCAGCCGGAGTCCTACGTCTGGATGGGCGTTGGTCCCGCCGCGGCGCATGCAGGCATGGACATCGACGGCACCACGCCCGCCGTGACCATTGCGGTGGCCAAACAGGAGGGGACCAACGCCGTTGCGGTGGCGGAACGGGTGATCGAGCGTTTCGGACAGTTGGAGGGGACCTTCATCCCCGAGGGTGTCGAGGTCAGCATCACCCGCAACTACGGCGCCACCGCCGACGCCAAGGCGCAGAAGCTGATCCAGAAGCTCACCTTCGCGACCCTTTCCGTGGTCGCCCTGGTGCTTCTCGCCATCGGCTGGCGCGAGTCCATCATCGTCGGCGCGGCGGTGATCGTAACCCTCGCTCTGACCCTGTTCGCCTCCTGGGCCTGGGGCTTCACCCTCAACCGGGTGTCCCTGTTCGCACTGATCTTCTCCATCGGCATCCTGGTGGACGACGCCATCGTCGTCGTAGAGAACATCCACCGCCACATGGCCATGAGCTCGAAGAAGCTCCTGGACCTGATGCCCGGAGCCGTGGACGAGGTGGGGGGACCGACCATTCTCGCCACCTTCACCGTCATCGCGGCCCTGCTGCCGATGGCATTCGTCACCGGGCTGATGGGGCCTTACATGAGCCCGATCCCGATCAACGCCTCCACCGGCATGCTGATCTCGTTGGTGGTCGCCTTCGTATTCACACCCTGGATGACGAACCTGATGCTCGGCAAGAAGGCCAGCGCACATGCCCATGGCGCGGGCGGCCACGCGGACGAGGGCGGAGCCGGGCTTGCGCGCTTCTTCCGGGGTGTGATCTTGCCTTTCCTAGGGGGAAGGGTGGGAAACCGCAACCGCTGGCTGCTGTTGGGGGGTATCCTGCTGCTCATCGCGGGGTCCCTGATGCTGGTGACCAGCAAGGCCGTCGTGCTGAAGATGCTGCCCTTCGACAACAAGTCGGAGTTCCAGGTCGTGCTCGACATGCCCGAGGGGACCAGCCTGGAACAGACCGCGCGGGTGCTAGGCGAGATGGGCGAGTATCTCGCCACCGTCGCCGAGGTAACCGACTATCAGGCCTACGCGGGCACCGCCACCCCCATCAACTTCAACGGCCTGGTGCGGCAGTACTACCTGCGCGAGGGCGCTCATCTCGGCGATATCCAGGTCAACCTCGTGGACAAGCACCACCGCGACCGTAAGAGTCACGAGGTGGCGCTGGCGGTGCGCGAGCCCCTGCAGGCGATCGCCGCCCAGTACCAGGGAAATGCCAAGATCGTCGAGATACCGCCGGGCCCTCCCGTGCTCTCTCCCCTGGTCGGAGAGGTCTACGGCCTGGACTACGATGGCCAGATCGAGATCGCCAAGCAGGCCCGTGCCGTGTTCGAAGGCACCGCCGACATCGTCGACGTGGACGACTCGGTGGAGTACCCGGCCGGGAAGCTGATGGTGGTGGTCGACCGGGCCAAAGCCGCCCGCCTTGGGGTGCAGCAGAGCACCGTCGCCCAGGCCCTCGCCACGGTGCTCGAGGGCGAGGATGTGAGCTTCCTGCACGGCGCCAACGTCAAATACGCGGTACCCATCCGCGTGGAGTACACGGAGGCGGATAAGGCCGATCTGGAACAGGTGCTGGCGCTGCGGGTGCGCTCCATGGGCGGACAGCTGGTGCCGTTGTCCGAGATCGTGAGCGTGATCGAGACCAGTCGCGAGCACAGCATCTACCACAAGGACCTGCTGCCGGTGGTCTATGTGACCGGCGACATGGCGGGCGAGACGGACAGCCCGCTCTACGGCCTGTTCGAGATATCGGCGACCTTGAGCGAAGACATAGGGCTTGAGCAGTGGTTCACGGGGCAGCCCCAGAATCCCTACGAATACAGCCTTAAGTGGGACGGCGAGTGGCAGGTCACCTACGAGACCTTCCGAGACATGGGCATCGCCTATGGGGTGGGACTGATCCTGATCTACCTGCTGGTAGTGGCCCAGTTCAGGAGCTATCTCGTACCCCTGGTGATCATGGCGCCGATTCCGCTCACCATCATCGGCATCATGCCCGGCCACGCCCTGTTGGGGGCGCAATTCACCGCCACCTCCATGATCGGCATGATCGCCTTGGCCGGAATCATCGTGCGCAACTCCATTCTACTGGTCGATTTCATCAACCAGGAGGTTCGCGCCGGGCTACGTTTCGAGGACGCGGTGATCAAGTCCGCGGTGGTGCGCGCCAAGCCCATTGCCCTGACGGCTGCGGCGGCCATGGCGGGCGCGGTGTTCATCCTCGACGATCCTATCTTCTCCGGGCTCGCCGTCTCGCTGCTGTTCGGCCTGTTCGTCTCCACGGTGCTGACCTTGGTGGTCGTGCCGGTCGTCTACTACGGCGTCATGCGCAATCGGGTGGAGTGGATACGGACCGCGACGGGATGATCCGCAACAGGTGTCCCTCGACGGATGAGCGCGTCGGACCCTTGTCCTGCGTTGGTTTATTGGCGGCTGGACACGCCGCGCGCCGCGGCGTCACCACGAGTATCCGCGGATTCCCCGGGGTCCGATCCTCGTCTTCGGCTCAGTCTTAGACTTAAGCTGAGGCAGGGGGCCGTTGTCGCAGGTAGGCGCTTCCAAGGGCGTCTGCGACCCGATTGCCCCGCTCCTGTAGGACGTGGATAAAGAGGGCACGCAACGAAATCTTGTCAACGTGGAGAAGGAGTTTACTAGCGGATTCAGCATCGCCCGCATCCAACAGGGGATCGATGCGCTCGAGAAGTTCCTGCGTGACTTCCAACATCGGTGGCTACCGTCTGGTTCGGCCCGTGGGCCAGGGTCCCTTGGTCGCCTCGAAGTCTAATGGCTGAGCGCCCCGCGGAGATGTGTATTGCGTCACAACTCCGCAAGCGCGTTGATCACCGAGCCCTTGGTCTGGCAACGGACTCGGCGGCCATCGACCGATCGAGACGAGCTCTTTCACGAAAGAGACTGGAAGTCTGCCGAGAGCTGCGGCCCAACGCCTATGACGATTCGCATGACTCGGGATCAACGGGCTCGGATTCCGTGCGCCTTCTTGCCGCCATGATCACCTGGGGGAGAATCCGCCCCAATTCGTGGCCGCTGAGCTCCGTCACTTCATAATTTCTGAGCGTCCCCATGAGCCAGAAATAGTCGGGGGATTCCGCTTGAGGCTTGGCGGCGCGCGCCGAGTTCGTAGTAAGGCTCATTTTTCCCTCGCTGTACTTTGGTCATTATGCGTCTCGGTAGACGGACCGGATCGAGCTTTGAGTCGTCCGGACGTTGACAGTCTGCACGGCGAGACCGGTCAGGTCTGAGAACTCAAGCACAGTTTCTGGGTTTTTTTGAGCTGGTGAGCAAAAACTCCGTGGACCGGATGAAGCACCCTAACCCGACTTCCGCTATTCACCCTCCCGTGGGGCCAGTTGGACCTTATTTTTTCCGCCTTGGTGTTTACAAGTCATTGATCTAGCGTTGGCCCCGTGCCGAAACGTCGCTGTAGTGCCGACCTTGCCCCTTGAGTCGGGGGCCATCGCGGGCGGACACTGATGCCATGTTCCTGCGGTTCAAGACACGCAAGAAAGACGGCAAAGTGCACCGCTACTGGAGTGTGGTGGAGAGCCGGCGGGTCGCCGATGGGCGAGTGGTCCAGCGTCAGGTGTTGTATCTGGGGGAGGTCAACGACGCGCAACGTGCCGCGTGGTGCCGCTGTATCGAGGTATTCGACGAAGAGCGGGGGGCTGCGGCGCAGATCGCGCTGTTTCCGGAAGGCCGCGCGGCCCCGCAGCTGGAGTGCGAGGTGGTGCAGGTCCGGCTCAATGAGCTTCAGCTGCGCCACCCGCGTCAATGGGGTGGGTGCTGGCTTGCCTGCACACTGTGGGACCTGTTGGGGCTCGACACCTTTTGGTTGCCGCGCCTGAAGCCGAGCCGCAAGGGCACCCGCTGGCTGAATGTGCTCAAGGTGCTGACGGTCTATCGCCTGATCGATCCGGGCAGCGAATGGCGACTGCACCGGCAATGGTACGAACGCAGCGCGATGGGGGACCTGCTCGGGGAAGACTTCGCCATTGCCCAGAGCGATACTCTCTACCGCTGCCTCGATCTGCTGCTGGCACACAAGGAGGCGCTGTTTTCGTTCCTGCAGCAGCGCTGGCGAACCCTCTTCGAGGCCCGTTTCGAGGTGCTGCTCTACGACCTGACCAGCACCTATTTCGAGTGTGATCCGCCGGAGTCGGGCAAGCGCAGATTCGGCTACAGCCGCGACAAGCGCTTCGATTGTGTCCAGGTGGTGATTGCACTGATCGTCACCCCCGAGGGCTTTCCGCTGGGTTACGAGGTGCTGCCCGGCAACACCGTGGACAACCAGACCCTGAAGGATGCGTTGGCCAAGAGCGAGGCCCGGTATGGCAAGGCCGAGCGAGTGTGGGTGATGGATCGTGGCATCCCCACCGAAGCGTCCCTCGCCGTCATGCGTGGCAGCGATCCCCCCGTGCATTACCTGGTGGGCACCCCCAAGGGGCGGCTGAGCAAGCTGGAGAAGTCCTTCCTCGGCAAGCCTTGGGAGCAGGTCCGCGATGAGGTCGAGGTCAAGCTCCTGGTCGAGGACGATGAGACCTATGTCCTGGCCTCCAGCGCCGGGCGTCGCCACAAGGAGCGCGCCATGCGCAAACGCCGCCTACGCCGACTGTGCAAACGCCTGCACGAGCTGCAAGCCCAGGCGCCGCAACGCGACCAGCTCCTGTTGAAGATCGGCGCGGCGAAGAAAGAGGCCGGACGCGCTTTCTCTCTGGTCAAGATCCGCCTGCCCAAGCCCGATGAGGCGGTCACCCCCGAGACCTTCGCCTTCACGCTCGATCGTAAAAAGCTGCGCCAAGTACGCCGCCACGAGGGACGCTACCTGCTGCGCTCCAATCTCACCGACGAGGACCCGGCAAAGCTCTGGACCTACTACATCCAATTGACCGAGGTCGAGCAGGCATTCAAGGAACTCAAGGGGGATCTGGGCATTCGCCCGATCTACCATCAACGCGAGGATCGCATCGAGGCGCACATCTTCGTCGCCTTCCTGGCCTATTGCCTTCAGGTTACGCTCAAGGCCCGGCTGCGCCCCTTGGCGCCCGGACTCACGCCCCGCGCGGCGCTGGAGAACCTCGCCGCCATCCAGATGGTCGATGTGCATCTGCCGACCACCGATGGACGCCACCTCATCCTCAGTCGCTACACCCAACCCGAGCCGGAGCAGAAAATCCTGCTCGATCAGCTGCGCCTGGATCTGCCGCCACAACCACCACCGAGGATCTCCGCCACCGCCGAGAGCCACCGCGCCGAAGTCTGCCTGTAGTGCCGACCTTTGCCGGTGCGCATACCGCAGGTCAATGGGTTAGGTCGCCAACGGCGCTGAATAGCGGAAGTCGGGCTAACGATCGCACCGGTACCCGGCCGTGCGATCGGAGGGCCGATACGCTCCGAAGCGGGCGGGTCGTCCAGGCGAACTCGACCTCAGCAACCCGGCTTGTAACGCAGATCCAGCGTGTACGGATGATCCCCCGCCGCCTCCTCGGGCGGCGCGTCGATGATGCCCGGCGTATGGCCTATGTGGCGGAAGCGGGCTATGCGGCGGCTCTCCGCCTCGTAGGCGTTGACCGGGAAGGTGTCGTAGCTCCGCCCTCCCGGGTGAGCGACGTAGTAGGTACAGCCGCCCAGGCTGTGACGATTCCAGGTGTCGACGATCTCCAACAACAGCGGGGCGTGGCTGGGAATGGTCGGGTGCTGGCCGGATGGCGGACTCCATGCCTTGAACCGGATGCCGGCCACGAGTTCCCCCTTCCGCCCGGTCGGGCGCAGGGGCACCCGCCGCCCGTTGCAGGCGAGCACATGCCGGTCTTGCGACATGCCGTCGGCCTTTACCTGCATACGCTCCACCGATGAATCCACGAAACGGGCCGTACCCTGAGCCGTGACCTCCTCCGCGAGCACGTTCCAGGGCTCGATCGCGGCGCGCAGTTCCACTCGGATGCCGTTTTCCGTCACCAGGTCCCCGTAATGGGGGAAGCGGAACTCGAAAAAGGGATCGTACCAGGCCGGATCGAAGGGATAGCCGGCGCGCCTGAGGTCACAGATCACGTCGTCGAAGTCCTGGCGCACGAAATGAGGCAGCAGGAACCGGTCGTGGAGTTCCGTTCCCCAACGCACGGGCTTGCGGGTATAAGGCTGCCTCCAAAAGCGGGCGACGAGGGAACGCAGGAGCAGCATCTGCGCCAGGCTCATGCGAGCGTGTGGCGGCATCTCGAAGGCGCGGAACTCCACCAGGCCCTGCCGCCCGGAGGCCGTGTCGGGGGAGTAGAGCTTGTCGATGCAGAACTCGGTGCGGTGGGTGTTGCCGGTCACATCCGCGAGCAGATTGCGCAGCACCCGGTCGACGATCCAGGGCTGAGGCACCTGCCCCGGCGGCATCTGCTGGAAGGCGATCTCCAGGTTGTAGAGGGCGTCGTCCCGCGCCTCGTCCACGCGCGGCGCCTGGCTGGTAGGGCCGATGAACATGCCCGAGAACAGGTAGGACAGGCTCGGGTGATGCTGCCAGTAGGTGATCAGGCTCTGCACCAGGTCCGGTTTGCGCAGAAGCGGGCTGTCCGCCGGGGTCGGGCCGCCCAGGGTGACGTGGTTGCCGCCGCCGGTGCCGGTGTGGCGCCCGTCGAGCATGAACTTTTCGGTCCCCAGGCGCGAGAGCCGCGCCTCCTCGTAGAGGGCCTCGGTATCGCTCACCATCTGGTCCCAGCTCTCCGCGGGCTGGACGTTGACCTCGACCACGCCAGGGTCCGGGGTCACCGCGAACTTCTGCAGTCGCGGGTCTCGCGGAGGTTCGTAGCCCTCGATCACCACCGGTGTGCCCAGGGACTCGGCGGCAGCCTCTAAGGACGCGACTAAGTCCAGCCAATGCTCAAGGTGCGTGAGCGGCGGCATGAAGACGTAGAGCCGACCCTCCCGAGGCTCGACGCACAGGGCGGTGCGCACCAGATCGGCGGCACCCTCGTCCGGCAGCGCGTGCTGGCGGCTGAGCGCATGGCCCGCGTCAGGCACGGGCGCGTGGCGCTCGTAGCGGTCCGCGGTGAGCGCCGGGTTCGGCCCCTGCTCACGGATCCGCTGGGGCGCCTGCTCGGCGCGGGTGACGCGCCCGTAGCGACGCGAAAGCTCGTCGAACTCGGCGGCAAGGGGTGCGCGCGGCTCGAAGGGGTTGCGCTCCGGCTCGACATCGAGCTCCGCCTCCGGCACGTAGGGCAGCGCGTCCAGGGGCAGGCGGAAGCCCATGGGGGAGTCGCCGGGAATCAGAAACAGGTTGCCGTCGCGAAAGGTCCAGCGTCCGCTCATCCAGCGACCCTCCGGGTACGCACCCCACCAGCGCAGCGGCAGCACGTAGCCGACGGTCTCGCCGAGGCCACGCTGGAACAGGCGCGCCAGCCGCTGGCGCTCCATCGGCTCCTTGAGCTTGCTGTCCAATGGGTCCACATTGGCCGGCAGCCGGGCCTCCTTCCACAGGTAGTAGAAGACGTCCTCGTGGGCGGGCAGCACATTCTCCAGCTGCACCCCCAGACGCTCGGCCAAGGCGCGCATGAAGGCCTCGGCGTCCTCGGTGCCCAGACTGGCCTCGTCGCGCTCGTCGGCGAGCAAGGCCGGGTTCCGCCACACGGGCTCGCCGTCCCTGCGCCAATAGCAGGAGAGCGCCCAACGCGGGAGCTGCTCGCCCGGATACCACTTGCCCTGCCCGATGTGGAGCAGCGCGCCGGGGGCGAAGCGCTCGCGCAGGCGCCGCAGCAGGTCTTCGGCCAGGCGCTTCTTCGCGGGACCCAGCGCCGCGGTGTTCCACTCAGCTCCGTCCATATCGTCGATCGAGACGAAGGTCGGCTCGCCGCCCATGGTCAGGCGCACATCGTTCTCGGCGAGCTCGCGGTCAACGTCGTGGCCGAGGTCCTGGATAGCGCGCCACTGGGTCTCGGTATACGGCTTGGTGACCCGCGGGTCCTCGTGGATCCGCTCGACCCGGTTGTGGAAGTAGAACTGCACGTCACTCTTCTCGACGGCACCGGTGATGGGGGCGGCGCTCACCGGGTCGGGTGTGCAGGCGAGCGGAATGTGGCCCTCGCCGGCGAACAGCCCCGACGTCGGATCGAGCCCGATCCACCCGGCGCCGGGGATGTAGACCTCGGCCCAGGCATGCAGGTCGGTGAAGTCGCGTTCGGGTCCGCTCGGGCCGTCGAGTGACTTGACGTCCGAGGTGAGCTGGACGAGGTAGCCGGAAACGAAGCGCGCCGCCAACCCCAGACGGCGAAGAATCTGCACCAGCACCCAGCCCGTGTCGCGGCACGAGCCCTTGCGCGTACGCAGGGTCTGCTCGCAGGTCTGCACACCAGGCTCCATGCGGATCACATAGCCCACGTCCTGTTGCAGACGCTGGTTGAGGGCAACCAGGAAATCGACCGTCCCGGTCGGGGTGCGATCCACCTCGGCCAGCCACTCCTTGAGTCGGGGACCGTCCTCCTTGACCTCCAGGTAGGGACCCAGCTCCTTGGCGAGCTGGGCGTCGTAACGCAAAGGGATTGTCTGCGCGCTGTCCTCCAGGAAGAAATCGAACGGGTTGATGGTGATCATTTCGGCGATCACGTCCACCTCGATCGACAAGGTGTTGGCCTTCTCCGGGAAGACCAGCCGCGCCAGATAGTTGCCGAAGGGATCCTGCTGCCAGTTTATGAAATGCTCCCGCGGCTCGATCTTCAGGGCGTAGGAAATGATCGGCGTCCGGCAGTGCGGGGCCGGGCGGAGGCGCACGATGTGCGGCGCTATGCCTACCGTGCGCTCGAAGCGGTATTCGGTCTTGTGATTGATTGCGATGAGGATCGACATGGGCGGCCGTATCTCCGGAATGCGGAACTGGCGTAGGTTAGCAGGAAACATTCCGACGCGTTGGCGACTGAGACCAGGCCCCAGGGCAAGCGCGCATAAATCTTCAGCCGAACACGACCTTGGCACGGTAGTCATCGTTCCAAGCGGCCTTGCGACGCTTCTTTGACAGGCGCATCGACGAGGGCTCTTGTTCGAACAGGTTCATGCACAGGTGGCGGATCGAGGTCATGATCGCCGGGGCGTTGCCTTTGCGGATTCGGCTGGCGTCCTCGGCGAAGACGACATCGAGTCGCCAATGCAGGCGATTTTCCACGCCCCAATGGTCGCGCACCGCATGCGCGAAGCGTTTGGCCTCAGCACGGATGGAGTTGATGTAATAGCGTCGTTGGAGCGTCTGTGTCTCACCGATCAGGCACTGGCGTTCGACCATGCCGATGCTACGCAACCCCTGCCAAAGCTGCGTATTGGGCAGCGTTCGCAAGTCCTCCGTTACCCAGTAACGGCGCACCTCCAGGCGTCCATGATCCTGGTCCACCTCTTCGGTGTAGTCATATTCAACGCCAGCGAAGTCACCGGCCATGGCCACCGTGAAGAAGTCCTCAACGCCTTCCTGAAGTACGCTCTGGTTTCCCTTGAGCCCCAGGACGTAATCGCCGCCCTGGGCGATGATTTGCTCGGCGATGGCGCGTTGGCAGCCCATGGCATCAATCGTCACGATGCACCCCTTGAGTTCAAGGAGTTCGAGCAATTTCGGGATTGCCGTGATTTCGTTGGACTTCTCCTCCGTCGCCTCTTGGGCAAGCACCAAACGGTTCGTGCTCGCCCACGCACTGACCATATGCAGTGCCTTGCGTGAGCGCTTGCGATCATGCGAGCCACGCGCGCTCTTGCCATCGATGGCGATCACCTCGCCCTGCGTGGCTTCGCTCACTGCGCCCGTCCAACTGCGGAAGCACTGTTGAAAGCCCTTCGGCGACAATCGTGACAAGACATTGGCGATGCAGTCGTGCGACGGTACGCCGTTGGCGAACGGCGCAAACTTGCGCAGCCAGTCCAACTTCTCCTGACCAAACTCTTCGATGGCTTCCCAACCGTCCGCGCCACTGCTCACCGCGCAGAGCACCAAAATGACGATATCCATCAGTTCATGCAGCTTGTTGCGATCAATCCGTGGATCCTCAAGCGTCGAGAAATGTTCTTCAATACTTGCAGACACGAGAAACTCCTCATGTTGTTTCTCGCTATATTGCCTATCTCGCTGTCGCGCGACAATTTTAAGCGCGCTCGCCCTGGACCAGGCCCCACAGCCGGATGCGGAAATCGTTGTCCTCATCCGCAAGCAAGGCTTGGACAGAGTACCCGAGGCCCCTGCACCGTTTCGGGTCGCCCGTTCGCGACGCACGGGCGAGATGCACCGAGCTAGCGCAGTGCCGCTTGATGCCGTGCCCCGGCACCAAGCGGCAGCCGACGCCCCGCGCGGCCTGCGGTGACCAGTCATCTGCTGGCGCGGACTTTGCAGACGATTGTTTGCTTTAGCAGGCCGAGTTTCGAGGGCGAGCGATGCTGAGACAATTCCAGAGCGGCACCCGGACCAACCCACCGCCGCCGCCACGGTCGGCTGCCTACCACGAGTTCTACCGTGACGACTTCCGTCCGCGGGACCATTATCTGCCGATGTGGGACCACATCCAGCACACGGGACAGAATCTGCTCGACGCCAAGTCCCGCGAGGCACACCTCACCCTACACACCGATGGGGTCATCTTCACCGTCTATTCCAACCAGGAGGAAGGCATCGAACGGGTCTGGCCCTTCGATATCTTGCCGCGCATCATCACCGCGGGGGAATGGCGCGTGCTGGAGGCGGGTCTCAAGCAACGCATCCGGGCACTGAACCTGTTCCTGAAGGACATCTACCACGGCCAGCGCATCCTCAAGGACGGCGTGGTCCCCCCGGAGCTCATCTACCGCGGCAAGGACTTCCGAGGCGAGATCATGGACATCGACGCGCCCCACGACATCTACACCCACATCAGCGGCGTGGACCTGATCCGGGACGAGGACGGCAACTACCTGGTGCTGGAAGACAACCTGCGCACGCCCTCCGGCGTCTCCTACATGATCGAGAACCGGATCGTGGAGCGGCGCATCCTGCCCGAGTTCTTCGCCCGCTATCGCGTGCGCCGCGTGGAGCACTACCCGGCGCTGCTGCTGGCGGCACTGCGCCACCTCTCCCCGCGCGGGGAGGAGGATGCGTGCATCGTCGTCCTGACCCCGGGGATCTTCAACTCGGCCTATTTCGAGCACACCTTCCTCGCCAAGGAGATGGGAGTCGAGCTCGCCGAGGGTCGGGACCTGGTGTGCAAGAACGACAAGGTCTACCTCAAGACCACCCTCGGCCTGCGCCAGGTCGACGTGATCTACCGCAGGGTGGACGACGACTTCCTCGACCCGCTGGTGTTCCGGTCCGATTCCACGCTGGGCGTCGCGGGGGTAATCAACGCTTGGCGCGCCGGCAACGTCGCCCTGGTCAATGCGCCCGGCAGCGGGATCGCGGACGACAAGGCCGTCTACGCCTATGTGCCGGAGATCATCCGCTACTATCTGGGCGAGGCGCCGATCCTGTCCAACGTCCCGACCTTCCAAATGACCGACGGCCAGGACCGCGCCTATGTTCTCGACAACCTGGAGACGATGGTGGTGAAAGCAGTCGCCGAGTCTGGCGGCTATGGCATGCTCATGGGACCAACCTCGACCGCGGCGCAGCGCAACGAATTCGTCAGGAAGATCGAGGAGGACCCGCGCAACTACATCGCCCAGCCCGTGGTCCAGCTCTCGCGCCACATTTGCTACCTGGAGGGGGAGCTCGAATCCCGCCACCTCGACCTGCGCCCATTCATCATCTACGGCGAGGACATCGAGGTGGTGCCCGGCGGACTCACCCGGGTTGCCATGACCAAGGGGTCCCTGGTGGTCAACTCATCCCAGGGCGGGGGCAGCAAGGACACCTGGGTGTTAGCCGACTGAAGATGCTGAGCCGCATCGGCGAGTCCCTCTATTGGATGACGCGCAACCTGGAACGGACCGACAACACCGCGCGCATCCTCGACATTAACGTCGTTTACATGCTGGAGGCGGATGAGGGCACCACCGAGGAGGCCCAGTGGAAGCCCCTGCTCAACATCGTCGACGCCCTGGACCTCTACGCCCAGCGCCATCCCGACGGGGGTATCGGCGTGCAGCGGGTGATCCATTTCCTCACCCAGGAAAAGGCCTACCACAGCTCCCTCTACAACAGCCTGCGACTGGCGCGTGAGAACGCCCGGGTGGCGCGCGACCGCATCTCCAACGAGATGTGGGAGGCCATCAACCAGCTCTGGCTCCAGGTCGACAAGCATCTCGCCACCACCCTGCTGCCGTGGCGGGCAGCCGAGTTCTATGCCTATGTCCACCGCGAGGCGGCCATGTTCTTCGGTCTCGCCCAGGGCACCATGATGCGCGGCGAGGCCTACGGCTTCACCGTGCTGGGCAGCCTGCAGGAGCGTGCGGACATGACCGCGCGCATTCTCGACGTGCGCTATCACCTGCTGCTTCCGGACGTCTCTCTGGTGGGTTCCCCGGTCGACTACTATCAGTGGTGAGCCCTGCTTAAGTCCCTTTCCGGCTTCGAGACATACCGGCGCAAATACCACGGCGGCATCCGCCCCATCGACGTCGTGGCATTCGCGGTGCTGAACCCGGATTTCCCGCGCTCCCTCGCCTACTGCGTGGACAACATGGGGCGCGCCCTCGGCCGCATCGGGGTCGTGCCGGACAGCCCGGTGGACAAGGCCACGCGCGCTCTGCACGCGCACCTGGCGGACGTCTCTCCGCGCGCGATACTCGACCAGGGATTGCACGAGTATCTGGAGCAATTCCTGACTTTACTGGCGCGCCTAACGGAGGCCTTGCAGGGAGACTACTTCGAGGCCCACCTGGGAGACGCGGATTGAGGTACCGGATCGAGCGCGAGAGCCGGACGCGCTACGAATCGCCGGTGCGCGAGCACCACGTCATGCTCCGCGTCGCTCCCTGCTCGGACGCTCAGCAGCAGGTCCACGCCTGCAGCCTCAACGTGGAGCCGGACACAGAGCGGCCCGCCAGCCACCGCGACGGATTCGGCAATCTCATCCACCGTTTCGCGATCATGGCGGCCCACGAATATCTCACCACGCGACTCGACGCCGAAGTGGAAACCAGGCTCGCTAACCCGTTCGACTTCGTGCCCCTGGCGCCGGCCCGGGAACGCGATTGGCTCCGCCACAGTGCGCGAGGCGCCACGGCTGTGGGATTTCCTGGTCGCTCGCGGCTCCCTGACGCAAACCCTCCCGGAGGCCATGGAGGCAGCGCGGGTTCCGGTCTACGACCCGTCCACGCCCCTCTTCGACCAGGCCCAGACCGCAATGACCTGGGTACGGTCGTTCTGCGAGCTGGACCCCGAGTGGGATGAGCCTCATCCGGAGCTCGCGACGGTGCTCGAGCGCCGCCGCGGCAGCTCAGGCGACCTCTCCCACCTGCTGATCGCGGTCGTGCGTGGCTGGGGCGTGCCCGCGCGCTATGCAGTCGGATACGTCGACTCGGGCTATTTCGAGCCGGATGAGGCAGACCCTGACGCTGACCTCGGGCCGCGCCCCCAGTCCCTGCATGCCTGGGCCGAGATCCTGATTCCTGGCGCCGGGTGGCGCGGCCTCGACCCCGCATTCGGGCTCCTGGCTAACGACACCTATGTGCGCATGGCCGTTGGGCGCGATGCCAGCGACGTAGTCGGCGAACGTGCAGTCTTCAAGGGCGACGCCCGAGACACCGAGACCCGGATCACGGTGCACGTCACGCGGTTGGACTGAAGTCCTTCGATCACGCATCGCCGGCCCCCAAATAAAAGGCCCCGACGCCCAAGGGGCGCCGGGGCCTTCACCACCGGGCAACGACCGAGTTGTTGCGGACGACTACTCCTGGGTCAGGATCTCGGCGTTCTCTACGGTCCGCACCTCCACCACCGGCTCGCGCGTCTCTTCCGCCGCGAGACGCTCGTCCTCGTTGAGGACCATGGTCGTGGAGATGCCGCCTACGATCAGCGCGATTGATGCAAGTGAACCTAACATGTAACTGCTCCTTTCTGCTGTCAGGACTCGGATTGGCCACCATTATATTAGAGATCTCTAATATTTCAACCCTGCCTCAATCGAACCGGAACACTCGCGTCCGGCTTACGATAGTTGGGTTAACCTACAGGGCAGCATCTCCCTGAACTTGTACGCCTGCATGTTATGAGCATTCGACTCCTGATCGTGGAAGACGACTCCGCCCTGAATCAGATGCTCCTCCTCCATTTCGAGGACGAGGGTTATCTGGTCGACGGCGCAATCGACTGCGCCGACGCCCTGGAGTGCGTTGCCCGGAAGGCGTATGACCTGGTGCTGCTCGACCAGCAGCTTCCGGATGGGACCGGCACAGGGCTGCTGGAAGACCTGCTGGGGCGCGACCCCGACCTGCCGGTCGTGATGATGACGGGTCAGCACGATCTCGAGCTCGCGATCGAGGCGATCAAGAAGGGGGCGGCCGATTTCGTTCACAAGCCAGTGGAAACTGCCGAGCTCACCCAAACGGTGAACCGACTGCTCGCCAACCGCCGGCTCTCACGGGAAGTGGAGGCGCTGCGCCAGGCCCAGGAGCCCGCGCGCGAGGAGCGGGACCTCATCGGCCGCAGCAGCGCCATGCTGACGGTGAGCAAGGAGATCGCGCTCAGCTCCGGCAGCGACGCGACCGTTCTCATCACTGGCGAGTCGGGCACCGGCAAGGAGGTGGTGGCGCGGCTGATCCACCAGCATAGCGGCCGCCAGGGGCCCTTCGTGGCCGTGAACTGCGCCGCCATCGTGGACACCCTGCTAGAGAGCGAGCTGTTCGGCCACGAGAAGGGTGCCTTCACCGGCGCCCAGGCGCGCAAGCTCGGCAAGTTCGAACTCGCCCAGGACGGCACCCTGTTCCTCGACGAGGTGGGCGAGCTTGCGCCACTGCTGCAGGCCAAACTGCTGCGCGCCCTGCAGGAGCGGGAGTTCGAGCGGGTCGGCGGAACCCAGCAGATCGCCACCAACGCGCGGGTGGTGGCCGCCACCAACCGCGACCTAATGGCCGAGGCACAGGCCGGGCGCTTCCGCGAGGATCTGGCCTATCGCCTCGACGTCATCCACATCCGCATGCCGCCCCTGCGCGAGCGCATGGAGGACATTCCGCTCCTGGCGGAGGCGCTGCTGAAGCGCATCGCCGAACGCATCCGCAAGCCAGTCCCAGCCCTGCCCGCCGGGTCCCTGGCGAAGCTGCAGCAGCACGACTGGCCCGGGAACGTCCGCGAGTTGGAGAACCTCCTCACCCAGGCAGCGGTGCATGCACGCACGCCGGTGATCACCCCCGACCTGCTCGCCCTGACCTCGGGCACCCCGGCCAACACCCCGTCACCGACACCCACCGCGGATCGCGTCCTGCGCACCCTGGACCAAGTGGAGGCCGAGCACGTCCAACAGGTGCTCGACCACACCGGCGGCCACAAGGGCAGGACCTGCGAGATCCTCGGCATCTCCCGGCCAGCTCTGGACCGCAAGATCGAGAAATACGGGCTCAAGCTGCCCCCGCGCTGACACCGACCGCCCCGAGGAATCAATGATCCGGGCGACGCGGCGAACGCGCCGCGCTGTCCTGACGCGATCCCGCGCACGACGACATTCCGATGATTCGTAACGTTTCGTTTTAACGAAACATGGAAGGGAATGCCAAGAAAGGTATTTTTATCTTTTTATTTCAGTTGGTTGCGATCTGGCACGGCGACTGCTCTGGAGTGGGCATCTTGAGTTGCCTGGAGATAGGAGTCGCACCATGACCGCCACCGCCGTCGCCGAGAACATTTCCAACCCGGACTTCACCACCCTTGCCCGACAACACTGGTCGGACCTGTACCGCTACGCCTATCGACTCTCGGGAAACCGCCACACGGCGGAGGATCTGGTGCAAGAGAGCCTGGCGCGTGCCTGGCGGTCCTTCGACCGCCTGAAGAACCTCGATGCCGCCAAGGGCTGGCTGTACACCATCATACGGCGCGAGAATGCCCGGCGTTTCGAACGTTACCAGCCGCAGGAGGTCGACATTCCCACCGAGGGCCTGGGCGCGAAGCGCAAGACCTACGACACGTCCGCCGAGGCATTCGTATTGCGCCGCGCTGTTCGGGCGTTGCCAGCCGAGTACCGAGACCCGCTGATCCTGCAGGTCATTCACGGCTATTCCCAGCAGGAGATCGCCGACCGTCTGGGGCTGACCTCCGCCGGCGTGGGCACCCGCCTTTTCCGTGCTCGCCAGAAGCTGCGCGCCACCCTCGGTGAGCAGGGCTGATCAAAGCCCGTCTATTGCCCACCCGGAGGCGCATAAGTGACGGATTTCGTCGTCAACGCGCCAGACCCCGAAAGCGGGACTGCCTTGCTGATCGTTGAAGACGACCAGGCGTTGCGCCAGATGTTGGCGTGGGAGCTTTCGGACCTGGGCTACAGGGTATGCGCGACCGGCAGTTGCCGGGAGGCCCTCGCCGCCGCCGGTGCCATCGGCTTCCGTCTCGCCGTGCTCGACATCGATCTGCCGGACGGAGACGGCTGCCGACTCGCCGCCGAGTTGGTCAGGACGAGCCCCAGGCTGCGTGTCGTGCTCGTCAGCGGCAGACACGGCGCCGACCGTTGCGGCCCAGGCTCGCCCGCCGTGATCGCCCGGCTCACCAAGCCGGTAAGCGCGTGGCGTCTGGACACGATTCTCAGAGGGGACCGTTAGGCGGCCGGGCCCGCGAGCGCTTTCTCCGCGCGCTTGCGGAAAACGCGCATCTCCTTGGCCGCCTGCACGTCGCCCTTCGCCTCCGCGGTCTCGATACCGCGCTCGAAGGCATCGAGGGCTTCCCGATGCCGTTCGCAGAGCATTAGCGCCTTGCCGTACAGTTTCCATGCGGCGGAATAGCCCGGGTCCAGATGCACCGCGCGGGACAAATGATCCACCGCCCTTTCGTTTTGCTCGGACTTCAGATACTCATTGCCTAAGCTGTAGCGCAAGAGGGCGGAATCCTGCCCCCGCGAAAGCATCGCCTCGAAGTTCTCGATCGTGCCCATGGCATTCGCCTCCGACGTTGAATGTTCGGGACCGGTCAGGCGCACGGACCCATAAGCGAGGAAATGGGGTCCGTTCCCCGAATCGCGAATCGGCGTCGAGCCGCCCGCCCCTCACCTTGCGACCCCTGACGCCGGCGTGTTAAATGCCGAGTGCGAATCGGACACGAGGACTTGCAATGCCTGCGGACAACACCGTGGCGGTCATCGAGCCGACCACCCTGGTCGACCACTACCTCCCGGCGGCGGGCACCTACGACGAGATGCGCACCCCCGAGGGCGAGGTGCGCCCGCACTGGGTCCATCTGCTCGATTCCCTGCACGCGCTCGGGCCCGCGGGCACCGGGGAGCGCCGGCGCGAGGCCACCCGCCTGATCCGCGACAACGGCGTCACCTACAATCTCTACGGCGATCCCCAGGGGATGTCCCGGCCCTGGGACCTCGACCTGATTCCGATGCTCATCCGCAGCGACGACTGGGCCGAGCTCGAGCGCGGACTGATGCAGCGCGCGGAGCTGTTGAATCTCATTCTGGTCGATCTTTACGGCCCGCGCGACCTGGTCAGCAAGGGGCTGCTGCCTGGCGAATTGATCGACGACTACCCCGGCTATCTGCTCCCCTGCCATGGCATCCAGAGCGCCGGGGACCGGCCACTGATCCACTACGCCGCGGACCTGACCCGCGACCCCGACGGCGGCTGGCGGGTCATCGGCGACCGCACCCAGAGCCCCTCGGGCGCGGGCTACGCCCTGGAGAACAGGGTCGTGCTCTCGCGAATTCTGCCGAGCCTTTTCCGCGACTCCCATGCCCACCGCCTGGCAGGGTTCTTCCGCTCCATGCGGCGCACCCTTACCCGGCTCGCGCCGCGCCGCGCCGAGCACGCCAGGGTTGCCGTCCTCACCCCAGGCCCCAGCAACGAGGCCTACTTCGAGCACGCCTACCTGGCGAACTATCTCGGCTACGCCCTGGTGCAGGGTGCCGACCTCTCGGTGCGCGACGGCGCGCTCTGGTTGAGAACCCTCGGCCGGCTGGAGCGCATCGACGCGGTCGTGCGGCGTGTCGACGACGCCTGGTGCGACCCGCTGGAGCTCAGAGAGGAGTCGCTGCTCGGCGTGCCGGGGCTGGTCCAGGCCGCGCGCGCCGGCAACGTCACCTTGGCCAACGCCCTGGGCAGCGGCGTGCTGGAACACCCAGGCCTGGCGGCCTTTCTCCCCGACCTGTGCCAGGCCCTCCTGGGCGAGGACCTGCTGCTCCCGGGCACCGCGACCTGGTGGTGCGGCGACCCCGCCAATCTGGGCCGGGTGCTGGACGAGCTCCCTACCCTGGTCATCAAGCCCATCGGCGGTACCGCGGGGGAGCGTTTCCTGATCGGCGCGGAGATGGAGCCCGACCAGCTCGCCGATCTGTCGCGACGGATCCGCGCCGAGCCCCGGCGCTTCGTCGCCCAGGAGCTCGTCTCTCCGTCCACCTCTCCGGCCCTGATCGGCACCCGCATCGAGCCCCGCCCAACGGTGCTGAGGACCTTCCTGGTGAGCGAGGAGGAAGGCTATACCGTCCTGCCCGGGGGGCTGAGCCGGCTCGCCGTCTCGCGCGACACGCCCATCGTCTCCAACCAGTTAGGCGGCCTGGGCAAGGATACCTGGGTGCTGGCCTCCGAGCCGGAGCTCCAGGAGACTCTGCTGGTAGCCACGGACTACCTCGCACCCGCCGTGGTCCAGGAGAGCGAGGTCTCCAGCCGGGTGGCGGACAATCTGTTCTGGATCGGGCGTTACGCCGAGCGCGCCGAGGGCCTGGTACGACTGCTGCGCATCACCATCTTCAAGCTCTCCGAGCGCGCGAGCTTCTCCTCCGGTGAAGACGCCTCCTGCTGCATGCGCTCCCTGCTCGAGGCCCTGACCCACCAGACCCTGACCTTCCCGGGCTTCGTCGGCGAGGGAGCGGACGAGCGCCTGCGCGATCCGGTGCCCGAGATGCTCTCGCTCATCTCCGACCCCGCGCGCCTCGGCGCCCTGCCCCAGACCCTGCAGGCGCTGGGCCAGGCAGCCTGGTCGGTGCGCGACCGGCTATCCGCGGACACCTGGCGCGTGGTCAACGACATCGAGCTACGGCTGCGTGCGCTTACCAAGCAACCCCCCTCGGAGCTGGCCGAGGCCCTGGACGAGCTCGATCCCCTCGTCACCTCCTTGGTGGCCTTCGCCGCCCTCACGAACGAGAACATGACCCACAACGAGGGCTGGCACTTCCTCGAGGCGGGCCGCCGGATCGAGCGCGGCTCCAACCTCGCCACGCTGCTCTCCACCACACTGGTCCCGGTAACCGCCGAGATGGAAGAGACCCTGGTGGTCGAAGCGGCGCTCGGCGTCACCGACAGCCTCTTCACCTACCGCCGCCGCTACCGGGCAGGGACCAGAGTCGGCGCCCTGCTGGACCTGGTGTACAGCGACGAGGCCAACCCGCGCGCCCTCGCCTATCAGCTGGTGACGCTCGAGCGGCTGGTCTCCGAGATGCCGCGCAGCGAGCTCCAGAGCGGCCGCACGGCGGCCCAAAAGCTGGTCCTGAAGGCACTGACTGACATCCGCCTGGCGGAGATCGACCGCCTGGTTTACGCCGAGGAGAAGCGCAAGCGGCGCCGTGGGCTGGAGGCGATGCTGCAAGCCGCCACGCACGATCTCGCGGCCATCTCCGACGCCCTCACCGCCCTGTACTTCCAACACGAGGAGCAGCCCCACAACCTGCTGAGCCGGGGCAAGGAGAAGGCGGTTTGAAATTCCGCGTCCGCCATCTCACCCGTTACGTCTACGAGGAGCCGGTCTCCCTGTGCCACAGCATCGCGCACCTCAAACCCAGGACCCGACCTGGGCAGGCGGTCGCGTCCAGCCAGGTCCGGGTCGATCCCCTTCCCGCCGTCTCCCGCGAGCACACCGACTTCTTCGGCAACCGGGTGAGCTATTTCTCGATCCAGCAGTCTCACACGTCTCTGGAGGTCGCCGCCCTCAGCGAGGTGGAGGTCACGCCGGCCGCGCCGCCCGACCTCTCCGCCACACCCCCATGGGAGCAGATACTCGAGCACCTGCACGAGGGGCGCAGCCACGCCACGCTGGACGCGCGGATTTTCACCCTGCCGTCGCCGTACGTCCCGTTGCTGGCGGAATCGGTCGATTACGCGCGTGCGTCGTTCGCCCCGGGGCGTCCCGTGCTGGAAGCGGTGGCTGACCTGATGGGACGGATCTTCCGCGAGTTCGAGTACGACCCGCAGTTCTCGACCGTAGCCACCCCCCTGACCGAGGTCCTGAAGCACCGCAAGGGGGTGTGCCAGGACTTCGCGCATCTCGCGCTCGCCTGCTTGCGCGGACTCGGGCTGCCAGCGCGCTACGTGAGCGGCTACCTCGAGACCCTTCCCCCTCCCGGCCAACCGAAGCTGCAGGGCTCGGACGCCTCGCACGCCTGGTTCTCGCTGTTCGTACCCGGCTCCGGTTGGGTGGACTTCGACCCCACCAACGACCAGGTTCCGCGTGAGCAGCACATCACGGCCGCCGTCGGGCGGGACTTCCAGGACGTCACACCGCTGCGCGGCGTTTTCTACGGCGGCGGCGAACACGAGCTTGAGGTCGCCGTCGATGTGGACCGGATCGAGGGCTGAGGGCAAGCCGGCGGCGAGTCGCAGCCGCTTGCGGATTCCGGGCCGGCTATCAACCGGCAGCGCCGCGATGCCGCTCGGCGAGCCGCACATAGTGTCCGGCCGAGTACTCGAGATACTCGCGCTCCTGGTCGGTCAGCGGGCGTACCCGCTTGGCTGGTGCGCCCACCCAGAGATGCCCACCTTCCAGCACGCGCCCGGGCGTTACCAGAGACCCCGCGCCCAGCATCGTGTAGGGCTCGAGGATCGCGCGGTCCAGAACCCGGGAGCCGATGCCCACCAGACAGCAATCCCGGATCTCACAGCCGTGCAGCACTACCTGATGTCCCACGGTCACCCGGTCGTGGACGACGACCGGCGCGCCGCCGGGCTGGAACCGGCTGTCGTGGGAGACGTGGAGGACCGCGCCATCCTGGATGTTGGTCTCGGTCCCGATCTCGATGCGGTGGACGTCGCCCCGCACCACGCACATGGGCCACACGGACGAGCGCGGACCGATTGTGACGTCCCCCACCACCACGGCGGTCTGGTCGATCCAGGCGTCGTCGGCGATCAGCGGCAATACGCCCTCGTAAGCGCGGATGTTCGACATAAGACCTCTCCGAGAAAGAAAACCAGGCGGGGAGACTCCACCGTGATGCTAACGGCTCGCGTCGGCCGTGAGGGTTCGGGCATCCACTGCCCTGGTCCGGTCGCCCTTGTGCCCCTATATTCTGCGCACAGAATCAATTCTCGGGAAACCTGACGCCGGAGCCCGCTCATGAAATTGCCTTTTCTCTGCGCATTGATCGCCCTTTCCGCCTCTTTTACGGTCCAGGCCGCGAAGGAACGGGCGTTCGTAGACGAGCCGGAGCCTCCGACCTCGAGCCGCGTCGAAGATCCGGAGCTATGGAGCGAAAAGAGCAGCTCGCTGCCCCCCTGGCCCAACGACAGCGACCTGGTGGAGTTCCAGCTCGACAACGACACCTCACCCTTCCGCTATCTGATGGACGCCAACCACCTCGCCATTGGCGAGGACAAGGTGGTGCGCTACACGCTGGTGGTGGAATCCCCGAGCGGGGCGCGAAACGTTTCGTTCGAGGGTGTGCGGTGCACCCCGAGGGGCGAATACAAGATCTACGCCTACGGCGCCGGGGGCCGATTCCAGCCGATCGCCGGCGCCGACTGGCAGCCGGTCCCGAGCCGGGGAGACCAACTGCACCAGGAGCTGCACGGGCATTTCCTGTGCGTTCCGCTCAAGTTCGCGCCGCGCCCGAAGAAGGACATGATTCGCGCCCTGCAAGGTCCCATTAACCCGCGGCAGAACACCGGATTTATGTCTCAGTGATCCCGCGTGTACAGCCCATCTTTTCAACGGAGCCTGACCACCCAATGGAGAACCCACTTGTCGATCTAAGCGGGCTTCCGCCCTTCTCCCGCATCCGCCCCGAGCACGTGGAGCCGGCCATCGACCGCCTGATCGGGCAATGCCGGGCACGGATCGAGGAGCTGACCAGCGGCCCCGAGCTGCCCACCTGGGAAAGCTTCGTCGAGCCCCTGGAGGAGTCCGACGACGCCCTCAGCCGCGCCTGGTCTCCGGTGGGTCACCTCAACTCGGTCATGAACAGCGACGAGCTGCGCGCGGCCTATAACGCCTGCCTGCCCAAGCTCAGCGACTACGGCACCGAGGTCGGCCAGAACACCGCCCTGTTCGAGGGCTACCGCGCGGTGGCAAGCCAGGAGCACCTCGACCCCACCCAGCGCAAGCTGCTGGAGAACGCCCTGCGGGACTTCCACCTTTCGGGCGTCGACCTGCCGGCGGACAAGAAGGCGCGCTACAAGGAGATCAGCCAGGAGCTGTCGCGGCTCACCAGCAAGTACGAGGAAAACCTGCTCGACGCCACCAACGCCTGGAGCAAGGTGGTCACCGACGAGGCCGCGCTCGCCGGCCTGCCGGACTCCGCCAAGGCCCTGGCCCGGCAGACCGCCGAGCAGAGGGGCGAGGACGGCTGGGTGCTCACCCTGGACTTCCCGTCCTACCTCCCGGTCATGACCTACGCGGACGACCGGGCGCTGCGCCGCGAGGTCTACGAGGCGTTCAGCACCCGCGCCTCCGACCAGGGCCCGCACGCCGGCGGGTGGGACAACGGCGAACACATGGAGAAGATCCTCGAGCTGCGCCACGAGCTCGCCCAACTGCTGGGCTTCGGCAACTACGCGGAGCGTTCGTTGGCCACCAAGATGGCGCGCTCCACGGACGAGGTGATGCACTTCCTCGACGACCTCGCCGAGCGCTCGGTCAGCCGCGCGCGGCGGGAGCTCGACGAGCTGCGGGACTACGCCCGCGAGCACCACGGCGCCCAGGACCTCGCCCCCTGGGACCTCGCCTACTACTCCGAGAAGCTGCGCGAGCACCGCTACGCCATCACCCAGGAGGAGCTCCGGCCCTACTTCCCGCTGCCGCGGGTGCTGACCGGCATGTTCTCGGTGGTCGAGCGCCTGTTCGACCTGCGCATCCAGGAGACGCGTGGCGTCGACACCTGGCACCCCGACGTGCGCTTCTTCGAGATCCGAGACGGCGCCGGCGAGCTGCGCGGCCAGTTCTACCTCGACCCCTTCGCCCGCCAGAAGAAACGCGGCGGAGCCTGGATGGACGTCTGCACCAACCGGCTGCACACCGCCCGCTGCGACCAGATCCCGGTCGCCTACCTGGTGTGCAACTTCAGTCCGCCGGTGGGGGATCAGCCGTCACTGCTCACCCACAACGAGGTGGAGACCCTGTTCCACGAGTTCGGCCACGGCCTGCACCACATGCTCACCAGGGTGGACTATCCCGCCGTGGCGGGCATCAGCGGCGTGCCCTGGGACGCGGTGGAGCTGCCCAGCCAGTTCCTGGAGAACTGGTGCTGGGAACGCGAGCCCCTGGACCTGATTTCCGGCCACGTCGACACCGGCGAGCCCATCCCCGATGCCCTGTACGAGCGGATGCGCGCGGCCAAGAACTTCCAGTCCGCCATGCAGATGGTGCGTCAGCTGGAGTTCGCCATCTTCGACTTCCGCCTACACCTGGAGTACGACCCGGCTAAGGGCGGGCGCATCTACGAGATCCTCGATCAGGTGCGCGACCAGGTGGCGGTGCTGAAGCCGCCCGCCTTCAACCGTTTCGCCCACGGCTTCTCCCACATCTTCTCCGGCGGCTACGCGGCGGGCTACTACAGCTACAAGTGGGCGGAGGTCCTGTCGGCGGACGCCTTCTCCCTGTTCGAGGAGAAAGGGGTGCTCGACACCGAAACCGGGCGGGCCTTCCGCCAGAGCATTCTCGAACGGGGCGGATCGGCCGAGGCGATGGACCTCTACGTCGAGTTCCGAGGGCGCGAGCCCACCATCGACGCCTTGCTCCGCCACACCGGGATCGCGGCTTAACGGCGTTGACCGTACCCCGGAGGCACCAACTCGCATCGCCAATCGCCGGCGAAGGTGTAACTCCGAGGGGAGAACGGCGATTGGCGGCTACGCCGATAGAATGACCGGCACGCCGCCGTCATCGTAGGGCGGAATAGCGAAGCGTATTCCGCCGAAGGGACACATGCGGCGCAATACGCCTGGGGCTATTGCGCCCTACGCGGGCTGGGAGGAGGAGAAATGCTTCGACACCTGGAAGAACGACTTCAGACAGGCCGAGGCCTGGGGCGTCAGTGTGGTGGCCATCGACAATCAGGTCCGCTTGGCCATCGTCACCTCGATCCTGGTGGCGATGCTGCTGCACCGCAAGATGGGTGCGCGCGGGGTTGCCGACGAGAAGGCATTGCGAAAGCAGGACCGGCGTCAGACCTCCGAGAGTGAAGGAACCGACCGCCCCGACTGGAGCGCGCCGGTATTCCGCTACACCTCCAAGGTCAGTCGCCAAGTGCTGCGGTTCTTCAAACACTGTTTTCACAAACCGGCCTCGCTGGCGCTCTATGACAGTCAGCTACGGCCTATGTTGTTGCCGTATCTATGACAGCACCGGACGCCGTTGATTTGATATATCAATTACTAACTTCCCAACATGGCCCTTCATCTCGAACTCTCTGTGTGCTTCGCGAATCCCGGAAAGAGAAAACGTGTTTGCGACAACGGGTAAGATTATTCCGGTTTCAATATGCTTAATCAGGTTTGAAAAAACTACTTCGTCAAGGACCGTACATCCGAATAAACTCAGGTCTTTCAGGTAAAGTGTTCTCACATCCAAATCAACAAGCGGGCCTGCAATAGCACCTGCAACGGCATACCTACCAAAAGGCTTGAGCACTTCCATGAAGTCCGGCCACTGTTTTCCGGCAACCAGATCGATTACCACTTCAACACTGCTTTTTCCAAGCTCATGTACCGGACTGACATTTCTATCAAATGCACGGTCAGCTCCCAGGCTCAAAATTTTTTTCGCTTTGGATGACGATGCAATACCTATAACTTCCGCTCCCCTCGCTTTGGCAAGTTGAATGGCTGCTGATCCAACGCCGCCTGACGCTCCGGTCACCAACACGACATCGTCGACACTGACGTTAGCACGAGTTAAAAGATTTTCCGCTGTTGAATAAGAGCAAGGGAAGGACGCAAGCTCAACGTCGCTGAGCTTACTGTTAATTTTATAAGCATGGCGCGCTGCAACAACGGTGTACTCAGCAAAGCCACCGTCGCATTCGGAACCGAAATACCAGGGTTGATCCAATATTTTACCGCATGCCTCGCGAATGCATGGCTCGACAAGCACTCGACTATGAAGCAAGCTTGCATCTACTGCTTCTCCGATGGCTACTACTTCGCCACAAACATCAGCACCCTGGATTCTAGGAAATTGTACGGCATTTCCCGACCAGCTAGCGTCACTATTAGCTCCATTTGATTTGGAATACCATCCGACTCGAGTATTGATATCAGTGTTGTTTACACCAGCCGCACCCACCTTTATCAGCACATCGCCTGGCCCAGGAGTAGGTACAGGAATATCCTCGCGGAACACCAACTTATCTAGGCCACCATGCCCTATAAGCTGCATGCCTTTCATAGTCTTTGGTACGTCGTTCATCGCAGTCTCTTTTTAAGGTATAATATCAAGTTCAGCGGACAAGTGCCGCTGCGCCGAGCAGCTTCGAGCCGCCAACAATCCTGTCCGTATCCACGGACATGCGGCCATTGCCGCGAGGCGCTCCGGCAGGGTCCATATTTAGCGCTCTTTGCTTCATATCTTTGATTTCTAAAGGATACTAACCCGCTGCTGTCACATGGACAATAGCCGCAAATGGTGCATCGGCGCTAACGGAAAACGGCTCAGGGTCAACTGATCCCTCCCTCGACGACAAAAAAAGCACACCGGTCGTAGGCTGCGACCCAGCACCGCGCTTCGAGTCTCGGAGTTTTCCCAAAGTTCGGTGCACTACGCGACGCTGGCCCGGTTACGCTTGTCGCCATCCGCATACTGAGAACAAGGCCCTAAGGCCCATCCCGCGAGACACGAACCTTCCGCGACACCGCGTAGATCGCCTTAAAAAACAGGGCCGCGGCAGTAAATAGCAGCGCGACACTGATTATCACCGCAATGATGATGATCGCCTTCCCCTCCCTTTCTCCAATGCTCGACAGGGTATCTCGCGTGACTTTCTCTGACTGAAACAGGAATCCCTCCAATCTTTGGTTGAATTCGTCTTCCCGCTCCTCTATTTCAGGGACTAGCTTCTCGGCTTCGCTTGCCTTTCCAGCCGCAAACAAATCAAATAGCTCATCGACACCCCTGACATACGCGGCATACTCCGCCTGTATGGAGCCGAGGGATTTTTGGATGTGACTGAGCGCGGCCTCCATGTGCTCTTCGTGGTCCCGCTGCCGGGCTTCGACGCTCATGCTCGATGCGCTTTTGACTTCTTCATTTATCTTGACGGCGATATCCTTGAATCTTGCTCTGGCCTCGTTTAGAAGCCTCAGATTATCTTCATCTTTCTGCTGCCCACGCGCAACAATCTCAGCATGGCGCAGGCCCCGCTCGAACCAGTACGTCTGCTCCAATTTATGCACCGTGATTCGGGTTATCATCTCCGTGATCGGTATCTCCTGCTCGACGACCTCCTTAAGCTCATTATTGAGCTGAAAAAGAAAGTAAATGCTCGCCACCCCCGAGCCCAACAAGACAAAAAACAATATCCCTGTCAGCCAAAATATGTTTTCTTTGCGTTTGGCCGGCTTCGATTGATTCATGACAGTTCCTCCTCCACAAGGCGCGGTGGGGTGGGGTGGAAGGGCTGGGCAAACGGTCCACTCGCACAGATTTCCCCGGGAATTATCGGTCCACCCCACGGGCATTCTCTCATGCGGCGCCAGGGATGGGGACTGCCCCGCGCACGAGAGGCGGGGTCTTGCAATGCACGACTGGCAGTCTATGCTTCCGCCGATGGCGAGACCACTCCGTATCGAGCTTGGTGACGGGCTTTACCACGTCAGGTCGCGCGGGGCTGGGCACGAGGCCGTCTATCGCGACGCTCAGGACCGCATGGACTGGCCAGAGGTGATGAGGGAGGTACGCGCTGCCAGGTGCGCGCCTGCTACGCGGACTTCGTCGCCAAGGGGATGGGGCAGCCGAGCGTCTGGGAGGGCCTCCACCAACAGGTTTTTCTCGGCAGCGGAACATTTATTCAACGGTTTCCGTTGCCAGCAAGCCGCTGGAAGGACTCCGCGAGGCTCCTCGCGCGCAACACCAGCCGTTCGCCAAGCCACTTTCTCACTGGCGTTTACACCATGCAGGAGATCGCCGATCATTGCCGCGTGCATTAGTCGATGATGAGCCGCGCGGTCCGCCGCCTCGAAGCGGAAGGCGACCGAGTGCCTCGACCCACCGACCAAGCGACGCCCCAGAATGCTTGATCGCAGTGCGTGGCTTCTTTCTCCCGCGAGAAGAGGAAATCAGCAATGAGCTATTGGTCATGGGATTCGTCCCTTTCTGTAGGTATCGAAATCATTGATCGTCAGCACCAGAGAATCGTGGATTACATTAATGATCTTCATTCGGCGCATCTCGAAAAGGACCAAGACAAGGTATCCAAGGTGCTAGCTGGGTTGCGCGACTACACCCTGACTCATTTCACATTTGAAGAAGATCTAATGGAGAGCTCGGGGTATCCTTTGTCTGAGACGCATAAGATGGTTCACAATTCCTTTGTTGCTCAGCTGGATAAGTTCGTTGAACAGCACGAGAACGGAAAAGACGTTACCCGCAAGCTGATGTCGATGCTGCAAGTCTGGCTGACAAACCATATCAAGAATGATGACAAGGATTATTCGAGCATTGTAAAGGAGATGCTCAGCCAGCATGAGGGGTGGTTCAAAAGAACCGCAAACAAGCTCTTCAGATAACCCGCAAGAAACTGATATAGGTTACAGGCAGGGCCAAAATTCCGCACTCTGCCCCCATGAAATTCGTCTCAAGCGGGATGCGAAACCCCGTCTGTACGACGAGGCATTCGATGCCCTCAATCCTCCCTCGGCGTCGACGCTCGCGCGGCTTAGGGCAAGGCGTCCCCTTCACACTGATAAGGGATTGCTAGTCCGGAGACCGGAACCTGCCCCTACCTCACGGACGGACCCGCCATGACCAATCGGGACGTTGTCGAGGCGTACCTTCGGTGGTTCTGTGGAGGCGACGTCGATGGCATGGAGACGTTGCTCGCAACCGAGTTGAGCGTTTGCGGAACCCTCCACTCCTACAGCGCAGCCGCGGAGTATCTCGATGACCTCCGGCGTGACCCACCTGAACCATCCGTATGCAGGATCTTGAGCGTGACGGAGAGCGTGGACTCCGTGGCCCTTTTCTACGAGTACCAGAAGACAGACCGAACGGTGCGGATCGCACAGCTGTTCACGCTCGAGTCTCAGCGAGCCAAGCGCATCCTGTTGGTGTTCGATGGTAGAGGCTTCGACTAACATGGGCAGGCGCGGCGGTCGCTGACCCTCCGGGATCCCGTCGGACATCGGCGCAAGCGATTTGCTGCCTGGTTTCGGGTCATTCTGCTGACGCTCACGGATCAGGTAACGGCCCCTGACGCGGCAGCTGGACCAACGCTTGTCATCAAGAACGCGCCAGTCCAGCGCGGAGAACTGGGAACAGCGATGAAATACCAAGACCTGCGCGACTTCATCGGCCAGCTGGAGCAACGGGGCGAGCTCAAGCGCGTTCCGGTCGTGGTCGACCCCTACCTGGAGATCACCGAGATCTGCGACCGCACCCTGCGGGCAGGCGGGCCGGCGCTGCTGTTCGAGCGGCCGAAAGGCTCGGACATCCCCCTGTTGGCGAACCTGTTCGGCACACCCAAGCGGGTCGCCCTCGGTATGGGGGAGGAATCGGTGGAGGCTTTGCGCGAGGTCGGCAAGCTGCTCGCCTTTCTCAAGGAACCAGACCCGCCTCGCGGTATGAAGGAGGCGTGGCAAACCCTCCCGATCTTCAAGAAGGTGCTGGACATGGCCCCCAAGGTCCGGCGCAGCGCGTCATGCCAGGAGGAGGAGATTTCCGGCGACGAGGTGGATCTCTCCCGGCTGCCGATACAGACCTGCTGGCCTGGAGATGCAGGCCCTCTGATCACCTGGGGCCTGGTCGTCACCCGCGGGCCCGAGAAGCCGCGCCAGAACCTGGGCATCTACCGCATGCAGGTGATCGGGCGCAACCGGGTGATCATGCGTTGGCTCGCCCACCGGGGCGGGGCGCTCGACTTCCGCGACTGGCAGCGCGCGCGTCCAGGAGAGCCCTTCCCCGTCGCGGTCGCACTCGGAGCCGACCCGGCCACCATTCTGGGTGCGGTCACACCGGTTCCGGACAGCCTCTCGGAGTACGCCTTCGCCGGTCTGCTTCGGGGCAGCCGCACCGAGCTGGCGGCCTGCCAGGGATCGGACCTGCAGGTGCCGGCAAACGCGGAGCTGGTGCTGGAGGGCCACATTAACCCCGAGGACACCGCCGCCGAGGGCCCCTTCGGCGATCATACCGGCTACTACAACGAGGTCGACACCTTCCCGGTCTTCACCATCGAGCGCATCACCCACCGCCGCGACCCCATCTACCACAGCACCTACACCGGCCGCCCGCCGGACGAGCCTGCCATTCTGGGCGTCGCCCTGAACGAGGTCTTCGTGCCCATCCTGCAGAAGCAGTTCCCGGAGATCCTGGACTTCTACCTGCCGCCGGAGGGCTGCTCTTACCGGCTCGCCGTGGTCAGTATGCGAAAGCAGTACCCGGGCCACGCCAAGCGGGTGATGATGGGGGTGTGGTCCTTCCTGCGGCAGTTCATGTACACCAAGTTCGTCATCGTGGTGGACGAGGACGTGAACACCCGCGACTGGAAGGACGTGATCTGGGCCATGACCACGCGCATGGACCCGGCGCGGGACACGGTGCTGGTGGAGAACACGCCGATCGACTATCTGGACTTTGCCTCGCCCGTGTCGGGGCTCGGCTCGAAGATCGGGCTCGACGCCACCAACAAGTGGCCGGGAGAGACGCAGCGGGAATGGGGCCGCCCGATCCGCATGGACGAGGAGATCAAGGCGCGGGTGGACGCGCTCTGGGCGCGGCTGGACATCGACTGAGGCGAAAAGACGCGCGGCCAAATACGGCGGGCCGCACGCCCAAGACCTCCGGGACAGCTAGCGGAAACCCCGCGCCGGGCGTTCAGCTCGCGGCCGAGCCTCGTTGACCGTGAGCTTGCGTCCTTGCACCGGTTGGTCGTTCAGCGATCTGATCGCCTCTTCCGCGTCCGCGTTGTCCGGCATGTCCACGAACCCGAACCCCTTCGATTGGCCCGAGAACTTGTCCTTGACGACCTCGGCGCTGGTCAGCTCGCCGAACTCGGAGAACATCTCCTGCAGGTCGTCATCGGTGACACTGTAAGGCAGGTTACCTACGTAGATCCTCATCGTTCACTCTCGTACAGGTGTGCATTGATCGAGCCCGCGCCTTCGCACGACCAACGCACAAGTCGGACGATGGCGAACGGCATTCGCGTGCCGTGTTCGGCGGCGGTTCAACGCGACTGACCAGGGGAACGGACCGGGAAAGGCCGACTTACACCGCGATGCCGCCGTTGGGCGTGCCTGGAGGACAAAGGATCATCGGAAAGGGACCAAGGGAGATGCCGCCAAAATGCACCGACCGGGGGACGGGGCGAGCTGAGCGATCAGATCCCGCGGACAGGCCCCGGATGGGCTCCAGAGCGGGGATTGTAGACGGAACTTTCCTTGCGTGGCGCGGGACCCTGGCATTCGGTCGGCTGTAGCCTGCATCGAAAGCTAGTGTATGCGCGCGCCCTCGTCAACTGGCGGGACAGGCACCGCATCAGGCTTCCCGGGTATTGGAGACCCGGAACCCGGCTTGCTCCACCGCCCGCACCAGGTCGCCGGCATCGAGGCGATCTCCCCGTACCCGTACCAGCCCCGATGCCAGATTCGGGGAGGCTTCATCCACCGCCTCCAGCCCCTCGAGGGATTTCTTCACGCTGGCCACGCAGTGCTGGCATGACATGCCCTCCACCTTCAGCGTCACGCCCTGCTCTTCCGCTACGCGCGTTCGCCGCGTGTCCAGAGCCGCGGCGACGCGGCGCAACACCAAATACGTCAGCAGGGCGGTCACCGCGACGGCCGACAGGGTGCCGATCCAGTCCGCGCCGTGCACGTGCGGGACATCGTCAGGCCGCACCCCGGACAGCAGGGAATCGAACAGCAATCCCAGCATGATACTCATGAACGCGACCGTGCCCAGGTACAGCGTCAGCACCCGACCGCCGAGGGTGCGGTAAACCGCTCCCAGGGTCGCCACGTTGGTAGCGGGTCCGGCCATGAGGAAGACCAGGGCCGTCCCCGCCGGCATGCCCGCGGCGATCAGCGAGGCGGCGATCGGCACGGACCCGGTCGTGCAGACGTAGAGCGGAATGGAGATGGCGAGCACCAGCAGCATTCCGGCGATGCCCTGGGTCCAACCCAGGCCGGCGAGATAATCCGTGGGCAGGACGACCGTGACAAAGGCAGCCGCCAGCACGCCCGCGATAATCCAGAGGTCGATGGCCGCCAGCAGATCGAACAGGGCATAGCGCAGCACGGCGGCCGGGCCGCCGGCCGGTGTCTGCTTCGGAACGGCCTCGTCGACCTCGCCCGGGGGCGGATCCGGCGTGGTGAAGCGGTTCACCAGCGCGCCGCCAATGAGGCCAGTGACGAACGCCGCCGCGAGCTTGAACAGCGCGAAGGGCCAGCCGAGGAACGAGGCACTGACCAGGATGGAGTCCACGCCGATCTGTGGCGTGCTGATCATGAAGGCCGTGGTGGCACCCTTGGAGGCCCCCTCCTTGCGCAGCCCCAGCGCGGTGGGAATGACGCCGCAGGAACACAGGGAAAGCGGAACACCGATCAAGGAGGCCCGGGTGACGCTCCGGATGTCGGGGCGGTGAAAACCCCGCTGCACGAGGCCCTTGGGCAGGTAGACGTGCATTACCCCGGCGACGACAAGGCCGAGCAGGAGCGAGGGGGACAGGTCGATCATGACCTGCCACAGCTCACGAAGAAAGCTCTCGACGATCATTGCGCCGTCGGATGCGCTGGTGAGTGCAGGACAGGCGGCAAGCGAGGACGAATCACAATCGAGGCGCCGCGCGTGACGCGGCGCCTCTTCGCGGCGGAGAGTCCGCCGCCACGCCTAGTCGATGTTGCCCTTCTCGTGCTGGTCGTAGAGATAGCCGCCGAGCGCCCCGGCGCCGGCGCCGATGAGCGCGCCGGCTCCGGCATTTGCGCTCAACGAACCGACGAGCGCGCCGCCGGCGGCTCCCATCAAGGCGCCGCTACCGGCACGCTCGCCGGTCGTCGTTCCGCAAGCGGAGAGACCGATCGCGGCCACAAGGGCCAGGGGAATAGCGAATGTTTTCATGCCTGATACTCCAATTCGTTGGTTTGCAGCTATTTTGGGCGAAGGTCATGGGATGCGGCGGAGCCGCGCCCGTAGCCCCCGCTAGTCGAGATTGTCCTTCTCATGCTGGTCGTATAGATAACCGCCGAGCGCGCCGGCTCCGGCGCCGATCAGCGCGCCCTTGCCGGCGTTGGCGCTCATCGAGCCGATGAGGGCGCCACTGGCAGCACCGACGGCAGCCCCACTCGTCGTACGGGATGTCGTCGTCGTCCCGCAACCCGTGGCGGCAACCGCCCCGATCAACAGGAACGGAAAGAGAAGGTTTTTCATGGTTTTGGCTCCTTCCTGCCGTTCAGCAGGGCAGCAATCAGGGGATTCACAAGACTTTGACCGCTCGCGTGGCGAGATGTGTCAGCTCTTGCAGGGATATTTGTTTGCCAGCGACCGCACCAGGCCGACGACCGGGCGCTCCTGCATCAGCTTCTTGTCCTTGGCGTTCTTCTGCGCCCAGGCGACGAAGGCCGCTTGACCGTCGGCGATGGTGGCACCCTTCGGATAGCAGATCAGGCGCTTGAGGTTCTTGCGGTTCGAGATTTCGTCGTGGTACTGCACGGCTGCCTCGATGAAGGCGCGGCAGGCGAAGGACGCCGGGATGTACTCGGGCGCGTCGGGGGCAACGGAGCAGACCTGGTACAGATCGTCCGTGGTATCCAGATCGAGATCGTCTTCGTCGACGGCAACCGCGGACTGGGCGTAAAAGGCGGTTGCGACCGCGGCACCGAGCACCGCCTTGATGGAAGCTTTCATTCGCATGTATTTGGTTCCTTGACCTTGTGGTGAAAACACCCCGAGCACTGGCTTGGGGATGGGGATAACGCAGCGCCCCCTTTATTGTCCGCTGACCCGGAGAAAGTGACCAGGCAAGCTCTCGGGGACCGGCCCCTGCATTCTAGCGAATCTTCCAGCACTTGCAGCATCGCGTTGTCGTTTTCAATCCAGGGCAAGTGCATCGCGCAACCCCTGCTCGAGATTCGGGAAGCGCAGTTGCACGCCAAGCTCGTCGACCAGCCTGCGGTTACTCAACCGCCGGGACTCCCGCATATAGGACATCATCCCCGCCGAGAGCTGGCTGTCCGCCTCCTGGAGGGACAAAACCGGCGGACGCCGCAGACCCGCGCCATCGGCGACGCGAAAGAAATAGTCCGTCATGGTGGTGGGGTTGCCGTCGCACACGTTGTAGACGCGCCCCGCAACGCCGCGTTCCATGGCGGCGACGCAGGCATCCACCAGATCATCGACATGCACGCGGTTCGAGTAGGGAGCCTCTTCCTCGCGCACCAGGGGTAAACCCTGGCGGATGCGCTCCAGCGGGAGACGCCCGGGGCCGTAGATGCCAGCGACGCGAAGGGTCACCAACTCCGCCCCCGAACGCCGGCTCCATTGGCGCAGCACCTGCTCTGCGTCCCAGCGCCGGCGCGCGCGGTCCACTGTCGGTCTGGGCGGCCAGCTCTCGTCCACCCAGGCCCCATCGCAGTCTCCGTAGACCCCGGTGGTGCTGATGTAAACGATACGGCGGGGTTGGCCATGGCGATCCAACGCGGCAACCAGGCGGCGCGTGTGCAGATCCTCGACGCCACGCACGGGGGGCGGCGCAAAGTGAAATATCCGGGCGCCGGCCAGAGGCAGATCGGAAAGTGCTTCACTCGCGAGATCGCAGGCGCGGGCGGGAACACCGCCGCGCTCCAGGTCCGCCGCGCTCTCGGCACTGCGCACGACGCCGAGAACAGTCCCGCCGCGCGCAAGATAGCAACGCGCGACGCGCGCACCGACATAGCCACAGCCGACGATCACGATTCTTGTCACTTCGCGGCCTCCTCGCGCATTGGGTGAGTGTCACAGGAGAGCGATTGGTCCACCCCTGCGAGGACGCGGACCGGCGAAACCTAAGCGCGCTGGGGCTTTTCGACTCGACAAGCTTGTCGAACCGCCCGCAAGCTCCATATTAGGGTCCTAAGTATAGGGGCCAACGCCGTCGATACTCGGTTTGCCGGCCAATTACCTTAGGAAGCACCATGAAGTTCAATGTCCGCACCGATCCAGGCGGCCATCAGTTCCAGGCGCGAGCCGGGGAAAAGCTGCTCGACGCCGCGCTGCGACAAGGTATCGGCCTGCCCTACGGATGCCGCAACGGCCGGTGCGGGTCCTGCTCGGCAACCCTCCTGGAGGGCTCGGTGACCTACCCGAGCGGGAAGACCGAGGCGCTGGAGGGCCAACCCGCGGGCACCTGTCTGACCTGCCAGGCGGTCGCCGAGAGCGATCTCCTGGTGCGCGTCGCCGAGGTGGCGAACGTCACCGAGGTCGAGGCGCGCATCCTACCGTGCCGCGTCGCCAGCAAGGAGCAGCTGAGCCATGACGTGGTGCGGCTGCAGCTCAAGCTGCCGGATAACCAACGGCTACACTTCTTCGCCGGCCAGTACCTGGACTTCATCCTGCGCGACGGGCGCAAGCGCGCATTCTCGATCGCCAACGCCCCCCACGACGACGACCACATCGAATTGCACGTACGTCACGTCCCGGGGGGCGAGTTTACCGACTATGTGTTCGACAGCATGAAGGATCGCGCCATCCTGCGCATCCTGGCGCCGCTGGGGACCTTCGTGCTGCACGAGGATTCCGACCGCCCGATGATCTTCATGGGCGGTGGCACGGGCTTCGCCCCGATCAAGGGCATGGTCGAGCACGCCTTCCATACCGGGACCCAGCGCCCCATGCACCTCTACTGGGGGGTTCGATCGCGCCGCGACCTCTATCTGTCCGAGCTGCCCGAGCGCTGGGCGCGGGAGCACGCCAACTTCGAGTACACCCCAGTCTTGTCGGAGCCGGACGCGGACTGGGACGGCCGCGCGGGATTCGTCCACGAGGCGGTCGTCGCGGACCACCCCGACATGAGCGGCTTCGACGTCTACATGAGCGGACCACCCGTCATGGTCGAGGCCGGGAGACTGGCGTTCGAGGCCCGCGGGCTCAGCGTGGATCACATGTTCTCCGACGCCTTCGAGTACGCCGCGGACAGCAAGCGGAAGCAGGAGTCCGCCAGCTCCTGACCCCGTGGCCTCCGCCGCAATGAGAAGCGGCGGAACCTAGCGGACCCCTGCGACCGGACGCATCTGGGTGTCGCAGGAACCCCCGACCTTCGCCGTCTTCAGGCTCCCCCCGCCCCGGCACTGCTCACCCCGATCCTGGATGCGGCAGGTTAGCTCCAGCGGCTTGCCCGCGTTCAGCCAGCTCGGCGTCTTGCGGTGGCGACCGACCTTGCCCAGCCGGCAACCGCCGGGAATGCCGTAAGGACGGCAACCGGAGGCATTGCGCAGCGAGACCTTGCGCGCGTCCACCGTGAAGCCTGGGTAGTTGTCCTCGATCCGAATCACATCGCGATCCTCGTCCTCGCGGAACAGGAACTGCTGAAACCTGTACCCGCCGGAGATCTTGTCCCCGACCTTGATCCGGGTATCCGCGATCAGGGCGAAGTCGCCGCCCTTGCTCGCCACGGCACCGGACATGTACTCCACCCGGTTATGGTCGGGGAAGCACTTGCCCATTGCCGGGGCGTGATAGTAGTGGCGGAGGCTCTGCAAATCCCCCATGCCGTTGCCGGGAAAAAGCTCCCGCAGCTCGGCGTCGCTGCCGAACAGGATGCGCTCCACATCGCCCACATTCTGCCCGTACATGGCCTGGATCTTGGCGTAGTAGTCCTTTCCCGACAGGTCGTCGCGCAGGTAGCAAGAGGTGAGTCCGGAGATCTGGGTCAGATACTCGTCCCAGATGTTGTACTGGGAGACCTTGGAGGAAACGCCCTGGAAGTCCCCCGGGAAGCGGCAGCCCTGACCGCCCTGGCACTGGCCTCGCGCCCGGTTGCGGATCGACAGCGCGATGACGTTGCGCTCACACGCGCCGTAGGCGTTGCAGCCGCGATCGAGGTGCCCCTCGTAGAGCGCGGTCCGCATCGTGTAGTCCAGATGCTTGGCCTCGGCCAGGGTCTTGTCCGGCCACTCGCGCTTGTTGTCCCGGATGAACCCGTCCCAGGCCCGCTGTAGGGCGGAACGCCGCCCGATCAGGCGACGGTTCGCGTCCTCGCAGTCCCGCGAGTTGTGGAAGGCGCGGACGATTCGGTCCAGCTCGCTTTGCCCCTTGCCGCCACCGCCGCCGCTGCCCGGCGGGTCGAAGAAGGGCGCCTTCTCCAGCGCGTAGAACGAGCGCACGTTGACCACATGGCGCACGCCACTGTCGCAGTGGTGATTGGGTACGGTCATGGCCTTGCGCCGCTCGAACGTGCGCTTGAAGCGGTCGGTGTCCGCCCGCGTCGCCTTGCGCGAGTCGACCAGGATCTCGAAGCCCACGTACGGCGTTCCGCTGCTATCGGTCAGGGGCCGGCCGTTGCGGATCACCAGGCAGGGGATGATGGAGGTGCCCTGTGCCAGGGTCCCGGCGGGTGACGACGCCCCTCTGCGCGCGAAGCTGTCGACCTCGTAATAGGGGATCTCCAGGTCGCCGTTGAAGCGGTAGAAGGTCATGGGCAGAGTCGCGGGAATGCCCGCGGCGGCCTCAGCCGAAATCATCAGAAGCGCGAGTAGCGCCAACGCCATTTTCATGAACTGCATCCCAATCCAGATTCGTAGACACCGCCGGCGGCGGAGGTTCGATGAGCCTAGCACGGGTTAGGGTCGAGGCTCACGCCCCAAGACCGAGCGAAACAGCCCGCCGGCAACTCAGAAACCACCGCCGGTTCGGAAGCCGCCACCGCCGCCGAAGCCACCGCCTCTTCCCCCACCACCGCGGCCACGACTGCGGCCGAGGCCCCCACCGAGGATGTCGCCGAGTCCGCCGAGATCGCCGACGCCGCCGCCCCACACGGTGCCTCGCCCGAATCCGCCGGAGCCGAAGGTGGGGTCGGAGCGTTGGGGCCGGTATTGCTGCTGCTCCTGGAGCACCTTCCACAGGGCGCGCCGGTCGAGCATGCCGTTGAGGAAATTGCCGAGCATGAGCGCGATGACCGCGCCGTCGCTGAAGGACGATCCGGCCCGATCGTAGTGGTGACGCTTGAACTCGGTCCGCACCGACTCGAGTTCGGTCAGCCGCGTGTGATGCTGGGCCAGGGTGTCCTTCAGGCCCTGCAGGCTCGCCTCCAGCATACGTCCCTCGTCGTCGCGCTGCAGCATGCGACTGACGACGAGATCGTCATCTGGGAAGGGCGTCGCCACCGCCTCGCGCCGCAGCTCCATGAGGTCGTCGCGCTGGAGCTCGGCGGCGAGGTATTCCACCGCCTTGCGGGTGTGCTCGTCGTCCCCGGAAGCGAGCGCCGCCTTCTGTGCCATCAACGCCTGGTGCCCCGCCTCGGCGGCCTCGATACGTTGGTCAATGGCGTCGAGCCTGCCCTGCTGGGCCTCCAGCTCCGCCTCGAGCGCCGGGATGCCGTCCGCCGCCCGCGCCGAGTCGTCCAGGTGCTTGAGCGCCTCGAATTCCGTTTCCGCCGCCGCCTTGAGACCCTCCGCGTGCTCGCGCAGGCGCTCCGGGATCTCGTTCAGGCGCGCATAGTTGGCCCGGGCGTCGGCAAAGCCGATCAGGCGTGCCACCTTGCCGTCGAGCCAGCGAACCAGGCCGTTGGCATCGTACGCCGGCAGACCGTAGCTGCGCCGCCACAGGTACATGAACAGGGGATCGCCTCGGTAGGACTCGCCCTTCTGCTCCTTCTCCTGCTCGCTGTTGGCGGCCTTCTCCGCGGCGTGCATGGCGGTGCGCTCGGCCTCCCGCGCCCGCTCGCGCTGCGTCTGATACGCGGGGTCGGCGTCGAGCCGCGCCTGGGTGCGCGCCTCCGCCTCGTCCACCGCCTCGGCGGCACGGTCTACCGCGTCGGCCTGTGCGGCGCGCTCCGTCTCCAGCTTGGCGCGCTCGTCCTCCGCCGCCCGGATGCGCGCGGCGAGATCCTGCGCGGCGGCATCCCGGGTCTTGAGCAGGGCCAGCACCTGCTGTTCCGCCTGATCGATGTGCTGCACCAGCTCGCCGCCCGCCAGCAGATCCACCCGCACCCGGGCGAGCTCCCGGAAGTCCTGGGCATCGGCCTTCTGCTGCTCGACCAGGGTGGAACTGATCGCCGCGATGCGCTGCTCGACCGTGTCCAGCTTGGCGCGTTCCTCGGTGAGCGCCTGATCGATGGAGGCCAGGGTCTGTCGTCCGGAGATCATGTGAGCCTCCCTACCACTCGGTGATGGCGCCGCCGGTGGTGCGCATCTCGTACTTGGGCACGAGGTAGCCGCGATTCTTGTAGCCGAAGCGGTCGCGGTCGATGATGCCATTGTCCTGCTTGTCGCGGCCCACCCGCTCGAAGGTCTCCTCGTCCACCCGCAGGCCCCATCGGGTCACGCGCTCGACCTTCCCGGTCTCCTCGTTGGTGACGGGGACGGTGAGCGCCCTGCCGGTGGGATCGATGGCCTCGACGATGATGTAGTAGTTACGCGCCCCGGTGTTGACGTCCGGCACGCGCCAGACGCCGCTGCGTTCGCCCGGCCGGTTGACGATGCGCAAGCTGTACTCCTGCTCCAGGGCGGTGCGCATGTCCTGCAGCGACGCCAAGGCCGCGCGGGCGGCGTCCGTGTCCTCCTCCCGCAGGGCGGCCTTGCCGGCGTTCAGCAGGCGCCCGGCGCTCACCTTGGCCTCTTCTGACTCCGCAATCTCCGCAGCCTGGGCATGGGCCGCAGCAAGCTCGTCCGGGAGGGCGGCATCCGGGGCGACGAAGACGAAGTAGTTGACCGCCCAGGCGAGGATCAAGGCGCCGATTCCGCCCACCACCCACTTGCCCCACTTATCGCGGCTGACGTAGAGGCGCGCGAGCCTGACGCCGAGCCCCTCCGGCGGGGGCTTGTAGACGAAGCGGTCCTCCTTGAGCGCGGCCACGCCCTCTTCCAGGATCTGGTCCGAGACCTCGATGCCCTGGGCCTGATAGATCTTGCGCAGCCGCTCCTTGAGGTCCTGCTCGCGGCCCGTGGCGTCTAACTCGCGCTTGACCAGGCGCTCCCGCCGGCGCAGCGTGTCGACCACGTCCATGGCCAGCATGACCTCGTCCAGGGGCTGCTTGCCGCCCGGGCCGGAGGTCGCCGGGGCGGCCGGCGCGGCGGCTTCCGCGCTCATTCGGCGGCGACCGCCAGGCCCTTGCCCTGCTCGGCGAGGCGGGCGAGCTTGCGCTTGCCGTCCTCGACCGCGTCGCGGATCTCCGCGGCGTTGGCGGTGCTCTGCTTGCGCATCTCCTCGATGATCTCGTGGGACTTGGTCTGCCAGTTGACCACCGAGTCCACCAGCTTCTTGACCGCGTCGGCCCGCACCGTCGGCCCGTAGCCCGCTCTCACGGCGGCCTCCTGCACCTTGCCGCCGATGTCGGCGAGCACCTCCAGGGACTGGCTCACGCCCTCCTTCATCGCCTCCACCGTCTGGGTGCCCTCGTGCAGGCCAAACATGCCGGTGAAGGAGGCGGTCAGCGCGGTCAGCACCACCTCGTTGGTGCTGAAGAAGCTCACCGCCTGGGCGTACACCCGCTCCTTGGCGTTGGTGGTCTGCAGCAGCCGCGCCATGACCACCTCGGAGGTGTTGTAGCTGATGGTCAGGTTGTCCGACAGATCCTTGGCGATCTGGTAGCGCTTCTCCTCGTCCTGCAGGGCGCGCACCTTCTCGTCGCGGGCCATCTCCAGCTTGGCCCGCTCGGCCATCTCCTCTCCCTGGTAGCCCTCCACCGTCTTCATCGCCGCGTCGACCGCCGCCTTGGCCGCGTCGAGCTGGCCCTCGGCGGTCTTCAGCACCTCGAGTGCCAGCACCTCGGACTGCTTGAGCGCGCCGCGGAAGTCCTGATAGGCCTCGAGGATCTTCTGCTCGCGCTGGATCTGGTCCTGGGTGGAGGCGGTGACGTCGAGATAGGTGTCCTTGATCTTGTCGAACCGGCTCGCGATATCGCCGCGCGTGACCTTCATCCAGACGTTGCCCATGCGCTCGAAGGTGTCGATCTTGCCGTCCTCGACCTGGTCGACCATGGACTTGGCGTCGTCGCGGATGCTGTTGAAGGCGTCGGTGATCTCCTCGTAGCGCTCGCCGATCTCCATCGCCTGCACCTGCTCGCGCACCACGTCGTTGAACAGCGAGGCCTGGTCGAGGGTGCGCGCGATGGCGGTGACGCGCCCCTCGTCGAGCTCCGAGATCTGATTGAGGAGCGCGATGATCGGCGCCTCCTGGTTCCCGCCCTCGGGAACGAGCCCGAGGTCGTGGAGCTGGTTCATCGCCTTGTCGAGATACTGCATGGGGGTAGCGGTGGCAGTCATCGTTCCTCCAGGATGGTTCTTCGGTTCGTTGGGGAGCGGGGAGAGGGGTTCTCTTCTTACCGCAAAAGCCTGCTGCTCGCCACCCTCGCGCGATCCCGGGGGTGCATCGGCTAGATGAGGCCGAAGATGACGAAGTGCAGCACCAGCGGCGGCAACAGGGTGCGCAACAGCAGGGTGCGGAACCGACGCCCCCGGTTGCGACGCCAATCGGCAAACAGGGCGGCGAAACCGAGTTGCGCCCAAAGAAGGGACATCAGGAACCACAATTCCCTGAGCTGCCTCGGTTCTCCCCCAAGCAAGCGATACTCGATGAGGATCAGCAAGCTAACGCCCCCCCAGACGAACGCCCCCGCGATCCAGAGCGCATTCGAAGTTGTCCGGATTCTTCTGCTGCTCATGGGCTATCTTAGAGAAACACTCCAGCCGCCCACTTCAGGTGCCGACCATGACGATCCGAACCCTCCTGTTTTCTCTGCTCATAGTAACGACGATTCCGGCGCTGGGCGACGACCAACAGGTGCAGCTGCTCGGCCTGACCTCCAAAGTCCCCGCAAGCTGGGTTCCGCAGCAGTCGGCGAGCGATATGCGTCTGCTCCAGTTCCAGGTACCGGGCGCCGAGGGTTCCGATGGTGCCGAGTTCATCGTCTACTACTTCGGACCCAATCAGGGGGGCTCGGTGGAGGCCAACGTGGCGCGCTGGCAGTCGCAGTTCTCCAAGCCGGACGGCGGCGAGGTGGAGCCGGTCATCAGCGCGCTGGAAGGCGCACAGCCGGCCACGCTGGTGGAGCTGGAGGGCAGCTACGCGCGCAGCATCGGCATGGGGCAGACCGTAGACGCCCAAGCGGAGCGCATGCTCCTGGCGGCGGTGGTGGAGACGGTCAAAGGCAACCTGTACCCGCAGCTGCACGGTCCGGCGGATCTGGTGAAGGCGCAGCGCGCGGGCTTCGTCGCCTTTGTCGAAGACTTGACCGCCGAACCGGCGCCCTGACAAGAAAAGGCCGGCATCTCGCCGGCCTCTCTCTACCTCGCCCCGGGGCCGCAACGCGGTTGATCCCGGGAGTTATCACCCGCCCATCCTGGGCACCCGCGTCCTTGCCTACTTGACCTCGATCTGGCGACGCGTGGTCTTGTGGGTCTTGGGCAGATGCACCTCGAGCATCCCGTCCTTGAACTCGGCCTTGGCCTTCTCGAGGTCCACGTCCTCCGGCATCCGGATCGTACGGCTGAAGCCGCCGCTCGCGATCTCGGACCGGAAGTACTCGCCCTCCTCCTTTTTCTCCTCACGCCTGCGCTCACCCTTGATGGTGAGCAGTTGGCCGCTGAGGTCTACCTGAATGTCCTTTTTCTCCACGCCCGGGATCTCCGCCCGCACCAAAATCTCGTCCTCGCGGTCGATCACGTCCACGCGCGGCGCGACGAAGTCCAGCCTTTGCTCGAGCTGGCCCCACTCAGGCCACATATCGCGGAACGGGCGCAACCCTCCGCGGTGGAACAGGGTGTCGAAAACACGGTCCATGTCGCCGAAGAGATCAATCTCACGACGCGGGACCGCCTCTACCATCTCGTTACGTTTCGTCTTCATGGCAGCCCTCCTGCTTGTTGGTTTCCTACCATAAAGATAGTATCGGAGAGCCTAAATTTCAAGCCTGAAACAACCGTTTTAATCTTTTTATTTCATGTAGTTATCGATAAACGATGCTAATGACCCAGTGCCGTAATCCCTGCCCGCCGAGACGCCGGGCGACGCGCCTCGAGCCCGGGTTTCGGGCCGGTCGCGGCGGCGGCTGACCGGCTCGAAGCGCACAACTCGCAGCGTCCAGCCGCCATCCGATACGGTCAGGATCATGCACGACGGGCCGCCGAAGGTCCGCGCACGACCGGCGGCTCCGGGGTTCAAGACCCAGGGCATCCGCGCGCGATCCGCGACCAGCCGGTGGCTGTGTCCATAGACCACGGCGCGGGCACCGGGGAAGCGGCATCGCAGGCGCTCGTGGCGGTCCCGCGCGGGCATCTGGTGGCCATGGATCACCACCAACGTGCCGCCCGGGAGGGAGATCTCCTGCAATTCCGGCAGCTCGCTCAGGAGATGCCGCTCCTCCTCCGGCCACTTACGCGGCAGATCGTTGTTGCCGGTGACGGCAAGCACCCGGCCCGACCTCGGCCGCAGCCGGGCCAGCACCGAAGCGTTGCCGATGTCCCCGCCATGAACCGCGAGATCACAGTCCACGACCAGGTCTTCCACCCGTTCATCCAGTTGCCCGTGGGTGTCCGCGAGGATGGCGACACGGATCACGGACTCACTCGGTGGTCAGGACCAGCTTGCCCCGGGTATGGCCCTCCTCGATGCGCCGGTGGGCGGCGGAGGCGTCCGCGAGTGGGAAGGTCTCGGAGACCTCGATCCGCAGCTCGCCGCGATCGATGAGGTCACCGCAGCGGCGCAGGATCTCACCCTGATGGGCGCGGGCCTCCGGCAGATTGCGCAGCATGGGGACGAGCATGAGTTCGAAGCCGATACGCAGGTTGCGCATGCGGACCTCCTGCCAATCGACGTCCGGTCCCGGCTCGAGGATGGTGACCAGGTCCCCGTAGTGGGCCATGGCCGGGATGGTGCGCCGCAAGACCTCCGGACCGACGGTGTCCAGCGCCACGTCCACGCCCCTGCCCTCGGTCCAGTCCATGACCGCCTCCACCAGGTCCTCCTCTCGGTAGTTGATGACGTATTCCGCGCCCAGCTCATGGGCGAACTCGGCCTTCTCAGGCCCGCTGACGGTGGTGCAGACGCGAGCCCCGGCGAGCCTGGCAAGCTGAATCGCCACGTGGCCGACGCCGCCGGCGCCGGCATGGACCAGTACCGTTCCACCCTCCGACAGACGGGCGCGGTCGTGCAAGGCCTCCCATGCGGTGATCAGCACCAGCGGGGCGGCCGCCGCATGCACGAAATCCAGACTGGCGGGCATGGGCTGGGCCACCGACTCGTCCACCAGGGCGTACTGGGCATAGTTGCCCTCCGGCCCGCCAAGTCCGCCGTGACAGAACCAGACGGCGTCGCCCGGCTTGAAACGCTTGACCTCATCACCGATCGCCTCGACCACGCCCGCGCCGTCGCAGCCCAGCACCGCCGGCAGCCCATCGGGCACGAATACCCCTCGGGTACGGATCTTGGTGTCGACGGGGTTCACACCCGCGGCCGCCAGCCTCACCAGCACCGCCGTCGGCTCGGTGAGCACCGGCATGGGCCGATCCACCAACTGCAACACCTCCGGACCACCGATCTGGCGCATCTCGATTGCCTTCATCGCCTTGCCTCCGTCTCTCGCAGGGTTATGCTTTCGGATATCTCACCTCGATGATGGGGCCGCCCCTTGATGCCTGACAAGCCCGAAGACGACCCGGGACTGCTGTATGACGGTCCTGCGGACGCGCGCTGGAGCCTGATCCTGGCACATGGCGCCGGCCAGGGCATGGATTCCCCGTTCATGGACCAAGTTGCCCGCGCCGTTGGCCGGGCGGGATTGCGGGTCGTTCGCTTCGAGTTTCCCTACATGGCGCGGATGCGGCTGAGCGGGCAACGCAGGCCGCCGGATCGCGAGCCCGTTTTGCGCGCGCGTTGGAATGAGGTCATCGACCGAGCTCTCGCCGACGGCACCGCCCTCGGACGGCTTCTCATCGGCGGCAAGTCCATGGGCGGGCGCATGGCGAGCCTGATCGCGGACGAGCGGGAGGCCGCCGGCCTGGTCTGCCTCGGCTATCCCTTCCACCCCCCGGGCAAGCCGGATCAGCTGCGCGTGGAGCACCTGACGGACCTGCGCACCCCTGCCCTCATCTGCCAGGGCACCCGCGACCGCTTCGGCAACCGGCAAGAGGTCGGCGGCTATCCGTTGAGCCAAAGCATCCGCCTGGCCTGGATCGAGGACGGGGAGCACGGCTTCAAGCCCCGCAAGCAGTCCGGACGCACCTGGGAGCAGAACCTGGAGCAGGCGGCCGCGGCAATCGTGGCGTTCGCCGCATCCCTTGAGACGCGAGGTTGACCGGTCCGTGGAATCGGAGATAACCGCGGTGTAGACGCGACTGGCGGCACGAGCACCTGCGTCTCAAGGCCGCGCTTGACGATGAATCCCGTTGGAGACCGGCGCCCGGTCGCTAATCTATCTTACCGCCTATTTCGGGGCTGGCGCGCGCAAGCGCCCATACACCTGATCCAGCATCCAGGCGCGGAAGAAGTCGCCCAGGGCCTCGTCCTGGAAGACCTTGTTGATGAAGTCGCCGTGCTTGTCGTGACGGGTGACCAGCGCGTCGTCCAGGGCCTCCTGGAAGGGGACCGAGAAGTTGCCCTTGTCGTTGACCCTGGCGGCCTGCTGCAGGTCCTCGTCGGCGACGAGCTGATCGGTGACGCCGTCGACCAGGTCCTGGGCGTCGAAGTCGGTGCCGAAGCGCTCGTTGATGACGTCGATGATGGCGGAGAGCTTCTCCTTGGGCGTCTTCCCCTTGCCGGTGCCGGTGTACTCTGGCCCGGGCAGCTCGCCGACGCCCTCGGGCTCGTAGCTGGAGATCGCCCTCCGCCTCCAGCTTGAGCTTGAAGGAGGCGAGCGCCACGTCGTCGCCGAGGTCGACGGGGCCGCCGCTGTCGGGCCGCGGCAGCTTGCGCAGCAGCATCCGCCCGAAGGCGTAGAGCTTCTCCAGGTCCGGGTCGGCGAAGGGCACGATCTGGCCGAGGAAGCCGTAGAGGTTCTTGAAGGCCGTGAGCTTGCCGCGGAATGCCTCCTGGCGCTGCTGCCCCTCCTCGTCCGCATCGCCCGTCTTGAGCGCCTTGAAGCGATCCACGGCCGGGTCGAGCCAGGCGTTGAGCTTGGCGTTGTCGGCCAGGTTCTTGTCGCCCCTGAGCTTGAAGAACACCGCCGCGAAGCCGTCGACCTCCGATGGCGTGTAGACCTGGAGCTGCGCCAGCTCGTGCTCCAGCTCGTGGAGGCGCTGGGGGTCGACCTCGTCGGCGACGGTGGTGGTCTGGTAGTAGTCCTGGAAGCTCGCCAGGATCGCCTCGCGCTCGTTCACGAAGTCGAGCGACGAAGGTCTCCTCCTTGCCGGGACAGGTCCGGTTCAGTCGGGACAGGGTCTGCACCGCCTGGATGCCGTCCAGGCGCTTGTCGACGTACATGGCGCACAGCAGCGGCTGGTCGAAGCCGGTCTGGTACTTGTTGGCGACGATGAGCACCTGGTAGTCGTCGGAGGCGAACTTGTCCGGCAGCTCGGTCTCCTTGATGGCTTGCCGTTGACTGTGGGTTCATCCCCGGCTCGGTGTAGGTCAGCGATCGGCGCGTCCGGGTCCGTGACCTCGCCGGAGAAGGCCACCAGGCAGCGGATGTCGGCGTAGCCCTTGTCCTTGAGGTAGGCGTCGAACGCCTGCTTGTATCTGACCGCCATGCAGCCGCGAGCCGGTCACCACCATGGCCTTGGCGCGGCCGCTGGAGCTTGTGCATCACACAGGAGCGGAAGTGCTCGATGATGATCTCGGTCTTCTGGGCGATGTTGGTCGGGTGCAGGTTGACGAAGCGGGCCAGGGCCGCGGCGGCCTTGCGCTTGTCCAGCTCCGGGTCGTCGGCGACGGCCTTGGCGAGCTGGAAGAAGCGCTTGTAGGTGGTGTAGCCCTGGAGCACGTCGAGGATGAAGCCCTCCTCGATGGCCTGGCGCATGGAGTAGAGGTGGAAGGGCGCGGGCTTGCCGTCCGGCGCCCTTGTGGCCGAACAGCTCCAGGGTCTTGTACTTGGGCGTGGCGGTGAAGGCGAAGAAGCTGATGTTGGGCTGCGGCCCGCGGAACAGGGCGGCGCGCAGGGCGAGCTGGTCCGGTGCGGCGAGGTCCTCGCCTTCTTCTTCGCAGCTTGGCCGCGATGGAGCTGTCGGACGAGCAGCTCCTTGACGGTGACGGCCATCTCGCCGCTCTGGGAGGAGTGGGCCTCGTCGACGATGACGGCGTAGCGGCGGTCCGGGCAGGTCCTGGATCTTGTCCTGGATGAAGCCGAACTTGTGGATGGTGGAGATGATGATGGGCACGCCGGCGGCCAGGGCCGCGGCGAGCTGGGCGGAGTCGGTGTCGATCTTCTCCACCACGCCGGTCTTGTGCTCGAACTGGTAGATGGTGTTCTGCAGCTGCTGGTCGAGCACCTTGCGGTCGGTCAGCACCACCACCGCGTCGTAGACCTTCTGGTCCTGCGTCGTCGTGGAGGGAGGCCAGGCGGTGGGCCAGCCAGGCGATGGAGTTGGACTTGCCCGAGCCCGCCGAGTGCTGGACCAGGTAGTTGGTGCCCGCGCCCCGGCTGCCGCGCAGCGGCCACCAGGCGGCGCACGCAGTCGAGCTGGTGGTAGCGGGGGAAGATCATGGTCTCGCTGGTGGTGACCTTGCCCGTGTTCGGGTCCTTGTGCTCGTCCACCTGCAGGTGGATGAAGCGGCCGACCAGGTCGAGCAGGCTGTCGCGCTGCCAGACCTCCTCCCACAGGTAGCTGGTGCGGTGCTTGCCCTCGACGGTCGGGTTGCCCGCGCCCTGCTCGTGGCCCCGGTTGAAGGGCAGGAAGCGGGTGGACGAGCCCGCGCAGGCGGGTGGTCATCCAGACCTCGTCCGTGTCCACGGCGAAATGGACCAGGGCGCGGGTCTTGAAGCGGAAGATCGGGGCGTTGGGGTCGCGGTCGCTCCTTGTACTGCCGCCTGGCGTGGCCCGCCTTCTGGCCGGTCATGGGGTTCTTCAGCTCGGCGGTGGCGATCGGGCAGGCCGTTCAGGAAGAGGGCCAGGTCCAGCTCGTTGTCGTTCTTGGGGTCGTAGCGGAGCTGGCGCACCACCCGCAGGCGGTTCTGCTCGTAGAGCTTCCAGACCTCGGGGTTCAGCCCGTGGCCCGGGGCGAAGTAGGCGAGCCGGACCTGCTGACCGTGGAACTTGAAGCCCTGGCGCAGCACCGACAGCGCCCCGCGCTGGTCCAGCACCTTGCACAGGGCGTCGAGGAAGATGCCGTCGAGCGCCGCGCCGTGGATGGCCTGGAGCTTGGCCCAGGGCTTGGGCTGGGTGGCCTGGACGAAGGCGAGGACCTCCGCCGGGATCAGGGCGCGCTGGACGTCGTAGCCCGCGTGGACGGCCAGGGCGTCGTCGGGGTCGAAGCTCGTGCACCCGCGTGGCTCATAGCCGCCGTGCAGCACCAGGTGCTCGACGATGAGCTTCTCGAAGGCATCCTCGGTGTGGATATTCACGGTTGATCGAGCGGGCCCTTCTCTCGTCGGCTCAACGCTACGCCATTTTGCGTCAAGTGAAACCGAATTCTACTTTACACAAATCCGGTTGTAGCCAAGTGCGCTTTACACAACCGTCTGCCAAGCGCGTAGCCCCTCACGCCAAGCGCGTAGGATGGGCAAAGCGCAGCGTGCCCATCTCCGCTTTCATTCCACATCGCCCTCAATATCCTCGACCGGACCTCCAACCCCCCAATCCCGTTCGTAGAGTCCCGCCCTCACACACCATCGAAACGACCCATACGTCCAATCGCGAGGCGCGGCGCAATACCCATGCTTGACCGGATTGAAGTGCACGTAATCCAGATGCCGCTTCCAATCGGGCTCGTCGCGTATCGCATGCTCCCAGAAAAGACGCTGCCACGCACCCTTCTCCCGTTTCTTCCGCTTCGACGCGGAGATTGATGCTCCATCCAGCTCGTAGGATGGGCAAAGCGCAGCGTGCCCATCTTCACGCACGCGGCCACCAAGCCCCGCAGAAAAGCACCGCTTGATATGCATCCAGCGGGTCGAGAAATCCGCGTCGCCCTCGGGCAGCCGCCAAATGGTATGCAGACGGTCCGGGAGAACCACGATCGCATCGATCTGGAACGGGCGTCGCGCCCGACCCATCCGAAAGGCCCGGCGCAGGCGGTCGATGTGCTCGATCAGGATGGGGCGCCGTCCCTCCGTGACCAAGGTGAAGAAATAGCATCCTCCGGGTTGGAACAGGCGCCGATAGTCTGCCATGGCTCATTGTGGCGGATAGGTATCCGCGGTCGTGATTGGGACGGGTTTGATGGGCACGCTTTGCTTTGCCCATCAAACTACGGGCTCGTCGCGTATCGCATGCTCCCAGAAACGACGCTGCCACACACCCTTCTCCCGTTTCTTCCGCTTCGACGCGGAGATTGATGCTCCATCCAGCTCGTAGGATGGGCAAAGCGCAGCGTGCCCATCTTCACGCACGCGGCCACCAAGCCCCGCAGAAAAGCACCGCTTGATATGCATCCAGCGGGTCGAGAAATCCGCGTCGCCCTCGGGCAGCCGCCAAATGGTATGCAGATGGTCCGGGAGAACCACGATCGCATCGATCTGGAACGGGCGTCGCGCCCGACCCATCCGAAAGGCCCGGCGCAGGCGGTCGATGTGCTCGATCAGGACGGGGCGCCGTCCCTCCGTGACCAAGGTGAAGTCTTTTGATGGGCACGCTGCGCTTTGCCCATCCTACGCTTTGACCATCTTGCGAGCTGAACCGGGCTTCCAAGTCGGATGCACATCCCGGCTCAGCCGTTGATCTCGTCCGTGAAAACGTCATGGTTAAGGGCGTCGTCGAGGGCGGCCTCCAGCCGGGCGAACAGTGCGTCCAGGGCCTCACCGTCCCGTCTCACCAAAGCCGCCAGCATATTGTCCTCGTCGGACGCGACTGCCGCGCAGGCTATTGGACCGACACGGCCAAGCTCGATGTTGCCATCGTTCTCGATCAGCCATTGGATATTCGGCAGTTTGGACCAGTCCATCATGGCGACTCCGCAATCGCTTCAACAAACTGCACGGTCGGTCTCATGCCGCGGCCTCGATGTCGAGCTGGCCGGTGACGGCGGCGGTGATGAGGGCTTGGCGGTATTCTTGGAGGTGTTCGACTGACTGGCTCAGGTTTGAGCCATCTAAATGCTGAATCCGATCCTGAACGGCGGCGCTGATTTCCTCCTGCTCGCGCACCGGAACATCCGGGAGTGGGACACGGGAGAGGTCCCAGATGTTGATGCCCTTGACGGTGGCTCCTGCGATTCTGGGCGTGAGGTAACCGTCGAACCACGTTGCTGGGCTCAGCAGATGGAGCCACACAGTGGTGAGCCTTCGCTGGGCGATAGCCGAGCCGCATCCTGCGTCAGGTTCGCCCCGACCAGCTAGGCAGGGACCACCTCCGCCGAGCCCACCGACCCTCGGATAGCGATGACCACATCGCCGGCCCGAGTCGTGACCGGACGTAACGCGACTCGATCTCCTTGGTTGTCACGCTTCATGAGCGCTGGGTCCAGCCTTCCAGGTCGGCAATTGTTGGCCTTCACCACCGGCACACCCCCCTCGACGTGAGGGCCAGGCAGCACGATTCCGTACATGATCGGGCGAGACTCATTGACGAGGAACGGCTTGGTCGCATCACCTCCCAATGCGCCGGAATCTCCCCAATCCACGGGATGCCGGAGTCCTTCATCGGCACGGTGGGGTCGAGGCCCTTGGTCACCGCCTGGTTGATGAGGGCGGCGCGCTCCTCGGCCAGCAGGTCCAGGAGCTTGCGCTTCTTCTCGATCAGGGCGTCGATGGCGGCGGTCTTTTCGTCGAGGTAGTCGGCGATGGCTTTTTGGGTGGGGAGCGGCGGGAGACGGCAGTATTGCATCCTTCATGCCCTGTTGCCCGAGACCGAAGTGCGTCACTCCGTTGGCGGCGATGCCAGAGTTGCTCGCGGATCCTGGAGCCTGAACGCCCGATGCAGAAGACGACCTGTCAAGTCGGCCACCAAATGGTCGGTAGCACGGACAGGTGGTAGCCGCAGACGACGTTGTTCAGCGGTTCTACGACGCATGCTGCGACTGCGATACCGTCGTCAGGATTCTGAGTCCTTCGTAATCACTACGTCGCCAGGTCGTAGTGGAACTCGACGCACTTCCGCCGGATGTCGCGCGTTGCCGTCCATGAACTGCATGTCGTTCTTGATGAAGTTCGTTGTAGTACACGTCCGTCGAGTGCAGAGCCGAACCGACATCCGTCCTCGTAGCGATTTCTTGTCGACGATCTGCCATTGGCGCAATGCCACGTGTCGAAGCCGCAGTGCTCCGCCATCCGGATGGCAGCTGCCGAGCCAAGTGGCTGGTTCACGCCAACACCCTCCCCAACATCCCCTGAATCTCCGCCTCCAGCGCCTCGATCTCCGCCTCGGATCACCTCCAGCGGCCGCGGCGGCTGGTAGACGTAGAAGTGCCGGGTGAAGGGGATCTCGTAGCCGACCTTGGTCTTGGCGTGGTCCACCCAGGCGTCCGGGACATGGGGCAGGACCTCGCGGGCCATGTAGGCGTCGATGTCCTCCTTGAGGGGCACGTTCTCGTAGTCGCGCAGGTCCGGGTCGGGCTCGGGCTGGCCCTTGACCATGCAGACCTTGGCGGTCTCGTCCCGCTCGGAGAGGGCGCTCAGGACGGCCTTGAGGACGGGGGCGGCGAGTTGGACGCCTTGGGCTCGGGCGGCGGCCTTGAGGTCTCTGGTGAAGGTGTCGCGGTCTTTGTAGAGGGGAGGCATTGCCATGTAAGGCAACGCCCCGCATCGGCGATGGCGTCAACCGGGGCTGATCGGTGGGCACGCTTCGCTTTGCCCACCTACGGGGTCGGCGAGGGACTGGAGGACGCCGAGGACGGCCTGCTGGGTGGCCTTGCCAGCCGCGATCTCGGCCTCGGCTGCGGCGCCCTTCTTCTTGCTGGTGACCAGGCCCTGCCAGGCCTTCTCCTCCTCCAGCCGGGCGATGCGCTCGGCGCTGGCCTGGAAGTTGAGCTTGAGGGGGCGCTCGACGGTGATGCGGTGGAAGCCGAAGTCGGCGTTGTCGAAGATCTTGACCTCGGGCCTTCGCAGAAGTCGGCATAGAGCCGGGTGAGCTGGTCGATGTCCTCGGAGCCCAGCTCCTTGCGCTTGTTGCCGAGGGACTTGCGCATCTTGCGGAAGTGGCCGACGCCGTTGATGAGCTGGACCTTGCCCTTGCGCTCCGGCGCCTTGCGGTTGGTGACCAGCCAGATGTAGGTGCTGATGCCGGTGTTGTAGAACATCTGGTCCGGCAGGGCGACGATGGCCTCCAGCCAGTCGTTCTCGATGATCCAGCGGCGGATGTCGCTCTCGCCGGAGTCGGCGCTGCCGGTGAAAAGCGGCGAGCCGTTGAAGACGATGGCGAGCCGGCTGCCGCCCTGCTCGGCTGGCTTCATCTTGCTCAGCATGTGCAGCAGGAACAGCAGCGAGCCGTCGTTCTTGCGCGGGAGTCCGGGGCCGAAGCGGCCGGCGAAGCCCTGGTGCTCGTGCTCGTCGCGCACCGCCTTCTCGGCCTTGGACCAGTCCACGCCGAAGGGCGGGTTGCTGATGAGGTAGTCGGCCCTGAGGCCGGGCAGCCCGTCGGCGTTGAAGGAGTTGCCGCACTTGATGTTGTCCGCGGCCTGGCCCTTGACCAGCATGTCGGCCTTGCAGATGGCGTAGGACTCGTCGTTCAGCTCCTGGCCGTAGACCTGCAGGCGCGCCTGGGGGTTGAGGCGGGCGAGGTAGTCCTCCGCCACCGAGAGCATGCCGCCGGTGCCGCAGGCGGGATCGTACATGGTGCGCACGATGCCGGGCTGGTGCAGGGCCTGGTCGTCCTCGGCGAACAGGAGGTTGACCATGAAGCGGATGACCTCGCGCGGGCGTGAAGTGCTCGCCGGCGGTCTCGTTGGACTGCTCGGAGAAGCGGCGGATCAGCTCCTCGAAGATGTAGCCCATCTCGTGGTTGGTGACGTTGGGCGCGGGCTGGCCGTCCGGTCCCTTGACGATGCTGCCGTCCGGGTGGCGCTGGTAGGGGTGGAGGTCGATCTCGACGAAGCGCCGCGCCACCAGGAACAGGAGGTTGGCGTTGTCGAGCCGGGTGATCTGGGACTCGAAGCGGAAGCGCTCCATGATGTCGCGCACGTTCTCCGAGAAGCCGTGGAGGAAGCCCACCAGGTTGGCGGCGACGTTGTCGGGGTCGGCGAGCAGCTTGGGGAAGTCGAGGCGGCTGGTGTTGTAGAAGCCGCAGCCCGCGGCCTTCATCAGCATCCGCTCGCGCAGGGCCTCGGGCAGGTTGCGGGACTTTTCGTCCGCCGCCCACACCGCCTCGCGGGTGAGGGCGAGCACCTGGTCCAGCCGGCGCAGGAGGATGAAGGGCAGGATCACCCGCCCGTACTCGGACTGCTTGTAGTCCCCGCGCAGCAGGTCGGCCACGCCCCAGATGAAGCTGACCTTCTCGGAGAAGTTGTTCATGGGATGGGTGGTTGTCCTTGGGCTCTGCTTCCTTCGGGTTTCGTTGCTCGGTATGCGGAGGACGTCCGGCCTGTTCCTATGTTCCGGCGCTTCGCCCGAGGAGAATCTGCCCGTACTTGCACACGACAGACACGACGGGCGCCCAGCGGGCTACCCACTCGCCCTATTGCTCGAACGCCTCGTCGGCGATTGCTTCCGCCGAAACTTCCGCAAGGAGCCGACCCGCGAGCCGTGATTCTAGCTCGGACAGCGGAACCAGCGCTCGGACCAACTCCTGGTGCGCTCTTCGGGCGGCGCCGGCGCGGTCGCTCCTCAGCCACGCGCAACCGCTTGATAGCCCATTGCTGGAGGTCGAGTCGGGCACGATCCGAATCACGGACACCGGGCACGCGGCCATCATCCGGCACGGGTTGCTGAACAGCCCCGAACGCCAGTACACAGGAACAGCGGGCGGGTTGACCTGTTCGCGCACTGAAATCACCCGCGCGCGTCTTTTCGATTTTCCTCGCGGTCGTTCAGGCGCAAAATCATTCGCACCCGCTGTCGGCGGCGGGCATCTTGCCCTCGGAGCTCCTCCCATGCCAGCAAACCAGAAGCGCACAGACCAACAGCGGCCGCGGCTCATGGTCCGCAACGCCCGCACCAAGGACATCCCCGCCGTCCGCGACCTGATCCTCAGCGTCTACCAGCCGCTGGGCATGAGCGGCTACACCACGGCCATGCTGCGCGGACAGATCCACAACTTCCCCGAGGGGCAATTCGTCGCCGTCTACGACGACAAGATCGTGGGCTACTGCGCCACCTTCATCATCGGTCCGGAGGACGCCCTCAAGCCCCATACCTGGCGGGAGATCACGGCCGGCGGTTACGCGTCCCGCCACGACCCGGACGGGGAATACCTGTACGGCATGGAGGTCTGCGTGGACCCCGAGTTCCGCGGGCTGCGCATCGGCCAACGCCTCTACACCGAGCGCAAGAAGCTCGCCCAGGCATGGGGGCTCAAGGGCATCGTCTACGGCGGCCGGCTGCCGACGCTGGCCAAGCGCCTGCAGCGCTTCGGCACCCCGGAGGCGTACGTCGAGGAGGTCAAGGCCGGCAACCAGCGCGACCCCGTCCTGACCTTTCAGCTGCGCAACGACTTCCAGGTCATCGGCCTGCTGCCCGACTACCTGCCGGAGGACAAGGAGTCCCTCGGCTTCGCGGTGCACCTGCTGTGGCGCAACCCCCTGGCGCCGGACGAGAAGGAGGCGAGACGGGCAAAGAACTACGGCGGGCGGTTACCGGACACCATCCGCGTCGCCACCGTGCAGTACAAGCAGCGGCGGGTCTCCACCTTCGAGGAGTTCCTCGAGATGGTGGGCTATTTCGTAGACGTGGCCGCGGACTACCGGTCTGACTTCGTGGTCCTGCCCGAGCTGTTCTCGCTCCAGCTCCTGTCCATGGAGGACCAGGAGCTGACGCCGGCCCAGGCGATCGAGGCGCTGACCAAGTACCGCGATCCGCTGCGGGACGCCCTGCGGGAAATGGCCATCCGTTACAACATCAACATCATCGGCGGCTCCCATCCGACCAAGATGCCCAACGGGCGGGTGGAGAACATCTGCTACGTGTGCCTGCGCAACGGCGAGGTCCACGAGCAGCCCAAGATCCACCCGACCCCCAACGAGGTCTACTGGTGGAACATCGAGGGCGGCCACACCCTGCACGCGGTCGACACGGACTGCGGCCCCATCGGCGTGCTCATCTGCTACGACGCCGAGTTCCCGGAGCTGGCGAGGCACCTGGCCGATCAGGGCGTCAACATCATCTTCGTCCCCTTCTGCACCGACGAGCGCCAGTCCTACCTGCGGGTGCGCTACTGCGCCCAGGCACGCGCCGTGGAGAACCAGTGCTACGTCGTCATGTCCGGCAACGTCGGCAACCTGCCCAACGTGCACAACATGGACATCCAGTACGCCCAGAGCTGCATCCTCACGCCCTGCGACTTCCCCTTCGCCCGCGACGGCATCGCCGCCGACACGACGCCGAACGTGGAGACGGTCGCCTTCGCCGACCTCCGCCTGGAGTCCCTGCGCATGGCGCGCAACTCGGGCACGGTGCAGAACCTCAAGGGACGCAGGCACGACCTGTACACCACCATCTGGCGGGAAAAGTGAGACAGGGACGCCGGAGCGCGGGCCTTCGGCGGGAGGTCAGGGTCGCTCGGACCGCTCCCGGGTCCGGGACAGAATGTGCAGCCCGATGAGACGGGCGACGACCACCGCCATATAGAGCTGGCCGACAACGGCCTCCAACGCAGAGAGGGAACGCGCGGCGCGGGTCACCGCCACGATATCCCCGTAGCCCAGGGTGCTCAGGGTCACCAGGCTGTAGTAGAGCATGGGGTCCATGTCGGCGAAGTGGGGCACCTGATCCGCGGCGGAGACCGGCGGAGGCGCCGTCTCCCCGAGGTCGAACGAGCCGGGCTGGACCAGGTCGAGCGCGCCGTAGATCAGCGCCCAGGTCAGTCCGATCAGCAGGTAGCCACAGACAGCGCCGAAGATCCGGTCCGCGTCCACCCGCCCCTCCTCGACCACGTTAGAGAGGATCATGGCCGTGACGAAAAGCAGCAGGGTGAGATCCAAGAGGCAGCTCACCAATACCGCCTCCCGGCTGGGGACGAGATAGGTCGCCACCGTGGCCAGGAACGCGAACACCGCCAGCACCAGGGCGACCCGCAGCAGCCCGGGGTGGCGATGCAAGGCCCAGAGGCCGCCCAGCAGCACGCCCCAGAGCATGATGTCGAAGGTCGCCAGCCCGATGACGTCGCGGCCCCAGAAGGGATAGGCGACGAGCAGCACTGAAAGCGCGACCAGCAACAGCAGATAGCGGCTGCGCCGGATGACGCGCAGGACATGAAAGGTCAGGTGCCAGGCCATGGGTGCCGATATTCGCGGGACATGGCGCTAAAGTTAGTCGCGCTTGGCCGCCACCGCCAACCCGAAACCCCAGGGCGCTTCCGCCCCGCAAGCTTCTCTCAGGACTCGGCCTCGCCCTCGCCCTGCTCGTACTCGCTGGCACGGCGGGCGTCGCCACGGACCTTGTGCGCCGGGTAGCGCCGCTCGTTGAGGGCGATCTTCTCCTCGGCGGCGGCGAGCAGATCGAGGTCCAGGCGCTCGGAGAGACGGATCAGGTAGATCAGGATGTCGGCCATCTCACGGCCCACTTCGCGTTTCTTGTCGGCATCCAGGGAGGCGCTCTGCTCCTCGCTGAGCCACTGAAAGTGCTCCAGCAGCTCGCCGCATTCGCCGGCCAGGGCCATGGCCAGGTTCTTGGGTGAGTGGAACTGCTCCCAGTCGCGCTCGCGCGCGAAGCGGAGCAGGCGCCGGTTCAGGTTGGAGAGGCTGTCCTCGGACATGGTGGGGTACTCCTCATTGCGCGGGCTCGGACGGGGAGCCGAGCCTTCCCCGAGCGCGGGCGACGGCGCCGCGCACCTGGCGCGGGGCGGTGCCACCGAGGTGATCGCGGGCGGCTACCGAACCCTCCAGGGTGAGCACGCCGAAGACGTCCTCGCCGATGGCCGGCGAGAACCGCCTGAGCTCGTCCAGGGTCAGCTCGGAGAGGTCGCGGCCCTCCCGCACCCCAAGGGCGACCGCCTTGCCCACCACCTCGTGCGCGTCGCGGAAGGGGATGCCCTTGCGCACCAGGTAGTCCGCCAGGTCCGTGGCGGTGGCGAACCCCTGGCGGGCGGCGGCGCGCATGCGCCCGTGGTTGCAGGTGAGCCGCGCCATCATCTCGGCGAAGACCTTGAGGGAGCCCTTGAGGTTGTCGACGGTGTCGAACAGGGGCTCCTTGTCCTCCTGGTTGTCCTTGTTGTATGCGAGAGGCTGGCCCTTCATCAGGGTCAGCAGGCCCATGAGATGCCCGAAGATGCGCCCGGTCTTGCCGCGCACCAGCTCGGGGACGTCGGGGTTCTTCTTCTGCGGCATGATGGAGGAGCCGGTGCAGAAGCCGTCGGACAGCTCGACGAAGCCGAACTGGGCGGAGGACCAGAGGATGAGCTCCTCGGAGAAGCGTGACAGGTGCATCATCAGGATGGCCGCGTCGGCGGTGAACTCGATCGCGAAGTCCCGATCCGAGACCGCGTCCAGGGAGTTCTCGGCCGGGCGGTCGAAGCCCAGCAGCTCTGCGGTGTATTCGCGGTCGATAGGATAAGTCGTCCCCGCCAGCGCAGCGGCGCCCAGAGGCATGACGTTGACCCGCCGGCGGCAGTCGGCGAGCCGCTCCCGGTCGCGCTCCAGCATCTCGAACCAGGCCAGCATGTGATGGCCGAAGGTGACGGGCTGGGCGACCTGCAGATGGGTGAAGCCCGGGAGTATGGTCTCGGCCTCGCGCTCGGCCAGGTCGAGCAGGGCCGCTTGCAGGCGCGCGATCGCGGCGCGGATCTGGTCGATCTCGGCGCGCAGGTAGAGCCGGACGTCGGTGGCCACCTGGTCGTTGCGCGAGCGCCCGGTGTGGAGCTTCTTACCCGCCGCGCCGATGTCCGCGGTCAGTGCCGCCTCCAGGTTCATGTGCACGTCTTCCAGGGGAATCGACCACTGGAAGTCGCCGCCCTCGATGCGCTCGTGGATGCGGTTGAAGCCGGCGACGATGGCGTCGCGCTCGGCGTCGGTCAGGATGCCCTGCCGGGCGAGCATGGTCGCGTGGGCGATGGAGCCCTCGATGTCGTAGCGATAAAGCCGGCGATCGAACTCGACCGAGGCGGTGAAGGCCTCGACGAAGGCGTCCGTCGGCTCGTTGAAGCGCCCGGCCCAGGGCTTGGAGGAGGGGTTCTGCTCGTTCATCGCGGCCTGCGGGAAGTGGTAAATTCCGGGGCGAAACCGGTGATAATGATCGCCCGAGGGATTTTACACGCTTCGATGTCCCCACCCATGGAGCATTTGGATACCTTGTTGCCGGAACCGCCGGCGGAGCCCGAAGGGTTCCTGCCGGACTTCTGCCGCATCCCCATGGTGTTCGGGGTGATGCTGACGGCACAGTTGATCGCGATCGTGCTCGCGCTGGCCTCGCCGAGCCCGGTCGCCGAGTTCTGGGAGCGCCTCGGGCTGCTGTCGCTCTACATCCAGCTGATCACCCTGACCGGGGCCAGCCTCCTGTGCCTGCTGCGAAGGCCACTGAGACGCCTGGACGACCGCTCGGCGGCGATGGCCGCCTGGCTCCTGCTACTGGCGGTCACTGCGCTCGTGAGCTGGGCGGCCTATGAGCTCCTGCCGCTCGAAGACGGCTCACCCTTCCCGCCCGACGGTCTCGCGGGGTTCCTCGCCCGCGGCCTGGGCATCTGCGCCGTGGTTGCCGCCCTCCTCCTGCGCTACCTGTACCTGCACTACCTGTGGCGCCGACAGGTGGAGGCGGAGGCGGATGCCCGCTTCCAGAAGCTGCAGGCGCGGATTCGCCCGCACTTCCTGTTCAACAGTCTCAACACCATCGCCAATCTGATCCACAAGGACGCCGATCTCGCCGAGGAGCTGCTCCAGGACCTGGCGGATCTCTTCCGCGCCGCCCTCGGCAAGGACGGTCAGACGACGACCCTGGCGGAGGAGATCGCGCTGTCCCACCACTACCTGAACATCGAGAAGCAGCGCCTGGGTGAACGCCTGCGCGTGGAATGGGATGTCGACGAGCTCCCGGGCGATGCCATGCTCCCGCCGCTGATCCTCCAGCCCCTGGTGGAGAACGCCGTGTATCACGGCATCCAGCCGTCGCGCACGCCGGGCCTGATCAGCATCGGCGGTCGCTACCGCCGCGGCCAGGTGAACCTCTCCATCCGCAACACGCTGCCCGATGATCCCGGTCGCGAACGTCACTCCGGCGGCAACCGCGTGGCCCTCGAAAACGTGCGCCAGCGGCTCGCGGCCATGTACCCCGGGGCGGGCCGCGTGGTCCAGGCGCGCGTCGAGGGCGACTACCAGGTGCGGCTCGTGTTTCCCTACCCCTGGAAAGAACGTTGAGGATACTGATCGCCGATGACGAGGCCCCGGCGCGGGAACGCCTGCGCAGGTTGCTCACCGAGCTGGGTTACGAGCAGGAGATCGCGGGGGAGGCGGCGGACGGCGAGGAGGCCCTGGCCGCCTGCGCCGCCGGGGAGATCGACCTGGTGCTGCTCGACATCCGAATGCCGGGCATGGACGGTCTGCAGACCGCGGGCCGCCTGGCGATGCTCGACCCGCCTCCGGCGGTGATCCTGGTCACGGCCTACGGCGAGTACGCCCTGCGCGCCTTCGAGCACCGGGTCGCCGACTACCTGGTCAAGCCGGTGCGCCGCGAGCGGCTGCAAGAGGCCTTGCGGCGGGTGCAGGTGCCGAGCCGGCCGCAGCGCGTCACCCTGGGCGCACCGCTCGCCTCCGATCCCAACCGGCGCCGCCACTTCACCGCGCACTATCGCGGCGGGCTGCGGACCGTACCCATCGAGGACGTGATCTATCTGCAGGCGGACCAGAAATACGTCACCGTGCGGCATCGCGGCGGCAGCATCCTGGTCGACGAATCGTTAAAGGCTCTGGAGGACGAGCTCGGGGACCTGTTCGTCCGCATCCACCGCAACGCCCTGGTCGCGCGGAGTTACCTGCTGGGACTGGAGAAGGCGGCGGACGGCAGCAGCCTGGCGCGGCTTCGCGGCTGCGACGAGCGACTCGCCATCAGCCGGCGCCACCTCACCGACGTCAGGCGCTGGCTGCGGCAAGGGACGCTGGATTCACAAGGGGTGCGGAACCCTACCTGAGCAAGAGAACCTTCCCGCCGCCGCGACCCGCCCTGCCCCGCGCGGGGCCACGAGCGCGGCGCCGGGCCAGGGCACTACCAGGACCCGCCACCCCCTCCTCCGCCCCCGCCCCCGGAAAACCCGCCGCCACCGGAGCTGCCACCGCTCTTGGACGGCGCGGAGGAGGAGACGCCGCTGCTGGTCAAGTGGTTGATGTCGCGCCCGAGGTGGTCGAAGCTCCCCCCCTCGTACCACACGGGCATCGTCACCAGTCCTTCGAAGCGGCTGGACCAAGCCGCCACCAATCCGAACAGGGCGGCATAAGGCAGCGTGCGTTCGAAATAGCCGGGGTCCTCTTGGAGCAACAATCGGAGCCGGGGCTCCTCGGCCCGCTGCATGAATTTCTTGAACCCAAGCAACTCGCTCTGCGTCCGCGCACCGAGCATGGTGCGCCGGGGCATCTGCCAGGCGAACATCAGCAGGCCGATCACCAATAGGCTGGCGGGAACCAAGGGTTCGGCGAGGATCGCCCCCCAGCCCGGAAATGAGAGGTCGAACAGGGACGAGAAGACCGGCAGTACCTGGCTGAAAATCGCCGCTGCGACCACCGCTGGCAGCACAAGCCGCAATCCGCCGCCTCTGCTGGTACGGAAGACGCGGGACCCGGAAACGGCGACGATGACAACGAATGTCAGCGCGGCAACGGCGAGGAACCTGATTTCGGGCGCAAGGGATGAGTGCCAGAACGCCAGCCCCAGAAACAGCGCCCCCAGAAACGCCGCTCCCACCAGGTACTTGATGCGTACCGTCTTGGGATTCTCGGGGAACAGGCCATGCTCCACGCCGCGCTCGTGAATGCGCGCTCTTGCCTGATCACGCCACCGCGTGCGCTCGGCAACGACCGAGGCGCTCTCCACGCTGCCGGGGGAGAAACGGTCCCCGCGACAGAAGAAGCTCTCCAGCAGATAGCGCTTGTACGGCGGAAGCTGCGCTCCAGTCCTGCCGCGGGCGGAGTCTCACCAGGACGACCCGGCTGCCCTTGATCAGTTTCGAGATGATCCCCTCCTCCTGGGGGTGCTCGACCTTGATCCAGCCGTCACGTGCGAGCTCGATCACGGTTCCGGTGAGGTCGGGGTTGTCCAGGGACTGATCGATCAGCAGCCCGGCCTCCGCAGCCTCCAGGTTCTTCGGCGGGTGGTAGCGCACCGCGACGGGACCGGTGGCGGGGTCGCGACCGATTCGGTTCCAGTGCCTCCAGGCAAGGAAGAGCCCGAGCACCATCAGCGGCCAGGCCCAAAGGTGAGGAAGCGCCTGCCAAAACGCCGCTGCGCCCTTCGGATGAGCGGTCGCGGGGATCGCGCCGACCGGAAAGCTCGCCTCAACCGTCACTCCCTCGTGAGGGGCGAGCGGTCCGGCCGTGACGGTGAATACCCCATCATCTGGATTCCACTCGGAGCGGCCCCTGCGATCGGTCGCCCCCCAGGGCCCGGTGAAAAAGCCGCTCTCGAGATCGGGATGCCCCTGCAATTCCTCGGGCAGCCTCAGCCGGACCTCGGCTGCCTGGATAGGAACAGCCCACCCCGTGCCAATGGCGTTCCAGCGGAAAGCGTCCCGCTCCCCCACGGGAAGCAGAGCGTCCGTTACCTGATAGCGTATCTCGTACGTATGCCGACCCGAGATGGTACGGTCCGGGTCACCGATGCGCAGCCGCAGCATCGGCCCCGCATCGCCGTGCACGGATTCCTTCGCCCAGTGCGCCGCATGGCGATCCTGCCCGATGCTGATTCCGCTGATTTTCAGCGTCCGCCGCCCGCCCCAGGGGGCGGGGACGGTATTCGGGATGTCGCGGAAGATACCATGACGCTGAAGTTCGCCGAAATCGTAATCGATCCGCTCCTCGACGAGCAGCGTGCCGTCGGCACCCGCCACCAGCGACGCTCGGTAGTCGCGGATCTGCTCGGCATGAACAAGGGTGGCGGCCCAGCCGAGAATCAGAAGGGTAAGCAGCCGCTTCCCGCCGCCTGCCCGGGCCTCGCGTCACTCGAACTTCACCTGCGGCGTGATCCGCTCTCCCGCGTCCTCCAGCTCGAAGTACTCCCGGGTCCCGAAGGAGAACAGCCGGGCAACCGCCATGTCAGGGAAGGAATCGACCTTGGTGTTGTAGTCGCGGACGACGGCGTTGTAGTAGCGGCGCGCGTTCTGGATGGCGTCCTCGATCTCGGAAAGCTGTGTCTTCAGCTCGAGGAAGTTGGTGCTGGCCTTAAGGTCCGGGTAGGCCTCGGCGAGCGCGAAGATCTGCCGCAGCGCGGCGGTCAGGGACATTCCGCGGCTCCTGTTCGTGGACCGTGGAGGCGTCGATCCCCAATTGCCGGGCGTTGACCACCCGCTCCAGGGTGTCTTTCTCGTGGGTTGCGTATCCCTTGACCGTCTCGACCAGGTTGGGGATCAGGTTGTGGCGCCGCTTGAGCTGAACGTCGATGTCGGACCAGGAGGAATCGCCCTGGGCCCGCAGCGAGACGAACCTGTTGTAGATGACGATCGCCCAAAACAGGACGATGCCGAGGATACCCGCGATGATCCAACCTTCCATTGCCTGCCTCCGCCTGTGATGGGAAGACGATCTTAGGCTGACCCGTTGCCGCAAAGCCGAGATCGCCCCGTGGTGCTCGTGCCGCAAGCCTGGCGGCCTCCCGAGCAGGGTCGATCCTGGATGACACCGGATTGCCACAGGTAGGTCAAGGCATTCAGTGGCACCTTGGGGGGATGGCCGAGAGATCCCCGCCCGCGGTGCTGCCCCGGACGCACCAAAGCCTAAAACGCCCGGGTATCCGTCGCGCGATTTTCAGAATATGAAAAAAATATCTTGCGTATTTTAGAATGTTCTAATATTGTGTGCCTCACGAGATCGCACACAACAACGCTCTCGCTTGCTGTTCCCAACTAAATCCAATTTGGAGAAACTTGATGAAAAAGCTCGCTACTGCTGCCGCTATCGCTGCTCTGCTCGGTGCTTCCGCTTCCGCTTCCGCCTTCTGGGGCGGTGGTCCTTGGGGTGGTGGTCCTGGGTACGGCTCCGGCGCCAACGACTGGTGGAACGACATGATGGGCGACGGCTACGGTGACTTCAATATGAGCATGTCCGGTGGCGGGCGTGGCTACGGCCGCGGCTACAACCGCTGGCACGACTACTACGGTTACGGCCCGTATGGCTACGGCGGTCCTTACGGCTACGGCGCTCCCTACGGCGGCGGTTACCCCTACGCGGCCCCCTACGGCGCTCCGATGGCCCCGCCGGCTGCTCCGGCCCCCGCGGCCACCAAGTAAGGACTTCCTACACATCTAAATGCGGGCTCATGCACACGGAGGTGCATACTCGCGCAGGCTTCGCAAGGCGCATCTGATCGCACGATTGCTGCGCCGAAGCCTGGCCGTTCTGGCGTCGGGGGGAGGTTGTGAGCGGCAAGCAGTATCGCAGTAGCGAGCCCCTTCCTTCGACGCCACCCATCCCCCATTCGATACCTCCCGCATCTCCCAGGCAGCGAAACGAGATGACACCGTCACCCCGTCAGCACCGCTGATCTCGGGTTTCCCTTAGCCTTCCCGCAAGTCCCCGTGAGCGTCGCGGAACACCGTACTCGTCGAGTTGGGTGTGCGGGCCGTCGGCCGGGACCTCGATGCATTCAAGGGGCTGGTGCGTTACGTGTTCGAACAGACGCGGCAGTCAGAGACCAGCGAGCAAGCTACGGCATCCACGTCCATTGTCGCCCGCTCGTCAGCGCCTTGTTCTGTGACCCGAATCCCTCAAGCCTCAATCCAATGGCCAGATCCATCCGGTTTCGTGGACGGGATCAATATTTCCCGACTCGGTTGCTGCCGATACTGAAGTGCGGGATGCCCCCGCCTCGTATGGCGTCCGCGAACACAGAGACCGATCATGTACCCCCAGCTTGTCATCGCACTCTACGGTCAGTATCTCGCGGCCATGTATGCCGCCTCCCTATTCAATCCAGCCAACTACTTCCCCGATCTGCATCTCGTGCCAGCTCATCCGCGAGCACTTCCAGACGACCCGGCTCCCCAGGGGTTCAAGAAACCCGATAGGGCGCGCCCATGCGCCTTGCAGGAAACTCCACAGACGATTGCATGCGGGCGAGTGAAGCCTGGTTGTACCAAGGCCGGGCAGCCTGTGCGGGCGCCCTCAATCTACTGCTCAGAGCTCGAGACCCACCGCTAGCCCCCGTTCCACCCTGACCGGCTTCCTGTCGATCATGGAAGCCGAATACGGGCACCTATTGGGACTGCTTCAGTCCTACCTCGCATCCGGTCGTCTCTACATGGCGGAAGAGGAAGAGGCGTTGATCGAGGCGGGCAACCAGCAGCTCGAGGTTGCGGCACGGGCATTTAATATCGAGGACCTCCCGCCCGCCCTGGTGAGCAGGGACTTCCTGCGGGGCAAGGCCATCCTGAAAACGGCGGGGCTCCTGGCCCCGCACGGGAAGCACCACGAACGTCAAGAGCATGAAAATCGATGAAACCAACAGTTAGCCATACCTGGGTCAAATCAGGGTGCCTTCCTGTCGACGTAGTCGCCAGCGCAACCGCCAGGCCGAGAAAAGTTGTCGGGCCGAAGCGGCAGCCGAGGAGGGGGCGAAACGCTTCGGGGTTCCCGGCCGGTCTCCAGTCTTGGTCTTTCTGTCCAGGCGCCGACTCATCCGCTGTGCATTGATGTTGCTTGCCGTGCTTGCGTGCGCCGCGGTAACGGCCGGGACCATGCAGGGTACCGCCGCCTACCGTGAGCGGATCGCGCTGCCGGCCGACGCGGTGTTCAAAGCCCAACTGCAGGACATATCGAGAGCGGACGCCCCGGCGACCGTGCTCGGCCGCAGTACATTGGTCCTCGCTGGGCAGCCGCCGCTCCGATTCGAGATCGCCTACGACGAAACAGCCGTGTAACCAGAAGGCATTACAGCCTACGGGCAACCGTCAGGCATCAGGGACGCCTGCTATACCCGACCGACCGCATCTATCCAGCGCTGACCGGTAGCAACACGCCTCTCCAACTGTAGCTCGTGTCTGTACCGGGGGCGCAGGAGCAATAGCCAATTGGCGATGGTATCGGCACCCAGGCCGACGCCCTTGTCACCCTTTGCCTCAGAGATCTGCGGCTACGGACCGCGACGGAGGGGGATCCCCAGCGCGGACGTGGAATCATTCGCGTCATCGTCTCCTTTCTCCGGTTGCTCGGACGTTTCTCGAGTTCGGGGCCACAACCAGCAGGAGGGAGCGAACACCTGTCGTTCATCGGCGACGATGACCGGCTGCATGCCCCGTTTTGGCGAGTGCGTCACAAAACGCAGCGATTCGTATGGCTTCTTCCCACGGTTACTGGATTCCAGCGGCTGGCCGGCGGCGCAAGTCGGCTTTGCGCTCGGCAACTGGACCATAACCGGACTCCGGTCCGGGATTTGCAGTATGCAGATCGAAGTCACCCGGTAATCAACAGATCAAGGCCCCGTTTAAGACCGCGACGATGTTCGACTTGACTGAACTCGACAGCCTAATCGCCTATGAAGACCTCCAGCGGGCCGGCTACCCTTTAGAAGCCGAGGACGCGCTTGCTGCCTGGGCGCAGGGAGAAGTGTACCGACCCGCGCGGTACATGGAGTTGCCTGACGGCATCCGACACAAGATTGCGATAGTGAATTGGCAAACGCTCCGGGGAGACGCGAGAGATGCGCATCCTGATCGTTGACGACTCCGCGGAATTCCGCGCGCTGGCCTGTCGTTTCCTGCGCGATGGCGGATTCGACGACATAGTTGAGAAGGCGTCCGCAGAGGACGCGCTTAACCACATCGGGCTCATGAGCCCGGATGACACCTTGCCGGTGCCCGTTGACCTGATCCTGCTGGACGTGAATCTACCTGGCATCAGTGGCATCGATGCCTGCCGCCGCATCAAAGCCGATGACCGCTTCCAAGACGTGCCGATCCTCATCGTGACGGCAAATACCGACATGGCGCTGCTTCAACAGTCATTCGAAGCCGGCGCGTGCGACTACATTGCCAAACCGATTTGCCGCAGGGAACTGCTGGTGCGTCTGAAATCCGCGGGTCGGGTGAAACTGGAGTTCGAGCGGCGCAAGGCGAGAGAGTGCGAGATCCTGGCTGAGAAGCGGTTACTTGAGCGCGCCAATCTGCAACTCGAACGCCTCGCTAGCGCAGATGCGCTCACCGGGGTTGCCAACCGCCTCCGCTTCGAGGAAGTATATAAGCGGGAATGGACCCGAGCGCAGCGTACACGCAGTGCACTCTCGCTCGCCATGGTCGATGTCGACGAGTTCAAGTCCTACAACGATACCTATGGTCACACACGCGGCGACGCCTGCCTGACGGCGGTGGCGAAGGCACTGGAATCCACCGCAGGGCGCGGCTCTGACCTCGTGGCCCGCTATGGAGGTGAAGAGTTCGTCGTCATCCTGCCCGGCTTCGACGAGGAAAGGGCGATGGATATGGCGCAACGCCTGCACGAGTCGGTAGCGCGGTTGCAGATCGAGCACGAGGCGTTAGACGTCGCGGTCTACGTGTCCGTCAGTGTTGGCGTTGCCACGACTGTTCCTTCACCGAACCAAACGCCTAGGAGCCTCATCGCTCAGGCCGACAAGGCACTGTACCGATCCAAAGCGGCCGGGCGAAACCGCGTGACGCATGCGCGGGACATGTTTTCCGAAAGCAGCACTCGCGTTCGACAGGAGATCGGGGTGGGCTGCACAGAAACGAGGACCTATGTCTGATGTGGATTCCAGCCCCGGTCTACGCAAGCCTCCCTTATGCTTACATCCTGGTCGGGAGCACCGCCGCTGTCTCCGTCAACAACCTGCTCGCATGGCTTTCGGGCGGCTTTTTGATCGCCGTCGGGTCTCTGATCTGGCTCGCGCGCCGGAGGAATCGTGCGTAGAGCGCGGCAAGGAGAATGTAGCGACACACCTCCCCGTATGCGCCGTGCTCGGAAAAAGCCCAGCGAGCGCCAACAGTAAGGATATCCCTCAGGAGAGTAAGGCTCTGCCAGCACTCAGAATTGCTCGCCTGCTGGCCACCCCTGTCGTCACCGTGACCTCAATACCCCTGAGCCGCTAAATCCAGGCGATCCGGATAAGCCGTTATGCGCTCGACGCCGGTGCTAATGCGACCGTCAGGGTAAAGCTCAAACCAACGGAAACCAGGCGTGCGCGGATCAAGCGCAAAGAGATCGCTGCGAGGCTTGAACTGGATACAGGTGGACGGGGCGGCCAGAAGGAGTACGTCCCGGCGAAAGGCCCGATAGTCCTGATGCACATGGCCGAACACAATGCCGCGCACCTGCGGGTGGCGGTCGATGATGGCGAAGAACTCCGCCGCGTTGTCCAACGCCATACTGTCGAGCCAGGCACTGCCGACGCGCACCGGCTGGTGGTGCAGGCAGATCAGTGTGTGGGTCTGTCGCTGCGCACGGAGTGTTTCCTCCAGCTCGTCGAGCTGGTCCCGATGCAGATGACCGCGTTCCGACCCGGGCACGGAGGAGTCGAGGAAGACGATGTTCCACCCGCCGCACTCGACGGACGATGCGAAGCTGATGCCGCTGCCCCCAAGCGTGTCGGCGAGGATACGCAACCGGTCATGGTTTCCAAGCAGGCAACTACAAGGGGTATCCAGGTCGGCGATGCGCCGCTTGAGGTATTGGTAGCCCTCCCGGTGATCGTCATGGACCAGGTCCCCGGTCATGACAATCCGGTCCACCGGCCAGAACCGCGCAAACGCAAGGTCCAGCACCAACTCAAAGGTTTTGCGCGTAGTCTGACCCAGGAGGCGGCCTCCGGGGTCGGCGAACAGGTGCGTGTCCGTCAGTTGCAGCAGGCGCACGACTTCGGTCCCGAGGTCAGCCGGAGCCGAGCTGGCATGAGACCGTCCGCGATAGCCGCCGCGGACGCCACCGGAACCCCTTGCGAGCCGCGCAGCAGGGATCAACTGATTTCCCGAAAACGGGGCGCCTGCCGTCAGCGCCCTCTGAAATCTAGCAGGCGGACGCTTGCTGTCGACTTGGCGCTGCACCGCGATCGGGAGCGTCAGGTAACCGGAACTGTCTTTGGTCAGGTACTCATCCGGGGCCACTCCCGTTTCCCGGGATGACAAGGCGTTGCCGCCCTCGTCCGAGAACATGATGGTCTTACAATTCGGGGAGACTCGGCGCAACACCCGGAGGATATCCGACCCAGCTGCCCAGCTCAGTCGCGGCGCAACGATGGCGGCGTCGAAATGGTGCCTGGCCAATCCCTCTGCCAGCGCGGTAGGGGTGTCGATCCCGATGATCTCAGCGTCGGGAATTTGATCCTTGAGAACGAGTTCTACGAGCCGGCGGTCGGCGAGGGCCTCGTCAACTACCAGGACCTGGATGGGATCATGCGTCATTGCAGGGTTCCGCCAAAATCACTACATGCCTGCCTTTCGTGGGTACATGAAGGACCCACTCGAAGGGAGAACAGAACTTGCCCCGAATGCCCGGAAAATCCCGCTGCGAGAAGGTACGATCCGTTCTCGCTTGGGCGGTCAGCTTAGTGCCCGGAGTGCCCGAGCCTATCGGGCAACGCTCTTCGGTATTAGTAATGCGTATGCCATTTTAATGCCAGATAACAAATTCTTTTATTACAATTGGTTATGAATGATATCGCATGCCACCAGAATGCCGTATTGTCGGTTGCCAGTGACGTTTTGTTCGTGGATCGCCTTCCAGTTTAGCTACGGGCTACCGGCAGGGAGGGAGAAAATCCCGGGCGCGCCCAATCCGCTGTGGATCTCATCGTAGGTCTTCGCGGACCGTGCTTGTACGGGCGGTGGTTAGCTGGAAAAGCGAGCCACGGTTGTACGGCTCGACCGTCTGCGAGGGAGACACGTCTGCCGGTCATCAAGGCAAGCCCAGATCAGCAGAGGATCTCAAACAATGGCAACAACGAGCCGGTACCTATGGGCAGGTATTGCGGAAAGGAACACCATCTCCCAGCCGTCCGGATAGTCCCCAACGGGTCGGCGGAAAACGCTGGTGCCCTGCTCCGGGAGCCGTTGAGTCAACGCGGCCACAAGTGCATTCTCAACTTCGGCGTTTGAGACCCGCCTTGAAGGGGAGGTTTGCGACTTCGTCGCCCGGAGTGAGCCTCGGGGCGACCCGCGAGATCCCCCGGACGACGACTCAGGACTCCACTGTCAGGACCCGGATCAGGTCCGTCCCCCCCGCGGCCTGGGTGTGGCCAGAGGTTGCGACCAGGATGTCGCCCGGCTGCACCAGGTCCCGCGCCCTGGCCTTCTCGATCGCGAAGGCGAACTTGGCGTCGTCCGAAAGCCCCGATTGGTAGAGGACGGGAATCACGCCCCAGTTCATGGACAGCCGGCGAGCGACCTTGAGAGACGCGGTGACCGCCAGGATCGGGCATTCGGGACGGTGTTTGGAGATCAGCCTCGAGGTGAAGCCGGTCTCGGTCAGGCTGATGATGGCGGTGGCTCCGAGCTGATCGGCCATACGCACCGCGGATTGACTGACCGACTCGGTGATCACGTTGGAGGGGTGCGGCAGGATGCGCTGCAGATAGCCGTACTCGCGCAGAGAGGCCTCGGCGCGGATTGCAAGCTCGGCCATGGTCTTGACCGCTTCCACCGGATAGGCACCCGCCGCCGTCTCGCCCGAGAGCATGACCGCGGAGCTGCCGTCCAGAATGGCGTTGGCGACGTCACTCGCCTCGGCGCGGGTGGGCTTGGGGTTGCGCTCCATGGAGGCGAGCATCTGGGTCGCCGTGATGGCGGGCTTGCCGTTGGTGACGGTGGTGCGGATGATCTTCTTCTGGGTGCTGGGGACATCCGCCATCGGCAGCTCGACGCCGAGATCCCCCCTGGCCACCATGACCCCGTCCGCGGCGAGGACGATGGACTCCAGGTTCTCCACCCCGGCGCGATTCTCGATCTTGGCGATGATGGGGATCTCGACCCCGCGCTCCAGCAGGATCTCCCGCATCCGGTTAACGTCGTCCGCGCTCTGCACGAAAGAGGCGGCGATGTACTCGACGTCGTTCTCGGCGGCGAAGGTCAGCTCACGCGCCACGTCTTCGCGATTCTCCGGGTCCACCGCGGTGACCGACAGGCGCGTGTCCGGCAGGTTCACCCCCTTGTTCTCGCGCAGGGTGCCGCCGACGACCACCCGGCAGCGCACGGCGCGCTCGCCCAGGGACTGGACCGTCAGCTCCATGGCCCCATCGTCGAGAAGGATGGTGTCTCCGGGGTTCACTTCCTGGGCCAGCCGCTGATAGGAGACCGAAACACCGAGCGCGTCGCCCGAACGGTTATCGGTGTAGAGACTGAAGGGCTCGCCGCACACCAGCTCCACCGAACCCTCGGCGATGCGTCCCGTGCGGATCTCGATGCCCCGAGTATCGATCATGATCGCGACCTGCACGCCGACCTGCTCGGCGGCAGCGCGGATGCGCTCCAGGCGCTGCTTGTGCTCGCCGAAGGTGCCGTGGGAGAGGTTCAGGCGGGCCACGTTCATGCCGGCTTGCATCATGGCCGCCAGGGTTTCCGGCGAGTCCGACGCGGGGCCGACGGTGGCGACGATCTTGGTCTTACGGATGCGGGCGCGTTGTGACATCGAGATTTAATTCCAAGTCAGGGGGGGTGGGTCGGGTCCCGCGACCGGGGCGCCTCCGGGCTCAGCGCGACCCCGGTCGACAGCGAGCGCATCGAACCGCGCTGCGCACCAGAGTACGGGGCGCCCTGAGCCCGCGCAAGCAAGCGTGTAGTCCCATCCCAAATGACCTGAAAGATCCGAGGCACGCCCAATCCGTGCCCAGGCGACAACCTCCCCGAGACAGCGCCTTCCACATCGACGTTGTGGCGAAACATTGCTTTACTTGGCCTCTGCCGCCGTGCGGGCTGAAGGGCAACGACCCCGGCTCCGCATCCTGGCGAGTGGGTGGGAATGACGGGCAATCAGCGACCGAAGAAGATACATCCGACATGCGCATCGTTGAGATCATCACGGACAGGGGCAACGCCGACACCCTCGCCGGCATCGCCGAGCATTTCGCCGCGAGCGACTTCTGGTGGGGCGGCGAAAACGAGGACGGCCGGCGGAGCTTCCGCATGCTGGTCCGCGACGAGTCCCGCCAGGGCGTTGTGGACGCACTGCAGACACTGCTGGGCGCTACCGAGGGGTATCGCATAATCATCTTACCGGTCGACGCGGCATTGCCCCGGCCCGAGGACGAGCAGGACGAGGAGAGCAGGCGACGCCGCGCGAAGGCAGCCACGCGGGAAGAGATCTACGATGAGATCGAGCGAGGCGCAAAGCTGGACAACACATTCCTGCTCTTGACCTTCCTCTCCACCGTGGTGGCCGCCATCGGACTCGCGGAGGACAGCGTCGCCGTGGTCGTGGGCGCCATGGTGATCGCCCCGCTGCTGGGTCCGAACATCGCCCTGGCCTTCGCCACCTCCCTCGGGGACCGCCGGCTCATGTGGCAAGCGCTCAAGACCAACCTGACCGGGCTGCTCCTTGCCTTCGGCCTGTCCCTGATCATCGGGTTCATCTGGCCGGTCAACCTCGCCAGCCAAGAGATCATGGCACGCACCGACGTCGGCCTGGACGGCGTCGCCCTTGCGTTGGCATCCGGCGCCGCGGCCGTGATTTCCCTCACCACGGGACTGTCCGCGACCCTGGTCGGCGTGATGGTGGCCGTCGCCCTGCTCCCGCCCACGGCGACGCTGGGCATGCTGATCGGCAGCGGTCAGGTCGAGCTGGCGGCGGGCGCGGCGCTCCTGTTGGCGGTCAACATCGTCTGCGTACTGCTCGCCGCCAAGGTCGTGTTCCTGGTGAAGGGCGTAAAGCCCCGGACATGGATGGAACGCAACCGCGCCAAGCAATCCATGACCGTCTACATCGCATTGTGGACAATCCTGCTGCTGATCCTGATCGGGGTGATCCTGCTGCGCGGCTCGCTTACTCGCATGATGCAGCCGCGACGGGTCGTCATGGCGAGTTATCGCGGTAGGTGCGCGGCGGCACGGGCTCGCCGAAGAGCACGGCGGTGTGGATCAGCAGACGTTCCACGGGACTCAGGCTTGCCCTTTCGGCGACGACCTTTCGCGCCATCTCCGGCTCGTCGGTGATGATGCCGTCCACGCCGATGGACATCATCCGCGACATCGACACCGGGTCGTTCACGGTCCACACGAATACCTGCTTGCCGGCGGTTCGGGCCTTGCGGACGAAACCCGGCGTGGCCATGCTCATGTTGACGGCCAGGAAATCGGCGTCGAGGCTGGTCAGGTCGCCCACCGCGGTGGCCGAGAGCAGTCCGATGGTCCAATCCGGGCGCAGCGCGCGAATCTTCTGGATAGCCGGGTACTCGAGTGACATGACCGCGACCGCGGAGACCATGTCCGCCTCCTCGACGATCTCCACCACCCGCCGCTCCAAGTCCCTGTCGTAGCCATAGTACTTGAGCTCGATCACGACCCGCGATCTGCCGCGCACGCTCTCGAGCACCTCGCGCAGCGTCGGCACGCGCTCGGTTGCGAAGGCGGGAGCGAACCAGCTCCCCACGTCGATATCACTGATCTGGGCCAAGGTACCGTCCCACACCTTGAGGTCGACCCCGGCCAGCTTCATGAAGTCGCTGTCGTGAATGACCACCACCTCGTCGTCGGCGGATTCCTGCACGTCGATCTCGACCCAGTCGGCACCGTCCTCGATCGCTTGCCGGACCGAGGCCAGGGTATTCTCGGGTGCCTTTCCCGCGGCGCCGCGGTGGGCGAGGATGGTGATGTCGTCGCGTACCTCGACGCCTTGAACCAGCCAGGCGCCCGTGAGCGCAGAAATGACGGCAGCTGCGAGCAGGAGCACGCCCAGGCGCGGCGGGGTCCCTATCGCGCCGGGGATGCGAACGGAGGGAGGCCGCTGCTCACCCTCGGCGACCTCGAAACCGGGCGCCAGCCGCTCGGCCAAGACGACGATGGCGAGGGCGAATGTCCCCAGGCTAAATGCGCTGACCAACAGGTTCGCGACGAACCAAACGGCGGCCAATCCGCCCAGGACGACCACCAGTATTGCCAGTGACTCGGAAAACAGCGGGACGATCCAGCCACCTAATCCCCGAAGAACACCCAGCACCAGTGCGCCCATTACCAAGACGGCGAGCGCCCAGAGGGCAATGACCCGCAGGATCAAGCGTCGACTGCCCCCCGTGAGACGCTCACTCTCGCCGAACGAACGCGCCGGAGACACATCGAGGAACAGAACCAGCGGCAGCGCCAGCGACCATGCGATGAGCTTGCGCACGACCAGCGTCAGCATCACGGCGAGCAGTAGGCCGATGACCGCCGCTGCGATCCAGAGCTCCGATGGGCGCGTCTGGAGGTAATAGTTAATGTCGTAATCCGTGATCAGCAGCCATGCGACGGCAACGCCGGCGAGCAGGAAGGGCGCGGCAAGCAGCAGCAGCCGCGCAACCAAGCGGACCGCGAACGCGAGGATGCGGTGCGCGCGTCCGGCGGCGAATGCTAGGGCGTCGAGGATGCGACTGCGCGGGCCCGGGGGAAGACTGGCGCCGATGGCCATCATCGAGGCCTGTTCGAGCGCCATGATGGCGATGAGCACCGCGGCAACCAAGATCAGGGATACCATCCCCAGCGGCGTCAGCACGAAGTAGGCGATATCCTGGTCCGCGAGCACGGTACGACCGGAGAGGCCGATCAGCAGGCGGATCAGTACGCCCGTCAGCGGCGCGAGCAGCAGCACGCCGAGAGCGGCGTAGGCGAGGTGGATGAGGAAAAGCGGCCGCCAGGTCGCCGACAGGCACCCAAACACGGCCTTCCAGATCTGAGCGACGCTGTGGTTCATGCCCCCTTCTTAGAAAGACGCTGATCATTGGCCATCCTGGCCAAAATCAGCACGCCGCCCAAGAAGCGTGGTTCTTGGATGGCTTCATGTTCAAACGCTTACGCGCTTGAAAATGGCGTCACATCCCTGTGCCGCGGCAAGCGCTGAATGGCTCAGCGCTTAGAATGCCCGCCCCCCGCACGGGACCTTACGCGACGGATCTCGCGATTGCCAGGGAAGGACCTTGGCGGCGGCGACCCGCCGTATCGATCGATCCAGCCGGCGACACCATGCCGCTGCACCTTACCGCTCGGGCAGACCGGCCTTTCTCAGCGCACCCAGGATGTTCTCCAAGGCTCGGGGATCTTTGAAAGGAAACGCGAACTCCAAGCGAGTGATCGCCAGGTCGGGGCTCGCGACGATCAGCTCGACGGCCTCCCATTCGGCCGTATCCCCCATCCCGGCCCTGGCAAGGGCCGCCGCGTTCCACATGCGCGCCCGCAGGTAGCCCGGATTGACGCCGAGCACCCGTTGGAACGTAGACGCCGATTCCGCATACCTGCCCTGCACGAAGCGTATCTCGCCCAGGATTTCGAGATAAGAGGCCGGCGGCCTGGGGTTCAGCCGCATCGCTCTCTCCAACGCCGATAGGGCCTTGCCGGGGCGCCCCGCATAATTGAGGGTCCAGGCAAGCAGAGCATGAGCGTCCGCGTAGTTGGGATCGACCTCGATTGCGCGTTCGGCTGCCGCTATGGCCTCTGCATGCCGGCCTTGGAACAGCCTGACTTGGCCGGTGACGAAGTACGCCTGAGGTAGCGCGGGATCCATGCCCGTGGCCTTTTCCGCCAGCTCAGAGGCCAGCGCGAGGGACCGTGAGGGCGTGGCCGTCCAACCGTCGATCGCCTCCCGGGAGTATGTCAGCGCCAGTCCCGTGTAGGCCCGTGCGAAGGCCGGATCCAGCGCGATCGCTTGTTCGAACAGACTTCTTGCGGTCAGATTCTGCGCCTCCGTGCGACCCCCGTGCTCTTCGAGCCCGCGGAGATAAAGGTCGTAGGCGGCGACGCTCGTTGTCGGCCGGTTGGCCAGATGCGCCTGTTCGGCGGGGGCGATCTCCACTTTGAGCGCGGCGATGACCGCAGCCGTGAGCTTGTCCTGTATAACGAACACGTCGCTCAATGCCCCGGAGTAGCGTTCGCCCCAAACCGCTCGCTCGGACCCTGCCTCGATGAGCTGGACATTGATCCGAAGGGTGTTCTCGCGCCGCTGGACGCTGCCCACGATCAGGTAATCGACGTCCAGCTCGGCGGATATTTGTCGCGGTTCCTTGTCGTCGTTCTGGTAGGCGAATGCCGTTCCCGGTGCAATGACCAACAAGCCCTGTACCTTCGAAAGGTCCGTAATCAGATCGGACGTGATGCCATTCGCGAAATAGTTCTCGTCTGGGGAAACGCCCAGGTTCGCGAATGGGGCGACGGCCACAGCGGGCTTGCCGGCAAAGGCCGCGAGGAACATCGGTTGAATCCAGTCCCGCTCCAGAGCGCTCCAGGCCGCGAGCAACAGGAGTAGGACGCCGAGGCCCCCGCCTAACCAGGGCACCCTCGGTCGCCAATGCCGGCGCTTGGTCGCGCCGAACGGAATCGAGGCGACCGCAGCCCGCTCGACCACCTCGTCGATAGGCGTCACCTCGGCAATCAGCCTATAGCCACTCTTGGGAACCGTCTCGATCACCCGCGGGTCGTGGGCATCGTCCCCGAACACCCGTCGCAGCTTGGCGATCGCCTTGGTGACGGAATCCTCGGTGACGATCCTCCCCGGCCAGAGCTGCTCCTCCAATTCGGCACGGCTCACCACGCGCCCGGCATGCTCGGCCAGGTATAGCAGCACCAGCATGACCTTGGCCTCGAGCCGCGCCTCGTCACCGCCGATCGTCACCCGGAGGCTTGCGGGCTCCACACGGTAGCCAGCGATCCGGAACGGGGTTGTCTGGGTCAGAGACCGCTCGCTCACTGGCGCCGCCCCTCCTCGCAGGATCGGGTGACTGGCCGACACGACCTGAGCGCGTCGGGAATTCTTCGGGAAAACACCGCAGTTCCATCGGCGCCCTTTTCGAGCATAGCGCTATCTTCTGAAGCGGCAATGCCCGGAACTCGATAACAGAGGCCGATCCGGTGCGGGATGCCAGGAGGCCCGAGCGACAAATACGGGCAGCGCCCACCGTACCGACACGGCCACTCGGAGGAACAAGAGATGAAGCACCTCTACACCATGATTCCCATCGCCGCATTAGCGCTCGCGGCAACCACGGCCTACGCGCAAGAGCCACCGCGTTTCTACAAGGACACCTACCCCGAGCATGCCCTCAAGTCCAGGCTGGAGGCCGAAGGGGTACTGATAGGAGCCGAGGCGAAGCTCGACGCCAAGACACGCGAGCTCATCGCATTGGCGGTCGCTGCCCAGATTCCATGCGCCTATTGCGTATACGTCCATGAGAAGAAGGCGCGGGCGGAAGGGGCCAGCGAGGCCGAGGTGCGTGAGGCGGTGGCGACGTCCGCCCACGTCCGCCATTGGAGCACGGTTCTCAACGGCATGGCGTACGACTTCGACGCGTTCAAGATCGAGGTCGACGCCATGCCGTCGCCGAACTGAGCGGGTAACGGACCGCTGACCCATGTTGTCTCAACTTCTGCGGTCGCCTGCGGGCGGCCGATGAGAACTCCGAGCACCGGCCCGATGACCAGAGCTGTCAATCGGGCCGTCCCTCGCAGATGGATAGAACCGTGAACACGACGGTGGAGGACAGAAACATGAACATGAAACCCTTGGCGATACTCTCTCTGTTGGCCCTGCCGTTGATGGGAATCTCCTCGTCAGCCTCGTCGGAAGAATCCGGAGATACCTGGGAGAAGGTGGTCTTTCACCTGGATGAGACCGCCAACGCGCGTTGGGCGCTGATGCTCGCGCGCTCGTACCTGGACGATAGTCCGAAGGCAAAGATCGTCATCGTCGCCTATGGCCCCGGAATCGACTTCCTGCTCGACGACGCAGCAGACAAACGCGGCAATCCCTTTGACCACGCGGTTCTGACCCTTGCGGACAGAGGCGTGGACTTTCGCGCCTGCGCGGCGACGCTCGAAGCGCGGAGCATCGCCAGGGAAGATCTGCTCGACGCCGTGACCATCGTGCCCTCCGGCATCTCCGAGATCGCCAGGCTCCAGTTGAAGGAGGGTTACGCCTATCTCAAGCCCTGACGGATGCGGCGGCGCGCGGAATTGGACCACGCCACCGCATGTATCTCGGCGACCCGTATCGGCGGTGCGGCAAATATTACCCGGCCCGCCAGGCGGCCTTAGCAAGATGCGGGTTCATTGCTCTCACACGGAGACCCCTGATGCAGAAGACAAGCCGGCTCCTCAACAATCCGAGCCCAGCACCCCTCAACCTTCCTATCGGGCGGCGGCGATTCACGCAATGGCTTGCCGCAAGCCTGCTCTTAGGCGGTCACCAGGCCCATGCCACCGCGCAGAAGGACGCACGGGAAGACGTGACACCGGCCGAGAAGCTCAAGGTCGCCGCGATTCAGATGGCGCCGAAGCTCGCCGACGTGGAGTCGAATGTGGCTCAGGCCGAGAACCTGATGCGGGAGGCAATTCGTCGAGGAGCGGAGTGGATCCTGTTGCCGGAGGCTTTCACCTCGGCAGCGGCCTTCCACGAGGACATGCTCAGGGCCGTCCGTCCCCTGGACGGCCCGCCCGCGCGTTTGTTGGAGAGCATGGCACGGGAAGCGGGCGTGGTGGCGGGAGGGTCTTTCTTCGCCCGGGACGGGAATCACGTCTACAACAGCTTCCTGCTGGTGTTCCCCGATGGGACCAAGTACCGCCACGATAAGGACTTACCCACCTATTGGGAAACCTGCTACTCGGAGAAGGGGAACGACGACGGGATATTGAGCACACCCGTCGGTCCGGTCGGGGTGGCCCTGTGCTGGGAGATGGTTCGCTCCCGCACGGCGGCGCGCTTGTTGGGCAAGATTCGGTTGCTGCTTTCAGGCTCGACCTGGTGGACCCTGCCGGACGGCGCGAGCGCGGATCACCCGTTGCGCGCGGTGAATCTCAGTATGCTCCAGGAGTCCCCGCCGCGTCTCGCGCGGATGCTGGGGGTTCCTGTCGTACATGCCTCCCACGCCGGGCCCTTCGCGGGCTTCGACAGCCCGGAACTGCCGGACGTACCCTACCGCTCGGTCTACCTCGGCGAAACCATGATCACGGACGCGACCGGAAAAGTGCTCGCGCGCATGGGTATGGGAGACGGCGCGGGAGTGATCACCGCGGACATCGTCCTGCCCGCCGACCCCGTGCCCTCCGAGGCGATTCCCGACCGGTTCTGGCTGCCGGAGCAGATGCCGCAGGAGTGGAAAGACGCCTGGGACCGCTGGTTCCCACGGGGAGAGGACTATTATCGTACCGTGACCCTACCGTATCTCGAAACGGGTCAGCTCGAAGAATACGTACCGCCGTATCTTCGGTAGTCGGAGACGGGCGCCAAGCCTCGGGTAAGTCCGGAACTGCCGCGCGAAGAGTTCGGTCGCGTGATTCTACAGGCCCAGTCGGGCGAGGACGGACTCCAATCGCCGCGTCTGGCGGACATCCGTCATCGGATAGGTCTGAAGCCAATCCCGGATCGAGAACAGCGGGTCGATGGCTCGGATCTCTTCCGCCTCCCACTCAGCGCCGTCCCGGTCACCGTCGTCTTCCAGCACGGCCGCGAGATAGACGCGCGCCTCGAGGTTCGCGGGATTGCGCGTGATCGCCTCGCGCAGATTGATCAGTGCCTGGTCAGAATCGCCGAGGAAAAAGTAGGCGCGGCCGAGCAATAGAAAGTAGAGGTAACCCGCCTCCGGATTGAGCCGCATTGCGCGGCGCAACAGCGGGATCGAGGCGGATGGGTCACCGACGTAGGTCTCAATCCCTCCCTTGAGGGCGAACGCGTCGCCAAAGGAAGGCGCCAGAGCCAGGGCTTTGTCCAGATGCGCAACGGCCTCGGTGTGGCGCCGCCGCTGTGCACTGACATAGCCGAGCACCCAGTGCGCCTCGGCCAGGTCCGGATCGATCTGTACCGCGGTCCGCGCCATTTCCTGAGCCCGGCCCAGGGCTGCTTGGCCGTCCTCCGACCACCGATTGCGGTAATCAGCCGCGTATGTCAACGCCAGACCGCCGTAAGCCCGTGCAAAGGCGGGGTCCAACTCCATGGCGAGAAGCAACAGCTTCCTTGCCTGCGCGTTCTCCTGTTGCGTGCGCACCAGCAGCGCGGCCCGGGCGCGAAGGAACAGGTCGTATGCCTCGACGGAACGGCTGAAGCGGCCCGCGAGCCGCCGACGCTCGGCCTCCGTGATCTTGACCGAGAGCGTCTCCGCAAGCCGGGTCCCGATCTCGTCTTGGACTGTGAAAATATCCTCGAAGGGGCGGTCATAACGCTCGGCCCACAGCTGTCGCCCGGTGGACACCTCGACCAGGCGCACCTCCACTCTGATGCGTCCCCCCTTCCGCTGCACGCCTCCCCAGATCTCGAAACCTGCCCCGGCCGATGGTCCCACGCCGCCGCCCGCCGTTTCCGATTCGGTTTCAATACCGATCGCCGTGAGCCCTGAAAGTCGCGACAGATCCGTCGTCAGTTCCGCGGCCAGTCCACGGGCAAGGTAGAACTGATCCGGGTCGTCCCCGAGGACCTGAAACGGGAGAACCAGGACCGTAGGCGGAGCGCCGGTAGTCGCCGGGGCATCAGCGTCGGAATGCGCGCCCTCGACAGGAGAAGGGTCGGGAGGAGCACCCGTGCGATAGAGATGGATCGACATCAGAATCAACAGGGCGGCCGTCAGACCAATCGCGGCGCTGGAGACAGACCGGGGACGCCAGCTCGCCCCCTGGTTTACGTTCGGGGGGCGGTCGTCGCTCGGGACGGGCGCACCGACTTGGGCGATCAGACGATAGCCCCGTTTGGGTACGGTCTGGATGTAACTCGGCTCGCGCGGGTTGTCCCCGAACGCCTTGCGCAGCTTGATGACCGCCTGGGTCAGCGCATCGTCACCCACTACCACGCCGTCCCAGAGCGCGGCGAGCAGGTCGTCCCGGCTGACGACCTCTCCCGGATGCCGGGCGAGGAAGAACAGCACCTCCATGGCCTTGGGTTCGAGATGAATCGACTGTTGGCCGCGACGCAGGACGTTGAGTGCGAAGTCCGCCTCCCAATCGCCGATCCGCATCACCCCCGATGGCACGCCGATCGACTCGAGTTGCGTGGGGCCCGCGTCCTCGTCGGAGTTGTCTTGCGTCTGGCTCATGGAAGACTGGATCGTCGCCGATTCTTCGCCAAAGCTTAGCCGCTTCCGTGGGCACATTGACTGGATCTGCACTATAAAGTCCCCAAGTCGAACTGGCGCCACGACAGAATCTATGGAGCCGGTTCAAGGGGCAGGGCCCGCCCCGGCGATCGTGCATGCCAACAGGGGCCGGTCGCCCGGCCACGAGTTCTTCCCGAACATGAGCTACCGGTGAGTTATGAATTACCGCATATCCGTCCGTGCGTCGAAAAAGATGACTACTCGCAGAAGACTTGTGATTCGGTTGGCTGCGTTGCTTGCCACCGCACTCTTAGGGTGGTCAGCCGCGGTGCCGGCCGATCCTCCATCCAACTGGGCCTTTCATCCATTCGACGAGGCGCTGGAGCTCGCCCAGCAGGAGCAACGACGCGTGTTCCTGTACTTCGGGCGCCACGGTTGCCCGTCCTGCGACAAGACCAACCGGGAGAGCTTCACGGACCCGCGGGTCATCGAAAAATACCGGGCCAACTATGTGCTTGCGTATGCGGACGCCGAGAGCGGCGAGCGGCTGCGCCTGCCCAGCGGCGAGCGCGTCACCGAGATGGAACTGGGCGTGAAGCTCAAGGTGTTCGGTACACCCTTCTTCTACTTCATGGAGCCGGATGGCACGCCGGTCTATCGTGCGCCGGGCTATCAGAGCGCCGAGGAGTTCCTGCTCTTCGACCGCTACGTCCACGGCGGCCATTACAAGCAGCAGACCTTCGCCGAGTTCAAGGCGGACCAATCATGAAGCGTTTTGTGCTGCGGCTGGTGTTGTGCCTGCCGGGTGTCGCGCTGGCCGAACCCTGGACCTTCGGCGACCCGATCACGGTGGCGGGCACCGAGGAGAACCAGCATTACCATCATCTGGACGGTGCGGGCCGGCAGCATGTCGCGGCGTCGGAAACGGAGGTGGCGCTGGTATGGGAAGACGACCGCAGCGGCAATCCGCAAGTCTATTTCGCGGTCAAGCCGCACCGGGCCGAGTCTTTCTCCCGTACCTACCAGCTGAGTGAGGGCGAAGAGGCCTATGAGCCGTCCATCGCCCTGATCGATCAGGACCGGTGGCTGGCCGCTTGGGACCAGGACGGTGTGGTGATGGCCCGGATCATCGATGCCCAAGGACCGGGGCCCATTGCGCCTCTGGCCACCAAGGGCAATCGCCAGGTGACCTTGGCCAGCGACCACAAGGGGCGCATTGCCGCGGTTTGGGCGCGCGAGCAGGACAACGGCCAACGCATCGAGGCCGCCGAGCTGAGGCTCGAGAATCGCGGCCTGGCGCTCGCGGAACCAGCGGTGCCCGTCGCGCCGGTTGGCGATCATCCATTCCAAGGCTACCCGGCCGCCGCGTGGGGTGCCGATGGCCAGCTGAACCTTGCCTGGGAGGACAGGCGGGCGGGACACACCCGCCTGTTCCACAGCCGGCGAGCGCACGGACAGGCCTTTGCCCCCGAGCGTCAGCTGAACGAGCACTTCGCGCCGACGGAGGACGGGAGCGAAACCGCCGGTCTCGGCAGCGGTGTGATGCGGGTGATGCTAGCCGCTGATCCGGCTGGCACGCTCCGGGCCGTCTGGCTGGACAAGCGCAATGCGAACTCCGGATACGCGGTCTGGGGCGCGGCGAGCAAGGACGGCGGTCGCACCTTCGGAACGAACCAGATGGTGCAGGACGCGCTCGGCGACGCGGTCCCACAATGGCACGCCGCGCTGGCGGGCGGCAAGATCGGCTTCGTTGCGGCGTGGGACGATACACGCGAGGGTTGGGGCGATACCGGCGAGCCGGGTGATGTCTTGTTGTCCTGGAACACCGACGGCACGTGGAGCCCCGACCTCGTGGTGCCAGGGGCCTCCGGCGAGGGCTACCAGGGCAGCCCGGCGATCGCGCTCGACCCGCACGGCGACCTTCATCTGATCTGGATCGAGCGCGATGACCTGTCATCGCCGTCGCGCTTGCGATACTTGCGTGCTACGTTCAATGGACCCTAGCCGGTTTCACGCCCGGTTCAACGCTACCGCCCAAGGAACCCTATCCGACCCATGCTCAGCCACCTCATTAGAGCCCTCATTGTCAGCACGCTGCTCGCCGGCAGCGTCCATGCCGCCGATGTGATCAAGACCCACAAGCTCGGCGAAGACGTCTACGCCCTGGTCGGGCCGCTGACGAACCGCACCCCCGAGAACCTGGGCAACAACGCCAATTTCGGCGTCGTCATCACCGAGGAAGGCGTGGTGCTGATCGACTCGGGCGGCACCTATCTGGGCGCGCGGATGATCGACACGGCGATCCGGGAGATCACCGACAAACCCGTCACGGTGGTGATCAACACCGGGGGCCAGGACCACCGCTGGCTCGGCAACGGCTATTTCAAGGCACGGGGCGCCCGCATCATCGCCAGCGAGAAGGCCGTCGCCGATCAGAAGGCGCGCGCCAGCGACCAGCTCCTCGCGCTGGGCAACCTGGTAGGCAGCGAAGGCGTCAAGGGCACCGAGCCCGTCTACGCCGACGAGACCTTCTCGGACGGCAAGACGCTGACCCTGGGCAAGACCCGTTTCGAGGTCCAAGACGCCGGACCTGCTCATACGCCGGGTGACAGCTTCGTCTGGCTGCCCGATCACAAGATCCTATTCAGCGGGGATATCGTCTACATGGACCGCATGCTGAGCATCGGCCCCCAGTCGGCGCATCGCGGCTGGATCAAGGCCTTCGAGGCCATCGCCGCGCTTGAGCCCGAGGGGGTGGTTCCCGGTCACGGCGATCCCGCCGACTTGGCCAAGGCCACGGCTCACAGTTACGACTACCTGGTCTTTCTGCGTGAGGCCGTCAGCGATTTCATGGACCAGGGCCGGGGCATCGAGGACGTCGGCGACATCGACCAATCGCGGTTCGACTACCTCAACAACTACGATGTGCTCCATGGGCGCAACGCCCAGCGCGTATTCGAGGAACTGGAGTGGGAGTGAGTGTCGTGCGTTGCGTCGAAGCCTGGGCCGCGGCCGATTCGGGTGGCGCAGGCAGCTCTCAACGCCTCAGCGCCTGGCCCTCATAGCCAACCTTCAATTGCAGAGACTTGACCATAGCGTCGGCCTCTCCACGGTTCGCCAGGGGTCCAACGCGAACGCGATGGTACGCCTTGCCCTCCACTCGGGATTGCTCGATGAAGGCGCTGTAGCCTTGCGCCTTGAGTTCCTTCAGGAGCCGCTGGGCGCCGGCCGCCTCGGTCAGACTCGCTACCTGGACGACCCACCCGCCATCGGACGGCGCTTCCGCCGGGGGCTCGGCGATCAGTGGCAGCCTCGGCGGGGCGATCGGCAACTTGTCATCAAGGGCCTTCAGCACCGGGGCATCACGCCCGTAGACGTCACCCCGAAATGAGACGCCGGCTTCCTCCAACACCTCTGCGGTCCAATAGAGGATCAGAATCGGCATGGGTTGGGCCAAGTCGACGCGCGTCGTTCGCTCGGAGGCAATCACCTCGTCGATCCGCGTCCGATCCCAACCCCCGGTTCCCGAAAGGACCAGCTCGGTGAGCTCCAGCGGGCGCTCGACCCGGATGCAGCCCGAGCTTGCCGTGCGTTGAACTTGCTCGAACAGCCGCTTGCTGGGGGTATCGTGCAGGTAGACGAGATGCTCGTTAGGGAACATGAGCTTTACCTGTCCCAAGGCATTATCCGGACCAGGATCCTGGCGCAGGACATAGGGGAAGCTTTCGCTGGACCAATCCACCGCGCTTGGCTCGACCTCAGTGCCATCGCGGGCCAGGATTCTCAACCCCTTATGGCGGATGATATCCGGGTTGTCGCGCGCCTCCGGGATGATGTCTTCGCGCAGAATGCCGGGGGGAACGGTCCAAGTCGGATTGAAGACCACGAACTCAATCTGGTCGCGGAAGATGGGCGTCTCCCGGTAGGTCTTGCCGACTTGCACCCTCGATGACCAGGTTACCTTGCCCCCGCGTACCAGATAGACGCGAAAGCCCGCGATATTGACTAGCACGAAGTCTTTCGGCAGGTCGCGCTGCACCCACCGCGCGCGCTCCAGATTGACGCGTATCTGGTCGATTCGTCTGGCCACCGGAACGTTCATGGCGGATAGCGTGGCGGGACCGATCACGCCGTCCGCGGCCAAGCCATGTCGCCGCTGGAATCGCTCAACGGCCCGCTTGAGATCCTCGTCGTACCGGTCGTTAGGCTTCGGATCGGACCCGGTGAGGTCCCCGCTTACGCGCAATCGCGCCCGAACGGCCCGCACCCGGGGGTCAGTCATCCCCGGCTTGAGAACAGGCCCGGAGCCGATGCGAGCCCAGCCTCCTTTGGCGGCGATGGCTCGGTAACGTTTCAGCGCCGCCTTGAGCCCGCGGTAGAAGTCAGGCTCGGGCAAAAGGGTATCGATATGGCTCACGGGGGCGCTTGAATCCATCGCGAGCGTCAACTCGCGGAGCGGATCCGCGGTCAGGAGCCGGGGCTCGAAATTCCAGTTCGGGTCCAGGGTCGCGGGATTTACTTTTCCGTGTGCGCGATGGAGTGCCATGCGCAGAAAGGCATCCATGAGCAAGAGCTCGAGATCCGCCCGTTCCCGGGTGGACATCGGCTGGGTCCCTGCGAGCATCTCCGTCAGGACCCGGCGGTGGTAATCATCGGGATTAAGACCGTACGCTAGCATTCCTTCAATGCCGGCCACGACGTCTCGGATCCTCTTGTCGTCGAAGGCTGGGGCATAGGCACGCTGTTCGTAAAAATCGGTGATGAGCCCGACGGCCGCGATCCTGGCCCCCTGGACTTCGAGGCTCCCGCTCTGCCGCATCGCCTCGACGCGAGCGGTAAGCTCGGGGTTCGCCTTGGCCGAGGCGACCGAGACAAGGACGAAGGACAACAGGAACAGTAGGGCCGAGGGCCAAGGGTGAAGACGCATCACAACGCTCTGGATATGGGACCGGGGAGGGCGTGGCCAGTGTAGCTGTCAGGGCACGGAAACGCCATGGAGCACGGCCCTGCCCCGAAGCCAACGCGGCGCCCGATCAGGGGCAAACCATGGTCTGGCCCCAAAGGAAAAATCGGCCCGAGACCCGCGCCTCGATAACAAATTGCCGCGCAAGACCACCGTTCCCGCCAGGTATCGTGCCTGTGCTGGAACCATGCGAACCCATCTCGAAATCGGTGACGGCAAAGACAGCACATCGGACGTCCATGTTTCCAGTGAGCTGATCGCGGGCGGATCGCCACCAAGGAGACCGGCCATGTCGTTCGACCTGATCAACACCCTCCCCAACCGCGAGATAGAGACCTATGCTTGCGTGGCCTCAGCCGCGCTGATCGACCGGCAACCTTCCCCACCGCCCTCGATTGGCGGGTAGTCTTTACCCGGACGGCGGCAACAACGCCAATTTCGGCGTCGTCATCACCGAGGAAGGCGTGGTGCTGATCGACTCGGGCGGCACCTATCTGGGCGCGCGGATGATCGACACGGCGATCCGGGAGATCACCGACAAACCCGTCACGGTGGTGATCAACACCGGGGGCCAGGACCACCGCTGGCTCGGCAACGGCTATTTCAAGGCACGGGGCGCCCGCATCATCGCCAGCGAGAAGGCCGTCGCCGATCAGAAGGCGCGCGCCAGCGACCAGCTCCTCGCGCTGGGCAACCTGGTAGGCAGCGAAGGCGTCAAGGGCACCGAGCCCGTCTACGCCGACGAGACCTTCTCGGACGGCAAGACGCTGACCCTGGGCAAGACCCGTTTCGAGGTCCAAGACGCCGGACCTGCTCATACGCCGGGTGACAGCTTCGTCTGGCTGCCCGATCACAAGATCCTATTCAGCGGGGATATCGTCTACATGGACCGCATGCTGAGCATCGGCCCCCAGTCGGCGCATCGCGGCTGGATCAAGGCCTTCGAGGCCATCGCCGCGCTTGAGCCCGAGGGGGTGGTTCCCGGTCACGGCGATCCCGCCGACTTGGCCAAGGCCACGGCTCACAGTTACGACTACCTGGTCTTTCTGCGTGAGGCCGTCAGCGATTTCATGGACCAGGGCCGGGGCATCGAGGACGTCGGCGACATCGACCAATCGCGGTTCGACTACCTCAACAACTACGATGTGCTCCATGGGCGCAACGCCCAGCGCGTATTCGAGGAACTGGAGTGGGAGTGATCGTCTAGGGTCGCATCGCAGCCGCCCGCCAACGATGACGGGCGGTGCTCCGCGGCGAGACTGTGACGCCCTCGTGATTTTCTACCTCTGCTCGCCAATCATTGATACAACCCGAGATAATGGACGGCGGCCGTCTCGGGCAACCGTGCCTACAACTCGGTCCCATCGATTGTCTGGTCACCACTCGTGAAAACGCTACGACCGACCCACTCCGGATTCGGGCCATTCGTCACCCAGGTGCGCCAAGAGCTCGGCGATGGCCATCAGTGCATTTCATTGTCGCGACGGCATCGTAAGCGATTGCCGCCAATTCGATTGGTCCCGGGCGGCCCGCCCGTTCACCCGCGTGACGCGCGCTCGCCATGGCTGCAGTTCTGGGCGCCGCAACGCCTCGCCTGGTGGATTGCGCTCTTGTTCATCGTCGGGTCCGGATGCTTCGCATACGGCAGCTTCGCCGCAAATTGGGGGAATGAACTGCGACCAGAGATTATCGACGGCGGGTTCGCCAATTCGGTGTTCTTCGTCGGGTCCCTGTTCTTCACCACTGCCGCCTGGCTACAGTTGCTGGAAGCGAGCAACGGCGATGTAGCCGACATCGTCAACGCCGAGGGAGACCATCGCCCGACGTGGCGCTGGTTCGCCTGGAAACCGCACAACGCCGGCTGGCTCGCCAGTCTGATACAGTTTGCCGGTACCCTCCTGTTCAATCTGAATACCGGCGACGCCATGCTCACCGGCCTCGATTGGGAGGAAGACAATGTTTTCATCTGGCTCCCGGACATGGCCGGCAGCGTCTGCTTCCTTGCCGCTAGCTATCTGGCGCTGGTGGAGACGTCCCATGACTGGTGGTCGTTCGAGCCGCGCCAGGTCGCATGGTGGATCGTCGTTATCAACCTGATGGGCTCGGTGGCGTTCCAGATGGCGGCCTTCTATGGTGTGTTCTTACCGGTGCCCAGGGCAAGCTGGACCTGGTCTGCGAACCTGTGGACGCTGATCGGCGCGCTCTGCTTCTTCGTCGCCAGCTATCTGATGATCCCCGAATTGTTCGATGCGGACGCGACGACTCCCAGCAAGGCCGTTCCGGCACCGGCAGACGGCGAACGCGAACCCTGACGCAACAAAGGAGAGCGATATGTTGACCAAGAAGATCGAGGCGTCCAGCCCAGACGAGGCAGATGACCTGCTTTCGCCCGCATACGGGCGCCGCGGCTTGACCCGGCCGGTGCCCAAGTACCGTCTCCCCGATCACCAGATGGACCCGGACACCGCCTACAACGTCATCCACGATGAGCTGATGCTCGATGGCAATTCCCGGCTGAACATGGCGACCTTCGTTACGACCTGGATGGAGCCCCAGGCCGAAAAGCTGATGGCCGAGTCCTTCGACAAGAACATGATCGACAAGGACGAGTATCCGCAGACTGCCGCGATCGAGGAGCGCTGTATCAACATCGTTTCCAACCTGTTCAACGCACCAGATCAGGGTGTCGGGGCGTCGGCAATCGGCTCCAGTGAGGCGGTGATGCTGGCCGGCATGGCGCTGAAATGGCGCTGGCGCGATCGCCGTCGCGCACAAGGCAAACCGACCGACAAACCCAACCTGATCCTCGGCGCCAATGTGCAGGTGGTATGGGAGAAGTTCTGCCGCTACTGGGAGGTCGAGCCGAAATACATCCCGATGGAGAAGGGGCGCTACGTGATCACGCCGGAAGAGGTTCTGCAACGCACGGATGACAATACCATCGGCGTGGTCGCGATACTCGGGACCACGTTCACCGGCGAATTCGAGCCCATCGAGGCGATCCACGACGCCCTGGTCAAACAGAACGCCGAAACCGGCCGGGAGATCCCGATGCACATCGATGCCGCCAGCGGTGGTTTTGTCGCGCCGTTCCTACACCCGGACCTGAAGTGGGACTTCCGGTTACCGCTGGTCAAGTCCATCAATGTCTCGGGCCACAAGTACGGCCTCGTGTATCCGGGCATCGGATGGGTGGTCTGGCGCAGCCATGAGGACCTGCCGGAGGACCTGGTCTTTCACGTCAACTATCTGGGCGGCGACATGCCGACCTTTACGTTGAATTTCTCACGTCCCGGCAACCAGGTAGTTGCCCAGTACTACAACTTCCTGCGCCTGGGGTGGGCTGGCTATACGCAGATCATGGAGGTGCTGAGAGAGACCGCGACCGACCTGGCCAAAGGCATCGGCGCGGTCGGTCCGTTTGAGCTCATCAGCGACGGCAGCAGCATCCCCGTGTTTGCGTTCAAGCTCAAGGACGAGGTCACCAGCTACAGCGTGTTCGATATGTCCGACAAGCTGCGCGAGTATGGCTGGCAGGTACCAGCCTATACCATGCCGGAGCACGCCGAGGACGTTGCGGTGCTGCGCATCGTTGTCAGGGAGGGCTTCAGCGCGGACATGGCCAGCATGTTGCTCGATGACATCAAAAAGGCGGTCGAGCACTTCGAAGGTCTGACGGGGCATATCGCCAAGGCCCCGGCACCCCAGTTCGCCCATTGATCAGGCGATCTCTCGACGAAATCCCGCAGAGGCTGGGGCGGTATGCGTGCCGCCCCCGCTTGGCCCAAGCCTCCCGGCACGCAGCGGAGGCGATGCAATCTCCCTTCACGGACTGTCCGCATTCGCATTCCGATTCCGCCCTGCCGGCAATGACTGCGTTCGCCGCCCGCGAAACAGGTAGACGATCATCGCGACCACCCCGATCACGACCATGCCGATGACCCAGGGGTTGAGCTTGCGTAGGAATGCATCCACCGCATGCAGGTGCTCGGAAAGATAGAAGGTTCCCAATCCCCAGAGGCTAACCCAAAGCACCGCCCCCATGATGTTGAAAGCGGTGAATACCCACCAGCGCATCTCGAGGGTTCCGGCAACGATGCCATTGAGCTGGCGTGGCCCATCCAGGAAGCGCGCCAAAAGGATGAACCCGCCGCCATAGCGCTCGAACAGCGCGGCGATCTTGGCTTCCCGCGCCTCATTGACGCCGAGCTTGCGCAACAGCGGCCGGCCCCCGAGCTTTCCGATCAAGTAGCCCAGGCTGTTGCCCATCACCGCGGCAACCACGGCCAGCACTACCACGAGGCCGATGTGCAGATGGCCGCGAGCGGACTCTACCGCGGCGGCCATGAGGAGGGTCTGACCGGGCGCCGGCAGTCCGAAGCCCTCGACCGAAATTGCGCCGGCCACACCGACGTAGCCGTAGCGCTCGACCAGGGGTTGCGCTGCCACCACTGCGTTTTCGAGGTCTCGGAGCACATGGTCGGCCGCCGCAGTGAGCTCGTGCGAAGTTTGCGCCTGCACGGACGCCGCGACCAGCAAGCCCAGCAGGGCAATCCTCAGGTTTTCCCACAGCGAGCGGGTCAATCGGTGGATGCGCCCCATGCCTTGCGCCTGTTGTCGCGACGAAGCTCCGGTGGGAATCAAGTCCCGCCCAACTGCGCGAAGATGCAGTCGAGGGCGGGTTGATTGGTCCCAGTCGGATAGAAGCTATTGATGTCGTTGGCGAACGTGGCTTTGTCGATCTCGCCAGCCCAGAGTTTGCTGGACTCGTCGGCGAAATAGACGTCGGAGCTATTGATGTCCAGAAGATAGTCGATGGGCTGATTGCCGATGCTGTGCTTGCCGCAGTTGGCCGAGAGCTGATTGAGGAACGCGTTCGATTGCGGGCTCTCGGGAGCGAAGCCACCGGCACCGCAGCCCGAAAGCGCAAGAGCGATGACTACGAGAACTAGAGCTTGGGGATCGATGTGCCTCATGGCGGGTCCTCGTGTTCATGGTGTGTGCCGAATTTGGAATTATCTCACGGATGGCTCGCCCCACCGCTATCATGATCTCCAGAAAGATCATGATCGACTCGGCAGGGGCACGCGTCGCGACCGCGCCGATCCGGCGCTCAGGGAATGTAGCCGGGGGCGTTCGGGCCCAGGTTCGGCTCGTCGGTAATAGCCGCCTCATAGAGATCCGCTTCCATGTCCGGCGTACCCCCGTCGTTGCTGCTGCCGTCGCCCAAGTCTTGTACCTCGGCCGCTTGTCCGCCGACCGGGCGTCCGGTATCGACCTCGATTCCCTCCACGACCATCTGATCGCCGCAGCCGGCTAGCCAGAATGTCAGCAGCACGGCGATGCCAACGCCCAGTTACCTGGCCGTCGAGTCTTTCTCGGGCAAGAAACCAATCCCTGCGTTGCAGAGTTGCGGTGCCGGATCACGTTTTGCTCCGCCGTTCGCACCTATCCTGGGACCAGACGATGCTACATCGGACTCAGGCTCCGCGAAAACACTGAGATCGCGGTCTGCGGCTACTGATTCAGCGGCAGCCTGGCCCACGGGATCGCCACCTACTGCCCGACAGCCGAGGCGTTGAGCGTGAGCCGACACCGCGCGGGTCGTTACCGAGGAGACCGGCCATGTGGTTCGACCTGATCATCATTCTCCCCAACCGCGAGATAGAGACCTATGCTCGCGTTGCCTCAGCGGCGTTGATCGAGCAATGGGTACGGGCGATGTTCCCCACCGCTGTCGACTGGCGCGTAGTCTGAACCCGAGCTGCCGCCGAGCCGATCCCAACAGACCCGCCGCCGGATTGCCCTCGATTCCGCCCCAGCCCGGCCCCGCCGCGAAACCAGGCTGACGCGCGACCCTTCTCCCGCGTTCGCGCAAAGCCACGCCACATTCGCAAAACCCCACGAACATAACCCCATCGCCCTTTCCGCCTGAGACGTGAGCTAACGGACAACGGCCTGGAACGGCGCCCCTGCGCCGAACATGCGGTTTTGTTAGATTGCGCATTGATCGTGACGCCCTTAGCATCCTGACCTTTTTCGGCAAGCATCATGACCGAGACCATCCGCATCGCCACCCGCAAGTCCCCCCTCGCCATGTGGCAGGCAGAGCATGTGGCCGACACCCTGCGCCGCACCCACCCCGGACTGGTGGTCGAGATCCTGGGCATGAGCACGCGCGGCGACAAGATCCTTGACGCACCCCTGGCCAAAATCGGCGGCAAAGGCCTGTTCGTCAAGGAGCTGGAGCAAGGCATGCTCGAGGGGCGCGCAGACATCGCGGTGCACTCCATGAAGGACGTGCCGGTGGACTTCCCCGACGGGTTGCACCTGCCCGTAATCATGGAACGAGAGGACCCGCGGGACGCCTTCGTTTCCAGCCGGTACCCGGGCATCGACGACCTGCCCGACGGCGCCTGTGTCGGCACCTCGAGCCTGCGCCGTCAGTGCCAGCTCGCGGAACGCCGGCCGGACCTCGTGATCCGCCCGCTGCGCGGCAACGTCAACACTCGGCTCGGCAAGCTCGACGCGGGCGAGTACGACGCGGTGATCCTGGCGGCGGCCGGGCTCATGCGCCTGGGGTTCGAGCAGCGCATACGGACACGGCTGGAGCCGGAGGAAAGTCTCCCCGCCATCGGTCAGGGGGCCATCGGCATCGAGTGCCGTTCGGACGACGCCCGGGTGAACGACCTGATCGCCCCGTTGCATCATGCCGACACCGCCGACCGGGTGCGCGCGGAACGGGCCATGAACCACCGCCTCATGGGCGGGTGCCAGGTGCCGATCGCCGGTCACGCCCTGCTCGACGGCGACGAGCTGTTTCTCCGAGGACTCGTCGGCACGCCCGACGGGACGAGGATCCTGCGGGGTGAGCGCCGGGGACCACGCGCCGAGGCGGAGGCCCTGGGCACCGCCCTGGCCGAAGAGCTCCTCGGCAGGGGCGCCGACACCATCCTGGGCGCACTCAAAGCGTCCTGAGATTCTCCATGAGCGCGCCCTGCGACCTCGGCGGAAAGGGGGTGCTGGTGACAAGACCCGCCGCCCAGGCGGCGGGCTTGTGCCGCTTGATCGAGCAGGCCCAGGGGCACGCCATTCCATTCCCGACCATCGAGATTCTGCCGCCCACGCATCCCGAACCGGCCCGGGGCCTGCTCGCCGAGCCCTGGGACCTGTTGATCTTCGTCAGCCGCAACGCGGTCGAGCAGGCCCTGCCGCTGCTCCCCGCAAGACGACTGCCCGCAGGATCGGTCCTGGCAGCGGTCGGCGCCGCGACAGCCAAGGCACTCGCCGAGGCGGGCAGACCGCCGGACCTGATGCCGAGCGAGGGCTACGACAGCGAGTCCCTGCTCGCCCTGCCCCCGCTTGCGGACATGCGCGGCCGGCGTGTGCTGATCGTGCGTGGCGATGGCGGTCGCCCCCTGCTGGGCGACACGCTTGCCGCCCGCGGAGCAAAGGTCGCCTACGCGGAGGTCTACCGCCGAGCCCTGCCCCGGGCTGACGCGACCTCCCTGCTTATCCGCTGGGATGCCGACGTGCAGCTGGTCACCGCCACCAGCGGCGAGGTACTCGACAACCTCTGCACGCTCCTCGGCGAGGAAGGCCGGGAGCGGCTGCTCGCCACACCCCTGGCGGTGGTGAGCGAGCGCACAGCCGCTGCGGCCAGGGCGCTCGGGTTCCCGCGCGTGGAGATTGCTGAGCGCGCCACCGACGAGGACCTGCTTGCCGCCCTGTGCCGCGCCGCCTGGCGCTGAAGGGCCGTGCGCCCTCGTCCGCACTGGCTTCCCGTTCTGCTCTCCACGCTGGCGCTGGCGACCGTGGTCGGACGCGTCGCCGCCGACCTAGCCGCGTTCGACACCGAGCTCGCGGCGGACCTCTGACCTTGCGCGAAAATTGCGCCCGGCTACCCTCAATAGTGGGGGCTTTGCAGTTGCCCGAAGCCACGCGCCAGGACCATGACCAAGCAGCCGACTATCACCAGCGAGATCGATTCGGCCGCCGTCCCCGGCTGGTCGCACTTCATTCACGGCGCCGACATCGGCGTCGAGGGCCGTGGGCCCAGCCTGGTGGCGTCTTTCGAGCAGGCAGCGATCGCACTCACCGCTGTCATCACCGACCCGAACCTGGTCCGGCCGTTTGAGGCTCTGGAGGTCAACTGCAACGCCCCCGACCCGGAGCTGCTGCTCGCCGACTGGCTGAACGCCCTGGTCTACGAGATGGCTACGCGGGGCATGCTGTTCGCGCGTTTTCGCGTCCGCCTCCATGGAGAGCAGCTGACCGCTACCGTGTGGGGAGAGCCGGTGGATGTCGCGCGCCATCACCCGGCGGTGGAGGTCAAGGGCGCGACCTATACCGCCCTCTCCGTGGCCCGCGGAGGAGGCGGCACCTGGACCGCCCGCTGCGTGGTGGACGTCTGACGCGGGGGTTTGACGACAGGGTAGAACCCATGCCCGTCCACAACGAGGACATCGCCAGGGTCTTCGACGAGCTCGCCGACTTGCTGGACATCCGCGGCGAGAATCCCTTCCGCATCCGCGCCTACCGCAACGCCGCCCGCGAGGTGCGCGGCCTGACGAAGGAGCTCGCCGACCTGGTGCGCGAGGAGGCGGACCTCACCGAGCTGCCGGGGATCGGGGACGCGCTGGCGGACAAGATCCGCGAGATCGTGCAAACGGGCAGCTGCCGGGCGCTGACGACTCTGGAGAAGCAGCTTCCGCCGGACCTCACTGAGCTCCTGCATCTGCCGGGGCTGGGTCCGAAGCGGGTGCACGCCCTGCACTACGACCTCGACATCCACACCCCTGAACAGCTGTACCGCGCCGCCAAGGCCGAGCGCCTGCGCCAACTGCCTGGCTTCGGCCCCAAGACCGAGACCGCAATCGCCGCGGCACTGGAAGCGCACCTCGGCAGCGAGCGCCGCTGGAAGCTGGCCGCCGCCGCCCGCTATGCGGAGCCACTGGTCGCCTGGCTCGAGGAGACGAAGGGGGTAGACCGGGTGGTGGTGGCCGGCAGCTACCGCCGCGGCAGGGAGACGGTCGGCGACCTGGATATCCTGGTCACGGCCCGAGACTCGAAAGCGGTGACGCAGCGCTTCAGCGCCTATGACGAGGTCGCTCGGGTGCAGACCCAGGGGCCGACGCGTTCCACCGTGACGCTGAAAAGCGGCCTGCAGGTGGACCTCCGGGTGGTGGAAGCGCAGAGCTTCGGCGCAGCCCTGCACTACTTCACCGGCAGCAAGGCCCACAATGTCGCGGTGCGCGGAATCGCCCGTGGACGCGGGCTTAAGGTCAACGAGTACGGCGTCTTCAGCGGCGAACGCCGCATCGCCGGCAAAACGGAGGAGTCCGTCTTCGCCGCGGTCGGCTTGCCCTTCATCCCGCCCGAGCTGCGGGAGAGCCGGGGCGAGATCGAGGCCGCGCGCAATGGCCTGCTGCCCAAGCTGGTGGAGCTCACCGACCTGCGCGGCGACTTGCACTGCCATACGGTCGCCACCGACGGGCACGCGACGCTGGATGAGATGGTGGCGGCAGCGCGGGCGCGGGGCCTGCGGTATCTCGCCATCACCGAGCACTCCAAGCGCCTGACCATGGTCCATGGCCTGGACAGCCGGCGGCTGCTGCAGCAGGTGGAGGAGATCGACCGGCTCAACGAGCGGCTGCGAGGCTTCCGGGTGCTCAAGGGCATCGAGGTGGACATCCTGGAGGACGGCGGGCTCGACCTCCCGGACGCGGTCCTGGGCCAGCTCGATCTGGTGATCGGCGCGGTGCACAGCAAGCACCACCTTACCCGCGCCAAGCAGACCCGGCGGGCGCTAAAGGCCATGGACCACCCCCACTTCACAATCCTCGCCCACCCCACCGGGCGCCTGATCGAGGAACGGGATCCCTTCGACCTCGACATGGCGCGGGTCATCCGCCACGCCCGTGATCGAGGCTGCTACCTGGAGCTCAATGCCCACCCGGAACGCCTCGATCTCACGGACATCCACTGCCAGATCGCCCGCGAGGAGGGCGTCTTGGTCAGCATCAACTCCGACGCGCACAACACGCTTGATTTCGCCAATCTCAGGTGCGGCATCGGTCAGGCCAGGCGGGGTTGGCTGGAGGCCGGGGACGTTCTCAACACCCGCGACCTGAAGGCGCTGCTACCGCTGTTGCAGACCACCATGTGATCCCGCTCCACCACCCCTGCCGCGGGTTACCGACCTCTCCAAGCCGCCAGTCCGGTGGCAGAAAATGCGACCCACGCCCCCGAACCCGGCTCGTGAGCCCATGTAAAATGGCGCGCGAGGCCCAGCCACGAGCCGTCACCTACAACCAGGAGCCAACATGGACCTGAGCACCATAGTCATCATCGCCGTCATCCTGGTGATCGCCTTGTACGCGGTCCAGATCTACAACAACCTGGTGCGCCTTAAGCACAACGTGGCGAAGGCCTGGTCCAACATCGACGTCTCCCTCAAGCAGCGCCACGAGGAGCTGCCCAAGCTGGTCGACGTGTGCAAGCAGTACATGCGCTACGAGCAGGAGACCCTGGAGCGCATCACTCGGGCGCGCGGCGCGGTCTTCGACGCGCGCGGCCGCGGCGACGTCAAGGCACTCGGCCCGGCGGAGACGGAGCTGCGCGCGGGTCTCGGTCAGCTCTTCGCCCTCGCCGAGAGCTACCCCGACCTCAAGGCCAACGAGAGCTTCAAGCACCTGGCCCAGCGCGTCTCGGGGCTGGAGGACACCATCGCCGACCGGCGCGAGCTCTACAACGACAGCGTCAACCTGAACAACGTGCGCATCGAGCAGTTCCCGGACCTGATCGTCGCCCGCCCCATGGGCTTCGGACCTTTCGACCTGCTGGAGTTCTCCAGCGCCCGCGGCGACGTCGACCTCGCCAAGCTGTTCGCGTAGCGAAGATGCTGGCGGAAGCCGTCGCAACCGCATCGGCACTGGAATTCTGGCTCGTAAGCCTGATGGTTGCCGGATTGGCGACCTTTCTCCTGCGCCAGGGGCTGCAATCGTTCTGGCGTCTTCGCACCATTACCGATATCCCGACCGCCAAGATCCGCTCCGCGCCGCAGGGTTACGTTGAGCTCGCCGGACAGGCGCTGCCGCATGCCGGCCCCGTCTCCGGACCCCTGACCGGTCTGCCCTGCGTCTGGTACCGCTTCCAGGTCGAGGAGCGCCGCGGCAGCGGCAAGAACCAGCACTGGGTCACCGTCGACCAGGGCGAGGCGAAGGGCCCGTTTCTATTGAACGACGGTACCGGTCGCTGCCAGGTGCTGCCGGCGGGCGCGGAGCTGCACTGCCGCGCCAAGGATGTGTGGTACGGCCCCTCTCGCCGTCCTTCTGGTCCGCCCGAGCGTCAGTGGCTGATCTTCACCCGCAGTTACCGCTATACGGAAGAGCGGGTCGTCGCCGGTGACGGCGTCTATCTGCTCGGCCGCTTCGAGACACCTCGGCGAGGTCCCGAGGAGCGCGATCGCGTGACGCGGCATCTACTCTCGGTCTGGAAGCGGGACCCGGCGCGGATGCGATCCTTCGATCGGGACGGAGACGGCGACATCAGTCTCGCCGAATGGGAAAGCGCCCGGGCCAAGGCGCAGCTGGCCGCGGAGCACTCGGAACGCCGGCTGCAGGCCGAGCCGCCCATGCCGCAAGTCCTGCGCACCGACGACCCGCGTCATCCGTTCGTCATCTCCACCCTGGGCGAGGGTATGCTGCTCGGCCGGCTCCGGCTGTGGGCCTTCGGTGGCACGGCGGCGTTCGTCGTGCTGGCGTCCGGGGTGGGTTTCGCCGTTCTCGCGCGCATCTCCCAAGTATCCGGCCTCAGCCCTTGATGCACACCAGGGGCTCGACCCGCGCGACCTTGCGCGCAAGCCCGGCCGCGTCCGCCGCATCGACCACCGCACGCACGTCCTTGTAGGCCCCCGGGGCCTCTTCCGCCACCCCACGCAGGCTGGGACTGCGGATCAGAATGCCGCGCCTGGACAGATCTTCGAGCACCGAGCGGCCGTTCCACTGGCGCTTGGCGGCATGCCGGCTCATTGCCCGACCGGCGCCGTGGCAGGCGGAGCTGAAGGCCTGGCGCTCGCTCTCCGTGGTGCCGGCAAGGATATAGGAGGCGGTGCCCATGGTGCCGCCGATCAGCACGGGCTGGCCGGCGGCGCGCAGAGGCCCCGGAATCTCCGGGTGGCCGGGTCCGAAGGCGCGAGTCGCGCCCTTGCGGTGGATGAACAGACGTCGCCCGCGCCCGTCGACCTGATGCTCCTCGACCTTGCAGGTGTTGTGCGAGACGTCGTACAGGAGGTCGATACGGGCTTTGGGCAAGATGTCCGCAAACGCCTTCCGGGTCAGGTGGGTGAGAATCTGCCGGTTGGCCAAGGCGCAGTTGATGCCGGCGCGCATGGCGCCGAGATAGCTCTGTCCGACGGGCGAGTCGATGGGTGCGCAGGCGAGTTCGCGGTCCGGCAGCTTGATGCCGAACTGCCCGGCTGAGAGCAGCATGCGCCTGAGGAATTCGGTGCCGATCTGGTGGCCGAGCCCGCGGGAGCCGCAGTGGATGCTGACCATCACGTCGCCTACCGCCAAGCCGTAGGCGCGGGCGATGGCCTGGTCGAAAACCGCGGTCACCTCCTGCACCTCGAGATAGTGGTTGCCGGATCCCAGGGTGCCCATCTCGTTCTGCTGCCGCTTCTTCGCCTTGTCCGAGACCTGTGATGGATCGGCCCCGGCCATGCACCCCTGCTCCTCGATGCGCGCGAGATCTCGCTCCTCCCCGAAACCCTGCCTCACCGCCCAGCGCGCGCCTTCCGCCAGCATCCGGTCCATCTCCCGGGGCGAAAGATGGATCAGGCCGGTGCTGCCCACGCCAGCGGGAATGCGGTAAAAGAGCGCGTCCGCCAGCGCCTTCTGCACCGGCATCACATCGGCCCTGGTCAGGCCCGTGTGCAGGGTGCGCACGCCGCAGGAGATGTCGAAGCCCACGCCTCCGGCGGATATCACGCCACCCTCTGCGGGGTCGAAGGCCGCCACACCGCCAATCGGAAAGCCGTAGCCCCAGTGCGCGTCGGGCATGGCGTAGGAGGCCGAGACGATGCCCGGCAGGCGGGCCACGTTGACCGCCTGCTCGCGAACCTTGTCGTCCATATCCAGGATAAGACCATGGTCGGCGAAGATGACCGCGGGGACGCGCATGCCATCCCGGGGAGGGATGCGCCAGGCGGTATCGGAGATGCGTTCCAGGCAATTGGTGTCCAAGGCAGACCCTCTCGGCAGGCGGCCGACGCACGGCCCTAACCTCTAGTGTAGGAGCCGAGAGCCCCTGTCACCCGAAGTGCCCGCTCAGTAAACAGCCGATCCCTTCGGCGCTTTCCGCGGCAAACGGAGTCGCGTGCTGATTTTGGCCAGGATGGACAATAATCAGCGTCCTCTCAGGGACGGCTCAGGACCCGTTCAGCAACAGATGGACGGCGATGCTCGCCACGTACCCGAGGGCGATGGCAGGCGTCCACTTGAGATGGCTGAAGAAGGTGTACTTGCCCCTGGCCTGCCCCATCAACGCCACCCCGGCGGCGGAGCCGATGGAGAGCAGGGAGCCGCCGACACCGGCGGTCAGGGTTACCAGCAGCCACTGGCTGCGCGACATGTCCGGCTCCATGGTCAGGACCGCGAACATGACCGGAATGTTGTCAACGATGGCCGAGATGAGGCCCACCGATACGTTCGCCGCCGTATGACCCCATTGAGTGTACATGACCTCCGAGGCCATCGCCAGGTACCCGATGAAGCCCAGACCGCCGACGCACATGACCACGCCGTAGAAGAACAGCAGGGTGTCCCACTCGGCGCGGGCCACCTTGTTGAAGACGTCGAACGGGACCACGTCGCCCAGGGTCGCGGCGCGCTCCTGATTGGCCTCGTTCCAGCTGTGGTGGGTCATGCGCAGATAGAACCCGAAGAACTGCAGATAGCCCAGACCCGTGAGCATGCCGAGCACGGGGGGCAGGTGCAGGAAATTATGGAAGCTCACCGCGGTGACGATCGTCGCCCCGAACAACAGGATGATCCGCCGAGCGCCCCGCTTCATGGGCACGATCACCGAGGAGGTCTCCGGATTGAGATCTGGTATGGCGAAGTGCATCAATGTGGCCGGTACCAGGAAGTTGACGACGGCGGGCACGAAAAGGGAGAAAAACCCGAAGAAGTCGATGATCCCCTTCTGCCACACCATCAGGGTGGTGATGTCCCCGAACGGACTGAAAGCACCGCCCGCGTTGGCGGCCACGACGATGTTGATGCACGACAGGGTCACGAAGCGGGAATTGTCGCCGCCCACCGCCAGCACCACCGCGCACATGAGCAAGGCGGTGGTGAGGTTGTCCGCGACGGGGGAGATGAAGAACGCCAGGACCCCGGTCATCCAGAACAGGGCACGGAAACCGAAACCCTCCCGGATCAGCCAGGCGCGCAGCGCATCGAACACCCGCCGTTCCTGCATGGCGTTGATATAGGTCATGGCCACCAGCAGGAACAACATGAACTCGGCGTACTCGAGCAGATTTTGGCGCACGGCCGCCTCGGCCTCGTGCCCAAGCCCGTTTGCGCTGTAGACGTAAGCGATCATGCCCCAGATGATGCCGGCGGCGATGATCACCGGCTTGGACTTCCGCAGGTGCAGGAACTCCTCCGCCATCACCAGTGCGTAGGCGAGAACGAAGACCGCCAAAGCTGCCAGGCCCACCTTCTCCCCCGTGAGGTCGAGCCGCTGCGCCATCTCCGCGGCGACGGCGGAATCGGGCAACAGAATGGCGAGGAAAACGGTCGGGAGCAGGAAACGCAACATGGGGAAATTGGCGCCTTTCAGCCGGAGCATTCGGGACCAATGGTGACGCAAAGCAGACGGTGCGCCAAGTGGCTCTCGTTGGCCGGAGCGGCTGCCTGACCCCGGCCTCCCGGCAGGCAAAGTGGAAGTTGATCAGATCAGAATTTGCTTTAATTTCTCAGACGAGCGCCTGCGGACGCGTCCCCCTGGCCCGACCGCTGGCGGTCGAACCGGCTACCTGCTAGGCTCAGCGCGGGGGAACGTGGTTCTCCAACGCCCAATGGTGCCAGCATGGAACATCCTCTGCGTCGACGCCCGGGAGCGGCCTACTGGCCGATTCTCATCGGCCTAATCTCTCCTGTCTCGGCAGTGGCGGAAGAGGTCGACATATCGGACGAGTTGGATCGTCTCTCCACGGCCAATGGCTTCAGCGTCAAGGGAATCGAGCAAGTGGAGGACGCGCGCGGTCGTGCCGAGGGCGACAACCTCTTTCCCCGATTGCGACGGCTGCTGAAGGCGTTCGACCACGTCATCGTTCAGGACGCCCAGGGGGGCGTCGAAAAGGTGATAATCCTCGGCGCCAAGACACCCGTCGAAGCACCGCCGACACCCGTCTCCGAGCCCGAGGGTGAAGAGACGGCCGCCAACCCCGAGAGCGAGGGGGAAGCCAGCGACGGCGACATCGTCCTCGAGACCATACGCCAGGGCACACAGCACGCCGTAACCCTGGCATTGGAAGGACAGGGAGATGCACGCGTCGAGCAAACCCTGCTGATCGATACGGGCTCGGACAGCCTGGTGCTGCCAGCCTCCTTGGTGGAGCAACTCGGGATCTCGCCGAACGAGCTGAGTCAGCGCGAGATGCAGACCGCCAACGGTAAGGTCGACGCCCGCGTCGGCAAGGTGCAAGCCTTGTGGCTGGGCGAGACGCGGGTCACCGACATCGACGTAGCCTTCGTTGACGACGCCAAGCTCGGCGGTGGGCTGTTGGGAATGAGCGTGCTTGGCCGTTACCGGATGACCATCGACGACGAGAGCAACAAGCTCACCTTGAGCCCCAAGTAGGTCCTCGGCGACCCGAAGCGTCTCGCGGCGGCGGCTGCCGGGCGGCCGGGTCCTGGCGGTAGAAGTCCCTGAGCTGGGCATAGACCTGGGGGTATTCTCCGCGCAGCAGGTGCGGGAGCTCGAAGAATGCCTCACTCACCACGGCGAAGAACTCCGCCGGCGACTCGGTAGCATAGGGGTCGATGGCGGTGTCCTCTCCGCTTTCGACGCGCCTGACCATGTCGCGGTAGGCAGACGAGAAGACCTGCGCCCACGCGCTGTCGCTCATCCCGGCATGCAGGGGCGGGTGTCCGTTCGCGCTGCCGTTGCGCATATCGAGCTTGTGCGCGAGCTCATGCACGACCACGTTGAAGCCGTCTCTGACCTGACCCGCCTCCACATCCGCCCACGACAGAATGACCGGGCCCTGCTCCCAGGCCTCGCCGCTCAGAGGCTCTTCCGACACCCATACGACCCCGTCCTCGTCCACCCACTCGCGCTCCGGGACGAACTCATTGGGATAGACGATCACCGCGTACCAGCCACGATACCAGTCGAGACCCAGGCGCAGGACGGGAAGACAAGCCTGAAGGGCGATCGAGAGCCGCATCGCCGCATCGAGGCGGATGCCCCGGGCCTCCTCGAAGGCCTTCTCCTGCAGGAACAACAAGGACAGGTCCCGCAACGTATCCACCTCGGGGCCGGCCAACCCTTCCAGCAACGGGAGGCGCCCCGAAATCTCATCCCACAGGCGATCGGGAACCCGTGCACGCTCCCGCTCCAGCCGCCGGCGCAGCCACCAGGCGGTCAGGCCCATACCAACACCGCCCTCGTTCGGTGCAGCGGCATCACCGACGCCGTCGAGCGAGCACGGAGGCAAGCGGGAACCAGAGAAAGCACGCGCCGCGAGTACCACTCGCGTCAGCTCGCCTCATCTCGCACTCCCTCGACGTCGGTGAAAACCAGCGCGTTCATCGTCACCCATTCTAGCCTCCTTTCGGGGATGTACGTTCACGCGAACCCCGTGCCTCGCCTCGACAGAGGAGCGCGAACGGCGCAAGATTGCGCAACCTGGATCACCCGAGGAACAAGTTTGAGTCGCTTCTCTTCCATGCTGCTCGCGGCAAGCCTTTTGCTCACACCGGGGATCGCGCCGGCGGTGGAGGCCGCCGACCAGGTCGCCGTCTCCGGCGCTTACGTGCGGACGGTGCCGCCGGGTCAGCCGAACAGTGCGGCGTTTCTCGCACTCACCAACACCGCGGGGGAAGCGCACGCCTTGGTCGCCGCCGAGAGCGATGCGGCAGAGGTGGTGGAGTTGCACTCGCACACCATGGAAGACGGCATGATGAAAATGCGCCGGATCGAGCGCATCGACATCCCCGCGGCGAGCACTCGATCCCTGGAGCCCGGTGGGTTGCATCTGATGCTGATCGGGCTGAAGCGGCAGCTTGCACCGGACCAGGAGATCAAACTGTTCCTGATCTTCGAGGACGGCAGCCGCGCGCAGGTCAATGCCCCGGTGCGCGAGATTGCGCCTGGCACCCGCGGGCACAGCCCGGAGCGCAGGTGCGGCAACGGCCGGTGCGGGAGCGGGAAGTAATCCGGCGGCCTTAAGGCGAACGGGGGCTGTGTTGAAAACGGATCCGTTCGGCTCGCCGGAGACCTTTCGCGAAACCTTCGCATCAGGCCTCGAGCGCCAGCTCAGGGACGAAGAGGGACTCGGGCCTTTCATCCTGGTCCTCGCCAACGCCTGCTTCGACCCCTCCATCCATCACCGGTTGCGCCATCGCCTCGCGCGACGTTTCGGCGAGCTCGCCGAGAGCTGCCGCCGCGCCTTCGTCGCCGGCCGCCAGCTCCCGGAGCCGGAGGACGACATGAGCGTCTTCCTCAAGCTGATGGCCATCGGTTTCGATCACATCGAGCAGGCGCGCTCGCGTCCCCTAGGGCCCTGGGAGCTGCAGTTCAACCAGATCCGATCGCTGCGTCCGCGGCGCGCGGCCGGCATCCGCCACGCCGGCATCCGCGTTCCCTTCGACCCAAAGGGTTTTCAGTTCAACAAGCCATTCCTGCGCAAAGAGACCTTCTGGCGGGGAACCCTGGCGGGGGAGACGGCAGACCTGCTCTACAACAAGTTTCCCTTCGTGGACCTCCACGCCCTGCTGGTTCCGAACCGGCAGGCAAACGATCCTCAATATCTCACCGCCGAACGCCACTTGTGGGCCTGGCGATTGGCTGAGCACCTGGCGCCACGGCTGCCTGGCGTCCTTTTGGCCTACAACGCCTACGGTGCATGTGCGTCGGTAAATCACCTGCATTTTCACCTGTCGATGCGCGATCGCCCGCTCCCTCTTACTTCCCTGCAGTGGCGGCACAATGGGGGGCGGACTCCCTACCCGGCGTGCTGCGAGCGTTACTCGGATCCGGATACGGCTTGGGAGCGCGTCGACGAACTTCATCGACGTGGCAGCGGCTACAACCTGGTCTACCTGCCAGGACAGCTCTACTGCCTACCTCGCAGGCTCCAAGGCACCTACGATCTGCCTTCCTGGTGCGGTGGCCAGGCTTGGTACGAGCTGGCCGGCGGTGTCGTGACCTTCAACGCGGACGAATTCCAGTCCTTGCGCATCTCTGACCTCGACGCAGCCCTGGAGGCAAGCGCGGCGGGCCTCTGCAAGTGACTCCGACCGCTACGGCCGGCCCGCGCGAAAACAGGGAATCTCTGCCCCCCGGCGGAGGTCTTTCAGCTAGTCAGACATTCCGGATCCCGCGCCTTAACACCAGCATTGCGAGTTTGACCAATATGCTGAATTTCTGATATACATTCGCGGATTTCTCGCCATCGGCGGCGTGCCGCGGGCGTCGTCCTGATGGCCTTCAACAAACGATGAATCGGGCGGAAGACATGATGAAGACCTGGCTCTTAACGATTTCTGTAGCAACAGCCCTGATCTCGGGCAACACGCACGCGGCCGGCGACCCGGCAGCGGGCGAAGCCAAGGCGGCTGTCTGCGTTGCCTGTCACGGCCCGGCCGGGAACAGCCTGGTGCCAACCTGGCCCAAGCTTGCGGGCCAGCACCCCGAATACATCTACAAGCAGCTGATGGATTTCAAGAGCGGTGCCCGCGTCAACGATCAGATGAGTCCCCAGGTGATCCCCCTGAACGAGCAGGACTTCTTGGACTTGGCAGCGTATTTCGCCGCCCAGCAACAAACCCCCGGCGCCGCCGATCCCGCCCTCGCCGAGCTCGGCGAGCGCATCTACCGCGGCGGCAACCCGCAGACCGGGGTGGCGGCATGCACTGGTTGTCACGGACCAGCCGGTACCGGCCTGGGGCTCGCTAAATTCCCCCGTCTGGCGGGGCAACATGCCCAATACGTGGATCAGAGCCTGAAGCACTTCCGCGACGCCGCGCGCGCCAATGACCCTAACGGGATGATGCGTGGTGTCTCCGCCCGCATGACCGATCAGGAAGTCGCCGCCGTTTCCCAGTACATCCAGGGACTCAGTCAGTAACGGCTTCCCGCCAACGCGAGGGGTGCAGAAAGGGCAGCCAGCGGCTGCCCTTTCTCGTTTCCCCGTTGGCCTCCCAAGGACGGGCAGAGCAGACAGGACGCCCCTGCGTGAGTCAGCATAGGCATCCCGAGTCCGTTCGCCGTCCCGGCGTTGGGGCGCGCTGCCATTCGGGTTATCCTTCGTGATCGGCACCATACGTGCCGCCCTCTGCGCCCCGCGATCGCCATGCAGCAGCTGAACCTGCTCAGCTACAACATTCAGTCTGGCATCTACACCCGCCAGTACAGCGAGTATGTGACGAGCAGCTGGAAGCACCTGCTGCCCCACCGCGAGAGGCTCTACAATCTCAATCGTATCGCGCTCATGTTGCGTGCCTTCGACGTGGTGGGTCTGCAGGAGGTGGACGCGGGAAGTTTGCGCAGCGGCTTCATCGACCAGACCGAGTACCTCGCCTTCCAGGCCCACTTCCCGCACTGGTACAAGCAGATCAACCGCAACCTCGGCAAGATCGCCCAGCACAGCAACGGGGTCCTGAGTCGGCTTCGCCCGGCGCGGATCACCGACTACAAGCTGCCGGGCCTGCCGGGGCGTGGCGCGGTCATCGTGGAGTTCGATACCTCGGATGCGGAACTGCTCGCCATCTGCATCCTGCACCTGGCTCTGGGCTGGCGGGCCCGCCGACGCCAGCTGGGCTACGTCAAGGAGTTGATCTCCCGCTACCCCTACCTGGTGCTGATGGGGGATTTCAATTGTGACTGCAGCTCGCGTTCCCTCAGGGAGCTGGTATACACGTCCGACCTTCAGGGTCTCGACTGCGAGCTCAAGACCTTTCCCAGCTGGCGGCCGAAGCGCAATCTCGACCACATCCTGATCTCGGACAACCTCGAGATCCTGGAGGCACGGGTCATCGACTACCCTCTCTCCGACCACCTGCCGCTGAGCATGAAGATCGCGCTGCCCGAGGGCGTGTCCCTGATCGTTGCGGGAACCGATTTCGCCAGCGCCGAATGAACCGGTGTTCGCTCAGGGATCCTGGACGTAGAAATGCCGCCAGGGGTGCCCGCTGATGCCGGCGAGCACATCCATCAGGACCGGCGCCGGGGTCGCCTCGCCAGGAAACACCTCCTCCACCTGCACGAAGAATCGCCCCCATCCGGCCTGATGTTTCCAATCCCAGTTCCAAGGCGCGGTGGACACCCCGCAGGCGGGGCAGCTGATCTCGCCGCCGCCCCCGCCGGCAAACGCAGGAAGCCAGTCCCGAAGAGGCTTGCGGCAGGAGGAACAACGCGGCGGGCGGGTGTTGCGACCGCTCAGGAACCGGGGCGCGGCGTAGGGCCCGACGAGTCGGATATGGCAGAAACCCGTGTCGCCTTGCGCCGAGGGCTCCAGCGCCAGCTGCACCGAGCAGCCGGCGAACACGACCAGGGTCAGAAAGCGGTCTCCAACCGCGTACCCTCCAGCGATCCAGGGTAGCGGCGCACCCAGAAACCCGGCGGCGGCGAGCCCGGAACGAAGCGCGACCGGATCGGGGCATTGCAGTGGATCTCGCTGCGACAGCAGCAAACGACCGGTGTGGACAGGCATGGCGCCAGTGGCGGGCTGATTTTGGCCTCAGATTCTAGCAGGATTGGGAGCCGAAGCGTCGCCCGCCGGTTGAACCCGCGGGACAAGACACCGGTCACAGGAATCGTACTTTCAGCCAAGAGTCGCCCGCTCATGATCCAACCCAAGTGCCTTCCCTCCGCCACAGCCATCCCGTTGCTGATTTCGACTTTGCTTGCCGCCGCGACGGGAGCGTTCGCCGAGTCAAGCACCCTCGAGGAGCCGGCGCTGGGACCCGGCTTCAATTCCCATTACATGGACCCGGACGTAGGGCGATGGCGGCACGTCTTCGAGAGTCCGGGCCGGGAGATCTTCGACCAGAGGCAACGTATCGTGCAGGCGACCGGCGTTCGCCCCGGCATGGCGGTTGCCGACATCGGTGCCGGAACCGGGCTCTTCGCCATCCTGTTCGCCCGCGCGGTGGGGCCCGCGGGTAAGGTCTACGCCGTGGACATCTCGCCCGGCTTCGTCGAAGCGATCGAGAAGCGCGCCGCCGACTACCGTCTCGCCAACCTGACGCCCGTGGTCAATGATCCCAAGCAAACCGGCCTTCCCCCCGGTAGCGTCGACCTGATCTTCCTCTGCGACACCTACCACCACTTCGAGTACCCCGGCGCCATGCTTGATTCGATATCAAACGCTCTGCGCCAGGGGGGCGAGCTGGTCGTGATCGACTTCCGACGCGAATCCGGGGTCAGCAGCCCTTGGGTCATGTCCCATGTACGGGCGAATCAGGCGGAGGTCGTCGAGGAGATCGAGGCGGCCGGTTTCGAGGTGGTTGAAACCCAGGACTTCCTGCGCGAGAACTATTACCTGCGTTTCCGCAAGCAGGGCGAGGAATGATCGACCGGCAACCGCCCCTTAAGCGGTTTCTTCCAGAGGCATCAGGTGAATGGCAGAGCCCAGCAGGGATACGCGCGCCGCTTCGCCGGCGGAAAGACCATGCCGGCGTGCAGCGTGTGCGGGCAAGTCGAAAAACAACCTGTGATCGCCCGGCCCGTCGACGGCGAAGGTCACACGCCAGCTGTCGCCGAGGGCGAGAAGCTCCAGGATTCGTCCATCCACCGGATTTTCTCTATCGCCCGAAACCGGGCGATCCGGCCGGTGCCAGAGCACGGCGGAGGCCGGCACCATCCAATCGACCTTGGTGCCCGGCGCGAACCGCTCCTGCGTCTCCACCGAAAGCAGCCGCTCGCCCCACTCCAGCAGCAACCGCCCGGGGCCATTCCCGGCCGGTCCGCGCACGCGTCCGCGAAAGAGGTTGCGCTGCCCGACCAGCCGGGCCGCGGTGCGCCCGCGGGGGCGATTGATCACCTCCTGGGGCGCGCCGGCCTGCAGCGTCCGCCCCCGGCTCAGCACCACCATGCGATCGGCAAGGGCGGAGGCCTCCGTCAGGTCGTGAGTCACCAGCAGGATCGGGACCCGAATCTCGCGGTGCAACCGGGCAAGCTCCTCTTGGAGCTTGCGCCTGGTCATTTGGTCGACCGCGGAGAATGGCTCGTCGAGCAGCAGCACCGCAGGCTCCCGCGCCAAGGCACGAGCCAAGGCAACGCGCTGACGTTGTCCACCGGAAAGCTCCGCCGGTCTGCGCCGCTCTAGGCCCTCGAGACGCACCCGGGCGAGCAGCTCACGGGCCCGCCCCAGGCGCGCGATCCGTGGCAGATGGGTCAGTGCCTCGCGCACATTGTCCAGAGCGCTGAGATGAGGGAACAGGGCGTAGTCCTGGAACACTAGCCCCACACGTCGTTCTTGCGGCGACAGGGCGACGCCGCTGGCGCTGTCGAGCCAAACCCTAGCGCCACAGGTGATTCGGCCCTCCCGCGGCCGCAGGAGGCCGGCGATGCACCGTAGGATCGACGTCTTACCGCTACCGGACGGACCGATCAGGGCCGTGAGCTCGCCCGAGGCGCAGACGAGCTCCGCCGCCAACGGGATGGGGGAATCCTGGCGCAGGGAAACGCTGATGGCCTGTCCCGTCTCAGACACGAGGCTGGCGCCCCTGGCCGAGCATGAAAACCAGGCCAATGGCCAGGAACGAGAGCCCCAGCAGCACGGCGGACATGGCCCCCGCCGCCGCGTTGTCGAAGGCCTGCACCCGATCGTAGATCGCGATTGCCGCGGTCCGGGTCTCTCCCGGAATGTTGCCCCCGACCATGAGCACGACCCCGAACTCGCCGAGGGTGTGGGCGAAGGTGAGCGCCAACGCCGTCACCGCGCCGGGCCAGGCAAGCGGGAGCTCGATTCGCCAGAAGGTCCTCCAGTGGGAGAGCCCGCAGCACCAGGCAGCCTCGCGCACGTTCTGCGATATGCCCTCGAACGCGCGCTGGAGCGGTTGAACGGCGAACGGGAGGTTGAAGATCACCGAGGCCAGCAGCAGACCCTCGAAGCTGAACACCAGGGTCCGATCGAACAGCGCCTCAAACGCACCGCCCAGAGGCGAGGGGCCGGAAAAGGCCATCAGCAGGTAAAAACCGAGCACGGTGGGCGGCAACACCAGCGGCAAGGCGATCAGCGCCTCGACGAATCCGCGCAGAGCGAACCGCCGCCAGGCCAAGGCGCGGGCAATCGCAAACGCCAGTGGCAACAGCAGGGCGGAGGTCCAGCCGGCGAGGCGCAGCGACAACGCGAAGGCGTCCCAGTCCAATTTCTTGGGCCGTCAGTCCGCGCCGTCGGGCAGGTCAAAACCATGGGCGTGCAAAATCGCCCTGCCCCGGAAGTCTAGCAGGAAGGTGAAGAACCGCCGGGCGTCGTCCCCCGCTCCACGGATCACGGCCCCGCGGTGTTTCAGCGGCGCGTGAAGCTCGGCCGAGATGGGCGCGTGCCGGCAACAGGCAGCAAGCTTCGGCGATAGGGCAAGGGAGTAGGCGACGATACCAGCGTCAGCACCGCCAGCGACGACGAACTGGGCCGCCTGCGCGGCGTTCTCGCCTAGCGCGAGATGGGACTGAAGTCGATCCCAGAGATCTCGCCGTTCCAGGACCTCGCGCGCGGCGAGTCCGTAAGGCGCATGGTCCGGGTTCGCGATGGCGAGTCGACGGAGGCGTCCGTCGTCGAGGGCCGCCCCCAGATCATGCAGACTGCCATCGGCCGCGAGAGGGGACCCCGTGGGCACCAGGACGGCGAGCCGCCCGAGGGCGTAAATCGCGCCCTCGTCCACGGTATGGCCCTCCCGCGCAAGATCGAGCACGAAGCCCTCGTCGGCGGAGAGAAAGACCTCGAAGGGCGCCCCCTGGGCAATCTGCCTTCTCAGGTTGCCGGAGGCGCCAAAGCTCAGGCGCGGGCGCACGCCACCGTGCTCCACGAAGGCGTCAACAATGGCGGGCAGCACGTCCCGAAGCGATGCGGCAGCGGCGATCGTGGGCACCGGATCCGCCATCACCGGCGACCGCAGCAGAGGCAACAGCATAAAAAGCGCTACGGCAACACGGAGCATGCGGGCTCGACCCTGGCAGACGTGCCCGGGATCATAACAGAACCATGCTCGTCATTATGACGGGCCAGCCGGTCGTAGACAGCTCGGGCGCCGCGCCATCACGCGTTTGGTCAGCGCTCCTCGAACCCCGCCATGCGGTACCATTTGCGGGCCTCGTCGAGGTCCTTCTGAACGCCGCGGCCTTCCTCGTACATCATGGCCAGCGTGGTCTGCGATCCGGCCAGTCCTTGCTCGGCGGCCTGCTTAAACCAATGGACGGCCTTCTCGGGGTCCTTGTCGGTGCACTCACCTTCCATGTACATGAATCCGAGGCCGTGCTGAGCGAGGTCCAGCCCCGCATCTGCGGCGGCCTTCATGTACTTGAAGGCCAACAGCCGATTCTCGTGCATACCAAGTCCGTTCTGGGCCATGATGGCCACCCGATACTGGGCCTCGGCATTCCCGGCGTCTGCCAAGGGCGAGAGCAGCCCGGCTGCGCGGGCAAAGTGCCTGGACTCGAACGCGGCGATGCCGCTGCCAAGCTCCATGTCTAAATCACTGATCTGTTCGCTCATCGGGCTGTAGGTCCTGGTATGGGGTCGCGCGCCGGCGACCGGTTGTCTTTACCGGACCCCGAAACCTGAGGGCTGAGGCGGATTATTCAAAGGGTGTAGCGCGCTTGCCAACCCCAATGCCCTACTTCCGCGGAAGCGCCAGCCAGCGGACCCAACGTTCAAGCAGCGCCTCGTCAGCGGCGGCAACGGCCATGCGCGGCTCCAGCGACAGACCGGGCGCGGGCTCGGCGCCGCCCGGGGCGTACAGGCGCGAAGGGATGCCCGCCTCGGTCGCGATCAAACGCCCCGCCGAATAGTCCCAGAGCTTCTGACCGCCATGGAGATAGAGTTGAGCCCTTCCCGCCGCCAGCCAGCACCAGTCCAGGGCCACCGAGCCGAGGTTGCGCTGTGAGCGATAGGGGGCATCGCCGCCCAGGCCGGAGAGGTCTCCGGCGGGCAGGCGTTTGAGATCAACGATGGCCAAGCAATCTCCGAGCTCCCGTTGCCGCGCGGTCGCACGCAGCCGGGTTCCGTTCAGATAGGCCCCGCCGCCGCGCTCGGCGCAGAAACACTCTCCACGCATGGGATCGAAGATGACGCCCGTGGTCGCCTCCCCCCCTCTGAGCAGGGCGAGCGAAATGCCAAAATAGGGAAAGCCGCAGGCGAAGTTGCTCGTGCCGTCCAGCGGATCGAGGCACCAGACGCCGCTTTCAGCCCCAGTCAGGAGCCGCCGCTGCTCCGCGGCGCTCATCTCCTCGCCAAGGACCGGCAAACTGGGGTACCAACTCTCGAGCGCGGCGATGATACGCCTCTGTGCCGCCAGGTCCGCCTCGGTGATCAGACTTCCATCCGCCTTATCGTGCGCGGCAACATTGCGAAAGCGGGGCATGACCTCCGTCTCGCCGACGGCGCGCAGAAGGTCGCACAAGCTGACTAGCTCGGGGGTCATGGCATTCTCTCTATTGCTGCGGTCGAATGACTCGGATGATATACCGCGTGACAAGACCGTTCCCTGACGACAGACGCAGCAAACGGGCTATGATCTCGTCGGCAGCCGCGAGCCAATCACCTTTGCGCACCAGAGGACAGCAACTCACCGAGATGTTCCCTACCGGTTCACCCCGCGCGCCTACCGCCGGCCCGTACAGGGTCATCGTCACCGCTCTCTTAATCGTAGCGGCCGCCGCGCCCCTAGCCCCCGCGAGCGCAAACGACCGCGAGGCGTTTCTCGCCGCCGAATCGGCGCTCGAGCAGGGCGATGCTGCCGCGTTCGCGGATCTCGCTTCGCGGCTCAGGGACTACCCACTCTACCCGTACCTGCGGTTTCAGGCGCTCAGGCAAGACCTCGACCGCGCCACCGGAAAGGAGGTGGAGGAGTTCCTCGCCGAGCACGGCGACACGCCCCTGGCGGTCCGCATCCGCGGCGCCTGGCTGAAGCGGCTCGCGGCGCGCGGGCAATGGGGTGATTACGCGCGGCTGTACGTGGCGGACGACTCCACGGAGAGGCGATGTCTTTACCTGCGGTCCCTGCTGGAAACCGGCCGTGCGTCCGAGGCCCTTGGGCAGGTCGAACCCCTGTGGCGGGTGGGCAGGTCCCAACCCGCCGCCTGCGACCCCGTGTTCGACGCCTGGCGCGCCTCGGGGGGCCTGACACAGGATCTGGTCTGGGAGCGTATCGCGCTCGCCATGGATGCCAACCAGACCCGGCTGGCTCGCTTCCTGGGGAAATCCCTGCCCATGGACGAGCGGGCCTGGCTGGATCGGTGGCTGCGGCTGGAGTCGCGGCCGGACCAGGTGCTCGACCTGGAAGGGTTCTCGACCCCGCATCCGCGGCGCGACCTCATCCTGGCCCACGGCGTCGAACGCCTGGCGGCAACCTCGCCGTCACGGGCGGCCTACGCCCTTGATCGGCTCACCGAGCACCATGACCTGGGTCCGATGTTCACGCAGCGCGCTGCGGCGGCCGTCGGCCTGGCGCTGGCCGAGGACGGCGAGAGGGCGGGGCTCGACTTCCTCGATCGGGTTCTCGCGCGAGACGACAACCTAGAGTTTCAGGAACGGCGGTTGCGAGCGGCGCTGAGACTCGAGGCCTGGGACCGGGTGGCAACCTGGGTCGAGGCCATGCCGGAGGGGGAGCGCAAGAACGATCACTGGAACTACTGGCAGGCCCGCGCGCTGGAGGCCCTCGGGCAGCCGGACCTGGCCTGCCAACGCTACCGGGAGGCGGCGCGCGAGCGAAGCCTTTGGGGCTTCCTTGCCGCGGAACGGACGGGGCGGCCCTACCGGCTAGAGCACCATCCTGCCCCGGTTGCGGAAGCGCAAGTCGAGCGCATGGCGAACGGCGCCCCGGGCCTGCGCATCGCCGAGCTGCGGACGCTCGGACGCGAGCTCGACGCACGCCGGGAGTTTTTCCACCTGATTCGTGACCTGCCGGCGGACGATCTCAAGGCCGCCGCCGTGCTTGCCCAACGCTGGGATTGGCCCGATCAGGCCATCTTCACCCTCGCCAAGTCCGGCTATTGGGACGATCTGGAGCTGCGCTTTCCGCTCCTGCACCAGGACCTGGTCCGCGCCGAGGCACAGGCCTCCGGACTGGACGCGTCCTGGATCTACGCCATCCTGCGACAGGAGAGCGCGTTCAATCCCCGAGCAATCTCACACGCGGGCGCGGTGGGGCTGATGCAGCTCATGCCGGCCACGGCGGCGGCCACGGCGCGCCGGCTCGAGCTGCCGAAACCGAGCCGCGCAGATCTCTACGACCCCGTGAGCAACGTCACCCTGGGCAGCAGCTACCTCGCAAGCGTGCAGCGCCGATTCGACGGCCACCCGATCCTCGCGGCCGCCGCCTACAACGCGGGTCCGCACCGGGTCGAGCAATGGCTGCCATCCGAGCCGGTAGCGGCGGACTTGTGGGTCGCCACCATTCCCTTTCGCGAGACGCGGGGCTACGTTCGGCGCGTGCTCGCCTACCGGGTGATCTACGATCATCGACTGGGAAGGGACATCGAGCCCTTGTCGACCACCATGCGGCCGATCGGCCGGGGTCCGCGCCTGGACGCGTTCGGCGCTTCCTTGTCAACGACACCCAATAATCCTTGCGACAAGGATCAGAAAACGTAAGTCTCCCGTGAGCACGGGGGCGGACTCGCAACCCGGTGCAGCTCGGTGACCCCGCGCGTGGCTCGCCGATCTTCAGGAGACATGCCGCTGGGCCTGCTTCCGGAACTGGGTGGATAGAGACTCATCGACGATGACCTCGAAGAAGTGCCGCCGTCCCGTTTCGATGCCAACTCGGACCTTGCCGTCCCAATCCCTGACCGCGGCATATCGCACCACCAGCCAGTGTTCCCGGCCCGTGAGGTCCGGAAAGCTGCCGCCGAAGAAAAGCTCGTCCCCGAGACCGAAGTCCTGCAGGCGCATCTGTCGGAAATGGATTTCTCGCTGCAGTTGCAGGAAGGCCGCCTCCTCCAACCTGACGCCATTGACGTTGAAGCTCAGCAGATCCTCGTCGCGGCCGGGGGAGGCTTCGGCAACCTTGTCACGGACGACCTCCACCCGAAAGCCGTCGAGACGGGGAGCAAAGCCCTGGCGGCGCAGAACCGACGAGCAGGACGAGAGACGGTCGGCGCGGTTGATCGCCCCGGAGATCATGATCCTCCGTCCCTCGTCGAACAGGAAATTTGGCTCCCGCCGCGAAAAGGCGATGCCCAGTCCCAGCTCGAGCTCCGGCAAGTCGTGCTTGCGATTCACCACGTTCTGCAGGGTCACGACCTGGAGGATTCTGCGCGCCAGGCCGCAGGCGCGGGCGACCGTCAGGCCCGGCCCCTCGTCGTCGTGCTCGAAAATGGCAACGATGACGGCATCGCCCTCGACGAACAGCTTCTCCGCGCCGAACTCGTCCAGGAGCTTATTCACCGGATCGAAGAAATTGAGACTGAAGTGGGAAGCCGGATTGAGACCCTTTGCGCGCAGCCGGTCGGTGATGCGGGTCGATCCACGCAGGTCCGCCTTGATCACGGCGTGGGCCCGGATACGCCGCAACAGGGGACCAAGCTCATCGGGGCAGGGAAACTCCTGGAGGGTCGCGTTGGAACGCGAGAGCTTGACCTCCTCCGGGTCCTCGATCAGTCGGATGCCGTCCATCGCCTCGTAGGTCCGGTAGGCCAGCTTTAGATCGCGCCGAAGTCCGAGGAATTCGACGAGATAACGCGCCAGGCAGGCGTTCATCCGAGCGGGGGACAACCGCTTGAGCTCCGTTGCCGCACGATCCAGCACAAAGCTCAATGCCCCAGGATCGAGCCCGAGGCGGGCGTTCTCGATCTGTTGGGACAGCCGGCGACGCGACAGGCGCCCTTCGATGTAGTCCCACGCGAGGGAGAGGGGTACGGGCCGCCCAAGTTGACCCCGCAATACCGGCAGCATGTAGACGAGGGCGATCCGGCTGCTCAGACCGTAGACATCAAGGCAGTGGAACAGCTCAGCCGTAACCGCGCGGCGGAAGGTCGTCCAGCGGGGATCGTCCCAGTAGCCGGCCACGGCGCTCTTGTGCGCGGTCGGAGGGGCCATGTGGGCCTCCGCCTCCAGGAACAGGCGCAGATTCTGCGGTTCGTCCAGCCAGGACAGGCGCCCGGGACGGTACTCGTCAGGCGACATAAATCGACTGAGAAGGATCTCCGTCTCCAAAAATCCCCGCAACAGGCCTTGATCACGCCGCTCCGGTTGACCGCCCGGTTTGCCGGCGAGCCCCGACCCGGCCGTCAGTTCGCGCGTCCAGGACGGCAGGTAATGTTGAAAGACCTTGCAAATGCACTGGTTCGTCTCGCGCAGCCACTCGGCCTCGCGATCCTCTGCGAGGCAGGCGATCGGGTAGTCCTGGACCAAACCACGGCCACCATCCAGCGCGGGGACCGACAGCACGGGGTTGAACAAGGCCGCTTCAGGCAACGGCCAGGCGTCGCCGGCAACCGAAGCTCTCAGCGTCTGAAGGTGCTCGTCCTCCAACTCCCGCACGCGCTCGAACAGCAGGTGCAGCACGCGTCGATTGATCGCCTGCTCTTCGCGATTCAGGGCCACTAAGCTGTCGTGGAGCTCGATGTTGCGGACAGAGGCTCTTGCGTCTTCTGCGTGTAGGGCGAACTTGAGCTCGTCTCGTTGGCGATGCATCTCTCCGGCAACGATTTCGAGCAGGAATTTCAAGAGAGAGAGCTGCAGCAGGGCCAGCAGCTCGACCCCGCCTGGCTGTTGCGCCCGTTGCAGGGTGGCCTCGAACAGGTCGACGTAGCTCCGGCTGAAGGCATCGAGGTCGGCCGTTCCGGACGACCGGGTCGGCTCACGCCGACGCAAGGTGCGAAACTCCTGCTCGATGAGCTCGCGAACGGACCCGCGTAGCGGCCCGGTGAGCCGTTGACTCAGGAAGACGTCAACGTGGGCGTTGTCTATGCCTTTTCCGAAGCGTTCGAGAGAGAGATCCCACGGCCGGGGAAACTTGAAGGGGAGCGTGAACTCCGAAAGTGAGGGCCTCCAGTGGATCAAGTCGTTCCTCGCCAGGCGACACGAGCTTGGGTTTCTCGGCGCAGATTGGGATTATCTTCGTCTCAATCAGCTACGCGGCTGGGTACCCCCATCCCGTCCGGGACCGCACGCTGTCGCAGCGTCGCGGCACGCGCCCTGCTCCGCACCGGTGCTTTCCCCTAGTCTATCCCAACCGTCCGGTTTTCGTGGCTACTTTGTTAGACTTGGCGACGAAACCAATGCAGCGGCCGATGGGACCGAATCCGGCCCATGGACATCGCCATCACCGACACACGACGACGCGCATGAGCCTCACGATTGCACCGATCAAAGCCGTTTTGACCCTATCGTTTCTGCTCGCAATGCCGCTCACGATCGCCCAGACTCAATCCGGGGCACGCGAGGTCATGGCCGACGCCATGGCACGGATGATGGAGGCAATGGGCATGTTCAACCCGTCACCGGGTGCCTCCGCCTCCCCCTACCCGATGTGGATGCCCGGTGCCGGAGGCTCCGGGATGCCTTGGGGCGGCAGCCCCTTCCAGGACCCGTCAGGTGCCATGAGCATGGGCGAGACGATGATGAGGAAGCTCTACCCCGACATGCCCGGCGTGGGTTCCGGGGGACAGCCCTATCCTTGGATAAGGACCGGGCTGGAAGGGATCTGGGAGGGACGCAACGGCGAGTTGCTGATCGTTCAGGGCAAGCGGTTCCGGATCTATTCCGGCGCTGCCGCCTATGTGGACGGTTACCTGCACACGCAGGGAGACAAACTCGCGATGTACAACACCGGCGATCAGCAGGCACGTGCGTTCGAGTACGCGGAGTCCGACGGCCGACTCGTGCTCCGCGATCCAGCGGGACAAATCTATCTTTACCGCCGCTTGCGACTCGACGCCGCGGAGCCAGGCGAGGCTCCTTCGGCCCCGGCTAGGTAAGGCTCCCCGCGGCGCGATCCCGAATGGCGGCGTGACGACCCGCGATGGCTCAGTTGCAGCGGGATCAGCCGGACCCGACCCCGGGAATCGCTACGGCCACAGCAGCTTGACCGCCACGGTCAACACCAGTGCCGCGAAGATCCGCTTCAACAACGTCAGCGGCAGGGAGTGTGCGAGGCGCGCCCCCAGCGGGGCCGTCGGGATGCTCGCAAGCAGGATGGCCCCCACCGCCGGCCAATAGACGAAGCCGGTACTGCCGGCGGGAAGTCCCTCGCGACCCCAGCCGACGATCACGAAGCCCAAGGTGCCCGCGAGCGCGATCGGGAGGCCGCAGGCGCTCGAGGTTGCCACGGAGCGGCGCATATCGAGCCCGGATCGCACCAGGAACGGAACCGTGAGCGTGCCACCTCCGATGCCCACCAGGGCCGACAAACCACCGATGGCCGTACCGGTCAGGCCTACCTTGGCCGCCCCCGGCGGGTCGCCCGCCCCAGACATCGCGCGCTGAAAGAGGATGCGTAATCCAACGTACAGCAGGAATACTCCGAAAATCCGGCGCAGCCAGACCTCGTCGAGCAGACCGGCCACCGCGGACCCGATCCAGGCGCCGACGACGATCCAGGGAGCAAGCTGCCTGAAAAGGTCCCAACGCACCGCGCCACGACTATGGTGCGCGTAGACCGACGCGCTCCCGGTGCCGATGATGGACGCCAAGGATGAACCAACCGCAAGATGGGGTATCCAGTCCGGCGAGAACCCGGCATGAGCGAACACCCAGATGAGGGCCGGGACGATCACCACGCCGCCGCCGACGCCGAATAGTCCGGCAAGTAAGCCGGAGGCGATGCCGGTTCCCAGGTAGGCAAAGATCTCGATCGCGCTCATGGAAAGACGTCCTCAGTTCGATGCCTTGACTTCACCACGGAGCGCTTTTCGGGCTGCGCCAAGCGGCTATCTTCGTCTCCGCCGCGCCCGACAACCAAACTCAACACCACAGAATAGCCTTTGACAATATTGGAATGTTCTAATAAACTAAACCGCATACTTCACTCCTTGGGCACCTTCGTTGTCGGCTCTGCTGTATCGACTCGCCACCGTCCTGTTGCTCGTCAGTTCCATCAATGCGGGTGCCTCAGGGCGATTCTCGGATTCGACCAAAGATTGGTCTCGAATCGGCGCCACCGCCCGCGAGACCGGTCTGCCGGTGATCATTGTGGTCACGGGCGACGGATGCGGTCATTGCGAACGTATGCGCAGCGAGTTCCTCGCAGACCCGAGGATTTCTTCACCACTCGTCGAGCAGGCGATTTCCGCGGAGCTTCGCCGCGATTCCGCGGGAAAGATTGTCGATTTCGACGGCGAGCGGATACGCTCGCGCGTCTTTCTCTCCCGCTACGACATTTTTGCAACGCCGACCCTGCTGTTCCTCGACTCCACAGGGGTACCCCTGGCGCCGCCGCTCGTCGGCTTTAACGACGCGGAAACTTACCGGGAACTGGTATCGGAGCGCCTGACAGAGGCGCGATCCGAGCTTCAGGCGCGGGCAGACCAAGCCGCACCCGCCCTCACCGCCGCGACGCACGCAATCGTTCGCTAGGTCACGCCACCGCCTCATCGCCAAAGCCCTTCGCGCAGATCCCGCACCGAGAAGCCGCACCACTGCGCCGCCATGCCCCTCTCGAGTCCAAGCACCCGGAAACGCTCCCCCATTCCCTGAGGCAACACCAACTGCCGGGCGCCCGCCAGCATCCGCAGCGCCTCCTCGCCCGCGGCGACCTCGGCCAGTATCCGATCCAACCCGCAACCGAGAAGAAAATGGGCCTGGGTGGTGTAGCCCGCCACGCCGAATCCAGCTTCCCGCCCTTGCTCGGCTACCGCGGTGAAGTCCACGTGGGCGGTGATGTCCTGCAGGCCGAGGTTGCGGTAAGGATCGTCATGGGCCCGGTGGCGGTGGTGACACATGAGGGTGCCGCCGCCGCGGTCGGCATGATAGTACTCGCGGCGCGGATAGCCGTAGTCGATCAGGATGGTCAGGCCACGCGCGACCGAAGCGGCGAGCGCGGCGAGCCAGGGGCCAAGACGCAGGTTGATCTCGGAACCGAACCCTGGCTCGACGGCGAGCCCCTGTGCCTGCAGCGCCCGCACCGCCGCGGCGAGACCGGGACTTTCGGGCTCGGAACAGACCTCGCGCCAACCGTCGCCAGCCGGGGTGACGAACACCTCCAGCGGCGCGCCGTCGGCGGCGACCCGAAATCGGTGCACGGGCATGGCGTCAAGAACCTCGTTGGCCAGAACGACGCCGCGAAAGGAATCCGGCAAGCGCTTGAGCCAGTGCGCCCGCCCGAGCAGGTGAGGTAGGCGTTCGGCGATCAGGGAGCGCTGACGTTCCCTTAGGTCTGGGCTGACCTCCAGGATCAGGTAGCGCCCGGGAAGGGCCGCGGATTGCTCCAGGGCCGCGAGCACCTGCACCGCCAGCGCGCCGGAACCGGCACCGATCTCCAGGACGTCCCCCCCGTCGAGCAGGTCAAGGACCTCGCTGCACTGCGCGGCGATACAGGCCCCGAACAAGGGCGAGATCTCGGGCGCGGTGACGAAGTCGCCCCCCGGTCCGAGCTTGCGCGCGCCGGAGACGTAGTAGCCGAACCCCGGCGCGTAGAGCGCGAGCTCCATGAAGCGGTCGAACGGCAGCACTCCCCCGTAGTCGTCTGCCTCTTCGCGGATCAAGGCGGACAAGCGACGGCTATGCACCTCGCCGTAATCGAGGCCGCTGGCAGTCGAGTCGGTCGTCGGTGTCATCTCGGAGGGCGGGGGGCGGCGTTGGGGGATGGGCTACAATTGCGAATTCTTCCATTAAACAGGGATACCCGCCGTGGCGCAAAACACCTACTCGCTGGATGGCAAGGTCGCCCTCATCACCGGCGCCGCGCACCGCCTTGGCGCCCAGATCGCGCGCTGCCTGCACGCGCAAGGTGTCGACCTGGTGCTGCATTACCGGCAGTCGGCGGCGGCGGCGCGCGCGCTTCAGGCGGAGCTCTCCGTATCCCGACCCGCGTCCGTCCTGCTGGTGCAGGCGGACCTGCACGACTGCGAGCAGTTTCCCGCGGTCCTGGAGCGCGTGAGCGCATTCAGGGGCCGGTTGGACGTGCTGGTCAACAACGCATCGAGCTTCTACCCCACCCCTCTCGATCAGGTCACCGAGACACAGTGGGACGACTTGATCGGCTCCAACCTCAAGGGCCCGTTCTTCCTGACCCAACAGGCCGCACCGCTGCTGCGCGCGGCGGCAGGGTGCGTAATCAATTTGGTGGACATCCACGCCGAGCGGCCACTGAAGGACCATGCGGTGTACTCAATCGCCAAGGCAGGCAACGCCATGATGGTGAAGGCGCTGGCGCGGGAGCTGGGGCCCGACGTGCGAGTGAATGGCATCGCCCCGGGCGCTATCCTCTGGCCCGAGCAGGGGTTGAGCGACGACGCCAAGCGGGAGGTGCTCTCCCGCACCGCCCTGCTGCGGGCGGGCTCGCCCGCGGACATCGCGCGCACCCTGCTGTTCCTGGTGCGCGACGCGCCTTACATCACCGGCCAGATCATCGCCGTTGATGGTGGGCGAACGCTCCAGCAATAGCTTTCAGGCCACCATGAGCAATCAAGCGGACGAGTCGAACCTGCACCGCGGGGAGGATCACAGCTCACCCTACCCGGTGAGCCGCCTCGCGCCCGCTTTCCAGCTCACCGACCTCGCCGCCGAGGTGGCGCGTGCCGAGTCCATGCTGAGCGCCCGCACCGGGGCCAAGCTGCGTACCATCGCCGACCAGATCAAGGCCCTGCAGGCGGAAGCGCGCAAGGTGCTGGACGAGGCACGAGAGGAGCAGGCGCTGACACGCGCCCACTGCAGCTTCAAACGTATTCCCGGCCATACCTACCACCTATATCGGCGGAACGACGGCGGCACCTTCTTCTCCATGCTCTCCCCCGAGGACTGGCGCGGCAGACCCCCGAACCCGTTCGTTGGCTCCTACCGTCTGGAGGCGGATTACTCCTGGACCCCGGCGGCTGAGGCACGCGCCCCGGACGAAACAGGTGATCTGGTAGGTCAGCTCCTGCGGATCGGAGGGATTCCAGGGGGAGAAGACGGCACCTGAGCCCCGAAGTCCCACCCTCCGTCCGGGACAACGCGCGAGAACGCCGCGTCTAGAGATCGAGGGAAACACGCGCGAGGGGCTGAACGGTCTGATCGAACGCATTCCACAGCTCCCGATAGCTGCGCTCGAGCACCGGGTGGATCTCATCGCCCGCCACTTCGGCCAGCGGTCCGAGCACGAAGGCGTAGCGCAGGATCTCGTCGCGCGGAAGCGCGGAGCCGTCCAGATCTCCGGCGAAGTCGCCATAAGTCAGCAGGTCGATATCCAGGGTGCGGGGGGCAAACTTCTCCGGACCGCGCACCCGTCCGAAGGCGTCTTCGATCGCCCGAAACGCGGCGTTGAGGGAGACGATATCTTCCTCGGTCTCGAAGCCGGCTACCAGGTTGTAGAAGGGCCGACCCTCGAAACCCACTGCCTCGCTCTGGTACACGCCGGAGAGGACCAGGTCGCCGAATCGCGCCCGAAGTGCCCGAACCCCGCCGCGAATGGAATCTTCGCGATCCTGGTTGCTGCCGATACTGACCCAAACCCTGGGCATGTCCGCCTAGTCGCGCGCCCCGCGCTCGATAATCACGCCCACGTCCCGGGCATCGCTCACGGCACCGATTTTGTTTACGCTCAGACGCACCCAGGCTACCCCAAACTCGCTGCGTATGATCTCGGCGCAGCGCTCCGCCAGGGTCTCGACCAGTTCGAAACGGCCCTCGCCGACGAACTGCTTGAGACGCTTGGACACCGCCTTGTAGTTCAGCGCGTCCTCGATGCGGTCGCTGGCCGCCGCCTTGGCGACGTCCGCACTCATCTCCAGATCCAGGATCACCGGCTGCCGGACCTCCTTTTCCCAATCGTAGATCCCAATCACGGTCTCGATGCGCAGTCCCCGCAGAAAGACGATATCCATGCCAGCTCCCCTGTTTCTTGTCGTCCAACATGGTAAGGGACCGCGGGGCGTTTACAAGCCCGCGGGTTGACCCCCACCCGGGATTGGGATTCCAATGTCACGCCATGATCCAGGACCTGCTGCTTGTCGTCGCCGCCTACCTGCTGGGCTCCGTCTCCAGCGCCATTCTCGTTTGCCGAGCCATGGGTCTGCCCGATCCCCGCACCCAGGGATCGGAGAATCCTGGAGCCACCAACGTGCTGCGCATCGGCGGCAAGAAGGCGGCGGCGATCACGCTCCTTGGCGACAGTCTCAAGGGGCTGCTCCCCATGCTCGCCGGTCACCTGCTCGCGGCCGGCCCAGCCACGCTCGCCGCGACGGGGCTGGCGGCCTTTCTTGGCCATCTGTACCCGGTTTTCTTTGGTTTTCGTGGCGGCAAGGGGGTCGCGACGGCTCTCGGAGTGCAGCTTGGACTCTACTGGCCCATCGGGCTGTCGGTGGCCGCGGTCTGGCTGTTCACCGCCAAGGTGCTCAGGATCTCCTCGATCTCCGCTCTGGTCTCCATGGCCCTGGCGCCACTGATCGTCTGGATTTTCTGGCCCGAGCCGGTGCTCATCGGGGCTCAGGTGCTGATCACCGCGATCCTGTTCTGGCGCCACCGCAGCAACATCAGGAACCTGCTGTCCGGTAAAGAGGACAAGCTCAGCGACGAGCCGCAAGGCACCGATTGACACCGTCGCCTGGCTCAAATCGGAGGGAGCGACTCCATCGCCCAGCGCGCCCGCGGCGCGAAGCTCAACGACTCGGTCTGACCAGCAACCAGGCGCTGCCAACCGGCGAAGGCGATCATGGCCCCATTGTCGGTGCAGAAGGCGGGACGCGGGTAGTAGGTCGACACGCCGACCTTCTGCAGGGCCGCATCCATGCGCTCGCGCAGGCGTCGGTTCGCGCTCACGCCACCCGCCAGCACCAGACGCGGGCAACCCGTTTCGCGCACCGCGCGCCGGCACTTGATTACCAGGGTATCGACCACCGCCTCCTCGAAAGCGCGGGCGATGTCGGCTCGCACCCGTTCGGGATCCGCGGTTTCCGCCAGTTCCTCCCGCAGAGTATTGAGGGTGAAGGTCTTGAGGCCGCTGAAGCTGAAGTTGAGCCCGGGGCGATCCGTCATAGGCCGAGGGAAGCGGTAACGCGTGGGATCGCCCAACTCGGCGAGCTTCGCCAGGGACGGACCGCCCGGGTACGGCAGATCGAGGATCTTCGCGGTCTTGTCGAAGGCCTCTCCCGCCGCATCGTCCAGGGATTCCCCGAGCATGCGGTAGCGGCCGATGCCCGCGACCTCGACCAACTGCGTGTGCCCCCCCGAGACCAGGAGGGCGATGAAGGGAAACGCCGGGGCCGGCTCCTCCAGCATCGGAGCCAGCAGGTGCCCCTCCATGTGGTGCACGCCGATCGCCGGCACTCCCCAGGCCCAAGCCAGGCTGCGGCCAATGGCGGCCCCGACCAGCAGGGCACCGATCAATCCTGGCCCCGAGGTGTAGGCGAGGCCATCGATATCGCCACCTTCGAGGCCAGCCTCGGCCAGCACCTGCCGGATCAAGGGCAACGTCTTACGCACATGATCGCGCGAGGCCAGCTCCGGCACCACCCCGCCATACTCGGCGTGGATGTCGACCTGGCTGTAGACGGCGTGCGCCAGCATACCGCGCCCGCCCTCGTAGACGGCGACGCCGGTCTCGTCGCAGGAGGTCTCGATTCCCAACACGCGCATCATTCATTCCCTCAACCATAGGTCGCGAAAGGGGCTTTGCAAAGCCTTCCTCCGTTCGGATACAATTGCGGCGCTTTACCCGCAGCCGTATACAAACGAGCAGATCATGAGGACGTCTCTTCCATGCCCAATGTCCGCTTGAAGGAAAACGAACCGTTCGAGGTGGCCATGCGCCGCTTCAAGCGCTCCTGCGAAAAGGCGGGGGTGCTCGCCGAGGTCCGTCGTCGCGAGTTCTACGAGAAGCCCACCGCCGAGCGCAAGCGCAAGAAGGCCGCCGCCGTCAAGCGCCACCACAAGAAGCTACAGCGCGAAAGCCGTCGCTGGGAACGGACCTACTGAGCCGCATCCGGCGCCAGCCGAATCTTCCCGAAGCGGCGCGTGACGCGGCAACAATCGGCAGATCGCCCCGCACAAACCCCGACCTCTACGCAAGCGCGGACTCGGTGTAGCGAGACTCCAGCCTCATGCTCAAGCAACGCATCCAGGACGACATGAAGGCCGCGATGAAGGCTGCCGAGAAGCGCAAGCTTGGCATCATCCGCCTCATTCTCGCGGCCATCAAGCAGCGCGAGGTGGACGAGCGCATCGAGCTGGATGACACACAGGTCTTGGCGGTGCTGGACAAGATGGTCAAGCAGCGCCGCGACTCGATCGAGCAGTACACACGAGCGAACCGAGATGACCTGGCGGAACAGGAGCGTTACGAGATCGAGATCTGTCAGGGCTATATGCCCGAGGCAATGAGCGAGGAAGAAATTGCACAGCTCGTTGACGAGGCCGTCATCGCCTCCGGCGCGGCATCCATGAAAGACATGGGCAACGTGATGGGCGTGCTGAGGCCCAAGGTCCAGGGCCGCGCCGACATGGGCAATGTCAGCAAGCTGGTCAAGCAGCGCCTGGGAGTCTGAATCCCCGTCGGCACCGCGCCCATCTGCTAGCTTTATCGCATGGCCGGCAGAATCCCCCCCGAGTTCATCGACGCGCTGCTCGCGCGCACCGACATCGTCGACCTCATCAATCACCGCGTCCCGCTGCGCAAGGCCGGCAAGGACTATCAGGCCTGCTGTCCGTTCCACGACGAAAAGACCCCGTCGTTCACCGTCAGCCGCGAAAAGCAGTTCTACCACTGTTTCGGCTGTGGCGCCCATGGCACCGCCATCGGTTTCCTCATGGAGTACGACCGGATGGGGTTCCTCGATACGGTCGAGGAGCTGGCCCGCCAGGCCGGCATGGAGCTCCCGGCGGGCGGCGAGGCCGCGCACAGCGGACCCAACCTCGCCCCCCTGTACGAGTTGCTGGAGCAGGTCGCCCGCCTCTACCGCGCGCAACTCAAGCACCATCCGCAAGCCGCGCGCGCCATCGACTATCTGAAGGCGCGCGGTCTAACCGGCGAGGTGGCCGGCACTTTCGGCCTTGGTTATGCGCCCCCCGGATGGGACTTCCTGCAGGCGGCCCTTGGCACGGACGCCGGCCTGCGGGAGCGCCTCCTGCAGTGCGGATTGGTGATCAAGCAGGAGGGCAAGCGCTACGATCGCTTCCGCGACCGCGTGATGTTTCCGATCCGCGACCGCCGCGGCCGGGTCATCGGCTTCGGCGGAAGGATCCTGGGAGACGGCAAGCCCAAGTATCTGAACTCCCCCGAGACCCCCGTGTTCCACAAAGGGCGCGAGCTCTATGGCCTATATGAAGCGTTGCGGGCCATCAAGAACCCGGGGCGACTGCTCGTGGTCGAGGGATACATGGACGTCATCGCGCTCGCCCAGTTCGGGATCAACTATGCCGTGGCAACGCTGGGCACGGCGACCACCGATGAGCACCTGCGGACGCTGCTGCGCGCCGCACCCGAGCTGGTCTTCTGCTTCGACGGCGACCGCGCGGGACGCGCCGCCGCATGGAAGGCACTGGAGACGGTGCTGCCACAAGCCACCGGCCGCCAGCAAGTCCGCTTCCTGTTCCTGCCCGAAGGCGAAGACCCGGACACATTGATCCGCCGCGAAGGGAAGGCCGCGTTCGAAGAGCGCGCGAAAGCGGCGACGCCCCTATCCGAGTTCTTGTTTCGCCAGCTCACGGCCCAGGTGGACATGGAGAGCCTCGATGGCCGCGCACGTCTCGGAGAGCTGGCCAGACCCCTGTTGGGAAAGGTACCGCCGGGTGTATTCCGGGACCTGTTGGACGCGCGGCTCGCAACGCTGGTCGGCGTCGCGACGAGCCAGCCATCGAGCAGCAACCGCGACACGCGCCGGCGAGGCCGAACAGCCCCGCGAAAACAGCCGCTCACGCCCCTGCGACTGGCGATCGCGCTGTTACTCCAAAATCCCCGCATTGCCAGCCAAGCCACCCAAGTGCCGGCCCTGTGGCGGAGACTGGATCGCCCTGGCGTCGAGTTACTGGCACAAACGCTTGATTTGATTGCGGCCTACCCCGAAATCAGAACAGCTGCACTGTTGGAGCGATGGCGCGGACAAGACATGTACGCTCACCTCGAACGATTGGCGGATCCGACACTCTTGGTCCACATCCCGGAAGAAGGGCTAGCGGCCGAACTCACCGGCGCACTGCAGCGCCTCAACGCGGAAACGACGAACGCCGAGACCGAACGCCTGTTCGCGCGCAACAGCCCCGCGCAGTGGACGGAAGAAGAGAAGGAGCGTCTACGAGGGACGACTCCAACCGCCGGCGACGAACGCACCGGCTAGCCCTAATGGCAATAAATGTGCTAGAATGTGCGATTGTATTTTGTTCCTGTGCACGCGCTCAATCCAAGGTTAACTAATGGATCGACAACAGCAACAGTCGCAACTGAAGCAACTGATCTCCAAAGGCAAAGAGCAGGGGTACCTGACCTACACCGAGGTCAACGACCACCTGCCCGACGGCATCGTCGAGCCGGAGCAGATCGAAGACATCGTGCGCATGATCAACGACATGGGCATCGAGGTCCATGAGACCGCGCCCGATCTCGTCGACCAGACGTTGAGTGATGCGGCCGTCGCCGATGACGAGGCGGCCGAGGCCGCCGCCGCTGCTCTCGCGAGCGTCGACAGTGAGTTTGGACGCACCACTGACCCGGTCCGCATGTACATGCGCGAGATGGGCACGGTCGAGCTCCTCACGCGCGAGGGCGAGCTGCAGATCGCCAAGCGCATCGAGGAGGGGCTGAACCAGGTGCTCGCCGCCCTGTCCGTCTACCCCCGGTCCATCGAAAAGCTGCTGGACATCTTCGGGCGGGTGGAGCGAGAAGAAATGCGCCTGTCCGACGTCATCTCCGGCTTTACCGATGACGACGACCAGGAACCGCCGCCGCGCCCCACCGCCGAGTCGCGCGAGACAACCGACGACAACGACGATGATACCGCCGCGGTTGACACCGGACCGGACCCGGAAGAGGTGGCTCGACGCGTGCAGTTGATGCGCGAGCGCTACGCCGTCGTGAAGAGCCACCTGGAGCGCCACGGCCGCGACGACAAGCGCACCCGGGCCGCCTTGGCGGAGGTCTCCGAGGTGTTCCTCCAGTTCAAACTGGTGGCGAACATCTTCCAGGAGCTCGCCGACATCCTCCGCAACACCATCGTGCGCATCCGCAATCAGGAGCGGCTGATCATGGGCCTTGCGGTCGAGAGCGCCGGCATGCCGCGCAAGGTCTTCATCAACACCTTCCCCGACAACGAAACCAGCCCGGAGTGGCTCACTCAGCAGCTCACCAGCGGCGAGCCCTTTGCCGAGCGGCTCGAGGAGCATGCCAAGGAAATCCGACGTGCTCAACGCAGGCTGCAAGAAGTCGAGCGCGAGAATTTCCTGACCATCACGGAAATCAAGGACGTCAATCGCAAGATGTCGATCGGTGAGGCGAAGGCCCGCAGGGCGAAGAAGGAGATGGTCGAAGCCAACCTGCGCCTGGTCATTTCCATCGCCAAGAAGTACACCAACCGCGGGCTCCAGTTCCTGGACCTGATTCAGGAGGGCAATATCGGCCTCATGAAGGCGGTGGACAAGTTCGAGTACCGCCGCGGCTACAAGTTCTCCACCTACGCCACTTGGTGGATCCGCCAGGCCATCACCCGCTCCATTGCCGATCAGGCTCGCACCATCCGCATTCCGGTGCATATGATCGAGACCATCAACAAACTGAACCGGGTCTCGCGCCAGATGGTGCAGGAGATGGGCCGCGAGGCCACGCCCGAGGAGCTGGCGATGCGGATGGAGATGCCCGAGGACAAGGTGCGCAAGGTCCTGAAGATTGCCAAGGAGCCGATCTCCATGGAGACCCCGATCGGTGACGACGAGGATTCTCACCTCGGGGACTTCATCGAGGACGCGGGTGTCGTCTCGCCCGTGGAGTCGGCGACGATGGAGGGTCTGCGCGAAGCCACCCAGCACATGCTCGCGAGCCTCACTTCCCGCGAGGCCAAGGTCCTGCGCATGCGCTTCGGTATCGACATGAACACCGACCACACCCTCGAGGAGGTCGGCAAGCAGTTCGATGTCACGCGCGAGCGCATCCGCCAGATCGAGGCCAAGGCCCTGCGCAAACTGCGTCACCCCACGCGCTCTGAAAAGCTGAGAAGCTTTTTGGACACCGAATAGGGTCAACCAAGACGCCTACCATTTCCCGTACCGACCCTAATCGAATGCTACGCCCCCGCTCCCGGATCGACGCGATTCGTCCGGGAGCGGCCACTACCACCCTCTTTCCAGGGGCCGTTAGCTCAGCGGTTAGAGCAGGGGACTCATAATCCCTTGGTCCTAGGTTCAAATCCTAGACGGCCCACCAAAAAACTAGTGGTTAGGAGCTCATCCTAGGCCCTTCCCATTTCCGAGATACCCAGGGGATACTTTGGGCAAGGACTAAGGCCGCCTAACGGATCAGTCGCGGGCATCGAATCATCGTTCTTGGAGCCCTTACGTGGCGGTGGCGAGGTAGGCCGGCGGCCTGGCGGAGGTTATCAATGCCGATGACCGTGGCGGGCGTGGCCGCCCTGGTGAATGCGCGGAAACACACGTCCAACGGCGTTCACCAATAAGGGCGGTAACGGTGATCGATCCGGCCAAGCCTAGAACTGCAACGCGACGGGCGTTTCCCGTGTGAGCCACTGTCGCCAGCCAGCCTCAAACGAGGCGAGCCCGCCCGGATAGCCGGTCTCGAAGAAATTCGCGTGATCAAATCGCTGGCAGCGGTGTTCGGCCACGGCGTTGAGGTAATTTTACCCGAGTTGCTGGCGCTGCGCGTCCTGGATCAGGAAGTACACCAGCGACCAAGCGTAAGAGTACGCAGTATCGCTCCCGATCCTGTCCCAATCGCCGCGCTCTGAGTCGAGGAACCGGCGAAACGCGGGCAGCTTCCCAGAACGATGCAGCTCTCGAAGGTGTTGGACCCGCGATAGCGGCGCTTCGGCGCGGGCGTAGCTCTGCTGGAACTCCAATTGCTCCATGACCTCCGCCATCCCTTCGTTGAACCACAACGGGATGCTGCCAAGCCAGTTGCCGAGCGCGAGGTGGGTGATCTCGTGGCGGGCGACGGCAAGCGTCCGCTGCTGACCGGCCCAACGCACGACGGCCTCGTTCTCCGAGAAGCTGTAGTAACCGGCGGTCGTAGCCAAGCCCGAGGTTTTCTTGTTCCGATACTGCGTGAACCGCGCTATGCCGTCGATTACGGTGATGTTGACGTGCAGGGGTTCGACGGTTCTCAGCTGCAGCTCGGTGGAGAACATGCGGAATACCCCGTCGATGTTCCTCTCCAACGCTCGCTGGAACTCAGTCTGTGGCGGCTTCCCGAGATACTTGTAGTCTGCTGAAAACATGCTGACACCACCGCCCGCCGTGGTGCCGATGACCGCGGATGGCTCTTGATCCGGGGGTTTGTCGGAGAAGTTCTTGCGGCCTTCAGCATCAACCCAACTGTAGATTTGACCCTGTGTGGAACGAGTTGGGTTCGCTATTCCCTCGGCGACGCAGGGGCTGCCGACGGCTTCGTGGGCAACGGGAGAGAAGGTGAATCCCCCTGGCCCGGGTTGGGTACGGATCAGGGACTCAGGTGCAGGTAACCCGATGGCAAGTCTTGGCGCGAATGTCTTGTCGTGTGCGCTGCTCGCCCGCGCATCCGCCGGATTGGCGATCCCCAGCCAGACGAGATATCGATGCCGTCTGTTCCCCGGTCGAAACCAGCCAGACGAACTCCAGCGCAACCAGAAACCCCAAGAGCGAGCGCAATGCGTCTGTACGCCGTTTCGAGGGAGGGGGGATAAGGGGGATAGAGGATAGGAAATCCAACCGCGCCACGGCTGGTATGAGCGGAACGCTACCGTCGAGGGTCCGTTAAGGTAAGGCTGCTTGCGAGGACGCAAAGCAGGGCGGTGGGGAAGATTTCGCAGTCCCGACGCGCGCTGGGACATCGCCAGCGGCACGATCGCGCTTTACAATTGGGCCAACAACGGCGCCTGTTTCGACGACGTCGAGGTTCTCGGAGTTTACTGAGCCATCGAGCAGCTCTTTGCGGATCGGAAGGGCGCCACCAGTCCGTGTCGCAGCGAACCGCCCCCAACTGGGGGTCGCCTGCGTACACGGGCCGGTCCATGGATTTCCCGCCCCCGATGGCAACACCTGAAAAAAGGCCGGAGTAACCTCTGAGCGCGCCGCGTAGTAGAATGTTGAGGAAAGCTCGACGGGGCACGCTCACCGCATCCATTGGGCCATGCTAGGAACCCAGCTAGAATTAAGCCGGCCTCGGACCGCGGTGCTTCGCGAAGATTCAATCATCGCCTGCTCCACGCGCTGTCAGAGCCACCTTTGACCATCAGCAAGATATTGATTGGAGATGCGGTAATCTCGGAGCCAGAAAGACTCGGGCGAGCTTTTCGCGCACTTCACGGTCAACCCACTCCCGGTGTACTCCAGCGGTGCTCAATCGACACCGCACAGCAATTCCATCGGTACTCTCACTCTTGGACATTTCCGCGATCACCGAGCAGATCACGCAGTACAAGGCGCAAGGACTGCGGTTGTTTTGCACCTCGTCGTTCCAGTCGCAGAGTGTGCCGTTGCTGCATATCATCAGTCGCATTGACCGCGACATCCCGGTGTTTTTCATCAACACGGGCTATCTCTTTCCAGAGTCGTTGAAGTTCCGGGATCAGCTCGTCGCCGAGCTGGGGCTGCGGGTCGTTACGCTGCATCCCAGTGTCCCCAAGACGCAGCAAATTCGGCCCCGCCGGCAGTCTCCTCTTTGCCTCCGACCCTGATCGATGTTGTCACCTCAACAAGGTACAGCCGATGGAGTCAGTGCTGCTGGCGCACGACGTCTGGATCAACGGCGTGCGCGCCGATCAAACGGCGCAGCGCCAGGCGATGCAGACCGAGCAACGCGGTCCATACGGAGTTCTGCGCTATCATCCGCTCCTCAACTGGACATCGCGCGACGTGAGCGACTATGCCCAAGCAAACCGACTCCCGGTGCATCCTTTGGAACAGCAAGGCTACCTCAGTGTCGGTTGCGAGCCCTGCACGCGGCCCTACCTGGAAACGTTGCAAAGCCGCGGCGGTCGCTGGTTTGGCATGAAGAAGGCGGAGTGTGGTTTGCACACCGATCTCGCGACCGATGCCGGTAGCGGCGTCGACAACCCATGAAGGTATTGGTCACCGGAGGTGCGGGTTATCTCGGCACCGAATTGGTCGATCGCCTCAGCCGTCGCGGCGATGTAACAGAGGTCGTCGTCTACGACAACCTCAGTCGGCACAACTACAATCTGTTCGTCGTCTCCGGGCCGGCGTCGCTCGATAAAGTTAGATTCGTGCGGGGCGATGTGCTCGATTCCCGCGGACTCCGCAGCGCATTGCGGGGCATGGATGTCGTTTATCACTTGGCAGCCCGAGTTTCGACGCCGTATTCGGACGAAAGTGCCCATCTTTACGAACAGGTCAATCACTGGGGCACCGCGGAGCTGGTTACCGCCGTAGAAGAGAGCGGCGTCTCCCGGTTTATCTTTGCCAGCAGCGCCGCGGTTTACGGGTTTTCCGAGAACGACGTGTATCCGCACACCCCTGCACACCCGAAGACCTACTACGGCGCCGCAAAACTGCGAGCGGAACAGCAGGTCGAGCGTTTAGTCGACAAGATGGCGACGTTTGTCCTTCGCTGCGCAAACGTGTACGGCTACAGCCGCAGCATGCGCTTCGACGCAGTCATCAACCGCTTCCTGCTGTCGGCCCACACTGGGGAGCCCATGATCGTTCAAGGAAACGGGCAACAGATGCGCTCGTTTGTTTCCGTCGCGACTACCGCGGTTTGTTTGGAGCGCTTGCTCGACGCGGGAATAGCGGCCGGCACACATACGATCGTGGATCGCGTGCTGAGCGTTCTCGACCTCACCGATGCCGTCCGATCCTTGTATCCGGAGGCGGAGGTTTTGTTCGTCAGCCAGCACGTCGAGCCACGGCATCTCAGACTCGCCTATGCGGCCTCGTTAGGGCCGATCCTCGGGATCGCGCCGAGTGCGCTCCAACAAGAGCTCGAGGCATGCTCCCGCTCGTTTGCGACAGCCCCCGCGAGAGAATAGGAAATCCAACCGCGACACGGCTGGTATGAGCGGGACGCTACCGTCGAGGGTCCGTTAGCCCACGACGGCTGCACGCAGCGGCGAGTTGGGCGCCAGCACACCGTGATAGCGGTGGCGGTGCAGGCGCGGCGGCGGGATCAGGGCCGCCAGTTGGTCGATGAGCTCCAGTGGTGTGAGAACCAGCTTGGCGCAGCCATCGCGCCGGGGTTGCGGCAACTGGTAGATGACCCGGTGCTCGCCGACCGGCTCAAGCCGCTCAAGGGCGAACGGCGGGCGGCCGCAATAGCGCAAGAACCGTTCCAGTCCAACCCGGTCGTTTCCAGCGATGCGTACCGAAGCGTCGAGCGAGAAGCCCGGGTTGTCCCACCCGAGCATTTCGCGGGCGTCCTCGGCATCGAGCAGGCCGCGACGGGCGAACCAGCGCAGGACGCGGCGGCGCACCTGCTCGCCGACGGCGGCAAGATCCTCGGGCGTTGGCTCCGCGGCGTAGCGGAATCGCAGCCGACCATCGTCGAGGGGCTCGAACACGCCGTCGATGATGCAGCAATGGTAATGGACATGGCGGTTGAGCGAGGAGCCGAAACGGTGCACGAAGCTCACCGCCCCGGAGCGCGTGTGCGGCGAGGACCCCGGGGTGGTCCGACGCAGATGACCCCCGATTACCCGAAGTAAGATGTGCAGGACCGCACTGACCGCCCTCGGCTCTCGTTTCAGAAAGTAGCGCAAGCGCTCGGGAACCGATAACCCTAGATCCGGCAGTTGAACTCCCGTAGCGGGATTTTTCGGGACCTGATGTTGCCCGTAACATGCAGAAATTTCAGAACATATAGGTGGCCAACGTCAACTGCGGAGCAGTTAGAAATGGGTCACCGTTTGGGTGACGCGGCCGCAGGCAACGAAACTTCCTAATTCAGCGGCTTAGCCGTCTGTCGATCCCCTAACTGCCGAATTTAGGAAAACACCCATTGGCGCACCGGCAACTGCGGGAAGACATGATCGACCAGGTACGCCGCGGTCTCGACCATGCGCCGAGCATTGCAGGAGGGGCACAGGCCCCGACCTTTGCACGAGAAGGCGACCAGAACATCATGGCCGCACTCGCCACATCTGGCGCGGGCGAAGCCGTAAGCGAGGATGCCGCATTCGAGATAACGCCGAAACGCCTTTTCCACATACACCGGCACCTGCCAGCCATCCCAGTCGGCTTCCTCGGCCAGGGCGAGGTAGGTCTCCAGGTGCTGCTGAACAATCTGGTAGAGGGTTGTGCGCTCGGGGCGGTGGCGTTCCTTGACGCCGGGCGCCGAGTTTGCCGGGCACCCTCCTCCGACAGCGGGCTCACAGTTCCGCATCGGGCGTCCATGCCCGGGATACTGTCGCTCGTTTTTTGTACTCTGCGGAATCGGCAGTCTCTGCGATTCGGGTCGGCCTGCCCGGCGTTTGTCAACTTGTTCCCGTCGCGTTGGTCAGCCTGTCTGAGGGCCGCAGAGTCCTCGTCGATGGGTTGAAGCGTGCACACGCCCATACGGGTCTCGGCCCGTGGCCACCCCGTCCCGAGTTATGACCTGCAGCGCACATAGTCCCCGGGGGAGGCAGGGCCCTCTGGCAACCGGGTTTGCAAAAACTCGTTGTCATCCGCCGCCGGGGCACCCGTGAGAAACTGCGCGACTAGCTGTCCGTGCAGGCCAGCCACCTCGCTTTCAAGCCGACCAATGCGGATCTTGATCTCTCGAAAGTCTCGCCGTTCCCGCTGGCTATCCAAGACCCGTTGAACAATTTGCATCAGCGGGCCTAGATTCAGCTCCGGCACGCTATGCGTCCAAATCGCGATATTGCGACTGTCCCACCATAGCGCCTTTCCTCTTCCAACACACTCAAGGGGTTACGATACCGGTCACGAAAAGCAGGGAATGGGTATCAGTTCTTCGCATTCGTCGCACCCCCTTTCGCAAGAGACGCCCCATCGTCGCCAAGTGAACGAGGACGAGGGTCAGCTCTCGCTTTGTTGCATTGCGCCTCGGACGAGCCGCGCCATGGTTGCCTAGTTCTCTACGGTAGTCATGAGGCGTTTTCTCATAGCGTTTCAGGGGAGCTCGATGGGGCAGCGCGGCCGCGGGTCTTCGTCCGTGCGCCGGTGCTCGAGAATCCCCCACATAGCGTTCGTCGCACGGCGCGTGCCTGGCCTGTCAAGCAGATTAAGGGGGATGAAGCCCCTGCCCGACTACGCCCCGGCACGACGTGTCTCCACACCCGCCTCGACATTCCGCCGCTCCGCATCCGGCGCCCCATGGAATTTTTCCCGCAGCCGCTGGAACACCACGTATAGCATCGGGATCAGGAAGATGCCGACGGTCGATGCCACGAGCATGCCGCCGAACACGGCGGTGCCGACGCCGCGCTGGCTCGCCTCGCCGGCGCCGCTGGCGATGACCAGGGGCACCAGGCCGAGGATGAAGGCGAAGCTTGTCATCAGCACGGCCCGGATACGGAGCCGCGCCGCCGTGCTGGCCGCATCCAGGATCGATTTGCCAGCCGCTCGCTCCTCCTTGGCGAACTCGACGATCAGGATGGCGTTCTTGCTCGCGAGCCCGATCAGCACGACGATGCCCACCTGGGCGTAGAGGTCGTTCGGGAGCCCGGCGACCCAGAGCGCGGCCATGGCGCCGAGCACGCCGACCGTGACCGAGAGCAGCACCGCGGTGGGCATCGACCAGCTTTCGTAGAGCCCCACCAGGAACAGGTAGGCGAACAGCACCGCCAGCCCCAGGACGATCGGGGTCTTGCCGCCCGCCTCCTTCTCCTGGAAGGCGGTGCCGGTCCACTCGAAGCCGAAACCCGGCGGGGAGCGTCTCGCCGGAGACCCGCTCCATGGCGGTCAGGGCGTCGCCCGAGCTGCGGCCGGGCGCGGGGCCGCCCTGGATCGGTGGCGCTGCGGTAGTTGTTGTAGCGCTGCAGCAGTTGGGGGCCCAGTATCAGCTCCGGGGCCATGATGGCGCGGATCGGCACCATGTCGCCCTTGGCGTTGCGGACATGGATGCGGTAGACGTCGTCGAAGCGCTTGCGGTCCTGCTCCTCGCCCTGGACCTGGACCTGCCAGACCCGTCCGAACTTGTTGAAGTCGTTGACATAGTAGCCCCCCAGCGTAGCCTGCAGCGCGGTGAAGATGTCGCTGACCTGGATCCCGAGGGTCTGCGCCTTCTCCCGGTCGATGTCGAGGTAGACCTGGGGGTTGTTCGTCGCCCAGGTGGAGAAGACGCGGCTCAAGGCCGGGTCCTGATTGGCCGCCAGGATCAGGGCGCGCATGACCGCCGCAAGTTCCTCCGGCGGCTTGCCTTGCAGGTCCTGGAGCTGGTACTCGAATCCGCCCCCGGTCCCGAGCCCGATGATGGGCGGCAGGTTGAAGGGGATCACCTGGGCGGCGGGAATCGCGGCCGTCTGGGCCGCGACCCGGCCGATGACCGCGTTCACCTTCAGATCCGCCGTGGGCCGCTCCGCGAAAGGCTTGAGCCGTCCGATCACCAGCGCTGAGTTGGAGAGCACGGCCCCGTCCAGGATGCTGAAGCCGGGCACGGACAGCACCCATTCCACCGCCGGGTCCGACTGCACGATTTTCTCGACCTGCTTGACCACCTCCAGGGTGCGGTTCACCGACGCGCCCATCGGAAGCTGCACCTGGGCCATGAAGGCGCCCTGATCCTCCTCCGGCAGGAAGCCCGTCGGGGTGACCTGGAACAGCCAGCCGGTGGCGATCCCCGCGCCGGCAACCGCCACCAGGACCAGCAGCGAGACCCGGACCAGTCGCGCGACCACATAGGCATAGCCGTCGCGTACCCCGTCGATGCCACGCATCACCGCGCCCATGATCCCGCGTCGGTGATGCGTCGGCTTGAGCAGGATGGCGCACAGCGCCGGGGAGAGGGTCAGGGCGTTGATGGCCGAGATCAGCATGGAGGAGGCAACCACGGCCGCGAACTGCTGGAACAGCTGGCCCGTGATGCCCGGGATGAAGGCCACCGGCAGGAACACCGAGAGCAGCACCAGGGTGATGGCGATGATGGGCCCGGTGATCTGGCCCATGGCCTTCTTGGCCGCCTCCCGCGGCGCCAGACCCTCCTCCTCCATGATGCGCTCCACGTTCTCGACCACCACGATGGCGTCGTCCACCACGATGCCGATGGCGAGCACCACCGCCAGCAGCGAGATGGTGTTGGCGGAGAAGCCGATGGCCAGAAGGAAGGCGAAGGTGCCCACCAGGGCGACGGGCACGGCGATCAAAGGAATCAGGGTGGCGCGCCAACTACCCAGGAACAGGAAAACCACCAGGATGACCAGCGCGAAGGCCTCCAGCAGGGTGTGGACCACCTTCTCCAGGCTGGCCTTCACGAAATCGGTGGTGTCGTAGACGACCGCATAGTCCAGATCGTCGGGAAAGCGCTCGGCGAGCCGGTCCATCGCCGCCTTGATACCGTCGCCGACGGCCACGGCGTTGGCGCCCGGGGCCAGATAGATGCCCATGGCCGCGCTGTCGCTACCGTTCAAACGGCTCACCGAGTCGAGCTGTTTGGACCCGAGCTCGACGCGCCCAAGGTCCTTCACGCGCACCGTGGAGCCGTCCGGGTTGGCGCGCACGACGATCTGCTCGAATTGGGCGGTATCCGTCAACCGGCCCTGGGTCTGGAGCGTGATCTGGAACTGCTGGTCCGGCGTCATCGGCTGGGCGCCGATGCGTCCCACCGCGGCCTGGACGTTCTGGCCGCGGATGGCATTGATGACGTCGGTTGGGGTGAGTCCCAGGGCCGTCAGGCGGTCCGAGGAGAGCCAGATCCGCATGCTGTAATCGAGCGGACCGAACTGGAAGACCTCGCCCACCCCCGGCACCCGGGCGAGGGTGTCGATGACGTTGATGGTCGCGTAGTTGCTCAGAAACAGCGCGTCGTAGGTCCCCTTCGGCGAGTAGAGCGCGACCACCTGGAGCATCGCCGTGGACTTCTTCTTGACCGACAGCCCCTGTCGCTTCACCTCCTCCGGCAGACCCGGCTCGGCCAGCGCGACCCGGTTCTGGACGTTGACCGTATTGATGTCGGGATCCGTGCCCAACGCGAAGGTCACGGTTAGCGAATAGCTCCCGTCGTTGGCGCTGGTGGACTTCATGTAGAGCATCTTGTCCACGCCGTTGACCTTGGACTCCAGGGGCTGGGCGACCGTGGATTCCACCACGCTCGCGCTCGCCCCCGGGTAGGCGCCCGACACCTGCACCTGGGGCGGGACGATGTCCGGGAACTGGGCGACGGGGATCTGGGTGATGGCGATCAGACCCGCGAGGGTGATGACCACCGAGATGACGATGGAGAGCCGGGGGCGGTCGATGAAGACGTCGGAGATCATTGGCCGGCGCCCCCGTCGGGCGCTTCGACGGCGGGGGTGGCGCTGACCTCCTGACCCGGCCGCACCTTCTGGATGCCCTCGGTGATGACCAGCTCACCCTCCTTCAGCCCGCTGTTGACGACGACATCGGCGCCCTGGGTGGCACCCGCCTGGATGCGCCGAATTTGGGCCTTGTTGTCAGCGTCGACGATCATGACGAAGACGCCCTGCTGATCCACCTGAAGCGCGGACTGCGGGATGACGATCGCGGATTCGGGCTCGCCGGCCTGGACCGTCACGCCGACATACTGGCCGTCCACCAGGATGCCGTCCGGGTTCGGGATCTGGGCGCGCAGCGTAACGGTGTCCGTACCCGGATCGGTGGTCACGTCCACGAAGTTGAGCTTGCCCGGCTGGTCGTACAGGCTCCCGTCCGGCAGGCGCACGCGAACCACCACGTCCTTGGCGTCTCCGCCCTTCCCCTCGATGTCGCGCTTGGCGGCCAGAAACTCCCGCTGTGTCAGGGGGAACTGCACGTAGATCGGGTCGCGGCTGACGATGGTGGCCAGCGCTCCCGAGGAGGGTCCCACCAGATTGCCGACCGTATACTTGGCGAGTCCGATGCGCCCCGCGACCGGGGCTGTGACCTTTGTGTAGCCCAGATCCAGCTCCGCCGCGGCCAGGGCCGCCTTCGCCTGGGCGATGCCCGCATCGGCGATGGAGGCCGCGGCCGTGAGCTCGTCGACCTGGGACTGGGCGATGTTCTTGCTCTTCAGGAGCTCCTCGACCGCGGGCGAGCTGCGCATCCGCGTTCAGCGCGTCGGCCTTGGCCTTGGCCACATCCGCCTGACGCTGCTGGACGATCGCCTGATACTGATCGGGCTCGATCTCGAAGAGCACTTCCCCCACCGCGACCTGCTGGCCCTCGGCGAACTTGCGCTCCTTGAGGAAGCCCTGGACCCGCGCCCTGAGCTCGACCTTGTCCACCGCCACCACGCGGCCGACGAATTGGGCCTCATCTTCCACCCGCTTGGTCTCGGCCTTGACCACGACCACCGAGGGAGCCGGGGTCTGGGCGGTGGAGTCTGCCTGCTGCTTGTCGCCGCACCCGTGCAGGAGCACCAGGGCCAAGGGCAACAAGCCAAGCACGGACCTACGCCGAGGCGCGCCTGATCCGCGGGACTCGGCAGGGGCGGAATCGCGCCGGCAGACGCGGATAAGGGGAAGATGCAACATCGGTGAAGTTCCTCTGCACGGGACAGGCGCCCCATTCTAAATCCGGGGCCAGCGCCTAGCGTACCCGAAAAGCGGCGTGTTGCCCGACCGGGGCTGTCGTAGATAGGTGGCTTTGCCCTGGTCTACGCCGGGGCCATAGTATTGCCCGACGATGGTCGACACCCGAGGTGTGACATGGCACTGGAGCTCTTCCGACGGGAATACGGTGACGGCGGCGCGCCGCCACTGCTGCTGCTTCACGGTCTGTTCGGATCTTCCGCCAACTGGCACGGCGTTGCCCGCCGACTCGCGATCTCGCGCCGCGTCCTGGTGCCCGACCTCCGTGGCCACGGGCGCTCCCCCTGCGTCGAGCCCCTGTCTTATCCGGACATGGCCCGGGATCTGAACGCGCTACTGGACGCCGAGGGCATCGATCAGGCGGCAATCGTCGGCCACAGCATGGGAGGCAAGGCGGCGATGTGGCTCGCGCTGACGCGGCCCGAGCGGGTAAGTGCCCTGGCGGTGGCGGACATCGCCCCTGTCGCCTATCCCCACCGCTTCGACGGCGTTGTCGACGCCCTCTCCGCTCTCAACCTCGCGAGCCTTTCGGACCGCAAGCAGGCCGACGCCGTACTGACGGCGCAATTGCCGGATCCCGCGCTGCGGGGCTATCTGCTTCAGAGCCTGGTGCGCGAGGCCGAAGGCTGGCGCTGGCGGCTGGATCTGCCCGCGCTGGCAGACTCGATGGACGACATCGTCGGCTTTCCGGACCCCGCCGGACGCCAGTATCCAGGCCCGGCGCTCTTCATCTACGGAACCGGGTCCGGCTATGTGACCGGCGAGCACCTGCCGGCAATCCGCAGGCAATTCCCCCTGGCCAGGTTGCGGGCCGTCCCCAATGCCGGGCATTGGGTGTACGCCGACCAGCCGGACGCCTTCGTGCGGGCGCTCGAGGGCTTTCTCCCCGGCTGATCCGTCCCTCCCGGCCCTTACAGCAATCTCTCGCGCCGCTATATACTGCGCGCTTTGCCAAAGCTTGGTTTTGGAGTGGAGTCATCCCATGGCGCAGAGCGATATCAAGAAAGTGGTCCTCGCCTACTCCGGCGGCCTGGACACCTCGGTCATCCTCAAATGGCTGAAGGAGAACTACGGCTGCGAGGTGGTCACCTTCACCGCCGACATCGGCCAGGGGGAGGAGGTCGAGCCCGCCCGCGCCAAGGCCGAGGCAGCGGGCATCGAGGAGATCTACATCGACGACCTGCGCGAGGAGTTCGTGCGCGACTTCGTCTACCCCATGTTCCGGGCCAACGCCATCTACGAGGGCGAGTACCTGCTCGGCACCTCCATCGCCCGCCCGCTGATCGCCAAGCGCCTGGTCGAGATCGCCAACGAGACCGGCGCCGACGCCATCTCCCACGGCGCCACCGGCAAGGGCAACGACCAGGTCCGCTTCGAGCTCGGCGCCTACGCGCTCGAAGCCGGACGTCAAGATCATCGCCCCCTGGCGCGAATGGGACCTGCTCTCGCGCGAGAAGCTGCTGGCCTATGCCGAGGCCCACGGCATCCCGGTGGAGATGAAGCGCGAGGGCACCAAGTCCCCATACTCCATGGACGCCAACCTGCTGCACATCTCCTACGAGGGTTACGACCTGGAAGACCCCTGGACCGAGCCCGGCGAGGACATGTGGCGCTGGACCGTCTCCCCCGAGAAGGCGCCGGACCAGCCGACCTACATCGAGCTGACCTTCGAGCGCGGGCGATATCGTCGCCATCGACGGCAAGGCCATGAGCCCGGCGGAGGTGCTCGCCGAGCTCAACCGCATCGGCGGCGCGAACGGCATCGGGCGCGTCGACATCGTCGAGAACCGCTACGTCGGCATGAAGTCCCGCGGCTGCTACGAGACCCCCGGCGGCACCATCATGCTCAAGGCCCACCGGGCCATGGAGTCCCTGACCCTGGACCGGGAGGCCGCCCACCTCAAGGACGAGCTCATGCCCCGCTACGCCAGCCTGGTCTACAACGGCTACTGGTTCGCGCCCGGAGCGCGAGATGCTGCAGGCCGCCATCGACCAGAGCCAGAAGGTGGTCAACGGATTGGTGCGCCTCAAGCTCTACAAGGGCAACGTCATGGTGGTCGGCCGCAAGTCCGACACCGACAGCCTGTTCGACGAGTCCATCGCCACCTTCGAGGAGGACGCCGGCGCCTACGACCAGGGCGACGCCACCGGCTTCATCCGGCTCAACGCCCTGCGGCTGCGAGTCGCCGGGCGGAAAAGGAGGTAGCACTCCGTTCGGAAAGTCTTCTTGGCTGCTCAAGATGCCAAGGCCACCAGGGTGATCCTCGTCCGCCACGGGGAGACGGACTGGAACGCGGAGGGACGCATTCAGGGCCACCTCCAAATCCCCCTGAACGAGCGCGGCCTGGCCCAGGCCGCGGCGGTCGCCGAACGCCTGTCCGTCACCGCCTTCAGCGCCATCTACAGCAGCGACCTGCTGCGCGCCCGGCAGACCGCGGAGGCCATCGCCCGGCGCGGCGGGCATTCGGTCCGCACCGACCGGCGCTTGCGCGAGTGGGACCTCGGCATCCTCTCCGGCCTGCTGCGAGCGGCGGCCGCGGACCTGCACCCGGAGGCGTTCCGCATCCTGCGCGACCGCGTCGTCGACCAGTCGATGCCGGGAGGCGAGAGCATCCGGACACGCTCCCAACGCGTCACCGCGGCGGTACAGGACATCGCTGGCCGGCACCCCGGCAAGACCGTGGTGGTCATCACCCATGGCGGCCCGCTGGGCGACTGTTATCGCCAAGCTATCGGCGAGCCCCCGGAATCGCGGATCAAGGTCGACCTGTTCAATGCCGGAGTCAACCTGGTCTCGGTCTGGAAAGACAAATGGACGATCGAGGCATGGGGCGCGGTCGAACACCTGGCCGATGTCGGCGCCCTGGAGAACTGGGAGGGCCGGTCCCCGCGCTGAGCGGGCGGATGCGCGGCCAGGACCGGCCGGCCACCTGCCCGCTTTCCCCGAGGGGTCAGAGGCTTCGAATCACGGCCGTCGCCAGACCGCTCCGCAGCGCGATATCCGTGGAAATCACGAAGATCTGGTCATGAGGTACCACGGCCGCGAGCAAGGCCAGGTTGTCGTCGATGCCCATCTCCTGCAGGTAGAGCGCCGAACCCGCCACATAGGCCTGTCCTCCCTCGTGGGTGCCCTGCCTCCCAGGCGCCTTACTCTGATGAATCCCGAGCACCGCGCCCGGGGTGATGAACCGCTGCGTCCCGCCGGCGAGCACGTCGACGCAGGCCGAGAGACAGGTCTTGTCCACCGCGGCGTTCAGGCCGCTTGCGCGCAGATAGCGGCCGAGCCGCCGGGCCTCGCTCACCAGGCCGCCGCGGCTGTCGATCACGACGCCCACCGCCCCGCTCTTTCGGATCTGGGCGATCACCCGGTCGGCGAATCCATCCTGAATCTCGCCCGAGACCCGCACCCAGTTACCGGCGGTCTTCACCGAGCTGCGAAGCCGAACCGTCGCCGGCGGCGCCCCCGTGAAGGCCGCGAGCCGGGCGCAGGACGCCCTCGCCACCCCGCCGAGATCCGTCTGACGCGAACGCGACGCCTCGAGCAAATCCTCGGAGCGCGCCAGCACCTCCTCCATGCTGAAACCATACTGTTTCACCGCCGCGATCACGGTCGCGTCGGTGACCGCGAGATCGGAGGTCTGACTCACGCGCAGCAGATGGCAGGCGGCGGCCAGCGACAGCAGCTGATCACGATTGACATCCGTTACCGGCGCGCCGGTCGGGGCGTGCGGGGCAACGGCAGTGCCGCAGCCGGTCACCAGGAACAGCAGGAGAAGCGCCAAAAGGGATAGCCGGACCATGATGATGCCGCCCGACGCGAGACTGATGACGGGGCCCGCGGTTACCCGCGCCCGGCCGATCCCCCTGCCGCTGGGAGCTCCGACGGACGCTCGCCGCGCGCCCGCATCACCTCGAACGGATCGGGTCCGCGGCGCTGCCTGCCGCCGGCCTGCAGCCGCTCCAGGTAGTCGACCCACAGGGGTTGCCAAGCACGCCCGAGCTTGTACAGGTATTGCCAGTCGAAGAGACCGGACTTGTGGCCGTCATCGAAGAAGATCTTGAGCGCGTAATTGCCGATCTGCTGTAGATCGCTGATGCTGACCCCTTCCTTCCCCACCTGGAGAATCGCCTCGTCCGGACTGTGGCCGCGCACTTCCGCCGATGGCGAGTAGACGCGCAGGTATTCGCAGGGCAACCGGAAGCGGGCGCCGTCGTCATACGCGATCTCCAGGTAGCCGGATTTTTGATGCAGCGCGATGTCGGTCGGTAACGGACGGGTTTCCATGATGCGGCGGTGTTTCTCTGCGTTTTCTCCTCCTGCCAGATGAGGATACCCGCCTCCGATCTAAAGTCCATCGCTGGTTTCTGACCCGGACTCCCGTTCCTGAACCAGCACCCAGGGGCTCACGACCACCGCCCACAGAACGGCCTCGCGCTGGAACCAGTCGCGGGCCTGAGCGTCGGATACTGGACCGATCTCGCCCCGGCGCATCCATCGCGCCACCCGCTCCGCATCGTCCTCGGCCAATCGCAGCGCCACCTCCACCAGGTCCAGCCGGCGATCGACCGCCACCGCCCGACCCTGCGCGTAGTAGCGCTGCAGCTCCCGCCAGGCGATCCTCCCGGTCTCGCGGTTGAGATTTTCCCACAAGCCGCCATCGTCCCCGAGTGCGAGCTCCGCGGCCGTCTCCGGCGCGCCTGCTCGAGACGGCGGATCAGACAACGCGGTGTCGGAGGTAATAATCGAGCAGGGCGGAGGTAGACGCATCGTGGTCCGCGGTCACCTCACCCTGCCGGATCTCGTCGAGGATGACGCCCGCCAACTGCTTGCCGAGCTCGACCCCCCACTGGTCGAAGGAGTTGATCCCCCAGACCACGCCCTGGGTGAAGATGCGGTGCTCGTACATGGCGATGAGGGCGCCGAGGGTTCGCGGGTTGAGCTTGTCCACCAGCATCGTATTGGTCGGGCGGTTGCCGGGGAAGGTGCGGTGCGGTACCAGGGCGTCGACCTGGGCCGGACTCATGCCGGCGGCCTGCATTTCAGCACGCGCCTCCTCGGCGGTGCGCCCGCGCATCAAGGCCTCGGTCTGGGCGAAGAAGTTGGCCAAGAGCTTCGCATGATGGTCGCCCAGCCGGTTGTGGCTGTTCACCGGGGCAAGGAAATCCGCCGGGATCATCTGGGTCCCCTGGTGGATGAGCTGGAAGAAGGCGTGCTGACCGTCGGTGCCCGGCTCCCCCCAGACCACGGGCCCGGTGGTGTACTCGACCGCGACGCCGTCGCGGGTGACGCGCTTGCCGTTGCTCTCCATGTCGCCCTGCTGCAGGTAGGCGGGCAGATAGCGCAGATACTCGTCATAGGGAAGCACCGCATGGGTGTGGGCCCCCGCGAAGTTGGCGTACCAGACCCCGATCAGACCCAGGATAGCGGGCAGGTTCTCGGAAAGGGGCGCGGCCTGGAAGTGCTCGTCCATCTCGTGGGCGCCGTCGAGGAGCTGGCGGAAGCGGTCCATACCCACGGCGAGCGCGATCGGCAAGCCGATCGCGGACCACAGCGAATAGCGCCCGCCGACCCAGTCCCAGAATCCGAACATGTGGTTGGTGTCGATGCCGAACTCGGCGACCTTCTCCGCGTTGGTCGATACGGCCACGAAGTGGTCGCGTACCGCCACGTCGTTGCCGAGCTCGCGCACCAGCCAGTCGCGCGCGCTCTGGGCGTTGGTCATGGTCTCCAGCGTGGTGAAGGTCTTGGAGGCGACCACGAACAGGGTCGTCTCCGCCTCGAGACCCTTGAGGGTCTCGGTGAGGTCGGTGCCGTCGACATTGGAGACGAAGTGCACCTTGATGTCCGCGGACTGATACGGCTTCAGGGCCTCGCAGACCATCAGCGGGCCCAGGTTCGAGCCGCCGATGCCGATGTTGACCACGTCGGTGATGCGCTTGCCGGAGTAGCCGCGCCAGTCGCCACCGCGCACGGCCGTGACGAAGTCCTCCATGCTCTGCAGCACCGCGTTGACCTCGGGCATGACGTCCTCGCCATCCACGTAGACCGGGCGGTTACCGCGGTTGCGCAGGGCGGCGTGGAGCACCGCGCGGTTCTCTGTGTTGTTGATGTGATCGCCGGCGAACATCCGCCGGATCCACCCGGAGAGATCCGCCGCCTCCGCCAGCGCGAAAAGCAGATCCAGGGTCTCGCCGGTGACGATGTTCTTGGAGTAGTCGGCCAGGATACCCGCCGCGCGCAGCGTCATACGCTCCGCACGTTCCGGGTCCTGGGCGAAGAGATCCCGCATGTGGACCTGGGACATCTGAGCCCAATGCGCCTCGAGCGCCTTCCACTGGGGGGTCTTGTTCACTAGCGACATGTCGCGTTGCTCCCGATCTTCGGATTTCCGTTTTGGTTGTCTTGATCCGCCGTCCGGCTCAGCCGTCGAGACCGCTGCGCCAGTCCTGATCGTCGCGGTCGAACAGGCGGTTGGCCTCGTGGGGCCCCCAGGTGCCGGCGGCATAGGTATGGATGTAGTCGCGCTCGGTCGCCCACAGCTTGAGTACCGGATCCACCACCTGCCATGCCCAGTTCACCTCGTCGTAGCGCAGGAAGAGCGAGTGGTCCCCCTCCACGACATCCAGAATCAATGCCTCGTAGGCGTCGATATGGCTGGCCCCGATGGTGCAGGTGCTGGCGTCGAGGCGCTCGGTCTGGGTCCGCATCTCCAGGCCCGGCTGCTTGACCTGGATCTCCACCCGCATGCACTCGTTAGGCTGGATGTTGAGCAGGATCCAGTTGGGCTTGAGCTGCTCGATGGCGGTGTGGCGGAAGAGCTGCTGCGGCGGGTGCTTGAAGCGGATGCTGATCAGGGAATTGGTCTCCGCCAGCCGCTTGCCGGTGCGCAGGTAGAAGGGCACGTTGCGCCAGCGCCAGTTGTCGATGTAGAGCTTCAGCGCCGCGTAGGTCTCGGTGGCGCTGTCGGGGGAGACCCCGGACTCCTCCAGATAACCCGGCACCTTTCCGCCCTTCACGTTGCCGCCTCGGTACTGGGCGCGGAAGGCGTGGGCATGCACCGCCTGGCGTGAGATGGGTCTGATCGAGCGCAGCACCTTGACCTTCTCGTCACGCAGCGCCTCCGCGTCCAGGCTCGGCGGCGGCTCCATGGCCACCAGTGTCAGCATCTGCAACAGGTGGCTCTGAATCATGTCCCGCAGCGCGCCGACGCCGTCGTAGAACCCTGCCCGCTCCTCGATCCCGTGCGCCTCGCTGTGGGAGATCTGCACATGGTCGATGTAGTTGCGGTTCCACAGGGGCTCGAGCATCAGGTTGGCGAAGCGGAACACCAGCACGTTCTGGACCGTGCTCTTGCCCAGATAGTGATCGATGCGGTAGATCTGGTCCTCGGCGAAATGCCGGTGCAGATGCTGGTCGAGGATGCGCGCGCTCTCCAGGTCGAAGCCGAAGGGCTTCTCCACCACCAGCCGGCTCCAGCCATTCCCTTGCTCATTGAGCCCCTGCGCCGCCAGGTTGTCGGCCACCTCCCCATAGTGGCCAGGGCGCGATGGCGAGATAGAAGACCAGGTTGGCGGGCATCGCCGGATCATCGCGCAACCGCTCCCGCAGGCCGCGGATACGCCCCAGAGTCGCTCAGGTCCCCGCGCACGAAGCAGAGCCGCGCGCCGAGACGCTCCAGCACCGCCTGGTCCAGGCCCCCGCGGACACGATTCTCCAGGACGCCCGACACCTCAGCGCGCCAATCCGCGTCCGACCATTCGCGGCGGCCGAAACCCACGACCCGGGTGGACGCCGCCAACTGGCCCGCCGCCTCCAGGTGATAAAGGGCCGGCAGCAATTTGTTGCGGGCGAGGTTGCCGGTGGAGCCGAAGATCACCAGCGAACAGGGTTCGTTCATGTTGCCCCCAGCGAGATGGCCCAAGTACACGCGGTTCGGCTTCGACCGACCCGAGCGCGGCCTGGCTCGGACGCGTCTGCCGTTTTCACGACCGCAGGCAGGACCATTCGTTGTCGATTTATGCTAGTTTGTGCAGCGTATTCGCGCCGCGGGCCTCCCGTCCCACTCGATTCTCGGCAAGCACGCCAGTCATGGAGCAGTTCGCCACTCCCTCCCGTCCTACCGGAGACGGTCTCCGCGTCCTCGTGGCGAGCAGCGAGGCGCACCCCCTCATCAAGACCGGTGGCCTGGCGGACGTGGCCGGGAGCCTGCCTGCCGCGCTGCGCGAACTCGGTCACGACGCCCGGCTCATTATCCCAGCCTACCCCGGAGCGGTAAAACGAATCCGGGGGCTCAATACCCTTTGCGAGCTCGCGATACCCGGCTGCCATGGGCCGGTGCGCATCCTCGGCGGCCGCTTGCCCGACAGCGGGTTGCCTGCCTACCTGGTGGAAGCGCCGGAACACTTCTGCCGCGAGGGCAACCCCTACACCGATGTCAGCGGCCGGGACTGGGGCGACAACCCGGAGCGATTCCTGCTTTTCTGCCGCGTCGTTGCCCACATCGGCGAGGGCCTTCCCGAACTGGACTGGTCTCCCCAGGTCGTGCACTGCAACGACTGGCAGACGGGACTCGTGCCGATGCTGCTGCACGATCAACCAGACCGCCCCGCCCTGGTGTTCACGATCCACAATCTGGCCTATCAGGGCCTGTTCGACAGGGCGACCTTCGACCGCTTGCGGCTGCCGACCGGCCTCTGGTCGCTGAACGGCCTGGAGTTCCACCACCGGCTGTCCTTCATCAAGGGCGGGCTGGTCTACTCGGACCGCGTCAATACCGTCAGCCCCACCTATGCGGCGGAGGTCAAGACGCCGCGCTTCGGCTGCGGGCTCGACGGCCTGCTCAGGGACCTGGGAGCCCGCTTCACGGGCATCCTGAACGGCATCGACTACGGTCTTTGGAACCCCGCCGCAGATCCCGCCATCGCGCAGCCGTACGAGAGCGAGACCTTCGACTTGAAGGTCGGAGAACAAGCTCGCCCTTCAGCGCGAGTTCGGGCTCCCGCGCAACGAGCGGGCGATGGTCTTCGGCTACATCGGGCGCCTGGTCGAGCAGAAAGGCGTGGACCTCATCCTGAGCATCCTGCCGCGGCTTCTGCTCCACCCGGACACGCAGCTCATCCTGCAGGGGGCCGGCAACGCCGCCATCGAAGACGCCCTGCTCACCGCCACCGCGACGACCCCGGACAAGGTCGCGGTCTTCATCGGCTACGACGAGGGCCGGGCGCACCGCATCGAGGCCGGCAGCGATGCCTTCCTGATGCCCTCACGCTTCGAGCCCTGCGGCCTGAACCAGATCTACAGCCTGCGCTACGGGACCGTGCCCATCGTCCACAGCACCGGCGGTCTGGCCGATACCGTCACCGATGCCACCGCCGAGACGATCGAGTCCGGCGCGGCGACCGGCTTCGCCTTCCACCAATCCAGCGCGGACGCCCTGTGGGGGGCGGTTCACCGCGCATTGGTGATCTACCGGGAGCAGCCGGACCTATGGCGGAAGCTGGCGGTCAACGGCATGCGCAGGGATTTCAGCTGGGAGTCGAGCGCGCGCAACTACGTTCAGCTCTACCAGGAGGCGCTTGCCGACCTCAACGCCACCCCATCGCCGCGATAGACGGCCGGATCAGGCGACTTGGGCCGGAATCTGGTCACCCGTGCGCAGCACCAGATTGTGCTCGTTCAGGTAGACGAGACTGGGCTTGAAGGCATCCGCCTCCGCCTCGTCCATCACCGCGTAGGCGCAAATGATCACGCGATCCCCCGGCGCCGCCTTGTGCGCCGCGGCCCCGTTGACCGAGATCACCCGCGAGCCCGCCTCGGCGCGGATCGCATAGGTCGTGAAACGCTCACCATTGGTGACGTTGTAGATCTGGATCTGCTCGTACTCGCGAATGCCGGCGAGCGCCAGCAAATCCTCGTCGATGGCGCACGAGCCCTCGTAGTCCACTTCGGCATGGGTAACGCACGCCCTGTGAAGCTTGCATTTGAGCAACGTCAGTTGCATCGCTACACACCTCCGGAGGACCGGGGGTCCAACCCTTAGTCAAACGATAGGAATAATTATTTCAGAAAAACGGCGATGCCGCTCATTTTTTTGCTGCAGCGCATCATTTTTCGTTACGGCCGCGCTATTCCGACGATGCGACATCCTTCCTGGATCTCGTCGCGAACAAGCCTCCGGCGCGAGTGCGGAAGGGTAGCGCGCTCGGGCGGGCGACTCAAACCCGATCCCGGCCGACGCGCAGATTGTCGATCAGCCGCGCCCGGCCGAGCCGGGCCGCCGCCAGCACCACCAGGTCAGAATCCACTGCCGACGGCTGTCCCAGATCCTGGGCGCGGCGGACGCTGAAGTAGTCGCACTGCATTCCCGCCGCGTCGAGCTCGGCGGCGCCAAGGCGCTCGACCTCCGCGGCCGCCGCGCCCGTCCGCAGCCGCTCTGCCGCGCGCAGCAGCGCCTGATAGAGTCGGGGCGCGCGCGCGCGCTCGTCCGATGTCAGGTAGGCGTTGCGCGAGCTCATCGCAAGGCCGTCGGACTCGCGCACGGTAGCCACGCCGCGGATCTCCACCGGCAGGCACAGGTCCTCCGTCATGCGGCGGATCACCAGCAGCTGCTGAAAATCCTTTTCGCCGAATAGGGCGATGTCGGGCTGCACCATGTTGAAGAGCTTGCACACGACCGTCGCGACACCCACGAAGTGCCCCGGCCGGCTGGCGCCGCACAGCATGTCGGAGAGACCCGGCACCCGCACCCGGGTCTGCGCCGCCTGGCCGTGCGGATAGACGGCCTGCACGCTCGGCGCGAAGAGCAGGTCCGTGCCCTCGCCCGCCAGCAGAGCGCGGTCTTGCTCCAGGGTGCGCGGATAGGCGTCGAAGTCCTCCGACGGGCCGAACTGCAGCGGATTGACGAAGATGCTGGCCACCGTTCGATCGGCGACCTGTTGCGCCTCCCTGACGAGCGTCAGGTGCCCCGCGTGCAGGTTGCCCATGGTGGGGACAAGGGCTACGCGCAAGCCGGCGCGGCGCCATTCTTGCACCCGCCGCCGGAGCGCCGGGACCGGTTCGACCAGCTCCAAGGGCATCACCTCAATAGGGGGTCTGCGCGGCGCCCGGAAAAGCGCCGGACTTGACGTCCTGCACATAGGCGGCGACGGCCTCGGCAACCCTGGAGCGCCCGGCGAGGAAGTCCTTGCTGAAGCCGGGGGGCTTGCCGGGGGTGAGCCCCAGCATGTCGTACAGCACCAGCACCTGACCGTCACAGGCGTCGCCGGCGCCGATGCCGATCACCGGGATGGACAAGGTGCGGCTGATCTCGCCAGCCAGGACCGCCGGGACGCATTCGAGCACCAGCATGCCGGCACCGGCGTCCTGCAGGGCGAGGGCGTCATGACGGATGGCATCCGCCGAGGCATGGTCGCGGCCCTGGTAACGGTAGCCGCCGAGCCGGTGAATGGACTGCGGGAGCAGACCGAGGTGAGCGCACACCGGAACGCCGTGACGGGTCAGGAGCTCGATCGTCTTGACCACCGGCGCACCGCCCTCGAGCTTGACCATGTGCGCCCCGCCTTCCTGCATCAGGCGGCCCGCGCTCGCCAGCGCCCGGTCCGGGGTGGCGTAGGAGAGGAAGGGCAGATCGCCGACGACGAGCGCCCATCGCCGTGCGCGGGCGACACAGGCGGCGTGGTAGACCATCTGGTCGAGGGTGACCGGCAGGGTGGTGGACTGGCCCTGAATGACCATGCCCAGCGAGTCGCCCACCAGCAACATCTCGACGCCGGCTTGCTCCAGCAGGGAGCAGAAGCTCGCGTCATAGCAGGTGAGGCTCGCGATCCGCTCGCCGCGTTCCTTCATTGCAGTGAGCGTAGAAATGGTGACGGGTGCGGCGGCCATGGGCTACTCCTGTTGGAGGTCGGGCGATTCTGCCAGCTGTTCGCCGCACTCACAAGCCGACGGCGGCCGCTCCGTCAACCGGACCACACCCTCGCCGGCGCAACGCGCCAGCAGGTCCGCCAGCCTCCCCTGCCCCGGGATCTCCAGCTCCTCCGGCGCCAGGTCCGCCAGCGGAATCAGCACGAAGGCGCGCCGTCCGATTTCCGGGTGCGGCAGCCGAAGGCCCGGCTCGTCGACCACCGCGCCGCCGAACAGCAGGATGTCCAGGTCCAGCGTGCGCGGCCCCCAGCGGGTTCCATCGCGCACCCGGCCTTGACGGCGTTCGATGCCCTGTAGCGCGGACAGCAGATCGCGCGCGCTCAGGCGTGTCTCCAGGCGGGCGACCGCGTTGACGTAATCCGGCTGATCCTGGGGCCCCACGGGGGATGTCCGATACAAGGAAGAGCAGGCCAGCAGGCGACTCCCGGCGATCCTCGAGAGATCATCCAGGGCCGCCCGGACCTGCTGCACCGGGTCGCACAGGTTGCTGCCGAGCCCGATGTAAACGCCGCCGTGCAACGCCGTCGGGTCACTCCCCCGCCGTCGGCGCTGGAGCCGCATCCGGCCTGCGCGGCCGGCGCCTACGCGGACGTCGGCGCTTGGAGCCGCCGGTCATGCCGGCCCGCTCCTGGGGGTTGGCCTCCTGGAAGCGCGTCCACCACTGCGCCGCCTCGTCGTCCGCTTCCCCCGACTCCGCGCGCAGGACCAGGAAGTCGTAGGCGGCCCGGAACCGCGGATGGGTCACCAGCCGGTAGGGGCGCTTTCCCTGGCGCTGCTCCAGGCGCGGCTGCAGTGCCCAGATCTCCTGCATCAGCAGGGCGAACCGCTTCGGCAGCGCCACCTGGGGGCGCTGCTGGGCGGACACCTCGGCGGCGGCCTGGCTCATCGCCTCCAGCGGCGAGAGTCCGCGCGCCACCAGCTCCTCGTAGCGCTGTCGCACGGGCTCCCACAGCAGCACGGCGAACAGGAAGGCCGGCGTGACCGGCTTGTCCTCCTGGATGCGGCGATCCGTGTTCTCCAGGCCGCGGCAGACGAAGGTGATGGGAAACGCGTTCTCCTCCCGCGCCAGACAGGTCTCGGTGGCGGGAAACAGGTGCGCGAACAGGCCATAGTGGCGCAGCTTCTCGAACGCCGACAGCCCGGTCCCGCCGTGGAACAGCTTGAGCACCTCCTCGAACAGCCGCGAGGGCGGAATGTCGGAGAGCAGGTGGCCGAGGTCGAGCAAGGGACGCTCGCAGTCCGGATCGACGTTGAAGCCGAGCTTGCAGGCGAAGCGCACCGCTCGCAGCATCCGCACCGGGTCTTCCCGGTAGCGGCGCTCGGGGTCGTCGCCGATCAGGCGCAGGCGGCCCGCCCGCAGGTCTTCGAGCCCACCGGCGTAATCGATCACGGAGAAATCGGCGATGTTGTAGTAGAGCGCGTTGACCGTGAAATCGCGCCGCAGGGCGTCCTCTTCGCGCGTGCCGTAGAGGTTGTCGCGCAGGATCATGCCGTTCTGGATGTGGCGCTCACCCTCCTCCTCCTCGCCGTCGCCACCGCCGCGAAAGGTCGCCACCTCGATGATCTCGCGCCCGAAATGCACGTGCGCGAGCCGGAAACGCCGCCCGATCAGGCGGCAGTTGCGGAACACCGAGCGCACCTCCTCAGGCGTGGCGTCGGTGGCGATGTCGAAATCCTTGGGCTCGCGCCCGAGCAGGAGATCGCGCACCCCGCCGCCGACCAGATAGGCCTGAAAGCCGCCCTGCTTGAGGCGGTAGAGCACCTTGAGGGCGTTCTCGCTGATATTGGCGCGGGAGATATTGTGCTCGCTGCGCGGTACGACCAGGAGCGAATCGGGGGACTGGGCGTGCAAACTGATGTGGTTTCCCTCCGGCGCCTCGTCCTGAGGCCGACGTCCGGGCGCCGGGATCTGGGTGGTGTCGGAATCGCGCCCCAAGTCCCGTCCGGGGCTGTCGCCACGCGCCGATGCCGCGCCGGCGGTCCGGTTCTTGCCACCTGGCATAAGCCACTTGAGGAGCCTCGCAAGGTGCGTATAATACCCGTTTTGCATCGCTTCTTCCGCTCCCTTCGTCTAGTGGCCTAGGACGCCGGCCTCTCACGTCGGTAACAGGGGTTCGAGTCCCCTAGGGAGCGCCACTCCCCCCCTTCCCATCCAGCGCCATGTCCGAGATCGGTGCTGCGGCCCCGGAGCGCTTGGCGAATGATCAGCGCCCCATTACAACAAGCGTGAGGCAAGGTCCGCAACGCTGTAGACGAGCTGGCCGTAGCCTCTCTCGAAATAGACACCGAACTGCGCGACCAGCGACCAGGCGACCCCGAATTGGGCGAGCGCGAATCCCGCGATCGTGAACTGGCTCAGGCTGAACAACCCGATCCCGAATTGAGAGATCGTGAATACGCCGACGCCGAACTGGCCGACGGCGATGATGCCCTTGGCGACGACGGGCGTGCGGTTGGGCCGGAACTTGAACGAGACATGGATCAGCGGCAAACCGAGCACCTCCGCCTTCGACTTGTACTCGTAGCCCCAGCCGTCCCACTTCGCGCGCGCCGGATAGGGCGCCCCACACCGGGGGCAGGACAAGGCCTGCTCGCTGACCTGTTGCCCACATTCCCTGCAATCTCGCATCTCTGACTCCCAAGCTCCGCGCGGCAGCCCGATCATAGCCCGGTCGAGCGCGAACGTCAGGACTCCTTGGCGCACCGCGGGTTGCGTCGGGCGGCCACGGGCGGCGCCTCTGTGTTATTTTCCTGGACTCGAAACAGGCAACATCATCGGAGGGAGTGAAACGTCATGAGATGTAAGCCCATGATCGCCGCGCTGGGACTCGCCGCCGCGTTCATCGCGCCGGCCTCGGCCGACGAGGTCACGGACCAGCTCAACGCCGCGCGCAAGGCCTACGAGAGCGGGGAGCTGCGCAGCGCCGTGCAGACCCTGCAGTTCGCCGTCGCCAGCATTCAGGAGAAGATCAATCTCTCCCTGCTCGAGCTGCTGCCCGAGCCGCTGGATGGCTGGAACGCCGACGAGCCCCAGGCGCAGTCGGGCGGCATGGCCGCCATGATCGCGGGTACCAACCTCAGCCGGCGCTACTATCGCGACGATGGCGCCGAGGTGGATATCAGCATCACGGCGGACTCGCCCCTGCTGTCCATGATGACCATGATGCTGTCGAACCCGATGCTGATGCAGACCGACCCCGGAACCCGCGTCTACACCCACGGCGGGCAGCGGGGGATGATCAAGCACGAGAAGGACAGCGACGTCTGGGAGATCTCGCTCATGGTCGGCGGCAAGATCATGATCCAGGTCACCGGCAGGGGGATCAAGGATCAGCAGGACGTCGAGGCCTATCTCGAGGCCATCGATCTCGCCGCCATCGAGAAGACCTTTAGCGGCTGATCCGGCCAAGTCCGCGGACGCGTCCGGAGGACAGATCGGCGCCGGGGTCGGCCCCGGCGGCGAGGCTACAGGGACAGCCGCTTGAGGTAGGCGGAGAACGCCTCGCCCAGCTCGGGGTGCGCCAGGGCGTACTCCACCGTCGCCTCCAGATAACCCAGCTTGCTGCCGCAGTCGTAGCGCTTGCCCTTGAACGGGTAAGCGATCACCGGCTCGTCCTCCAGCAGCGCGGCGATGGCGTCGGTAAGCTGGATCTCGCCCCCGGCCCCTTCCTGCGTCTGCTCCAGCTTGTCGAAGATGCGCGGCGTGAGCAGGTAGCGGCCGACCACGGCGAGATTCGACGGGGCGTCCGCCGGGGCCGGCTTCTCCACGATCGAGACCACCCGCAGCTCACCGTCGGGGCCGGGCTCGGTCGCCACGATGCCGTACTTGTTGGTCTCGTCCCGCGGCACCTCCTCCACGCTGAGGATGCTGCAGCCGTGGCGTTCGTACATCTCCGCCATCTGCGCCACCACCCCATCGCCGTCGCCGGCGTCGATGAGGTCATCCGCCAGGATGACGGCAAAGGGCTCGTTGCCGACCACCGGTTTGGCGCACAGCACCGCATGGCCCAAGCCCAGCGCCTCCGCCTGCCGCACGTAGATGCAGCTCACCTCCGGGGGCAGGGTATTCTGAACGATATCGAGCAGCTTCTTCTTGCCGGCTCCCTGTAGCTCGGCCTCCAGCTCGTAGGCCTTGTCGAAGTGATCCTCGATCGAGCGCTTGTTGCGCCCGGTGATGAAGACCAGCTGCTCCACGCCCGCCGCCTCCGCCTCCTCGGCGGCGTACTGGATAGGGGCTTGTCCACGATCGGCAGCATCTCCTTCGGGCTCGCCTTAGTGGCGGGGAGAAACCGCGTGCCCAGTCCTGCGACCGGAAATACTGCCTTGCGAATGCTTGCCATAACAGATCCTCGATTAGGTTCTGACCCCCACCAAAGGGGCTACTCAAGAAATTGTCCGCGATCAGCCCGCGGCGTACGCGCGGATGTCGCGCTCGATCTCGTCCAGCGCCAGCAGCGGATCGGGCGCCGCGGTGATCGGCCTGCCGATGACCAGGTAATCGGCCCCGGCCGCGACCGCCTCACCAGGCGTCATCACCCGCTTCTGATCCCCGACCGCGCCGCCGGCGGGCCTGACTCCGGGCGTCACCAGCACGAACCCCGTGCCCAGCGCGCGCCTGACCGGCGCCGCCTCAAGCGGCGAGCAGACGATGCCATCGATTCCGGCCTTCTGGGCCAGCCCGGCCAGCCGCAGGACGCGCTCGCGGGGATCACCCGGACAGCCGATCGCATCCAGATCCGCCGCATCGAGGCTGGTCAGCACGGTCACGGCGATCAGCAGCGGCGGCTGCGGATACGCCGCCAGACGCTCGCGCGCGGCCTCCATCATCGCCCGACCGCCGGAGGCGTGCAGGTTGACCATCCACACCCCGAGATCCGCCGCCGCCGCGCAAGCCGCCGCCACGGTGTTCGGAATGTCGTGAAACTTGAGGTCGAGAAAGACCTCGAACCCTTGGCCCGCCAGCCGCTCGACGAACGCGGGCCCAAGACGGGTGAACATCTCCTTACCCACCTTGAGGCGGCAGCGGCCGGGGTCCAGGCGGTCCACCAAGTCCAGGGCCGGGGCCTCGGCGGCGAAATCCAGGGCGACGATTATGCTCGGTTCGTTGTTCACGCTCGTTCTCAAGTGATGGGCTGCTCGGAAAATCGCCGTCCGGGCGATGGTTCAAGTCCGCTCGGGGGCGCAGCCGTCGCTGCCGATTCCAGACCGGCGGCCATGGGCTGCGGCATCACCGGCCGGATGGTCCCCCACCGTTCGCAGCTCGGACACTGCCAGTGCAGGCGGCGGGCGGAGAAGCCGCAATGCTCGCACTGATACTCCGGCTGGCGCCCCCGCAAGTGGCGCACCACCGCCAGCACCGCGCGCTGCGCCGCGCGCGCCTGCCCATCGGCCTGCGGGTGCCGGCCCTGAAGGTCCAACAGCCGCTCGAGCCCCGCGAGGTCGGCGTATTCGGACAGATACTTGGTCAGGAAGGCGATCGCCCGCTCGTCCCCCTCCTCGTGCTCGATCGCGTCCGCGAGGGTCAGCATCAGGGCGGGACTCGGATGATTGCGATAGAGGTGGCGCAGTTGCTCCAGCACGTCCTCCCGCCCGCAGCTGCGGTAGGCCTCCATCAGGTCGGCGAGAATCTCCGGGAGGAACCCCGGCTCCTGCCCCGCGACCTTGAGATAGTGCGCGGCGGCCGCCTTGGCATCGCCGCGCGCCATCGCCGTCTGCGCCTGCAGGATCGTGGCGCGCGCGCACCGGCGGTCCGCCTCCTGCGCCTGCCGCAGGTGCTTCTCGGCGCTCTCACCGTCGCCCGTCTTCAGCGCCTCCTCGGCGAGCTCGCAGTGATAATGGGCGATCTCGGTACGCATGGGTTTGCCGGTGATGTCGCTCAGCTTCTCCGCCACCTCCAGGCAGCGCACCCAGTCCTTCTCCTGCTGGTAGATCTCCCGCAGCCCCGTCAGGGCGCGCACACGGTGGAGCTTCATCTCCACCAGCTCCCCGAACAGGCTTTCCGCCCGGTCGAACAGACCCGCCCGCAGGTAGTCCTGCCCCAGCTCGTAGAGGGCGTAGGCGCGCTGCTCCTTGTCGAGCTTGGGCCGGGCCACCAGGTCCTGGTGGACGCGTATCGCGCGGTCCACCTCGCCCCGGCGCCGGAACAGGCTGCCGAGGGCGAGGTGGGTCTCGATGGTCTCCTCGTCGACCTCGGCGAGCTTGAGAAAGACGTCGATCGCCTTGTCGGGCTGCTCGTCGAGCAGATAGTTCAGGCCCCGCAGAAAATCGGTATCCGGCGCCCGGCCCGCCGGACTGCGCGCCCGCGGGCTGCGCCTGGCCGCCCACCAACCCGAGGCGGCGGCCGCCGGCAGCAGGAGGAACAGCCACTCGATCATGCGACCACGCCCGTCCGCGGGCGCCCGGCCCGTTGGCGGCGGAAGGAGGGCGGCGGTTTCACGGTCTGCGTCAAGTCCTCAGCACCCGGCGGCGATGGATGATCCGGTATGATACATCCTCAATCGACCGCATATCAGGTACGAGAGCCAGTGACCGGTTTTTCCAGCATTTTCCCGATCCGTCCATGCCGCAACCGGCCGTCAGCCCCGTTTCGCCGTTTACGCGCCGAAGCACGCCCCCATCTACCGGTCACGAAAGAACACGTGAAAACGCAGAACCCGTAGGCTGGGATGAGCATCGCGAACCCCAGCGACCGATTCAGCCGCGAAAGCCATCGCTCAATTGAGTACGTGAACGCCGAGAACCTGTACCCTGGGGTGAGCATCGCCAACCCCAGCGAACTATCGCCGAAAGCAGTACGTTAAGACCTAGAACCTGTAGGCTGGGGTGAGCACCACGAACCCCGGCAAGCAATTGAGCCGCACACGCATTGTCGGGGTTCGCAAGCTCACCCCGACCTACGAACGAAGGAGTCCGTTACCATGCAGAGCCTCGAGGGGAAAGTCGCCATCGTCACCGGCGCGGCCGGAAACCTGGGCAGCGCGGTGTGTCAGGCGTTCGCGGCCCACGGGGTCAGGATCGCCATGGTGGACCTGGACGCTGACGCCCTGGAGCAGGCCCGCGCGGGACTCCCCGCCGGCAGCGACGCGGCGAGCTTCACCGCGGACCTGATCCAACCCGCTTCGGTCGCGGATATGATCGAGCGGGTCGTCGCCCATTTCGGGCGCATCGATATCCTGGCCAACATCGCGGGCGGCTTCACCATGGGCCCGCCGGTGCACGAGACGGAGGACAAGGACTGGGACTTCATGATGGACCTCAACGCCCGCACCGTCTTCAACACCTGCCGCGCCGTGATCCCGCGCATGCTGGACGCGGGCGGGGGACGCATCGTCAACGTCTCCGCCCGGGCCGCCACCCAGGGCAAGGGCAAGATGGCCCCTTACTGCGCCTCCAAGGCCGCCGTCATCACGCTCACCGAGAGCCTGTCCGCGGAGCTCAAGGACAACGGCATCAACGTCAACTGCATCCTCCCCGGCACCGTCGACACCCCGCAGAACCGCGCCGCCATGCCGGACCAGGACCACGGGCGTTGGGTACCGCCGGCGGCGCTCGCGAACGTCATCCTGTTCCTCGCCTCCGACGCGGCCCGCCACGTCACCGGCGCGGCCATCCCCGTCTACGGTCGCAGCTGAGCGCGCCGGCCCAAAGGTGGAACAAATCCCGAGAGAAGGAGATCCCATGCGCCAGAGACGACGGAGACCGCCACGCTGGATGCTCGCCGGGCTGCTCCTGGCATGCGCCAGCCAGGCACCGGGCGCGCAGCTGCTGCTCGACGAGCAGACGGAGCAGCTGCTGGTACAGGCGGTAGAGGCGGCAGTCGAGTTCGATCTCTACAACGCCCGCTGCCGCAGCGACGGCTCCGGCAGGCGCACGGACAACCTCAACAAGAACCTCGCCAGCAAATTCCGGATGACCGTGCTCAAGGTGCAGGACGAACTGTTCCCGGAAGGGTCCTACCGTCGCGCGCAGGAACGGCTGCAACGGGACTTCCTCGACAAGCTCAAGGAGGCCGGCGGCTGCAAGGGGGCGAAGGAGCAGGGGATGCCAGCGCAGCTGCGCGATCGCTACGACAACCTGATGCGGGAAATCGACGCGCTGCCGTAGCCTCCCACACCGCGAGGCCGAACGTGCGATAGGCTGCTGGAGTCCGGCCGTCCTTCGCTATCGATGCGGACGGGCGGCTCTCGTCATCTTCACCAGAACCAAGAGCAAACGACGCGGTTCAATCCTGGATCGCGTCCAGCCTCCCAAGTAAGGCTCCGACCTGCGCGCGCAGCAAAGCCGATGCACGCCGCAGCTTGCGCGCCACCATTCGCTCCCTCTCCCAATCCAGCTCGAACGAGTAGCTGTGTCGAAACACGTGCCGAAATCCCCGGAAATCCTCGAGCAGCATGTACAGCTCTTCATCGATGACGGCCGGGCGGTACCCCTTGATCTCGAGCTTCATGCGCTTGAGCAGATCCGCGTGCCAGGTCTGCGGTCCGAGGTCGTTCTCGAGGAATCGGGCAATCGCCTTGAAGATGTTCTCGCAGCCATTATAGAAATTGTGCAGAAAGAAGCCGATCGCGGCACGGTCATAGGCGCCGACTTCGTCGGGCGGGAGGGCCAGCTTCTGCTCAGCCTCGCCAAATGCCGCTTCCAGCCGCTCGATCTTCCGCAGTTCGTCGGCGACGTCTGCTTTCAACAATTCAACGTTGTAGGTCAGGAGACCCGGGAAACCCCGTCCATGGGATTCCCCTCGACGCGAAGCGAAAATTGCGATTTCCGCTTCGCTTCATTTTCAAGTGCCTGAGCACTCGAAAATGGCGGGACATCCCTGCCCCGCGAAGGCACCTCGACTAGCTCGAGGTGCTCTTCATAGATCACTTCCCCGCGTTCCATCACCTTGCGCACCAGGACCGGATCATCGTCCTGTGTGTACAGGTCGAGAGGGCAGCCGATGGCGGCCTCCAACTCGCGCCGGAGAACCCAATAGTCTTCCGCGTCTACCGACGACACCAGGAGATCGATGTCCGAGCCCGGTTCCGCCGTTCCCGCGGCCACGGAACCGAACAACCAGGCCTGGCGGATCGCGTGCGCGCGCAAGACCGGGATGCCGCGTTCGATGAGCCGCCCGCGCATCTCGCCCGAGCGGTGCGCGCGGCTCTCGCGCTCATTTCGCCAGCGCTCGTGGAGCTTGGTAAACCCTGCGGAACCCATCGCTGTTTCGATTCGGCCTCGGCTGATGTGAAGTCTAGTGTATCGCTGCACCGGGGATGCGCCAGCCCTCCGCAGGGCGCGAAGTGACAATTTTTGTCACATTCGAACCGCGCGCGGAGGACGCCGCCCTTCCCGCCACGCCGACCGGAACCGGCGCGGAACCTGATTCCGGAGCGATATCCCCGGTTTTTTATGAAGACCGTCACAGAAAGCGAGGGCCCACGCGTCCGCTTCCAGTGCTTGGCCTGCATCCTGCCTTATTGACCGTGAGCGGGTGACAAACGGATATAGATCACCGAAGTCCGCGCCCAGTCTCCAAACCATTTTTTTATCAACGGAGTTAGTCATGAAAAAACAGCAAGGCTTCACCCTTATCGAACTCATGATCGTCGTCGCGATCATCGGCATCCTGGCCGCCATCGCACTGCCGGCCTATCAGGACTACACGATCCGCGCGAAGGTCTCGGAAGGCTGGTTATCGCCAGCTGGCGCCGAAAGGCCACCGTCGGCGAGAACATTGCCAACGGCGCCGCCGACGACTGCGCGGGCGTTAACACCGGGCACGACCAATCATGTATCCGGATCGCGATCACCTGCACCACCGGTGTCGTCACGGCTGCGGTCTCAACAGGTACATCCGCGGGCACCGTCACCATCGTCCTGACTCCCGACCGAATCCACGCGGGTCAGTCACCTGGGCCTGTACCTCAGCAAGCGACGACAAGTACGTACCGGCCGATTGCCGCTAACGCCTAGCACCTCTTGGACTAGCAGTCACGGCCCCGCCCCGGCGGGGCTTTTTGTTGAATATCTTGAATCATAATCGTCTCCAGCCAGGGGCTCACGCACAATGTCCGTTCCGATCCCAACCGTGTCCCGCTCCGTGCGCATCGACCTCCTCCTCGCGCTCGTTCTTTTGGCCGGGGCATTCTTCACATACTTCAGCTATGCGAACTTCTCCAGGCGCCGATTGGACTTTCGACGACGAGCCGGATCTTTAGCTGGTCTGTCGGCCGTCTCGGACACGCAGGGGCCTTCACGTTCGTCAGCGACGCGAGGGAAGTCAGCCAAACGGGCGCCCCGTTGCGCTGGCGACCTTCCTGCTGAATATTTCGGATTGGCCAGAAAACCCAGCCGGGTTCCGCCGGATCAACGCCCTGCTGCACGTGCTCAATGGGCTATTGCTCGCACTTGGTACTGTTACGGGTAGCCCGCGACATCCCCAGGTCTCGCAACATGCGGCGGGATTCGCAATCTCGGTCTCCGTGGCCTGGCTGCTCCACCCGTTCTTGGCCTCCACGTCTTTCTTCGCCATCCAGCGCATGACTTTGCTGGCCGCCACGTTCTCGCTTGTCTGTTTTCTGCTCGTACCTCCATGGGCGGACGCTTCTGGAATCACGACCATTCCGTGGTTTCGCATGGATCACGTTCGGGCTGTTGATCCCCGGCGCTCTCGGGGTCCTCTCGAAGGAGTCCGCGGCCCTCACCCCTCTCATGATCGCGGTCATGGAATTCACAATCCTAAACCGTTACCACCCCATAGCGCTACGCTCGTTCCAGTGGTGGCGCTTGGTTTTCTTCGGCATTCCGGCACTCGCGTTCATAGCATATTCTGTCTGTCTATCTCGCTGTTTCAGCGCAAGCGGGGTATTTTTTGCGACCATTCACGCTCGGCGAGCGCCTGCTCTCCGAATCCGTGATCTTGTTCGAATACATGCGACAGATCCTCCTGCCCGATGTCTCGACCATGGGGCCCTACCAGGACGACACAACGCGTATTCTGGGACCGAGCCTCCTAACCTTCTCCGCCGCGGCATTCTGGATCACCCTCGCGGGATTCGCAGTGGCGCGAAGAAAGCAGATGCCGTTATTGTCTTTCGCGGTGTTGTTTTTCCTCGTCGGTCACTTGCTCGAATCGACCTTCTTCAACCTTGAGCTCTATTTCGAACATCGCAATTACCTTCCCATCATCGGCCCAATCTCCGCGATATTCGCGCTCGCTTGGGTATCCCCGAAGACTTGGCCGAAGGGGATCGCCAGCTCTATACCCTCTTGCTCGCGGGCATGCTCTGGTCGCTCACAACCCTCTGGGGCCATCCCACTGCTAGGACCGATCGCCTGGGCAGAGGCGCACCCAACTTCGGTCCGGGCGACACAAAAACTTGACGACGATGTTCTGGAACCTCGGGCAGGTCGACAAAGCGCACGAGACAACCGTCGAGGGCTACCAGCGAAATCCGAACGACAGCAACCTTGCCACCAATGCCTTGACATACCAGTGCTTTGCCAATGACAAACTGGCGTCAACGGAGCTGACGGAGAGCATCATCGCCAGCACGCCAACCCTGGGCTTTGGAAGGTCCATCGCTGCGGGTCTGTATTCGACCCTCCAAGTCATGTCTAGTGGGCAATGCGATCCGCTCACGGCGCGGCAAGTCATCCGTTTCATTCAGGGTCTTCTAGACAATCCGCGGTTCGTGCGCGAGGACCAGCGCAAAGCGTTCTATCTACTGATCTCGCGGATTTGCAGACCTTGACGAGGACTCGGTCCTATCCGCCGAAGCCAAGGCCAATGCTTATCTCATAGAGCCATGGACCAACGGGATGCCACCGATTTATTGCGACTTGTCGCGCTTGGGAAAGGCGGATGCGGCCTCGGCGTTCTTACGTAACGCGAGCCAAAGACTGGATGCCACGTCGGAGGGCGAAAAACTTGGGACAATCGAATGCTACAATCCCGAAGCTATTGGCGTAGCGCAAGGCTGATAGCGCCGCAGTGCGATCCAAACCGTAGCTCTGGCAGCATGAAGCAAACAAAAAAACGAGCCTTGTTAGTTATCAACGATTGATTTACAAGCGGCACAATGACTAAGAACACGGGACTCGAGAATTTTTTGGTATTCGGCGCCCCTGACATCCGCGAGGACGAGATTGCGGAGGTCGTCGACAGCTTGCGATCGGTTGGCTCGGCACCGGCCCAAAGGTCGCACGCTTCGAGAGCGACTTCGCCGCACTACAAGGGCATCGCGCGCGACGCAGGTCGCCGCCCTCAACTCCTGCACCGCGGCGCTACACCTCAGCATGATCGCCCGGGATCGGCCCTGGCGACGAGGTCATCACGACGCCGCTCACCTTCTGCGCCACGGTCAACGCCATCATCCACTGCCGGCGCGACGCCGGTGCTGGCCGACGTGGACCCGCGCGACCATGAACATCGACCCGGCGCGCATCGAGGCCGCGCATCACGCCGCGAACGCGCGCCGATCTTGCCCGTCCACTTCGCCGGGCGTCCCTGCGACATGGACGCCATCATGGCCATCGCCGAGCGACACGACCTGAAAGTCATCGAGGACTGCGCCCACGCCATCGAGACCGAGTACCACGGACGCAAGGCCGGCACCTTCGGCGACTTCGGCTGCTTCAGCTTCTACGTCACCAAGAACGTCGTCACCGGCGAAGGCGGCATGGTCGCTGGCCGCGGCCGAGGCGGACATCGCCCGCATCAAGATGCTGGCCCTGCACGGCATGACCAAGGACGCATGGAAGCGTTTCGGCGACGAAGGGCTACCGGCACTACCAGGTCGTCGAGTGCGGGTTCAAGTACAACATGATGGACCTGCAGGCGGCGATCGGCATCCACCAACTGCGCCGCGTCGAGCAGAGGCTGGCAGCGGCGCAGGGAGATCTGGCAACCGCTACAACGAGGCGTTCGCCGCCCTGCCGCTGACTTGCCCCGCTGACCCGGAGCCAGAACACCCGGCATGCGCTACCACCTCTACACGCTCCTCATCGACGAGGCACGCTGCGGCATCAGCCGCGACGCCTTCCTCGACGCCATGACCGCCGGCGCATCGGCGTCGGCGTCCACTACCTCGCGCTCCCCGAGCACCCCTACTACCAGCGAGCCTTCGGCTGGCGCGCCGGAGGACTACCCGGAGCCGATCGCGCATCGGGCGCCAGACCGTCAGCCTCCCGTTGTCGCCCGAAGCTGACCGACGACGACGTGGAGAGAGTCATCGTGCCGTGCCAAGACCATTGAGACAAGGGTTTTGTAGCTGGCTCCCGGAGTGCATTCATGGGGCTGAACCGCGACTCCACCCGCTGGACGCCGTCTTCCGTGCCAACTAAAGGGACCTTACTTACCGCCACCTTTGTTCATCGTCGGAGCGCCGCGTTCGGGAACGACGCTGACCTACCAGGTTGATCACCCAGAACTTCCAGGTGGGATACATGACCGCGCCGGTCACTTACAGCCACGGGATAGCAAACCTAACCATGCGCCTACTCAAACCGTGGATGAGCCGGCCCCAAGGCATGGTTTTGAAAACGGAACTATCGCCACATCCCTGGTTTCCTTGCTCCGAGTGAGCATCATCATTACTGGGCGCAGATGGTTCCCGGAGACATCCTGATCTGGGCCACTATGCTCGGACCCACACACAGCAAATCCCTGCACGGCTTCGACGATCTGGCGGTAGAACTGGCGTCTCTTTTCGACGATCCTCCATCGACCTTTAGTAATCAAGGACCTCTACCTTACGCTCTATCCCCAGGCCTCTTAGCCCGCGTCCTACCAGAATGCTCGTTTCCTGTAGTCACCCGCGATCCGCTGCTCGTGTGCCAATCGGTATTGCTTGGACGCGGGACGCTCAAACGACCCGCAGCGATGGTGGTCGGTCAAGCCGCCACGCTATCGGGACTGGTTGGAGCTGCCCCTATGGCAACAGGTGACACGGCAGGTCTTCTACGCTGAAGCCATTCCGCGCAGGGACCTTGCGAGCTTTGCAACCGGACGCCTCGATCACGCGATTACAGCGAGATCTGCCGCCAGCCCACGCACCTGACTGGTTCGTATTGGGGGAGTGGCTCAGGCCGACTGGGATACCAGGACTATCGAGATTCCTAAAATCCGGAAGAAGCGTTCCCGATCTCCGATCGAATAGACACTGAGCTCCGAATACAGTGGAGGGCGATTCTGCCGAGAATTAGACGACTTGGGCGACCGATTCGATGCTGCCGCGCATCATAAGCAGCTATTGTTGCAGACTGCACAGGATCGCGTGGGCGCGAATCAAGTATCCGTTTGGATACCTGCATTGTTCGCTGGTGCTCTAAGCGTACGGTCGTCTGGAACGCTCCTCCAGAAGCACTGTGAGTTATAGACTTTTCTTGGCTGCTGTTGAGTCTTGGCGTAATACTGGTCATGTTTGGCATTGCGGGTCCAGCCCAGCTGCACCTATTCCTGGGCGCACATGGAATTCGCGGGGGCTGGCTGTATCCGGCCCTTTTCAATGCGCGGCGCGGAATTCTCAACACATTACTGCCCGCGCGCTCCGGCACGCTCCTATTAATGCGTGGCTTCACCGAGAAATACGGCTATTCGTTGGCAAGAGTTTCTGCTCTTTTTTTTCGTTGCCGTTGGCATGGTCTCGATTTACGTAAGCGTCATAGTCTTGGTGTGGCTGCTGCTCGCCATGGATTTACAGCGCCGGCTCTGCTTGTCGGTAAGCATTTAGCGATGGGCGTGCATCGTCGCCCGACGCTGGCAAGGTTTCGCTACGCTGCCTTCGATCCCCGCGCCTCTTTTTAATTGCCGTCGCCCTCTACCTGACAAACGTTGTTCTGTTGTTTTGTGTCCTGCGCGGCCTTGGCTACGCGGTCTGACCTGGCGGAAGCGGCTTATCTCGCCGTCGTGCTCAACATCCTCACGCAAGTTTCGATCACGCCTGGAAACCTGGGTGTCAGTGAGATCGCTATGGGCGCGATCGCCCCCCACGTCGGCATCCCTATGCGGTGGGCATCCTGGGGAGCTCGCTGATGGTAATCTTGAGGCTGGCGCTCTGTACGGGGTACTTCTGGGCCGTCTTCGAATGGCTACCCCGCGCGCGGAACACGGGCAGCGTGCATCAGGCGACCCCTAGTCGATGACTGAGCCGCATTTAAGCCCTCTGCGTCTTCGCCGGCAATATGAACCGAAATATGACCGGCCCTCACGGGATGAAGCGGGAACTCGTAAGAGCGGTGAAAATCGGGTGAGGCTCACCGAATTTTTCCTTATAACGGATCAACCCTTTTTGAGAGGGCGGCGAAGACATCAGATTAAAGGATTTCATGCCCTGCGCCCGTGCCCATTCGAGTGCCTTGTAGAAGAGTAACGTCTGACATATGCGCAACGCGCGCCAGGAAAGATGCTGTAGCCCCATGCAGGTAGTAGCCAGTCAGCGGCACTTAGAGCCACTACCACATAGCCTGCCAACCCCCTCGACACCGCACCGATGCAGCGCAGCAGATGGCTACGGGACGCCACGGTCGAGCAATGCGGCGAAGTACGCTGACGAGTAACGACACGATTGCCCTTCGTGCTTCATCGACTGTGTCGCGGATAGGCTATGAAAAAGGGAGTTCACCGTCATCATTGGATCCTAAAAGTCAGCGATGATCGAAAGCAGTGCGTCGCTGATGGCCTTAATGAGGTCACGGCTGCAGTTTTGGTAAGGCTAGCGAGATCCCAACTCTCGAGGCCAGGTATGATAACCGCCGTCTCGGGCGTCTCTACCGGAAGGATAGTCGAAGTCGAACGTGCGAACCAAAGGCGCTAACAGGTATACGCAGAAGATCTATAGGTAAGTTTCGGCACAGCGCCCGAATCGCGTGTGAATGCAAGTCGGCTTCAGCACACCGCCGAGAGTCCCTGCCGATGAAAACCCAAGATAACCCAAAGCGAAACGGGGCCGACTGGAAATACGCGTTACGAGGACGAGGAAAGCAGTATTGCCACTATGCTCCCAAACGTAGAGGGAGTGGCTGTCCGAAACCCTCTTTGAGCACTCGGGACCAATCGGTCAAAAGAAACTATGGAACAGACTACCGGCAGCGACGCACACTCGCCGCTGCCAGCCCGGCGGCGGGTCGGTACTGTAACGTAGGACTGCATGACTTCTCCTACCACTTTACCTATTCTCGCACCACGCAGACAAGAACGACAGCACCTTGACATGATCTTCAGGCCGACCGCATATCTCGCCAGGGAGCTGCGGGGACCCTTTTCCAAAATGCGCCTTTGCCGCGTCGAAATGACGAAACGGTTCTACTCATCGAACAAGTACGCCGCGACCCGCGTTGCGGTGCTGCCAACATCGAAATCATCGGCGGCTCTCGCCGAGACCAACAAGCATCTCGGTGGGGCCTCGGTGAAAAGCTTTTCTTATTGCGGCTGCATTTCGGCCGTCGGTCACTTGTTCCGCCATCACGCCGCATTGGTAACGGACAACAGTCGAGGCAGATCGCCGACCGGAGTGCAGATCAGAGGCCGTCCCGCTTGCATCGCGTCGGAGAACACCACGGGGATGCTTTCGATATGCAGACGGCAAGAGGATAAAGTCCGCCCAATCGAATAGTTCGGTCGCCGCGTTCAGGGCCAGGTAGCCCTCCCGGTAAACGGGGCGACCAGCATCGCGCAGGCCATCGACCTCCGCCACTACGCGGTCTACCAAAGGCCCCCCGCCGGCAATGCGGACGGCTTCTATGCGCTGCCAATCGTCGTCGCGTAGCTGATGTAGTGCATCGAGCAGCAGGTCAGTCCCTTTGTTGGGGTGCCATCTGCCAAGGAACGCGAGCCGGTACGGGGCGCGCTGGGCAATATCCCGCGTTTTCACGACGGGGAACCTCGCGAGCTGGGCAGGAACCCGCATTCCAGTGACGCTATCGCGCGCATATCGCTTGCGAGTTGGATGCCGTCCGCGAACCGGTGCGTAGCTCCGCGCATGACTCGGCGCGGCATGCGCCATTACCAGGGGAATGCGGCCCAGGGTCCAGATATCGCTTCCAAGGCCCCACACACTGTAGCTGACCCCGGCTCGGCGCGCGGCCTGCATTGCCCAATGCCCGAGATTGGTCGACCCACAAGGCCATGATGTGGTTTACCCGTTCCTCTGTGACCAATCTGACTGTCGCCCGCGCGCCGGCACGCAGGGTGCCCAAGATAGCCGGCCAATCCGCCGGTGAACTAGGCCGCAGGAGAGACAGCGGAAGACGAGGTGCGGCGAACCGACGTACGTCCACCTCATCCATGCGTTGCCGCCCTGATGTCAGACCGGGCGCCACGACGCTCACCCGTACGCTATCTGATAGGGCGGTTGCGAAATCAGCCACGAAGCTCCCGGCCGCCTCACTGCCATCCCCCCCCTCCGGGTACGAACTTGGGTGATCAAGGCGAGGTGACGCTCCTGCCTAGGAGGCATGTTTCTCTGTCCCTTTTCGACATACAAGCCGATAACCAAAAGGCATGATCTCGTCTCTCTCTAAGCTAGACAAAGAGCCAGCCGGAAATGTTCCTCAACGGGATCAGCAACAATGCCGCCGCCCCGATGGAACTGCCAGTGGATTCCGCGAACACGACAAGGTTCATTACCGTTCGCGCCAAGGCAATGTTCCCGAGAAGGGCGGCAGTTTCAAAGAGGGGGTGACCGAATGACTCCTGGGATAGGAGTTCAAAGCCGTTGAACGCCAGAAGACGAGTCAGACCGTATCGCGTCCAGCGCTGAAAATCGAAAGGCGCATCGTGAAGCGGGTAGACAAAGGGCACCTGTAACACCAGAACTCCGCCCAGCACTAATACTCTCTCGATCTCAGCAACTGCTGCAAATTTGCCGGGTTAGGAAGATGCTCGAGCACATCCAGGAGAGCAACCCCATCAAAGGACGCGTCTGGGAATGGTAAACATTGCCCGTCGCCATAAACATCCGGCTGGGTGTCATAGAGTTGCTTCGCAGTAGCGTAGTAATCCAAACCCAAGTATTGAACTTCATCGTTTAAATAAGGGCGCAAAGGTTTATCGGCACAGCCGATGTCGAGGACCCTGTCTTTCAGAACCGCTCCCGCCGCCGCAAACGCAGTCCGCTCTCGGCGCAAAACAAGCCACTGGGATGTAGCGGCGTGTGTCGCAGAGGATTCATCCAACGTCTGATGATCTCTGCAAGGCCTCGGGGCCGATACGGAACGTCGACAAGAGCGCTCCAACGATGCCTGACGTAAAATCCTGGCCATCCTATTAAAGTCGTGTCGATTCAGGAACTGGATGAAGACCGTACCGTCCGCCTCGCGTCCTCGTCGATCCCCTTGTAATGCAACGCGGAGACTTGCTCCGAGATCAGACCAATCAAAAAAGTCAAAAACGACGACAATAATCAACAAGGCACTCATATTGGTGAATCGATGCGCCGTCAAATAGGTGTAGCCGTAATAGGCCACTCCAATGCCGAATAGTCCGAGGGCGATCGGGAGAAACAACCGCATCGGGGAGAACAAAGCGCCGATCTTAAGGATGATGACGAAAAACCTGGTGCCATCGTGCAACAGGCGAATGTGGCTCTTTCCTCCTCGAGCCTCTGCCCTTATTGGAACGTAAGCGACCGGGAGGCCGGAGCGGAAAAAGGCCATGGTGATAGTGGTCGGGTAGGAGAAGCCGTTAGGAAGCAGGTACAGGAACTTGACGAAATGGCGGGCACGCACCGCCCGAAAGCCGGAGGTGAGATCCTGAATCCTGAACCCCGTCATCAGCGAAGCCAAGCGGTTGTAGAAGCCGTTGGCGAAGCGGCGGAAGATCGTGGCCTGGGTGGTTGAATGCCTCGCGCCGACGACCATGTCGAAGCCCTCGTCGAGTTTGTCCAGCATCCGCGGGATATCAGCCGGATCGTGTTGGCCGTCAGCATCCATGAAGACGAAGACCGATCCTTTCGCCTGCCGCGCTCCGGTCTTGATTGCCGCGCCATTGCCCAGGCTATGCGGGTGGGACACCACACGCACAGCCTGCTCGCGACAAACGGCCGCGGATGCATCAGTCGACCCGTCGTCGACGACGAGGATTTCGGCGTCCGGCAGGCACGCCTTGAGCTTGGGCAGCAAGGCTCGAAGATTCTCCGCTTCATTCTTGCAAGGCAAGATGACGGAGATCGGATAGTTGGCGGTTGAGCCCATCGCTTGATTCCTTCGATCCGATCGCCTGGGGACGGCGATTCTTATGATGTTTAGCCGCTACACCAAGGTTAACGCAGATATCTCTGAAGTTTCACGGAAATTTGATTGCACGTGGGGCACTCGGTCAATTTGTTCAGTTGTTCGCATACAACGTGACCCGATATCGGCGTATACCAACGTTGAGACGCTCGCCGCCCGGTTCCGTGAGCATGAAGCCTCGACCTTGTCGGGTTCTGCTGGATACCGCTCGTTGTAACCCTGGATTTCAATCTTCCCCGACCAGCCGGTTGGGATGCTGCAACGAACGCAGCCCGAGACACCTTTCCTTCGCGGACGTAGCTTCCGCGGCACCGTAGGTGATCCGCGGCGGCAAAGCGGCCTCGCCAGCAGAAGCCTGCCGGATTGGCGTCGCCCGTTACAGGAAGATCGGAAAGCCGCTCCCCAATCTCGCGGCAGAATCGCTGGCGGAACGCAGAATCGTGATGCGATTGTGCAGATTGAAGTTTCTACCTTCAATTTGCATGGCCGCCGCAGACCAACTGGTTACGTTGCCCGCTCCAGCGCCATGCCACGCCTGGCGATCAGTCACCTTGGTGGATGGTGACCTCGTAGCGGCGGATGTCCCCATCGAGGCGGACGATGTCGCCGGCGCGCAGCGCGAACCCGCCAGTGGCACGATCGCGAAAATAGAGCGCGAGGGTCTCCTTGATGACCGGGAAGGCGATCTCCCCCCAGGGGATGTCCGGCTCGTCGAACAGGCGCACGTCCAGGCTCTCCGGACCGGGACCGAAGTCGAGATCGAGCAGGCGGCTGCGGAACACCAGATAGACCTGATTGATGTGCGGCAGGTTGAACATGGTGTAGAGCGCGCCGACGCCCACGCGGGCCTTGGCCTCTTCCAGGGTCTCCCGCGCGGCGCCCTGCTGGGTGGTCTCGCCGTTTTCCATGAAGCCGGCGGGCAAGGTCCACAGGCCGTGGCGGGGCTCGATGGCGCGTCGGCAGAGCAGGATCTTGTCCTCCCACTCGGGGATGCAGCCGACGACGACCTTGGGGTTCTGATAGTGGATGGTGTCGCAGGTGCCGCATACGTAGCGTGGCCGGTCGTCCCCTGGGGGTATGCGCAGCCGCACCTCCGATCCGCATTCGCTGCAATATTTCATGGGTTACTGATTTAGACATCCGGGCTCGCCGCACAGTACGTCGCCCAGATGTCCCGATACCGCCATATGAACCACTCTCACTTCAGCTCCCCGGGTCGAGCGGTGGTTGGCTTGCCGGATCAGCGACTTGACCCGCCGCAGGGGTCAAGACTTCCCAGTGCGCCGCGATAGTATCCGCCGACAAATCCGCGCCACAGTCCCATTCGACAAAGTAGCCACCATTATGAAGGCGCTCGAATTCACCGGGGTCCTTCAGTGGAGCGAAGGCCTCGGCCTCAAGATAGGGATAGACGTCGAAAAGCCCCGTTTGGCCGTCTTCAGCAACGACGTATATCCGGTATTCGGCTCGAGGAACAATATTGGCAATCCTCATTGATCAAGCCCTCGAATTGCGAACGGCTTCTTACCGTTTACAGCCAGCTGCCAGTCTGCCAGTAGATCTTCTTCATGGATTTCAATCCAGGCGACCACCAGCTTGTGCTTATTGGCTGGCAATGCCCCCGCCAGCACGGCACCACCCTCAATCGCGTACACGGCGACTTGCCCTTGATAGTCCGCATGGATGTGGGGTACGTGATGACGATCCGTGTCGTAGAAAAACATTCTGATCAAGATGCCATAAAACGTCGATGAGTCAGTCGCGAGCGAAGGGCTCGCCCTGCGATTGTACCCGTTTCCGCGGTCCGGTCCGGACGGGAGGCCGAGATGCATCAGGTCCCGCTGGCGGCTCGCGCGAGAAAGGATTCCGGGGCTCCCATCTCGGCGCGAATGCGCAGGTAGTCGTCAGTCCAATTGCCTTGTGAATCCCGCAGGTACAGCGGCGGCGCCTCTGCCCGTTCGCCCGCGCGCGCACAGGTGAACAGGGCGATCATGGGCGCGTCGCAGGCGCGGAAGTAAACCTCGCGGCGCTGCAGCAGGCTGAGCCCGGCCTCGGCAATGGCTTGCTCGGGACGCGGGTCGCGGGCGGAGTGGCAGAAACAGAAGACGCCATCCGCGGTGAGGGAGCGGGCTGCGGCACGGCAGTAATCGTAGACGTCGCCATGGAGCTCGAAGCGGGCCGCGGCCTTCTGCGGATGGGCGGAGCGGGTGCCGTTGCCCGGCGGGGTGTAGGGGGGTGACGCGGTGACGAGCTCGTAGGCGCCGCCGGGCCAGTCGCGAAGGTCCATGTTCCGCAGGCTCACCCGCGATTCCAACCGGTTGTGAGCGACGGTCTTTCGCGCCAGCTCATGGCTGATCCGCTGCACCTCCACCATGGTGAGCCGCGCCTCCGGCGCCAGGCGCCATAGCGCGAGCAGGCCGACGGAGCCGATTCCAGCGCCCAGATCGAGCACAGAACAGGCCGATGGTCTGGCCTGGACGGCGCTCCAGGCGGTGAGCAGATCATCCGCGGAGAAACGGTGACCTCGCCGCAGCTGGTAAATCCGCCAGCTCCCGGCAAGGCTGTCTAGCGTAGTCTCATGTGGTTCGGTCATAACGACCGCGGGGATGTGAGGCAAGCCCCCGCCGCGGACGAAACGCCGCGGCGGGGGAAACCGGTCAACAGAACGTTACTGCCCGCCCGCCGGTGCTGGGGCGCTGGAGGCAGAGCTCAACATCTGCTCGAGATTGTCGATCTGCGCCTGCACGGATTCGGGCAGGGAGTCCTTGAGCTTGCGCAGCTGCTCCATGACTTCCTGGGCGAGATCGATTTCGTTGTTCTCGATGTATTCCTTGGCCTGATCGATCAGCTCCTCGGCCTTGGCAATCGCCTCGTCAGCCATCTCCGACGCCTTCTCGGCGGCCTCGCCGGCCCCCTCCTTCGCGGCCTCGGCGGCCTGCTCCATCATGGATTTTCCCTCCTCGACGGCGCCCGTTTCGGGTGCCTTCTGCTCTTGCGCGGGCTCCTCGCTCTTGCCGCAGGCGGTCAGCCCAACGACGGCGGCGACGAGGAATGCGAAGACTATGCGGTTGTTCATGCGTGTGCTCCTGAATGGCTCGTGTCAGTTCCTATCGTTCCGGACTCCGGTCCGGCGCCTCTACTAAGGCCAAGCTGATTATTGGCCATCCTGGCCAAAACCAGCACGCCACCCAAGAAGTCGTGTTTCTCGGGTGGCTTCATTTTCAACGCTTACGCGCTTGAAAATGGCGTCACATCCATGTGCCGCTGGAAACGATGAATCGACCGGCGCTTCCCTTAGGGCGAGGCTGATTATTGGCCATCCTGGCCGAAATCAGTACGCCACCCAAGAAGCGTGGTTCTTGGATGGCTTCATTTCCAACCGCTTACGCGCTTGAAAATACCGTCACGTCCATGTGCCGCGGGAAGCGCTGAATGGATCAGCGTTGCCCTTAGGGTAGACTCATCGGCGAAACGGCGCATCCTTGGCGCCCTCAATCCGGCGCCCGGGCGCCCGCAACCATGCGCAGGACCTTCAATCCGAGCAGCAGCCAGGGGACGCCGTGAAGGACGAGGTCGAAAATGTCGATGGGGCGCGAAAGCTCGCCCGCGAACAGCATCTTGAGCTTCTCCCACACGTGGGGCTCGGGAACGAATGGGGCAAGGCCAAGCGTGAGGGCGACGATCAGAAATACCGCCAGCGGCACCTTGTCCAGCTTCTCGAGCAGCGCCTTCATGACCCACCCTCCTCGGGACCGCAATCCGGACACCTCTCGCGGTAGATGGCGGCATCGGCCTCCGAGAAACAACAGGCGATGATCTCGTCGAAACGGCGGCGCTCGCCGCGCATCACCTCCAAGGCGATGCGCGCCGCGGCCTCCTTGGGAAATCGATAGACGCCTGTGCTGATGCCGGGAAAGGCGATGGTGCGCACGCCGTTCTCCCGCGCCAGGTCAAGCGAGCGCTCGTAGCAGCTGCGCAGCAGCTCGGGCTCACCCTTGTCGCCCCCGTGCCAGACCGGCCCCACCGCGTGAATCACCCACCGGGCGGGCAGATCGAAACCGGGGGTAATGCGCGCGTCACCGGTTGGACACCCGCCAAGGGGCCGGCAGGCCTCGAGCAGCCGCGGACCCGCCGCGCGGTGGATCGCCCCGTCCACGCCACCGCCGCCAAGCAGGGAATTGTTCGCGGCGTTGACGATGGCGTCGACCTCGAGCGTGGTGATGTCGCCCGTGAGGATGCGGATCGTACCCATAGTTCGGCCTCACACTTCAGGAATTCGGCATTCTGCGACCGGAAAGGCTATCATCAGCGCCGCTGCCGTAACATCACGGCCGGCCGCGATCAGCCGTTTCCGCCAATCCTGCCCTCGCCGCGCGCTTCCCGGTACTTGTTTTCGCCTTGATCCCTGAGCCTCATGGACAACCTGCTCGCGATTCTCGCACTTGTGCTGCTCGGCTGGTTCTGGCTCGACAGCCTGCGCGCGCGCGAGCTTGCCATCGGGATCTGCCGCGCGGCCTGCGAGCAGCGCGATCTGCAGTTCCTGGATCAGACGGTCGCCCTGCGCCGCCTCGGCGTGCGCCGCACGGCCGAAGGGCTGCGCTGGAGACGCGTCTACCGCTTCGACTTCAGTGAGGAGGGGCTCGGCAGGCGCAATGGCCATCTCACGCTGGTGGGATTGCGCCTGGAGGAGCTCAGCCTCGGGCTGCCGACGGACCCAGAGGACGCCTAGCCCCGCCCAGGGAAACGCTGATCATTTCAGCGCTTCCCGCGGCACAGGGATGTGACGACATTTTCAAGCGCGTAAGCGTTTGAACATGAAGCCATCCAAGAACCACGCTTCTTGGGTGGCAGGCTGATTTTGGCCAGGATGGCCAATAATTCAGCGTCTAGCAGCGCTCTACTTCACCACCTTGAGGGTCGGCCGCTCCCGCGGCGGCTTGGGCGGCTCCGGCTCGTCGTCGGACCCGGCCGCGCCGGCGGTCACCGGCTCGTCGTCGGGGAACAACATCCCGCGCCCGTTCTCGCGGGCATAGATGCCCATCACCGCCTCGGCGGGCACCATGACGTCCATGGCGACGCCGCTGAAACGCGCATTAAAAGAGATGTGTTCGTTGCCCAGCACCAGTCCGCGCACCGCGGTCGGGCCGATGTTGAGCACGATCTTGCCGTCCTGGACGAACTCGGAGGGCAGGGTTGCGCCGGGGCGCGCCGCGTCCACCAGCAGGTGCGGGGTCATCTGGTTGTCCAGGATCCAATCGTAGAGCGCCCGAACCAGGTAGGGTCGATTCGAGGTCATGGCTTACCCGGCCGAGGTCACAGCGCCTCGGCGACCATCTCGCGCTCGGCCTCGGTCAGGCTGTTCCGGAAGGCGGGCCAGGCGAAGATTCGCTGCGCATACTCGCGGATGGCCTTGGCCTTGGGCGGCAGATCGACGCCCAACACCGGCAGACGCCACAGCAGGGGGGCGACGCAGCAATCCACCAGGGAGAACTCGTCATTCATGAAAAACGGCTTGGCGGAGAACACGGGCGAGGTCGTGATGAGGCTCTCGCGGAGCTCCTTGCGCGCCTGGGCGGCCTCGTCTTCGCTGCCGGTCAGGATCTGGTCCATGAGGGCGTACCAGTCGCGCTCGACGCGATACATGTAGAGCCGCGACGTGGCGCGCGCGACGGGGTCGACGGGCAGCAGCGGCGGATGCGGAAATCGCTCGTCGAGATACTCCATGATGATGCGCGCCTCGTACAGGCGCAGGTCGCGGTCCACGAGCGTCGGGACGGTTCCGTAGGGGTTGAAGTCCATGACCTCGTCCGGCAGGTCGTGGGCATCGACGTCCACGATATCCACCGTGATGCCCTTCTCCGCCAGCACGACCCGCACCCGGTGGCAGTGGGGGCAAGCGGGATCGGAAAACAGGGTCATGACGGATCTTCGGTTTGCAGCCACTGCCATCTATCCTTTACTCCAACTCGCGCAGACTAGCCCAGCGGCGCCGGGGCGGAGGCACAGTATAGCCGAAAACGGCTGACACCCGCTCTGACCTCCGGCGCGCCCTGAGGGGGTCCCGATGCGCCATTCGTGCGGGTTGCGCGGCGACGTGCGGAAAGCCAAAAAAGAACCCCGCCGAGGCGGGGCTCCAGGTGCGAAACGCCGTGCGGTCATCGCTGACCGCGTGCGCGGAGGTCTAATGGACGTCCTTCCAGTATTCCTTCTTCAGGGCATAGGCCAGGATGAAGAACAGACCCAGGAACAGCAGCACGTAGATGCCCAGGCGCTGGCGCTCGAGCTTCATCGGCTCACCCGCATAGGTCAGGAAGTTGGTCAGATCCCGCACCATCTCGTCGTAGGCTTCCGCGGTCATCGTGCCCGCCTGACCAGGCTCGATGCCGACCACCTGCTTGACCATCTCACCATCGGCGCCTTCCTTCTCCTCGAAGACCGGGTTCTGCACCCCCTGCAGCGGCGCCAGCACATGGGGCATGCCGACGTCGGGAAAGACCAGGTTGTTCACGCCGTAGGGGCGGGCGCTATCGGTATAGAAGCTCTTCAGGTAGGTATAGAGCCAATCGGGGCTGCGCCAGCGGGTGACGAGGGTGAGATCGGGCACCGCCGTGCCGAACCACTTCTCCCCGTCCTCCGGGCGCATGGAGGTGGTCATGAGGTCGCCCGGCTTGGAGCCGTCGAGGATCAGGTTCTGACGCAGCTCCACCTCGTCGATGCCGATGTCCGCGGCCATGCGGTTGTAGCGCATGTACTGCAAGGAGTGACAACCCATGCAGTAGTTGACGAAGTACTTCGCGCCGCGCTGCAGAGAGGCCTGGTCGGCGAGGTCGATGTTGGCGTCCTCCAGGTGAACGGCGTGGCCGCCGGCGGCGGAGGCCAATGCCGGGACGAGCAACAGGATCGATGCGATGATCAGCTTTCTCATTTGGTCACCCTCTCCGGAACCGGCTTCGTCTTGTCCATCTTTGTGTAGATGGGCATCAGCAGGAAGAACGCGAAGTACAGCGTAGTGAAGATCTGGGCCATCAGGGTCGAGATCGGACTCGCGGGCTGCAGGCCGAGATAAGCCAGGACGACGAAGGAGACGGCGAACACGCCCAGCGCGATCTTGAACAACGGCCCCCGGTACCGCACGGACTTGACCGGACTGCGGTCGAGCCAGGGCAGCGCGAACATGATCAGAATGGCGGCGAACATCACCACCACACCGGGGAACTGGGAGCCGAACATGGGCGGAACGGCGCGCAGCATGGCGTAGTAGGGCGTGAAGTACCAGACCGGAGCGATGTGCTCAGGGGTCTTGAGCGGATTGGCGGGCTGGAAGTTGGGTCCCTCGAGGAACAGCCCGCCGAGATCCGGTGCGAAGAAAACCACCGCGGAGAAGAGGGCCAGGAAGACCGCGATGCCCACGATGTCCTTGACCGTGTAGTAGGGGTGGAAGGGTATGCCGTCCTTCGGGATGCCGTTCTCGTCCTTGTTCTCCTTGATCTCGATACCGTCCGGGTTGTTCGAACCCACCTGGTGCAGGGCGACGATGTGAACGAACACCAGGGCCGCCAAGACAAAGGGCAGCAGGAAGTGGAAGGCAAAGAAGCGGTTCAGCGTGGCGTCGGAGATGACATAGTCGCCGCGGACCCACACCGAGAGGTCCTCGCCGATGCCCGGCACCGCCGCGAACAGGTTGACGATGACCTGGGCGCCCCAGTATGACATCTGGCCCCACGGCAGCAGGTAACCGAAGAAGGCCGTGGCCATCATGGCGAGATAGATGATGAGGCCGATGATCCACAGCAGCTCGCGCGGCTTGCGGTAGGAGCCGTACATCAGGGCGCGGAACATGTGCAGATAGACGGCGATGAAGAAGAAAGACGCGCCGGTCGAGTGCATGTAGCGGATCAGCCAGCCCCAGTTCACATCACGCATGATGTACTCGACCGAGGCGAAGGCATCCGCCGCCGAGGGCTTGTAGCTCATGGCCAGCCAGATTCCCGTCAGGATCTGGATGACCAGCACCAGCATGGCCAGGGAGCCGAAGTAGTACCAGAAGTTGAAGTTCTTGGGGGCGTAGTACTGGGCAAGGTGCTCGTTCCAGACCTTGGTCAGCGGAAAGCGCTTGTCGATCCAGCCGAGGAAGCCCGTGGTGGTGGTCTCTGTGCTCATCAGGCTGCTCCTCCATCCTCACCCACCAGAATGGTGGTATCGGACACAAAGGTATGCTTGGGGATCACCAGATTGGTGGGGGCCGGCACGCCCTTGTAGACACGCGCGGCGAGGTCGAAGCGGGAGCCGTGGCAGGCGCAGAAGAAGCCGCCCTTCCACTCGGGGCCCAGGTCTTCGGGAGCGACCTCCGGACGGTAGGTGGGCGAGCATCCGAGATGTGTGCAGATACCGACCGCCACCAGATACTCTGGCTTGATGGAGCGATGCGGATTCTTGCAGTAATCGGGCTGGATTGAGGCGTTGGAGTCCGGATCGGCGAGCACCGGGTCCAGCGTGGGCAGGGACGCGAGCATCTTCTCGGTGCGGCTCACCACCCAGACCGGCTTGCCGCGCCATTTCACGCGCAACAGCGCGCCTGGCTCCAGCTTGCTGATGTCCGCTTCGACCGGCGCACCAGCGGCCCGCGCCTTGGCGCTCGGGTTCATGGAAGCGACGAAGGGAACGAGAGCGAAGCCGGTACCGACGGCACCGACCACGCTGGTGGCGGCGATGAGAACCCGCCGCCTACTTTTATTCACGCCTTGTGCGCTCATATTGATGACGACCCCCAGGTAGACTCTGTGGGCTGCGCCCCCCGGCCGGAGGGCCTAACCCGATCAGGACGGAAAAGAATAAGTATATGCCGAATATCTGCAAGATCGGTCGGGCATTCTCCCCGATGAAGTGTCGGCGGGTCAAGGAAATACCCCGTTTTTGACCCTGATCTCGACAGCCGAAAAGCGTGCCTCTTAGACCCAGGCGCATTCGGCGCAATACGCTGCGCTATTGCGCCCTACAGGAACCAAAAGGTCTCCCGTCGACCAACCCGGGCGTCACGGACGGCGGGCACGACCTGTGTAGGGCGCAATAGGGCGCTCCGAGATGCGAACCCGGCCGCCAAGGCTTCCGGACGCCCGTATTGCGCCGCATGGTGGCGCCGCATTCGGCGCAATACGCTTCGCTATTACGCCCTACAAGAACTAAAAGGTCTCCCGTCGACCAACCCTGGCGTCACGGAGGGCGAGCACGACCTGTGGGCGCAACAGGGCGCTCCGAGACGGAAACCCGGCCTTCAAAACTCCCAGACGCCCGGATTGCGCCGGATAGGCACGCCAGCATTCGGAGAGCACGCGGAAGAATCAGGCGGGGTTGTCGATATCGAGGAACCGATGCTCGAGGTCGAAGCGCTCCGCGAGGTGAGCCCCCAGTGCCTGGACCCCGTAGCGCTCGCTGGCGTGGTGGCCGGCCGCGAAGTAGCTCACGCCGAGCTCCCGCGCCTGGTGCGTCGTCTGCTCCGAAATCTCCCCGCTCAGATAGGCGTCGACGCCCAGGGCCGCGGCCTGCTCGATGAAGCCCTGCGCCGCCCCGGTGCACCAGGCGATCGTCTCGATCGGACGGGTATGCGCCGGCACTAGCGCGGGCGGACGGCCCAGCGCCCGCTCGATGGCCTCCGCGAGCTCCGCGGCAGTCGTTGGTCGCGGCAGCCGACCCCGCCAGACGAGCCCGTCGGCAACGGCAGCCGACCGCGGCTCACTGAAATCCAGCACCCGCGCCAGCTGTCGATTATTGCCGAACTCCGGGTGCGCATCGAGCGGCAGATGATAGGCGAGCAGGCTGGCCCCCGCGCCCACGAGCGCGCGCACGCGCCGGCCCTTGATGCCGACCAGGCAGGGGGACTCTCCTTTCCAGAACCAACCGTGGTGGACCAGCAGGGCATCGGCCTGCCACTCGATTGCGGCGTCGATCAGCGCCTGACTGGCGGTAACACCGCTCGCCAGGCGCCGCACCCGGCGCTCGCCTTCGAGCTGCAACCCGTTGGGGCAGTAATCATCGAAGCTCGCGCTGGCCAGCAGCTCGTCACAGTAGGCGTGGAGCGCGCCGATCTCGACCATGATTCATTCCTCACTTCCGGGGGCTGGCAGTCGCCAAGCGATAGCGGTACCAGCCGGTTGAAGGCGGCTGCGCCGCCAAGCGTTTCGGCGGATCTAATTTCGCGGTCTCATGCAGTTTTCACCGCGGGATGGTACCGTTGTTGCGATGAAGATGCCCTCCGCATTGGCCTGGCTCGCCGCCGCCTTCGCCGCCGGCGCGAGCGCGGCTCTCCTGGCGTTGTGGCTCGTTTCCCCCGGCTGGTCCCTGCCGAACGCCCCCCGCCCCGCCTCGGGTCCGAGCGCGCGCGCGACCGGGCCCGACTCCTACGCCGAGGCGGTCGCCCGCGCCGGGCCATCGGTGGTCAGTATCTTCAGCACCAAGGTCACCACCGAGCGCCGCGGGCTCGCCTTCAAGAACCCGTTCCTGCAGCGCCAGTTCGGCGGCCTCTTACCCGAGCACACGCGCCAAAAGGCGGCCACCAGCCTGGGGTCCGGGGTCATTCTTTCGCGCGATGGGCTGCTGCTCACCAATCGACACATCATCAAGGGCGCCGACGCGGTCAAGGTCGTGCTCCCGGACGGCAGGGACCTGGACGTGACGATTGTCGGCTACGACCCGGAAACGGATCTGGCGGTCCTCAAGGCAGGCCACAACCCGGGGCTGAACCCCATCCCGGTGGGTCGCCCCGAGGAGCTGCGCGTGGGCGACGTGGTGCTCGCCATCGGCAACCCTTACGGCATCGGACAGACGGTCACCATGGGCATCGTCAGCGCCACCGGGCGCAGCGAGCTCGGTATCTCCAGCATCGAGAACTTCATTCAAACCGACGCCTCCATCAACCCGGGCAACTCCGGTGGCGCCCTGATCAACAGCCGCGGCGAGCTGGTGGGCATCAACACCGCGATCTACTCCCAGAGCGGCGGGTCGGAAGGCGTCGGTTTCGCCATCCCGATCGATCTCGCTCAGGGCGTGATGGAAAAGGTCGTGGCCGACGGCCGTGTGGTACGCGGCTGGGTCGGTGTCGTCGGCCGCACGGTGACGCCCCAGATCGCGCGGTCCTTCGGACTGCGCGCGCCGTCCGGGGTGTTGGTCACCACCACCGTGGAGGACAGCCCCGCGGAGCATGCCGGGCTGCGACCGGGCGATGTGGTGACCCAGGTCGAGAATCAGCCCGTCGCGTCCACCCATGAGCTGCTCGAGGCCGTGGCCGCGGCGGGTCCCGGCTCGACCATCTCGCTGGAGATCTGGCGCGGCAGCGATCGTCTCGAGACCCGCATCACCACCGTCGAGCGGCCGCTGGTCGCGAAGCAGTAACGGCAGCGGCGGGCGGTCAACACCTGACCCAGAATCGCGTCGCGACCCGGCAATCTTTCGTCAAGACACTGATTATTGGCCATCCCGGCCATAATCGGCGAGCCACCCAGGAAGCGTGGTGCCAAGAGACTTCCGAGCGGACAAAAAAAACCCGGCAATTGCCGGGCAAGCGCTCTTCTCGTTTAAGAGAGAGACGAGGAGGACATCTGAATCGAAACCCGCTTCGCGGATCTCCAGAAATAAAGATGCGAGGCGTTTTCGTTACCGCATCGAGAGCTTGGCCTTCCAATGCTGAAATCAGGGCGCTTCCCTGCGCCCAAGGTCGCTTGCCAAAGCGCTGCCGAACTCCGCCGCGCGGCACCGAACCTAGTGCATGAACAAACCGCCGTTGACCGGGATGTTCGCTCCGGTGACGTACCCGTTCTCCTCCGCCACGAGAAAGGCGACCGCGGACGCAATCTCGTCCGGCAAGCCCATGCGGCGCATGGGAATGTCGGAGATGATCGCCTCACGCACATCGTCGCGCATCGCGAGCGTCATCGCCGTCTGCACGTAACCCGGGGAGATGGTGTTGACCGTGATCCCCTTGGCCGCGCCTTCCTGCGCGAGAGCCATGGTGAAACCATGCATCCCGGCCTTGGCGGTGGAGTAGTTCGCTTGCCCGAACTGCCCGCGCTGACCGTTCACCGAGGAGATATTGATCACCCGTCCGAAACCACGCTCGAGCATGCCTTCCCACACCGGTCTGGTGATATTGAACACGCTGTTGAGGTTGACGTTGATGACCGCTTCCCAGTGACTCTGCTCCATCTTCTTGAAGGTCTTGTCACGGGTGATTCCGGCACAGTTGACCACGACATCGACGGCGCCGTAGCGGTCTTCAAGCTCCTTGACCATGCGCGCGCTGTCGTCGCAGGACGCAACGTCCCCGGCCGCGGTGTCGATTTCCATGCCCTCCTCGGCACGCTCCCGGCGCCAGGCGTCGGCCGTCTCCTGCTCGGAGGGGTGGTGGTTCGCCACTACCGTGAAGCCGTCCTTGGCCAATCGCCGGCAGATCGCGGTCCCTATACCACCGATACCGCCCGTGATCAGGGCCACTCTTGCCTGCTGGGTCATGGGATTACCCCCTTTTCAGGTCGTCGGAGCAGCCTTGCGCATGTCGGCGGAAAGCTCGGTGACGCCCTGCTGGAACCAGTTGCGGTACTGGTCGCGCACTTGGCCGGCGAGCGCCATGTTGGCCTTGGTCTCTTCCATCATGCGGGCGCTGATCTCCTTCGCCAGCTCCACCTCACCCTTGAGGTAGTCGCTATATCCGTTCGACTCGGTCGCCAGCTTCATCTGGCGGATGCCCTGCTCCATGAACAGGTTCATCGTGTCCAGCTGGCGGGCGGCCAGCATCTCCCAGGTACGCAGGTTGAGCTCGCCGAGCTCGTTCATACGCTCGTACCCCTTGTTACCCATCTCGTTCATCGCGCTCATTTTGTCTTTGACGGACATCGCTCTTTCTCCAAATCAGGTTTATGCATCGCAGCAATTGTTGCGCCGCTCAATCATTCGCCCGTTTCGGGCTGTCAAGAATTGATGCATTGCAGCAATTGTTGCAGTGCACAATAGACGCCGCATGGAGGCCTGTCAAGTTTTTTTGTGCACTGCAGCAAAATCGGCGAGAGGCGCGCCCCCGTCGCCCGGGCAAGCGCGGAAATCGGGAAGATTCAGGGTGCCGTAGCGGCCTCGCAGGATCGCGAAGAACGGCGAGCCAGGTCCTGCCGGGATCAGTTCGAGTCTTTATCCGCGGCGTCGTCGGCCTTGAAGCCGGCCGCACGCAGGAAATCCTTCTGCAGGCTGGCCCACATGCCGACATTACGTTGCGCCAGGCGCCTCATGGCGTCGAAGGGATTCTCGCCCCAGACCTCCCGCATCTGGTGCTGCTGCTTTCCGAAGATATCCAGCGACTCTTCCATATAGCGAGCGAACAGGCCATGGAGGGTACCGCCATAGAAGCGGATGATCTGGGCTAGCATGTTTGCGGTGAACAGCGGCTCGCCCCCGCTCTCCTCCTCCAGCATGATTTGCAGCAGGATCGCGCGCGTGATGTCGTCGTCATTCGATGTGTCCACCACCCTGAACTCGACGCCGGCCATGACCAGCGAACGCACGTCCGCCAGGGTGATATAGCGGCTTACCTCGGTGTCGTAGAGACGTCGGTTGGGGTACTTCTTGATGATGCGGACGCTGCTCATGACGCGCATTCTTGAGGGAAGACAATTGCCGGTTAGTCTAACGCAGGGTCCTGCGCGACAAGATGATGCAGCGCAACAAAGCCCTCGTCGCGAGGGCTTCGCGCTTAGCATTGCCTGAATCAGTCGCGCGCGACCGCCATCGCCACGCCCTGACCTCCGCCGATGCACAAGGTCGCCAGCCCCTTCCTGGCATCGCGGCGCTGCATCTCGTAGAGCAGGGAAACCAGCACCCTGGCGCCCGAGGCACCGATGGGATGACCGATGGCGATAGCGCCGCCGTTGACGTTGACCTTGGCGAGATCCCAGCCCATTTCCTGGTTTACGGACATGGCCTGGGCGGCGAAGGCCTCGTTCGCCTCCACCAGGTCCAGATCGGCCGGGCTCCAGCCTGCCTTCTCGAGACACTTGGTGGAGGCGGGGATGGGTCCGGTGCCCATGATCGCCGGGTCGACGCCCGCGCTGGCGAAGGCCACGATGCGTGCCAGGGGCGTGAGTCCGAGCTTCTTGGCGTTGGACTCCGTGGTGACGATCACCGCGGCCGCGCCGTCGTTGATGCCGGACGCATTGCCCGCCGTGACCGTCCCCTCGCGGTCGAAGGCGGGGCGCAGATTGCCGAGCTTTTCGGCAGTCGTGCCGTGGCGCGGAAACTCATCTTCAGCAAACACGACGGGATCCCCCTTACGCTGGGGAATGCTGACGGGGATGATCTCGTCGCTGAAACGTCCCGCCTTCTGCGCGGCCTCCGCCTTCTGTTGAGAGTCAGCGGCGAAGGCGTCCTGACCGGCCCGATCGAAGCCGTACTTCTTGGCGATATTCTCGGCAGTGACGCCCATATGGCACTGGTTGAAGGCATCCCACAGGCCGTCAACGATCATGGTATCTACAAGCTTCCAATCGCCCATGCGCTGCCCGTCGCGGGATCTCGGCAGGGCGTGCGGCGATTGGCTCATGCTCTCCTGACCACCGGCGATCACGACCTCTGCATCCCCGCACGCAACCGCCTGCATGGCCAAATGCACCGCCTTCAACCCGCTGCCGCAAACCTTGTTGATGGTCATCGCCGGGACCTTGTCGGGCAACCCCGCCTTGATCGAGGTCTGGCGCGCCGGATTCTGCCCCGAGGCGGCGGACAGCACCTGCCCCAGGATGACCTCGTCGATCTGCTCCGGCGCCAATCCGGAGCGTTCGAGCAGTCCCTTGACGACGGCCGCGCCCAAGTCGATGGCGGACAGGGGGGAGAGCGTTCCGCCGAAGTTTCCGACGGCCGTGCGCCCGGCGGCTACGATAACGATGTTCTCACTCATGCTGTTATATCCTCGTTCAATGGGTTGTCGATAAGGCCTGGAGCGAACCCCAGGCGATCTATAGGTTCCTGGGCCGGAAGGCGATCCGCGTCCGCGGCGACCGGCGGCAAGACCGCTTCGGCGTTTCTGGGGGCTGATTTTACGGCAACTTTGTTGCAGTGCACAATTTTACATGCTAGCTTCTTTTCGATACCGACCACCACGGGGAGACCGCAATGAACGACGACTGGCTGCAATTGCAGCGGAGGTACTGGGAGCAATGGTCCGACGTCAGCCGCAAGGCATTGGGCATGGACACCGGCGGCACCAACGCCTGGGAGGCCGCAATGGATCACTGGTGGCAGGCGATGGCGCCGGCGGCGCCGGATCCGTCCCGGGATTTTATGGGAAAGATGCTGGAGCAGGGCAAGATGTTTTTCCGCATGGCGGACAACTTCACTCGTAACCTCCAGTCTACCCAGAAGGACCCGGCCGACGGCTGGCAGGCGATCAACGGCATCCTCGCGGACATCCAGAAGGCCTTTACGGGAAATTACCAAGAAGGCGACGACGCACTGCACAAGATGCTCGCCTTCTGGGAGCTGCCCTACGACAACTGGCAGCGCACGATGTCCTCCTTGTCCCCGATTCCCGGGGACCTGCTGCGCAACATGCCCCACGACCAGGTCAAGGAAAGCCTGCATCGCTTCCTGTCGGCGCCCGGGCTAGGGTACGCGCGCGAAGAGCAATCCCAGTATCAGGACCTCGTTAGACGTACCATCGATTACCAGAGGGCACTGCAGGACTACACGAGCTTCTTCTCGCACATCGGCGTCAAGTCGACCGACCGAATGCGCGAGGCCCTTCAGAACCTCGGCAAGCAAGGCAAGGTCATTGATTCCGCCCGCACCCTCTATGACACGTGGGTGGGCTGCTGCGAGCAGGTCTACGCCGAGGAGGTCCAGACCGCCGAGTACGCCCGCATACACGGTCAGATCGTGAATGCTCAAATGGCGCTGAAGCAGCGGATGTCGATCATGGTCGACGAGGCCCTGGGCGCAATGAACATGCCCACCCGCAGCGAGCTGCGCACGCTTCAAGACCGCGTCCAGGAGACACGGCGGGAGTCCAAGAATCTACGTCGCGAGTTGGAGGCGCTGAAGAAGAAGATCGCCTCCGCCAGCGGCAACGCCCCGTCACCCGCCGCTGGCAGGGAGGCGGCCAAGGTCGCTCCTGCCGCGTCAAGGGCGCCGGCAGCCAAGAAGGTCACGGCTCGCAAGAAGACCGCGGCGAAGACAACCTCGCCCGCCAAGTGATGCCCCACGGCCGTCAATCGAAACGATCAAGCACCCATCGAGGAGAAAGCAACGTGTTCCCAATCGACATCCGACCCGACCGGCTCAGCGAGGAGATGCTCGACTACAGCCGCAAGCTGGGCAAGGGAATGGAAAACCTGCTCGACGCCGACAGGATCGATACCGGCGTCAGCCCACGCGATCCCGTCTATCGCGAGGACAAGTTGGTCCTATACCGCTATCGGGCCCATGAGGGGGTGAAGCAGAACCCCGTCCCATTGCTCATCGTCTACGCGCTGGTAAACCGGCCATACATGACGGACATCCAGGAGGACAGATCGACGATCAAGGGCCTGCTCGCATCCGGCCAGGACGTCTACCTGATCGACTGGGGCTACCCGGATCATGCGGATCGTGCACTCACGCTGGATGACTACATCAACGGCTATATCGACAGCTGTGTTGACTACATCTGCGACGCCCACGGGCTGGACAAGATCAACCTGCTCGGCATCTGTCAGGGAGGTGCCTTCAGCCTATGCTATTCGGCGCTGCACCAGGACAAAGTGCAGAATCTCGTGACGATGGTGACGCCGGTTGACTTCAAGACACCAGACAACCTGCTTTCCGCCTGGGCGCAGCACGTCGACGTGGACCTGGCTGTGGACACGATGGGCAACATTCCCGGGGAACTGCTGAACTGGAGCTTCCTCTCCCTCAAACCCTTCAGCCTGACGGGCCAGAAATACGTCAACATGGTCGACCTGCTGGATGATCCCAACAAGGTCAAGAACTTCCTGCGCATGGAGAAGTGGATCTTCGACAGCCCCGACCAGGCGGGCGAGGCCTACCGGCAATTCGTCAAGGACTTTTTCCAGAGAAACGGTCTCCTCAACGGCGGCATCATGCTCGGTGACCGGGAGGTCAAGCTCAAGGACGTCACCTGCCCCGTGCTCAACATCTACGCCATGCAGGACCACCTGGTACCGCCAGACGCGTCCAAGGCTCTGAAAGGTCGTACCGGCAGCAAGGACTACACGGAGCTCGCCTTCCCCGGCGGCCACATCGGCATCTACGTCAGCGGAAAGGCTCAGAAGGAGGTCACGCCGGCGATCGGAAGCTGGCTCAACGAGCGCTCCTCCTAAGCCGCGTCTACTTCCCGCAACAGCGCCAGCGTGGTGCGCGGACATCGGCCGCGCTGGCGCGAAACCTCATTACCCTTCCGTCGCGCGGCCCTCGTGCCAAGGTCCCGGACGTCGGGGCCGCGCACCCAAGCGTCGCGGCGGAGTCATTACCCCGAGCATCCCGCCGCGCCGTGCCCTCCGGCCGCCTTGGCCTGATACAGGGCGGCGTCCGCCATCTCGAACAGTGAAAAGGCGCTGCCTTCGTCGCTGGGACTCACCGTGCAGTAACCGAAGGTCAGGGAGGGGAAGGACCAGGGCTTGAAGGTGCCCCGGGCAAGGCCATCGCGGTTTTTCTGAATGTTTTTCACGATCTCCTCGGCACCAAGTTGATTGGTATCGGGTGCGATAATCGCGAACTCGTCACCGCCGATGCGCGCGGCGAGGTCGCTGCTGCGGCGAGCTGACTTCTGAAACAGACCGGCGACGGAGCGCAGGACCGCGTCGCCGACCGCATGCCCGTACCGGTCGTTGTAGGTCTTGAAGCCGTCGATGTCGGAAAGGATCAGAGTCAAACTGCTCCGGGTTCGGATCGCCCGCATCCACTCCTTCTCCAGAAACTCCTCGAAGGCGCGCCGGTTCGGGATGGCGGTTAAATGGTCGACCAAGGCGTGGCGCTCGCGAACGAGGGAGGTCAGGATGGCCTCGTGCGAGAACCGGTAGACCTGTCGGGACAGGATCAGCAACAACGAGTAGTAGAGGGGAATTACCAACGCCACCGCGCTGTGAGAGGCGCCGTGATCGATGCCAAGCTGAATCGCCAGAGGAATGACCACCGGCGCGCAAAAGACCGGGTAGGCCAGCCGATGGAAGGACAAGAGCACGGCGGAGGCCGCGGTGATGGCGACCAGGACCAGCGCCAGGAACATATTCAGCGCGGCCTCGCCCGGCACGTAGAACCAGATCGCGGCGACGCCCCAGAGGACGCCCGAGGTAAGGGTCGACCCGAGCAGCAGGAACTCCCGTTGACGGACCTCGGACGGATCGAGTGGCCTCGCTGCGAGCTGCCGGCTCTTGATCAACCGCGCGAGGTTGAACAGCACCATGACGGCAAGCCACCCCGCAAGCCGCTCCTTCGGCACCGCCGACCACAAACCCGCCGCCAGCGTCGCGCCGGCAGACACATTCGCGAGCAGCACGATCAGGTAGTGCTTGAAGATGACGCGAAGATGCTCTGCCCTGGCGAGCAGCTCAAGCTCGGAATCGGCGTCCAGCTCCGGGTCTGGGGCGTTTCTCCTGGCGCGAGCCGATTTCATCCCAACCTGTTCCCTCGAAAAGGCTCAGCCCCACCGTCGGCGTGGCTCGCAGACGAACCCCGGGCTCGGCCTCCTGCCCATCCAGTAGGAGTCTAGTCCTACGCAATCCCCTGCGCGGAACGGCATACCAAAATGTGACCTGGTTCACGCTTCGCGCCGGAAACCACGACACGACGATCGATGACTCGCGGACGGCTGGAAACGCGAGAGCCTCGGGGCCGGGGGCCGCAGCCCGAGGAGCGCTTTGGGGAAGTAGGACTCAATTCCGAAGTGGTTTCCCGGTTCTCGCCTGCAACACCCCGCGCACCCAAGCAAATTTCCGGACATCCACGGATTCTGTGGATAACCATGTGGATGAGCCGCTGCTCCATCCGCGAAATCGATGGAATCCCTAAGATATCTTTGCATCGACGGAAATCCAACCGCCCATTTTTAAGAATGAAAAACATGCGGATACAGAATATCGCCGATTGCTGAAGCTTCCTGGCTGCTACCATGACTGACCGACAGAGTCAACACTATCTCTGTGCATAAGCGGGCGTTCGGGGCGCTCGCCCAACTCGCAAGCAATGGCTTGCTACGACCCATCGCTCAAGCGGACTCACCCGAGGGCCAGCCTCTCAACCAGGGGGCGGAACTGCAGGGCGTAGAACATCTCCAGGTATCTTCGTGTCTCGGTGCGCTCGAGATCGCTGACGAACCGCCAGAAGCCGTACACACGCGACAGGGTCATCATGCGCTCGGCGTACAACTTCCACGTGTAACGCGACTCCACCCGCGCCAAGGCGGCGCGGGAGATGCGCCCCCAGTACTCCGGGTCCTCTCGGCAGGCGGCGAAGAAGTCGGCGATCCTCTGCGGCTGCCTCGTCGCCGTGGTTGGGGTCGATGTGGAAGCCGCGAGACGCCATCCTCGATGATCTCGAGCGGCCCGCCGAAGCAGGTGGCGAAGGTGGGCAGGCCGGTGCTCATGGCCTCGATCACGGTCAGGCCGAACGCCTCGAACAGGGCGGGCTGCACGAACACCCCGCGGCGATCGGCGATGTAGCGGTACAGCTCCCCGTTGCGCTCCCGGTCCACCTGCCCATCCACCCATCGCATCTGTCCGTCCAATGCGTAGCGGTCCATGAGCGCGTGCATCAGGGCGATCTGGTCCCGTTCCTCGACGTCACCGGAGCGCTCCGCATCGACGTAACCCGCGGCCACCAGCAGGTTGGCCTCACCCCGCAGCGCCTCGTTGCGGCCGAACCACTCCACCAGTCCCGTGATGTTCTTAATGCGGTCCATGCGCGCCATGGTGAAGATCAGGGGCTTGTCCGGCTCCGTCAGGGTTCCACGAGCGGCGCTGCCCGCCCCATCGCCGAAGATCAGGGCCTCGATCTCCGGCAGCAGGTGTTGCAGGCGCCGCTCCGTTTCGGTCGCCGGGAAATAGACCTGGGCATCCGCCCCCGGCGATACGATATTGAACTTGGGATCGTAGACGTCGATGCCGTGCACCACCCGGTACAGGCCCGGCATGGTGAAGGCCATGTGGCTCTCGTACTGGCCGATGGTCTCGTCCGTGCCGGCGATCTCCTGGTAGGTGCTGGTGATGATGAAGTCCGCCGCGTTCATGGCGATCAGGTCGGCCGTGAACTGGCAGGAGAAGTGGTATCGATCCTCGTTCTCCTTCCAATAGAGGTCCGAGTACAGGTACTTGGTCTTCTCCAGGGCGTGGGCGATGGTGCACTGGGTGACGCCGAGTCGCGGGGCCATGATGGAGGCGACCAGGTTCCCGTCGGAGTAGTTGCCGATGATCAGATCGGGACGCCCGCCCAACTCCGCCCAGCAGCTCCCGCTCGGCCTCCAGCGCATAGCGCTCCAGAAACGGCCAGATCTCGAAGCGGGAGATCCAGTGCGGCATGACCTCACCGAGCGCATTGCGGAACGGCACGCGCAGGATGCGCGCATTGCGGGTGCCGGAGACGGGCTCCAGCCGTTGATTGCAGCTGGTGTCCTCGGCCTCGGGAATGAGCCGGGTGAGGATGACGATCTGCGGCTCCAGATCCAAGCCCTGGGCCACGCAGCCGCTGGCGCATCTCTTCCTCCAGGGCGCGAACCTGGTCGAGGATGTAGACGACCTGACCGCCGGTGTCCGGGCGCCCCAGCACGTTGGACTGACCGAACCAGCCGTGGGGAGAGAGGATGGCCAGGGAGAAGACCATCGGAATGCGGGCCAGGAAGCGCTCCAGCGTATCGGGAGACGGGGCGTCCAGGATATCCAGCAGCAGGTGCATGGTCTCGGCCACCCGCTCCGCCCGATCGCCCCAGCCCGGCTCGAAGCCCAGGGCCCGCAGGTCTGGCTCCACCGCCTCCCAGGGCGTGTCCGGCCGCTGGCGGCCCACCAGGTTTGCGGCCTTACGCAGCGCGCGGCGCAATCCTCCCACGCTGCGCACGCCTTCGCTCAACATCAGCGTCCTGCCCTTGTAGGCATGCAGGCGCAGGAATTGGAGCATCCTTTCCTGTCCGAGACCCTGCTCCTCGAACAGGCGGCTGGACAGTCGGCGGTTGAGGAACTCGACGCCGCGGCCGATGAAGCGGTCCTCGCTGGGCATGGCGAAGGTGCGGTTGAACGGCTGCAGGTCCACCTCCAGCGTCCAGTCAGCGTCGTTGCCGTCGATCAGCGCCTCCTTGAAGGCGAGGAAGCGGGCCACGCCGGTCTCCGCGACCTCCATCGTCTCCAGATGGACGCGCAGGTAGACCCAGCGGCCAATCCGCCGGCGCAGCGCAAGATGGATGCAGGTCGCGTCCAGTGCCGCCTCCTGCGCCATCTCGATGACCTGCTCCAGCGGCGTGGCGCGCAGGCGGTCGCCGCCCGAGTCCGCACAGAGATCCTGGAAACCGTCCAGCAGATCGCTGCGCAGCAGGAAGGGCCTCTCCATCTGCTGGAAATGATGGAAGACCCGATGGGCGTCGCTGCGGCGCTCCCGCAGAAACAGGCGCAGCGCCTCGACGAGCTCGGAAGGGGTGTCGGTGTACATGGTCATGCCAGATTGCGGGATTGGGCCTAATGGTAGCCCGCGGATCCCCAATGCGCAGCCGAGGCGGGGGCTCAGAGCGCCGCTTTCAGCGCAACCAGAAAGGCGTCGTTCTCCTCTGGCTTGCCCACGGTCACGCGCAGGCAATCGGCGAGCAGTGGGTGCGCCCCGTCGAGATTCTTGACCAGCACCCCGCTGGCCCTGAGCGTCTCGAAGGCGACGGACGCCCGCCCCGCGCTCAGGCGCAGAAGGATGAAGTTCGCCTCGCTCGGGTAGGGCTCGACCCCGGCCATTGCCGATAGCCGCCCGAACAGCCGGGCGCGCTCAGCCCGGATACGGCCAGTCTGCTCGTCGAGGACCGCCTTGTGGCGAAGGGCGAAGGCGGCACTGGCCTGGGTAAGCACGTTGACGTTGTACGGGAGCCGGGTCTTGTCGATCTCCTCGATCCACCGCGGCGGGCCCACGAGGTAGCCCAAGCGCAGGCCGGCGAGGCCCATCTTGGAGACGGTGCGCATGACCAGGAGATTCGGCCAGGCGCCGACCCTCGGCAGGAAGCTGGCTATCGGTGAACGGGGCGTATGCCTCGTCGATCACCACCAATCCCGGGGCCGCCTCGATGATGCGCTCGACATCCGCGGCGTCGAACAGGTTTCCGGTCGGGTTGTTCGGGTAGGCGAGGAAGGTGAGCGCCGGCTGCTCCCGCTCCAGGGCCTCGAGCACCGCCGTAAGGTCCAACGAGAAATCCTCTCGGCCGCAGCGGAACCCCAACGTAGCCCATGCCCGCGAACAACCCGATCATGCGATACATGACGAAGCCCGGATCGACGGAGAGGATCTTGCGCCCGGGGTGCGTCACCGTGAGGGCCAGCATCTGGATCAGCTCGTCGGAGCCGTTGCCGAGCAGCAGGTCCATCTCGTCCGGGATACCCGCGGCCTCGCGCAGCGCCGCCTGCAGATCCCGCCCCCGGGGGTCGGGATAGCGGTTGAGCTGCACCTCGCGCAACAGATCCAGCCACTGCCCTCGCAGTTCGGCGGGCCAGGCGTAGGGATTCTCCATGGCGTCGAGCTTGATCAGGCCGGAGGCGTCTGGGACATGGTAGGCCTTGAGCTCGCGAATCTCGGGTCGGACCAGGCGGTCGATCAGCTCTTGCATCCTGGCCCTTCCTGCAGAGGTCGTGGGAACACGAGAGGTACCTCAGGACCCGCCGCGGTACTCGGCGGAGCGCGCGTGGGCCGTCAACCCCTCGCCGCGGGCGAGGACCGATGCCGTCCTCGCGAGCGTCGCCGCGCCCTCGCTGGAGACCATGATCAGACTGGAGCGCTTCTGGAAGTCGTAGACCCCGAGCGGCGAGAAGAAACGCGCCGTGCGCGAGGTCGGCAGCACATGGTTCGGCCCGGCGCAGTAGTCGCCCAGCGCCTCCGCGGTGTAACGCCCCATGAAGATGGCCCCGGCGTGGCGTATCTTCCGCGCCAGCGCCTCGGGGTCCTCCACCGACAGCTCGAGGTGCTCGGGGGCGACGCGGTTGGCAACCTCGACCGCCTCGTCCATGTCCCGTGCCTGGATCAGAGCGCCCCGTTCGCGCAGCGCCGTCTCGATGATGGAGCGCCGCTCCATGTTCGGCAGCAGCTTGTCGATGGCGGCCTCGACCCGGTCGAGATACTCCCCATCCCAGGCCACCAGGATGGACTGGGCATCCTCATCGTGCTCCGCCTGGGAGAAGAGGTCCATGGCGATCCAGTCCGGGTCCGTCCCGCCGTCGCACAGGACCAGGATCTCCGAGGGGCCGGCAACCATGTCGATGCCCACCTGACCGAACACCGCTCGCTTGGCGGTCGCCACATAGATATTGCCGGGCCCCACGATCTTGTCCACCCCAGGCACCAGGGCGGTGCCGTAGGCGAGCGCCGCCACCGCCTGCGCCCCGCCGATCGCGAATACCCGGTCGACGCGCGCCACATGGGCGGCGGCGAGCACCAGCTCGTTGACCTCGCCCGCCGGGGTCGGCACCACCATGATGAGCTCGCCGACCTCCGCTACCTTGGCGGGGATCGCGTTCATGAGCACGGATGAGGGATAGGCTGCCTTGCCGCCGGGCACGTACAGCCCGACCCGGTCCAAGGGGGTCGCCTTTTGCCCGAGCAGAGTACCGTCGGGCTCCGTGTAGCTCCAGTCGGCGAGCTTCTGGCGCTCGGCATAGGCACGAATGCGCGCCGCTGCCAGTTCCAAGGCCTCCCGCTGAGGTTGGGGAACGGCGTTCCAGGCCTGTTCCAGGCGTGCCTGGTGGATCTCGAGATCCCCCGCGGACTGCGGCTCCCAGCCGTCGAAGCGTGCGGTGTAGTCGAGCAGCGCCCCATCGCCGCGCTCGCGCACCGTCTTGATGATGGTGTCCACCGTCTCCTGCACCTGGGCGTCGGAGACCGACTCCCAAGCGAGAAGTGCCTCCAGCCGGCGGTCGAAATCGTCGTCAGCGGTCGACAAACGTGCAATCTCTGCCATGGGGAAAACCTTGCCTGCCTGTTCGGGTGCTTGTTTGTTGAGAGTGTAGCCGCAGGGGTCCGAACGGAAGCACGAAACGGCGATTGCCGGGCGAAGCCCAGGGGGGCGCTTAGCTAGGCCCCGACCCCAGCGATCGCCTCGCGAAGCGCGCCGAGCACGGCCATGACCGAGGCATGCTTCATCTTCCAGGACGCCTTGTTGACCACCAGCCGAGAGCTGATGTCGGCGATGTGCTCCAGGGGCACGAGACCGTTGGCTCGCAGCGTATTGCCGCTCTCCACCAGATCCACGATCAGGTCGGAGAGCCCGACCAGCGGCGCGAGCTCCATCGAGCCGTAGAGCTTGATGACCTCCACCTGCCTGCCCCTGGGCCGCGAAGTGGCGCTCCGCGCTCTTCACGTACTTGGTCGCGATACGCAACCTCTCGCTCCCGAGCTCGGCGTCCGGAGGGCCGGCCACCATCATCCGGCAGCGGGCTATCCGCAGGTCCAGCGGCTCATAGAGCCCCTCGCCGCCATGCTCCATGAGCACGTCCTTGCCGGCGACGCCGAGGTCCGCGGCGCCGTATTGAACATAGGTCGGCACGTCGCTGGCGCGGATGATGACCAGCTTCACCCGCGGGTGGTTGGTCTCCAGGATCAGCTTGCGGCTGGTCTCCGGATCATCCACGGGCTGAATCCCGGCATGGGCCAACAGCGGCAGGGTCTGCTCGAAGATGCGACCCTTGGAGAGGGCGAAGGTCAGCGGATGGGGAAAATCCATGGCACCGGCCCGTTCAGCCCGAGGTGCGCCGGATGCGCGCCCCGAGGGTCGAGAGCTTCTCCTCGATGTTGTCGTAACCGCGATCGATGTGATAGATGCGGTCCACCAGGGTCTCGCCCTCCGCCACCAGACCCGCCAGCACCAAGCCGGCCGAGGCCCGCAGGTCGGTCGCCATCACCGGGGCGGCGGTCAGCCGCTCGACCCCGTGGCAGATGGCGACGTTGCCCTCGAGCCGGATGTCCGCCCCCATGCGCTGCAGCTCCAGCACGTGCATGAAGCGGTTCTCGAACACCGTCTCGGTGATGATCCCCACGCCCTCGGCAATGGCGTTCAGGGCGCAGAACTGGGCCTGCATGTCGGTGGGAAATGCCGGGTGCGGGGCGGTGTGGATGTCTACCGCCCGTGGGCGGCGCCCATGCATGTCGAGCGAAATCCAGTCCGGGCCGGTCTCGATCTCGGCACCGGCCTCGCGCAGCTTCGCCAGCACCGCGTCCAGCAGCTCGGGACAGGTGTCGCGGGCGACGATCCGCCCGCCGGTCATGGCCGCCGCCGACCAGATAGGTGCCGGTCTCGATGCGATCGGGCAGGACCCGGTAGCTGGTACCCTCCAGGCGCTCCACGCCCTGGATGCGGATGGTGTCGGTTCCGGCACCCTGATCCGTGCCCCCATCCCGTTGAGGAAGTCCGCCAGATCCGTGATCTCCGGCTCCCGGGCGGCATTCTCGATGACGGTCTCGCCCTCAGCCAAGGCGGCGGCCATCATCAGATTCTCGGTGCCGGTGACGGTGACCAGCTCCATCACCAATCGGGCGCCGCGCAGCCGCTCGGCGCGGGCACGGATGTAACCCCCCTCGACACTGATGTCCGCCCCCATGGCACGCAGGCCGTCGATGTGCAGGTTCACCGGGCGGGCGCCGATCGCGCAGCCGCCGGGCAAAGAGACGTCGGCGCGTCCGAAGCGGGCGAGCAGAGGCCCCAGCACCAGGATCGACGCGCGCATGGTCTTCACCAGCTCATAGGGCGCGGAGAAGCTGGTCACCCTGCGCGCGTCCGCCTCGATGCACATCCGCTCGCCCACGGTCAGCGCCACGCCCATGCGTCCGAGGAGCTCCATCGTGGTGGTGATATCGCGCAGATGCGGCACGTTGGACAGGGTCACCTTGCCCTCGGCGAGCAGGGTGGCGGCGAGGATCGGAAGCGCGGCGTTCTTGGCTCCGGCAATCCGCACCTCGCCGTTCAGGGTCGCTCCGCCGGTGATGCTTAGCTTGTCCATCGGGTGCTCAAAATGGGTGTGAAGTGGATGCCCCTCTGAGAACGGCGCCGTGCGCGCCGCGGCGGCGCTATGCACCGTCGCGGACCACGGGAATCAGACCGGACAGGTTGGCCAGGCCAGCGAGGCTGACCAGTGACTCGGGGATGTTGCGAAAACGCAGGGAAACGCCACGCCGGCGGGCCAAATCCAGCCACTCCAGCAGCAGCGCGATGCCAGCGCTGTTCGCCGAGCGAACGCCCTGCAGGTCGATCTCCAACCTACCCCCGCGCGCGAACATCCGTTCTCCCTGCGCCGCCAGCCGGGCAACGGTGGTGAAGTCCAGGACGCCCTCGACACCGAACCCGGCCTTGCCGCGCGCTCGGATCCGCGCTGCGCTCATCCCTGACCCTTCGCGTTCATCTCGTCCAAACGCCCGATCAGCCCATCGATGCCGCCTTGCCGGATCTGGGAGGCAAAGCTACTACGATAGTTGGAAACCAGGCTCACATTGTCGATGATGACATCGTAAACCTTCCACCCGCCGCCCTTCTGGTACAGGCGATAGTCGATCGGGATGGGAGTCGAGCCCCCCTCGCGCACCTCGGTGGACACGGTGACCGTACCAGGCTGGCGCCCGGGCTTGCTCGGCAAGTACCGGATCTCCTGGCCGGCGTAGCTGAGCAGAGACTTGGCATAGGTACGCACCAGCACCTGCTGGAAGCCGTTGATCAGGGCGCTCTGCTGCTTTGGGGTCGCCTTGCTCCAGGAGCTGCCGACCGCGGCGCGGGTGATCTTCTCGAAATCGAAGTGGGGGAGCAGGATGTCCTCCACCAGCCCATAGATCAGCTTGGGGTTGCGGTCGATCTCCGCTCGGCGAGCCTCCAACGCTCGCAACATGCGCTCGCTCGTGCTTCGGACCAGCGACGTGGCGTCGTCGGCGAACGCCGGCGTGGCGCCGATCAAGATCAGCGAGCAGGCCACACCCACGAGGGCTTGCCGCCAGTTGATCCATCGGCGCGAACGCCGTTCGGTCAGGTCGAAAAGTGTGTTTCTCACTCCGAGTTCTCCTCTGAGTTGCTAAACAGAAAATGCCCGACGATCTGTTCGAGCACCAGGGCCGACTGGGTGAAGGCGATCTGGTCCCCGTCGCGTAGATGCACCGCGCTGCCGCCGGGGTCTAGGCCGACGTACTGCTCCCCCAGGAGCCCGGCCGTAAAAATACTGGCGATGGTGTCCTCCGGTATGGCATCGACCTCGCCCGCGATACGCAGGGTCACCGCCGCGCGATAGGTCTGCCGGTCGAACCGGATGTCCTCGACACGGCCGACACGCACGCCCGCCATACTCACCGGAGCCCTTACCTTGAGGCTGCCGACGTTGTCGAACAAGGCGGTCAGGCGATAACCGTCACCCGCGCTCTCCCTGCCCAGGTTGCTCACCTGGAAGGCGAGGAAGAACAACGCCAGGAAGCCGGCCGCGACAAAGGCCCCGACCAGGATCTCGGTCGTGCGCTTGCGTTCCATGGGTCAGCCTCCCAACATCAGTGCGGTCAGCACGAAATCGAGCCCGAGCACCGCCAGTGCCGACTGCACGACCGAACGGGTGGTGGCGCGGCCCACCCCCTCGGGGGTGGGCGTGGCGTCATAGCCCTGGTACAGCGCGATCCAAGTCACGACGCCCCCGAATACCAGGCTCTTGACCAAGCCGTTCGCGACATCCTCCCGCAGATCGACCCGGCCCTGCGTCTGGCTCCAGAAGGACCCGTCATCCACCCCGAGTAGGCCGACCCCCACGAACCAGCCCCCCAGCACGCCCACCGCGCTGAACATCGCCGCCAGCAATGGCATGGATAGCACGCCGCCGAAAAAGCGCGGCGTCAGTATCCGCTTTACCGGATCCACCGCCATCATCTCCAGACCCGCAAGCTGCTCTGTGGCTTTCATCAGGCCGATCTCGGCGGTCAGGGCCGAGCCGGCGCGCCCCGCCACCAGCAGGGCCGTCACCACCGGACCCAACTCGCGCACCAGCGAAGCGGCCACCATGACGCCAAGGCTGTCCTCCGCCCCGAATCGCGACAGCACCGAGTGACCCTGCAGCCCCAGCACCATACCCACGAACAGGCCCGAGACGATCACGATCGACATCGACAACACACCGAAACCGCAGACCTGCACCAGGAGCAGGCGCGGGCGCACCGCGAGGCTTGGCACACCGGCCAGGATGTCCACGAGCAACAGGTGAGCACGGCCCAGCCGCTCCAGGAACCTCAGCCCGGTCCGGCCGAGTCTCGCCAGGGATTCCAGCACCCGGCGGCCTACCCGATCAGGTCCTGATCCAGCCGCGGTGCCGGGTAGTGGAAATGCACCGGTCCGTCCGGCAAGCCTCGCATGAACTGCTCCACCCATTGAGAACGCGTGGCCGCCACCTCCGTCGGCGTACCTCGGGCCATCACCTTTCCGTCGGCGATAACATAGACGTCATCGGCGATCGCCACCGTCTCCTCGACGTCGTGGGAAACCACGACGCTGGTGAGACACCCGGCATCGTTCAAGTGCCGGATCAAGGTCACCAGCACGCCCTTGGTGATCGGGTCCTGCCCGGTGAAGGGCTCGTCGTACAGAACCATCATGGGATCCAGCGCCACCGCGCGCGCCAACGCAACCCGTCTGGCCATTCCGCCGGACAGCTCTCCCGGCATGAGATCCCGCGCGCCGCGCAGCCCGACCGCCTCGAGCTTGATCAGCACCAATCTGCGAATCATGGATTCGGGAAGATCCGTGTGCTCGCGCAGCGGAAACGCGACGTTCTCAAATACGCTCAGATCAGTTAGCAGCGCGCAGCCCTGGAACATCATGCCCATCCGGGTGCGGAGCCGGCAGAGCTCGCGTCCACTCAATCCGTTGACCTGCATCCCGTCGACCTCCACGGTGCCCGCGTGCGGGGTGAGCAGCCCGCCGATCAGCTTGAGGAGCGTCGTCTTCCCGGTCCCGCTGGGCCCCAGGATGGCAGTCACCCGGCCACGGCCGATATCGAGATCGATGCCGTCGAAGATCCGCCGTTCCCCGTGCGCGAAGCTAAGCCCGCGGATACGGACCAAGGCGTCGGCCGCAGCCTCTTGACTCGACTCCCGGTCGCGGAGGACGAGGGCGGGCTCCGGCCCCTCGACGGTCGGCGGAGGCCCCGTGGCGACTGCGAATCGGACGTCGCCCAAGCGTCCGGTTCGACGCTGGCGGGTCTGTGGGGGACTGCACCGCCCCATGCTTCGGTTGTCCCTCTCGATATCGGGAACAAAGGTCGGCTATTGTCTTAGGCGTTCCGACGAGCGTCAAGCAAAGCCCAGCAGCCAAGCCAGCTCCAACCAACGGCGCAGGGTGTCGGCGTCGGCCTCCGCGCCGTCGAGAACGACCAGTCCGCCCGAGCCAGCCAGGCGCTGAACCAAGTTTCCCAGCCATGCCCTGGCCTGCCGCGGATCCCGATCGGGCAAACCAACCGAGCAGGAGACGGCGAATGGGCCGCCGTTGATGGCTGACGGATCTTGCTGCCAGCGCAAGAAGGGGATCCCGGAGCCCAGGGCAGGGTCCGTGCTCCCGACTACGCCCGCCAGCTTGTCGCCCAAGACTTCGACGGCGTCCCGCAGCTCATCGGCCGGATCACCGGCGGCCGGCAGTTCCAGGTAGAAACGGAAGCCGTCGTGCACGTCTTCCGCCCAGCCGCGCAGAAGCCGCGGGTTGGCCGGCACCCAGAGGACGGCTGGGACGAGCACCGCGGGAAACGCGTTTGAGAAATAGGTCAGACGCCAGTCCGGGGGAAGATCGTGGGGGTAAAAGTCACCGGCCTCTCCGGGGAGATCCCAGCCGCGGGTTACGATCTCGACGCGGCCGCCAGAACGATCCGACATCGATTTCCGACTCACCATCCCAATTGGCCCGACGACAAGGGAATGTCCTGATGGCATGCATTCGGCACCCCCGCACAGACGCGGGCAGCGCACTGCACGTGGTACACGCGGTATCATATCATCCGACCCGCCGAGGCCGGCGCCACCCCTCTGCAGCCAGATGTTGTCCGAGATTTCGAACCCATCCCAACACCCCGAGCCGAACGGCGACGCGGAGGACATACGCCGACTCGGCCGCGCCGTGATCGAGACCGAGGCCCAATCCGTGTCGGCGCTGGCGGAACGGATCGACGAGGCCTTCGTGCGCGCCTGCCGCTACATGCTCGGCTGCGCGGGCCGGATCGTGGTCTTGGGCATGGGCAAGTCCGGTCACGTGGGGAGCAAGATCGCCGCCACGCTGGCGAGCACCGGCAGCCCGGCGTTCTTCGTCCACCCCGGAGAGGCCAGCCACGGCGACCTGGGCATGATCACGGCCAAGGACGTGGTGCTCGCGCTCTCCAACTCGGGACAGACCGAGGAGATGCTCACCATACTGCCGCTCATCAAGCGCCTGGGCGTGCCGCTGATCGCCATGACCGGAAACCCGCGCTCAAGCCTTGCCCAGGCTGCCGATGTGCACATCGACGTCAGCGTGGAGAAAGAGGCCTGTCCGCTCGGGTTGGCCCCGACCGCCAGCACCACTGCCGCCCTCGCCATGGGAGACGCGCTCGCGGTGGCGCTGCTGCACAGCCGCGGTTTCACCGCCGAGGACTTCGCCCGGTCCCATCCGGCCGGGAGCCTGGGCCGACGCCTGCTGTTGCACGTCGCGGACATCATGCACACCGGGGAGGGGGTGCCTCGGGTCAGTCGCGGGACGCCGCTGACCGAGGCGTTGGTCGAGATGTCCCGCAAGGGGCTCGGCATGACCGCCGTGGTGGACGACCAGGGGAGCGTCGTCGGTATCTTCACGGACGGCGACCTGCGCCGGACCCTGGACCGCTCGATCGACATTCGCGCGGCTCTGGTGGACGAGGTGATGACGCGGGCGCCGGTCACCGCGGGCGCACACCTGCTCGCGGCGGAGGCGCTGCGCATCATGGAGAGCAACCGAATCAACGCGCTCCTGGTGGTGGACAAGGAGCACCGCCCGGTCGGCGCTCTGAACATGCACGACCTATTACGGGCGGGAGTCGTGTGACGGCGTTGCGCGGAGGTTGGGAAAATGATCAATTCAGCGCTTTCCGCGGCACAGGGATGTGACGCCATTTTCGAGCGCGTAAGCGTTTGAAAATGGCGCCGGATGGCGGCGGAGCAATTGAGAGGACGACGGAAATGCAGGATATCCTTGAGCGAGCCAAACAGATCCGGATGGTGATCTTCGACGTGGATGGCGTGCTGACCGACGGCAGCCTGTTCCTCGGCGACGACGGCCAGGAGTACAAGGCCTTCAACTCCCGCGACGGTCACGGCATGACCATGCTGCGGCAGACGGGGGTCAAGCTCGCGGTCATCACCGGGCGCAGCTCCGAGGTGGTGCGCATCCGCATGCAGAGCCTGGGCGTCGAGCACGTCTATCAGGGGCGCCGTGACAAGGTTCCGGCCTACGAAGAGCTGAAGCGGGTCTCTGAGCTAGCCGACGAGCAGATCGCCTACGTCGGCGACGACGTGGTCGACCTCCCGGTCATGTGCCAGGTAGGCTTGTCCATCGCGGTGGCGGATGCCCACCCCTTGCTGCAACAGCATGCGCATTGGCACACCCGTTCCCCCGGCGGGCGCGGCGCGGGGCGGGAGGTCTGCGAGTTCATCATGGAGGCGCAGGGCAGCCTGGGAACCATGATGGAACGCTACCTCTGACCGCAGCGACCTGGTGAGGCCGGGCCCCGGATGATACCCCTGCGCCAACGCATCCTGATCCCGATCCTCGCTACGGTAGGGGCACTTGCCTGGTGGTACGGATCCGATACAGGGCCTCGGGACACGCCCTCGGCGCAGCGGGAGGGCCTGCCCGACTACACCGTGGACAACCTCTCCGCCACCATCATGAGCGAGACCGGCTCGCCCGCCCGGCACCTCACCTCCCGCGAGTTGAGACACTTCCCGGCGGATGACAGCACCGAGCTCGAACAGCCGGTGCTGACAGTGTTCGACGACGCGACACCTCCCTGGGTGATCCGCTCCGCAAAGGGATGGCTATCGGGTGACGGCGAGGACCTGCGCCTGAAAGGAAGGGTCTTTATCGACCGCGAAGCGGGCGAGACGACGCGACCGCTGCACATGCGCACCAACGAGCTCCTGCTGCGACCGCGCCAGGATTACGCGGAGACCTTCCAGCCTCTGCTCGCCACGAGTGGCGCGGATTGGCTGACCTCCGCCAACGGCGCGAGGATCTGGTACGGCACCCCAACCCGGGTCGAGCTGGCGGGACCCGTGCGCACCCAGCACGACATTGGCGCGCGGGCCGAGACGGCACAGCCAACAACCTCAGAGGAGACCCCATGAACCTTACCAGCACCTCGCGCTCGTGCCGCCGTCGGGCACCCATCGTTCTCACCTTTCTGTTGCTCGCGACCGTGTCTCCGCTCCCGGCCGTGGAGGGGGACGATCAACAGCCCCTGTACCTGGAAAGCGACAGTGCCGAGCTCGACGAGCAGGCATCGACGAGCGTCTACACCGGCAATGTATTCGTCAAGCAGGGCAGCATGGAGATTAGGGCCGACGAGGTAACCGTGCACCACGATCCGGACCGACGTCCCAAGCGCATCGTGGCCGTGGGAAACCCCGCCAAGTACCGCCAGGACATGGAGGGGGAGAAGAAGAAAGTCGAGGCTGAGGCATTGCGCATGGAATACGAGGCGGATGCCGAGGAGATCACCCTCATCGACCAAGCGCTCCTGTTTCAGGGCGAGGACACCTTTCGCAGTGATCGCATCGTCTACGACCGCGCCCGTGCCCGGGTCAAGGCAGGGACCAGCGCCCAGGGCAAGGAACGGGTGAAGATCTTTATCAAGAACCCCGCGCAGCGATGAGCACCCTGCTCGCGCACAAACTGGTCAAGAGCTATCGCCGCAGACAAGTCGTGCAAGACGTCAGCGTGAGCGTCGACGCCGGCGAGGTCGTCGGCCTGCTCGGGCCGAACGGGGCGGGCAAGACCACCTGCTTCTACATGATTGTCGGGTTGATCGCCGCGGACGCCGGAATGATCACGCTCGAAGGACAGGACATTACCCTGCTCCCGATGCACGCCCGCGCCCGCCGCGGCCTGAGCTACCTCGCCCAGGAGCCCTCCGTGTTCCGCAAGCTCACGGCAAGCGCCAACCTGCTTGCCGTGCTCGAGACGCGCGGCGATATGGGGAAAGCCGAACGGAAAAACCGCAGCATGGAGCTGCTCGAGGAGCTCGGGATCAGCCACGTCAGCGACTCGCTCGCACTCAGCCTTTCGGGCGGCGAACGCCGGCGCCTAGAAATCGCCCGTGCGCTGGCGGTCGAGCCAAAGGTGATGCTGCTCGACGAGCCCTTCGCCGGTGTCGATCCGATCGCCGTGGGGGACATCAAGAACATCGTCACCCACCTGCGCCGACGCGACATAGGCATCCTGATCACGGATCACAACGTGCGCGAGACCCTCGACATCTGCGACCGTGCCTACATCATCAACGAGGGCCGTGTCATCGCCGACGGTACCCCGCGCGAGCTGCTCGAGAATATGGAGGTACGAGCGGTCTACCTGGGCGAGCACTTCACGCTTTAGCCGGCGGCTGAGACGCCCCTCCGCGCCTGACAGCTTATCCATGAGTCCCGGTTTTGGGCTAGAATCGCCCGTAGCATTCAAATAACGTACCAGCCCTGATTCACAATCATCCATGAAGCAGTCGATACAGCTCCGACTTGGCCAGCAGCTGACGATGACACCGCAGCTGCAGCAGGCCATCCGTCTGCTTCAGCTGTCCATGCTGGACCTCCAGCAAGAGGTCCAGGAGGCGCTTGAGTCCAACCTCATGCTCGAGAACGCCGACGAGGCGGAGCGCCCTAACGGCGAAGACCCGGACAGCAGCGCGCGCGAGCGGGCGCAAGCCGACGCGGATCTGGAGCGCGAGGTCCAGCCCGAAAACATGCCGATGCCCCAGGAGCTGCCGGTGGACGCTGAATGGAGCGACCATTACGACAGCTATGTCCCAACCAGCGGCGGCGGGGATGACGGCGGCGATTTCGATCTTTTCGCCCATAAGAGCGCATCCCCGACCCTGAACGACCATCTCCAATGGCAGCTCAACTTGAGCCGGATGGAGGGAAACGATCTGGCCATTGCATCCGCCCTCATCGAATCGATCAACGCGGACGGCTACCTGACCGTCGATCCGCAGGAGCTTCTGGAGGCTCTCGATGACGACGAGCTCACGCTGGAGGAGGTGGAGACGGTACTCCACCGGGTGCAATCGCTCGACCCGCCGGGCGTGGGCGCCCGCAACCTGCGGGAGTGTCTCCTGATCCAACTGCGGCAGTTATCCTCCGAGGAGTGTCCCCTTCGCGACTCGGCGATCGCCGTCTGCGAGCGACATGTCGAGGCCTTGTCCAAAAACGACTTGGAGCCGATTCGCCGCGATCTCGGCATCCCCATGGCGGAGCTGGGTGAGGTCATCGCCCTGATCCGCACGCTGCATCCCAGACCCGGGGCCTTGATCGCCGAATCGCAGCCGGAGTACGTTATCCCTGACGTCTTCGTGCGCAAGGTCAGCGGTGCCTGGACCGTCGAGCTAAACCCGGAAACCACGCCTAAGCTAAGAGTGAATCCGGACTACGCGCGGCTCATCCGCCGCGCCGACCAGAGCGAAGACAATACCTTCTTGAAGAACCACCTTCAGGAAGCACGTTGGTTTATCAAGAGCCTAGCCAGCCGCAACGACACGATCGTGAGGGTGGCGGCGAAGATCGTGGAACTGCAGCAGGACTTTCTCGAGTATGGCGACGAGGCGATGAAGCCCATGGTGCTGCGCGACGTGGCGGAAGCCCTCGAGCTGCACGAATCCACCGTGTCGAGGGTCACGACCCAGAAGTACATGCACACCCCGCGGGGTACCTACGAGTTCAAGTACTTCTTCTCCAGCCACGTGAGCACGGCATCCGGAGGCGAGTGCTCATCGACCGCGATCCGCGCCTTCATCCGCAAGCTGGTCGCCGCGGAAAAACCGAGCAAGCCGCTGAGCGACAACAAGATCGCGTCCATTTTGGCGGATCAGGGCATCAACGTGGCGCGGCGCACCGTTGCCAAGTACCGAGAGGCCATGGGCATACCTCCCTCGAATGAGCGCAAACGCCTGGCTTGAACTACGCGCAACCGGGCATCGTCCGGGATTCCGCCGCCATTTGCGGCGATCCGGGACCAGCGCAAATGAGGGGAAACGAAGACCGAAACTTGGCTTTCTACCCCTGATGGGCTCCAGGACGGCGCCTTGCAGGGATCTTGTGTGGACAACGAGGAGTCTCACTATGCAAATCAACCTGACGGGTCATCATGTCGACATCACCGACGCCCTCAAGGGCTATGTCGACAGCAAGTTCGAACGCCTTGCGCGGCACTTCGACCACGTCATCAACGTACACGTCATCCTGAGCGTCGAGAAGCTGCGCCAGAAGGCCGAGGCGACGCTGCACGTAAACGGCGCCAAGGTCTTCGCGGACTCGGTCCACGAGGACATGTACGCGGCGATCGACACGCTGATCGACAAGCTCGACCGCCAGGTGCTCAAACACAAGGAGAAGAAGAGCAGTCACCGGGGTAACGGGTTCAAGGGAATCGAAACCGACTAAGTTCCGCGCGGCGTGGCATAATCGCGCGAGAAGGCCCGAATGAACGCGCCGCGGGGAATGTCTCCGCGGCGCCGGCGTTTAAACCCTGACCCCTGTACTTCGGGAGCGGCATCTGCATGTTTCCTCCCCGTTTCATCGTCGCCGGGCGCATCGGCGCAAGTTACGACATCAGCAGCAAGAAGCGTTTGCTGGAGGTGCTCGGCGAGTTGCTCGCGACGGATGACCCTGGCCTGAGCCCCGAGACCGTATTCGAGCACCTGCTCGAACGCGAGCGCCTCGGGAGCACGGGTCTCGGCCATGGCGTTGCACTTCCTCATGCCCGCATGCAGGGGGTCTCCGAGGCCGTCGGCGCCTTTGTCCAACTGCGCGAGGGCATCGGATTCGACGCCATCGACGACCAACCGGTTGATCTCGCTTTCGCGCTGCTGGTGCCAGAGGCGGCGAACGAGACGCACCTGCAGCTGCTCTCCAACCTGGCTTCCATGTTCAGCGACCCGCAGCTGCGCGAGTCCCTGCGCCGCGCCAATTCCGCCGAGCAAATCCTGCGCCTTCTGACGGAGCGCGACGAGGACTCCCCCCACGCATGACGCCGGTCGAGACCCTGCAGGACCTCCTCCAGCAGATCGGCCCTCGCCTGCAGCTCCGCTGGTTGACGCCGCAGCCGGCGGAAGGTCGCCGCCTGCGAGGCGAAGACCGCGCCGTGGCCGGCCAGCCGCTGGTCGGCTCCTTGAACTGTATCCATCCGAATCGACTGCAGATCATCGGGTACGCGGAGCTCGTTTATCTTGCCGACCTTGCGCCCGGCCGTGCACGAGGAGACCCTCCGCACGCTGTTTGCCGCCCGTCCAGCCGCGATCCTGTTCTCCGACGACATCGAGCCGGAGGATGCCTTCTTCGGTCATGCGGAACGCACCGGGACTCCCCTGCTGGGATCTCCCCTCGGCGACGAGGAGATCATCCGCCAGCTGCAGTACTTCCTCACCCACGCCATGGCCGAACGCACGACAGCGCACGGCGTGTTCATGGAGGTGCTCGGCATGGGCGTGCTGCTCGCCGGCGACCCGGCCATCGGCAAGAGCGAGCTCGCCCTGGATCTCATCAGTCGCGGCCACCGTCTGATTGCCGACGACGCTCCGCAATTCGCCAACATCGCCCCCGAGACGCTCAAGGGCTCGTGCCCGCGGCTGCTACAGGATTTCCTGGAGGTCCGCGGCCTCGGTGTGCTCAATATTCGCGCCATGTTCGGGGAGAGCTCCGTCCGGCAGAGCAAGGACTTGAACCTGATCGTCAACCTCCGGTGTCTCAGCGAACAGGAGCTTGCAGGCATCGACCGGCTGGCCGGAACCCTCTCCGCCCGCCACATGCTCGGCGTCGCGGTTCCCGAGATCACCATTCCGGTGGCGCCTGGACGCAATCTGGCCATCCTGGTCGAGGCCGCGGTCAGGCACCAGATCCTTCGCATCAGAGGTTACGATGCGGGCGTCGACTTCACCGAGCGCCAGACACGCGCCGTCTTGGATGTCCCTCCCCTTCCTTCCGGAGCCAACGAGTGACAACCAGGCCCGCGCCGCGCGCGGCCTCCCGCTACTGGGAGCCAACCGGGCCGCGAGCGCCACGGCGCGCTTCCGCCCGCAACGTCGCATCGAGACCATGGACCACAAGAAGCTGATCATCGTCAGCGGTCTGTCCGGATCCGGCAAGAGCGTGGCCCTGCACACGCTGGAGGACCTCGGCTACTACTGCATCGACAATCTGCCGCTGTTCCTGCTGCGCGACCTGGCCCTCGGTCTCGAGCAGACGAAGGCGAGAGCATTCGAGCATACCGCGGTCGGCATCGACGCCCGCAACCAGCCAGAGCACCTCGGCGAGCTGCCGCGTTTGGTCGAGGAGCTTCGCGCTCGGAATTTCGAATGCCGCGTCCTCTATTTGGAGGCGCAGGCGGACACCCTGATCAAACGCTTCAGCGAGACCCGCCGCAAGCACCCCCTCACCGCGGAAGACCGCTCGCTGGCGGAGGCCATCGAGCTGGAGCGCGAGCTATTGGAGCCGATCCTGAGCGGGGCCGACCTGCGCATCGACACCACCCACACCAATGTCCACCAGTTGCGGGATCTCGTGCGCGACCGCCTCGGCGAGGATGCCCCGGTCAGGGTCTCCGTCCTGCTCCAGACGTTCGGCTTCAAGCACGGGGTCCCGCGCGACGTGGACTTCGTGATCGACGTCCGTTGCCTGCCCAACCCACACTGGCAGACCGAGTTGCGCCCCCTGACGGGACTCGATCCGGCGGTTGCGCGCTTCCTGGAGGACTCCCCCGAGGTCGCGGAGATGCACGACGACCTCACCGCCTTTTTCGACCGCTGGATCCCCCGCTTCGAGGCCGACGGACGCAGCTATCTGACCATCGCCATCGGCTGCACCGGCGGTCAGCATCGCTCCGTCTACATGGCGGATCAGCTGCGCCGCCACTTCGCCGCCCGCGGCCGGGCGGCCATGATCCGTCACCGAGAGCTGTCATGAGCGTCGGTCTGCTGCTGATCACCCATAATAATATCGGGGCCAGCCTGCTGGAGACGGCTACCCGCGTGCTCGACTGCTGCCCTTTGCGGGCGGAGACCCTGGCCGTGACCGACGAGTCCCGCAAGGACATCCTCACCGCCGAGGCCGAGAAAATGGTCCATCAGCTCGACGCCGGAGACGGCGTAATGATTCTCACCGACCTGTTCGGCTCCAGTCCCGCCAACATCGCCAACGCCGTGCATGGACGCGGCGGGGTGCGGGTGCTCACCGGGGTGAATCTCCCGATGCTCATACGGGTGCTCAATTACCCCACGTTGCGGCTGGACGAGTTGGCGCAAAAAGCTCTGAGCGGGGGCCGTGACGGGGTCCTGCTGTGTCCGAAGGGAGAGACGGGGTGAAACGGGCGGTCATCTCGGCCGAAAAAACGGAGGGCAAGCCTTGATCCGCAAAGAGGTCGAGATCGTCAACAAATTGGGGCTGCACGCGCGCGCGGCGGCCAAGTTTGTGACCTGCGCCAGCGGCTTCACCAGCCATGTCCAGGTCGAAAGGCAGGGACAGCGGGTGAACGGTAAAAGCATCATGGGCGTCATGATGCTTGCCGCGGCGCAGGGCACGACCATCACCCTGCTCATCCAGGGCGAAGACGAGGAGGCCGCCTGCGGCGCGCTCGAAAGGCTCATCGCGGATCGCTTCGGGGAGGGTGAATGACCCTCGCTTGCTGCGGACTCGGCGTCGCCACGGCCCAGGCTATAGCGATGGGGCCCGCCCATCTGCTCGACCGCGGGGCCGTTAGCGCCCTACCCAAGCGCGTCGACACCGCCGCAATCATCACCGAGGTGATGCGTCTCGACGCTGCCCTGGCAGCGGCGCAGCGCGCGCTGCGCGCCGTGCGCGAACAGATCCCCAGCGCCACGCCGGTGGACGTCGCCGAGTTTATCGACTCCCACCTCCTGATGCTGGAGGACGCGGCCTTGGTCGAGCCGGCGCGGGAGCTGATCCGCCGCCAGCGCTTCAGCGCCGAGTGGGCACTGGAGCAGCACCGGGAAGCGCTCGTGGCGGTGTTCGAGGAAATGGATGACGCTTACCTGCGCAGCCGTCGCGACGACGTCAATCACGTCCTCAACCATATACTGAGCTTCCTCATCCAAGGCGAGCGGATGGAGACGTCCGAAGCCGATCTAAAAGGTCGCGTGGTCATCGCCCGCGATCTCTCCCCAGCGGACACGATCGTGCTGCGTCACCGCGGCGCGGCGGCCTTCGTGACCGAATTCGGCGGTCCGATGTCGCACACCGCGATCCTGGCGCGCAGCCTGAACATCCCGGCCGTAATGGGGATACGCAACGTCACCCGTTACTTCCAGCAGGACGAAACCGTCATCGTCGACGGCGAGACCGGCGCCGTGCTCGCAGACGTGGACGAGCGCATCCTCCAGCACTATCGCAACCGGCTGCGAACACGCGAGGAACGCCGCGACCGCCTGCGCCGCCTGGTGCGCAAACCGGCGGTTAGTCTGGACGGAGTACCGGTCACGCTCCTCGCCAACCTGGAGCTGCCAGAAGACGTCCAGACTGCCCGCGTCAACGGCGCTTCCGGCGTTGGGCTCTATCGCACCGAGTTCCTGTACATGAACCGCGACGAGCTGCCCGACGAGGAGGAACACCTCGCCGCCTACCTGGATGTCATCCGCGGTCTCGACGGTATCCCCATCACCTTCCGCACCCTCGACCTAGGCGTAGACAAGCAGGTGGACGGCAGCGCAGCCAGCTGTCCACCAGTATGCAACCCGGCCTTGGGGTTGCGCGCCATTCGCTTGTGCCTCAAAGAGCCGGAGCTGTTCCGCCCCCAGCTGAGGGCCATTCTGCGCGCCTCCGCCGAGGGGCCGGTGCGGATGATGATTCCCATGCTCTCTGGCATCCAGGAGATCAACAGCGTCCTCGCCCTGGTCGAACAGGCTCGCCGGGACCTCCGCCGCGACGGACTCCCCTATGATCCCCGTATGCCCGTCGGAGGCATGATCGAAGTACCCGCCGCCGCCCTCTCGGCAGCCGCATTCGCCCACCGGCTGGATTTCCTCTCCATCGGCACCAACGACCTCATCCAATACGCGCTCGCGATCGACCGCGTCGACGATACCGTCAACTACCTGTACGACCCGTTGCACCCGGCGATCCTCCGCCTCATCCGCATGACCATCGATGCCGGACACGCCCACGCGACCCCGGTTTCGATGTGCGGCGAGATGGCCGGTGAACCCCGCTTCACGCGTCTCCTACTGGGGCTCGGCCTGCGCGAGCTGAGCATGCAGCCTGGATCCTTGTTGGAGGTGAAGGAGATTGTGCGCGAGAGCCGGATCAGCGAGTTAGAGGAAGCCACCGCACGGCTTCTCGAGCGGATGGATGACGAAGATCCGGAGCGTCTCCTCGACGACATCAACCGGGCAAGGCGCTAAGGTGCCAACGGCTCCGGCCGGACCTCTCGGCCGTATCCAACCGGTCCGCGCCGTATCTCGGCCCCCGTTGGCCCCGGACCGGGCAGAATCACAGATCCTGCATACCCTCCCGGCACTCCGCAGACGCTTCCCAAAGTGTGAACCAGAACGAAAATTGTCATTGCCCGTGCGCTATCATAAGAATAGATTAATATTGCGAACGTTGGCTGAGTCGCCACGCGGCACGGGACTGAGAGCTAACCCGGGTACCCGTGCGCGGGCAGGAATGCCGGGTTCGTGTCGGCGTCCAGCCGGGTGGTTGGTAAGCAGTGGTGGAGAAATGAAATGAGCAAGCTCCCGCATATCGGGGACGTGGTAGAGCTCTTCGGCATCGGCTGCGAAGGCTGCGGTCATTTTCGGGGCCAGTTCCAGGTTCGCGCCGTGGTCGAAACGGACCAGGTATGTCTGGTGGTCGATCCACGAGACATACAATGCGAAGGGGCGGTCGACGCTCGCTCCTTCCCTGAGCTTACGATCCTGTGGAACAGAGATCTCGAGTGTTGGCAGAGCGACTGTGGCAAACACCAAGTCGCGGTCCACATCTCAGGGCACTACCAGGGCCCCACCAGAGAGGCCGCCTAGGCAGCTCCCGACCACGGCCCACGATCGGGCCGTGGTGAACGAGCAACGGCATTCCTCGATCGTCGGGCCAAGTCACGTCCGCGGGACGGTGGGAAGCGCCGACCGGGCTGTCGACAGACGGCGTCGAGGTGGGATTCGTTTCCTTCCTCGCGGGGGCAGGCTGCATTGTCCATCCGACAGGGTTCCGCAATCAGCGTTGCGCTGAGGATACCCTATCCCACTCGACGGCTGAGCCGGCAAGAACCATTAAGGGGCGGCGTCCATCACTCGCTCTCCCCACCGCTCCAGCTCGGCGATCAGGGAAAGCGTTTTGGGCTCCTTGCCACCCCCGGCCCGAAGCTCCACCAAGCGATCCTGATACTGATCGATCGTTATTCCCGCTCCGCCGGCAGGATCAGTAAGACGAACGAAGCGGTAAGCGTCCCATTCCTCCCGCTCGTCTTCACTCAAGCTCTCGGGCCAGTTGCGCGCTCGATAGCGCAATAACATCTCCGGAAGCCGGCCATCCTCGAAAACGAATCGCGCGGCATTGAGCTCGGCGGGGTTCGAACCGCGTACCCGCTCCATCTCCCTGCGGTCCGCCGCGGAGAAGAAGCCCCCGGAGTACAGCATCAGGTCCGGATCCGACTCGGGAGCGAACTCGGCCAGCTGGTGCACCTCCTGTACCTTGCGGGCCAGCTCGGCGCAACCCTTCAGACGCCGGGCATGGCGCTCGACGACGGATAGGTCGATCTGCCACCGATCTGACGCCTCGGCGGTGAGGGTTGTCATCGGAGAGACCACGGGGCAACGATTGGTATGGATGGTCTTCAACGAAATGCGGCGCACCCCGTCGGGCAACTCATCAGCCCGCGTGAACAGGCGCTGATAGACCTCCTCGAGAGAGAGCTCGATCAGGGGCTCCGGGTCCTCGCGAAGATCGAACACGATGACCCCATTGCGATTGATCGGGTGCCGTGCCACGGGAAGCACCGGCGCTATGCATCCAAGCTCGGCCGGAAAGCGCGCCGAGACATGCAGCATGGGCAGGCCCTTGGCCAGCAGGTCCTCCGCGCGACGCTTGTCCCGCAATGAAAGGCAGTAGTCGAAGAGGCGGGGATGCCGGTCCTTGAGCAGCCGCGCCAACGCGATGGTGGCGCGCACATCGGCGAGCGCGTCGTGCGCACCGGTGTGCTCGATTCCATTGGCGGCCGTGAGTTGCTCCAGCCTGAACGACGCAACCCCGTCCTCGCGCCGCGGCCACTCGATCCCTTCGGGACGCAGCGCGTGAGCCAGCCGCAGGGTATCAATCAGGTCCCAGCGGGAGTTGCCGTTCTGCCATTCCCTCGCATATGGATCGAAGAAGTTGCGATAGAGCAGATTGCGCGTGACCTCGTCGTCGAAGCGGATGCTGTTGTAGCCGGCGCCGCAGGTACCTGGACGGGATAGCTCACGCTCGATGGCGGCGGCGAAATCGGCCTCGGGCATTCCCTCGGCGGCTGCTCGTTGCGGCGTCAGGTGGGTAATCAGGCAGGCGTCAGGCTGGGGCAGGAGGTCATCAGCGGGACGGCAATAGAGAACCAGGGGCTCACCGACGGGATTCAGCTCCTCGTCTGTCCGCAGCCCGGCGAACTGGGCCGGGCGGTCGCGGCGTGGGTCCGTTCCCCAAGTCTCGTAGTCGTGCCAGAAAAAGCTCGTGCTCAAACGCAAACCACCCTCGTGGCGCGCGGAGGACCAGGCACACGGCGGACGCTCGGCCCGGCATGTAGGAATCGGAGACGGGGCCGACTACGGAGAAAACGCATCCCTGCAGTCGGCGAGCCATTGCCTCCGATCAAACCTTCTCCTTGATGCGAGCGGCCTTGCCCGTGCGCCCACGCAGGTAGTAGAGCTTGGCGCGGCGCACATCACCCCGGCGCTTGACCTGGATGGACTCAACCAGCGGGCTATAGGTCTGGAACGCGCGTTCCACACCCTCTCCATGGGAGATCTTGCGCACCGTGAAGGCGGAGTTGAGGCCGCGGTTCCGCTTGGCGATAACCACGCCCTCGAAGGCCTGGAGACGCTCTCGGTTGCCTTCCCTCACCTTCACCTGCACCACAACGGTATCACCCGGTGCGAAGTGGGGGACCTCGCGGCTCATCTGCTCTCTCTCGAGCTCCTCGATGATGTTCATGATGCTCTGGCTCCTATTCTCACCCAGCGTCTTGATGCTGCTGTATGAATTCATCAAGCAGCGCCTGCTCGACCTCATTCAGGCCCCGGCGCTGCAACAAATCCGGGCGCCGCAACCAGGTCCTTCCCAGGGCCTGTTGCCGGCGCCAACGTTCGATCGCCCGGTGGTCCCCGCTCAGCAGGACCTCGGGAACCCGCATGCCATCGATTTCCTCGGGACGCGTGAAATGCGGGCAGTCGAGAAGGCCGTTCACGTGCGAATCCTGCTCGGCCGAATCCTCGTGCCCGAGGGCTCCCGGCAACAACCGGATCACGGCGTCGATCACGACCATCGCGGCCAGCTCCCCGCCGCTCAACACGTAGTCGCCGATGGACCATTCCTCGTCCACGTCACGCTCCACCAGCCGCTCGTCGATGCCCTCGTAGCGGCCGGCGATCAAGATCCAGCCCGGCGCAGTCGCGATGTTGGCCATCGCCGCCTGGTCCAGTGGCCGTCCCTGTGGCGTGAGGTAAGCGACCCGGCTCTCCGGTGCCGCGCGTCTGGCGTCGCTGATCGCGGACCTCAGAGGCGCCAGCTTCATCACCATACCGGGACCGCCCCCGTAAGGACGATCGTCCACGGTGCGATGCACGTCCTGCGTGTAGTCTCTGGGATTCCAGAGATGCAGCTCGGCAATCCCACGCCCCAAGGCCCTGCCCGTAACTCCCTGGGCCTCCAGTATCCGGAAAAGATCCGGAAATAGGGTAATGACGTCGAAACGCACGTCTGGGCTCCGGAAGTCAGAAATCTGGATCCCAGTCGATCCGCATCAACCCGCGGTCGAAATCCACGTCCTTGACGACGCTCTCCCACAGGAACGGAATCAACCGCTCGCGCGCCCCTTGCACCACCATCACATCGTTGGCAGCCGTGGCAAACAGGTGGTCGATTCGCCCGAGCGGCTCGCCCGCCAGCGTTTCGACCCGCAGTCCCTCGAGATCGGCCCAGTAAAACTCGTCGCTACTCGCCGGTGGCAGCTGATCCCGACGTACGGCAATTTCCAGGCCGACAAGCTCGGACGCCCGATCCCGGTCGTCGCATCCTTTGAGCCTAGCGATCAAGCCCTTTCCCTGACGTCGTCCTTCGACCGGCTCGCGCTCAAGTCGGGCCGCGCCCAGATACCAGGGCGAATAGGCCAGAATGTTTTCCCTGGGCTCGGTCTCGGAAAAGATCTTCACCCAGCCTTGGACGCCGAACAGTCCCGTAACGCGCCCGAGCACCAGCATCCGTGGCGGCAACTGCGCTTCCGTCCCGCCGCCCGCCACGCAGGTTCTCGAACGCTCAGGATGCCGCCGGGGCCTCGACTTCCTTGGCCGCCTGCTTGAGCAGTTGCGTGGCGCGCTCGGTAGGTTTCGCGCCCTGGCTCAACCAGTAGTCCGCCCGTCCGCGGTCGACGCGCAGGCGAACCTCACCGCCAACCGCGATGGGGTTGAAGAAACCGATGCGCTCGATGTAACGCCCGTCGCGCTTCGAGCGCTGATCGGCGACAACGAGATGGTAGAAGGGACGCTTCTTGGCGCCGCCTCTGGACAAACGAATCGATACCATGTTCAGCCCTGATCCGAAATTGATGTGATCGTAGCGCGGGTAAACGCGCAAATATACACGAATCCGAAGAAATTGGAAGACTGCTTCCGGTCTGCTCAAAACGGGAACCCACCGGGAGGCATGCCGCCAGGCGCACGACCCTTGAGGCCACGCAGCATCCTGGCCATACCCCCACCCTTCATCTTCTTCATCATCTTCTGCATCTGGGTGAACTGCTTCAGCAGCCGGTTGACATCCTGCACCTGGGTACCCGAACCGAGCGCGATACGGCGTTTGCGCGCCCCCTTGATGACGGCCGGAAACGTGCGCTCCTGCGGGGTCATGGAGTTGATGATCGCGACCAGCTTCACCACCTCCTTGTCGTTGACCTGCCGTTTGACGTGATCGGGCACCTGGGTCATGCCCGGAAGCTTTTCCATCAGGCCCGCCATACCCCCCAGGCTGGACATCTGCTGCAGCTGATCGCGAAAGTCCGCCAGATCGAACCCCTGACCCTTCCGCAGCTTGGTTACCAGCTCCTGAGCCTTGTCCCGATCGACTTTGCTCTGCACCTCCTCCACCAAGGAGAGGACGTCACCCATGCCCAGGATGCGCGAGGCGACGCGGTCGGGATGGAAGGGCTCGAGCGCGGTAGTCTTCTCTCCCACGCCGAGGAACTTGATGGGCTTGCCGGTGATGAGGCGTATCGACAAGGCGGCACCACCGCGCGCGTCGCCGTCCGTCTTGGTCAGAACCACGCCGCTGAGGGGAAGCGCGTCGTTGAATGCCTTGGCCGTGTTGGCGGCATCCTGGCCGGTCATGCTGTCGACCACGAACAGGGTCTCCACCGGAGCGAGCGCGCCGTGCAGGAGCCTGATCTCCTCCATCATGTCCGCGTCCACATGCAGGCGCCCAGCGGTGTCGACGATCAGCACGTCCTTGAACTGCTTACGCGCCGCTTCCAAGGCACCGCGGGCGATATGCAGAGGGTCTTGATCGCCCCGTGAGGGGTGAAAGGACGCCCCGACCTCGCCGGCAAGGGTCTCAAGCTGATCGATCGCGGCGGGGCGGTAAACATCGCAGCTCACCACCATCACGCTCTTCTTGTGACGTTCCTGCAGCCAGCGGGCGAGCTTCGCCACGCTGGTCGTCTTGCCCGAGCCCTGCAGCCCCGCCATCAGCACGACCGCCGGGGGGGCGACCGAAAGATCCAGACCCTCGTTGGCATCGCCCATGACGTGGACGAGCTCGTCGTTGACGATCTTCACCAGCATCTGGCCCGGCGTCAGGCTCTTCATCACCTGCTCGCCCATGGCCTTCTCGCGCACCGTGTCGACGAAGGTGCGCACTACCGGCAAGGCAACATCGGCCTCCAGGAGGGCCATGCGCACCTCGCGCATGGTTGCCGCAACATTCTCCTCGGTCAGCCGGCCTTGACCACGCAGGTTATTGAGAACGCGACCAAAGCGCTCCTGGAGATTCTCGAACATCGTCTATCCAACCGATCTGTTTGGGGATGGGGGAGTATAAGGAATTCGACGAGGCCGCGTCAGGCACCTGTTGGCCGGCTTTTCCGCGCGCGCGGCTTTGTGCCATCATCGCTTGCCATGAGCCATTTCCACATCGCGCTGCTCGCCATCCTGCTCTACCTCGCCAGCGGCGGGATGATCGCGCTACGGCTGTTCAAGCGCTCGCAAGCTAACCTGCCCGGCCGCAACCTGATCTTGGGGTTGGGCTTCGCCGGCCTCGCGCTGCACACCTGGCTGCTCTACGATGCCATCTTCAGCCAGCAGGGCATGAACCTCGCCTTCTTCAACGCTCTGGCGCTGACCTCCTGGACCGTGGTCACCCTGCTCCTCATATCCAGCCTCACCAAGCCGGTGGAGAATCTGGGTATTCTGCTGCTGCCCCTGGCCGCCCTGACCGTCTACCTAGAGGCCCGCTACCCCAGCGTAGGCTTCATGCGCGCATCGACGGGATGGGGCATCAAGATCCACGTCCTGCTCTCCATGCTGGCCTACAGCCTGCTCACCCTGGCCAGCGTGCAGGCGATCTTGCTTGCGGTCCAAGACCACCACCTGCGCTCGCGCAGGCCCGGCGGTTTCGTGCGCGCCCTGCCACCGCTGCAAACGATGGAGAGCCTGCTGTTTGAGATGATCGGCGCCGGTTTCGTGCTGCTGACACTGGCGCTCGCCAGCGGTTCCCTGTTCCTGGAGGACATGTTTGCCCAGCACCTGGTGCACAAGACCGTGCTGTCGACCCTCGGCTGGCTGGTGTTCGGGGCGCTCCTGATCGGGCGCTTCCGCTATGGGTGGCGCGGGCGCACCGCCATCATCTGGACCCTGACCGGATTCGTCATCCTGATCCTGGCCTACTTCGGCAGCAAGGCGGTGCTCGAGCTCATCCTTCGGCGTTGAGCAGCGCGGCGTAACGCGCCAGGTCAGTGGGACGATCCAGGTCCCATAGGACCGGCAGCTCCCGCCAGCCCCAGCCCAAGTCGCGCAGCCGCCCCCTGGTCGTGTCCGCAACCGCCCCCGTGCCCCATGGCACGCGGGAAAAGAGTTCCGCCGGCGCTGTCCGCTTCAGCCCGAGCAGCACGTATCCGCCATCCTCGGCCGGACCGAACACCGCATCCGTATCGGCCAATGCTTGCAAGGCGGCGCGGACATATTCAGCGTCGAGCCCCGGACAGTCGGCGCCGACCAGCACCACGGCGCCCGCCCGCCGCAGGGCCTCTTCCGCGGCATTGTGCATGCGATCCCCCAGATCGGCTCCGCGCTGGACGTGGCGTTGCAGGCCGTGGGCGCGGCCAAGCGCGGGAAACGGCGGTGCATCGATCGAGGGTGAGCACCAGAGCTCCACCGGCGCGAGCCCCGCTCCGGCGAGCCGGACCACGGTCTCGACCAGCAATTGACGTTGCAGCTCGGCCGCCTGCCCAGGCGTCAGGGGCGGCACCAGGCGCGTCTTCACTTTCCCCGGCCGTGGCGCCTTGGCGAGGATGAGAATGCGCGCGTGCTGGAATTCCATGCGAGCCAGGGCGTCAGCCCGCCTCACCTGCCCTTTTCCGGGGACCAGTGAGCGTCCAAACCGGGCACGGCGCACGGATAGTAGATGCGCGCCAGCCAGTCCGGGTTCGCCCCCAACCAATAGGCACCGCGCAGGAACCACATGAGTGCGATGGTGCGCCAGATACCGTCACGTTCCCAGCGGCGGCTGGACGCCAGCACCGGCTCCGGAACGCAAGCGGGGCGGACGACGCGCTTGAGCCGCCGGCTAATCGCCAGGTCCTCCATGAGCGCGATCTCGGGGAAGCCGCCCACCCGCTGAAACAGGTCTCGGCGCACGAACATGCCTTGGTCGCCGGTCACGATGCCGCTCAGCCGGCTCCTCAGGTTCATCATGCGCTCGATGACGCGGAGCATGGGCGCGGTGCCATCGAGGCGGACGTCGAAGCGGCCCCAGCCGGGTCCGTCGAGGGCGCATTCCAGGACCGCTAAAGCTGCGTCGGGCGGCGGCCGGGTATCCAGGTGCAGGAACCACAACACCGCTCCCGAGGCCGCCCTTGCCCCGTTGTTCATCTGCGCCGCCCTTCCAGGAGGGCAGCACGCGACAAGATCCGCCAGCCCCGAGGCACACTCCAGGGTGCCGTCGGTGCTTCCACCGTCGGCAAGAATGAGCTCGTGACCGGCCTCGCGCAGGGGTTGCAGCGCGGAGAGTCTGCGGGCGACGATCGCCGCCTCGTTGAGACAAGGGATGACGACCGAGATGGACGCGCTCACGGGAGAACGGAAACGAGATCCGGCGCCTGCATCAAGCTGGCACCCCCCCACGGAGAGGAAGCTGCGCCCAGACTCATCCGCCTTCGCTCGCGCCAAGGGCCCCGCCGCAGCCGCTTCCCTGACCAGCCGTGCAGCCATAACAGTGCTCACCGACGCGAATGGGCCGCCCCTCCAGGGCGTCAGCGGCAAGGTCGCGGATGCTGACCGGTCGGCCGCGATGCTCCAGGGCGAGGCCCATCATCTGATTGAAATCGCAGTCGTACACCTGGCCCTGCCAGTCCACGCTAATCAGGCTGCGACACATGACCTCACCCAGATTCTCCTCGCGATGGGCGGACTTCAGAAGATCCAGGTACTCGCCGAAACGCCCCATGGACTGCAGCATGCTGCCGAAGCGCTTGACGGGCATGTTGGCGATGGTCAACAGCCGATCGAAACGCACCCCGTAGCGCTCCGCCAGCACGCGCTTGTAATCCGCCTCGAGGGCGCCCTGCGGCGGCGGCAGAACCGGCCCTTGCGGGTTGTAGACCAGATTGAGCTCGAGTCCCCTTGTGCCGTCGCCGTAACCCGCCGCATTCAGCCGATGCAGGCCCCGGATGCTCGCCTCGAACACACCCCGGCCACGCTGCGCATCGACATTGCCCTCCAGGTAGCAGGGAAGAGAGGCCACGACCTGCACCTGGTGTTCGGCCAGAAACTCGGTAAGCCCCCCCTGGTCCGGGTCTTCCAAAATGGTCAGGTTACAGCGGTCAATAACCTGGATTCCGAGTCCCGCGGCTTCCCGAACCAGGCGGCGAAAATTCGGGTTCAGTTCGGGCGCCCCGCCGGTTAGATCGAGCGTCCCGGGACGATTCATACGCAAAAAGGCAAGCACCGCGTCGATCGTGTCCGAAGACATCTCTTCGACCCGCGCCGGCCCCGCGTCCACATGGCAATGGACGCAAGACTGATTGCAGCGATAGCCGAGGTTGACCTGCACCGAGTCGATCCGGCCGCGGGTGATCGCCGGGAAATCAGAGGGAAAGAGCAGGGGTTTGGAATCCAGCATGGGCGACTCCCGCGAGAACTTCGATCGACCCCGAGGGCCGATTGTCAAGGCCGGGCGCAATAGTGCTAGAATGCGCCCTCGCAGTCGAGTTGGACAACGCGGTACCCGATGGTTCCTCCACCACACCGGGCCGCGCTTCCCGATCGCGACAGTGCAACGGGGCCGTAGCTCAGCTGGGAGAGCGTCGCGTTCGCAATGCGAAGGTCAGGGGTTCGATCCCCCTCGGCTCCACCAATCCGATCACGGACTCACGTTCCGGAATCGACCGTCTTCCGCTTCCCAGCGCGCCGCTCGGCGCAACGCCCTCGTAGCTCAGCAGGATAGAGCAATCGCCTCCTAAGCGATAGGTCGTGGGTTCGAATCCCGCCGAGGGCGCCATTTTGCTTTTACCCCTTAAAATTGCTGCTAATGCATTGACCGGACAAGTGTAAATCGGGGTTCGAACTCCTTCTTTTTTCTTATAGGCCGGTCGGCCTTCAAAAAGCATCTTCATCACCGCTTGCTTCTGGGTCGGTTTGTCCGAACACCATAATTTCATTGGGTTTTCGAGAAACCGCAGCGCGGGTTCGAACTTTTGCGAGGGTATGCGAGTTTCGTTGGCTTTTGCGCTGAGCTTTTCCGCCAGGAGCAGCTTTTCACGGGATAGTTTTTCGACCCGGCGCTCGTAGCTGGCGACCAGAGATTCGCTTTGTCCTTCAACGATGCGGTCCAGCAGGGTTTCAATTTGCTCGTCGATCTCTGCCATGCGAGTCTTGAGCTCGGCGCGGCTGGTATCGCTGGCGGCGCGTTCCCCTCGTGCCAAGGCGTCTAGGCTTCCGACAAAGCGTTCGAACGTTTTCCGGTCAGGTGTGATCTGCGCAATGATCGTGTCGAAATCGGATTCCAGATCGGTGCGGCGGATGGATTTGCGATAGCTGGAGCAGCCCTTGGTTGGGCACAGGTAATAGGGATGCTTGTCGCCGGTCTTGCTGGTGGACCAGCAAGCCGTGAGCGGCATCGCGCAATCGGCGCAGAGCACAAAGCCGCGTAGAGGCAAATCGGCGCTAATATCTTTCCGGGCGGGCGCTTTGGTACGGACGCGCAGGCGTTCCTGAATCCGCTCGTAGGTTGCGAGTGCAATCAGGCCCTCATGCTGGGCCTTACGGAATGTAACGCCCCAGCGTGGCAGTTCCAGGTATCCGGCATAAAGCGGCTGGGTCAGCAGGTCTTTGACGCGCTGATTGCGGATTTCGCCTGTGGGGAGGTCTTTCGGATAGTCCGGTTGGCGTTCAAGAAAGCGCTTAACCTCGACCTGTGAACCGAACCGGCCAGAGGCAAAGCCCTCCAGCGCTTCGGTGATGATCGCGGCAAGCGGTTCGTCACGGACCAGGACTTTGCCCTGACCCGGCTGATGCGCGAAGCGATAGCCGCGCGGCGCCCAGAACACCCAATAGCCGTTCATGGCGCGGGCGCGCATACGGTTTTTGGTTTGCTCGGCGTTCTTTTGGCGCTGATGCTGGCTGACCGACGCCAGCAGGTTTTCGACCAGGATCGAGTCGCTATCCTCCCCGAATTCGACCGAGGGACTCTCAAGCCGGGCACCGGCGCTTGCAATGGCTTCGCGCAAATCGAGGTGGGCTTTGATGTCCCGCGCCAGACGGCTGATGTCGTCAATGACAACCACGAAGTTCTGCGTGTAGGCGTGCTCCCTGAGATAAGCGAGCATCGCCTGCATACCGGGGCGGGTCGTTATTCCCCCGGATACCGCTTCATCCACAAAAACGCGATCCACGTCATAACTTTTCATGCGGGCAAATTCACGGCACCGGGTCTCCTGCGATCCCAGGCCCTGGCCTCTACGGACCTGCGCCGAAGACGACACCCGCGCATAGATGACGGCTAGCGTATTTCGCGATTGGATAGCGGCGTTCGTAGGCATGATCCCACCCTATAGGATTTCGGTCCCGGCGGGCACGAGTGTCGGTCAGATCGTCGAAACAATCCACAGGCCAGGATTCGAACTTTCTCCTACCGGGACATTTTGTAGTACAAAGTGCACTGATGTACTACATGCCTTCGCGCTCTGCGCAAGATGTGCGCTGTACTACATTCGTACCTCATTCCGCCCAGCGCCATCTTGGCAAGGGGGGCAGGCCCCCCGTTGCATCCCCCTAAATCCCTGAGCCAAGGGCTCAGGCATTGCTAGCGTGTCCGTTCGGGATATATGGGGTCCCTCCCGAACGCGCTAGCCGGGCGAGTGGCTGCCAACAGCCACTCCGGGCAGCCTGCGCCCACCAGGACCCCATGGAACAAAGTGAGACTTCCGCTCCCCCTTGTGCAACCCTATAGACCAACCCCGCGCGTATTGGACGCCTTTATCCAAATACTCTCTGCTTGTTGTCCTTGAATAGGCTCTCATATTATTTCATATTAAGTGGCAATCAAAGTGGATGCGTAGTTTGAAATATGAATAGACCGGAAAGCAAAATATCCCCATCACAATTTATGCGGCAACTTCGGCCTGAATATTATTCGGATACCGAAGATCGGATGGCCTACCTTCTGGATGCTGCGACGTTGGAATATCATTTAGATTCCATTACCTCCCGCAATCAAACACAAGACTTTGAAATCTTTTGTCGGAAACTTTGCGAACGGACGATTTGCCCGAATTTGCGCGCGCATACAGGGCCGGATGGCGGCGGCGACAGCAAAGTAGATACCGAGACTTATCCTGTTGCTGAGGAAATTGCGGCGTTATTTTACATCGGTGAACCGAAAGCCGCACAGGAAAGATGGGCTTTCGCATTCAGCGCAAAAGAAGATTGGAAAACCAAGGCAAAAGACGACGTAAAGAAAATTGCTGAAACTAACAGGGATTACAAAAAGATATTCTTTGTTACGAGCCGGTTTGCCAAGGACAAAGACCGCGCAGATATAGAAGATACTCTTTCAAAAGAATACGGCATTCCAATTACGATTCACGACCGATCATGGATCGTAAAAGAGATCATAGAAAATGACCGTAAAGACATTGCCTGCAATTACCTGAATGTCGGCGAAGCCAAGGACGATCCGCTTAGGCTGGGGCCAACGGATTATTCCCGCGTGCAGCAACTCACAGAGATTGAAAAATCCATTGATGACCCTGGTGCCTTCACAGGCATGGAGCAACAGCGGGTTACAGAAGCCCTCTTGGCGGCGAAGTTATCGAGAAACATGGAACGCCCCCGCACAGAAACCGATGGTAGGTTTCTCCGGGCTATCCGGCTGGCAGAGGCGGATGGTACTTACCGGCAAAAGCTGGAAGCTAAATACGAACATATCTGGATGGCATTTTGGTGGTTTGATGATTTTCAGTTTTTGAAGGATTCATACGAAGCGTTTGAAACGCTGGCGCTTAAATCCGATCACGCCTTAAATCTGGAATTTTTGAGCAATCTGCTGCAACTGTTCGTAAACTCGGTCATTCATAACCATATGTCCCGCGACGAGTGCAAGCTTGATGAGCGTACGGCCAGGCTTAAAGAGGCGCTGGAAAAGATAGCCGCCGATAAAGATCGCCCCAATAATGCACTTGAAGCGCAAACCTCTCTCCTTATTGTCCGGATGAATCAAGCTATGCTTGATAACAAGCGCGAGGAACTGGCCAGCATTTGGAGCGATTTTTCCGCCGCCTTGGAAAAAGCACGCGGACTTGGCGAGTATAAAGCTGACCGGCTGGTGCAAATCGTTGAGATTGCGGGGAATATAGCTGGAAATGATCCCGCTTATAACGATCTGGTGGAGAAAACGGCAGAATTTGTTTCCAACCGGAAAAGCGAAGCCGAAGGCGCTTTGATACTTCTTAAACGAGCACAAAAACTCGATTTTGATAACAACTTTGAAATGATACGGTTGCTTGGCAAAGCCGCCATAGGGCTGACAAAAAAGGAATATGCGGATCACCTCATCGAAGCCCTCCAGCTTTTGATGCTTGCCTACCGAAGCGCTGGACTGTTGTGGGCAGCGCGAGCAAGTTGCGCCTTCCTTGCCGCATCCCTTGTTATGGAAGGGGAAGAAGACAGTGAAGTGCCGATCAGTTTTGTTCCCACTATGAAAATTTGGGCGTGGATCGCTCTGGAGTGCGGCACATTCCTGATTTTCTGTTTGCGATCCAATTACTGAACGGTGCTTTGGCCACCTTACCATTGACGGATGATTCAAAAGAAAAGGTCGGCGAAGATATTCGGGAACTGCATATGGCGATGGCGCCTTGATTCCGAATTTGGATGAAACCAATCTTCGCAAGCTGGAAAGCCTGCCGGATATACTTGAGGCGCTGGGATTATTCATGGCGCGGTCTGCGCTTCTTTATACGCTTGGTGACGCGAATGTTTTGCGGGCTGACGGCAGTTTGCCCGAGGAAGAATCCGATGACGACGTGAACCAGATGCTTTCAATACTCGCAAGCCAGCCGGTTGCACAAAATGTATACGGCCCCTTGTTCTAAACGTCGATGGGTCGAAGATTTTAAACACAACTATTCTTGGTATGACAGTCGAAATCAATATTGAGGGCGGGACTCAATCTGTACTCGTTGCAGAAGCTGTTCTAGGTTCTTTGGAAGCGTTTTTTGCCACGGCGGTTGAGCAGCGCATTGTTCCTCACACGAAAAAATTGCAGCTTAATGTGATAGAAAGCGCAGAAACATCCAAACCATCCTTTGAGATGAGCCCCATGGATATGACCGGCACCATCATTTGGCCTATGACCATTGGCTTCGAGCAAGTGGCGAAAGCCCAGCAGCGTGGTGGCATCGGGCACCGACTCGCGGCTCAAATCAATCCCGACGAAGTTGCGCAGCGCCTGGCTGTCGTAGATCGCATCCTCCAGCGCCTCGTCGGCCAGCGCGTACCACTGCTGCAGGCAGTACATGCGCAGCATGCGCTCCAGACCGATCGGGCGGCGACCGCGCCCCGTACCTGCGTCCGGGAAGTAGTAGGGCTTGAGCGCTGCGATCAGCGCCGCCCAGGGCACGATCTGCTCCATCTCCCCCAGGAAGCGCTCGCGGCGGGTGACCTTCTTCTTGCCGGCAAACTCGGCTTGGGCAAAAGACAGTTGCTTCATCGGGTGACTCGCTGGCGGCGGTGGATTGCCAAGTATTTTACCACTCACGCCCCATTGATGTGGGATGATTTAATCAGTGTCTCCTTAGGTGATTCAGGAACACCAGAGTTGGTTTTTGATCTCGCCATATTGAAGCGTGATCTCAGCGTAAAGTTAGCCGAAAACGTTTCTGAGCACGATGTCGAATTTATGGTAATTCGTAAGGTCTCTGATGGTTAAGCCCTTTTGGGGTTGCTGCATACGGTTTTGGCAGCGCCTCAGCCTTTCCCACACCGAGAGCAGGGGGCTGAGCATGCTATCCCCGTCCGTACCAGGTTCCCTTGCCTTTGCCGTACTGGGTCAGGTGTCTGGCTTCCACAAGGGATTGCAGGTGCTTTTTGACCGTGTTGCGGTTGGCTCCTGTGATTTGCACGATCTGGCCGATCGTCAATCGTCCGTGTTGCTTGGCGAGTTCGAGGATTTGGACTGAGAGTTCCGGCAGGGCTTCCACAAGGATTTTTTCGCGCGCAATCTTGGCCTCCAGTCGCGTCTTTTGCGTTTGCAGGGCGCGCAGCAAATACTGAACCCAAGGCTGCCAGTCGGGAGCGGCGCTGCGGATCGTGCCCTGTGTGTTGCGCAGGGCGAGATAATAGCTCTCCTTGCTTTGTTCGATCACGCTTTCCAGCGAGCTGTAAGGGGCATAACCATAACCGCTGTGCATGAGCAGTAGCGTTGTCAGGATGCGGGATAGCCTGCCGTTGCCATCCTGAAACGGGTGAACCTCCAGGAACACGACCGTGAAGATTGCGATGACCAAGAGCGGGTGGAGCTGGTTCTCGTTCAGGGTTTGACGTATCCAGTCGACCAACTCCGTCATCAGGCGTGGCGTGTCGAATGGCGTGGCGGTTTCAAAGACGACGCCGATTTCTTTGCCCTCGGCATCGAAGGCGCTCACGCTATTGGGGTGGGTTTTGTAATGGCCCCGGTGGCGTTCATCCTTGGTGCTGTGGACAAGCAGGTCGCGGTGTAACTGCTTGATGTAGTTTTCGGTCAGGTCGATGGCGTCGGCATGGGCGAAAACCGTTTCCATGACAGCGGCATAGCCCGCCACTTCCTGCGCGTCGCGGGTATCGAATTTCTTGATTTCGATGTTGCTCAGGAGTTGGCTAACTTCCTGATCGGAAAGCTTGCTGCCTTCGATACGGGTGGACGAGCCAATGCTCTCGATCGTCGCTACCCGGCGCAAAGCCGACAGGCGTTCCGGTGCCAGGGTTCCCAATGCCCGCCATGCACCCTTAAACTCGTCCAACTCGGCAATAAGTGAGAGAATCTCGGGCGTAATCTTCAGCGTGTCGGTGTTCAGACTCATACCCATATTGATACCCATAAATACCCGAAATGGCAAGGGTATTCTGGGAGCACCCAAAAAGACACCCAAAAATAGCCATATCTCCTTGTGTGTAAGGGCGTAGATAGCTCAATCTTGGGAGGGGAATGGTCAGCACGGGAAACGGGGCCAATCCTTTCCGCTCATGGCCGGTGCTTCTGAAAATAGGGGGTGTGCTGCTTAAGACACTCGTTCCAGTCTTCGAGGGTTTCAAACAGGCGGTTCGAAGTTTCTCCTTCCAAGTGCACCAAGTTTCCGATCTTGCTCAGGAAGTTAGCCGCAGTGCCCTAGCAGATCGCGGATCTGGGCCAACGGCACTCCCGCGCGCGCTAAACGGTGGCGGCCGTCTCCAATGCCTGCTGCTTCTCGCTGCGATACCGAATCAATGGGAACGGTTTTCAACGACACCCTCTCTCCGATGCAAGAAATCATTATTTCAATGAGTTAACTGTTCCGGGAAAACTCGCCCCAAGGGTGCGCCGCAAGCTGGTGCTGCCGAGCAGCCCGCAAGCCGGCTCAGACCTGGCTGGGACGGACGCTACGGGGGAACGGGGAAAGTGCTGGAAGTGGCCGGCCGCAGAACGCATTGCTCTGCGGCCGGGTTAGGTGAGCAGATGGGAATGAGGGAGCTCGTCCCTGAGCTCTGCCGCGACTTCGCTGCGGCTACGGAGCGCCTTTGCAGTTGGCGGGAGCGTCCGCCACCGGCACCGCCGGTCCGATCAGATCCCCGACCTTGGCGGCGACGGTACAAGGGACGCGGTATGCGGGTATTCGGCGTTCGGCCTCGAACTCGCCGTCCCGATCCGCGCGCACCCGGAAGACCCGGGCGCCGGTGACGCCGTTGAGGATCACGACGCGGTCGCGCGGGCCTGTCTTGCCCTCGACCTCAAGCTAACCGCGACGCTTGTTGATCGGCTCCCACTCGGCCTCCTCGATGACCGGCGCATCGTCGTCCGGCGGAGGCGAAATGCGCGGATCGTCCTGCATCCCAGATCACCTCGTCCTTGGCGTAGCCGAGCACCTCATAGTTCGGCGCCGGGCTGGTGACGGGCTCGAGCACGGGCATCCACTCGGGCGACTGCGCATTCGCTCTCGCCTCTTCGCATGCCTCGGCCTCCCAGGTCAGGTCGTCGTCGTCCAGACCGGTGCCGGCCAGCGCCGCCTCGGAGTCGGCGGCGCAGGAAGCAGACCACCGGGTCCATCTGTGGCCTCCTCGTCGTCCTCGCAGGTCGCCGGCTGGAACCAGTTCAGCACCATCTCCTGCGCGCTCTCCCGCACGTAGCGTGGCATCGCCGGCGATGTCGATATCTCGCCGTGCCGGCGACCACGTCCTCGTTGCTCGGTGGTCAGACCGAGGTCGATGAGCTCACGGATATTGTAGTACTTCCACTTGTAGACCGGCAGGGCCGCCATGCCCCATAGGCGTCGGCACATACTGCTCCTTGCTCACGGGAACCTGGTGTCTCGAGCACGCCGCCCTCGACATGGCACTGCTGGCAACCGCCTTTCACGCGCCGCCGCTGCCCAGGGCATTCTGCTGCGGGTTCGGCACGATGCCGTGACCGCCCAGGGTGACGCCGTTGGAGAAGGCCGGGTAGCTGCCGATCAGCTGATCTGCATCTGGTCTTCATCGGGTACAACGCCTCGCCATACTGCAGCTGCATGCCCAGGAAGAGCTTCATGAACTTGCCGTCGGGCAGCTTCATGGTCGCCACGTCGGAGACGTCTCGAAGGGCGGGTACCAGTCGTAGGTCCGACGGCAGGAACATGGGCTGGTTGAAGCCCTTGAACTCCATCAGGCCGGCGTTGACCGCGCCCTGGGTTCATCGGGTCGTCGTCGAACATCTTGAACAGGTAGGGCGCGAACTCGTCGATCACGCCGTTGCCGTCCGGCATCCGCCGCCGATCCGGCCAGGGCCGAGCTGACCAGGTAGTGCTCGTAGCCGTAGGCGGTCTTGCTGAAGTTCATCAGGTTCGGGAAGGCCTGCATCATGGCCATGGTCTGCACGTCCGGGCGGTCCATGGCCATCAGATCCATCAGGGTCGTGGTGCGGACCTCCTCCGGGCGTCTGGCCCTGGACGATGACGTTGCCGAAGTTGTCCTCGACGGTGCCGAGCAGCCCGAGGGCCGAGAAGACCTCCGCGTTGCCGTACTTGCCGTCGTCACTGCAGACGAAGGGCTCCATGCCGGGGAGCTGCAGGTTGATCGCAGTCCTCCGCCGTTGGCGTAGAAGCGGTACATGGAGTAGGCGTTGTAGGGGCAGTCCGCCTCGTTCGTCGAGGTACTCGCCTTTGAAGAAGCGCCCGTCCATCACCATGCCGTTGGCCATGGGCTTGAAGGGGGTGATCTTGGCGTTCGGGGCACCGCGGATCGCCAGGGACTGGGCCAGGAAGGAGGTCGAGCCGTTGAACCACATCAGCACCGGGTTCAGCCGGAAGGCCTCGAAGTCGGCGTCGACGTCGCCCGGGTCGTCCTCGTCCGCCACCATGTGGTCCAGGGTGATGAGCTTGGTGTCCTTCCCCTCCGCATTGCGGCCGAAGGAGACGTGGCCGCCATGACCGTACATCGAGTAGGTGATGCCGCCGCTGCGCGTGATGTGGCAGGTCTCGCAGGCGATCTTCTCCAGGTGCCGCTCGCTGTGCACACCGTTGTCATCACGCTGGGGCAGCTGGTCCGCGGTTGTGGCACTGCACACAGGTCAGATGGGTCGGGTCGTCCGGGTCGGCGCGGCTCGCCGGGAGGCGGAGGTGGATAGTCGGCCGCGGCCAGATCGCCGCCGACCAGGTGCCCGCGCACGAACTTGTGCACATCGACCAGGCCGTCGCCGTCGTAGTCCTCGTTCGAGGGTCACATGGCAGGCGGTGCAGGTGTTGTGCTCCGGGCAGTTTGGGTCGTCCGCCGTCAGGCGTCGGATTGGGGAAGCAGACGTTCGCGTGGGCGTCGTAGCCGATGCGGAACAGGGTGCCGCGCTTGTAGCCGGTGCGGGCGTGCTCATGGCAGCGCAGGCAGGCGTGCTCGTCGGTCTTGCCGACGGACAGCACGGCCTCCACGGAACGGTCCTGGGCATGGTCGGCCAGGGCGTCTCCGGGATGCCGTCGCCGTCCAGGTCCTGCATCAGCGGCATGTCGCAGACCCCATCACCGTTGGCGTCGATCAAGAGGTCAGGCTGTCCGTCATGATCGAAGTCGGTGTTGTCACGCGGGAGAGCTTGCGCGTAGCCCTGGGGTGAGGGCGAGTGCTCGCCGGGCTCGGCATAGCCGGCGATCTCCAGGGTGCCGCCGACGCTCCAGTCGATGTCGTCGCGCACCGAGAGATAGTGGTCCGCGTGGCAGATCAGGCAGTCCAGACCGCCATCGACGAGACTGGTCGCATTGGTGGCTGCCAGTTCCGGAGGCATCCCCATCTGCATGAACACGCTGGTGAAGGCGTTCTGCATCGGCGGGATGAAACGCCCGACGTGGCACTTTCCGCACTCGCCCAGGTTGATGTTGCTGGTGTAGTTGATCAGCGCCGTGGTGCCCGGCAGCCCGCAGGCGCGATCGAGGGCGCCGTGGGCGCCGCCGCCCGGGAACAGGATCCGTGGATTCGGGCCCTGCGCGCTGAAGTGGATCGAGTTCTTGAGCTGGGCGACCGCATCCTCGTGGCACTCGCCACAGAGAGCGGTGGAGAGGCTGCGCTCGACGTCATACTCGGACACGCGGCGGATGCCCCCTCCCCCGCCCCGCAGCACATACTCGCGGTTCGCGGCGTCGTATTGGATGTGACGGCTGTGATCGCCGGAACCACCTCCGCCTCCGCCTCCGCCTCCAGCCTCCGCCTCCACCTCCGCCACCTCCGGGCCCTTGGCCTCCCTGCTGGGCCAGCGCAAGTGGCGCGATTGCCAAGGCAACGAGGGCGATTTTCAATGGTGTTCGAAAGCGCGATGAGTAACCGGTCACGGCAGTTTCCTCCCAGGAATTCCAATGGTCCCGGACAATAGATCCCTCGCGTACAGCATCGCAGGCGACGAAATCCGGGCGACGAATGCCCGCTGGCGCCAGCGCTTTTCCTTGGTTTTTGTAATGGGAAATCTAGTCCCTACTCTCACTCACAAACTGAGGCAAATCAATAAATCCACATGTTCTAAAATTGGGATTCAAATGCGTTGCAAGATCGCAATTTTTCGCGGTCGCTAGCGAGCCGAATCCATCCTATCGTCCGACTAACCTTACCGAGCGCCAGTGTCACGCTCGCCGCGGCCACGCCCAGGAACTACCCGCGACCTACCATGCCCGGATTTCCCAACATGCCAAGCCGGCTCGTTTTGACCCTTGCCGCCGTGACCGTCGTGGCCGGTCTCGCGGCCGTCGGCTTGCTCCTCTCACGCCCGGCCTCGCAAGCCGCCGGGTTGCACACGGTCGTCCTAGGCCGCGGCAACGTGCAATCGGTCATCATCGCCACCGGCACGCTCCGTCCCGTGGTGACGACGAACGTCAGCACCCAGATCTCGGGCCAGGTAGCCGAGGTGCTGGCGGATTTCAACGACCCGGTGTCGCGCAACCAACTGCTCGCCCGCCTCGACCCGCAGACCTTCTCGGCGCGGGTGCGCGAGGCCCAGGCGGAACTCGACGTCGCGCGGGCGGAGCTCGCGAGCCGCGAATCGGCGATCATCAAGGCAGAGGCGCTGGAGAGCCAGAAGCTGGCCAGACGCGAGGTCGCCGAATCCGAGTCCGCAAGCGCCCGCGCCCGCCACGAGGAGGCGCGGCTCACCCTGGAGCGAAGGCGTTCGCTGTCGGCCCGCGGCGGGGTCTCCGACAGCGACCTGCAGGCGGCGGAGACCGAGTTTGCCTCCACCGAGGCGCTGCTCCGGGCCGCGGAGGGTCAGCTGCAGGTCGCGGACGCGGAGATTGCCGCCGCGGCGGCCGAAACCGCGATGGCGCGTGCCCTCGCCGATCACGGCCGCGCGACCGTCCGCCAGCGGGCAGCGGCGTTGGAGGAGGCGCGTGTGAACCTGGACCGCACCGAGATCCGCGCCCCCCTCGACGGCGTCGTCATCCGCCGCGATGTCGAGGAGGGCCAGACAGTCGCGGCGAGCCTGCAGGCGCCGACCCTGTTCACCCTCGCCCAGGATCTCACCCGCATGCGTATCGAGACCTATGTCGACGAGGCCGACATCGGCCGTCTGCGGGTTGGGCAGACCGCGGTCTTCGCCGTCGACGCCTACCCGGGACGCAGCTTCCAGGGGCAGGTAACCGCGATCCACAAGGCGCCGAATCTGGTGCAGAACGTGGTGACCTATACCGTCATGGTCGAGGCGGACAACCCGGACCTCGCCCTTTTCCCCGGCATGACGGCGGTGGTACGCATCGTGGTCGAGGAGACCAAGGACGCGCTGCGCATTCCGAATCCGGCGCTGCGTTTCGTCCCACGCGAACCTTCTGCTGCCGTGCCCTTGGGCGGCCGGGTGCTGGTATGGCGGTTGACGCCAGCCGGTTCGCCGGAGCCCGTACCCGTGCTGACGGGCGCCAGCAACGACAGCTTCACCGCCATGCTCGAGGGCGAACTGACGGTCGGCGACCGCCTGATCACCGGATACGCAGAGCCCGAATGACCCGTCCCGAACCCGTGCCGGCGGCGATGAGAGGGCCTCTGATCCAGACCGAGGGTCTCGGCAAGACCTTCTCCCGCGGCACGCAACGCCTCCGGGTGCTCTCTGACGTCACCTTGTGCATCGAGCGCGGCGAGCTGGTGGCGATCATGGGACCTTCCGGGTCCGGCAAAAGCACCCTGCTGAACATTCTCGGCTGTCTCGACCACCCGAGCACCGGCTCCTACCGGCTCGCCGGACAGCCCGCGGAGAGCCTCGACGCGCGGGAGCTCGCGGCCCTGCGCAACCGGCACATCGGCTTCGTCTTCCAGAGCTTCAACCTGTTGCCGCGCCTGACCGCGGTCCAGAACGTGGAGTTGCCCCTCGCCTACGCCGGCGTGGCGGCCCGCGAACGCAGGCAACGGGCAACGGAGCTGCTCGATCGGATGGGCCTCGCGGAGCGCGCGCTCCACCTGCCCCAGCAACTATCGGGCGGCCAGCAACAGCGGGTCGCCATAGCCCGCGCCATCGCCAACCGGCCGGCGCTGATCCTCGCCGACGAGCCGACGGGCTCCCTCGACAGCCGCGGCGGCTGGGCGATTCTCGCCCTGTTCGAGAGCCTGAACCGCTCCGGGGTCACGCTGGTGATGGTGACCCACGACGCCGCCGTGGCGCGCCACGCCCGGCGGATCATCGCGGTGCACGACGGCCGTATCGTCTCCGACCGGCCCAACGCCGGTCCGCGAGAGAACGAGCCCGCCGACGCCCCTCCCACACCGCCGGAACTGGAGCCGCAGCTTGCGCACCCTATCCAACCTGGTTAGCGCCCTGCAGTCGCTCGCGCGCACCCCTTGCGCAGCGTCCTGACCATGCTCGGGGTGGTCGTCGGGGTGGCCGCCGTCGCGGCCGTGATGGCGGTCGGCGAAGGGGCGAGGCTGCGCATCATCGCCCAGATCCAGAGCCTCGGCGGCAACCTGCTCCTGATCACGCCGGGTAGCGCCCGCACCCAGGGAGTGCATCAGGGCAGCGGCAGCGGAGAGAACCTGACGCTAGACGATGCCGCCGCCATCGGCCGCGAGATCCCCGGCGTGGTGGTCACCGCGCCGTCGGTCTTCAAGCGGGTCCAGGTCGTGCGGGGCAACGCCAACTGGTCGACCACGGTCCAGGGCATAACCAACGACTATCTCGCCGCGCGGGAGTGGCGCCTCGCGAGCGGCCGGCCGTTTGCGTCCACGGAGCAGACCGGCAGCGCCAAGGTCGCGCTCCTCGGCGCGACGGTTGCCGAGCGCCTGTTCCTCGGCGAGGACCCCACGGACCAGCTGATTCGCCTCGGCGGGGCTCCGTATGCCGTGATCGGCGTCCTGGAGGCCAAGGGACAGAGCTCCAGCGGAGCCGACCAGGACGACAAGGTCATGGTCCCCCTGGCCACCGCGCAATCGCGGCTGACGGGTTCTTCCCGCGCCCGCCTGGGCGCCGTGCAGTACGTCATGGTCAAGTTCTCAGACCAGCAGAGGCTCGCCGCCGCCACCGAGGAGATCCGGCTGCTGCTGCGTCAGCGACACGGTCTCGGCGCGGACGAGGAGGACGACTTCGCCGCGCGCAACCTGGCGGACGTGCAGGCCAGCCGCGAGGCCGCCACCGGCGTGCTCACCTTCTGGCTGTCCGCGGTCGCGTCGGTTTCCCTGCTCGTCGGCGGCATCAGCATCATGAACATCATGCTGGTGTCCGTGACGGAACGTACTCGCGAGATCGGGCTCCGGCTCGCCGTCGGCGCCCGCCCCGCGGACATCCGCAACCAGTTTCTCGCCGAGGCCGTCGTCCTGTCGTTAGCCGGGGCGACACTCGGACTCGCGCTTGGCGCCGCCACGGCCTGGATCATCGCCGCGGTCCAGGACCTGCCCATCCTCATCCGCCCGATCTCGCTGGTCATCTCCGCCGGATTCGCCGTCGCCACCGGGATCTTCTTTGGCCTCTATCCTGCGCTCAAGGCCTCGCGTCTCGCTCCGGCCGAGGCCCTCAGGGCCGAATAGGGGCCGCGGCAAAACCCGAAAATTGCCGAATTCCAAAATATCCTGCATTGCTTTTGTAAAGCATCCTCGGTTCTCGTAGCTTCCAGCCTCGCGACGGAAGGCTCTTAAAAAACAAGCAGTAACCAGGGAGTCCGGTCATCGACGAGGCCAGATAGGGCCTTTCGGCACCGAGCCGTCCGCTAGTCACTTCCGATTCCTTTATCGGTTTTTTTGACTTTGGAACTCTCGCGAGGGTTTGCCGACCATGCTTGTTACCCGCATCCATGCCTTGTTCCTGCTCTTGGCCGTCACGCTGACGGTTCAGTCGACCCAGGCCGCGGACGCCTTTTTCGACAGCCCCCACTTCTCTGGCTCCGGGAACTGCGGCCTCTGCCACAACGGCCTGTTCGACGCCGACGGCAACGACGTCTCCATCGAGACCGACTGGTCCGCCACCATCATGGCCAACGCCGCCCGCGACCCCCTCTGGCGGGCCAAGTTCGCCACCGAGATCCTGCGCAACCCGCAGCACGAGGACGGTGCTCAACGACAAGTGCACCCGCTGTCACGCGCCCATGGCGAACCAGCAGTCCGTGTTCGACGGCATTGCACCGCAGTTCTTCGGCGTCGGGGGCTTCGAGGACCCGAACAACATCCCGCTGCATGACGCGGCCATGGACGGGGTGAGCTGCACCCTCTGCCACCAGATCGCCGACGTCCCCGAGCTGGGCACCGACGCGGGCGAGTCCGGCCACTACGCCATCGAGGACTTGCTGAGGCTTCGATCGCCCCGCCTACGGCCCCTACACCAATCCGCGGATCAACCCGATGCAGGATGAACGCGGCGTTCACCCCGCGGCACTCGGCGCACGTCTCCGACTCGACGCTCTGCGCCACCTGCCACAACCTCAAGACGCCCGTGTTGAACGGGACGCGGGCGAGCTCACCGGCGGACGAGTTCCCGGAGCAGATGGTCTACTCGGAGTGGGAGAACAGCGACTTCGCCGACGGCGGCGCCGAGGCGAGCACCTGCCAGCAGTGCCACATGGCCCGCGCCAACGGCGGTCAGGATCGCCAACCGGCCCCGTTTCCTCGGCCGCCCGCGACAACTTCGCCCGCCACGGCTTCTACGGCGGCAACACCCTGATCCTGGACATCCTGGACGCGAACCGGGCCGAGCTCGATGTCGGCAACGGCGACTTCGCCGCCGCCATCGAGGCCACCCGCGCGACCCTGCGGAGCGCCGCCGACCTGGCCATCGAAGCAGACCATGATCGAGGAGCCCGCGCCCGGCGAGCGCGAGCTGGTGGTGCACGTGCGCGTCAGCAACAACTCCGGCCACAAGGTGCCCACCAGCTACCCGTCGCGGCGCGCCTACATCCATCTCACCGCCGCCGACCAGAACGGCGCCACTCTGTTCGAGTCGGGCGGGCTGGCGACCGACGCCAGCGGCAAGCCCACGGGCGCCGATCATCGGCGTCGACGCGGATGCCGGGACCGGCTTCGAGCCCCACCACGGCGGGAGATCACCAGCCCGAGCCAGGTCCAGGTCTACGAGGCGATCATGGAGGACATCAGCGGCAACCAGACCTATACCCTGCTCAACGCCGCCCGCTACAGCAAGGACAACCGGCTGCTGCCGCGCGGGTTCCCCCGCGACCCCCAGACCGACCCCGTCATCGGCAACTGGGGCGACATCGCGATCGTGGGAGAGGCCGAGCTGGACCTGGACTTCGCTCGCCGGCAGCGACGTGGTGACCTACCGCATCCCCCTGGGCGCCGCCACTTCCGGCGTCACGGTATCGGCGGACCTCAATTACCAGAGCCGTCGCCTACGGCTATCTAGCTCGACCTGCTCCAGGACGAGGCCGACGTGCCCGAGGTCGCGGACTTCCGCCGCCTGTACGAGGCCTCCGACGTGCGCGTCGAGACCATCGCCTCCACCTCCGCGGTCGTGGAGGAACGGTGGCGGCACGCCGGTCGACCAGCCGCCGGTGGCCAGCTTCACCGTCACCTGCACCGGCCTGGCCTGCACGTTCGACGGCAGCGGCTCGACTGACGACGGGACCATCGTCAGCTACGCGTGGGGCCTTCGGTGACGGCGCGACTGCAACGGGGGCGACCGCCAGCCACACCTACGCGGCGGACGGTACCTACAACGTGACCCTGACCGTGACCGACGATGCTGGCCAGACCGACAGCATCACCCAGGCCGTGACGGTCAGCGAAGGGGTGGTCGATCAGCCGCCGGTGGCAGACTTCACGTCACCTGCACCGGGCTCGCCTGCAGCTTCGACGGCAGCAGCTCGACGGACGATGGGACCATCGTCAGCCACGTCTGGGACTTGGCGACGGCGTGACCGCAACCGGCTCCACCGCCAGCCACACCTACGCGGCGGACGGCACCTACACCGTGACCCTAACGGTGACCGACAACGGCGGCCTGACCGGTACGCTCAGCCAGCAGGTGACCGTGGCCAACCAGGCGCCGGTGGCAAGCTTCACCTTCGCCTGCACCGAACTGGCCTGCACCTTCGACGGCAGCGGCTCCACCGACGCGGACGGCACCATCACCACCTATGCATGGGCCTTCGGAGACGGCGCGACCGCACGGGCGTCACGGCCAACCATACCTACGCCGCGGCCGGCACCTACGCGTGACCCTGACGGTGACCGACAACGGTGGCCTGACCGGGAGCGCCAACCAGGCCGTGACGGTCACGGTCAACGCACCCGCCCCCGGTCCAGGACCGCGGTGGCGCCGCTGATGGGACTCGGGGCGCGCTCGCGCGCGCCCCGCCCAACACCGGACGGGAGTTCTTTAGCGGGTATTCGCCTTCGGATGCGTCAGGGCGACGTTGCGAGCGGCGGAGAGATCGGCGTAGGTAAGGGTCGTCGTTGTCAGATCGACGTCCTCGAAGTTGGCGCCGGCAAGGTGCGTTTCCCGCAAGTTCGCCGCAGTGAGGTCCGCACCGCTCAGGTCCGCATCTCTGAGGTCGGCGCGCGTAAGATCGACACGGAGCATGGAAACACCGCACAGGGCGGCGCCGACAAGGCTGGCCGCGACGAGGGTCGCACGGTTGAGAATCGCCGGCAGGCATTCCTGCCCGCCGAGCTTGGCGCCGTCGAGGCGGGCACCGGAGAGATTCGCGCCATTCAGGCGGCAGTTGCACAGATAGGCGCCGGTGAGGTCCGCGCCGCGCAGATCGGCCTCCAGAAGGAGTGCCGATCCGACGGTGGTGCCGCACATCACGGCATTCGTCAGCAAGGCCCCCTGGAGATCGGCCCGACACAGATCGGCCCCGGAGAGGTCTGCGCCACGCAAATCGGTGTAGCTGAGGTCGCAGGCCGTCATCCGCGCGTCGCACAGCCGACAGCCCGTCATCACCGCACCGTCCGTCGGCAGCCGATCACCCAACCGCGCCCCGTGGAGATCAGCGCCGGAGAGGTCCGCGCCGCGCAGCACCACCTCGCGGAAATCGGCGCCACGGGCATCGGCTTTCGTCAGATCCGCTCCCGCCAGGTTGCTGCCTTCGAAGCAGGCGCCGCGTAGGTTCCTTCCGCTCAAGTCGGCACCGGCGAGGTCGTAATGATCCAGCCTGGCTTCCACAAACGCTTCCCGATCGAGCCGGAGCAGCACCTCGCCGGTCCCTTTGCGTCTTATCTCAATCACCGCCTTTGCCCCAAGACTCTCCCGGTTTGTGTATAAGCATATCCGTTGCATCGCCGCCCATCCAGGATCAAGCGGGACTTCCTTCCCCTCCGAGTCGGTTGTCCGTTACGGCAGTCAGCAACCCCTTTTCATGGCAACGCTTGCGCGATCCTAGCGGAGATCGTCGCAAACGTCTCGGCGAACTCCCCTGTGATTCCCCTCACCCACGCGCTGGATAGACGTCATTACCAGTCGGCATTCCGCACGCCAGGCGAGAGACGGAGGTGGGGCCAGATGGCCGCGTACGGGTCGCCGGGCAGTGTCGGTGCAAACCCTGTTGCGGCGTTGTGCGTTAAGCACGAACGGGCTAACCTGAAAGACACAGCTTTTGCAGGGATGTTTGCATGGCGGTGGTTGAGATCCCTAACCACGGATACCTCGGCTGGTGCTTCCAAGCATCAAGGGAATTTGGGCTCGGCCGCCCGGGCCGGAGATCCCGATTGGGGCGCTTCGTGCCGCTCGTCACTGCGTCAGCCACACCAATACAACCATCGGCGGGCAAACTAGCCTGCCCACTCGGCGGCGAGGGCGTTCAATCAACGGAACTTTCTAGGAAGGTTAACGATGAGCGCAAAATCAGGGACATTGATCCTTCTCGCGTTGTCCGCCCTCGGCTTCGCGGCCGGTTCATCGGCGCAGGATGCCACGGACGCCCCTTCAGCGCGCGCGCCATTGGGCGTGGTCATCCAGTGTCCGTACCTACCTCCGGGCTTGGACCCGATTCCCACTTGCCAGGGTAGGCCTGCGACCTGCGTTGGCACGGACGGTGACGACCTGCTGTGGGGAACAGAGGACGATGAGGTCATCGTGTCACTTGCGGGCGACGACTCGATCCACGGCGACGAGGGGGACGACGTCATCTGCGCCGGACCGGGCGAAGACGCCGTCCACGGTGCGCGGGGCGACGACTTTATCTTTGGCGAGGAGGGCAACGACCTCCTGTTCGGTGCCCAGGGGAAGGACTCGTTGTATGGCGGCGACGGCGACCGGGACATCCTTTGGGGCGGACCAGGCTTGGATTACCTCGACGGCGGCCCAGGCGATCGCGACGTCTGCCTGCAGCAGCGCGACGACGCCAAGGTGAACGTCGATAACTGCGAGGTCATCTTCCCGCCCCCAGGCTATACCCACGAGAAGCAGCACGCCTACCCGCCCGGCATCATCGAGGAGGCGATTCCCAAACGCGGCAGCCGCTAATCAAGCAACCCGGCGGACACCCGGCTGCTCACATTGGGGCATGAAGGTCGCCGATTCCCACCGCGGATGGCGCTTTCGCCTCGTCTGCAAACAGCGCCGCTCCCGCTGATCCTCCGCTGGCGCCCGAACGGCCGCAGCGTCCGGTCTGCTCGCAGTGATGCTGGAGCATCTGGGCCACGCCCCACTGGTTCGCGGATCGCGCGGTGTCGAGCGGCGTTTGTCCCAACCCGTCGCGAAGGTCCAGCGCCCCGCCGGCGTCGATGAGATAGCCCGCCACATCGACACGCCCCTTCCGCGCCGCCTCGTGCAGGGGGCTCCTGCCGCGGTCGTCACGCGCGTTGACGTCCGCGCCCGCGGCCACAAGCTGCCTTACGGCATCCATTTGCCCCGCGACGGCGGCGTCGTGCAGCGGCGTATTTCCGGGACGGTCCCTGGCGTTGACGTCCGCCCCGGCCTCGAGCAACAGCTGCGCCACCCCCGTGTGTCCCTCGCTCACCGCAAAGTGCAGGGGCGTCTTGTTTCGCTCATCCGGCACATTCGGATCCCCGCCGTGCGCGAGCAGGAGTCGAACCATGTCCGCGTAGCCGCGCCGCGCGGCAATGTGAAGAGGCGTGTTGGTAAAGGGTGCGCACGCCGCCCTTCCCGCGGCCGTGACAAGCAGTGCGGCGACCGCGAGGTTGTTGTTCTCGACCGCACGATGCACGGCCGTCTGGCCACGCTTGGTGACCGCGTTGAGATCCGCGCCGTGCGTGACGAACAATTCGACGATCTTGGGGTCGCTGCAGGCGGCCGCCTGATGCAACGGCGTCTCGCCGTGCTTGTTGCGGGCATCGGTCTGCGCCCCGGCATCGACCAGAAGATGCATGACCTCGATGTGGCAGGCCGCGGCGGCCTTGTGCAGCGGGGTATCGTCGTAGGAGTTTCGCAGGTTGGCGTCTGCCCCGCTCTGGAGCAGGTGTCGCGCCGCCTCGATCTGCCCCGCCGCGGCGGCATAGTGGAGCGGCGCCTGCTCTGCCGCGTCCTTGGCGTCGGGATCGATTCCCGAACGCAGCGCCTTGTCGAGCTCGGCGGCGTTTCCCGTCATCGCCGCCTCGAAGATCGTCATGCGGGGGCCCGTGTCGCAGCCCGAAAGCGCGAGCAGCGTCATCAGGCCAAGGCACCGAAGGCAAGAGGATACGACGAGCAGGGAGTTGGCAGTCGGCCGATGCCGCCTCTCCTCGCCGAGGTCGTTGGGTGGTCGTTTGCGCAAACCCGGAATCACGCTCGGAGAACTCTTACGGCTAGTGGAAAAACAGGGTCCGTGGGACACCTACCAGGGCATGATGCTGTTCATGAAGTTCATCGGGCGGCCGATGTTCTGGTTGAGGCCCGATACGTTCCCGCTGATATGCTGCGTGGCCGCGGTCATGGCGGCCATCTGGTGGTTCATCGACTCGACGCTCGCGGACATTCCCCCGATCCGGGTATCGAGCGAGCTCATGCTCCGATCCATGGACGCGATGCGGTCGTTCACGTCCCGCATGGCATCGAGCATCGGCGGCAGGGTGCGCATCTGTCCGGAGATGCCCACCACGCTGGCATTCATGGCGGTCACGGTTCCCGTGAGGTCATCGAGGTTGACGGAGATGTCGCGCACGCTGCCGGTGAGCACGTCCAGGTTCTGGGAAACCTGGCCCATGCGTTCCGACATGAAACCCAGGTTCAGATAGACGCTGTTGGCCATCTTGTCCACGTCTTCCACCAGGCTGTAGATCAGGAAAAAGCCGTAGCTTGCCAGCAGCACAAATGCAAACAGCGAAGGGAAGATGACCAACTGCCAGCGGCGGTTTCCCTGCACGAGGGACGTGACCAGCGCGCCCAGTACCTCATGGTCCGAGAGCGCATGCCCGCCGGCCGCGCCCTTGCCCGCGGCTTGGTTAGAGTGATCGGCTAGTGTCATGTTCGCGCACGCTTATCCAAACCCTCGGCCGCATAGGCGCAGCCGCTTGTTGGCTGATCCGCCCCTACTCTCTTTAACTTATATCGCAAACACGCGGCCATCGCAGGATTCAAACCAGGCCCCCGTCGGAACCTACGGGTCGAGGTGCGGGGACGGACAGATGACGACTGCGCCGCGACGCGGACGAGCGAGCCGGACGTGATCGCGAAAGCCGGGGTGGGAGCCATTTGAGTTTGACTGCCTGTGGCGAATCGATTGCCAAAACCAAAGAAGAACTTTGATTGCGAATTATCAATTCAAAAGCGCCCGAGACGGCTCCTCAGCACCTCCATCCGCCGTCAGCCCGCGCCAATCCTGGTTCCGCATCAAGTCATTGAGAATTGTCAATGGCAGTCCCGTTGGTAGGGCCGGCAAAAAAACTCTTTTCGTTGCGCTTTGTCAATGCCAAGCCGCAAAGGGCAATTCGGCGCGCACCGCAACAGGCCGGCAATAGCCATTCGTAAGGTAACAAATACTCCTCGAATCAGCGCTGAAGACGAGCCTCTTCAAAAAGCCATCAAGTCACGACAATCAAATCAAGATGACTCGCTTACACGGGGTGCGAATTTTCCGTCAATGTTTTCAGAAAATTCCTACAAAACGCAAAAACTCAAAAAAATCGCTTTCCTTGCCGAAAATCAAATTGCAGGTCGAACGCGGTTCTGTTTTTGTGATCGAGTTCTAGGATAAAGGGTAAGGAATTTCACCGAGGCAGGAAAACGCCTGTTCTCCCTTGGCAGTATCCGCACCCACCATCATGACCGACCAGTCAGTCAGGCGGCATCACGACACGCCAACCGTGCGCCTGCCGATCGAAGGCCCGAGCTGCTCCGAGATCGTCTGGGAAGAGAAGGCGGACTGCCGCCATTGCGCGATCCGCCAGCAGACCCTGTTCGCCGCCCTGCGCGGCTCGGACTTCGACCAGGTATTCCTTCCCATCAAGAGCGCCATCGTCCCCGCCGGCGCCGTGCTCTACGCCGAGAGCGGCCCGGCGGACGCCATCTATACCGTGCGCTGGGGCCTGGTTAAGCTCGCCAAACGCTCGCCCGAGGGCACCACCCGCATCGTGCGCCTGCTCGGCCCCGGCGCGGCCGTCGGCCTCGAGGGGCTCAAGGAGGGCCTCCACTGGCATACCGCCACGACGCTGCAGCAGACCGGGCTCTGCCGTATCCCCTTCCAGGTCATCGAACAACTCCAGGTCCAGAACGCCCAGGTGGCCGAGCGGCTGGTGCTGCAGTGGGAGCACTACGTCGAGTACGCCGACCGCTGGATCACCGAACTCACCGCGGGATCGGTGAAGACGCGCGTGGTTCGCCTGCTCAAGCTCCTGGTCGAGCTCACCTTCAACGCCTCCGCCGAGATCGAGCTGCCGTCCGTGCACGACCTGGCGGCGATCCTCGGCACCTCCGTGGAATCGGTCAGCCGCGCCACCGCCGAGCTCAAGCGCGAGCAGGTCCTCCGGCGCATCGCGCCCAAGACCTACCGCTGCAACCTGGAGGCACTGGCATGTTGACGTCCGCTGCGACTACCGGAACAGGTCCGACGCGGCGTTATCTTTAGGGTCAGAAAAATCAGACAAGACTTCGATCGGTAAATCAGAAAATCAATATATTTTAAGTAGTTAAAATCGCAGCAGTAACAGCAGCAAGAGAAAAACAGGCAGGCGGCGTGGATCGGCGCAACCGGTTCACCAGGGCTTGGCGAAACAGGGACTCTTTGGGATTGCCGCGGGCGGGAGGTACGGCCCCCGGCAGACTCGAGGTACGGAAGCGGTAACGCGAAGCAAGGGAGACCCCCCAAGGCCCGCCCGGTTCGCAACCACTGAAAACGGAGAAGCACGATGAGACTGAAATCACTAGGGTTCGCCACGGCGGCAGCGTTGCTCGCGGGACTATCCGCGCCAACGTTCGCCGACGACGGCGCGATCAATAACAAGAGCATGTCGCGCACCATTCAGGTGCCGATCTTTGACCAGGCAATCCTCAACGATCATGTCCCGGAGGCGGAGCACGCCTTCACCGACATGATGGGGTTCTATGTGCCGGCCCAGGCCGCGAGCGGCGCCCCGGCGGGCGAGGCAGCGGACTGCGATATCGATCGAGTACCTGAACATCGACGAGGTGCTCGTCGGAAGAGCTCCCGGTGGCCAAGCCGCTGGTCAACGTCTTCATCTACGGCCCCGCGATCGGGGTCGAGAACACGGCGTTCGCCCACAGCTTCATGGACACCTATGCCGCGGTGAGCCTCGACGACGGCGAGACCTGGAAGAAGACCAACCTGTCCGAGTCCGCCGACCTGAGCTCGTTCGACCTCGACCTGGACCACGACGCCGAGTGGCGACGATAAGCTACCCAATGACCACACCATCGAGGCTGGAAGACGACGGACGAGGTCGGCGCCTGCACGCGCCGGGGTACGACACCCCGTTCGCGGCCATTGCACCGAGTGCCACGGCGCGCCCTGCAGGGCACGACGCAGGCGCCCTCCTGCTACAGCTGCCACGGCAACAAGTGGGAGGAGGACACCCCCGCCGATCTCGGCCCGATGATCACCGCGGCCGACTCGGGAAGGGTGAGCTCGAGAACGCATCAGGGTGAGAGCCCGGGCCCAGGAGCCCATCACCATCATCAACGCCGTCAGCGGCGAGACATCGCCACCGCCTGGGCCAACCGGCGCGGTGGTTCAGTTCGAGGCGGAGTTCGAGGACGAGGCCCCGCCCTGCGTCGTCGCCGCCGAGTACACCGACGAGAACGGCGCCGAACTTTCGGGTACCGCCGTGTCCGTGGTCGACGAGGAGACCGACGAGCCGATCGAGGAGTGCGCCGGCCATCCGATCGACCTTACCGTCTACCCCGGTGGCACCTACAACGTGTTCCACGCCACCGCCGGCAACAAGACCCTGGTCGCCTGGCCCAGCCGCTTCTGCTCCCAAGGTCAGCCGGCTTACACCATGTCGCCGACCCAGCCCGAACCAGACCTCAACCGGTTGGAGGCCGTCGTCAGCTTCCTGCAGACCGGCAGCGAAGACCTCGGCGTGCCGGCTCTGCCAGACTTCAGCATGGACGACGACCTATACCTGGTCGACGCCTTCGGCGCGGCGGGCAAGCAGGACGCCATCGACTTCGCCGACGAGGGTTACCCCCAGGCCGGCGTGGTGCCCTTCGGCTGCGTCTGGACGTCCCGCGGCGTACTGCTGCCGGGCGACGACCCGCAGAACGGACGAAGCGGAAGAGAGCCACATGGTCTGGACCAAGGCCGAGCGCCTGACCTCCGGAAGGCGCGACCCCAACCGCATCGAGGTCAAGGCGGTCAAGGACGCCGGCTTCGTCATCACCTGGCAGGAAGACCCCGACGGGCTGCGTCCCGGTCAGGGCGAAGGCCCGGGCGAGGGCTGGAGCGGCGCGGTCGCGCATCCCCAGACCGACGTCTGGTACTCCTTCATCAACTGGGAGTATTTCGACATCGTCGAAGACAAGCCCCGATGACACGACGACCCCGATCAATATTCTTGATCAAGACCTGCTCCTGACCGGCAGGCCCCAGGTCTTCGTGCCGATGGCGGTGCCCATGCGCCTGACCAACAACGCCAAGTGCACCTTTGTCGAAGATGACGACGGCGTAAATCCTTCCCCAACCTCTACTGCGACGGAGCCTTGCGTCGGCCTACGGCCTGAAGGATCAGTGTGCCACCACGGTGACCATTCAGACCGGTAATGAGAACAGTCCCTCGACGAGTCGGAGATCTGCGTCGGAGAAGCGAAGATGGGACTGCCCAACCGGGCCAACACCGCCGCCACGCGGCCGCGGCTCGGCCTCCAGGGCTACACCGCCGACGCCGACACCGGCGACAAGAGCGCCTGGGTGGTGGTGGCGATGGAGGAGTCCAAGGGACTGGGCAAGTTCTTCTTCCGTCCCGACGGCCTTGACGGCACGTTCGACGGCTTAGCCGACCCCTGCACCGAGGCAGAATCGGAGGAAGATCCGACCTGCTCCGAGGAGATCGGCAAGAACCAGTGGTACTTCAGCTTCGACATGGGCACCCCGGACACCTCCGCGGGCGCCGGCGAGCCGAACAGCCTGGTCTCGAACCTGGTCTACCAGGGCGACCTGCTGAACCAGCCCGAGGTCTACTGGGAGACCGGCGAGTTCTACGGCCTGATGGACACCGCTGAGATGGGTGCCGACGGCGGTAGCCTCTACGAGCCCTACGACTTCCAGATCGTCAGCACCGAGATCGCGCGCCGCGCCAGCCTGCTGATCCAGTCCGTCGACAAGGCGGTGGGAAGCGCAAACGGCCTGGCCGCGATCCCGTCCTGGAAGCAGGGCCCCATGCGTCAGGGCGGACCCGCCGACACCATGCTGCGCCGCATGGTGCTGCCGGAAGGATATGGCGGCGGCGTGACGCCGGAGGAATGCACGCTGGACGACAACGTCGACGACGGAGCGGACCGGTGGTCGAGAGCGCCACGCTGCGCGTGATCTCCACCGGAGGGTCCGGCTGCTGGTGACCGTCAGCGGCTTCGACGGCATCGAGTGGGATCGGGTTACAGGACGGGGACCCGCCTGCAACTGCGAAACGCCGTGAACACGGACCTGTACGGCTACCCGCGGGACGTGGACGAGAGCGGCACCTCGGTGAGGTACAACGTCAACGCCGACACCTGGGGCGCGATCCCCTGCGCCATTCAAGCGGCCGACTGGGACGTCGCGAGCCCGGCGTTCGGGCCCTGGACCGTGGTCGACACCAGCGCGCTGCCCGCGGGCGAGAGCTGCGTGGGGACGATCCCGGCCGAGTGCCTCGGACGGCGGACTGCCCGATCGCGATCGACGAGCCACAACCCGCCGTCACGGACGCGCTGCTCTTCAATCGGACGAGCGATGACCGCCTGACGATGGTCTTGACCGTCGAGGGCCTCGACGGCTGACGACGAGACGCCGACTGTGTTCCGCAACGCGGTGACCGGAGAGGCGTACAGCGGCGCGAGATTCAAGACCGACGAGGACGGCACCGAGCGGTACTGGTTCAACCCGGTGAATCTGGGTGTGCCCTGCGCCATCCAGGCGGCCAATTCCGATGGCAGCCCGGCGTTCGGGCCCTGGATCGCCGTGGACACCTCGGCCTACCCGGACCTGGTCTGTGACGGCCCGATTCCGGAAGAGTGCACGGCGCTGTCACCTGGCGGCCGCGCGCGGCACCTGCCCGGCATCGAGGTCAACCCGTACGCCTTCGAGAACATGGCGTGCGAGAACTGGCTGTTCGACAGACGGCACGCAACCCGTACTACCCGAAGGGCGCTGTGCCTGGATCCGGCCACCAACCTCTCGGGCGTGGTGCCTGATACCTGCATCGATGACGGAGACGGCGGTGCCGTGTTGAGTGCCCGACGGTGGACTTCACCACCTCCACCTTCGGCATCGGCGACACCAACCCGATCCTGCAGGGGTCGGTGCAGGGCGAGGGCAACACCAGCGTGTGCTCACCTGGCACCAGTGCCCGTCGGATGGCACCGTGGTGGCGTCGGATGGCGATAACGCCGGTTGACTGCGATACTGATGACCGCACGGATGACTTCGTCAACCTGCTGGATCAGTCCTGGTACAACCCGCTGGATGTCTCCAAGGGCCACAGGGGCTTCCTCGACGGTGACTTCGTGCAGTTCCTGTACGCCTGGTCACCCAACTGGCGCCTCAACGCCAAGGGCAACGACCGCTACGACCTGTACGTACGGCGCTCGTTCGACGGCGGTAACACCTGGACCACGACCCCGAGCTCGTTCACGGCCAGCGATGGCCTGAGCTACACGGGCGACGGCACCGTCACCTGCGAACGCTACCGTCCTGACAGAGACCGACACCGGGAGATCGTGTCGAGCCGACCGCGTGCTACGAGTTCGGTGCGGGGGCTAACGAGCATGCCCGCAACGTGACCCAGCACCAGGCCTGCGCATCACCACGCTGGATCCGCGTTACGCGACCGACCAAGGCGACCATCGAGGAGGGCTGCACGGATGGGCTGTTCCTCGACCAGCGACCGGTCATCGACGGCTATCTTGACCTGCGACGACACCTGCCGATGGACTACGACTCCGACCTGCGGAATCCGTCCCGTTACTTCATGGTCTTCGAGACCGGCGACAACACCACCGTGGAAGTGGGTGAGGCGGAGCCTCTTGACCTCTTCTACAGCCGTGCCGAGGGCTTCGGTGACGACTACGTGGTGTGGACCGAGACGGATACCGATTCGGCCGATCCGACGACTGTCTGCTACCCGACCGTCGACTACGGTGACGAGGATCTGGGTGTGGCTGTAGGCTCGGGCTTCTGCAACGAGTTCGACAACATGAACACCGGCGGCGATACCCACTCCAGCGAGGCCAACCTCGAGTCCAACCCGGACGGCTCCAAGCTGTATGCGGTCTGGGCCCAGTGGGTGTTCGACGACACGACTGGTGAGGAGTCATCGAATCCGACGCCATGGCACGGCGGATCTGGTGGATCGACGACTACGTCTCTGACAATCCGGACCTGATCTACACCCTGCCTGGGACGCAGCAGCCGACCGAGTAGTCGTTAACTGAAACCGCACGATAAGGCGTGCGAAACCAAGGCGGGTCACCGAAAGGTGGCCCGCCTTTTTTTGTGCCCCTTCCCCCTCTCAGGGGGAAGGCTGGGATGGGGGTGGGCACAGGCGCCCTTGAAATGGCCGCAGGGTCTCTACCCCCCACCTGACCTCCCCCCTGCAAGGGGGGAGGGATGGGCGAGTGAGCCTGCCGCGGGTCTCCTTCCCCCTCTGAGGGGGAAGGCTGGGATGGGGGTGGGCACAGGCGGCCTTGAAATGATCGCAGGGTCTCTACCCCCCACCTGACCTCCCCCCTGGCAGGGGGGAGGGATGGGCGAGTGAGCCTGCCGCGGGTCTCCTTCCCCCTTTGAGGGGGAAGGCCGGGATGGGGGTGGGCACAGGCGGCCTTGAAATGACGCAGGGTCTCGACCCCCCTCCTGACCTCCCCCTGGCAGGGGGGGGAATGGGCGAGTGAGCCTGCCGCGGGACTCCTCCCTCTGAGAGGGGGGAGGAAGAACAGAGGGGTCAGCAGTCTTTCCCTTGCTCCCCCGTCAGCTCGTTCCAGATTGCCTGTCTGACGGCGTCGATGTCGTTGAGGACCTCGTTGTTCCAGAAGCGCAGCACCCGATATCCCTGGCGGTTCAGCCAGGCGGTCCTTGCCGCGTCCTGCGCCTGCCGCTCTCCATGCTGGCCGCCGTCGACCTCGATCACCAGGGCGGCCTCGATGCAGACGAAATCGACGATGAAGCGCCCAAGCGGATGCTGGCGCCGAAACTTGAGCCCCTCGACCTGACGCCGCCGCAGATGCCTCCACAGCAGGCGCTCCGCATCCGTCATCTCCCGGCGCAGATCGCGCACGTTCGCCTTGGTAGATGGCTTGATTCTCGCCAGCCGTTTCATGCCCTTTCCCTATGAGCTCCTTCCCCCTGTGAGGGGGAAGGTGGGGATGGGGGTTGGCGCAGCCGGCGCTGAAGCGACCGCGGCGCCTCTACCCCCCTCCTGACCTCCCCCCTCGCAGGGGGGAGGGATAAATGAGTGAGCGTACATCGAGACCCCTTCCCCCTGGGAGGGGGGGATGGCCGTGTGAGCTTGTCGCGGTCTCCTTCCCCCTCTGAGGGGGAAGGTCGGGATGGGGGTGGGCACTGGCAGCCGATTGCCCGACATCCCTCGCCCTTCTCCGCCCCTCCCCGGTCTACTCTTCAGGGGGGAGCGGAGGCCGAGGCGTCGGCCTCGGGGGCCGCGGCGGGGCCGGATCGACGGACAGCAGCTCGACCTCGTAGATCAGGGCGCTGTTGGGCGGGATGCGATCGCGCGGAGAACGCTTGCCATAGCCGAGATCGGGCGGGATGTAGAGCTCCCACTTGGCTCCCTCCTTCATCAGCAGCAGCGCCTCGCGCCAGCCCTTGATGACCTTCCTCACCTGGAAGGTCGAGGGCTTGCCGCGCTCGTAGGAGCTGTCGAACTCGGTACCGTCGATGAGGGTGCCGCGGTAGTTCACCGTCACCCGACCGTGACCTCCGGGGTCTTGCCCTCGCCGGCGCTCAGCTCCTTGTACTGCAGCCCGCTGGCCAGGGTCTTGACCCCCTCCTTCTCGGCGTTGGCGGCGAGGAAGGCGAGCGAGGCCTCCAGGTTCGCCTCGGCCCGCTGCCGCTTTGATCTCGGCGAGCGCCTTCTGCCGGGCGCTCTTGCTGACCTCGGGCTTGGCGCCCGACAGGGCGTCATCGACGCCTTTGCGCAACGCCTCCCGGCTCAGCTCGAGGTCCTGACGCTTGATGTCCTCCCCAGCTCGTAGCCGAGGCTGTAGAGGATCTTTTCATTGTCGGACATGGGCTCGGCGGCCTGCTCCGCGCGGAGCGCTTCCGGTCGTCGCATCGACCGGCTGGTCCGCCAGCGCGACGCCGTTCAGAATCCCAAGCGTCGCTAAGGAGACGCTGATCATTGGCCATCCTGGCCAAAATCAGCACGCCACCCAAGAAGCGTGGTTCTTGGATGGCTTCATTTTCAAACGCTTACGCGCTTGAAAATGGCGTCACATCCCTGTGCCGCGGGAGGCGCTGAATTGATCAGCGTTTTCCTAAGGCGATCATCGATGTCTTCAGTATCATTCCTTATCTCCTGCTCTTCTCTGCGGTCCTGAAAATGTGCTTCAAAATCAACGGACGCCACCGCTTGCCCCTGACGGTTGACCGCCCTGTGCGCGACTGCCGCGCCGCGACCGGAGACCAGACCATAGGCTCCTTCAAGGGCCTGTGGCAGGTGGCGCACTTCCACAATACCCGCGACGCAAAACCAGTCTGCGAGGACCTTGGCATCAATGACGCCACAGTCGACGTCGCCCGCGCCAACGACCGCCGGCCCGAGCCAGAAGTTGCCGCCAACCTGAACACGGACGAGCTCGGTGACCTTGGACTGACCACAGAGCAAGAGCTCGCACCGGTCGCCTTCATGATGTCCATGATCGACGGCTACCCGGCGAAACAGCCCTGAACAGGTATGGAGAGGAATGGGGAGGACCGAGCCCCAGATCCTCGGCTATGATGACCGATCAATCAGCAAATCAACGCGAGCGCCTGGTCCGAGGCGCTCAAATTGACGGGAGTAAGCTTATGCATACGCGCAAGTTGTTGGCGTCGATGGCGCTCATCGCCACGACATCGGCTGGTGCCGCTGGTCCCGGCTTCGGCGCCGGCGGGCCAGGGTACGGACCCGGTTTCCCGGGATACGGCGTCGGCGGGCCCGGTTATGGACCTGGTTATCCCGGCTACGGCGTCGGTGGGCCCGGTTACGGACCTGGTTATCCCGGCTACGGAGTCGGTGGGCCAGGGTACGGACCGGGCTACCCGGGCTATGGCAAGAGCGGACCTGGATACGGTCCGGGCAAGCAAAGCCCAGGTTTCGCTCGCGGCAATCGGGGCGAGGGAAGGGGACGACCGGACGACTACGCGGGCGGCGGTTCCGGCAAGGGAGACCGAGGTCAGCATAAGGGATATGGACGAGGCCCTGACGGCCACGGGACGGGCCCCCGCGGCGGGCCGAGGAACCCCAACATCAGCCGCTGATCACAGGCGAGGCCAGTTGCATACGGCGCCTGTCAAGGCCGCCTCGCCCACACAACGCCTAATCGGCACCGACCGCAACGGCCGGTGCCCTTGGTTCCTCCTCGCGAGGCCGCCGAACCTGCCTGGCGGGGCGCGGGTTCGGCCCCAGTCTCCCTTTCAGTCGTCGAGAATCAGGCCGCCGATCGGCACCTCTGACGGGGGCGTGCCGAAGGGCATGTGGCCGCGGACCCGAGCGACATTGAGGAACGGCCACTGGTCCCCGGCGGGGTTCTTGGTCACCGGGTCCGTCGTGTCGCCCAGGTCGTAGACCAAGTCCATCTCAAGCACCGCTGTCGCTCGACGCCCCGGGGGTGGTGGCAGTTCTGGCAGGCGAGCGGCTCGTAGTCGGCCGTGTTCAGGTCGTAGACGTCGATCAACGAATTCCCGAAACCGCCGTTGCCCTCCAACTGCCCCCCGGATATCCCAGAATGCGCTATAGAAACGCTGTTTCCCGACCCCGGTCGCATGCAGGCTGGTCTCAAGGCGGTCCATGATCTTTTTCAGATGCTTCGGCGGCACCCTGCCCACCTCCACCCCCAGGGCCGCTGCCCGCCCCCGGACCGGTTCTCCTGCCGCGTCCCATTGAAGGCCAATACCTGTCTTGTACGGGGGTTTGAGGCGACCGCGGGCGCCGCGCGGATTTTTCGGAACGAGTCACAGTCCGGCGCGGCCATAGCACGTATGGTTAGCTCAACTCAATTCCAACCAGTCACGGCCCCCGGGGCCTGCCTAGAACAGGAGAACGACGCGAATGAACATCAACTGGACCTGCTCGAGCCACCCCGCAACCGTCGTCGGCACGGCTCCGGACGGCGGATTCGTCATCCATGCGTCCCACCACCCCCTAGGGGTACAGGGCGCCTTGGACAGCGCCCGACGCGCGGGCGTCACCGGGCACGAGCGCGACGGCGAGATCTACTTCCCGCTACCCTGGATTCGCTCGGAGCTGGCCCGCATGCTCAAGCAGGACAGCAACGGCTTCACCAACCTTTGTCTGGCAAGCATCCGCTCGGCGCTCGACATTACGCTGCCCTCGCTCCAGAACCACACCAAGACCGACCGTTACCACAGCTAACCGCACCGACCGGGCGGGGACTCCGCCCGGTCCCCCCCTGACACGACACAAGCGCGGCCCAACGCTCTCGGCGGCCCAACACCGCTCGCTCGGCCGGCGAGGCCACCCCCCAATCCAACGCCTTCCATCTCTTGACTCGATCCGCGGATCTCTGGCGGTCGATCGGAGCTAACGAAGACCTTTATCTGCGATTGATCAATTCCATTGACCACGCGCCAATGCCCGGCTTGGGAGGGCCCGTTTGCCCGGACGCCGCGCGTTTACTGAGATCTCACGAGATCATGAAGAATCGTCAATCGTGGAAGCACTCTCAGGGCGTCGGGTAGGGGTGGGCACCGGCGGCCTTGAAATGATCGCAGGGTCTCTACCCCCCACCTGACCTCCCCCCTGGCAGGGGGGAGGGAGGGGTGGCGGGTGTGAGCCATGCGGCAGGGATTACTCCACTTCCCCCTTTGAGGGGGAAGGCCGGGATGGGGGTGGGCACAGGCGGCCTTGAAACGATCGCAGGGTCTCTACCCCCCTCCTGACCTCCCCCCTGGCAGGGGGGAGGAAGAACAGTGGGTGTCAGCGGTCTCCGCCTTGATCCTTTTTCAGCTCGCTCCAGATCGCCTGTCTGACGGCGTCGATGTCGTTGAGGACCTCGTTGTTCCAGAAGCGCAGCACCCGATATCCCTGGCGGTTCAGCCAGGCGGTCCTTGCCGCGTCCTGCGCCTGCCGCTCTCCATGCTGGCCGCCGTCGACCTCGATCACCAGGGCGGCCTCGATGCAGACGAAATCGACGATGAAGCGCCCAAGCGGATGCTGGCGCCGAAACTTGAGCCCCTCGACCTGACGCCGCCGCAGATGCCTCCAGAGCAGGCGCTCCGCATCCGTCATCTCCCGGCGGAGATCGCGCACGTTCGCCTTGGTAGATGGCTTGATTCTCGCCAGCCGTTTCATGCCCTTTCCCTATGAGCTCCTTCCCCCTGTGAGGGGGAAGGTGGGGATGGGGGTTGGCACAGGCGGCCTTGAAATGATCACAGGGTCTATACCCCCCTCCTGACCTCCCCCCTGGCAGGGGGGAGGGATAAAGGAGTGAGCGTACATCGAGACCCCTTCCCCCTGGGAGGGGGGATGGCCGTGTGAGCTTGTCGCGGTCTCCTTCCCCCTCTGAGGGGGAAGGTCGGGATGGGGGTGGGCACTGGCAGCCGATTGCCCGACATCCCTCGCCCTTCTCCGCCCCTCCCCGGTCTACTCTTCAGGGGGGAGCGGAGGCCGAGGCGTCGGCCTCGGGGGCCGCGGCGGGGCCGGATCGACGGACAGCAGCTCGACCTCGTAGATCAGGGCGCTGTTGGGCGGGATGCGATCGCGCGGAGAACGCTTGCCATAGCCGAGATCGGGCGGGATGTAGAGCTCCCACTTGGCTCCCTCCTTCATCAGCAGCAGCGCCTCGCGCCAGCCCTTGATGACCTTCCTCACCTGGAAGGTCGAGGGCTTGCCGCGCTCGTAGGAGCTGTCGAACTCGGTACCGTCGATGAGGGTGCCGCGGTAGTTCACCGTCACCCGACCGTTGACCTCCGGGGTCTTGCCCTCGCCGGCGCTCAGCTCCTTGTACTGCAGCCCGCTGGCCAGGGTCTTGACCCCCTCCTTCTCGGCGTTGGCGGCGAGGAAGGCGAGCGAGGCCTCCAGGTTCGCCTCGGCCCGCTGCCGCTTGATCTCGGCGAGCGCCTTCTGCCGGGCGCTCTTGCTGACCTCGGGCTTGGCGCCCGACAGGGCGTCATCGACGCCTTTGCGCAACGCCTCCCGGCTCAGCTCGAGGTCCTGACGCTTGATGTCCTGCCCCAGCTCGTAGCCGAGGCTGTAGAGGATCTTTTCATTGTCGGACATGGGCTCGGCGGCCTGCTCCGCGGGAGCGCTTCCGGTCGTCGCATCGACCGGCTCATCCGCCAGCGTGACGCCTTGCACCAACCCCAGCAGCGTTGGCGCTATGATCCAGTTTTTCACGTTCATTCCCTTCCCCTGTTCGTAATCAAGGTCCGAAAGTTTGGTTCGATTGCATGCAACCGGCGGGTCCCGCGACGGGGGATCCCGGCGTCGGGCACAAACCGGGCCAGCCCGGGCTGAGGCCCCCTGACCAGCGAACCGGCCTCGCGGCGATGCTGGCGGGAGTCGACCGAATCAGCCGGAGGATGATAGCAAAACCCGAACGCAACACCGATTGTCGTCAAAAAGGTAGGAGTATCGGTGGAATCGGCGTCGACAAGGGAGGTTCTGGTCGCGGATCGAGGGTAAGTTCGGGAGATCGGACTCGGACAACCGTCAGAGGGGACCGGGCGCGCAGGGCATCGATCCCAAGCAAGCGCGATTTTGGTTCTGGTAGGGCTTACGAAAAAGAAAAGCCGCGGGGTTGGAAGGTCCCCGCGGCGGCGCCGGGCTAGCGGACTACGGCGCGCAACGCTACCCGGCGATCTGCGGCACTCACCACCCCGACTGACTGCTCTGACTGCCCGGAGTGTCGCCGACGGCGGCATCGGCGGGATCCATCGGACTCACGTCTTCCGCCGTATTGGTGGTCATCGACTGCTGGCCCGAGGTATCCATATCGAGGCCGTCGATTGCGGTCTCGTGCATGCCCATCGAATCCTCGACTTCATCGGGGCACGACGGAGAAATGCAATTGTGGTGCGCCGCGACCGGCATCGAAAATGCCGCGCCCAACGCCGTGATTACAGCGAGATATCTCGCTTTCATGAGTGTTCTCCTCTTTCGGTACCGAGGTGTGCGCCAGGCCCGGGACGGCTCCGCTCCGGAACAGCCGCCGTCGCGTTTGGCCTGCCGCCCGGAAGATGCTAGTTCCGCGCAGCGGCACCTGTCATTGAAGAACGTCATTCGGACACGGGCGTTCCCGTGACCTCAATCAAAAGCCCGGACCCAGCGGCCCGGACCTCCGATGCAGGGACGCGCGACGACGCCTACCGCAGCCGGTCCAGCCGCAGCCGCTGGCGCTCGTCGAACAGCCGGCGTGAGCCGATCCACAACGCGGCGGTGCTGCCGAGGCCGGTGCCGGCGGAGATCAAGAACATGATCATGAGCTGGTACTTGGCGGCCTCCAGGGGGGGCTGCCGGCTAGGATCTGACCGGTCATCATGCCCGGCAGACTGACCAACCCAGCGGCCGCCATGGCGTTGACGATGGGGATGAGCCCCGCGCGCAGCGAATCGCGACGGATGTCGGCGATGGCGGTATCCCAGTCCGCCCCGAGCAGGAGCCGCGCCTCGACACGGCCGCGGGCCTCCGCCGCATGGCGGGTGAGATTGTCCAGCGCGATGGCGATGCCGCTCATGGTGTTGCCGAGCAGCATGCCGAGCAGCGGGATCAGGTACTGGGGCTGGTACCAGGGCTCGACCCCGATGATCACGGTGAGCGCCAGCAACAGGACGCTGAAGGAGGACACGAACATGGAGACGGTGCCGATGCCCATGCCCCACCAGCCCGCGTACCGCCGCGTCTGCCGCGACATGACCTCCCACCCCGCCACCAGCAGCATGATCAGGGCCAGTGACAAGATCAACGGCAGACTGGTCTGGGCGAACAGGGCCTCGAGCACGAAGCCGATCAGCATCAGCTGCACGGCGCTGCGGGCGGCGGCGATCAGCACCCGCCGCTCGACCCCGAGGCGCAGCCGCCAGGACAGGAAGGCGAGCAGCAGGACCAGACTTGCGGACAGGGCCAGGTCCAGGGGGCTGAGCTGGATGAGGCTCACTGTTCCGGCTCCAGTCGGCCGTCTTGGATGACCAGACTGCGCCCGCCCAGGCGCCGGCGCTGGTCGGGATCGTGGCTCACCCAGAGCACGGCAGCCTCCTGATCCGTGCGGTAGTGCTCGACGACCGCCTCCACCCGATCCCGGTTGGTCGGGTCCAGGTTCGCGGTTGCCTCGTCGAGCAGCAGGACCTCGGGTCCGTTGGCGAGCAGCCGCGCCAGGGCCAGGCGTTGGCGCTCGCCTGTGGACAGGCGCGACACCGACCAGCCCATGACCTCGGGCTCGAAGCCCAGTGGTTCAACGAAGTCGGCGGCATCGGCGGCGAAGTGGTCGCCCACATCCTCTCCCCACCAGTGGGATTCGGCGGGCAGCAGGCCCACCCGGCGGCGCCACGCAGGCGCGGGCATCGAGGAGCGGGAAGCGCCATCGAGCCACGCCTCGCCGGGGTGCGGATCGAGGTCCGCGATCGCCCGCAGCAGCAGGCTCTTGCCGGAGCCGGAAGGTCCGGAGACGAATACCAGCTCACCCGGCGCCAGCTCAAGCTCCACCGGTTCGATCACCCTGGGCTGGATGCGGGACAGGCGCAGACCCGCCATCAGATCGAGCCCTCGCGGCGTCTGAAGACCAGGTCCCGCACCGCGTGACCCAGGCGCTGACCGCGCAGCTCGAACTTGGTGAGCGGACGGTCCTCCGGACGGGGCGCGAAGGCGCCTGAACCGGCGGTGTTCTCGAACAGATCGCCCGCGCCGGACATGACCTCGAGCATCTGCTCCGCATAAGGCTCCCAGTCGGTGGCGGCATGGAACAGGCCCCCGGGGCGGACGACACGGGCCAGCAAGCCGCACGAATCCGGGGTTCAGGATGCGCCGCTTGTGGTGCTTGCGCTTCGGCCAGGGGTCCGGGAAGAAGAGGTACGACCCCTGCCAGGCTCGCCGCGGGCAGGGCCTGGCTCCAGCACCTCCACCGCGTCCTGCCGCAGTACACGGACGTTGGCGAGTCCACGTTCTCGAGCACCAGCAGCAAATGCCCGACGCCGGGGCGGTGGACCTCGATGCCGAGATAATTGCGCTCGGGGTGACGCTCGGCCAGGGTGGCCAGGGTCTCCCCATTGCCGAAGCCGATCTCCAGGTAGACCGGCTGGCCGTTGCCGAACAGCTCCGCCGGGTCCAGGACTGCTGCCGGGCTCCCAGTCGACGCCGAAACGCGGCCACAGCTCCCTGAAGGCGCGTTCCTGGGCGCCGGTGAGACGCCCCTCCCGCAGCACGAAGCTGCGGATGGGCCGGTGCTGGCGCTCGGGCTCGGACACGGAGATAGGGCCTGCGCGTCGGTCCGGACGGGGCGGCGCCAGGGCCGCGCCCGACGCGGTGCCGATCAGAAGAACATGCCGTCCAGCGGCGAGGAGGCGGAGGCGAATCGCTTGGCGGGCATGCGTCCGGCGCGGAAGGCCTCTCGGCCGGCCTCGATTGCCTTGCGCATGGCGCTGGCCATCAGAACCGGATCCCTGGCGGCGGCGATGGCGGTGTTCATCAACACTCCATCGCAACCAAGCTCCATCGCGACGGCGGCATCCGAGGCGGTGCCCACGCCCGCGTCGACCAGGATCGGCACCTTGGCGTTCTCCACGATGGTGAGAATATTGAGCCGGTTGCGGATGCCGAGCCCGGACCCGATGGGGGCGGCCAGGGGCATCACCGCGACGCAGCCGATCTCCTCCAGGCGCTTGGCGATGATGGGGTCGTCGTTGGTGTAGACCATGACGTCGAAGCCGTCCTGCACCAGCTCGTCCGCGGCCTCCAGGGTGGCGACCACGTCCGGGAACAGGGTCTTTTCGTCGCCCAGCACCTCGAGCTTGACCAGGTTGTGGCCGTCCAGCAGCTCGCGGGCGAGGCGGCAGGTGCGCACCGCGGTCTTGACGTCGTAACAGCCCGCGGTGTTGGGCAGGATGGTGTAGCGGTCCGGGGGCAGCACCTCCAGGATGTTGGGCTCGCCGGGGGTCTGGCCGATGTTGGTGCGGCGCACGGCGACGGTGACGATCTCCGCGCCGCTCGCCTCGATGGCGCGGCGGGTCTCGTCCAGGTCCTTGTATTTGCCGGTGCCGACGAGCAAGCGCGAGCTGTAATCGGTGCCGGCAATGCTGAAGGTGTCTGCTGCGGGAGTCTTGGTGGACATGGGCCTACTGCGTGATTCGGGATGAACGGGGAGACGGAAAGGATACCCCATTTGCGCCAAATGAGGCGTCACGGCTGTCCGCGCGCGGATCACCGGCCGCGAGCTCCGGCCGCCGGCTAACCGCCGCCTACCGCGTGGATGATCTCCACCCGGTCCCCGGACTCCAGGCGGTGCGCCTCGAAACGGCTGCGGGGGACCAGCTCCTCGTTGACCTCCACCGCGAGACGTTGCCCGGCGAGGGCCAGCCGCTCGATGAGATCGGCCATGCTCGCGCCGTCCGGGAGCTCGGTCGAATTGCCGTTGACGATGATCTGCATGGTGACGGCGATACTGATGCGCTCGCAGGGTTCGATTTGTTCGGGATGAAAATTTTACACTAAACTCTCGCGCCGGTTGGTGAAAGGCACGGGAGGGGCGTCGGCGAGCGCCTTCCCGCCACGCACGAGAGAGAGGCATCACCCTTGACCCAGTGGTCGGAGGATCTCATCCCCCTGGAGGGAGCACGCACCCTGGATGGTCTGTTCGTCCAGCGCGTTCGCCGCTCGCCGGATCGCCCCGCCTATCGCAGCTTCGACCGCGCGGCGGGAGAATGGCGGGAGCTCAGCTGGGGCGACATGGCGCGGCGAGGTAGCCCGCTGGCGACAGGCCCTGTCCAAAGAAAGGCTACGGACCGGCGACCGGGTGGCCGTGCTGCTGCGCAACTGTCCCGAGTGGGTCATGTTCGACATCGCCGCCCTGTCCCTGGGTCTGGTGACCGTTCCCCTCTACACCGACGACCGCGCCGACAACGCCGCCTACATCCTGCAGGACGCGGCGGCCAAGGTGCTGCTGGTGCAGGACGCGGGGCGCTGGAAGCGGCTCACCGAGGCGGTAGGTCAATCCCCCTGTCCACGCCGCGTGGTGATCCTGGAGTCGGGCAAAGACACACGCCGGTTGGCCGGCGGGGACGAGCGCGTGATCGCCGCCGAGGACTGGCTACCCGCGACCGGTCCAGCGCTCACCCAGCGCGGCGCCGATCCCGACGGCCTGGCCACCATCGTCTACACCTCCGGCACTACCGGGCGTCCCAAGGGCGTGATGCTGAGCCACCGGAACATTCTCTCCAACGCCCACGCCTCGTTGACCATCATCGACTGCTACCGGGAGGACGTCTTCCTCTCCTTCCTGCCGCTATCCCACACCCTCGAGCGCACGGCGAGCTACTACCTGCCGATGATGGCGGGCGCCACCGTGGCCTACGCGCGCTCCGTCGGCCCAACTGGCGGAGGACCTGCAGACGGTGCGGCCCACCGTCATGATCGCGGTGCCGCGGGTGTTCGAGCGCGTATATCAACGCCTGCACGACCAGATCAAGGCCAGGCCAGCTCCCGTGCGGATGCTGTTCCGGCTCGCCGTGAAGGCCGGCTGGCGGCGCTTCGAGCACGACCAGGGCCGGTCCGGCTGGCACCCGCTCCTGCTGTTGTGGCCGATGCTGCGGCGCAAGGTGGCCGATCAGGTGCTGGCCAAGCTCGGCGGGCGCCTGCGCGCGACCATCAGCGGCGGCGCGCCGCTGCCCAAGGAGGTGGCGCGGCTCTTCATCGGCCTCGGGCTGCCTCTCCTGCAAGGCTACGGGCTCACGGAGACCAGCCCGGTAATCAGCGTCAACCCGCTGAAGGACAACGACCCCGAGAGCGTCGGCGTACCCCTGCGCGGAGTAGAGGTGCGCGTCGGCGACAACGACGAGCTGCTGGCGCGGGGTCCCAACATCATGCTCGGCTACTGGAACAACCACGCGGCCACCGCCCAGATGATCGGCGCCGACGGCTGGCTGCACACCGGTGACCAGGCGCGCCTGGCGAACGGCCACATCTACATCACCGGCCGAATCAAGGACATCCTGGTCCTCTCCAACGGCGAGAAGGTCCCGCCGGCGGACATGGAGATGGCGATCAGCCTCGACCCGGTGTTCGAGCAGGTCCTGGTGATCGGCGAGGGCCGTTCCTTCTTGAGCGCCCTGGTGGTGTTGAGCGCGGACCTGTGGACCGGGCTTGCCCAGGAGTACGAGCTCGACCCCCATGACCCCGGGAGCCTGCAAGACCCTCGCCTGGTGAAGGACATGCTGCGGCGCATCCGCGACGCCCTGCGGGACTTCCCCGGCTATGCGAAAATCCGGCGCGCCACCCTGATGCTGGAGCCCTGGTCGGTGGACAACGGCCTGCTGACCCCGACCATGAAGATCAAGCGAGGCGAGGTGCTCAAGCGCCACCGCAGCCAGGTGGAGCGCATGTATGCCCTGGATGCCTGACCTGCTTGCGCCATCATCGGACCCTGCTACAATCCTCAGCCACGCGGGTGTAGTTCAATGGTAGAACAGGAGCTTCCCAAGCTTCTAACGTGGGTTCGATTCCCATCACCCGCTCCATTTTCGGTGTGGTCCCACGTGCCGACGCCCTTTTCCCTAATTCTTCTCTTCGCTCTGCTTCCCGCTACCGCCGTGGCCGAGGACGGCGGACTGCCCGACCCGCTGAGCCTGGAGCAGGCCCTCGATCTCGCCGGGCAAGCCCCGCGCGGCCGCGCCTCCGGCGCGCTGTCCGATCTTCTCCCGCGTCGCCTGCCCCTGTACCTCGACTGCCATCACCTGGCCTTCAGTCAGGCAGCCGCGGACGAGGGCCGGAGCCAGCCCCTGGAGGGCCTGATCGCCCCCCGCGACGCCCAGGGACTGGAGATCATGGCCCGGTTCTTCGACGTCCTGCTCGCGGACCTCGGCTTCGCCCGTTACAACGAGGCGATGGCGGTCGCCTACATCCAGTACGACCGCGCCAACGTGCGACGGGAGCTGGGCCAGTTTTCGGAGCTCCGCGTCGCCGAGTTGGAGGCCGTGTACCAGGACGTCCGCCGCAAGCGCGCCTCCAGCCAAATCGCTCAGCGGCTGACGCGATCCCTGCTGGCCCAGGCCGTAGACCGGCCCGACCAGTTGCCGCGGGATCTGAGTCAGCCGCGGTTGCCGCGGATCCCAGATCCACTGCCCGAGCCCGATGAAGCGGTCACCGCCGCGCTGGCGGACAACGGCCGCCTCGCCGAGCTCAAGCAAGGTGCCGATGAAGGCAATCTCAGCCTGCTGGATGCGGAGCTGCGCCAGCAGGCCCTGGAGCTGCTGCTGCGACTCGACGGGCTCACGGCCGCCGCGCAGCACGCGGACGTGGAGCTGACATTGAGCGATCTCAAACTGGACGAGAGCCGCACCCTCTACGAGCAGGAGGTCAAGGCGGACCTCGGCTTCTCCATGAGCCGGCAAACCCGTGCTCGCCTCGAGCAGCAGCGAGTCGCCTTCTGCCGCGCCCTGACCTGGGCCGAGCTCAACGCCCTACAAGGCAAACCCCTGTGGCCTCAACCGGAAGCGGAAGCGAAACCATGAGCGTACCTGTCGCAGCGGCGCGAGGCGCGCGTCTCCCCTCCTCCCTCGCCGTCTGGGTTGCTGGCGCGCTGCTACTCGCGGGTGCCATGCCGGCGAACGCCGCGCTCCAGCTCAAGGGCTGGCTGGAATGGCTGCACCGGGTGGAGATGCGGGTGGTCGAGAACGGCGTGGTGGAAGAGGTCGCGGTCAATGCCGGCCAGCACGTCAAGCAGGGGGATCTCCTGCTGCGCATGGACCAGCGCGAGCCCAGGTCAGATCTGCTGGCGGCCCAGGCGAAGACCGCCCGGGCACGGATCGCCACCGAAAAGGCGCAACGCGAGCTCGACCGCACTCAGGAGCTGTTCGAGCGCGGCCTCATCGCCCAGGAAGAGCTGAAGGACGCCGAGCTCGGACTGGCCGCGGCCCAGGCGGACGAGGAGTCGGCCAAGGCAGCGGAGGCCTTCGCGCAGGTAGCCCTGGAGCGCACGGAGCTGCGCGCGCCCTTCGACGGGATCGTGGTGTCGCGCAACGTGTGGAAGGGAGACGTGGTGTACAAGACCCTGCAGCAGGAGCCGTTGATCGTGGTGGCGCCGGACGGGGTGATGCTGGCCCGCGCCCTGGTCACCGCCGACGTGCTCAGGCGCTATCGGCCCGGACAGGAGGCGCGGGTGAGCATCCTCGGTCAGCTGCGCGACGGGCGCATCCACAGCCACGGGGTCGAGCCCGTACGGGTGGAACTCCAGGGCGCCGTCTACTATCTCGACGTGATCTTCGACAAGCGCGCGGACGAGCTGCTGCGACCCTCGGAAACGGTCCAGATCCTGCTGCCCTGACCGGCCCTGCGCAGCCCCGCTACAAAAGCATGCGCCGACTCTACCAGGCCCGGGACCGCATCGAGGCCCAGTTCCTGCGCGACTTTCTGGACGTGCACCTGGTCGATGCGACCGTGCTCGGCGACTACCTGTCGGGGGCCGCGGGGGAGCTGCCGCTCGACATCTATCCGGCGGTCTGGGTGGTGCACGACACGGACGTGCCCCGTGCGGAGGAACTGCTGGCACGCTTCCTGGCGCAGCGCACCGAGACCGGACCGCCTTGGACCTGTAAAGACTGCGGCGAGACGGTGGAAGCGGGTTTCGAGCTATGCTGGAATTGCGGGCGACCCCGTGACTGACTGAGGTGAATGGCGCGACTGCGCTCGGAGCGATCCCTTGCCCAGAGCCTTGAAAATCCTGGCCGCGCTGCTGTCGCTCCTGTTGGCCGCGCTGCTACTGATCCCCTACCTGATCGACCCCGGCGACATCAAGGCGGAGATCGAGCGACGCATCTCCGCGGCCACGGGCCGCGAGCTGACCATCGCGGGCGACCTCTCGTGGTCGCTCTTTCCCTGGCCAGGGCTGGAGGTCACCGGGATCGCCCTCGCCAACGCGCCCGGCGTCGGACCCGAGCCCTTGGCCGAGATCGACCGCGCCCGGCTGCACGTGCGGCTCCTGGCGCTGGTCCGCGGGCAATTGGAGTTCGACGGGGTACGCATCGAGGGCGTGCGCCTCAACCTGATCCGCGACGGACAGGGGCTGGTGGTGGAAGAGCTGACGCTCACCACCGGTCCGGTGGTACCGGGTGAGCCGGTGGAGGTCGATCTCTCGGCGCGGATCAAGGGGTACGATACGGGGACCGAGGTGCCGGTTGTCGCGGCAGCCACATTGGCAGCAGACAGCACGCCTCGCCGCTTCCTGCTGGATCCGCTGACCGTGCGCGTCGAAGCCCACCGGGTGACGGACGGAATCGAAGCCGAGGGGGATCTTTCGGCGCGCCTGGAGGGGAACCTGACCGCCGGGCGTTACCTCCTCGACGGCGTGGAGACGAGGTTCGGTCTGACCGGAGCCGCCCTGTCCGACGGCCGCGTGGCGGGTGAAGCAACCGCACGGATCGATCTCGACCTGGCGGCCCAGACCCTCGCCGTCACCGGGCTCGAGGTACGGTCCGGCACGCTGGTCATCGACGGCGAGGGTCAGGGTCGGGAATTACTCTCCAACCCCAGGGCCGAAGGTCGGTTAGCGGTGCGCGAACTGGATCTCCGCGCCTGGACGCGGCAGGCGGGACTTCCCCCGCTCCCGACTCCGGACCCGGCCGCCCTCACGCGTGCCGCGATGCATGCCGTCTGGGGCCTCGAACCAGAGCGCGTCGTGCTTCAAGGCCTGGTCGTCTCGCTCGATCAGACTCGGATCGAAGGTCGGGCCACGATGCTGCGCACGAGCCCGCCGGGCTTCCGTTTCGACCTTACCGCCGACACACTGGATCTCGATCGCTATCTCGCGATGACCGCGGAGCGACCGAAGGCCGCAACCCCAGCCGTGAACACCGAGTCCACCGCACGGCAGGCCAGCCCGACACCCACGCCGCCAGCACCGCCGCGCGAGAAACCCAGCCCCGAGACTGCGCCGACCGAGGCCACGCCCGCACCCGATGCGCGGCCGGGTCCGTCATCACCTCCGCTGTTGAGTACGCTGGATGAGGACGGGCGCCTGCGCATCGGCGAGCTCCGGCTGGCGGGATTGGTCTTCGGCGATGCAGACCTCAACATCAAGGCCAAGGACGGCGCCATCTCCGTTGAGAACCAGATTCAAGGCTTTTATCAGGGTCGACTGACGGGCCGCGTGGGACTGGATCTGCGCGGCGCGAAGCCCGGTATCAGCCTCAACCAACAGGGGGTCGGCGTCGAGGCGGTTGCGTTGATCGCCGCACTCACCGGCGAGGACAGGTTAAGCGGCCGCTCGGACTTCTCCGCGGACCTCAGCTCGAGCGGCTGGCAGGTCGACGAGCTCCGGCGGCGCCTGGCCGGAACGCTGGCCGTGCACGTCACTGGTGGGTCGGTGCAGGGGTTCAATCTGGAGCGAACGGTGCGTGAGGCGGAGGCGAGACTGAAGGGAAAGCCGCCGCCGACAAACCTGCCGCTACAGACCGACTTCTCCGAGCTAACGGCCAGCGGCGAAATAGCGAGCGGCGTTCTTAGCAACGAGGACCTGCGCGCGGCCTCGGATCACCTGCACCTCACCGGCAAGGGCCGGGTCGACATCGGCAACCAGCGCTTCGACTATCGATTCGAGCCGGTCTTCGTCAAGCCGCCCCAGGGCCGGGGCATCAAGGAGCTGGAGGGTATCCCCATCCCCGTACACCTGACCGGGACCTTCCAGCAACCGAGCTGGCGGGTCGACATCGGCGCCGCGCTGCGCGAGGCGGGGAAGCGCGAGCTGCAAAAGCGGATCGACGAGGGCGGCGGCGACCTGCTCAAGCAGATCGAGGAACGCACCGGAATCAAGGGTATCGAGCAAGGGCTGCGCGGCCTGTTCGGACGCTGACACGCAGGGCCGGTTCCACCAGCAAACCACCCGGATCCGTTGGATTCATAACACTGGTCGCTTGTGTTTCGCCTGCTGTTTGGGGCGTGCTCACGTCGGCGGGACCATACCCGGGAGCTCATCGATGACATCGAGGCCGCGGCAAGCACCTTCGGAAGGGGCGATGGAGTCCGAGGGGTTCGCCCGCTCCCTCTTGGCCTGGTTCGACCAGCACGGCCGCACGGATCTCCCGTGGCAGCGCGACCCCACGCCATACCGCGTCTGGGTCTCGGAAATCATGCTCCAGCAGACCCGGGTGGCGGTGGTCATCCCCTACTTCGAACGGTTCATGGGGCGCTTCCCCAGCGTGACCGATCTGGCTGCCGCTCACCAGGACGAGGTGCTGCACCTGTGGTCCGGCCTCGGCTACTACGCCCGCGCCCGCAACCTGCACCGAGCCGCCTGCATCATGGTGTCAGAGTACGGTGGAGATTTCCCGCGAGACCTGGCAAGGATCCGGACCCTTCCCGGTATCGGCCGCTCCACGGCGGGAGCTATCCTCTCCTTGGCCCTCGGTCAACGACATCCGATCCTCGACGGCAACGTGAAACGCGTCCTTGCGCGCTGCTTTGCGGTGCCGGGCTGGCCCGGGGAAAGGGCGGTGCTCGACCGCCTGTGGGCTCTGACGGAAGTCCTCACGCCGCGGGAACGCGTGGCAGCCTTCAACCAGGCGATGATGGATCTCGGGGCCACCCTCTGCACCCGCGCAAGACCGCGCTGTATAGCCTGCCCTCTGGGTGACCGGTGCGCGGCCCTGGCCCAGGGCGAGCCGACGGCGTATCCGCAGCCGAAGCCGAAAAAGCCGATTCCCGTGCGCGAGACGAGGATGATGGCCATCGCCAACGCCAGCGGAGAGGTCATGCTCGAGCGTCGCCCCCCCACAGGTGTCTGGGGTGGGCTCTGGAGCCTTCCAGAGTGCGAGCCGGATGTCGCGCCAGAAGACTGGTGCCGCGAGCGCCTTGGCACAAAGCCGGCCCGGGTTGAAAATCTCGCCGAGCGGCGTCATACCTTAACGCACTTTCACCTGGACATCACGCCTGTCCTCGTGCGGCTGGAATGCCCAACCGAGACCGTCGCCGACGGGAATCGATTCCTTTGGTACGACCTACGGCGGCCCGCGCCGGTGGGCCTTGCCGCCCCGGTAGCGCGAATCCTGCACGAGATCGCGGAAGCGAAAACACCTGACCAAGGAGCAGCCTTATGACCCGCATGGTTCACTGCATCAAACTCGGCCGCGAGGCCGAGGGACTGGACCGACCGCCCTACCCCGGCGATCTCGGCAAGCGCGTGTTCGAGAACGCCTCCAAACAGGCATGGCAGGACTGGCTGAGACACCAGACCATGCTCATCAACGAGAACCGCCTGAGCCCCATGGACCCGAAGGCACGCAAGTTCCTGGAAGAGCAGATGGAGAAGTTCTTCTTCGGCGAAGGGGCCGAGCTGCCGCCGGATTACGTTGCCCCGAAGTGATGTCCCCGCTCCCAGTCCTTGACGGGCAACAGGGATCTGGCTTTAATACGCGTTTCGCGGCGCCGGCGGTATTCGGCCCCGCCCTCATCTTCCGCCCAGGTAGCTCAGTTGGTAGAGCAGGGGACTGAAAATCCCCGTGTCGGTGGTTCGATTCCGCCCCTGGGCACCATCAAAATAATCGCTGACAACGACTGCCTGTCGTTGGTCCGCTTGCGTATGTCGTTCTCGTGTAATTGCGCCAGCCAAAAGCGCTTTCTTGCTATCTGGCGCCCTTCAGGCGGCAGATGCTCAGACGCCCCTTCTCAGGATTTTTCGTCAAATCAGGTATACAGCCCTCAGGCGACAAGCCTGTCTGACTGATCGGTGACTTGCTCTCCGTCGCGGTCGAAGCCTGGCAACCCTTGCCCCAGACGGGATCACCACACAAGCAACCAAAAATGCAGAAGGCCCGAAACACCGCGAAGTCGCATGCTAAGTCACTCGGGGATTTCTGCGCTCGCAGGCTTCCCACGCGGGAATAAACGTCTCCGTCAACGGCCCCTCCTCCCACGAGCGAAGGGCGCCCCGCGTTCGCGGTTCCGTCGTCGAATTCCCATAAGGTTGTTCCAGCTTGCCCATCGCTGACTGGATGTGCTCCCCGCTAGCATGCGCGCAACGCTCGACCATCGAGAGCGTTTGTGGCCGCTGATCCGGTAGACCGTCGGAAGATCGACACCAGCCTGAACCAGGTGAGTAATCGCGGGTGGGGAAGTGTGTGGCAGGCGACCTGGTCAGAGTCCAACCCGGCATCCCCGACCACTTGACGGAAAAGCTCGCCGACGGTCGTCGTGTGCCCCTCTCTTGCCGCAGGCACCGGAGACCCCGACGGACGGACAAATAGGAAACTTGTGGCGGGGTCCGACCGAAATGCGCCAGGAAATCTTCCCCGGCCATCCATTGCCATTCGCCTAACCTCATTGCGTCACCCGTGTCAGGCGCCCGCAATACCGTGCGCATCGTCATTCGTCCAACCTGATACGCACTTCGCGCCTGTCGGCTGGTCACGACGGTTTTCGGTTACTCCCAAATAGCCAAGGGCGAACTCGCTCTGCAGTCCCGGATGATGGTGGCTTGTCGTGGCATTGATATGCACTCGGCGAGGCTCGACGCGGACATCCCCTTGTGACACGGGTAGCAGTTCCCGGATTCCCCAGGACTATCGCAAGTGACCCGGCCCACATCTTGCTGACGGGAAACCAGCGGCCGCCCCCCATCCAAGGGTGGCTTGACGGGGGCCCCAGGGACCAGGGGAGATCGCCCCCGCACCTTGTGGATCGTCTTGTGACTTACTAAGCAACCGCGACCGTCCGAAATGCATAGTATTTATCTAAGCCTAAAGCCCTTCGCAAGACCGACCGTCTCCGAATGCATGAAGAACGCCTTACCAAGACATCGAAGATGACGCGGCCACATCATCTGATTTTCGCCGCGATTTATCCCGAGCAGGTTGTACGGCCGAATGCAATTCGCCTTGCGTAATTCGTATCGAGCTCCCTGAAATGCTGGCAGTCAACTGAAAAGATTCTGAATGGCCGCACCAGCCTTCAAGGAACGCGCCGCCACCTCGATCTTCGAATCAGAAGATTCGATCGAGGTGTTTTCTCGCCATTTTTTTGAATACCTGAAGAATCACTGCGACCTTACTGGCGAGGGGTATGCGGTGATTCAGTGTCTAGAACCCGGCCTAGTGAAGACTTGGCTGGAACAAGGAGGCTCTCTTCGGCACGCCAACCATCCAATCAAGAGGTTTTTTGAGCTCGTCGTCAATCTCTGCCAGTGCTTTGATTCCCAGTCCGGACACCGAGCTGAGGCGATAATGGATGCTGCCCGGCGAATCGTCATCGACGCGGACGGGAGGAACGGTCCTTCCGAGGCCGTTTACTACGACGCCACGCATCAACTTGCTCGGGCTCTCGGTCAGCACAATGCAAAAAGTAAAATATTCGAGAAGAGACTCGTCGAAACGGAATACGCCCGACTACAAAGCAACGAAGCAAGCTCGCTCATTAGAGAAGCAACTCTGGATGCGGTTTCCGGAAAGTCCCTACCTGATATGTTCTTTCAATTTCTTCATGAAATCTGGGAAAAATACCTTTACGTCACATATCTTCGAAAAGGCCCTGACAGCGACATTTGGAAACAAGGTCTAGCGGACACGAAAAATATGGCCTGGTGCCTCACCACCAACGACCGGTCAGCGCTGTTCGTATCCCAGCAACAGGTTTTTGATACGTTAAAACGAGTGAGGGCGGCCGTGGACACAATCCACATAAACGGTCACAGGGACCTCGCGAACTCCTTCTTCGACTTATTCTATTCAGCATACGTGGAAAAGATTTTGGGTACAGCTTCGAGCATCCCTAAGTCTGTTGCGAAAGCACCGGCTTCTCTCCTCTCTCCGCCTGTTTCCGACAGGTCTGATACGCAATCAAGCACGAATCCAGCCATCCTTTCTTTAAAGAAAGGGAACTGGTATCTATACGCGAAGAATGGAATTAGAACCCGCCACAAGCTGATCGAGAGCAACAAAGATCAGGATTGCTTGCTCTTCTGTAACCTATCTGGAATCCGGTCGATTCGCCTTAGATTCCGAGACGCTGAGGAATTGCTAGGCTCGGGTGGTTTGGATCAGATAGATTTCTCCTCCGTCTTCAGCAAGGCGCTAAACTACGCGCACGACAGGCTTCCACTTCTCTCGAATAAAGGCAAGACGTATCCGGCTACTTCATTGACGAGCCCCGGCATAGAGACCCGATCTGAAGCAGGCCTCCCCACATCGCGCATACTGACGCCTGAAGCAGACCTATCCAGCGCCGGGGAACACGCTATGCCTAGAGGTCAGCTTGGTCAACATGGCGCATCCGACGAACAGGATCTCGGTCCGGGGTTACTGCCGCACAAATCATTTCACCTCCCAACTACGGAAACGGGGCAGAACAAGGAGCTTAACGAGGCTTTGCTCGATGTCACGAGGATGAGAACAGGCGCCTGGGCCTACTTTCTTTCCGAGGACAACGAATCGATTACGTGTCGTCTGGGACTAAAGGTGCCAGAATCTGGAGAGCTGATTTTCGTAGACTCCATCGGAAAGAAGCGCGCTCAACTCCGTCCCGGCGAGTTCGCGCAGCAACTTGCAAGTGGAAACGCGGCCATATTGGATTTGGGACTTACAGCCGATGATTGATGACAGATGCCTAGCTAATGGATGTTGTTGCCTTCCTGTGATCCTACTCGAGATTTACGGCCATGTCTGAAAAACGCCGTTCAACCCGCGTTCCTCTGGCAGAATCGGTAAGCATCGTATTGTTCCAGTCCGGGTCAAAGACCTCGTTCGAGGCGAGGCGAGTAACCACCGAGACCATTGATGTCTCCGAACTCGGCATGCGGATCCGTACTAAGGAGCCGATCGAAGATTACCTTGTTTTTGATATCTGCGTAGAGTTGACCGGGAATCCCAGGCGTTACCTGCTCACGGGCGAAAGCAGATGGTGCAGATATAATGATCTGCAGGGCGCTTTTGAGGTGGGCATCGAGATCCAGAATGGGGAGGGAACCGATTGCGACGAATGGCGAAAGGTTGTCTCCACGCTGAGCGCCGCCTGACTCGATCTCAACTGTTCTTGTCATAGCATCCTTGGCAGCACGGCATGCGGGGAAATGACTGCTTGTCGCCGCGCTTGCCGGAATCAATCACACGTTAACAAACCATTTCCCTTCCAGGAAGATGCTTACCCAACGCCATCCTGGCATCAGGTCGGATCGGGCCATCCATGACTCGGACGGAAAACGCAATGAATCAGGGTTCCCGTAATTCTACGACCAATCTTCGCAGCTGACGATTTTGCCCAAATAATTCCTGGCAGGCTCGACCTCGACGGTTTTAACCAGCCACGCCGCCGTCTGACGAAAGAAGAGACCGGTGGTACAGCCGGGCAAGCGGGTCGCGTATCCAAAGAGGTACGGAGCGGATGCGCAGAATTCGGATCGCGACGTATGGAAACAGAACGCCCTGGCGTTTAGGCCAGGGCGAAAGACACCACTTCGGAGGAGACAGAGCAGCCACCCTCCCTGGCAAGCCCCATGGTCGCGGTTTGGACTCCTTGACCGTGCTGTTAGGTTACGCGCAGCACCCACCTTATTCTGTGATCCTGTTCTCAGGAAACGCTTAAAACCGACGGTCTTCCCCGTTGCCAGCCATCGGGGAGCGCGATGCCTGCTAGAAGCGGCGGTGGCCTGTCACGACCAGATCTGGGACGGAGGCCAGTTCGAAGGTTGCGCTGGATACCATCTGGACACTACCGCGAGTGAAGGGGCGAACAGGCAAAAAGTTGGCTCAGTCTGGAAACGGCCCGCGAGCCCAAGGAAAGTGCGAGTGTCGCGTATTAAAGCCCCTAACCGGCTTTCTGTTGCCTGTTTCCGGTTTCCAGGAACGCCCCGCCAGCCGTTAATGGTACCGCCACTGCGCACAACGGTTGCAGCCGCGCCGCCGAGCGGCATTCGCCCGCCGGCGGTCATCGGCCAGCCGAGGACAACTTCGACGCGCCGTCTGATACGGAGCGAGAACCGTTGGTCTCGCGCTCAAGGCCAAACCTCGTCGCTCCGGGCCCTCGGTGTCCGCGTCGAACGCGGTACAGTTTCCGTCCTCCATGAACAGCTTCGCCGCGAAGCAGGGCACGGCGTTGCGACGAATGCGTCTCCATCAGCGTCTTGAACAATTGACGTATGTCAATTTTTCCTCCGACAACAAGGCTTGGGGTAAAAGCCAATAAACAGCGTGACCAGGCTCACAAAAATGTTCGGAAATCCGGCGTAGCTTTGCCATCCAAAAGAGGCCTGTGAAGCCGAGTTCACCCCGAGCCCTGCCGGGGAAAGCACATGCTTCCTGACTCACCGAATAATAAAGGGAACCAGGTTCCCGCGAGGGGCTCACGCTCGCGAAACGCGAGCAATCGAACATGCGCGCCGAACAATTGGCGCTGCCCCCACCTGTCCGCGCACTCTCGGTAGCAGACGCAAGCCCGCACTCGATACGCCCAGCGCATCACAATGCGCTGCGGACGGCACCTCGGACACCCGAATCCTGTTTCGGCCCGGGACCACGCAACACCGGCACCAAGAACTCCGTTCCGGTGAACTGACATAGCAGAGGTTCGCGATGCACGAGCATGCCTTGCCCGTAAGACTGGGGGCCCCAGAGCCCTCGGTCACCCCGACGGTGCGGGCCGCGACCCTGCTGCACCAGGTGGCCACGCTGCTCCAAAGCCACCTCGAGACCGGCGAACCAGGCTCCATCGACATCGGACGGATACCGCTTTCCGGGGCTGAACGACGACTGCTGGAAGAGGTGCTCGGCTTCGGCGAGGTGGAGGCCAGAATCGAGAGCAAGGGCTTGACGCTGGTTCGGGAGGCCGGTGTTCCTGGTGTCTGGTGGCTCGACTACCACGACGGATCGGGGGCGGCTATCGCGCGCTTCATTGAGGTCACGGAGGTCCCCGAAATGCTGCGAACAAGCGCCTACGACATGAAAAGAGGTCTTACACGACTGAAAGGAAAGCTCGAGCAAGTAAGCGATAGCGAGAGAATCTCGGGGACGATGTAGGAGCCCCAAAAAAGTAACAAGCGTCTCGGAGAACATGCCATGGGCAACAGAACAACCTTTTTGGAACATCTGCTACAGCAAGGTGTATCGCGCCGTTCTTTCCTGAGGTTCTGCACCCTCACCTGCTCCGCACTCGCGCTGCCGGCAGGGGCTGCCAAGGTCATGGCGGACACGCTGGCCACATCTCCGCGGCCGAGCGTGATCTGGCTCTCCTTCCAGGAATGCACGGGTTGCACCGAATCGCTGACCAGGGCCGCCGAACCGACCGTCGCTTCGCTGATCCTCGATCACTTGTCGCTGGATTACCACCATACACTGCAGGCCGCGGCGGGAAATGCCGCCGAAGCGGCACGCCTTACGGCCATGGAAGACAGTTACGGCCGGTACGTGCTGGTCGTCGACGGATCGATTCCGACTCAGGAACAGGAGTCCTGGTCGACCATCGCCGGGCAAACCAACCTGCAGATGCTCGCCGAAACCGTCGAGGGAGCGGCGCTGGTCGTGGCCGTCGGAACCTGCGCCAGCTTCGGCGGGCTGCCTGCCGCGACCGCGCTTTACGCCTCCAACCCCAATCAGAGCTCCGCGGCCGGCGTCGCTGAGCTCATGGATCTAGGGGCAATCGCCTCCCGGCCCCTGGTCAACGTACCCGGATGCCCCCCGCTGCCCGAGGTCATCTCCGGCACCATCGCGCATTTTCTTGCCTACGGCGACCTGCCGGAGCTCGATGCGTTAAATCGGCCAAAGGCCTATTTCGGCAAGACGGTCCACGACACCTGCCCCCGACGCTCCTTCTTCGACAAAGGAAAATTCGCCTTGGCATACGACGACATCGGCGCCAAGCGGGGCTACTGCCTACTCAAGCTCGGCTGCAACGGCCCGGAGACCCACAACGCCTGCCCCACGAAGAAATGGAACATGGGGACGAGCTTTCCCATGCATTCCGGCCACGGATGCCTCGGTTGCTCCGAGCCCCAGTTTTGGGACCGTGGACTCGCCCCGGACGGCAGCAGCTTCCTCAGCAGTAGCTTCTATCCTGACCTGCCGCCAACGAACTGACAGGGGCCACCTGCTTCAGCTAGCAACCAAGCCAAACGAATACAGGCGCGCCCGGGCCGCAGGCCGAGGTAGCGCGCAACGAAAAGCGAGGGATTAACCCAATGAATACTGTCGTCGTAGACCCGGTTACACGCATCGAGGGACATCTGCGCATCGAGGCCGAGACCGAGAACGGAATCATCACCCGGGCGTCGAGCTCGGGGACCATGCTGCGCGGTATCGAGAACGTGCTGACCGGGCGTGACCCACGGGACGCCTGGGCCATTGCCCAGCGCATCTGTGGTGTGTGCACCCTGGTGCATGGCATCGCGTCCGTCAGGGCGGTCGAGAACGCACTCGACTATCCAATCCCCGCGAACGCGGAGCTGATAAGGAACCTGATGATCGGCGCCCAGTTCGTGCACGACCACGTCATGCACTTTTACCACCTGCACGCGCTGGACTGGGTTGATGTGGTCTCCGCCCTGTCGGCGGATCCGGCCAAGGCCGCCCATCTGCAACAGTGCATGAGCGACTGGCCGAACTCGACGACGGACTATTTCGCGGACGTCCAGCAGCGCCTGAGCGCCTTCGTCGGCAGCGGCCAACTCGGCATCTTCGCCAACGGCTACTGGGGCCATCCCGAGTACAAACTGCCCCCGGAGCTCAATCTCATCGCTTTCGCCCATTACCTTGAGGCGCTCGACTGGCAGCGGCGAGTCGCGCGGCTACACACCATATTCGGCGGCAAGAATCCGCACCCGAACTTCGTCGTTGGCGGCGCGCCTTGTCGGCTCGATTCCAGGGCGGGACGGACCGGCGTCGACCGCATGGGACGCAAGCAGGTCAAGGAAGTCATCCTGGAGATGCGCGAGTTCGTGGACAAGGTGTATGTGCCGGACACGATCGCGATCGCCCGTTTCTACAAGGACTGGGCGAACCGCGGCGAAGGCGTCGGCAACTTCATGACCTACGGCGACTTTCCGGACGCGTTCACAGGCGCGAACGATGACAGCAGGCTGTTCATCCCGCGCGGAGTCATCCTCAACCGCGATCTATCCACGGTTCACCCCGTCGACCTCGACGACCCAAACCAGGTGCAGGAATACGTCAGCCATTCCTGGTACGACTACCAGTCCGGCAAGGACACCCCGCTCCATCCCTACGACGGCGAGACCAAACCCAGCTACTCGGGCCCCACGCCGCCCTACCAGAACCTGGACGTCGACAACAGCTACTCCTGGCTGAAGTCACCGCGCTGGAAGGGAAAACCGATGGAGGTCGGACCCCTGGCCCGCGTGCTCATGCTGTACGCGTCCGGAAACGCGGCCGCGCAGAATCTCGTCAATGGCACCCTGGCGGAGCTGAAGCTGCCCATCACCGCCCTGTTCTCGACCCTCGGGCGGGTGGCGGCGCGCACGCTGGAGACCAAGCTGATCGCCGATCAGATGCTCAAGTTGGTACAAGCAGATGGTGCAGAACCTGCGCGCCGGAGACAAGCGCACCCACAACGACAGCCTGTTCTACCCGGACAGCTGGCCATCCAGCGCGTTCGGCGCGGGCTACACCGAGGCGCCACGCGGCGCGCTGGCGCACTGGGTCGTCATCAACGACGGGCGCATCACCAACTACCAGGCGGTCGTACCCAGCACCTGGAACGCGGGACCCCGCGACGCGGAGGGCCAGGAAGGGCCGTACGAGGCAGCTCTGCGCGGCCATCGACTGCACGACCCGGAGCAGCCGCTGGAGATCCTGCGAACCATACACAGCTTCGATCCCTGTCTCGCCTGCGCCGTCCACGTCGTGGACCCGGACGGGGGCGAGTTGATCCAGGTGAAGGTCATGTGAGGACGCCGCGGCCGTTCTCGCCGTAGCCGCTGCGCCCAACATGCGCTGCAGCGGTCGAGCGAGGGACAGCCACAGAGCATGTGTCCCATCGAAAAACGACCAATCAGCGAGGACTGAGATGTGTAAGCAACGACCGGAACCAGGGCGGTGATGTTGGTTGCCCTGCTCGCCATCGTCATGGGCCCGGAGCAGGCCTTCGCCAAGCGAGGGTACGGCGAAACGGTGGACGATTTCTGCTGGGGCTATGACGGCTCCCTGCCCTTCGCCGACTTGGGCGGCGACCGGAACTCAGGCGGCAACGATGGAGGTTGTCTGCTCTGCCATCAGAACACCCGCGGCGACGGCTCCCAGCCGGGCACCTGGACCTGGTGGCGAAGCCGGGACTACTACCTATTCTGCAACGGTGCGCCGCCAAACCGGGCTCCCACCGGGACCATCGTGCAGCCCAACCGCGATGTCGAAATCACCGCTGGCAGCACCGTGCGATTCGAGGGCTCCGGCAGCGACCCGGACGGCGATGCACTCCAGTTCCAATGGACGATCGGGTCCTCCACCAAAGCCGGCGCAGGCCCTCACTTCGTGGCCTTCGCCAACCCGGGAACCTACAGCGCGACCCTCTACGTCTCCGATGGTCTGCTCGATGACCCAACGCCTGAAACCCGGTTCATCACCGTCACCGGCGGCGCAAGCTGTGCCGACGCGACGGTGACGGATTCTCCGTTGGGGACATCAGCTGCGGACCGGTGGACTGCAACGATCACGACGCTGCCGTCAACCCGAACGCCATCGGAGTTGTGTAGCGATGGTATCGACAACAACTGCGACGGCCGAATCGACGTGGCGGACCCGCTTGCCGTCGGGATGCGAAGGATGCACCGACGCGGACGGCGACAAGTACAGCCCTGACGGTGGCGTATGCGGCCCCGCGGATTGCGACGACTGCAGACCCGACCGTGAACCCTGGAGCGAACGAGGTGTGCGGGGACGGAATCGACAACGACTGCGACTTCCAGCTCGATGATGCCGACGCGGAATGCGACGGAACCGACTGCATCGGCGCGCTGCTGCCCGCCAGCGTCTTCCAGCTCCAGGTAGCCACGGAGCCCAGCCGCAACCAGCCCAACCCCTGGAAGGGGCGCTTGTCCCGGGCACATCTATGTGTTTGTCCCGTCCGAGTCGGGAATCAGCCAGGTGAGGTATCACCTAGACGGTCAACTGAGCCAGACCGAGAACTACGCGCCCTGGGACCTTGCCGGCGGGTCTTCCTCCGCGGCCAACCCACTGCAGACGAGGAACCTGATGAACGGGTGGCATTCCGTTCTCGCCGAGATCGACACCGACAGCGGCCAGACGCACACCGTGAGCGCCAACTTCGAGGTCGCCAACGCCGCCAACCGGCCCCCGACATGCAGCATCGATGCCCCGGACGGCAATCAGGTCATCAAGATTGGGGAGTCCGTATCCTTTGCCGGCAGTGCAATGGACCCCGACGGCGATCTGCCCCTGTCCTTCGCGTGGGACTTCAGCGGCGCGGCCGCGGCCTCGGCGCAGGAGGACCCAGGCACTGTCCGGTTCAATGCCGCCGGTGTATTCACCGTTTCCTTCGGCGTGACCGACCGACTAGGCTTGGGCTGCGCGTCTCCAGCGACGCGCGTCGTCACGGTCGAAGAGGAGCCCGAGGATACCTTCGACGCCCATCCGATCAGCCAGAACTACGCGAAGGAGGGACACAAGAACGACTGGAAGCGTCGTCCAGACTTCTGCCGGGACTGCCATGGATCGAATCTGCGCGGCACAACTGCTTCCGCAACCTTCGAAGCAAGGGTCTGGAAGTCGAAGATCAAGCAGCCCGACGGCTCCGAATACAAGCGCTACGCCGCGGGTGAGCTCGTCGGCTGCATGGATTGCCACAAAAGCGAGCACCTCTGGGACGATGACGATGACGGAGATGACGACGACTGACGCGGGGCCGGTCGACCGCAGCGATAGCGGATAAAAACAACTGCGGCGGCCCACAACCAGGCGCCGGCCGACCCGAAACGAGGTCTCCACATCGGAGGACAACGGACCTCGACGGGTTGGCCGGCGCTGTTCCGTTCTCCCCGCTTCCCGGCTGTCCGGACTGCATAGCGCCATCGAGCACGCCGCCGCGTCGACTCGCCGCGGAATCATGGCTCCGTCAGGCCTCGGCAACCCGCCAAACCTCCCCCCGCCCGCGCCTGCTTCCGGCAACACCCAAGCATGTTGCCCCTCGCGGGCAGGCTCCGAATCGGCCCCAAGTCACAGCCGACGCGCATACCGCAGACCAACCTGTATCCCCATCCCGGACAGTCCCCGCCAAGACCTCGCGCCAGGCAATGCGAGCCCTCTTCGACGCTGGCGACCCCCCTTGAAGTCCGGCCCAAGAAAAACTAGATTTTTATTAGCACTCAAATCACGAGAGTGCCAAGAACCATCGCCGCCGGCGGGTAAACCGATCGAGATCGCCCGGTCTCGTGTACCCAGCGATGACGGTCGATTCAGGTTGCCGGCGCGGTCGGAGTCACATTGAGGCAATTGCTGCGGGCCGAGGCCCGCTCGATCGACGTTGAGGAGGTATTCAGATGTTCGGCAGCTTGACCAACTTTGAAGGCAGCCTGTTCGACGACCTGCGGCGCATGCAGCAGGAGATGGAGGAAATGTTCACGCCACGCGGATGGCCGGCGGGCATCCGATCGGTTGCGCGTGGCACCTATCCGCCGATCAACGTCGGCGCCACATCGGAGCGCATCGACGTCTACCTGTTCGCCGCCGGCCTGGACCCGAAAACGCTCGACATTTCGCTGCAACAGAATCTGCTCACCGTCGCCGGCGAGCGGAAAGCCGAGACGCCGGAGAACGTCGAGTACTATCGCCAAGAGTGTTTCGGCGGCGCTTTCAAGCGGGTGATCTCCTTACCCGAGGACGTGGACCCGGACAAGGTCGACGCGCGCTACGAGGACGGTATCCTGCACATCGCCATTCAGCGGCGGGAGGTCGCCCGGTCGCGCCAGATCGAAGTCAAGTGATTGGGAGGAACGCGAGCGATGAACGAGAAGAGAGACGTGACCACCTCGGAGCCCACCCAGGCACAAGCAACCCGCGAGGGCGCCTACACACTGAGGCCCCCGGTGAACATCTTTGAGGACGCATCGGGCATCACCTTGGAAGCTGACATGCCGGGCGTGAGCAAGGATCGGCTGCAGCTCCAGGTGGACAAGGACTCGCTGCTCATCGAAGGCGAGATCGGTTTCGCCATGCCGGAAGGAATGGAGGCCCTGCACGCGGACGTGCGCGCCACGCGCTTCAGCCGCAGCTTCGCGCTCAGCCGTGAGCTCGACAGCGACCACGTCGACGCCAGCCTGAAGGACGGCGTACTCAGGCTGCGGATCCCCAAGCGGGCCGAGGTGCGCCCGCGAAAGATCGAGGTCCGTACCGACTGACCCCGGGGCGGGTCCTCCGCAGATGAGTCCGGCGCAATCCCGCGCCGGATCCGGTTCCCGTTGTTCGCATCGAGGTGGACCTCGTGCCGGGCGGCCGACAAACGCCACCCCGGGCGCCACCAGCCCTGCTCTCGGAAAAGCCCCCAGGCCAAAGCGCTACCGATGCGCGCGCAAACACCTTATGGTAACGCGCAGGCGGTAGCGTACAGGGTCATCGATCGAGAAGGAGCAGATATTGGATAACAACGACGGCGAACAAAAGCAGAGGACCTCGCACGCTTACCTCAACGAGCGGTTCCTGAAGAGCTCGAGCGCCCGGGCGTTGCGCATTCTCTCCGAGTACCTGGAGCCGAAGAACCGGTTCGATCACTATCGGATCGACGACACCATCGTCTTCATGGGAAGCGCCCGCATCGTCTCGCGGGAGCAGGCCGAGCGGGAGCTCGCCGCCGCCGAGCGTGGCGACGGTGACGTCGTGCGGGCGCGGAGCCGTCTGGAGCTTGCTCCGTACTACGAGTCCGCGCGCGAGCTGGCCGCGCGCTTGACCGAGTGGTCGAAGCAGCTCGAGGACGAGGAGCGGCGTTTCGTCGTCTGCACGGGCGGCGGACCCGGGATCATGGAAGCCGCGAACCGCGGGGCCTCGGAGGCCCGCGGCATGAACGTCGGGCTAGGCATCTCCATTCCGGTGGAGGAGTTCGATAACCGCTACGTCACGCGCGAGCTGGCGATCCACTTTCACTACTTCTTCATGCGCAAGTTCTGGTTCGCCTATCTGGCAAAGGCCGTGATCGTCTTCCCGGGGGGATTCGGGACGCTGGACGAGCTGTTCGAGATCCTCACCCTGCTGCAGACGCACAAGATCCGAAAGCACCTGCCGGTGGTTCTGTTCGGCAGCGAATACTGGGATCAGGTCATCGACTTCGACGCGCTGGTCCGCAACGGCATGATCGACAATGCCGACACCGCCATCTTCCACCGCACGGACTCGGTGGAGGACGCCTTCCAATTCCTGACCAGCAACCTGACGCGCTACGCGTTGGACGAGCGCGGCGCGATCCTGTAGCGCGGCCCGGACTACCATTACAGCAACGGGCTCGCTGGGAACCCGCAGGGGAGCGATCGGGAGGGCGCACGCGTGAACGACGAGGTCTGGGCGCCATTCGATCGCCTCGTGCGGTTGCCAGCGACCGTCGCGATCGAGGTCCACGATGCCTGGCGCGCGGGCGGGGGCGACGAGGACATCTCCTTGGACAGGCTGTTCGACGACGAGCTCACGGAGCTGCGGCGACGGCTCCAGATCGCCTGGTTAATGGAGGGGCAGACTGACGCATCGACGGCAGCGAGATCCGAACTCGACCGGGTCAGGACGGCACTCGCCGAACGCGGACTACCCACCAAGGACGCCCCGAACCCACCGCAGGTACTGCAACGGCTCGGTGCACTCTTCGACACCATGCATCGAGCCCGGCTTCAGGTGGCGGCCCGCGCCGAGGATGCCGAGAAAACGATCGCCGATGCCGAGACCGAGGCCCGAGCACTCCGGTCAAACCTGCTTGGCGCCGGAGCCGACGAAATCCCTGCCTACCTCATCGAGCTCCAGCTGCTACGGGCCGAAGCCAAGGTGAGGGGCGGTGACACCGGGCAAGCGCGCGTCTTGTTCGAGCAGGCGCATCGGGACGCCTCGTCGTTGGATGACCCGATACTGATCAGCGAGGTGGTCAACAAGTACGCCAGCTGGGCCTTCTCCTCGGCGGACCTCGATCAGGGCCTGAAGATCGCGCTACCGCTCCTCGATCGACTGCGAGGGGAGAAGCAAGCGCTCGCGCGTAGTGAGCTCCTGGTCCTTCTCGCCCGCGCCTATGCGCGCGTCGGGGACACGTTCGAAGCGGCCCGTACCGCGGACATGGCCCACGCCAGCCTTGATGGGACCGGATTTCCCGATACGAGCAGCGGCGATTACCTCGACGTCGTTGGATCCTGGTCGAATGCGGCCGCCCGCGTCGCCGGCCATCAGTCCGCTCGTCACCGGGCCTTTCTCGCGGCGGCGCTCGCATATTTCGGACTGGCGGCCGTTCGCTTGCAGTTAGCCGAGAATGCTTCTTCCGGTATCGAGGCGCGGATGGAGGCATTGCGCGCGTTCATGGGCGAGGCCAGCGCGCGCGCCGAGCGGATCGCCAACGCAGACAGCGCCGTGCTCGAGGAGCGCCAGCGCGAAGAGCTCGGCGACACGGATTTCGCATTCGGCACCATGAAGGCGCCAGCCGCCCCGGACCTCTCCTTGCTGCGGCGCTTCGCCCAGTTGAGGCAGCGGGCAGAGGCCGACGAGGCATCGCCGGAGCTGCTGGCTGAGCTGGACACGCTGATCGCCGATGCCAGAGCCGCGACCGACGCGATGGTCACCGGCTACGGCGTCTGGACACGGGCCATGGTGCGCTGGGGCACGGGCGATCCCCGCGGCGCCGGGTCCGACTACACCGAGGCGCTGGACGTCGGCGAGACGCTTTCCGATGCCAAGCTCGTCGCCTCTGCCTGCATGGAGCTCGCACTCCTTCAGATCGAAGGCAAGGACGACCTGGCGGCTTCGCAGACCTGCGGCCGGGGCATCGCGTTCATCGAGGCCCAGCGCGCACGCGTGACGCCCGCGTACTTGCAAAGCGGCTTCATGGGGCGATCGACGCGACTGTATTCCATGGGCGTGATGACGGCGCGCAAGGCAGGAGAGACGGCGTTGATGTTCGAGCGCGCTGAGCTGCTCAAGGCACGTGCTTTGAGCCAGCTTCAACGCCACACCCCGGACGAGGCGTCAGGGCTCCGAACCGCCCTGGATGAGATCGAGCGCCAGCTCGCCCAGGCGACTGATGACGCCGAACGCGAGGACATCCGCTCGCGCAGGCGCCTCCTATGGGATCAGTTCAGCCTCGCCCGGGGTCAGGCCGCGGCGCCCCGGTTCGATCTGCCGCGCTTGCAGCGATCGCTCGGAGGGGGAAGCGTCATCCTCTACTATTTCTTTCTCGCGCGTGAGGTCCTGCTCGTCACCCTGATCACGGAGGAACAGGTCGAGACGCAACGCCTCGTGCTCGATCGCCCCGAGCGCTTATCGGATCTCCTCTCGCGCTTCGCAACCGCCACCGCCGCGACACCGCTCGACGCGGACCTGTCGGCGCTGCGCGGGCTCCTGATGCCCGAGGCCTTCGAGGATGCCATCTCCAGGGCATCGCAGGTGCTGATCTGCGCGCACCAGCTGCTGCACCAGGCGCCAATGCACGCGCTGCCCTGGGGCGGACGTTATCTCATCGAGCTCAAGCCCGTACTCTACGTCCCCAACCTTTCCTGCCTGTTGCAGGAAGAGACCGCGGAAGGTCGAGACCGGCGACTGTTTGCGCTCGGCACGGACATCGCCGTGAACGGCGATGTCCCGAGCGCGCTGCCACGACTGCAGCACATCGATGCGGAGATGGCGCGGGTCGTCGCCGCGTGGCAGCGCGCGGGGGCAGTCGTCACGGCTCTCCTGAACGCCGACGCGACCCGGAACCGCTTTCGCGAAGCCGCTCGCAGCACCCTGCCAGCCGCCTCGGTCATTCACCTCTGCCTGCACGGCGGGGACGTCGCCGCTCGAACCGTCGCCGACACGCCGATGGAAACCCAGATCCATCTCCGGGACGGACCAATCGACGGGCTCGAGATCTCGCGCCTGAACCTCAATGCCGATCTCGTCGTCATGGCGGCCTGCTTCGCCGGCAAGCGCGCGGTGTCGGGGCGTGGCATGGCTGTACTTCCCGCGGACACCGCCTACGGCCTGCAGGCGGCCTTTCACGCCGCCGGCGCGCGGGCCGTGCTGGGCGCGCTCTGGGAGGCCGACGATAAGGCGAGCGCCGAGATCCTCGGGTGTTTCCACGAATGCCTGGCCGCGGGCGCCCCTGCCGCCGCAGCCCTGCAGCAATCGCTCCGCGCTTTTCTCGACGCTTCGTCGACCCTGAAACGCCGCCCCGGACGCTGGGCATGGTGCACGCTCACCGCCTTTGCGCCCTCGATGGCCAACCTGAAACCCGAAGGAGGACAGCAATGACAACGATCGTTCTGCACATCGAGACCCCGGCGACGAGTCCCGAAGCGCTGGAGGAACAGGTGGAAGCCATACGAACGGAGCTCGGCGCCCACCCGGCCGTCGAGGCCGTCGAGGCGGAAGCGCAGGGTCCAACCCGCTCACTCGATGCGGCGGCCGCGGTTCAGCTCGTGCTCGCTGCGGTGACCACGGCCAAGACCCTGGTCGAGACGGTGAAGGTGCTGCGCGACATCTTCGCGGCCAGGAAGGCCGATAACGACAAGGTGTCCGTCGACCAGTCGCGGGTGTTCCTGGAAATCGGGGGGCGGCTCGTTCGGCTCAAGGACTTGACCGAGGACGACCTGAAGGCCCTCGACGGCAAGGGTTAGCTTGCGGCGGAGGACGCGGGCGATGCAGCAGGACCGGGCTCCGCCGGGCTATCCCGATGCTGCTGCTCGGCCGGATTACGGAATGGGGAACAGGTTCGACAACGCGGGACACCGCAATCTGACTGTCCAAGGGTAGTGCCCATCGCACCGGCGCAGCCAGACGATACGCGGTCGTTCAGTAAACGTTAAGGCGCCCTGTGTAACGATCTATACCCTCGCGCAGATTCCGAATCGGAGAAGAGAAGTGAAAAAATCCACGACGATCGCGGTCCTTGGGCTGGTACTTTCATCCTCATCCGTTCTAGCCGACCCGGAGAGCTGGGATGCGGCCGTCGGCGGTGCCGTGGGCGGCGGACTCGGTGCCTTCATCGGCAATGAGGTCGGCGGGCAAACCGGCGCTATCGCGGGAGGAGCGGTCGGTGCCGCGGCCGGAGCGGCCATCGCGACAGAGAACGACAGGAACTCCTATTACCGGGCGCCCCCAGCCCACCGCTACGCGCCGCCCTCACCTTACTATCGCGCGCCGTCGGGTTACTTCTGCCCCCCCGGGCAGGCGAAGAAGGGTCGCTGTTGAGTACATCATGGAAGCCCACTGCGGGTGCTGCCGGACTCCCAAGCGCCCGTCCCCAGGACCGGGACCTCGGCGACAACCCACCACCGTCAATCCGGGCAATCTGAACTTCGCGCGAGATCCGGCGTGACGGTGCCGAAAGCCCTGGACAACCCGGGGCCGACGTAGAGACTCGGTCGCCCCCTGGAGATCGACCAATCCACGGTAACCAGACTACCGAATATTTGCCACGGATGGTTCCGCGAAACACAGTCCGCCAATTCAAGGAATATCTGGTCAGGACCCCGACTCCGACGCCGCGGCTCGAATGGACTCCGCCTCCAGACGCCGGGCCACCTCGCCGGGAGAGCCGGTCCGCCGCGCCAGCAGGTCATAGGCGACCGGGACGACGAACAGGGTGAACAGGGTCGCGGCGAGCACGCCGAACAGGATCACGGTGCCGATGACGACACGGGTCTCGGCGCCCGCCCCGGAGGACAGCAACAGCGGCACCGAGCCGGCCGCGGTGGTGATGCCGGTCATCACGATCGGGCGCAGGCGCGTGTCGGCGGCCTCCAGCAGCGCCTCGCGAAACTCCCGCCCCTGATCGCGCAGCTGGTTGGCGAACTCGACGATCAGGATGCCGTTCTTGGCCGCGAGCCCCACGAGCATGATCAGCCCGATCTCGCTGTAGATGTTCATGGTCTGACCCGTGAGCCAAAGGCCGAGCAGGGCGCCGGCCATGGCCAGCGGCACCGTGAACATGATGACGAAGGGGTGGACCCAGCTCTCGAACTGGGCGGCGAGCACCAGGAAGACGACGGCCACCCCGAGGACGAAGACGAACAGGATGCCGGCGGTGCTGGCGCGAAAGTCCTGGGACTGGCCCTTGAAGTCCACCTGGGCCTGCTCGGGCAGGTGCTCGCCGCACCAGCCCCTCGAGGTAGTCGAGCGCCTCGCCCAGGGCCAGCCCGTCGCCAAGGTTGGCCTCGATGGTGATCGCGCGCACCCGGTTGTAGCGATTGAGGCTCCTGGAGTCGGCTACCTCGCTGACCTCCACCAGATTGGCGAGCGGGATCAGTTCCCCGCTGCGCGCCGAGCGCACGTAGAGGTTCTCCAGGCTCGCGGGGGTACGCTGGGCCTCGCGCTCGCCCTCGAGGATGACGTCGTACTCCTCACCGGCATCGATGTAGGTCGTCACCTTACGGGTGCCGAGCATGGTCTCCAGGGTACGCCCGATGACCCCGACGGTGACGCCGAGATCGGCGGCGCGGTCATAGTCGATGTCGACGCGCAGCTGGGGCTTGGTCTCCTTGTAATCCCAGTCGATGCCGGTGAGCCCTGGATTCGATTCCTCGATCTTGGCGAGCAGGATGTCGCGCCACGCGGCGAGTTCCTCGTAGGTGCCGCCGCCGATCACGAACTGGACCGGCTTCTGGATGCGTGCGCCGAAACCCTGGCGCATCACCGGGAAGGCCTTGACACCTGCCAGGTCCGCGAGGTTGCCGCGAATCTCGTCCATGATGACCCAGGCGGAGCGCCGTAGCGCGAAATCGTTCAGCACCAGGATGACGATGCCGGAATTGAAGATCTGGGCGCCGCCGAAGCTGCGAGGCGCCCGCACCAACACCCGGATGGCCTCGCCGCTCTCGGCGTAAGGCAGCAGCCGGCGCTCGATCTCCTCCATGTACTCCTTCATGTAGGCATAGGAGGCCCCCTCGGGGCCATCGACCAGGACGAAGAAGGCGCCGCGGTCTTCCTTCGGGGCGTACTCTTGGGGGATATGCTGGAAGAGCCAGACGGCGCCCACTAGGGTCGCGGCGAACAGCAGCACGACGAGCAGCTTGAACCGCAGAAAGAAACGCAGGGCCTGGCCATAGCCGCCGCGCACCTTCCGGAACGCCCAGTCGACCCCCTTGCTGAGGCTTGCCCGGCCATGGTCCTGGGGCAGGATCTTGGAGGCCAACATGGGCGACAGCGTGAGGGCGACGAAGGTCGAGAAGGACACGGCCGCGGCCATGGTGAGGGCGAACTCGGAGAACAGCCTGCCGACATCGCCCCGCAGGAAGGCGATGGGCACGAAGACCGCGACCAGAACCAAGGTCGTGGCCACGACCGCGAAGCCGACCTGCCGCGTTCCGCGGTAGGCCGCGACCAGGCGCGTCTCGCCGTACTGCTCCATGCGCCGGTGCACGTTCTCCAGCACCACGATCGCGTCGTCGACCACCAGGCCGATGGCCAGTACCAGGGCCAGGAGGGTCAGAATGTTGATCGAGAAGCCGAGCGCCCAGAGCACCAGCGAGGTCGCGATCAGGGAAACCGGCACGGTCACCGCTGGCACCAGCATGGCGCGCACGCTGCCGAGAAAGAGGAAAATCACCAGGACGACCAGCCCGACGGCAATGCCGAGGGTCTTGTAGACCTCCCTGATCGCCCCCTTGACGAACACCGAGGTGTCATAGCTCTGCTTGATCTCCATGCCCTCGGGCAGGGTTAGGTTGAGAAGCGCCATCTCCGCCTTGGCGGCGTCCGCCACCGCGATGGTGTTGGCGGTGGACTGCTTGATGATGCCCAGGCCCACCATCGGCACCCCGTTGCCGCGGAAGAAGGTGCGGTCCTCCTCGGCGCCGCGCTCCACCCGCGCCACGTCCCCGAGGCGGACCAGATACCCTCCCTCTCCCCGCGCAACGACGAGACGGGCGAACTGCTCCGGCGTCGAGAAGGCGCGCTCCACGCGCACGCTGAACTGACGGGATCGGGACTCCACGTTGCCCGCGGGCAGCTCGATGTTCTCCGCGCGCAGGGCGTTCTCCACGTCCGCGACCGTGAGGCCGCGCGCGGCCAGCGCGTCGCGGTCGATCCAGATGCGCATGGCGAAGGTCTGGTTGCCGCCGACGCGGATCCGCGCCACGCCGTCGAGGACCGAGAAGCGATCGACCAGGTAGCGGCGGGCATAATCGGTAAGCTCCGGCACGGTCATTCGATCGCTGACCAGATTGAGCCACATGATCACGTCCTCGTTGCTGTCCACCTTCTGGATGTCCGGTGGATCGGCCTCGACCGGGAGCTGGTCGAGTATTCCGGAGACCCGATCGCGGACGTCGTTGGCGGCGCCGTCGATGTCGCGGTCGATACCGAACTCGATGGTGATGGCCGAGCGCCCGTCCTCGCTCACGGACTCGATGGTCTCGATGCCCTCTACCCCGGACACCCGGTCCTCGATCAGCTGGGTGATGCGGGTCTCCACCACATTCGCCGAGGCACCCGGGTAGACGGTCTCGATCGAGACCACGGGGGGATCGATGTCCGGGTACTCGCGCAGCGGCAGGCGGTCGAAGGCGACCAGTCCGAAGGCGACCAGCAGCAGCGAAAGGACCGAGGCCAGGACCGGCCGCGTGACCGAGACGTCGGAAAGGATCACTGGGACGACTCCAGCATCTGCCGCAGGTTCCGCGAGCCGTCGTCCAAGGCCTGCACCGCGACCTTCTGTCCGGGGCGCACCTTGTCGGCACCGTGGGTGACGACCCGCTCACCCGCCGCCAGCCCCTCGACCACCTCGACCTCGCCGGGGCGGCGGGCGCCGATCTGGATCTTGCGCCGCTCCGCTGTTCCCCCTCACCGACGACCACGACGAAATGATCGCGGCCCTGGTGCAGCAGGGCCGACTCGGGGACCGCGGGGGCATCCCGCGGATTGCGAGATAGGATCACCTGCATCAGGATGCCGGGCTTAAGCGCGCGCTCGGGGTTGGGAATCAGGGCGCGCACCTGGATGGAGCGGGTCACAGGGTCCACCCGGCTCTCGATGCTGCGGATCTCGCCCTCGAAACTGCGCTCGCCGTAGGCTCGCGCCTTGGCGGTGATCTTGAGTCCCGGCTCCAGGTCCATGACGAACAGGCTGGGAACGGCGAAGTCGAGCTTCATCACGCTGTCGTCATCCAGTGTCGTGATGAGGTCGCCGGGCTCCACCAGGGCGCCGGGGCTGATGTTGCGAAGCCCCAGCACGCCCGCGAACGGGGCCTTGACCAGCCGGTCGGCGAGGCGGGACTCGATGGCGACCAGCAGGGCGCGGGCGGTGTCGAGGTCACGCTTGCGCTCATCGAGCAGGGATTCGGAGGCGGAGCGCTGAGCCACCAGGGACTTCACGCGCTCGTACTGGCGCTCGGCCTCGCCGACGCGCACCCGCGCCTCCTCGAGCAGGGCATGCTCCTCCGCGCTGGTCATCTCCACCAGCACCTGCCCCTGCTCCACGCGCTGACCATCATCGAAGTGGATCGCCGAGACGGTCTCGGTCACGTTGGCGGTTACGGAGACCGACTCGTTGGCCTTAAGCGTGCCCAACGCCTCCACGCGGTCCTCGAAACGGTCGACGCGGACCTCGGCGGCGATCACGGACACCGGCTTATCCTCCTGCTTCGACGAAGGCGCGGCGTGCGCAATAGAGAGCAGGGCCGCCCAACAAAACAGCAGACTTGAAATCCAGGCCATGTCGATTACCGGTGCCGGTGGATGAGTAACCACCAGATAGTGCCTGAAAGGCGGGAAAACGAGAACCGATTACCAGCCGCGGCGCGCAGCGGAAGCGCGACGCGGGTCCAATCGTGTCGAGGCAGAGGCGGGCGGTCGCCGCGCCGCAGTGCAGAGATAGAGATCTGGGGCTGGCCCCTCAGGAGACCTTGGCGCTGGCGAGCTTACGTCGCAAGCACCGAATCGGGGTCTCGTAGCCGATGGCCTTGAAGGGAGAATCGTTCAACAGGCGCTGCAGGTCTGCCGGATCCGCCGCGGCAAGCCCCCCGCGAGAACCTATGGTCCAGTCCAGCATGAGCGCCATGTTGTTCATGGAGCCCAGCACGCGCCGGTCGGTGGTCTTGGCGAAACGCAGTTCCCTGGTGGTATCGAGCATGTACTCGACCTCGCCCTGGGAGAAACCCGACCGCAGCAGGGCCTTGAACAGCCCCTGACCGAACACCTCCGAGAAGTGATCGAGATCGGGCCAGTTCGGCCGGCAGACGAGAAACGAGTACAGGGTCTCATCGTGGGCAAAGAGCACACACCCGTGGTCCTCGATGCGCAGCAGATTGGCGTGCCAACCGCGTTCGCCCTCATCGGCCGCCGGGTCCGGCTTGACACGCAGCTCCGTGAGCAGCTTGCGCGTGCATCGGATGATCGTCATGGGCTGGTCGCTTCCCGTGTCTCGGCGAGATGCCATCGCCGGCGCCCGCCCCCGCCCCAGTCTATCGGCACGCGCATCGGGGTCTGTACGCGGGAGCACCCGCACCGGAGCAAAGGAAGAATGATCTCGATACCATGGCGGCATTGTTCCAGAGCCAGGACATCCGGGTCCACCTCGCTCGCAGAGACCCGGTTCCCGACGGGTATCAACCGCAGGATTTCCTCACGTGACCCCGGCCGAGTGAAGCGCCCTCGCTCGCCGTTTCGACAGGACCCGCCCGCCGCAAGGAGCCCTGGCGGCGGGCCGACGAGCGTCGCGGTCGTATACAATGCGATCGCGTCTGGGCTATCTTGCCTACCTCCACTCCGCCTCGTGGCGGCGATCGTGAGTCGCGATGTATTGCGGCGGCTGGCTGTTGTCGGATCGTTAAGCCTTGCGTCGACGCCAGCCACCCCGTTCGTCTTCTCGCTCGTGAGTCAATGTGATGCTCGGTATCACCGATCGCTACATCCTCCAGGAAGTCCTCAAGGTCTTTCTCGCCGTGTTTGGGACGGTCATGCTGATCGTCGTCAGCATGCTTTTCCTGAGGACGCTGGAAGAGGTCAACACCGGAGTACTCGGCTCCGATCTCGTGCTGCGATTCATGGGATTGCAGGTCGCGCGCGACATCTCCAGCCTGATCCCGCCCATTTTCTTTATCTCTGTTCTGATGGCGCTCGGCCGCATGGCCCGCGACAGCGAATTGATCGCGTTCGCGGCATGCGGGCTTGGGCCGGTACAGACCTATCGATCGCTGTTCTATGCCGCCATCCCCATCGCGATCCTCACAGCATGGTTTTCTTTTTACGTGAGACCGATCGTGGTGGGAGACCTACAAGAGCTCCGCGAGCGTCAGAAGGACCAGGCGTATCAAATATCCGGGCTCAAAGCGGGCCGCTTCTATCAGCAGGGAGACGGTAAGATCACCGTCTACGTGGAGGAAATCCAGGACAACGGAAAGCTCCGCAACATCTTCCTTCACGACCGGCGTGAAGAACAGATGAAACTGATCCTGAGCAATGAGGGAATGCTTCGCCGCGACCAGGACTCAGGGGAGCAGTTCGTTACCCTGCTCGAAGGCCGCCGCTACGACGGCACGCCGGGCCGCGCCGATTATGCGATCGGCAAGTTCGAACGGTACAACCTGCGCATCGAGCCGAAAGAGCTGGACGAATTCCGCAGCTACAAGCGGGCGACGTTCAGCACGACGGAGCTTGTCGGCTCACGGGACCGAAAAGATCAGGCCGAGCTGCAGTACCGGTTTTCCGGCCCGCTGGCTATCATTACCTTGACGCTCCTTACCGTGCCCCTGACCACCAAGTCCCCCCGGCAGCGTGGCGCCTGGCGCACGTTCGTCGCGTTTCTCACCTACTTCAGCTTTTTTAACCTGCAGCGGGTGGCGGCCAACTGGTACGAGACCGGCGCGACCCCCGAGTGGCTAGGGAGTCTCTGGTATCAGGCGTTCATACTCGTGCTGGTGAGCGCCGTACTATTACCCGAGAGCCGCTGGCTCAAACGGCTGACGCGACGGACGACTCGGACGCGGGCGACATGACCAGTCGAGCAGTAGCAAGCGTACGGCGCATATCGGCGAACACCGACTTGACCGTCATTACCCTCTTGCAGGCTTGATATCGTGATTTGTCCCGCATCCGCGTGCCAACGCTCGCCGCTGCGCTCGCCGCGCCGTCTCGGCGGTCAGCGCCCGTAGAGCCCGAGCATCTGACGAAGCCGCCCGGGCAGCTCCGGCGTCACCTGGTCCCAGGAGAATCGCCAGGTCCAGTTGCCCTCCGAGGTACCCGGGACGTTCATGCGGTGCGCGCCATCCAGCCCAAGGATGTCCTGCATGGGCAGCATGGCGAGATGGGAGCAGGACGCCAGGGCGCAGCGGATCAGCGGCCAGGGCATATGCTCCGCGGGGTGCCCCAGAAACTCGTCGACATAGGCCCGGGCCCCGTCGTCAAGGGAGCGATACCAACCCAGGGTGGTATCGTTGTCGTGGGTGCCGGTGTAGACCACCGAGTCTGGGTCATGGTGGAAGGGGAGATAGGGATTGTCGCGCTCGCCGGAAAAGGCGAACTGCAGCACCTTCATGCCCGGCAGGCGGTACTTCTTGCGCAGGGCATCGACCTCGTCGGTGATGACGCCGAGGTCCTCGGCGATCAGCGGCAGCGGGCCGAAGCGCTGGTGCAGCCGCTCGAACAGCTCGTCGCCCAGGGCCTTCACCCAGCGTCCGTTGATGGCGTACTCCTCGCTCGGCCGGGATCTCCCAATAGGCCTCGAAGCCCCGGAAGTGGTCGATCCGGACCATGTCGAAGAGCCGCATCTGGGTGCGGATCCGGTCAAGCCAGAAGCGGAAGCCATCCGACTGCATGCGCTCCCAGCGGTAGAGCGGGTTGCCCCAGCGTTGGCCGGTGGCGGAGAAATAATCGGGCGGCACGCCGGCAACCACGCGCGGGCTGCCGTCAGCCTCAAGATCGAAATCGCCCGGCCGCGCCCAAACCTCGGCGCTGTCATGGGCGACGAAGATCGGCATGTCGCCAAACAGCCTGACCCCCAACCCGTTGACGTATCTACGAAAATCTGTCCACTGGGAAAAGAACAGAAACTGCTCGAAGTTGATGTAGTCGATCTCGCCCGCGAGACGCTCCCGCGCGTGGGCAAGGCTGTCGCGATCCCGGTGCCGCAGAGGCTCGGGCCAATCCCACCAACACTTGCCCTGCTCCTCGCGCAGCGCCCGGTAGAGGGCGTAATCCCGTAACCAGTAGGCGTTCTCGCGGATGAAACCGGCCAGGGCCTCGTGCTCGGGGGCATCGGCATGCGAGCCGAAACCGGTCCAGGCTTCCCGCAGCGCCGCGACCTTGGCGGCCGCGGTGCTAACCTCGGCGGCAGCCCGCGGCAGCCAGCCTTGCTCCACCAGGGGCTCGAGCGCGATGAGGCGGGGGCTGCCAGCATGGGCGGAGTTGGTCTGATAGGGGGAGCCATCGGAGGTCGGTCCGACGGGGAGCATCTGCCACACCTGAACCCGCCGTTGGCAAGGAAGTCGGCAAACTTGTAGGCATCCGCACCTAGGGCGCCGCAGGGACCATCCCCCGGCAGCGACGTCAGGTGAAGCAGGACGCCCGCGCGGCGGCGGTCGAGGCAGTCCGCTGGGGGCTTTTCTTGGGTTGGCATGTCGAACGATGCCCTCGCTATTCAACTCAGCTCTTTTTCATGACACCGCCGCGTTCCGGGCTTCCGCCGCCCTTGGTGAACGGACGGGCGAGATAATCCGGCGGCTTTTCGCCGAGCAGCTTGTAGAGCTGCTGCAGTTGGTGGCGGTACAGGCGCTCGAAGTCGCTGACCGCTTCCGCTGAATTGCTGTCCCCGAACCACCAGAACCAATCCGAGCCCTCACAGGTCGCGAGCTGCAGCTCGAGGCGTTCGCGTTCCTTCGGGCCGATTTCCCGCTGGGCAAGCACCCGATCGTACGTCGCCTTGGCGTCCCCCAGCATGTCCCACGCCAGGTTCTTGTCCGGCTCGCCAATCCAGGTGGAGAGATTGCCGTAGACCCAACTGCCGGCCACCAGCCGCGACAGGTCTGGAGCCGGCCCTTCGAGGCGCTCCAGAGCCTGCGAGAAGGTCGTGAGCTCAAGGCGCGGGTGCTCGGCCAGACGCCGGTAAAGAGCGGAGAGGAAAAAACTGCCGTTATGCGGATAGTACTCCCAGGCATTCTCCCCATCCAGGATGATGGAAATCACCCGGTCCGGTCGGCCCTCCGTCGCGTCGGCGGTGCGTTCCAGGTGCTCGATCAGATTGCTCACCGCGTCGTCCGCGTGCCAGTCGCCGTAGGTGAACCCGACCAGGTCAGAGAGGCCGTCGTCACGAAAGAAGCAGTGCAGCTCCCCCTCGCGTACTCGATAGGGGAAAGTTATCCAGTGCTCCGGGATAGTACCGCCCCTGGCAGATGCCACCAGGCTGTTGTGGAGCACCTGCTGGCCACTTGCGGCCCAGCGAAAACCCCACTCCTCCAGCAGGCGGACGGTGTCTTCGCACACGGCTCCTTCGGCTGGCCAACAGCCCGCGGGACGGTGACCGAAATGGCGCTCGAAGCAGGCGACGCCCTGCTCTATGTGCCAGCGCGCGCGCTCCTCGCCCCCGGGATAGCCTTGCGAGGGCCGGAAGCTCCGCCTCCGGGAGGGCCTCGCGCGCGGCCTCGATGTCGAGCAACAGTGGCATGATGGGGTGGGCATAGGGCGTCACCGACAGCTCCACGCGACCGGTCTCCGCCAGACGCCGGTAGCGGGGCACGATCGACGCCAGTTGCTCGCCGATCACGGCTAACAGGGCGCGGCGGTCGTCCAGGTTGAAGCCACGCCCCTTTCTCTGCAGAGAGCCGACGCGTTGATCATTCTCGCGCACATACTCGCCGGTCCAGGCCAGGTGATACCAGACCAGCAGGTCGGCGAGGTACTGATCGCTGAGGTAGGCGTCCGCGTTGCGGTGACGGTCGATCCAGTCCGCCAGATCGATCAGCTCGCTGAAACAGGGAAAGCGCTCGATTAGGTGCTGCGCATTCGCGCGCCGGCAGGCGGCAATGAGTGCCTGACGGGAGGAGATGTCCAGCGGCAGACCCGGGCCGGCAGAGCGCCGCCAGGAGGGGATCTCGAATGCGCTCTCCCCGTTCCTGCCAGGCGTTGATCTGGCGGGCATAGTCGTCGATCTGCTCGAGCAGGATCGGGGCGAAATTGACCACCGCGCGTGCTTCGGGCTCCCCCTCCAGGTGGGCCGCCATGTCGGAGTAGTCCTTCAGGGCGTGCAGGTAGACCCACGGCAGCTCATAGTCGCCCCGACCGGGCCCCCGGTAGTCCGGCTGGTGCATGTGCCAGCACAGAACCACCGGAAGCCGGGCAAGGTCACCGGACATAGTTGACTTCCTGGCCCAGCATCTCCGGGGTTACCAGGGTCACACCACCCTCCGTGACGTAAAAGCCATGCTTGCGGTCCTCCTCCGGGTCCTTGCCGATGATCATGCCCTCGGAGATCCGGCAGGCGCGGTCGATGACTGCATTGCGGATCTCGCAGTTGCGGCCCACATCCACGTCCGGGAGGATCACGGAATCCTGGACGTAGCTGAACGAGTTGACCCGGACGTTGGAGAACAGCAGCGAATGGCGCACCGTGGCGCCGGAGATGATGCAGCCGCCAGAGACCATGGAGTCCACCGCCATGCCTCGGCGGTCCTCATCGTCGAACACGAACTTGGCCGGCGGCAGCTGCTCCTGATAGGTCCAGATGGGCCAGGTCTCATCGTAGAGGTTCAGCGGCGGCGTGACCCCGATCAGCTCCAGATTGGCCTCCCAGAAGGCGTCAACCGTGCCCACGTCACGCCAGTAGGCCTGCTCACCGCTGCGCACGTCGCGGAAGGGGTAGGCCATAACCCGGTACTTGGTCGATGACGTCGGGGATGATGTCCTTGCCGAAATCGTGGCTGGAGCGGGCGTTGTCCGCGTCTTTGATGAGCTGCTCGAACAGGAAGCCGCGGTTGAACACATAGATGCCCATGGAGGCGAGGCGCCGCATCCGCACGCCCGGGGATGGGATCGGGCTGCGCCGGCTTCTCCAGGAAGCTGCAGCACCCGGCCGTCTCCGTCCACGGACATGACGCCGAATTCCTTGGCCAGCTCCAGATCCACCTCGAGGCAGCCGACCGTCATGTCGGCGCCGCTCTCCACGTGGTGGGCGACCATGGCCCCGTAGTCCATCTTGTAGATGTGATCGCCGGCCAGGATCAGCACGTAGTCGGGGTTGTGGTTGCGGATAATGTCGAGATTCTGGAACACGGCGTCGGCGGTGCCCGCGTACCAGGCGGTCTCCGCGATCCGCTGCTGGGCCGGCCACAGCTCGACGAACTCGCCGAACTCGCCGCGCAGGAACCCCCACCCCTTCTGGATGTGCAGGATGAGGGAGTGGGCCTTGTACTGGGTCAGTACGCCGATACGGCGGATGCCGGAGTTGATGCAGTTGGAGAGCGGGAAGTCGACGATCCGGAACTTGCCGCCAAAGGGCACCGCCGGTTTGGAGCGCCACTTGGTCAGGTGCTTGAGGCGGGAGCCGCGACCGCCGGCGAGGATCAGCGCCATGGTGTTGCGGGTCAGTCGGCTGACGAAACGCGGACTCGAATCCGGCATGATTAGTCCCCCTGTCCATTTATATAGGAATCCGCGCCCACGCTCTCTCGCCGGGCCTTATGAGAGGCCACTTCACGGCGTGCGCCGAACCTCCCGTTATGGTACCATCTTTACCTGTCGCCACGAGCGGCGTCGGCCCTCGAAGTGCAGAGAATCCTACCGTCATGCCCACCGGCAAGCCCGACCTCCCGAAGCTCCCCGAACCCCTTCAGCGCATCATCGAAGCCCGCCATCACGACCCCTTCCAGGTCCTCGGCCGCCACATCCACGACGGCCGCTGTACGGTGCGTGCGTTCCTGCCCAAAGCGAAACGGGTGCGCATCGTCGAGAGCGAGATCGAGCTGGAGCGCATCCCCGGAACAGACCTGTTCGTCTGGGAGGGAGAGCCGGGACAGGTGCCCGAGCGCTACCTCCTCGACTGGTACGACGCGCAGGAAGCGGCGCACCATCATCGCGACCCCTACTGCTTCCCGCCCCAGCTCGGCGACTTTGATCTGCACCTGTTCGGCGAGGGACGCCACTGGCACGCCTACCGCTTCCTCGGCGCCCACGCGCGGACGGTGGACGGCGTCGCGGGCGTGCAGTTCTCCGTCTGGGCACCCAACGCCGACCGGGTCAGCGTCGTCGGCGACTTCAACGCTTGGGACGGCCGCGCCCATCCCATGCGGGTGCGCGGCGGCTCCGGGGTGTGGGAGCTTTTCATCCCCGACATCGGGACCGGCAGCCTCTACAAGTTCGAGCTGCGCGACCGACACGGCAGCATCCAGGTCAAGATCGACCCTACGCCAACGCCTTCCAGCTGCGCCCGGAGACGGCGGCGATTATCTGTGCCGACAGTGATTTCGAATGGCGTGACCAGGCATGGATCGGGGCGCGTGCGAAGGGGGACTGGCAGCACCGACCCATGTCCGTCTACGAGGTCCACCTGGGCTCCTGGCAGAAGACGGCGGACGGGGAATTCCTCAACTACCGGGAGCTGGCCGAGCGCCTGGCGGACTACGTCCGCGAGCTGGGCTTCACCCACATCGAGCTGCTGCCCATCACGGAGCACCCGCTGGACGCCTCCTGGGGCTACCAGACAACGGGGTATTTCGCGCCCACCAGCCGCTTCGGCAGCCCTGACGACTTCCGTTGGTTCGTCGACCACCTGCATCGTCAAGGCATCGGGGTGATCCTCGACTGGGTACCGGCGCACTTCCCCCGCGACACCTTCGCCCTCGCCCACTACGACGGCAGCGCGCTCTACGAGCACGCGGACCCGCGCCTCGGCGAGCACAAGGACTGGGGTACCCTGATCTTCAACTACGGGCGCAACGAGGTGAAGAACTTCCTGCTCTCCAGCGCCCTGTACTGGCTGACAGAGTTCCACATCGACGGGCTGCGGGTCGACGCCGTGGCCTCGATGCTCTATCTCGACTACTCCCGCAAGCCCGGCGAGTGGATGCCCAACAAGTACGGCGGCAACGAGAACCTGGAGGCGGTCGACTTCCTGCGCCAGCTGAACACGGTCACGCACGAGCAGCACCCGGGCACGCTGATGATCGCCGAGGAGTCCACCGCCTGGCCCGCGGTGTCACGGCCGACCTATGTCGGGGGCCTCGGCTTCAGCATGAAATGGAACATGGGCTGGATGCACGACACCCTCTCCTACATGTCCAAGGACCCCATCTACCGCCACTACCACCACGACCTGCTCACCTTCGGGCTGGTCTACGCCTTCACCGAGAACTTCGTCCTGCCCTTCTCCCACGATGAGGTGGTACACGGCAAGGGTTCCATTCTCGAGCGCATGCCCGGAGACGGGTGGCAGGAGTTCGCATCCGTGCGCTTGCTCTACACCTTCATGTTCACCTACCCCGGCAAGAAGCTCCTGTTCCAGGGCTGCGAGTTCGCACAGGGACGGGAGTGGGATTTCGCCGGCGAGCTCGACTGGTTTCAGCTCGAACGCCCGCAGCACCAGGGCGTGCGCCGGCTCGTCGCCGACCTCAACCGGCTGTACCGCGACATGGCGGTCCTCCACGACCTCGACTTCGGCAGCGAGGGGTTCGAGTGGATCGACTGCCACGACAGCTCCCAGTCGGTGCTGAGCTATCTGCGCAAGGACCGCACCGGCAATGCGATGATGGTCTGCGCGTTCAACTTCACCCCGGTGCCCCGCAACGACTACCGCATCGGCGTGCCGCTCCCCGGCGCTTACCGGGAGGTGCTCAACTCCGACGCGGAGGACTACGGCGGCGGCATCCCGGACGTGGGTCGCAGCAGCGACACCGAGCCTCTGACCTGGATGGGACGCCCGCACTCGATACCGGTCGCGCTGCCGCCGTTGGGGGCCGTCGTACTCCTGCACGAGACCGCATCGGCGCAGCAGGACGAGACAGCGACCGACGAGGCGCAGGACGCGGACGCGCAGTAAAGACCCGGCAGCCGGCCAGCAGCGCTCGTCAGCGTTCGGCCCCCTGCGCCCGCGCCCGCTCGAGCCGCTGCTCCAGGGCGGAGGCGGACCAGGTTCCCTCGTCCCTGCCGTCCGCCTCGGGCCAACCGGCCGCATGGCGGCTCACCAGATCGGCCAGCATCTCCATGTGGCCGGGATCGTCATTCAGCGCCGGGATATAGCCGTAGCGCTTGCCGCCTGCCCCCAGGAAGTAGTCCCGATTCTCCACCGCGATCTCCTCCAGGGTCTCCAGGCAGTCGGCAGAGAACCCGGGGCAGATAACGTGGACGTTGTCCACCCCATTGCCGCCCCACTCCTTCAGCAGCTCGTCGGTGTAGGGACGGAGCCACTCCTTGCCGCCCACCCTCGACTGGAAGGAGACCTGCCAGCGTTCCCGCGGCAGACCCAGTGTCTCCGCGGTGAGGCGGGCGGTCTTTTGGCACTGGCAGTGGTAGGGGTCCCCCCCAAGGAAATAGTCCTTGGGAATCCCGTGAAAGGAGAACAGTAGCCGGTCAGGCTCGCCGTGCTCCGCCCAGTAAGCACCCACGCTCCCGGCGAGGGCGGAGACATAGGCAGGGACGTCGTGGTACTGGTTGACGAACCGCAGCTCGGGAATCCAGCGCCAGGTGGACAGCTCGCGGCTAACGGCGTCGAAAGTCGAGGCGGTGGTGGTGGCCGAATACTGGGGATACAGGGGCAGAACCAGCAGCCGACGCGCGTTCGCACGACGCAGGTTCGCGAGCGCGGAGGCGACGGAGGGATTTCCGTAGCGCATCCCGAGCTCTACGCGCACCGGACCCGGCATGCGGGCGCTTAGCCGCTCCTGCAGGGCATCGGTCTGGCGGCGGGCGATGGTGAGCAGGGGCGAGCCCTGCTCGGTCCATACGGCCTGATATGCCTCCGCCGAACGCCGGGGCCGCACCCGCAGGATGACGCCGTGCAGGATCGCCCACCACAGGGGCCGCGGCAGCTCCACCACCCGCGGATCGCTCAGGAACTCCGCCAGATAGCGCCTGCACCGCGGAAACGGTGGGAGCGTCCGGCGTTCCCAGGTTCAGGACCAGCACGCCCAGGGTCTCCGGCGCATCGTGTCGGAAAGTGGTCTCGTTCTGATACTTCATCGGGGTCTACGTTAGGTGGCCCGCGAAACCGGCTTTCGCGCGACCGGGGGTGACACTGGACGCCGGGCTTGCTCCCGGTTAGATCAGGGCGCGGTCTGGTCCATCAAGTGCTGATAAAGGGCCTTGAAGCGACCCGGGTCGCGGTCACCGAACACGGGGTCGGTCACTTTTGAGATCTGCTGCTCGATCTCCTCCCAGTCCCGCTCCGTCAGCAGCTCCCGCGCCAGCGGAAATGCCTCCCGCTCTTCCATGTCGAGGTGCTTGCGGAGCGTCTGCACCAGCTCACGCCCGTGGGCCTCGACCAGGTCGCGTCGCAGCACCTCCTCGTGCACGATACCCTCGAGGGACTCACGGAACTGCCTGTTGATCTCCCCCAGCACCTCGTGCTGCTTGCTGAGCACGTCCAGCACGGTCCGGTGCTGGTTGCCATGAGCGCGCATGCGATCGAAGATCAAATCCTCGCTGGGATGGTGTACCTGGTCGGCGTACTTCTCCATGTATTCGAGCATCTCGCACATCAGCTCGTAATCCGGCTCAGTTCCCTCGTGAAACATGTCCAACAGCTTGTCCAACAGGTCGAGGAGACGGGCCAAATGCCGGTGGTCCTCGTGAAGACGCTCAAGTAGCTGACTCATAGGCCTCCTCGCAAATTGTGGAATGGGGCCGCCGGCCCTGCCAACGGCAGGCTCGGACGCGATTTCACCCGAGCTTTTAAGTATGACATCAGACCGGGCGAATCCAAGAGCCAGAGGAAGCGGCCCGATGGGGCCACCCGCTCCGGGGCGGCAACGATCGGCCGGACCCTCCGCGCGAACGAGCCCTATGACCGGCTGACGCTGCCCTTGCGCTTACCGCGCCGAAACGAGGACAACCAGCGCCAAACCGCGCCTTCCGGGAGGCTGCCGCCCGTCATGCTGTAGTTCAGGGCGTGAATGTTCTGCAGCGTCCAGCGCATCCGCGTACGGGCGCAGACGCGCCCGCAGAACAGCACGCGGTCCCCCTTTCGCAGTCGGACCTCGTCGCTCGGCAAGAGCTCGCGCTGGTTGTTGTGCAAGAACAAGAGCGCGATGGCGGGCAGACGACGCTCCCGGTCTCGCGGGTCCCGCAACAGGCTTCCCAGGGACACGACGCCGCCCCTGGCCGCGGAATCACAAACCGCGTGGGCGTGGGCATCATCGACCTGGACTTCCCAGACGTGGGGCACGTGCTCGTGCACGATGGCGGCGATGCGGCTCACCAGCTCACAGGCCCACCCGTCTTCCTGGTGCAGGGCGTAGCTCTCGAACTCGGTCAGCAGCGGGGTCGCCAGCAGGACGCGGATGCGGTTGGCGACGATGGAACTCGGATGCATCACGATATGCGCGTCGACCGCGTCGAACAGCTCCTGGTTATCTAGGTGATTCTCGCGCGCGACCACGAACAGATCGGGATTCAGCTCGCGCGCGGTCATGATGATCGACAGGTTGTTCGCGTCGTCGTCGGTACCCGCCACCAGGCCCACCGCGCGACCGATATCCGCCTGCTCCAGGGTTTCCGCCTCGGTGCCGCGCCCCGCCACACAGCCTTCCTCCGGGGTACCTGTCCGCTCGGGGGTCGCCTCCACCACGATCAGATCCAACCCCTCCTGCCGCTTCAGGTGGTTGTAGACCGCCTTGCCGAAACGCCCGAAACCGCACAGGATCCAGAGCCCGCTGGCAGGCGGATAGATCGGGTCCTTGAGGCGATCACCGCTGAGCCCGGTCAGCCACTCGTGCAGCAGGGTCAGGCACGGTGCCTGGATCGCGGTGAGCAGGTAGAGGGCGAAGGTATCGAAGGGGTCGTAGATATGATCGGTTCCAAAGGAGGCCATATTGGCCTCGACATCGTGGGAGTCGGCGCGGCAGATCACCCGGATCTCGGGGTGCATCAGTTTGGAGGCGAGGGCGACTTTGAGGTTGGTCTCATTGACATTAGTCAACGCCACCACGCCGGCACAGAGGGAATGCTTGAGCCCGGCCTCGACTAGGTGCTCGGGGCGCCGGGCGTCGGCGCAGAGCGCAGGCACATACTCGCGCAGGTTCTCGAGCTTGAGCAAATTGATCCGATCCTGGTCGATGTCGATGGTCACCGCGTGCTGGTTGCGGTCGGTCAGTGCGCGCACCAGGGCACCGCCGGTCTCGCCATAGCCGCACACCAGGTAGAAGGGCTCTCGGCGATGGCGGACGCGGCGCGCGAAGCGCAGCTCCGTCATGGCGCGCTGGAAGGTCTTGTCCTGGAGCAGCGCGATGAGGGTGCCCAGCGAGTAGAACCAAACCACGACCGTGGCATAGATGGAGAAGATCACCCATGCCCGCTGGGCATCGGTGAACTCGTAGGGGATCTCACCGAAGCCAATCGTGGTCGCGGTGTAGCTCACCACGTAGAAGGCGTGAAAGAAATCCATGGCCCAGGGATTGCCGTCGCCATCCTGCCCCGGGATCAGCACCAGCCCCAGGACCGCCACCGTGTAGGTGGTGATCAGCGCCAGCAGGGGCGCGCGCATGCGCCGGAAAATCAGGAAAATGACGTGTTCCATCGGGGCAGATCGGCGTTCCGCGGCGGCTGGTGCGTCAGACGGACAAGGAGCCGTGGCTTGCCAGGGCTCGGCGCTATCGCCTGAGCATCACCGTCTCGATCACCAGCAGGACCACCGAGACCACATTCGCGATCATGGCGCCACCGGTCAGGGACACGATACTGGCGGTAATGGCCGGGGTCAGACCCGTGCCGCTGACGTGGACGGCCGCGCCCCACACCAGCACCGCGGCGACGAGCTGCAGCATGGCCACCAGACTGGTGGCCAGCAGCACCGCCCCCATCTGCGTGCGATCCCCAAACTTGAGCACGGTGGCGACGAGGTTGACTACTACGACGGCGAACAGCTCCCACTCGTTGTGGTGATCCGGATTGTCGAGCTCGCCGACGAAGAACCCGAAATTGAGGGTAAGGGCGAGGACGATGAAAAAACCGAAGACGACCTTTTCAGGATTCATGGCGGCTGCTCCCCAGGGCCGTGACTGTAGATCTTGTTTTGCTTTCCGCCCCTTCCCAAAGCCACGGGGCGCCGCCCTGCCGTTCGGCGTGCGCCCCGCTCAGGCCTCTGCCGGCGGGCGCTCCTGCAACGCGCGATGCACCCGCACGTTGACCATCCGCAGGGTTGCGTTGATGGCGGCGAAAACCTGATTGTAATGCACGCCGCGGGTGCGCACCTCACCGCCCGGCTCCGCCTCCCAGGTGATGATGCATTCGGTCAGGGCGTCGGTGCGCCCGCCCTTCGGGATGCGGACCTCATAGTCGAGCAGGGACGGCAGGCTGATGCCCTGACGCTTGAGGACCTTGGAAAGGGCATTCATGAAGGCGTCGAAGCCGCCATTTCCGCTGCCCGCCGCGGTGTAAACCTCATCGCGCACCCGGATGCGGATGCTCGCCGTGGACTCCAGGTCCATGGCGCTGTGGAAGCTGCACGCGAGCAGCTCGACGTGATTGTAGTCCTCGCTCTCCAGCACTTCGGCGATGATGAAGGGCAGGTCGTCGGTGGTGATGACCTTCTTGGAGTCCCCCAGCTCCACGATCCGTTGCAGAACCTTGCCCTGGTTCTCCGCCGAGAGGCTGATATCCAGGCGTTCCAGGTTCTTCGCCAGCGACGCCTTGCCGGCCAGCTTACCGAGCGCGTACTTGCGCCTGCGCGCGAAGCGCTCCGGGCTGAGCCGCGTGTGGTACAGGCTGCCCTTCTTGTCCCCATCGGCATGGATGCCGGCGGTCTGGGTGAACACGTCCTCGCCGACGATGGGCGCGTTGTCGGCGATGCGCTTGCCGGAGAAATACTCGACGAGCTCGCTCACCCGAGCGAGGTGGCTCTCGTCGATGCCGAGATTCATGTCGAGCTGATCGCGCAGATTGACCGCCACCTCCGCCAGGGACGCGTTCCCCGCCCGTTCTCCGAGGCAGTTGACCGTGCAGTGAACCGCCGCCGCCCCCGCTTGGGCCGCCGCCAGCACGTTCGCGGTGGCAAGCCCATAATCGTTGTGGGGGTGGAAGTCGAACTTGAGCTGTGGGAAACGCAGGATCATGTCCGTCACGGCGGTGAAGACCCGCTCCGGGGTCATGACCCCCAGGGTGTCGGGAAGCATGAAGTGGCGAATGCCCTCCTCCGACAACCGATCCACCATGCGGTAGACGTAGTCCCGGTTGTCGCGGTAGCCGTTGGACCAGTCCTCCAGGTAGAGATTGACGCCCACGCCCTTGTCGTGGGCGATCGCGATGTTCTCGCGCACGTCGGCCAGATGCTCATCCAGGCTCTTGCCGAGCTGGCGGCGGCAGTGATTCTCGCTGCCCTTGGCGAGCAGATTGATGACCTGCCCCCCGGCCTGCGAATCCAGTCGACGCTCTTGCCGTGGTCGACGAAGCCCAGGACCTCCACCCGCCCGTCTAGGCCCTCGCTCTTGGCCCAGTCGATGATGCTGGACACGGCGGCAAGCTCCCCCGTGGACACGCGCGCCGAGGCGACCTCGATGCGGTCGACCTTCACCAGCTCCAGCAGGGCCTTGGCGATGTTGGTCTTCTCCTCCGGCGAGAAGGAGACGCCCTGGGTCTGCTCCCCGTCGCGCAGGGTCGTGTCCATGATCTGGACCGCGGGAACGGGCTTGCTCATGGCGCCGTGCTCAGTCCGCGACCGCGGAGAGGGTGTCGCGAATGTGGGCGCGAATCGCATCCTCGCTGGCGTCCAGCAGGGCGCAGCGAGTCTCCTTGTCCATCAGTCCCTGCAGCGAGGGCGGCGGCTCCGCCTCCTGGCCGATCGCCTCCCGCACGGCCTCGTTGAACTTGGCCGGGTGGGCGGTGGCGAGACAGACCAAGTCGCCCCGCCCGCGGGCGACCCGCACCCCTATGGCGGTGTGCGGATCCAGGATATAACCCTCGGCCTCGTAGGTCTCTCGGATCTGCTCCAGGGTCTCGGCGTCGCTCGCGGCGCCGGCATCGAAGTCCATCGCCACCGCGACACGCTGCGCCTCGCTGACCGTCATGCGCCCGGTGCGCCCCATCTCATCGAGCAGCGCCCGCACGGCGGCAGGGTCTTCTCCCACCAGGTAGTAGAGGTAGCGCTCGAAATTGGAGGCGATCTGGATGTCCATCGCCGGACTGAGCGTCGGGTGCACCTCGCCGGCCTGATAGACGCCGGTATTGACGAACCGGCTCAGGATGTCGTTGCGGTTGGTGGCGATGATGAGGCGATCCACCGGCAAGCCCATGCGCTTGGCCATGTAGCCGGCGAACACGTCGCCGAAGTTGCCGGTGGGCACCGCGAAGCTGACCTTGCGGGCTACATCGCCCCCGGACATCCGGCTCCAGGCGTAGAAGTAGTAGACCATCTGCGCCAGGATGCGTGCCCAGTTGATGGAGTTGACGGCACCGAGGTGGTACTCGGCCTTGAACCCGAGGTCGTTGAACAGTTGCTTGACGATGCGCTGACCGTCGTCAAAGGTGCCGCGAATGGCAATATTGTGCACGTTCGCGTCCAGCACCGTGGTCATCTGCCGCTCCTGGATCGGAGAGACGCGGCCCTGGGGGTGGAGAATGAAGATGTGGATGCGCGCCTTGCCCCGCACCCCGGCGATGGCGGCCGAGCCCGTGTCCCCGGAAGTCGCCCCGAGAATGTTGAGCCTGCCGCCGTCGCGCTCCAGCAGGTACTCGAACACGTTGCCCAGAAACTGCAGGGCGACATCCTTGAAGGCCGCCGTCGGACCGTGGAAGAGCTCGAGAATGGGCTGCGCGCCGACCCGCACCACCGGCGTGACCTCGGGGTGGGAGAAGGTCGCGTAAGAGCGGTCGACCAGATCGGCGAGGTCGTCGCGGGGAATGGCATCCGCCGCGAAGGGGGCCATGATCTCAACCGCGAGGTCCTGGAAAGTCAGTCCCGCCAGAGCGCCGAGGCGCGCGTGGTCGATGGTCGGGACCGACTCTGGCAGCAGAAGACCGCCGTCGGTGCCCAAGCCCATCATCACGGCTTGCGCGAATCCGACGGGCTCGACCCCGCCGCGGGTGCTGATATATCTCATGCGCTTCTCTAAGATCAGGGGAGTCGGGGCCGAATGCACATCGAGTCAGGCGGCGACCGGCGGATGGAAGACCCGTGAATTCTCACCGATGGGGCACTTTCCTGGCAAACATGCGGTCGCCGATGTCGAAACTTGAACGTCATCTATAATTGCGGCCAGGCGTTGACACGCCGCAAGACCGCCAACAAAATGGCCGGCACCCGTCGGAACAGGCAGATTCCGGCGGACCAAAGAACGACAAGGATCCGCCGAGGAGGTCATTCTGCCAAATCCCAGGCCGGACATGCTGCGACGCGGCAAGGTCGACGACCACCGCTCACGTCACTCCGGCTCCACAAGAACATACCCTTAACCACAAAGGGAGTGACATCGAAAATGACACCCGAGAATCGCGCTGCTTACTGGAAGGCCAACGTGCGCCTTCTGATCACGCTGCTCATCATATGGTTCCTCGTCTCCTACGGCGCCGGCATCCTTTTTTCCGGCCCGCTGAACGCCATTAGCCTCGGAGGCTACAAACTGGGCTTCTGGTTCGCCCAGCAGGGGTCCATGTACATCTTCCTCGTGCTGATCTTCGTTTATGCCTTGCGCATGAACCAGCTCGACAAGAAGTTCGGCGTCCAAGAAGACTAAGGCACGGGAGAAACCACCAGTGGATCTGCAAACGCTTACATTTATCGTCGTCGGCGCGACCTTCGCGCTCTATATCGGCATCGCAATCTGGGCTCGTGCCGCCACCACCGGCGAGTTCTACGTCGCCGGCAAGGGCATCCACCCGGTCGCCAACGGCATGGCGACCGCCGCGGACTGGATGTCCGCCGCCTCCTTCATCTCCATGGCCGGGCTCATCGCCTTCAAGGGCTTCGACGCCTCGGTCTACCTCATGGGATGGACCGGCGGTTACGTGCTGCTTGCTCTGCTGCTGGCGCCATACCTGCGCAAGTTCGGCAAGTTCACCGTGCCCGAGTTCATCGGTGACCGCTACTACTCCCAGACCGCCCGCATCGTCGCCGTCATCTGCCTGATCGTCGCCTCCATCACCTACGTTATCGGCCAGATGAAGGGCGTTGGCGTGGCCTTCTCACGCTTCCTCGAGGTGGACTTCACCTGGGGCGTCATCATCGGTATGGCGATCGTGTTCGTGTACGCGGTGCTCGGCGGCATGAAGGGCATCACCTACACCCAGATCGCCCAGTACTGCGTGCTGATCTTCGCCTACACGGTTCCGGCGATCTTCATCTCTCTGAACCTCACGGGCACCCCGATCCCGCAGATCGGCCTCGGCAGCGAGTACGCGCCCGGCGGCGTCGCGAGCGGCGCGTTCCTGCTCGACAAGCTGGACCAGGTGGTGACGGACCTGGGCTTCGCGTCTTATACGGCGCAGAAGGACTCGAACCTCAACATGTTCCTGCTCACCCTGTCGCTGATGATCGGCACCGCGGGCCTGCCGCACGTCATCATCCGCTTCTTCACCGTGCCCAAGGTCAAGGACGCCCGATTCTCCGCGGGTTGGGCCCTGGTCTTCATCGCTATCCTCTACACCACGGCACCCGCGGTCGGCGCCATGGCGCGCCTGAACCTGATGCAGACCATCCAGACCGGGCCGGTGGGCGAAGAGACGGCAAACGTCGAGATCGCCAAGGTGCCAGAGTGGATGAACCGCTGGGCGAAGACCGGACTCCTTGGCTGGGAGGACAAGAACGGCGACGGCCGCATCCAGTACTACGACGACAAGAACGCGGAGTTCGCCGCCAAGGCCGAGTCCTTTGGCTGGAAGGGCAACGAGATGACCAACGTCGACCGCGACATCATGGTGCTCGCCAACCCGGAGATCGCCAAGCTGCCGAACTGGGTCATCGCTCTGGTGGCGGCGGGCGGTCTGGCCGCGGCGCTGTCCACCGCGGCAGGCCTGTTGCTGGCCATCTCATCCTCCATCTCCCATGACCTGTTGAAGGGCGTCTTCATGCCCAACATCTCGGAGAAAGCGGAGCTCATGGCCGGACGTATCGCCATGGCGGGTGCCATCGTGGTCGCCGGCATCCTGGGCATCAACCCACCAGGATTCGCAGCCCAGGTGGTGGCCCTGGCGTTCGGTCTCGCGGCGTCGTCCATCTTCCCGGCCTTGATGATGGGTATCTTCGACAAGCGCGCCAACTCCACGGGCGCCATCCTCGGGATGCTCTCGGGTCTGACCTTCACCCTGGTCTACATCTTCTGGTTCAAGGGCTGGTTCTTCGTCCCCGGCACCGAGATGGCCCCGAACACGCCGGATGCCTGGGTGCTTGGCATCTCCCCCGAGTCCATCGGCGCGGTCGGCGCTCTGGTGAACTTCGTGGTCGCCTACTTCGTGTCCCGTGCGACCGCGGCTCCGCCGGAGCACATCCAGCACCTGGTCGAGGACATCCGCGTGCCTAGGGGTGCCGGAGAGGCCACCGGGCACTAGTCCCGGACGGCGGCTGGACGCCGCTAAAGAAGGCCCCGCTTCGGCGGGGCTTTTTTTTGCATTGAGATCCGCCCTTTGGCCCCGCCCTCAAGGTCGAGCATCGGGTGCGCGGCAGCGCGCCTGGATCGCGGCACGTACGGGCGCCGTTCAGAACCAGCAGAAGGTGTCCCTGCGCGCAAGCGCTCACGACAACGGTGCACAAGGCTTAAGCCCGCGCCCCATCGGACACCCCCGGCCATCGCTGAGATTCCATAGGCCTGGTGGAGAGCGCCATTCGGCGAGGTTCGATGACGGCGGTCGACACCCAACGCGCAAGCGGCAGGGTGTATCGCGCTCCGGCCCGCGAGCATCCGATACCGGGTTGGTCCGGCAGCGCCGCCCTGAGCAGCTCAGAGCCCGATGGCAGGCCCACGGCGGGAAAGACCGTTCGCCGTCGTCCGCGGGTCCGGTGATGACCCGGCCCCGACTCCAGGTGCGACAACAGGCTCTCGTGAAGGGTCAGGGACATAGACCAGACGCAAGGGCCCGTCTCCATTCAGGGCGGCAAGCACCTGCGCGTCACGTTGATAGACGTCCTCGCGGAAGCGCACCTGACCGTCCTCTCCCGCCTCCGCCGTCCAATAGGCGAGAATGATGGGCAGCGGTTCCTTCAGGTGCACCCAACGGGTTCGCCCGGACGCGACGACGGCCTGGAACTTTTCCTGATTCCAGCGCCCGCGGTCGTTGAGCACCAGTTCAGCGAGCTCCAGGGGATTCTCCACCCGCACGCATCCGGAACTGTAGAGCCGTTGGGGCTTGTCGAACAGATCACGCCCCGGGGTGTCATGGAGATAGACAGAGAAACGGTTGGGAAACATGAACTTGACCTGTCCCAGCGCATTCTTCGCGCCCGGAGGCTGGCGCAGCATGTAAGGAAAGCTACCCGCCGAGACGTGCCAGTTGACAGCGCCAAGAGAGACCTTGCGACCGTCACGGGTGACGACCTCAAGCCCCTTCTTTCTGACGTAACCCGGGTTCTTTCTCGCATTCGGCAGGATATCTTCCTTGAGGATGGTGGGGGGGACCGTCCAGGTCGGGTTGAGCTCCAAATACTCCACCTGATCCCGAAACACCGGCGTCGGGCGATCCGGACGGCCGACAATGACCCTGGATTGCCATACGGCCTCGCTGTTGCGGAACAGCACGACCCGCTGCCCCGCGACATCGACCAGTAGGTAATCCTCAGGCAACTCGTCGTAGACCCAGCGCATGCGCTCCAGATTGACCCGTATCTGATCGACGCGCGCCTCGGCAGGGACGTTCATGGCCGCGAGGGTGGCGGGACCGATGACGCCATCGACGCCGAGATTGTGGCGCTGCTGGAACCCCGCGACGGCCTCTTTGAGCGGCGCATCGTACAGGCTCGCATCCCCGGGGTCCGGACCAGAGAAGTCGCCTGATAGGCGCAGCCGCGCGCGAACCGCCGGCACCCGACTGTCACGCATGCGGGGTCTGAGCGTGCGCCCCGGCGGCACCGGCTGCCAGCCGCCGCCGGCCGCGATCTCGCGATAGCGCGCCAGGCCTGCTTTCAGCCGCAGGTAGAAGACGGGCCGCGGCGTCAGGCTGCGAAGCTCGAACTCGAGGTCGCCTGCTTCCACCACCCGCGCCAGGTCCAGCACGAGGACGCTCGAATAGGGGCCTTCCGCATGATTCCACGTGCTATCCAGTGCCTGTGGGTCGACCTTGCCATAGCGGTAGTGGTGAATCAGCCGCAGCAGGATCTCGCTCAGGAGGACGTCGGCATCCGCGCGAGCGCGGCCAGACAGACGGTCGAGGTCGGGACCCGCGAGCAGTTCCCGAAGCGCCTTGTCGTGGAAGTCTCGCGGATCCAGCCCATCCTCGCTGCTACGCTCGGCAAGACGGGCGAGGGTTTCCACCCGCCGCCGGTCACCCCAGGCGAAACGGTAGCCGCGGGCAGCGTAAAAGTCGTCGAGCACCCGGCCATCGGCGAGGCGGGCGCCGACCACCTGCGCATTTCCCACCACCCTGATCTGCTCCGCGCGTTGGCGCAGCCCCTCGTCGGCACCCCCCAAACCGGGCAGCAGGAGGGCACAGGTCAACAAGAGCAACAAGTCCGCGACCCGTCTGGTCGGCATGGCAAAGCCTCTGGTGTACGAAGTACGGGACCGGAGGACTGGCGCGGACGGCGTAAGGTACCCGTCTGTTGGCCTCTTCTTTGCGTACGGATTCAAATCGGTGCTGAGCGGGCAAAGGCCTCCGGTATGTATGGAGATTCTACTCGGCACGCGGGCAGCATCATAGCGGAAAAGTAACGTATCTGAATTGCGACAAACTCTCGTTCGCGCAACGGCCAGCCTGCCGTGATCGCGCTCCCGCGAATTTTCATTTTTCTCCAACCAATTGAACCCGGCCGTTTTCATCGACGCTCTCCAAGCGCACCGAGAAACCCCAGAGACGCCGGATATGCTTCAGCATCTCATCCGTCGTATCCCCGAGAGGACGGCGATTGTGGTTGAAATGACGCAGGGTCAGCGAGCGATCGCCGCGCCGGTTCACGTTGAAGACCTGGATGTTCGGCTCCCGATTGCCGAGGTTGTACTGATCCGCCAGCGCTTGACGGAGCGTCCGGTAACCCGCCTCGTCGTGGATCGCCGCCACCTCCAGGGTTTCCTCGCGATCGTCGTCCCTGATGGCGAACAGGTGAAACTCGCGCATCAGCCGCGGCGAGAGGTACTGGGAGATGAAGCTCTCGTCCTTGAAGTTACGCATGGCGAAATCCAGCACCTTCAGCCAATCGTGACCAGCGATGTCGGGGAACCAATGGCGGTCCTCGTCGTTAGGCGCCTCGCACATGCGGCGGATGTCGCGCATCATCGCGAAGCCCAGGGCGTAGGGGTTGATGCCGCTGTAATAGGGGACGTCGAACGGCGGCTGAAAGACGACGTTGGTGTGGGACTGCAGGAACTCCATGATGAACCCGTCCCCGACCAGCCCGTCGTCGTAGAGGTGATTGAGGAGGGTGTAGTGCCAGAAGGTGGCCCAGCCCTCGTTCATGACCTGGGTCTGGCGCTGCGGGTAGAAGTACTGGGCGATCTTGCGCACGATGCGCACCACCTCCCGCTGCCAGGGCTCCAACAGCGGGGCGTTCTTCTCGATGAAGTAGAGAATGTTCTCCTGGGGCTCGGCGGGCCAGCGCTCCTCGCGCCGGGGATCGGCTTCCTCGTCCTTGGTGGGCAGGGTACGCCACAGATCGTTGACCTGGGACTGGAGGTAGGCCTCGCGTTCCTCCTGGCGCTTCTGCTCCTCGGCCATGGACGAGCGGCGACGGCCGCTTGTAGCGGTCCACGCCGTGGTTCATCAAGGCGTGGCAGGAGTCCAGCAACAGCTCAACCGCCTCCCGGCCGTAGCGCTCCTCGCATTGGGCGATGTATTTCCGGGCGAAAACCAGGTAGTCGATGATGGCGTCCGCGCTCGTCCAGGCGCGAAACAGGTAGTTGCCCTTGAAGAAGCTGTTGTGGCCGTAGCAGGCGTGGGCGATGACCAGGGCCTGCATGGGCAGCGTGTTCTCCTCCATGAGATAGGAGATGCAGGGATCCGAATTGATCACGATCTCGTAGGCGAGGCCCATCTGGCCGCGGCGGTACGTCTGCTCCGTGGCCACGAACTGCTTGCCGAATGACCAGTGGTGGTAGCCGATGGGCAGCCCGATCGACGAGTAGGCGTCGATCATCTGCTCCGAGCTGATCACCTCGATCTGGTTGGCGTAGGTGTCGAGCCCGTAGTGGTCGCGGGCGACGCGCCCGATTTCCTGGTCGAAGCGCTCCAGCAGCGGGAAGCTCCACTCGGAGGACTCGGAAATGATGCGGCGGGTCATGCCTCCTGCCTCTTGAACAGCTCCCGGAATACCGGGTAGATGTCATCCGCGCCCCCGATCTCCTGCATGGCGAAATGCGGGTGCAGGGCCTTCACCTCCTGGTAGGCGTACCAGAGGCTCTGATGCTGCCGGGGGGTGATCTCGACGTAGGCGTAGTAGCGCATCAGGGGCATCAGCCTGGCGGTGAGAATCTCGCGGCAGATGAACGAGTCGGAGTCCCAGTTGTCCCCGTCCGAGGCCTGGGCGGCGTAGATGTTCCACACGCCCGGGTCGTAGCGCTCGCGCAGGATGTCGTGGGCCAGGTTCAGCGCGCTGGAGACCACAGTGCCGCCGGTCTCGCGGGAGTAGAAGAACTCCTGTTCGTCCACCTCCTGGGCGACCGTGTGGTGACGCACGAAGACGACGTCGATCTTGTCGTAGTTCCGCTGGAGGAACAGGTAGAGCAGGATGAAGAAGCGCTTGGCCAGGTTCTTGCGCACCTGATCCATGGAGCCGGAGACGTCCATGATGCAGAGCATCACCGCCTTGCTGGTGGGCTCCGGCTGCTTGACGAAGCTCTGGTAGCGCAGATCGAAGGTATCGATGAAGGGCAGCGCCGCGATCCTGGTCTTGAGGCGGTCGATCTCCTCGCGCATGTCCAGGATGCGGACATCGTCCTCCTCGGCTCCCGCCGTGAGCAGGACGTCGATCTCCTCCTGCAGCTCGCGGATCCGGGCGCGGTAAGGTCCGCCGAGCGCGGTGCGCCGGGCGACAGCGCCCTTCAGGGAGCGCACGACGTCGATGTTGGTCGGCGCGCCGTCGGTGCTGATAGCCGGCGCGCAGATACTTGAACTCCGTGGTGCCGATCAGCTGATTGCGTACCAGATTGGGCAGCTCCAGGTCGTCGAACATCAGGTCGAGGAACTCGTCGCGCGAGAGATCGAAGACGAAATCGTCCTCACCCGTGCCCGCGTTGCCCGCCTTGCCCTGTCCGCTGCCGCCCCCCGCCCCGCCCTCCGGGCGCTGGATACGATCGCCGGTCGTGAAGTCCTTGTTGCCCGGGTGCACCATCTCCCGGGTGCCGCCCGGGCCATGATGGAACACGGGCTCGGAGATGTCCTTGGCGGGAATGCCGACCTTCTCCCCGCTGTCGGTGTCCGTGATGCTGCGGCGATTGACGGCGTCGGCGACCGCGCGCTTGAGCTGGGTCTTGTAACGGCGGAGGAACCGCTGCCGGTTAACGGTGCTCTTGTTCTTTCCGTTCAGACGCCGATCAATGATGTGGGACATACGTCTACCAGAAGATTGTGGGGCGCTCGCTTGCGGGGCGGCGCCACCTGCCAGTGACCCCCTGTCGCGCCCGCGCCGGCGCCCTTACTGCGACTTGCGCACCCGCAGATACCACTCCGAGAGCAGCCGAACCTGCTTGGGCGTGTAGCCCTTGTCCACCATGCGATCGACGAACTGGTCGTGCTTCTTCTGCTCGTCCGCCGAGGCCTTGGTGTTGAACGAGATGACCGGCAGCAGATCCTCGGTGTTGGAGAACATCTTCTTCTCGATCACCACCCGCAGCTTCTCGTAGCTGGTCCACTTGGGATTGGCGCCGGCATTCTTGGCGCGCGCCCGCAGCACGAAGTTGACGATCTCGTTGCGGAAGTCCTTGGGATTGGAGATGCCCGCCGGTTTCTCGATCTTCTCCAGCTCCTCGTTGAGCATGGCGCGATCCATCATCTCGCCGGTGTCGGGGTCCCGATACTCCTGGTCCTGGATCCAGTAGTCCGCGTAGGTGACGTAGCGGTCGAAGATGTTCTGGCCGTACTCGGAGTAGGACTCCAGGTAGGCGGTCTGCAGCTCCTTGCCGATCATCTCCGCATAGCGCGGAGCGAGGTACTGCTTGAGGAAACCCAGGTATCTCTCCTGCATCTCGGGCGGCAGCTGCTCGCGGGCGATCTGCTTCTCGAGCACGTACAGCAGGTGAACCGGGTTCGCGGCCACCTCCTGATGGTCGAAATTGAACACCTGGGAGAGGATCTTGAAGGCGAACCGGGTCGAGATGCCGGACATGCCCTCGTCCACACCCGCGTAGTCCTGGTACTCCTGGATCGATTTAGCCTTGGGGTCCGTGTCCTTGAGGTTCTCACCGTTGTAGACCCGCATCTTGGAGTAGATGCTGGAGTTCTCAGGCTCCTTCAGGCGCGTCAGGACGGAGAACTGGGCCATCATCCCCAGCGTACCGGGGGCGCAGGGGGAATCGGACAGGGTGCTGTCGCGCAGCAGCTTCTCGTAGATGTGCACCTCCTCGTCCACCCGCAGGCAGTAGGGCACCTTGACGATGAACACGCGGTCGAGGAAGGCCTCGTTATTCTTGTTGTTGCGGAAGCTCTGCCACTCCGACTCGTTCGAGTGGGCGAGTATGATGCCTTGGAAGGGCAGCGCCGACAGGCCCTCGGTGCCGTTGTAGTTGCCTTCCTGGGTGGCGGTGAGCAGGGGGTGCAGCACCTTGATTGGCGCCTTGAACATCTCCACGAACTCCATCAGCCCCTGGTTGGCACGGCAAAGGGCGCCGGAGTAGCTGTAGGCGTCGGCATCGTGCTGGGCGAAGCGCTCGAGCTGGCGGATGTCGACCTTGCCGACCAGCGAGGAGATGTCCTGGTTGTTCTCGTCCCCCGGCTCGGTCTTGGCGATCGCCACCTGCTCGAGAATGGATGGGTGGAGCTTGGCGACGCGGAACTTGGTGATGTCGCCGTTGTACTCCTGGAGGCGCTTTACCGCCCAGGGGGACATGGTGGCCCGCAGGTGACGGGCGGGAATGCCATAGTCGTCCTCCAGGATCCGGCCGTCCTCCTCCGGTGAGAACAAGCCGAGGGGCGACTCGAACACCGGCGAGCCCTCGATGGCGTAGAAGGGGATCTTCTCCATCAGCTCCTTGAGCTTCTCGGCGAGCGAGGACTTGCCGCCGCCGACCGGTCCGAGCAGGTACAGGATCTGCTTCTTTTCCTCCAGGCCCTGGGCGGCGTGCTTGAGGTAGGAGACCAGGTGCTCGATGGACTCTTCCATCCCGTAGAACTCGAAGAAGGCGGGATAACGCTTGAGCACCTTGTTCTGGAAGATGCGGCTCAGTCGCGGGTCGTTGCGCGTGTCGAGCAGCTCGGGTTCACCGATGGCCATGAGCAGGCGCTCACCCGGGCCCGCGTAGGCCGATGGATCCTGCTTACACAGCTCCAGGTACTCGTCCAGGCTCATGACCTCCTCGCGGGATGACTCGTAGCGGGCCTGGTAGCGTTCGAATATCGACATACTGCACCTCATTGAAAATTGGCTCTGGTGATGTCCTGGGCAAACAGATCCTCACCGCGACAAAGACCGAATAGGGTCGGAAGCGGGCTCTCAACAAGAGGAAAGAACTGAAAACGGCATACCCGGAATCACTGCAAGGTCCGAACCATGCTACGAGCCGCGGCAGATGGCGGCGGCCCCGCGTGGTCGGAAACTCCGGATCATGCCTGCGGCTGCCGCGCCTGCACCTTTTTGGCGCATCCCATGAACAGCTCCTCCTCCACGATGACGCGCTCGTTCTTGGTTTCGTTCCGCGCTTACAAGCAGTTTAGACGGGTTTCTCGGAAGCAGGTTCAAGCCCTGCCCCGATCAGAGGCAGGCATTCGCCCGGAAAACGCCGATCCCCCGCGGACAGGCTTAGCGCCCCGCCACCTCCCGCATCGACGGCAGGTAAGGGGAAGATCAAACGCCTCGGCGTCTGCGCAGCAGCAGGCCACCTAGCGCCAACAGCCCCCCCGCCGCAAGCAGCGGCAGCGGCCGTTCCCAGCCCACGACCAGCAGGCTCGCACCGGTCACGGAAAGAAACGCTAGGGGCGGCAGCGGATAGAGGGGGACCCGGTAGGGCCTTTCGAGACCCGGCTCTTGCCACCGCAGCCGAAATACCCCGGCAACGGTGAGCAGCGCGAACAGGGAAAGGGTGAAGCCGGCGAAGGTGAGGACCGCCTCGAAGGAGTCGGTCGCGATAAACCCGAGGGCGATCCCCTGCTGCAGCAACACCGCCCGCGTCGGTGCGCCGCGCTGATTACGCACCGACAGGAAACGAAACGCGGGCAGGTCCTCGCCGATTGCCGCCAGTACCCTCGGCCCTGCCAGGACCATGGCGCTGATGGTGGAAAGCAGGAGCAAGCTGAGAACCACGCTCAACATCGCCCCGCCCGCCGCGCCGAAGATGCCGCGGGCCGATAGGGCGCCGACCTCGACGGTTCCCGGCAGGTCGCCGCCGTCGATGGTGCGCAGGAACGTGAGATTGAGCAGGAGGTAAAGCGCGGTGACGACGAGTGTCCCGTGCACCAAAGCGCGGGGCACGGCGCGCTGCGGATCACTGACCTCGTCCACCACATAGGCCGCCGCGTTCCAACCGGAATAGGCATAGGAAACGTAGATGAGGGAAAGCGCGAAGGGCGCGCTCAGGATAGCGTCCAGGGTCCCTTCGCCGGGAGTCACCGTCAGGTGCCCCGGAACCGCCGCCGTCAGCAATCCGGCTACCGAAAACAGGACGATGACGACGATCTTGAACAGGGTGGAGGCGACCTGGAAGACCCCGCCGAGCTTCAGATCAAAGGCGTGGAGAGCGGTCACCAAAACGACGGTGGAAACCGCGATCCAAGCCGGATCCACGTCCGCGAAAACGCTCGCGTAGCGCCCGATTGCCATGGCCGCCAGCGCAATCGGCGCGGAGAAGCCGACGGTCACCGACACCCAGCCCGCCAGCTGTCCCAGCACCGGGTGATAGATGCGGGAGAGAAAGTGATATTCGCCACCGGACCTCGGAAGCGCCGCCGCCAGCTCCGCGTACGACAGCGCCCCGCACAGGGCGGTAAGCCCGCCGAGCACCCAGAGCAGCAGCAACGCCGACCCGTCCGGCACGCCCTGCGCCTGCAGGCCCAAGGTCGTGAACACACCGGTCCCGACCATGTTGGCGATCACGATCAGGACCGCGGTGCGGTAGTCGATGAAGCGGCGGATGTTCGACATCAGCCATCAGACTAGCCCTTCCCGGGTCCTGTTGTAACCTCGCTGTGCAATCGCGGCCCGTCGCGCGGACCAGCCGGGTAGCAACCGCAATGAAAGCACGGCGCCACGCACGGATCTCGGATCGGGATAGGGGCGGTCAGCTTAGCTGACCGAGCCCCTCCCACACCACCCGGCATGCGGGTCCGCACCGGGCGGTTCGAGAAGTTGAGGTCATGAGAGGCGGGGAACGCCGAGTCGGTTGAAGTAGGCAATGGGCAAGATCCGGTTCAGCTCCATACGGCTGTTGCGCCACCAACGGCGAGTGTTACCCGCCACCCGTGCCGCCTGATTCCGGCTCGCACCCAGAGCCCGTAACTCCCGATACACCGTTGTCCCCCGGCGCCAGTGTTTGAGCTGCAGCGCACGCAAGCGGTGCCGCAGCCACTCGTCGAGCGCACGAAACACCCCCGGCGTCTGCGCCAGGTAGAAGTAAGCCTTCCAACCCGGCACATAGGACCGAAGACGCTCGGCCACCTCCGGCAGGCTGCGCCCACAGGAGCGACGCGTCAGTTGGCGGATACGTTGCTTGAAGGTGGTCAGCGCCTTTCGTGCCACCGCGTACTTGATCCGGTCATCCGCACTGCGCCACAGTTCGTAGCCCAGAAACTTGCGACCGGTCGCCGCAGCGACGGCCGTTTTGGCCTCATTCACCTTCAGATGGAGCCGTTCGTAGAGGCGACGCAGACCTTTCAATACTCGTTCACCCGCCCGTTGACTGCGTACATAGACGTTGCAGTCATCGGCGTAGCGCACGAAGTGATGGCCGCGCTTCTCCAGTTCCCGATCCACCTCGTCCAGCAACACGTTGGTCAACAGCGGGGAGAGCGGCCCGCCTTGCGGCGTTCCCTCGTAGCGCTGCATGAGCACGCCACCATCCATGATCCCAGCCAGCAGGTAACGACGGATCAGCCGCAGAACGGCCTTGTCGTCGATCCGCCGCGACAACCGATCCATCAGGATGTCGTGATTGACCCGATCGAAGAAGCTCTCCAGGTCCACATCGACCACCACCCGGTAGCCGTCCTGCACGTAGCGCTGTGCTTGCCGCACCGCCTCGTGCGCCTTGCGCCCCGGGCGGAAGCCATGGCTGTGGTCGGAAAACGTCGGGTCCACCATCGGCTGGAGGATTTGCAGGAGGGCTTGTTGAATTAGCCGATCCGTGACCGTCGGGATACCCAATTCCCGTACTCCACCTCCAGGCTTCGGGATCTGTACACGCCGCACCGGCTCAGGCCGATAGCTGCCCTCCAGTAACGCCTCCCGAATCCGGGGCCAGTGGGTCTTGAGGTACTCGCCGGTCTGTGCAACCGTCAATCCATCCACCCCAGCACTGCCGCGGTTGGCCTTGACCCGCTTCCAGGCCAAGACCATGTTTCCTCTCGCGAGCGCCCGCTCCAGCAGGTCTCGCCCTGAGCCTTCGCTCTCATGCCGCGCTGGTCCTGCTTCATCGCGGCCGATCCTCCGCCGGGCTTCACCCCGCCTCGTCTCGGCTCGCCCCGGTTGCCCGGGCTTCTGATGCCTTGCAATGCCAAGCGACACGTTCGTCGGCTCTCCTTCTCGTTCGGCCCTTCGCCTTGCGGCTACTACGACCTCTGCTGACTTCTCGCTCCGGCTCGTCACCGTCGCCTCTTCAGGCATAAGGCGAGATCTCCCCAGGTAAGAACGCACTCCTTCACTGCACAACCGCCGAATTTACGCCGCTTCGCCTTGATCACGAGAGCTTCGCGGTATCTTGCCCGCTCGCCCTGCTCGGCGGCGCCTTCTATCCGATTCTTGTCCATCGGCTCGCAGCTTCGCTCCACGCTTCCTCCCCACACTCGGTCACCCTCATGCAGTTGCGCTTCACTTCGTTCGCTGTGATCAACTCACGGTGGGACTTGCACCCACAAGAGTGCGCCCATGCTGGGCGCACAAGAAAAAGCCCGGCGGCTGCCGGGCGAACTGTCTCCTTTTAAAGAGACGAGGAGGACTCGGGTTGGGCGGCTCGATGTACCCGTCCGCGGGCCATCTCGGGCGCGCCGGGGTACAACCGTCCGTGTGTCGGAACTCGGCTCAGATCACGAGCAGGTCCATGAACTTGTTGACCGGGGTGGCGGCCAGGCCCTCGGCATCCAGGCACAGGTCGTAGATCCGCCGCGCCTGGCCCTTGGGGAAGCGGGTGTGCAGGGCGTCGAGGAACTTGCGCTCCAGGACCGGGATGCCCTCGGCCCGCCGGCGGCGATGGCCGATGGGGTAGTCGATGGCGACCACATCGGTGCTGCTGCCGTCCTTGAAGAAGACCTGGATGGCGTTGCCGATCGAGCGCTTGTCCGCGTCGAGATACTCGCGCGTGAAGCGCTCGTCCTCGCGCACCAGCATCTTGTCGCGCAGGACGTCGATGCGGGGGTCGGCGGCCACCTCGTCCTCGTAGTGGTCCGCGGTCAGCTCGCCGTGGATCAGGCCAATCGCTACCATGTACTGCAGGCAGTGATCGCGGTCCGCCGGATTGTACAGCGGGCCTTGCTTGCTGATGATGCGCACCGCGGACTCCTGGGTGGCGAGCTCGATGCGGTCGATCTCGTCCAGCCGATCCTTGACCTGCTCATGCAGGATCACGGCACACTCCACCGCCGTCTGGGCGTGGAACTCCGCCGGGAAGCTGATCTTGAACAGGATCTGCTCCATGACATAGCTGCCGTAGGGGCGCTGGAAGGCGAACTTCTTGCCCTTGAACAGGACGTCGTAGAAGCCCCAGGTTGGCGCGGTCAGCACCGAGGGCAACCCCATCTCGCCCTTCTGCACCATCATGGCCAGACGCACCCCGCGAGAGCTGGCGTCGCCCGCCGCCCAGGACTTGCGCGATCCGGTATTGGGCGCGTGGCGATAGGTGCGCAGGGACTGACCATCGACCCAGGCCTGGGACAGGGCATCGATGACCTGCTCCCGGCTCATGCCCAGCATGTGGGCCGCAACCGCCGCGGAAGCGACCTTCACCAGCACCACGTGGTCGAGCCCGACCCGGTTGAAGCTGTTCTCCAGGGCCAGCACGCCCTGAATCTCGTGGGCCTTGATCATGTAGCCGAGCACGTCGCCCATGGTCAGCGGCGCCGCACCCTCCGAGACGGCCATGCGGCTCAGCCAGTCGGACAGGCCGAGAATGGCGCCCAGGTTGTCCGACGGGTGCCCCCACTCGGCGGCCAGCCAGGTGTCGTTGAAGTCCAGCCAGCGCACCAGGGCGCCGATGTCCCAGGCGGCCTTGACCGGGTCGAGCTCGAACTGCGTGCCCGGCACCCGCGCCCCGTGCGGCACGACGGTGCCGGTGGCGAGAGGGCCGAGGTGCTTGGTGCATTCGGGATACTGCAGCGCCAGCAGCGCGCAGCCCAGGCTGTCCATCAGGCAGTTGCGGGCCGTGTCTAAGGCCTCCTCGGATTCGATCTGGTAGTCGCAGACATAGTCGGCGATGTCCACCAGCTCCTGGTCGGGGTCCGGACGCAGATTGACGTCGACGTTGTGTGAGCTCATTGGCGTTGTTTCTCGAATGTGGTCGCTGTCGGCGCAAGGAGCCCGATCAGCCCGATTCTGGCGATGGTTGACGATCAAGGGCGCAAGGCAAGGCCGGCCCGCTGGAGCTACCTCTGCTCGATGGGCACCCAGGGAAGCGGCTCCGGACCCGTGTAGTTCGCGCTCGGGCGGATGATCTTGCCGTCCGCGCGTTGCTCGATCACGTGAGCCACCCAACCGGCGGTACGCGCGATGACGAACAGCGGCGTGAACATGGAGGTCGGGATGCGCATCATCTGGTAGGCGACGGCCGAGAACCAGTCCAGGTTGGGGAACATCTTCTTCGCGTCCCACATCACTGCCTCGAGGCGCTCGGCGACGTTGTACATGGTCATGTCGTGCGCGGATTCCGAGAGACGGTGCGCGACCCGCTTGATGATCTCGTTGCGCGGGTCCGACACCGTGTACACCGGGTGGCCGAAGCCGATCACGATCTCCTTGCGCGCGACGCGGTCGCGGATGTCCGCTTCCGCCTCATCCGGGGTGCTGTAACGCTGCTGGATCTCGCACGCGACCTCGTTGGCGCCGCCGTGCTTGGGGCCGCGCAGGGCGCCGATGGCGCCAGTGATGCAGGAGTAGAGGTCCGAGTTGGTCCCGGCGATGACCCGCGCGGTGAAGGTCGAGGCGTTGAACTCGTGCTCCGCGTAGAGGTTCAGGGAGGTGTGCATCGCCCGCACCCACTCCTCCGACGGTTTGCGGCGATGGAGGAGATGCAGGAAGTGGCCGCCGATGGAGTCGTCGTCGGTCTCGACCTCGATCCGCCTGCCGTAGTGGCTGTAGTGATACCAGTACACGAGGATCGAGCCGAAGGCGGCGATCAGCCTGTCGCCGATGTCCCGCGCGTCATGGACGTTCATGTCGATGCGCTCGGGCTCGAGGGTGCCGAGCACCGAGCAGCCGCAGCGCAGGACGTCCATGGGGTTGGCCGACGAGGGAATGCGCTCCAGGGCCTCGCGCAGCGACGCGGGCAGGCCGCGCAGGGACTTCAGCTTGTACTTGTAAGCCTCGAGCTCGTCCCGGTTGGGCAGCGTGCCGTGAATCAGAAGATGCGCGATCTCCTCGTACTCGGCGCTGTCGGCCAGATCGAGGATGTCGTAGCCGCGGTAATGCAGGTCGTTGCCGGTGCGTCCGACCGTGCAAATGGCGGTGTTTCCGGCGGGGGTGCCGGACAGGGCGACGGATTTCTTCGTGCCCGAGAGCACTTGCCCCTGTTGTTTGTCACTCATTGGTGGATCTCCTCAGATGGTGTTCGTGTCTCCGCCCGGCATCGCCGGCGCCTCGGCGGCTGGTTGTGAAGCCGGGCTCAATCTCCCGTCTCGCCCTCGGCGAACAGGGCGTCGAGCTTCTGCTCGAACGCGTGGTAGCCGAGGAACTCATAAAGCTCCATGCGCGTCTGCATCGTGTCGACGACGTTCTGCTGGGTGCCGTCGCGGCGTATCGCCCGGTAGACGCCGAGCGCCGCCTTGTTCATGGCGCGGAAGGCGGACAGAGGGTACAGCACCAGACCGACCCCCGCCTCCCCCAGCTCCGCGACCTTGAACAGGGGCGTCGAGCCGAACTCGGTGATGTTGGCCAGCACCGGCACGCCCACCGCCGCCGCGAAGCGGCTGTACTGGTCGAGCTCCGTCATGGCCTCGGGGAAGATCATGTCCGCTCCCGCCTCCACGCAGGCATGGGCGCGTTCGATGGCGGCCTCCAGGCCCTCCACCGCCAAGGCGTCGGTGCGGGCCATGATAACGAAATCGTCCGACCGCGCGTCGGCGGCAGCCTTGATGCGATCCGCCATCTCCGTCTTGGACACGATGGCCTTTCCGGGCCGGTGGCCGCAGCGTTTGGCCTGGACCTGGTCCTCGATGTGGCAGCCTGCCGCCCCGGCGCGGATCAGCTCGCGCACCGTGCGCTCGATGTTGAACGCACTGGACCCGAAGCCGGTATCCGCGTCGACCAGCAGCGGAAGCCCGCAGACGTAGGTGATGCGGCGCACGTCCTCGAGCACGTCGTGCAGATTGCTGATGCCCAGATCGGGCAGCCCGAGGGACCCAGCGGCCACGCCGCCGCCGGAGAGGTACAGGGCACGGTAGCCGACCTTCTCGGCCATGGTCGCGTGGTAGGCATTGATGGCGCCCACCACCTGCAGTGGGCGCTCCTCGCGCACGGCCTGGCGCAGACGCGCGCCCGGGGTCGATGTCTGGTTCATGGGCTTGGTCTCAATGGGTGTTCGGGACCTTGACGGGCACCTCGCCCTCAAGGCGCTGTTCTACACTCCGGCGGGAGGCCCGGATATGGCGGCGCATCAGGATCTCCGCCAACTCGCCATCGCGATCCGCGATGGCGTCCACGATCTGCGCGTGCTCGCGGAACGCCCGGCGCGCGCGCGGGCTGACCATGCCGAACTGGCAACGGTACATGCGCACCAGATGGTAGAGGTCGTTGCACAGGAGACTGACGAGTCGGAGGTTGTGACTGCCGCGCACGATCCGGTAGTGGAAGTCCAGATCGCCCTCGCGCTGGAAATAGGCCCTCCCCTGCTCCAGCTCGACCTGACGCCGGTGCTCTGCCAGCAGGGATTGCAGCTCCTTCACCTCCGCCCCCGGCATCCGCTCCGCGGCAAGACGCGCGGCCATGCCCTCCAGCGCCTCGCGCACGTGGTAGATCTCCAGCAGCTGCTCGCTGCTCAGCGTGATCACCCTGGCGCCCACGTTGGCCCGGCGGCTCACCAGGTTCGAGGACTCCAGACGCCTCATCGCCTCCCGCAGCGGCCCCCGGCTGATGCCGTAACGGCGCGCGAGCTCGGGCTCGCTGATCTTGCTGCCCTGCGGGATGCGGCCCTCGACGATCTCCTGGCGGATCGCGGCGAAGATCTGATCGGCAATGGTGACGGCGTCTTCGGTCATGTCTCGGCGGCGGGCTCGAGCGCTTTTCCTGCTAGCCGTGTCGGGCGTAGCCGATGACTCTGCAGGGCCTCGTCGATCTCGCTCAGGATGGCGGGATCATCGATGGTGGCCGGCATCTTGTACTCCTGCCCGTCGGCGATGCGCTTCATGGTGCCGCGCAGGATCTTGCCCGAGCGGGTCTTCGGCAGGCGCTCCACCACCGCCACCTTCTTGAAGGCGGCCACCGGGCCGATCTTCTCGCGCACCAATGCCACCAGCTGCCCGGCGATCTCCTCGTGGCTGTGGCTCACGCCGGACTTGAGCACCACCAGCCCCACCGGCAGCTCGCCCTTGAGCTGGTCAGCGACGCCGATCACGGCACACTCGGCGACGTCCGGATGGGAGGCGAGCACCTCCTCCATGCCGCCGGTGGACAGCCGGTGCCCGGCAACGTTGATGATGTCGTCGATGCGGCTCATGATGAACAGGTAGCCGTCTTCGTCCTTCATCCCCGCGTCGCCGGTCAGGTAATAGCCGGGCTGGGCGCTGAGATAGGATTCCACGTAGCGGTCGTCGTTCTGCCACAGGGTGGGCAGACAACCCGGGGCCAACGGCAGCTTGATCATGATGCGGCCGATCTCGCCGGCCTTCTGTTCCCTGCCGTCCTCGTCCAGGATCTGCACGTCGTACCCGGGTACGGCCTTGGTGGGCGATCCGGGCTTGACCGGCAGCTGCTCGAGCCCAATGCAGTTGGCGGCGATCGCCCAGCCGGTCTCCGTCTGCCACCAGTGGTCGATCACCGGCACTCCGAGGATGTCCACGGCCCAGTTCAGGGTATCCGGGTCACAGCGCTCACCGGCCAGGAACAGGGCGCGGAATCGGCTCATGTCGTACTTCTTGAGGAATTCGGCGTCGGAGTCGACACGCTTGATGGCGCGGAAGGCGGTGGGGGCGGTAAACATGACCGATACATCGTGCTCGCTGATCACGCGCCAGAAGGCCCCGGCGTCCGGGGTGCCCACCGGCTTGCCCTCGTAGATCACGGTGGTGCAGCCGTAGAGCAGCGGCGCGTAGACGATATAGGAGTGGCCGACGACCCAGCCGACGTCCGACGCGGCCCAGAAGACCTCGCCCGGCTGCATGCCGTAGACGTTCTGCATGCTCCAGTGCATGGCCACCGCGTGACCGCCGTTGTCGCGCACCACGCCCTTAGGGATACCCGTGGTGCCGGAGGTGTAGAGGATGTAGAGCGGGTCCGTGGCGGCCACGGTGACGCAGGGATGGGGCTCGGCCACGGCCATCGCCTCGGCCCAGTCCAGGTCCCGGCCCTCGATCATGCTGCCCGGTCCCTGTTCCCGCTGCAGCAGGACGCAATGATCCGGCTTGTGCGAGGAAAGCTCGATGGCCTGGTCCAGGAGCGGCTTGTAGTGCACCACCCGGTTGGGCTCGATGCCGCACGAGCCGGCGACCATGACCTTGGGCTTGGCGTCATCGATGCGGGTGGCGAGTTCCTTGGAGGAGAACCCGCCGAACACGACCGAGTGGATCGCACCCAGCCGCGCACAGGCCAGCATCGCAATGGGCGCCTCGGGCACCATCGGCATGTAGATGATGACCCGGTCGCCCTTGGTCACGCCGAGCTTTGCCAGAACGCCGGCGAAGCGGGCGACCTCGTCGCGCAGCTCGATGTAGCTGTAGGTCCTCTTGGTCCCGGTCACCGGGCTGTCGTAGATGAGCGCGGCCTGGTCGCCGCGGCCGGCCTCGACGTGACGGTCGATGGCGTTATAGCAGGTGTTGAGCTCTCCGCCCGCGAACCAGCGATAGAAGGGGGGATTGCTGTCGTCGAGCACACGCTCCCAGGGCTTCTCCCAATGGATCGATCGCGCCGCATCGCCCCAGAAACCTTCCGGGTCGGCAAGGGAACGCGCGTAGGCTTGTTCGTAGGACACGGCCATCTCCTCCGGTGGTTGTCGTCGTCTTTGTCGTACTCGATTAGGACGTGTGCATCACGCCCGCCCGATCCGATTGTCGACAATCTTCGAGCTTGGGAACGAAAATAGCCGATAGAAACCGTAAGTCAACCCAAAATGTCGACACAATAGTCTCAATTGAGAAATTTCAGGCTCGGTCGGCGATCACCACGGACCAGCGACCGGCCGCCACAACCGCGCTCGGAGTGCCCGGCCCGACAGCGTCTCCGCCGTGGTCATCCGTGTTGTCCTAGCAACCAAAGCCGAGTCTCCGCGGTATAGAATTCGCCTCATGCTGCTTTCGCTCAGACACCGCTTCCTGTTCGTGCACATCGCCAAGACCGGCGGAACCAGCGTGCGCGCCGCGCTTCAGGGACTGCGCTGGCGTGACCCCTGGTATTGGCCGGCGTTTCTGTGCAGCCGCCTCAGCCACCTCAGTGGGCACCGCATCGCCACCAAGCTGCCCCGCCACGCCAAGGTGATCGCGGCCCAGGAGATGCTGCCGAAAGAGTTTTTCGATTCCCTGTTCAAGTTTGCCTTCGTGCGCAACCCCTGGGATCTGCAGGTGAGCTCCTTTCACCATATCCGCCGGGAGCGGCCCCACTACCTGGGCGGACACCAGGATTTCGCGGGCTTCCTGCGCTGGAAGCTCGACCCGGAGCGTCCGTACCAGTACCACATCGACACCTCCATCGAGCTGCAGAGCGACTACCTCATCGACCTGCATGGCCGCCTGCTGGTCGACTTCATCGGCCGCTACGAGCGCCTGACGGAGGACTTCTCCGAGGCCTGTCGGCGCATCGGCATCCGCCGACCCGAGCTGCCGCACCAGCGCAAGGCGACGGACCGGCAGTCGGATTACCGCAGCTACTACACCGACGAGACCGCCGAGCTGGTGGCGGATTACTTCAGGCAAGACATCGAGCTGCTCGGGTACGATTTCGACCCGGACTCACCAGCCCGCCGGCAACCGACGGCCGTCAACCACCCCCGGAGCGACCCATGACCCAACCCCATTTCGACGCCGTTGCGGATGGCGTCTACTGCATCGAGACCGGCCTCTACCGCCACGGTCTGGCCGCCTGCTACCTGGTGCGCGAGGGCGACCGGGTGGCATTCGTGGACACCGGCACCTCGAACACCGTCCCCCTGCTGATGGCGGTGCTCGAGACCCTGGGGCTCGGTCCGGAGCAGGTCGACTACGTCATCCCTACCCACGTCCACCTGGACCACGCCGGCGGCGCCGGCGAGCTGATGGCCCGTTGCCCGAACGCCAGGCTGGTGATCCATCCCAAGGGCGCCCCCCACATGATCGACCCCTCGAGGCTGACGGCGGGGGCAACGGCGGTGTACGGAGAGGAGGCGTTCGTCCGCGACTTCGGCAAGCTGGTCCCGGTGCCGGAGCAGCGCGTGACCGTCGCCGACGACGGGATGGTGATCGACCTCAACGGACGCCTCCTCACCTTCATCGACACCCCCGGCCATGCCAACCACCACGGCTGCGTCTTCGACGCGCGCTCCGGCGGGTTTTTCACCGGAGACACCTACGGCATCTCCTACCGGGAGTTCGATACCCAGGACGGCCCGCTGCTGTTCGCGCCCACCACGCCGGTCGCCTTCGACCCCGATGCATGGCAGGAGAGCCTGGACAAGATCCTGAGCTTCAACCCGAGGGCGGTGTACCTGACCCACTACGGGCGCGTCGATCACCCCCAGGCGCTCGAGCGCGACCTGCGCAAGAGCATTCGCGACCTCGCCGAACTGGCGCTTACCGAGGAGACGACCGGTCGCGAGGGACGCCTGGAGCGGCTGAAAGAAGGCGTCGCCAACCATCTGATCGCGCAGGTCGGCGGTCACGGGTGCGATCTGAGCGAGCATCAGATCCGCCAGCTGCTCGCCGTGGACATCGATCTCAATGCCCAGGGGTTGGAGGTGTGGCTGGTCAGACGGGAGAAGAAGGCGGCGGAGGCTTAAAGCGAGGCCCGTCCGCGCGTCCGGTCAGGACCCGGGTCGCGCGCGACGAACATCCCCATGACCTCAACAGGAGGCGCCGGGCCCGCACAGCTGGATGTGCTGTTCCAAGGGCAAATCGGGGCGGCGCGCCCACTCCATGGTGGAGCCGTCGTAGAGCCTGGCCTTATCGTTGCCCAGCACGGCGTACGCGGCGAACCAGGTGAGCGCGGCGCGGTTGCCGGAATGACAGAAGTGGACCTGCTCCCCCTCGGTCGGGATGCCCCGAGCCTCGAACAGGGCCTTCAGGGTGTCCGCGCTGCGCAGCCGTGCCGACCCGTCCTCGGCAACCCAGTCGTGAGGGAGATGGCGCGACCCGGGGATGGTGCCCGGGCGCTCCTCCTTGGCACCTGTGTAGAGCCCCACGAACTCCCCTTCGGAACGGGCGTCGACAAAGCCGCTGCCCGCGTTGAGCAGGGCCCTGGCGCCATCGGCGGTGAGCATCAACTCGGCGTTGGGGCTTGCCTCGTAGGTCGCCGCCCGCGGCTTGCTGGTGCCGGACTCGAGCCTTCCTTTGGCCTCCGCCCAGGCGACCAGGCCGCCATCCAGCACCGCCACCGGGCCATGCCCGAGCACCTTGAAGGTCCAGAATACCCGCGCCGCGGCGGCGAGATCGCTTGCGCCGCGGCCGGTGGCGACGATTACGACCGTGCGCTCGTTGTCGATACCCAGTCCGCCGATCAACTCCTCCAGGCGCTCTATGGGCGGAAGCATGGACGGGCCGGCGGGGTCCTTGGCCCCGGTGCGCCAGCGTCCATAAGGCGCGTTGACCGCGCCGGGCACATGGAAACGCGCGAAGTCCTTTGGCTCCTGGATGTCGAGCACCGTGAGGTCCGGCCGATCCAGGTTGGCGGTGAGCCAGTCGACGCCCACCAGAGCCGGCACGTCCGCGGCCCGCGCCAGCGGGCCGACGAGCAGCAGGAAGAGGGTAATCGCGACGGATCTGAGCATGGACTGTACTCCCCCAAAAAGGGTTCTGCGCTGGTGATGAAATTCAGTGTCTAACACATGGGAATCTGGCCGCCCGGCTTCAAGCGCGGGCCCGCGCGGTTTCGGCCCCAGGTCGGCGGGGCTATGATAGGCGTCTGAAACTGGATCCCTCGACCGCCCACCCAAACGAGAGCCCGCAATGCGACCAATCCTCCTCGCGTTTCTATTGATGCCATTCGCCGCCGCGGCCCAGTACCCGCCGGCCACCGTCGACATGACCCTGCAGCGGGTGTCGGAGCACGTCTATTACGCGCAGGGTGCGGCGGGCATCGCCACCGACAACCAGGGCTTCATCTCCAACGCGGCGGCGGTGGTCACCTCCCAGGGCGTGGTGATCGTCGACGCCCTGGGCTCGCCCTCCGCTGGCGGAGCGCTTTCTCGGTCTGGTGCGCGAGGTCACCGATCAGCCCGTCGCCAAGGTCATCGTCACCCACTACCACGCCGATCACATCTACGGTCTGCAGGTATTCGACGACCTCGGCGCCGAGATCATCGCCCCCGGAGGCTTCCAGGACTATCTCGACTCCCCGGCCGCGGGGGCACGGCTGGAAGAGCGCCGTGTGTCCTCTATCCCTGGGTCAACGAGAACACGCGCCTGGTGCGCCCTGACCGCATCATCACGGATGATACGACCCTGAACATGGGGGACGTCACCCTGCACATCGGCTACCTGGGGGCCGCCCACTCGGACGGCGACCTCAACGTGCTGGTGGAGCCGGACCGGGTACTGATCTCCGGCGACATCATCTTCGAGGGCCGGGTGCCCTTTACCGGCGGCGCGGACACCGGTCACTGGCTGGCCGCCCTCGAGGGGCTCGAGCAGAACGGCCTCAACGGGCTCATCCCGGGCCACGGGCCGGCGGCCAGCGACCCCGAGGAGGCGGTGCGGGCCACCCTGCGCTACCTTCGCTACACGCGCGAAAGGATGGGCGCGGCGGTCGACGAGATGCTTCCCTTCGCCGAGGCGTACGAGGCGACCGATTGGTCGGAGTTCTCACACCTGCCCGCCTTCGAGGCCACCCACAGACGCAACGCCTACGGCATTTATCTCTCCCTGGAGCAGGAATCCCTGAGCGAAGAGTAGCCAGTCAACCGCGTCGCTTGGCTGTCGGTGCGGGCTTTTCCCCGGCACGACGGAAGCAACGTTATACTGTAACGATTACGGCGACCGGCCTCACGCTCGCACCCCCTTGGCGCGCGCGGTCGGTTCCCGGCTCCCGAGGCATTCCCGAACATCCCGGAGGCTCCCCGGCATGCTGCGCGTCCTGTTGTTGACCTTGGCCCTGACTCCCCTCAGCGGCAACACGGCTCCGCTACGCGTATTCGTCAGCGTGCCGCCGCAGCAAACCTTCGTAGAAAAGGTCGGCGGCGACCATGTCGAGGTGTCGGCGATGGTGCGGCCGGGGTTCAACCCGGCAACCTACGAGCCGAGCCCCCGGCAAGTCAGCGCGCTCGCCGACACATCTCTCTACGTGCGCACCGGAGTCCCCTTCGAGAAGGTGTGGATGGAGCGTATCCGTTCCGCCAATCCCGAGATGCGGGTGCTGGACGCCCGCGACGGCATCGATCTGCGCGCCCACCCGGGTGAGCCGGAGCACGATCCCCATGTCTGGACCAGCCCGCCGCTGGTGCGAATGATGGCCGCGAACATCCGCGACGCCCTCATCGAGCTCGACCCCGAGAACCGCCACGACTACGCCCGCGACCACGACGCCTTCGCGGCCGACCTGGACGAGTTGGATCGGGAGATCCGGGCGCTTCTGAAGGGCCTGACGAATCGGACCTTCATGGTGTTCCATCCGGCGTGGGGCTACTTCGCAGACGCCTACGGGCTGACCGAGATCGCCATCGAGCACGAAGGCAAGGAACCCGGGGCGCGCACCCTCACCGCGCTCATCGAACGCGCAAGGCGGGAAAACATCAAGGTGGTGTTCGCCCAGCCCCAGTTCGATCAGAAGCTGGCCACCGAGGTGGCGCGCGCGATCGGCGGGCGCGTCGTGCTTATCGACCCGCTTTCTCCCGACTACGTCGATAGCCTGCGCCGCGCGGCGCGGGAGATGGCCGGGGCCTTGCGGCCGTGACGGCGCCACAAACCGTCGTCGAGCTCGCGGGCGTGACCTTCTCTTACGGCGCCGCGCCGGTCCTGGAAAGCATGACGCTCGAGGTGGCTGACGGCGAGTTTCTCGGCATCGTGGGTCCAAACGCGGGAGGCAAGAGCACCCTCTTGAAGCTCATCCTGGGCCTACTGGAACCCCAGACGGGCCGCATCCGGGTTCTCGGCCGGGACCCGCGGGAGGCCAGCCATCTGCTCGGGTACGTCGCACAGTACCCGAGCTTCCCGCGTGACTTCCCGATTTCCGTCGAGCAGGCGGTCCTGCTCGGCCGCATCGGCTGCCGCCCCCGGCCGAGTTGGCTGAGCACCCTGCTGCCGGGCGGCTATTCCCGCGCCGATCGCGCCGCCGCCCACGAGGTCCTGGTAGAAGTCGAGGCGGATGACCTGGCCAAGCGCCAGATCGGCAGCCTTTCCGGCGGTCAGCTACAACGGGTGCTGCTCGCCCGCGCGCTGGCCTGTGAACCGCGCGTGCTGATACTCGACGAGCCAACGGCGAACATCGACCTGCGTCTGGAGAGCGACATCTTCGATCTGCTCAAGCGCCTGAACGCGCGCATGACGATCCTGGTCGTCTCACACGACGTCGGATTCATCTCCAGCTACGTCAGGCGCGTCGCCTGCGTCAATCGCACCCTGGTCTGCCACCATACGGATGCCATCGACGGCCAGGTCATCCAGGATCTCTATGGCGAGAAGGTCCGCATGGTGGCCCACCGGCATTGACCCGCGTCCATCGCGGCGAGGCAAGACATGAGTGAGTTTTTCACCGCACTCTCGGAGCACGCCTTCCTGCAGACTGCCCTGATCGCTGGATTGCTGGCGAGCATCGGCTGCGGCGTCATCGGACCCTATGTCGTGGTCAAGCGCATCGCCTTCATCGCCGGCGGCATCGCCCATTCGGTGCTGGGCGGTATGGGCGCGGCGCTTTACTTCGGCGTCCATCCCCTGACCGGCGCGCTCGCCGCCGCCGTCGTGGCGGCGCTCCTGATCGGCTGGGTGCGGCTGCGCTGGCAGGCGCAGGAGGACACCCTGATCAGCGCCCTGTGGGCGATCGGCATGGCCGTGGGCATCCTGTTCATCTCCAAGACGCCTGGCTACCAGACAGATCTCATGAGCTATCTGTTCGGCAACATCCTGCTAGTGCCGAGGGAGAGCCTGTGGTTCATGGCGCTGCTGGATGCCCTGCTGCTGGCCGCCATCGTCGCCTATCACCGCCAGTTCCTAGCCGTTGCCTTCGACGAGGAGTTTGCCAAGCTGCGCGGCATCCCGGTCACCTTCTTCTACCTGCTGCTGCTGGTGCTGGTCGCCATCACCGTGGTGCTCCTGATCCGGGTCGTCGGCCTCATCCTGGTGCTGGCGCTGCTGACGCTCCCCGCCGCTGTCGCGGGACACTACGTGCATTCCCTGGCAAGCATGATGCTGGTCGCCACCCTGCTCGGCGCCGCCGTGAGCGTCTCCGGGCTCGCCCTCTCGTACGGCCCCGATCTGCCTGCGGGGCCGACCATCATCCTGTTGGCCGGGGGCATCTATGTGATCTCCGCGTTCGCGGCGCGCGCGATCGCGCGGCGGAGGGCGCGGGCCTCCGTTCTGCCCGCACAAACCGGAGATGAGCCGCGTGGGTAAGGCGCGGCTCGCCGAGGTCCTGCATCGCGCCGAGCAGCTCTGCGGCGAGCGCGGGGCGAGGCTCACGAAACAGCGCCGGACCGTCCTCGAGTTGCTGTGCGCATCAGACAAGCCCCTGAGCGCCTACGAGATCCTGGACCAGATGCGGGCGACCACACGCAACCCGGCGCCGCCGACGGTGTACCGCGCCCTCGATTTCCTTCTAGAGCAGGGACTGGTGCACAAGCTCGAGAGCCTGCACGCGTTCGTGGGCTGCGCGCATCCGGAGCACCCCCACAGCAGTCAGTTCCTGATCTGCGCGGATTGCGGGGAGGTCGACGAGGTGGAAAGCGAAGCGGTTCTGCAAGGCCTGCAGTCCGCGGCAAAGGCAACCGGCTTCCGCACCCGCCGGCCGGTGGTCGAGGTACTGGGCACCTGCGCCGAATGCGCGAAGAAACTACAGAGTTAGGGAAGCAAATGTTGCCCGAGTCTGGCGTGGGACTGTCAGCGCGCGGGCTCGATGGCCGGGTCCTCGCCCAGGAGCCGCCAGAGCTCCTCCGGCTCTAACTCCTCAATCTCGTAGCAGCCCGCGGTACCGGTCGGAAAAACATACCGCATCTCGGAGTCGTCTTGCGGCGATTTGTTGGCTCCGGCTTGTGGCTGGCGCTGCGATACAGGCTCCATCATCGATGCCCCTCCTCTCCCCCCTGGATCTACGATATTCGAAAAATTATCGGACACGGCAAAATGAAAATCGCGGGAGTCACGATTTACTCGCTCCTGACCGAGAAGTCTAACCATACGAAATCTAAGCCAACACCCGATTCGCCTGACGCATGTCAAACGCAACCCCGTTCGAATTGTGACCCAGGTCACTCAAACGACGAAATTGGCCTCTAACACCTTTCGCTCGTAGTCGCAGGTCGCCTGCCACCGGATCGCACAGCGGTAACAGCACGCCCTTGGCCACGGCCGTGGTGTCGGACTTGAAGTTGATCGTCGGGCGGCGGCGCGAGCCAGGTGGCGGGGTTTCCCTGGTGCCCTGAGATCCTCTCCCGAGTCGTCGATCAGGGCGCAGGGACGGGGACGGCGAGATAGCCGGTGACGTCGATCACCAGATGCACCGCCAGGTTGGTGTAGTTGTAGACGTTGAGGTCGTAGGCGCAGGTGGCGAGCGCGGGGTCGCACAGGGCCACGAGCACGCCGTTGGCTATCGCGGTGGTGTCGGCCTCGAAGTTGATGGTGGAGGCCGTGGGCCGCGTCTCGCCGTAGGGATAGAGCGTCAGGTAGCTGCTGTTGCTGTTGCCGTCGCCCTGTGGTCTTGCGGCGGTCACGTTGATGAACACGCCGCTGGCGGTGTCGGGTACGCCGCAGTCGGCCGCCCCGCCCTGGCCGTCGATCAGGTTTCCCGTAGCGAAGAAGGACACCGTCTCCCCGGGGGCGAGACGGTCGCCCGAGAAGGTCGACGCGAATGGGTCGGCGTTTCGGGTATCGACGATGCGGCAGGGCGAGACGGTGTAGACGTTCGCCCCGCAGGCATCACCATCGCCGCACGCTAAATCGAACGTGGCCGTACAGGTCTTGTCCCCGACCATGAGCACGGAGCCGTCAACGGCACAATCGCCGCCGAAGCCGTTGAACTGGCTGCCGGGATCGGCCTCAGCGGACAAGGTCACCTCCGTATCCGTCGGGAAACCGGCGGAACAGGTTGTGCCGCAGTCTATGCCGGCCGGTGTGCTGGTGACGACGCCGCTCCCGGTCCCGGAAACCTGGATGGAGAGCAGCGAAGCTTCGCTCACCAGGTTCAGGCAGGTCGGAAAAGCGGACGCGGTCCCCTGCACGTGGGACTGCATGACCGAAGGCACCCGGTGGGCGGCCACGCCATAGGGATGCTCCAGTCCGAAAGTGAAGCTGAGGTTGGAATAACCACCGGCGACCAAATGGCAGTAGCTCATGATGGTGCCGGGCTTCTCCACCGTGGTGCCGCCGGAGAGGCTACCCAGCCCTGGGAGGCCCATCGCGGAGCCACAGCTGAGGCTAGTGGAGCAGAGGTCTACCGGATCCACGACACCCCCTATGCCGCAGTAGTCGTGGGTATGGCGGGAGTTGAAGTTATGGCCGATCTCGTGGGTGACCAGCAGCAGGTCCGTTACCACGCGCGGATTGGCGATATCGAAACCGCCGCTGATGCTGGCACTCAGGCCATAGCCGACGCTCTGGTTGCAGAGCACACCCACGAAGGCGATGCCGCCGCCCAGGGGCTTGCCGCTGAGCATGTGGGCGATGGTGCGGTCCTCGCTGGCCATGTTGGCGTTCCAGTATTCCCGGAACTCGTACAGTGCGGTGTCGGTACCGCGTGTGACGGTCCAGGGATCAGTGTCGGCACCACCCGGCCACAGCCGGGCATAGGAGATCACCAGATTGGTGTTCACTTCACGCTCGTAGAGGGTCGAGGCATAGGCAAACAGGTCCCCCATGTAATCCAGCGCTGCGGTCTCGTTCCCAAACAAGGCGAAGTATTCGTGGTCGGTCTCCACCGCGACCCGGGCGGTGTGGGTGACACCAGCCAGAAGCGGCTCTGTCTCCACAGCACCAACGCCAGGCCAAATCGCCATTGCCGGATCGATGCCCAACGCGCCGCCGCCCGTCAGCGCCTCGACACCGCACTGAAAGGGTGGCAGGGAATCGAGCTCAGCGGCTGATACCTTGCGGCTGCTCAGACCCGCCGGGGACCTGCCATTGCTCCCGCGGAGCATCCAAACACGGTCCTTGTCGGTGATGACCCCGCGTACATGACCTTCTGCCGGAACGGTGAGGATCGCCAGCGCGCCGGGCATCCCCGCAACCCGACCGCGGAAGTGAATATTCGTGGGGACCGGAAGGGATTCGCCATGCAATCCCAGGATCTTTGCGTCGGGAAGGAAAACGGTGAAGCGCTCCAGTTCCAGTTCCACCGGCCCATGCTTATCGAGCGCCAGCCCGGAAATCCGAAGCGCCCCTCCTTTCGGAACTCCCCGGGCGACGTCCGGTAAATCTGGCCGAACGGCGCTGACCACGATCGGATCCGCCGCCAGGGGTACCGACAAAAAAATGAGTCCGAAGACTAGGAGCCTGATCCGGGCACCTGGGCGGCGGCTGACGACACGCATGGAAAGATCCCTGAATAGTGGTTTCCGCGGATAGTATATGGCGGCCCATGGCCAGCGCGCGACGCGAGGCTGGGCTGATGAAACAGGTTGAAAAAGCTAACCGGGAAGCGGGGGGAAACTGCGGGCGCCGTCACGGCAATCGGAATACGACCGCACCAGCTCACTCCACAGCGCGCAGCGAATTCCCGACCTACCGGAGCACGACCGCGACGACTTGCATCGAACGGTAGGGTTGCTGCCCACTCGAATACTGTGCCAGACAAGCTGAACAACGCCCGCAAGAACAATTCACATGCTTCCTGCCTCATCCCCGCAAACTGACGGCGGGGACGGTTGCCGCCCTTTGCCATGTTGGCCTCGCTCGCATGGGCGACGGCTCGTGAATTTACCTGTTTGCGGCGGGGGAATCTAACTCCCGAGTTGGCAACAGCGGAAACGCTTCAGGCTACACACTGGCCGACGAGCGGCTATTCTTTACCACATTGGTGGGAAACCCCGATGCTTCCACGTTCCACGATAACCCCATTACAGAAAGGAGGAATAGAACCATGAGCCAGATCGTAGACGAGGTACGCGCCGCGAACGATCGTTACGCGGAGGACTTTGGCGACAAGGGCAAGCTCGCGATGCCCCCGGCCAGGCGCTTCGCGATCCTGACCTGCATGGACGCGCGGCTGGATCCGGCGAAGTACGCGGGGCTGGCGGAGGGCGACGCCCACGTCATCCGCAACGCCGGCGGGCGGGCGAGCGACGACGCCATCCGCTCCCTGGTCATCTCGCACAAGCTGCTGGGAACGCGGGAATGGTTCGTGGTCCACCACACGGACTGCGGCATGGAGACCTTCACCAACGACGTCATGGCCGATCTGCTGAGCAGCAGCCTGGAGACCGCGACCGTCGATCAGAGCGGCTGGCACGACACCGGCAAGGGACCTGGCTCGCCCGAGGGCCGCTATATCAACTGGCTGACCATCGCGGACAACGCGGGCAGCGTGGTCGAGGATGTCAGGCGCATCAAGGCGCACCCCTTGGTGCCGGGGTACATCCCGGTCTACGGCTATATCTACGACTGCAAGACGGGACGCCTGGTCGAGGTACCCGAGGCGACCGACGCGGGCAAGGCGTCATGACGAGCGGTGCCGGCGAGTCCTGACCAAGGGCGGGGACGTACAGCCGGGCCTGCGCTGGCAGGTCCCGCCTGGGTCATCCGCGGTCAGCCCTCTAGGACGTAGCGCGCGCCGCAGTATGGGCAGCTCGCCTCCCCGGTCTTCTCGATGGGGAGATAGACGCGCGGGTGCATGTTCCAGAGCTCGTCCTGCGGGCGCGGGCAGGAAAGCGGCAGGTCCGCCCGCGCGACCTTGGTGACAGGCTCGGCGGGCTGATCCTTCGCGACTGTTTCTGCCATGTGCGGACTCTCCTCTCTGAAGTTCTGGGACGCTGATTATTGGCCATCCCGGCCAGAATCGGCACACACATCCATGAGCCGCGGAAAGCGCCAAGTTTGATCAGGCCTTCCTCGTGACTGGGGCGACGGCTGACGGCGGAGGTTTGATCCGCCCCACGGCGGATCAGACCAGCGTCAACCACTCGCGGTGCCCTTGATGGCGACCATGGACCAGGTCGAAGTACAGGCTTTGCAGCCGCTCGGTGATGGGGCCGCGCGTGCCGCCGCCGATCGCTCGCCCGTCCACCTCGCGGATCGGGGTGACCTCGGCGGCGGTGCCGGTGAAGAAGGCCTCGTCGGCGATGTAGACCTCATCGCGGGTGATGCGCTTCTCGACCACCGGGATGCCGAGCTCTCCGGCCAACGTGATCGCCGTCTTGCGTGTGATGCCGTCGAGGGCGGAGGTGAGGTCCGGAGTGTAGAGCACACCCTCGCGGACGATGAAGATGTTCTCGCCGCTGCCCTCCATGACGTAGCCCTCCGCGTCGAGCAGCAGGGCCTCGTCGTAGCCGTCGCGCATGGCCTCCTGCAGGGCCATCATGGAATTCATGTAGTTGCCGTTGGCCTTGGCCCGGCACATGGTGATGTTCACGTGGTGACGCGTGAAGGACGACACCTTGATGCGGATGCCGTTCTTCATGTTGTCCTCGCCGAGGTAGGCACCCCATTCCCAGGCCGCGACCATGACGTGGACATTGAGGTTGTCGGCGCGCAGCCCCATGCCCTCGGGGCCGTAGAAGCACATGGGACGGATATAGGCCGAGGCCAGCCCGTTCTCCCGCACCGCGGCGCGCTGCGCCTGGTCGAGGATCTCCCGATCGTACGGGATCTTCATGCCCAGGATATGCGCCGAGTTGAACAGGCGGTCCGTGTGCTCCCGCAGGCGGAAGATGGCCGTACCCTCACCGGTCCGGTAAGCGCGCACGCCCTCGAAGACGCCCATGCCATAGTGCAGGGTATGGGTCAGGACGTGGGTCTTGGCCTCGCGCCAGGGCACCATCTCGCCGTCCAGCCAGATGAGGCCGTCACGGTCTGCCATCGTCATCATCATCTACTCCGCGTCTCGTTGGGGATCGGTCTCCCCGCTCCGGTAACCGGCTTGCCAGCCCTCAGCCTTCCATCAGCTCGCGCCACAGGGCCTGCACCCGCGCGCGCTGCTCGACCAGCAGATCGTCCGGGATGGTGGTCGGCTGCTCCTGCAAGGCGCTGCGATGGTAGGCGGCGCGCAGGTCCTTATAGGCGGCGGTCAGGTCCTGGGCGGCGTTGCCGGGCATCAGGTCGAGCCGGGCCAGGGTCTCCAAGAGCCGGACGTTGTCGGTCCAGACGGCGAGGTCCGGGTGCCCAGACGCCCACCGCAGGACCGAGTATTGAACCATAAACTCGATATCCGCAATACCGCCGTGGCCCTGCTTGAGATCGAAGCGTCCGTCCCCGGTCTTGTCGAGGTTGGCGCGCATCTTCTCGCGCATCTCGCGCACCGCCTTGCGCAGGGCCGACACCTCACGCTCGCGGCACAGGATCTCCCGGCGCACCGCGGCGAAACGCTCGGCCAGGCTGTCGTCGCCAGCCACCGGGCGCGCCCGCACCAGGGCCTGGTGCTCCCAGGTCCAGGCATCCGTCGCCTGGTACTCGGCGAAGGACTTCAGCGAGCGCACCAACGCCCCCTTGTTGCCGTCCGGACGCAAACGCATGTCCACTTCGTACAGCTGCCCCGAAGGGGTCTGGGTGGTCATCATGTGGATCATGCGCTGACCAAGGCGGGCGTAGAGCTGTTCGTTGGAGATGGCGCGCGCGCCATCGGTCATCGCGCTCATCGACTCGCCGCCGTGGAGGAAAACGAGGTCGAGGTCGGACCCGTACCCGAGCTCGATCCCGCCCAGCTTGCCGTAGCCGAGCACCAGGAAGCCCATGTCCTCGCCCTCGACCCCGCCCGGGCGCCCGTGCTTGCGCACCAGGTGCTCGAAGGTGAGCGTCAGCACCCGACGAACGCTGACCTCGGCGATCTCGGTCAGGTAGTCGCTCACCACCATCAGTGAAATCACGCCGGTGAGATCCGCCGCCGCCACCCGCAGCATGTTGCCCTGGGAGAACTGGCGCAGCCGCTCCATCTGCTGCTCAAGGTCTTCCGGGTCCACCCGCGCGAGCAGGATGTCCAGCTCCTCCTCGAGGTCCGCCCGCCGCAGGGGGGCGAACAGCCTGCGCGGATCGAGCAGCTCGTCGAGCAGCAAAGGATGACGGGCGACCTGATCGCTGACCCAGGGGCTCATGCCCGCCAGCCGCGCGAGCTGGGAGAGGATCACCGGGTACTCGACGAGCATCGCCAGGTAGGCGGTGCGGCGCACCACGGATTCAAGCACCCGCAGCACCCGCTCCAGGGCGAGGTCCGGGGCGTCCGAGGACGCGATCACCTGCAGCATCAGCGGCATCAGCTGCGCCAGGCGGTCCGCGCCCTTGGAGCTCAAGCCCTTGCGCGCCGCGGCGTCGCGGAAACGGTCCAGGCGCGCCAGGGCGGCGGCGGGATCGGAGAAGCCCGCGAGTCCGAGCACATCGAGGGCATGGGCCTCATCCGCCGCACCCCGCCAGATGGCGGCGAAGGACTGTTCCCGATGGGCCTCCTCGGCGTGGGGAGCGGCGAATACGCGGTCGAACTGGCCCTGGACCCGGCGCCGGTGCTCGTCCAGTACCCGCAGGAAGGACGCCCAGTCTCCAAACCCCATGGAGCGTGCCAGGCGCAGCCGGCCCAGCTCGTCCTCGGGCAGCAGGTGGGTCTGCTTGTCCCGCCAGGCCTGGATGCGGTTCTCCACCAGCCGCAGGACCTCGTAGGCCGCATCGAGCTGCTGCACGGCGAAGCCCGGCAGTAGGCCCTTCTCCCCGAGCAGCCGCAGCACCGGGCGGATGGGGCGGATCTGCAGGTCCGGATCCCGCCCGCCGCGGATGAGCTGGAAGGCCTGGCCGATGAACTCGATCTCCCGGATGCCCCCGGGACCGAGCTTGACGTTGTCGGCCATGCCCTTGCGCCTGAGCTCCTTGGTGATCAGCTCCTTCATCTCGCGCAGGGACTCGATCGCCCCGAAATCCAGATAGCGCCGGTAGACGAAGGGCCGCAGCATTGCGCAGAGCTGGCCTCCCGCGTCGCGGTCCCCGGCCACCACCCGCGCCTTGATCATGGCGTAGCGCTCCCACTCCCGGGCCTGGGACTGGTAGTAGTCCTCCATGGCGCCGAAGCTCATGGCGAGTGGTCCGGAGTCCCCGAAGGGGCGCAGCCGCGTGTCGACGCGGAAGACGAAGCCCTCCGGCGTCTGGGTATCCAGGGCCTGCACCAGGCCCCGCGCGAGGCGGGTGAAGAACTGCTCGTTGCTCAGCGGCCGCGTGCCGTCGGTCTGGCCGTGGGCGGGAAAGGCGAAGATGAGGTCGATGTCGGAAGAGAGATTGAGCTCCCGCGCGCCCAGCTTGCCCATTCCCAGCACGACCAGTCGTTGAGCGTTCCCAACGTCATCCCGCGGGGTGCCATGATCGGCGACCGCCCACCGGTGGAGCGTGTCCAGGGAGCGCTCCACGCACGCATCGGCAAGGGCCGTCAGGTCCTCCAGAGTCTCTTCGAGGTCCGCCAGGCGGGCGATATCGCGCCAGATGACGCGCACCATCTCCGCGCGGCGGAAGCGGCGCAGGCGGGTCGAAAGGGACTGTGCGTCTTCGACCCCGTCGAGCGCCGCCGCGAGCAGCTGGTCGGTCTCGCCCGGGGCAGAGGCGCGATCGAGGCGTCCCGACCGGAGCAGCTCCGGAAGGAGATTCGGGTGGCGAATGCAGGACTGGACGACGTAATCGCTCGCCTCCCACACCGGCGTCAGGGTTTCGCCGAGCAGGGGATGATCGGGAATCGGCACGCCACGCTCGGCGAGCGCCTCCTGCCAGGCGCCACGCTGGTCGGATACCCCCGCTACCAGATCCTCGGCCTCGGCCATCGCGGAACCTCCTCAGCCGCAAACCAGCCGCAGAGGATACTTTGCAATACGCGGAAAGAGAAACCGACAGCGCCGGTTCAGGGCATCAGATGGCTGGGTGTGCGTCCTTTAGATTGCTGATCGCAGCCGGAACACTGCGGGGCCGAGAGGTCAACGTGGCCGTCGCGCCCGGGAGGCGGGGAGGAACGGTAAGTCCCTCCCCGATCCCGAGCGCAATGTTCCGCGAGATCGGATTTAGGCCGACAACTTGTCGATCGCGGCAATCACCTGCGCGCAGGACTCTGCGCATTCCTTGCACTCGACGTGCTTGTCCTCATGAACCCGACACTCCTTCTCGCAGTCCTTGCAGGCCTGCCGACAGACCGCCGCCAAGGACTTGACGTAGGGCGAGTTGCCGGCAAGCTGATAGGAGAAGGCCCGGCAAATGGGCAGCATCTCGTTGACCTTCCGCGCGCAATCCGCGAGCGTGGTGTCGCCCTCCTGGAACGCCACCAGGCAGTGAGCGGCACACTGCTGGGCCGTGACCACGCAGTCGTTCACCGCCTCCAGGACGCCCGGATTCTTGGGGGCGTGATCCTCGTGCCGATGCCCGGGGGCGTCTCCCCCAAGACTGGTGCCCGTCGCCAGGGCAGCCCCGATGGCGCCGGCGCCCACGAGCAGCGCGCGGCGGCTGATCGTTGGCTCGCAGTCATCCCGGGCTTTGGCATTGTCGCAATGGTTTGTCGTCATTCGTCTGGAACCTTTTCTGGGTTGTTGTTCGCGCCAGCCGTGACTGACACGGTGCGCGTGTCGCTGAACTGCCGACATACCGAAGCTAGCTCCTGCCTGGCCGGCTTTCAAGGTTCACCGGTCTCGGTGCGGCTCGGTTCATGATGCAGGGAACCGGCGATGCGTCGCGAAAAGGCGCCGTAGAGGACCGGCAGCACCACCAGCGTGAGAAAGGTGGACGACACCAGGCCGCTAACCACAACGGTCGCCAGCGGGCGCTGCACCTCGGAGCCGACACCGGTGGCATAGAGCAACGGCGCCAGACCCAAAGCGGTGGTCAACGCCGTCATCAGCACGGGACGCAGCCGCGAAAGCGCACCTTTCACTACGGCCAGCCGCGGCGCCATACCGCCCTCCAGGTTCTGATTGATGGCATTGACCATAACCACGCCGTTGAGCACCGCGACGCCGAATACGGCAATGAAACCAATGGAGCCGGGCACCGAGAGGTAAAGCCCGGAGAGGTAAAGGGCCACCACCCCGCCGATCAGGGCAAGCGGGACGTTGAGCATGATCAACAGGGCCTGACCGACGGAGTGGAAGGCGAAGTACAGCAGGAGAAATATTAGTCCCAGCGACAGCGGCACCACGATCAGCAGCCGCTCCTGCGCCCGCCGCTGGTTCTCGAACTGGCCGCCGAAGACCACGCTGTAGCCGGCGGGCAGCTCGACCTCTTCACCGATGCGCCGGTCGATCTCCGCGACGAAGCCGCCCATGTCACGGTCCGCCACGTTGGCCTCGATGACCACCCGGCGCTGGACATCGTCGCGCCGGATCTGGGGCGGTCCGGACTCGATCGCGACCTCCGCCAGGTCGCGCAACCGCACCCAGGCGCCGTTGGCTCCAGTCAGGATCAGGTCTCCGATCGCCTCGGCGCTGTCGCGGTAATGCGGCGCCAGCCGGACGAGGATGTCGTAGCGCTCGTTGCCGCGAATCACCTGGCCCGCCCGGGCACCGCCGATGGCATCCTCGACCAGGGCCATCACCTGGCTCACGGGGATGCCGAACCGCGCCAGGCGGTCCCGATCCGGGCGGACGACGAGCTGGGATTCGCCCGCGATGGGCTCCAGGGCCACGTTCCGCGCGCCAGGCACGCGCTTGACCAGCGCCTCGATCTCCTTCCCGCGCTCGGCGAGGACCTGGAGGTCCGGGCCGAACAGCTTGATGGCGAGCTGGGATTTGACCCCCGAGAGCAGCTCGTCGACGCGGGTCGCGATCGGCTGGGAAAAGGAGAACAGCAGCCCCGGGTGCGCGGACATGGCCTGTTCCATCCGCACCTGCAGATCGGCTCTGGTCGACGCGGTCTCCCACTCGACCTGCGGCTTGAGGCCGACATAGATCTCGATGTTGGAGACCGGCTCGGGATCACCCCCGAGCTCAGCGCGGCCGACGCGGCTGGAGGCGTAGGTCACTTCGGGAAACCCCATGAGTATCCCCTCCAACTGGGCCGCCACGCCCAACGCCGTGTCCAGACTCGACGAAGGCGCGAGGGTCACGCGGATGTTGAGCGTTCCCTCCTCCAACTCCGGAACGAACTCCGTCCCCAGGCGGGGCGCAAGCCACAGGCTTGATGCGAGCAGCAGGGCGGCGATCGTCACCACCAGCCAGCGCAGTCCGCAGCGCCCTCCGCAACAGGAGGCGATAGGCCCACTCCAGGGGCACCAGCAGGGGGCTTCTGCGGGTCGCTACCGGTCGGCGAAAGGCGTAGCTCGCCAGCGCCGGCACCACCGTGAGGGCGACGATGACCGAGGCGACCATCGCCAGCACGATGGCGGCGGCCATGGGCTGAAAGAGCTTGCCTTCCACGCCCTCGAGGGTGAAGAGCGGCGCGAAGACCACGATCACGACCCCGACCGCGAAGAAGACGGGGCGCCCCACCTCCCGCGCCGCTTCCTCGATGCGCAAGGAAATCCCACCTTCACCGGCATCCCGGGAAAGGTGGCGGAAGATGTTCTCCATCATCACCACCGAGCCGTCGACCATCATGCCGATGGCGACCGCCAAGCCCCCCAGGGACATCAGGTTGGCGGAGATGTCCCACGTGGCCATCGCCATCAGGGCAAGCCCGACGGACAAGGGAATGGAGATCAGCACGAGCAGGGTGGCCCGGATACTGAGCAGGAACAGGGCCAGCACGACCACGATCAGGATGAAGGCCTGCGCCAGGGCTCCGGTCACGGTGGCGACCGCCCGTTCCACCAGGCCCGCCTGGTCGTAGAAGGGCTCGATCAGGACGCCGTCCGGCAGTGCGCGCTGGATCGCTGGCAATCGCGCCTTGATGCCGTCGATGGTGGCCTTGGTATTGGCCCCCATGCGTTTGAGCACAATGCCGGCGACCACCTCACCAAGCACCTCGGGATGGCCGTCGCCATCCCGGGTGGTCATGGTCACCGCCCCCTGGCGGATCTCCGGCCCGAACATGACCTCGGCCACGTCCCGCACCCGCACCGGCACCCCGCTCCAGTCCTTGAGCGGCACGTTGCCGATATCGCGCAGGCCGTCCGCGCCAGGGCGGACCCAGCCGACCCCGCGGATCGTGAGCTGCTCCGCGCCACGGTCCAGATACCAGCCGCCGGCGTTTCGGTTATTGGCCTCGATGGCCGCCGCCAGATCATGTACCGACAGCCCGTAGGAGAGCAGCAGCTTGGGGTCCGCGATCACCTGGTACTGACGCACCTCTCCGCCGAAGGAGAGCACGTCGGTCACCCCGTCCACCGGCATCAGCAGGAGCTTGACGACCCAGTCATTGAGTCCGCGCAGCGCCATGGTGTCGAGGCTCTGCGCATCCCGCGCCCGCAGGATGTACTGAAACACCTGCCCGAGCCCCGAGGTGTTGGGCCCCATCTCGGGGACGCCGACGCCGGGCGGAATCTGCTCCCTCGCATCCTGCAAGCGCTCGAACACGAGCTGGCGGGCGAAGTAGATGTCCGTGCCCTCCGCGAACACCACGGTCACGATCGAGAGCCCGGTCTTGGAGATGGAGCGCACCTCGTCCACGTCGGGCAACGCATACATCACCGCCTCGATGGGATAGGTGATGAGCTGCTCCACCTCCTCGGCGGCGAGCCCCGGGGCCTCGGTGTTGACGGTGACCTGGATGTTGGTGACGTCGGGAAAGGCGTCGAGCTTGAGCCTCGGCAGCATCAGGGCGCTGGCGCCCACGGTCGCGAGCAGCGCCAGCAGGACCAGAAGGCGGTTGCGGACCGCCGCCTCGACGAGTCTGTCCAGCATCGCCCCGCCCTCAATGATTGTGCGGGTCGAAGCCGCCCTTGGCGAGCTCCGACTGGAGGAAGAACCCGCCCCGGGTGACGACGCGCGTGCCGGCGGGCAAGCCGGCGATCACCGCCATGCCGCCGACTGTGCGTAGGCGCTCACCGCCAACGGGGCGGAATCGCTCCTGTCCCTCGGCCACGAACACCTGCCATTCACCGTCGGGATGCCGCAGCAGCGCTTCCTCCGGCAACGCCAACACGGGCTCACCATCACCGGCGATGATCGAGACGTCCACGAAGACGCCGGGGTGGAGCCGATGCGCCGGGTCCGGCACCTCCACGCGCACCGCCTGGGTGCGGGTCGTCTCGTCCAGCAAGTGGTGGATCTGGGTCACGCGCCCGTCGAGCCAGGCGTCCCGGTAAGCGACCCGTGCCTGGTCGCCGACCGAGACCGTCGCCGCCTCCTCCGGCGGCAATCGCGCCTCGACCCAACGCACCGACTCGTCGGTGATCTCGAACAGGACGCGGCCCGGCTCCACCAGCTCACCGAGGACGAACGCGTCCCGCACCACCGTTCCGCTCTGCGGGGCGAGCAGCTCGAAGGTGCCGTCGGCCTGCTCGGATGCGGCGGTAACCAGGGCCTCCGCCTGCGACTTGGTCATGCCGTAAGCGAGCACGCGCGACAGGGCCTTCTGGCGCGCAACGCTCGCCTCCAGATAATCGCTCTCCGAGACGAACTGACCCTTGAGCTTGGTCAGGCGCTGCCACTCCCGCTCGGCCACCACCAGATCGCCCTGGGCCTCGGCCATCCCTACGCTGGAGAGAGTGACGAGCGGCTGTCCGAGCTGGACATGATCCCCCAGGCGCGCTTGCCGAGCGACGACCTGGGCCTCGATCCGCGGGGTCACCTGGGCCGTGGCATAGGCGTTCAGGCGCACCTCCCCCGGCCCGCGCAGCATATCTCCGAGGGCTCGCGGCGCCAGGACAGAGACCTCGATGTCCAGCATCCGCTGCTGTTGCGGTGAGAGCTGGACGTCGCCGACAACCTCGTGCTCATGCTCGTGGCCGCCATTGTCCCGCGCGGTCTCCGCCGGGTGATCTTCGTGTCCTCCGTGTCCGGTGTCCGCAACCTGTTCGTGGTGATCGTGTTCGTCGTGATCGTGCCGGTCGAGACCCATGGCCGACGACTCAAGAGCGGGCCTGCCCCCACCGACCTTCGGATCAGCGGCGGAAGGATGCGCCGCGAGCGACGGTGCGCATGGCAACAGTAGGCATAGAATCGGCAGGTGGCGCGCGCGCCGCACACCCCATTCCGCGAATTTGGGAAACATAGAAGCCCTCGCGAGCTCAGGGACTGGAAACCGCCGCGCACCCCACGCGGCACCCGATCAGATTCGGGATCAGGATTTTGGGGGTTTCAGCGGCGGCGGAATCCCGCGAAGCGAGACTGAGCGATTGGTGGGGAGCCGAAAAGCGCCTTTCCGCGGATGGAGACCGACCGTGACGGCGGGGGTCAGCCCGACCAGATGTGCACCGGCATGACAGTAGTGATCGCAATCGCCGGCATCATCGAAGCCGTGACCGCCCCGGTGCGCTCCGGCAGCGTGGGCATCGTGAGCGGCAAGGGTGAGCCCCTGCCCGGCGAAGGCCCAACTGCCCGCGAGACCGAGCATGGTGAAAACCAGTAGGTATACGATGGCGCGCCCAGGCATTGCAGGCTCTGACCTAGTGAGTTCGTCTTCACTGTAGTTCACCGCGGTTCATGAATCCACAGTTGCCAGACAACTACTTTTCGACCCCAACGCGGGCAAAACCCTGCCCACGGTGTCGAGCGCTCTTTGGGCGAAAGAGCTTCCAAAACGACGCTGGTTACTGGCCATCCTGGCCGAGATCAGCCCGTCACATCCACGTACCGCGACTCCTCGGCTTGCATTTCAGTTTTTCGCCCTCATGAATAGATTGTCATAGAATGTCCCTCCGAGTTGAGGTGACCGCTGGTTTTAGCCCGGGCCGCACGACCTAAACATGAGCGGCGAGTAGCATCGGTCAGTAGAACTAAACTATGCCTCGGCATCGAAGCGATCTGTCTGCCGCTCGTTAGGAGACGCTGATTGTTAGCCATCCTGGCCAAAATTAGCACGCCAACGAAGAAGCGCGACTCCTGGATGGCTTCCTTTTCAATCGCTTGCGCGCTTGAACATGGCGTCACATCCATGTGCCGTGGGAAGCGCTGAATTGATCAGCGTATCCCTGAAGGTAAATCTTTCGTTTTCAGTAACATTTCGTAACGGTGTCCGCTTTATGGCTTCGATTCCCACGGCAAAAACTCATCCGACTAAAACCGTCTGTGTCACCAATCTTCCCAACGACACAACGGAGGCGGATGTCCGAGCCCTGTTTTCGGACTATGGCGCGGTTCGACAGGTGCGGCTTTTCACAGGGGAATGCTATCGCAGGGCTCAAGGTTACAGTCATCTAGATCTGAGCACCGAGAAAGCGGAGAGCGCCGTCGCCGCGCTCGATGGACACGTCTTCAACGGGTCAATCATCCGGGTCAGCCACCTTTCGGGCAAAGAGACCGCACCTGAACCGACGGAGGACCATCCCGCTCTCGAAACTCGGCGGCAGGACGATGAGACGCCCAGCAATCTGCTCCGGCGCCGCTATGAGGTCGCATCGGTGGAGAAGACGGAAATGCCGGACGGTGGCGAAGGAGGTGACTGGTACCGATACGTGCTGTCCAGCGGTCGCGCCCAGGTCACAGGGCTACATCGCGGTTCGCTGGAAGAGGTCACGGCATATGCGACGAGCTGCGCCGAGGATTTCAATCTTCGCAGCGCGACCGGAAGGAGTGCGCGGGCACCGACTTATCAGCGGAAGAAGTAGCTCTCCTACACTCCGATCGCGCGTCTCGGGGCGGACTCCCGATGGCCAGCACGAGGCCTCCGGCTTTGGTCCTGGGAGACGCCCGACGAGGTATCTCGGCCGCGCCGTCTCGCGACTCCCAGGATTGAATTTCTCGTGCTATTCCAGCACACACCTGTTAAGGTGCCGCCCTGAGAGGACGAACCGGTCTCTTGACCGGGATAAGGCATCCGCCGAATTCGACTGAAATCCCGCCGATTTCCCCGCGAGTCTCGTTTAGCCCCGCCTCCCCACGCCGGTTAACGGCATTCCGCTGTCGAAGAAGTTCTTGTGCTTGGTCATTCTCGATAGTGTCAATTTGAACCAATGCACGAATTTCAGAGATAGAAAGATATGAACATTTACGTAGGAAATCTTCCGTACAGCGTCACCGATGCCGATCTGCGCGAAACCTTTTCGCGTTTCGGCGAGGTCGACCAGGTCAACCTGATCACGGACAAGTTCACCGGCGAATCCAAAGGCTTCGGCTTCGTCGAAATGTCCAACAACTCCCAAGCCGATGCCGCGATCAAGGGCCTGAATGGCACCGACATGAAGGGTCGCAATGTCACCGTCAACCAGGCCAAGCCCAGAACTGACCGCCCCTCGCACGGCCGGCGTTACTAAATCCCAGACGGTCTAAGCCGCAGGGCGGGCGCGGAACATGGTTTCGCGACCCAGACGCAGGAAGCCCGGCCTCGGCCGGGCTTTTCTTTGGATGACCCGATAGCGATCAACGCTTTCCTGGGCCTTCGAGGACTCTGAGTCGCTCCCGGAGGTCGTCGAGCTCCGACTGACCACCTGCTTTGGGGGGAGATGATCCGTAAACCGGGGGGCTCTGGGTCGCGGCGGGCGGAGGGGCATCGGCTGGCGGCGCACCTCGACCGGCGGGAGCGCCGTAGCCAGCCGGACCCCCGTAACCGCCCGGACCCCCGTAACCGCCCGGACCCCCGTAACCGCCCGGACCTCCGTAACCGCCCGGACCTCCGTAACCGCCCGGACCTCCGTAACCGCCCGGACCTCCGTAACCGCCCGGACCTCCGTAACCGCCCGGACCTCCGTAACCGCCCGGACCTCCGTAACCGCCCGGACCTCCGTAACCGCCCGGACCTCCGTAACCGCCCGGACCTCCGTAACCGCCCGGACCTCCGTAACCGCCCGAAGGACCGTCGTCGTAGTAATCGCGGTCTCTGTCGCCTCCTCCCATCCATTTCGACGGGTTCATCATGTTGCCCATGTCGAAGGCGAAGCCAATCCCAGCGCCACATGTCATTGCGCTGCCCAGGATCAGGACCAGCGTTCGCCGCAGAGTGATTCGATGTCTCATGCCTTTAACTCCTCGTCAGTGCCATAGGTTCCCAATTCGGCACGCCGTGCCGAATCGCGCGCCTCGCAAAACCATTCACCCCTTCGTTCGTTCCGAACCGGATTAGGTCGGTTTCCCGCTTCCCAGGATGGTTTTTTCTTCCTGCTTGGATTTCTTCGCGCTTCTCTTTTCCTTCAGGGTCATCGCGGGCTTCTTCTTGATTTCCCGCTGGTTTTGGCGTTCTTTGGTCATCGTGTTCTCTCTTGGCTAGTTCCGGGGGACGGCGGACGCTGTGGTCGTCTCACCTCAGCGATACCTGGGTTAGTGCGCCGCGAGCGCGCCGCATTGGGCGGCTGGCGCAGGGACTGACCGACACTCGGCGTTTTCTTGTTGTTGGCGCGCCGCGCGACGCAACGATGGGGAGGTTCTGGATGGACTGGGCGGCTTGTTCGGCCGCTGCCGATGGCTGTTAGCTTGCCGTCAATCGATCCAGCTACGCGCGTAGAACTCCTTGCCGGAATCGTTCAGCACATAATGCCGCGTCCTGAAGTCGTGATTGGCTTTGTCACAGGCCGCCACAGCATCATCGAGCAGGGCGTACTCCGCCACCTCCCTTTGCTCATATGATCGCAACATCCTTGAGCCTCCCCGTAGCTTCGCTTTATCCGATTTCATAAGTCTATACATGGAGAGCCCGCCGTACGTTCGATCGATTTTCCGGTCATCCGCGCTCTGGGCGCCGATATAGGAGTACCGTCCTCAGTATAGGTCCAGGACTGGTCCGAACCTGGTTTATTTTCGGTATCCGGCTGGATACGCGGCCAAGCATGAAGTCAGCCGTTCGTCTGCGGCGCTCCAGATCCACCGCCCTGGCGCAAGCGGAGGCGAGTACGCTGGCGAAATTGCTTAGCGGAGAGTCCGGTGATCGCTTGCGCGCGGATCTTGAATCGGCGATGGATTCGATCGTGCTGCTCCAGTATCCCTCCACCGCGGAGCCGTTCATCCGCCACGTTGCGCTATCGTTGGACTACGACCTCGATGCGGCGCCGCCGGGGAGCCTGGATATCGTCCGCGGGGTTGCCGATTGCGGCGATTGCTTCGCCACCAGCATTCCGTTGTATCACCACGACACGGGCGCCCTCATTGGGCTGGCGCGAGTCCATTCCAGCCCCCGCTTCCTGCAGGACTTGATCGCGGAGGTACATGGGAAGCTTGCCTGGGGGGCGCCGCCACCTTCCTCCTCATCACGCTGGCGTGGGCAGGTGCCAACCGGCTGATGCGCAACCTGCGCCAGGCCAAGGACGCTGCGGACGCCGCCAACCGGGCGAAAAGTACCTTTCTGGCCACCATGAGCCGTGAGATCCGCACCCCGCTCAACGTGATCCTCGGTATGGCGCACCTTCTGGACCGCGCCGACTTACCGGAGGAACAAAGGCAGCAAGTGGAGGCGATCCGGCAGTCGGGGGATGCCCTTTTCGCCGTCGTCTCGGATGTGCTGGACTTCTCGCAGATCGAGTCGGGACATCTGGTGCTGGAGCAGTCCGAGTTCGATCTCGCCGAACTGCTCCAGCGCACACTGACCATCTTCACCCTGCGGACGGAAAAGAAAGGGCTGCGGTTGGAGCATCGCATTGGGGGCGGCGTCGGTGGACGTTGGATCGGCGATCCGAACCGGCTCCGCCAGGTACTGATCAACCTGCTGGGCAACGCGGTGAAATTCACCAACCGGGGATGGGTGCGTCTGGAAGCCGAGGCAACCGAAACCGAGGGCAAGACACGAACGATCCTGTTCCGCGGCAGCGGCAGCGGCAGCGGCAGCGGGATCGGTTTGTCGGCAAAACAGCTGCCGAACATGTTCAAGGAATTCGCCCAATGGGGCAAGGGCGTATCCCGGCGGTTCCCGGGCACCGGACTCGGTCTGGCCATCTGCCGCCGGCTGACCGAACTGATGGTCGGCGAGATCGGTGCAGGGGGGGGAATCGGGCAAGCGCAGCACCTTTTGGGTCAAGCTGCCGTTAAGGTATATCGGGGCTCGCGATCGAGAGCATGGTGGGATCTCTTCCGCTGAGACCAGCACCACCGCGTTGCGCGTGCTGGCGGTCGACGACGCCCCCCCTGAACCGACTTTTCCTGCAGGCACTGTTGGAGAAATCGGGTCACCGGGTGCAGGTCGCCGGAAATGGCCTGGAAGCCCTTCAGGCCATCGACTCTGGGGCGTTCGATCTGGTGTTGCTGGGCCTTTGGATGCCGCAAGTGAACGGATTCGGGGCGGCGCGTCGCTTCCGTCTGTCGCCGGATCCGAACGTCACCGCCATCCCGATCGTGGCGCTGACCGCCGATGTCACCGAGGGGACGGCGGCCGAGTCGCGCCGTTCAGGCATCAACGAGACGGTCGGCAAGCCCTTGAGCCCCGAGAAGTTCGCAAGCCTGCTCCGCACCTATCGCGCTTGACTCAAACCCGGTTCGGGAAGCCCTCGGCAGAGTTACTCAACGATGCACGCCCCGCGCGCCATGAAACGCACTTGGCCAGTCGCCGTGCACGATGCCACCGATCCCTGGGCGACGCGACGGTCGGCCTCGGCCGCCAAAGGGCGCCCCCGCTGCCACCGCCGGACGGATGCGGCGTATACTGGAACCTCGGGCGCGCACGCACGGTCACCCGTTTCGGCGTTTACACGGTCGCTGCTCTCTTATGAATCTCATTGAGCGCTGGAAGCACGAGATCTTCGAGGCCGAGCCGTCCGGACGGGGCTGGTTTGGCCGAACGGCGGTCTTCTGGATCCGCTTGTTTGGGGCCATCCTGGGAAAATTCCGGGACAACAACCTCCATCTGCAATCGACCAGCCTCGCCTACACCACTTTGCTTTCGCTGGTCCCCTTCCTGGCCGTCACCTTTTCCGTCCTCAAGGGATTCGGTGTTCAGAATCAACTGGAGCCGATGCTCATGCAGTCACTCGCACCCCTTGGCGACCGGGGCGTCGAGATCGGGCAGAACATCCTGGGCTACGTCGAACGGCTCAACTTTGCCGTCCTTGGCTTCCTGGGCATCGCGATGCTGTTCTGGACGGTGATCTCGCTGTTGACGAAGGTCGAAGAGGCATTCAACGCGGTCTGGCACGCGCCGGGGGTGCGTAGCTTGAGTCGCCGCTTCAGCGACTATCTCAGCGTGGCCCTGGTCGGACCTGTGTTCATCGTGACGGCGCTCGGCGTCACCACGGTTCTGTTCGGGAACGAGAACGTACATCGGGTGATCGCCATCGAGCCTCTCGGCCAGCTCGTCTTGGCGCTGGGCCGACTAGTTCCCTACCTGCTGGTGTGCGCGGCATTCGCCTTTCTCTATTCCTTCCTCACCAACTACCGCGTTCGGCTGGTCCCAGCGCTGGTCGGTGGCGTCTTTGCCAGCTTGGCCTGGTACGGCGTCGGCCACCTGTTCGCGCAGTTGGTCGCGGGCTCGTCCAAGTACTCAGCGATCTACTCGAGCCTGGCCGCGGCGGTGTTGTTCATCATTTGGGTCAATGTCGGCTGGCTGATCGTCCTCGTCGGGGCGCACATCGCACGTTATTGGCAGTACCCCCATCTCCTGAATCCCGGCGAAACCACCGATCGGCCGAGGCAATTTCGGGATGAAACGCTCGCCCTAGATGTCATGACCCTGATCGCACATTCCTATTATTTCGATGAGCCGAAATGGACGCTGGAGGCCCTGTCCGCGCGCGGCTGTTGCGGATCTCCGGACCAGGTCGAGAGGCTTATCCGATCGCTCAGGGAAGGCCATCTTATCGCGGCGACCAATGACGAGCCGGAGGCCTACCTTCCGGCCCGCGCCATAGAGACCATAAGCCTGCCGGAGATTCTGGCCGCGGTGAGGAAGCAGGACGGAAAACACGCGCAGCTCGCGGCCGTTCAGGAGGTCGTCAACCAGATCGACAGCGCGGTGACGGACAGCCTCGAGGGGAGAACGCTGAAAGATCTCGTACTGGCACAGAAGGAGTCTCCCGCCTAGCTCACCCATTGCCCGCGGTTGACGCGGAACAGGGCTCGGGCAACCTCGACCACCATAACGGCGACGCTCATCAGCGGCACGCCGGCGCTCAACCTTCACTCGAATCGATGACGAACATCGGGATAGGGGCGGTCAGCTTAGCTGACCGAGCCCCTCCCACACCACCCGGCATGCGGGTCCGCACCGGGCGGTTCGAGAAGTTGAGGTCATGAGAGGCGGGGAACGCCGAGTCGGTTGAAGTAGGCAATGGGCAAGATCCGGTTCAGCTCCATACGGCTGTTGCGCCACCAACGGCGAGTGTTACCCGCCACCCGTGCCGCCTGATTCCGGCTCGCACCCAGAGCCCGTAACTCCCGATACACCGTTGTCCCCCGGCGCCAGTGTTTGAGCTGCAGCGCACGCAAGCGGTGCCGCAGCCACTCGTCGAGCGCACGAAACACCCCCGGCGTCTGCGCCAGGTAGAAGTAAGCCTTCCAACCCGGCACATAGGACCGAAGACGCTCGGCCACCTCCGGCAGGCTGCGCCCACAGGAGCGACGCGTCAGTTGGCGGATACGTTGCTTGAAGGTGGTCAGCGCCTTTCGTGCCACCGCGTACTTGATCCGGTCATCCGCACTGCGCCACAGTTCGTAGCCCAGAAACTTGCGACCGGTCGCCGCAGCGACGGCCGTTTTGGCCTCATTCACCTTCAGATGGAGCCGTTCGTAGAGGCGACGCAGACCTTTCAATACTCGTTCACCCGCCCGTTGACTGCGTACATAGACGTTGCAGTCATCGGCGTAGCGCACGAAGTGATGGCCGCGCTTCTCCAGTTCCCGATCCACCTCGTCCAGCAACACGTTGGTCAACAGCGGGGAGAGCGGCCCGCCTTGCGGCGTTCCCTCGTAGCGCTGCATGAGCACGCCACCATCCATGATCCCAGCCAGCAGGTAACGACGGATCAGCCGCAGAACGGCCTTGTCGTCGATCCGCCGCGACAACCGATCCATCAGGATGTCGTGATTGACCCGATCGAAGAAGCTCTCCAGGTCCACATCGACCACCACCCGGTAGCCGTCCTGCACGTAGCGCTGTGCTTGCCGCACCGCCTCGTGCGCCTTGCGCCCCGGGCGGAAGCCATGGCTGTGGTCGGAAAACGTCGGGTCCACCATCGGCTGGAGGATTTGCAGGAGGGCTTGTTGAATTAGCCGATCCGTGACCGTCGGGATACCCAATTCCCGTACTCCACCTCCAGGCTTCGGGATCTGTACACGCCGCACCGGCTCAGGCCGATAGCTGCCCTCCAGTAACGCCTCCCGAATCCGGGGCCAGTGGGTCTTGAGGTACTCGCCGGTCTGTGCAACCGTCAATCCATCCACCCCAGCACTGCCGCGGTTGGCCTTGACCCGCTTCCAGGCCAAGACCATGTTTCCTCTCGCGAGCGCCCGCTCCAGCAGGTCTCGCCCTGAGCCTTCGCTCTCATGCCGCGCTGGTCCTGCTTCATCGCGGCCGATCCTCCGCCGGGCTTCACCCCGCCTCGTCTCGGCTCGCCCCGGTTGCCCGGGCTTCTGATGCCTTGCAATGCCAAGCGACACGTTCGTCGGCTCTCCTTCTCGTTCGGCCCTTCGCCTTGCGGCTACTACGACCTCTGCTGACTTCTCGCTCCGGCTCGTCACCGTCGCCTCTTCAGGCATAAGGCGAGATCTCCCCAGGTAAGAACGCACTCCTTCACTGCACAACCGCCGAATTTACGCCGCTTCGCCTTGATCACGAGAGCTTCGCGGTATCTTGCCCGCTCGCCCTGCTCGGCGGCGCCTTCTATCCGATTCTTGTCCATCGGCTCGCAGCTTCGCTCCACGCTTCCTCCCCACACTCGGTCACCCTCATGCAGTTGCGCTTCACTTCGTTCGCTGTGATCAACTCACGGTGGGACTTGCACCCACAAGAGTGCGCCCATGCTGGGCGCACAAAAAAAAGCCCCGCCGAAGCGGGGCCTTTCGTTTAGGGCGGATACCCCAGGGCGGGGTTACATCATCCCCATGCCGCCCATACCGCCCATGTCACCCATGCCGCCACCGCCGGGCATCGGACGCGTCGTCCTTGGGCTCCTCGGCGACCATGGCCTCGGTGGTGATCATCAGGCCGGCCACGGAGGCGGCGTTCTGCAGCGCGGAACGGGTCACCTTGGTGGGGTCCAGGATGCCCATGTCGACCATGTCGCCGTACTCGCCGGTGGCGGCGTTGTAGCCGTAGTTGCCCTCGCCCTCGGCACCTTGTGCATGACCACGGAGGCCTCGTCGCCGGCGTTGGCCACGATCTGGCGCAGGGGCTCTTCCATGGCGCGGCGGGCGATGGTCGATGCCGACGTCCTGGTCGTGGTTGTGCCCTTGAGCCTTGACCTCCTGGCAGCGCACGCACCAGGGCGACGCCGCCACCGGGCACGATGCCTTCCTCGACCGCCGCGCGGGTGGCGTGCAGGGCGTCTTCGACGCGGGCCTTCTTCTCCTTCATCTCGACCTCGGTGGCGGCACCGACCTTGATGACGGCCACGCCGCCGGCCAGCTTGGCCAGGCGCTCCTGCAGCTTCTCGCGGTCGTAGTCGGAGGTGGTCTCCTCGATCTGGTCGCGGATCTGCTCGCAGCGGCCCTTGATGTCGGACTCGGAGCCGGCGCCGTCGATGATGGTGGTCTCTTCCTTGGTGACCTGGATCTTCTTGGCGGTGCCCAGCTCGTTCAGGGTCGCCTTCTCCAGGCGTCAGGCCCACTTCCTCGGCGATGACGGTGGCGCCGGTCAGGATGGCGATGTCCTGCAGCATGGCCTTGCGGCGGTCGCCGAAGCCCGGGGCCTTGACGGCGCAGACCTTGATGATGCCGCGGATGGTGTTGACCACCAGCGTGGCCAGGGCCTCGCCTTCGACGTCCTCGGCGACGATCAGCAGCGGCTTGCCGGCCTTGGCGACGGCCTCGAGCACCGGCAGCAGGTCGCGGATGTTGGAGATCTTCTTGTCGTGCAGCAGGATGTAGGGGTCGTCCAGCTCGACGTTCTGGCTCTGCTGGTTGTTGATGAAGTAGGGGGAGAGGTAGCCGCGGTCGAACTGCATGCCCTCGACCACGTCGAGCTCGTTGTGCAGGGACTTGCCTTCCTCGACGGTGATGACGCCTTCCTTGCCGACCTTGTCCATGGCCTCGGCGATGATCTCGCCGATGGACTCGTCGGAGTTGGCGGAGATGGTGCCGACCTGGGCGATGGCCTTGTTGTCGGTGCAGGGCTTGGACAGGCTCTTCAGCTCGTCGACGGTGGCCTCACGGCCTTGTCGATGCCGCGCTTGAGGTCCATCGGGTTCATGCCGGCGGCCACCGCCTTCAGGCCCTCGCGCACCATGGCCTGGGCCAGCACGGTGGCGGTGGTGGTGCCGTCGCCGGCCACGTCGGAGGTCTGGGAAGCGACTTCCTTGACCATCTGGGCGCCCATGTTCTCGAACTTGTCCTTGAGCTCGATCTCCTTGGCGACGGACACGCCGTCCTTGGTCACGGTGGGGGCGCCGAAGCTCTTCTCCAGCACCACGTTGCGGCCCTTGGGGCCGAGGGTGACCTTGACGGCGTTGGCCAGGATGTTGACGCCCGCCATCATGCGGTTGCGGGCGTCGTCGCCGAATCTGACTTCTTTTGCAGTCATGTGTCGATATCCTGATCTCGGTTCGTGAATAAGCGGGTTCGACGGGGCGGGCGGCGCGCTCAGCCCTCGATCACACCCATGATGTCTTCTTCGCGCATAACGAGGTAGCTCCTCGCCGTCGAGCTTGACCTCGGTGCCGGAGTACTTGCCGAACAGCACCCGGTCGCCCACCTTCACGTCCAGGGGGCGCACCTCGCCGTTGTCGAGGATCTTGCCGTTGCCCACGGCGATGACCTCGCCCTGGATCGGCTTCTCGGTGGCGGAATCGGGGATCACGATGCCGCCGGCGGTGGTGCGCTCTTCCTCCATGCGGCGGACGACGACACGATCATGGAGGGGACGGATCTTCATTGAGCGGTCTCCTGATTGGTTGAATTAACGAGCCTGCTAAAAGCCCAAGGGCGGCGCCCGTCTTGTTAGCACTCGCCCGTTGCGAGTGCTAATAATAGGGTCTCGATCCGCGCTGTCAACCCACGGGGAGAGGGACGTGCGTCAGGAAAGCTACCGCGGCCGCGCTGACCGCAACAACCTGAGGGGCAGCAGAGCGGGAGGGCCTCAGTCCTTCTCGCGCCGATACTCGCCCTCGATAATACGGGGCTGCTCGGATTCACCGCCCGAGTGGGCTTGATGCGGGATGACTCGCACGAAGCGAGCGATAAGAAACCGGCGAAGCGGCGGCACCAACAGGGCGAACCCGACGGCATCGGTCAGAAAGCCCGGAAGCAGTAGCAACAAGCCCGCAACCAGGATCAGGGCGCCGTCCATGAGTTCCAGTGCCGGAACCTCGTCCCGATCGGCGGCGGCGCGTACCCGCATGAGGGCACCGAAGCCCTGCATTCTGACCAGGGCCGCGCCGATGAAGGCGGTGAGAATGCTCAATCCGATCGTTCGCACGGCACCGATTTCGGAGCCGACCTGGATCAGAAAATAGAGCTCGACGAGCGGAACACCGATGAACAGAAGGAGAAAAATCAGCAACTGACCGGTCTCAAGTTGTAAGTCTAAAATCTTCGCTCTGCATTGGATATGCGACTCGACTTGCCAAAACACCAGCGCAGCGACGGCGCATGGCCGTTCCGCGCCCTCCCCGACCCGTACCCTCTAAGGAATCCGAGGGGGCTCCGCGGGGCAATCCGGCTGTCCATGTTCGCCGCGCCTGGTCGACTGCCGCATCGACAAGCGATCCATCCGCGGAGGAAACACGTATACAATCCGCGATTGCCTTTTCGCGGCGTACAGGGTTCTAGTAGTCTATGTTTCCCCGCGTAATGCTGAACCATCTCGACCGTCAGTGCTCGCTAATTTCCTGGGAGCCGGCTCGATGAGCCCGCAGATCCTGCTCGTACTCTGCACCTGCCCGAATCCGGAGACGGCGGAACGCATGGCCGACACCCTAGTGGCCGAGCGATTGGCCGCATGCGTCAACCGGATACCGGGTTTGACCTCGGTCTATCTGTGGCAGGGCAAGGTTGAGCGCGATTCGGAGACGCTGCTCCTGATCAAGACCAGCGATGCCCGGTTCGACGCGCTGAGCGCGCGTCTGCGGGAGTTGCATCCCTACGACTTGCCCGAAATCGTCGCTACGCCGGTGGTTCGGGGTCTGCCCGAATATCTTCAGTGGGTGTGTTCATGTACAGACAACAACGCATGATTCGTTTTTTCGCGCTGCTCCTGACATTGACCGCAAGCGTGAACCTTGCGGCGGAAGATGAGTTCCTGCTGCCTGATCAGGCGTTCCGCGTATCCGGTCAGGCCGATGGGCCGGACGCGGTCGTGGTCTCCTGGGACATCGCGGACGGCTACTACATGTACCGCAGCAAGTTCAAGTTCCGCAGCGACACCGTCGGCATCGAGATCGGCAACCCGAAGTCACCGCCGGCGGAGACCAAGACGGACGAGTTCTTCGGCGAGGTGGAGATCTATCGCGACCGCGTCGACGTGCGCCTGCCCGTGAAGCGCGCCGCCGGAGCGGGTGAAGTGCTGGCACTGGAGACCACCTCGCAGGGCTGCGCGGACCAGGGATTGTGTTATCCGCCGCACAAGCAGCAGATCCTGCTGGAGTTGCCGAAACTCGCGGCGACCGCGCCGGAAGCGAAGCCAGATCCGAAGCCGGAGTCCGCGCTGGAGCCCGAGGGGGGCGCCGAGCAGCCCGCCTTGGGCGCGCTGGCCGACCTCAGTCAGTCTCTAGGCCTGGGCGCCATGGACGACGACGTCCTGCAGCCGGAGGAGGCATTCCAGCTTACCGCCGAGGTCGCCGCACCCGACCGCCTGCAGCTCACGTGGAACATTGCCGACGGCACCTACCTCTACCAGGAGAAGATCGCCGTCTCGCTGGAAGACGCGGAGAACGTCGCCCTGGGCGCCTTCCAGCTTCCCGAGGCCGAGATCAAGCAGGACACGGTGCGGCCCGACGGCACCATCGGGGATATCGCGGTCTACCACAACCGCATCGACCTGCCGCTGCCCCTGCTGCGCGCCAGCACCGAGCCGACCTCGGTCACGCTGGTCGCCAAATACCAGGGCTGCGCCGAACGTGGCATCTGCTATCCGCCGCAGACCCAGCGGATGAAGCTGGAACTGCCCGCGGCCCTGGCCGTCAGTGCGGTCGCCGGGCGGCCGCCGGCGGAGTCGACGCGACGACCGGCGGTCCGGCGGGCGCCGCGGAGCCGCCGGCGCAGGAACCCGTCTCCGAGACGGACCAGATCGCCGCGGCCCTGGCCGGCGGCAACCTCTGGGCGGTGATCGGCCTCTTCTTCGGCTTCGGCCTGCTTCTCGCCTTCACACCCTGCGTGTTCCCCATGATCCCGATTCTGTCCGGCATCATCGCCGGGCAAGGGCCGGACATCACGACCCGCAGGGCGTTCGTGCTGTCGCTGGTCTATGTCCTGGCCATGGCCCTGACCTACACGGTAGCCGGCGTGCTGGCCGGCCTCTTCGGCGCGAATCTCCAGGCCGCGTTCCAGAATCCCTGGATCCTGAGCATCTTCGCTCTGGTGTTCGTGGCGCTCGCGTTCTCCATGTTCGGTTTCTACGAGCTCCAGCTACCCTCCAGCCTCCAGTCCAAGCTCGCCGAGATCAGCAATCGCCAGCAGGGCGGCACCCTCGCGGGTGTGGCCATCATGGGCCTGCTCTCAGCCCTCATCGTCGGGCCGTGCGTGGCGCCACCCCTGGCGGGCGCCTTGATCTTCATCGGGCAGACCGGCGACTGGCTCCTCGGCGGCGCATCCCTGTTCGCCCTGAGCATGGGAATGGGCGCCCCGCTGATCGCGATCGGCACCTCGGCGGGCAAGCTGCTGCCGCGGGCGGGCGCCTGGATGGACGCGATCAAGGCCGTATTCGGCGTAGCCCTCCTGGCGGTGGCCATCGTGCTGCTCGAGCGCATCATCCCCGCCGCGTTCGCCATGGTGCTCTGGGGCATGCTGATGATCTGCTCGGCCGTGTACATGGGCGCGCTGCAGGCCCTGCCCCCGGAGGCGAGCGGCTGGAAGAAGCTGTGGAAGGGCCTGGGGGCGGTGCTGATGGTGTATGGCACCCTGATGCTCATCGGCGCCGCGGCTGGCGGCAAAGATACGGTACAACCCCTGCGCGGATTGGCGGTGGGCGGCGGCGGGGCCGCCGAGCAGCACGCCGCCTTCAAGCGCGTCAAGACGGTGGAAGACCTGGACCGCGAGCTCGCGGATGCGGGCGCGGCCGGAAAACCGGTAATGCTGGACTTCTATGCGGACTGGTGCGTGTCGTGCAAGGAGATGGAGCGCTACACCTTCTCCGACCCCGAGGTCATCAAGGAGATGGAGCGCTTCGTGCTGCTGCAGGCGGACGTCACCGCCAATGACGAGCAGGATCAGGCCCTGATGCAAGGTCGTTTCGGCATCCCTGGGCCACCGGCCATGCTCTTCTTCGACCAGGCGGGCAACGAGCTCCGCGGCTACCGGCTGGTCGGCTTCAAGCCGGCAGGCGAGTTCGCGGAGCACCTGCGCAGGGCCGTGCAATGACCACCGGCAAGGTCGTCCTGGTGACCGTGCTCGCCGGGGTCATCAGCGTGGGACTCGCAATCTTCGGGCAGCAGTGGCTGGGCGACGGCACCGAGCTGCGGCTGCCGATCAGATTCACCGGACCCGCTGACGATCGACTCGATCGCCTTCCGGATTTCAGCCTTCCCGACGTCGATGGACGGAACGCGTCCAGCGACGCCTGGGCCGGCAAGGTGGTGGTCCTCAACTTTTGGGCCACCTGGTGTCCACCTTGCCTGCGCGAGATGCCCCTGTTCGCCGAGGCGCAGGAGCGCCACGCCGAGAGCGGCCTACAGACGGTGGGGATCGCGATCGACGAGAGCGAGGACGTCAAGACCTTCCTCGCGGAGCATCCGATCAATTATCCGATTCTGCTCGGGGACACGAATGCCATCGAGATGTCTCGCCGCCTGGGCAATCGGCTGCAGGGGTTGCCTTTCACGGTGATCTTCGACCGGGCGGGGAAACGAGTCCACGCGCAGGCCGGCGAGATAACCAGCGCCGCGCTTGACAAGAAACTCGCGCCCCTGCTTTCACGTTAAGCCCCGGTCCAGAAAGACCGCAAATTCGCGGTCAACGCAAGCATAACTGGACAGCATCTCCCGTTATCTGGACAATTCAGCGGTAGTTTCTCCGCGCACCGGCGCAAGCCTTCCCGGCGTCTCCGCCCTGACCAGATTTCGACTGATGGCATCCATTCTCGTGTTGAACGGCCCGAATCTGAACCTGCTCGGCACACGCGAGCCCGGGCTCTATGGCCGCGACACGCTGGAATCTATCCGGAACCGGCTATCCGCGCAGGCGGAGGCCAAGGGGCACAGCCTCGAATTCCTGCAGAGCAACGCCGAGCACGAGCTGATCGACAAGGTCCAGCGCGCCGGTTCCGAAGGCACCGAGTTCATCATCATCAACCCCGCCGCGTTCACCCACACCAGCGTCGCGTTGCGCGACGCGCTGCTGGCGGTAGCCATCCCCTTCATCGAGGTTCATCTCTCAAACGTCCATGCCCGCGAGCCGTTCCGAGCCCATTCCTATTTTTCGGACATCGCGGTAGGCGTCATCAGCGGCCTCGGCGCCAAGGGCTATGAGCTCGCCCTGAGCGCCGTCACCGCGCGCCTCGAGGGACAGCCCAACAAACCTTAACGACAATCGAACATGGATATCCGCAAAGTAAAGAAACTCATCGAGCTGCTGGAGCAGTCCGACATCGCAGAGATCGAGATTCACGAGGGCGAGGAGTCGGTGCGTATCAGCCGCAATGGCCCGGCGACTCAGCCCTTCGTCATGCCCGCGGCAATGAGTCCTGGGCCCGCGGCCCAACCCGCGGTAATCGCGGCGAGCCACGCCGCCGCCGATGCCTCCGGAGTCGACGACGAGCCCGAGGCAAATCTGGTGCGCTCGCCCATGGTGGGGACCTTCTACCGCGCGCCCTCCCCCGGCAGCAAGTCGTTCGTGGAGGAGGGCCACGGGGTCAAGGTGGGCGACACGCTTTGTATCATCGAAGCCATGAAGATCCTCAACCAGATCGAGTCGGAGAAGGCGGGAACCGTCAAGCGGATACTGGTAGAGAACGGGCAGCCGGTGGAATACAACCAGCCCCTGTTCGTGATCGAATAGGACGCCGCGATTCCCGCCGTCGCAACGGCACTCGCGGCCGAGCCAACATTCCGACCCAGGTCCTTCTACCATGATCGAGAAGATCCTCATCGCCAATCGGGGAGAGATCGCGCTTCGCATCCAGCGCGCCTGCCGCGAGCTCGGTATCAAGACGGTCGCCGTGCATTCGGAGGCCGACCGCGATCTGAAGCACGTCCTGCTCGCCGACGAGTCGGTCTGCATCGGTCCAGCGCAATCGCGCGACAGCTATCTTCAAATCCCCGCGATCATCAGCGCGGCGGAGGTCACGGACACGGTGGCCATCCATCCGGGGTACGGCTTCCTGTCGGAGAACGCGGACTTCGCCGAGCGCGTCGAGCGTAGCGGCTTCATCTTCATCGGCCCGAGGCCGGACACCATCCGGCTTATGGGGGACAAGGTGTCGGCCATCCGCGCCATGCAGGAGGCCGGCGTTCCCTGTGTCCCGGGTTCGAACGGCCCACTGGACGAGAACAAGAAACGCACCCTGGAACTGGCGCGCGAGATCGGCTATCCCGTCATCATCAAGGCGGCCGGCGGCGGCGGCGGCCGCGGCATGCGGGTGGTGCACGCCGAGGCCACCCTGCTCAACGCGGTCTCTCTCACCAAGGCGGAGGCGACCGCCGCCTTTGGTAATGACACCGTCTACATGGAGAAGTACCTGGAGAACCCCCGCCACATCGAGTTCCAAGTCCTGGCGGACCAGTATGGCAACGCGATCCACCTGGGCGAGCGGGACTGTTCCATGCAGCGACGGCATCAGAAGGTGATCGAGGAGGCCCCGGCCCCCGGCATCACGGAGGAGCAGCGCGACCGCATCGGCGAGCGCTGCGCCGAGGCCTGTCGTCGCATCGGCTACCGGGGCGCCGGCACCTTCGAGTTCCTGTTCGAGAACGGGGAGTTCTACTTCATCGAGATGAACACCCGCATCCAGGTGGAGCACCCGGTCACCGAGATGATCACCGGCGTGGACATCGTCAAGGAGCAGATCCGCATCGCCTCCGGGGAAAAGCTGCGCTATTCGCAGGGCGACATAGAGCTGCGCGGGCACGCCGTCGAGTGCCGCCTCAACGCCGAGCACCCGGAGACCTTCATCCCCAGCCCGGGCCGGATCAAGGAGTTCCACGCGCCCGGAGGGCCCGGGATCCGCATGGAAACCCACATCTACAGCGGCTACCTGGTGCCGCCCTATTACGACTCGATGATCGGCAAGTTGATCGCGCACGGCGAGGACCGCGACTCGGCACTCGCGCGCATGTGCAGCGCACTGCGGGAGACGGTCATCGACGGTATCAACACCAATATCCCGCTGCAACGCCAGATCCTCAAGGACGCAGCCTTCCAGGCCGGTGGTGCCAACATCCACTACCTGGAGAAAAAGCTGGGAATGTAGCCATGCCTTGGCTGCAGGTCACCTACACCACCGACCCTGAGCGCGCCCCCATGCTGGAGGCGGCGCTGCAGAGCGGGGGCGCCCTGGCGGTGACCCTGAGCGACGCCGGCGACGAGCCGCAGCTGGAGCCATCCCCCGGGGCCACGCCGCTCTGGAGCCAGGTCGAGGTCGCCGCCCTTTTCACCGACGACGGCGACTCCCTGCAGCGCGCACAGGAGCTGACCTCGACCCTTGCACCCTGGCTCGCATCGCCACCCAGATTCGAGCGGCTCGCGGATCGAGCGTGGGAGCGGGTGTGGCTGGACGAGTTCGCCCCCGCGCGATACGGAAGCAGGCTCTGGATCTGCCCCCGGGGCCAAGTCCCCGAGGCGGAGGGAGCGGTGGTGGTCGAGCTGGACCCGGGACTGGCCTTCGGCACCGGACATCACCCGACTACCGCGCTCTGTCTGGAATGGCTGGACGCCGCCGACCTCACCGGGGCGACCGTGCTCGACTACGGCTGCGGCTCGGGCATCCTCGCCATCGCCGCGCTGCGCCTCGGCGCAGCTCGGGCGATCGCGGTGGATCATGATCCCCAGGCGCTGGAGGCAACCGAGCAGAACGCACGCGAGAACGGGGTCGACGGACGCCTGCTGGTGTGCGCGCCGGACGACCTGCCGGAAACAGGGGTCGAGGTCCTGCTCGCGAACATACTCGCCGGCCCCCTGATCGAGCTCGCGCCTCGCCTGTCGCGGCTGGTTCGTCCGGCCGGCCGGCTCGTTCTCTCGGGCATCCTGCGCGAGCAGGCCGGCGGGCTCGCCGATGCCTACCGGGACGCCTTCGCCCTGGACGCGCCCGTATGCAGGGACGAGTGGATCCTGCTGGGCGGCCACCGCAATCCGCCCGGCAGCCTGGCCCCGGAGGCATCCGAACCATGCCGATGACCACGCGATGCCGTCACTGCGGCCGGCTCTTCCCCGTATACGCGCAGCAGCTCAAGGAGCGGCGCGGCAAGACGAATTGCCCCCAGTGCGGACGGCGCTTCGACGCGTTGGCGGGTCTTCTGGACGAGGTGGTTCCTGGATCCACTGGATTCGACCGCGGCCGCTCGAGCGGTGGGAGACGCAAGCCGGCCGCAACCGCACCCGCGCCTCTGCTTAACCTTGACCGAGCACACCGCCCGAGGCGCCAGGCAACCGGGCTCTGGCTGACCGGCGTCCTGATGCTGGTCGCCGCGCTGGTCGCGCAGGCGGCATGGTGGGAGCGCGCCCAATGGCTTGGGCAGCCCAGACTGGGCAGCATCGCCGAGGATGTCTGCACCCGTCTCGGCTGCCGGATCTCCCTGCCGAGACTGGCCGCGGCCATCGAGATCCTGCAGCCGTACCTCGGCGAGCATCCGCGGAACCCGCGGGTCCTGCGACTCGGCATGACCCTGATCAACCACGCATCCGTCCCGCAGGACCTGCCAGCGCTGCAGCTCGAGCTGTACGACGAGGCGGGCAGCCTCGCCGCGGTGCGGCGATTCCCACCGGACCAATACCTTCCCGACCCGCACAAGGACCGGCTCGATGCCGGCGCCGCGATCAACCTCGGGTTCGACCTCGCCATGCCGGAAGCCGCGCCGTCGGGCTTCCGCCTGCGGCTGCTTTGATGCGAATCGGCGACATCACGCTCGAAAACAACCTGATCCTCGCCCCAATGGCGGGGGTGACTGACCGCCCTTTCCGCCAGCTTTGCCGCCGCCTGGGGGCGGGACTCGCGGTTTCCGAGATGGTCACCGCCAACACCGCGCTGCGGGCGACGGAAAAGACCATGAGACGTCTCGACCACGCCGGCGAGCCAGGCCCGATCGCGGTGCAGATACTCGGCACTGAACCCGCCGCGATGGCCGAGGCCGCCAAGGTCAACCTGGACCTGGGCGCGCACATCATCGACATCAACATGGGTTGCCCCGCGAAAAAGGTTTGCAGAGTCGCCGCTGGATCCGCCCTGCTGCGCGATGAACCCCGCGTGGCGCGTATCCTGGAGGCCGTCGTCGGGGCGGTGTCGGCACCCGTAACCCTCAAGATCCGAACCGGCTGGTCGCCCGCCGAACGCAACGCCGTGACCATCGCCCGGATCGCATACGAGAGCGGGATTGCGGCCATCGCCGTGCATGGACGCACTCGGGCCTGCCGCTTCTCCGGTGAGGCGGAATACGACAGCGTGCGCGCAATCAAGCGAACGGTGCCGATCACGGTCGTCGCCAACGGCGATATCGGTACCCCGGAGAAGGCGCGTTCGGTACTGGACTACACGGGCGCGGATGCTATCATGATCGGGCGCGCGGCTCAGGGTCGCCCGTGGATTTTCCAGGAGATCTCCGACTACCTGGATTGCGGCACACTGCCTCACGGCCCATCTTCGGCTTCGATCAAAGAAACGCTAATCGGTCACTTGCAGGAGCTATACGGCTTCTATGGCAGTAACCGTGGCGTTCTCATTGCTCGCAAGCACGTCGCCTGGTACTGCAGGGGCAGAGAGGGCGCCGCGGGGTTCCGGGAACGCTTCAACCGGGCCGCGACCCCGAGAGAACAACAAGACCTGATCGAGGGCTTCTTCGACGGGCCACCGATAACGGAGGACGATACGGCATGGTAACGGGCGCTGCGATGCAGAAACTGGACGACGCCTGGGGCGGATTGACGGTACTCCGTGCCGACCGCACTGAACCCCTGAGCGAGTGCGTGCGCAATGCGATGCGTTTTTACCTGCGCAACCTCGACGGCTACGAGGTCAACGACCTCCACCAGATGGTCATCGACGAGGTCGAGCGCCCCCTGCTCCAGACCGTGCTCGAGTACACCCAGGGCAACCAGACCCAGGCGGCACGCCTGCTCGGGATGAGCCGCAGCACCTTGCGCAAGAAAATCGCGCAACACGGTATCGATAAGACCTGACCGGACGGGCAGACGTTCCCGCGCCTCGTCCCCGCCAAGACCCACACCGAGTGACGGAATCGAGATGCACCCCATACGTCGCGCACTGATCAGCGTTTCCGACAAGACCGGCGTCGTCGACTTCGCCCGCGACCTAGCGGCGAAGGGCGTCGAGATCCTCTCCACCGGCGGCACCGCGGCCCTGCTCACCGACAATGACGTACCCGTGATCGAGGTGTCGGACTACACCGGGTTTCCGGAGATGATGGCCGGGCGCGTGAAGACGCTGCACCCGCGCATTCACGGCGGCATCCTCGGTCGCCGGGGCGTCGACGAGGTGGTGATGCGCGAGAACGGCATCCGGCCCATCGATCTGGTGGTGGTCAACCTCTACCCCTTCGAACGCACGGTGGCGAACCCGAGCTGCGACCTCCCGACAGCCATCGAGAACATCGACATCGGCGGCCCGACCCTGTTGCGGGCCGCCGCCAAGAACCATGCCGACGTTACCGTCGTGGTCGACGCGTCGGACTATCCACGGGTGCTCGCCGAGATGGAGGCGGAGACGTGGCGGCGTGCGCAACGCTACGCGCTTCGATCTCGCGGTCAAGGCCTTCGAGCACACGGCCCACTATGACGGGGCCATCGCCAACTACCTCGGCCAGAGGGTAGGTGAGGGCGCGACGGAGGTCTTCCCGCGCACGTTGAGCATGCAGTTCGTGCGCAAGCAAGCCATGCGCTATGGCGAGAACCCGCACCAGAAGGCCGCCTTTTTCGTCGAAAGGAACCTTTCCGAGGTCAGCGTGGCCACCGCCAGCCAGCTGCAGGGCAAGGAGCTGTCCTACAACAACATCGCCGACACCGACGCGGCGCTGGAGTGCGTAAAACAATTCGCGGACGGGCCGACCTGCGTCATCGTCAAGCACGCCAACCCCTGCGGGGTCGCCCTCGGCGCGAGCCTGCGCGAGGCCTACGACCGGGCGTATGCCACCGACCCGGAGTCCGCCTTCGGCGGAATCATTGCCGTCAACGTCGAGCTCGACGAGGAGACCGCACGCGTCATCGTCGAACGGCAGTTCGTTGAGGTCATCATCGCACCCAGCGTGACTCCCGGGGCCGTGGCGGCGGTTGGCGCCAAGAAGAATGTGCGACTGCTCCAATGCGGCGAATGGACCAGCGAGGACATCCACCGCACCGACTTCAAGCGGGTCAACGGCGGGCTTCTGGTCCAGGACGCGGACCTGCACCTGGTCCACGAGCTGGAGACCGTGACGAAGCGGAAACCGACCGAGAAGGAGATGGAGGACCTGCTGTTCACCTGGCGCGTGGCCAAGTTCGTCAAGTCCAACGCCATCGTGTTCGGCCGCGACCTCATGACCATCGGCGTTGGCGCCGGGCAGATGAGCCGGGTGAACTCCGCCCGCATCGCGTCCATCAAGGCCGAGCAAGCGGGCCTTGCGGTCGCCGGCTCGGTCATGGCCTCCGACGCCTTCTTCCCCTTCCGCGACGGCATCGACCAGGCCGCCGCCGCGGGGATCACGGCGGTGATCCAGCCTGGCGGCTCGATGCGGGACGAGGAGACCATCTCGGCCGCCGACGAGCACGGCATGGCGATGGTCTTCACCGGCATGCGGCACTTCCGGCACTGATTCCGTCCGTCGCAAGGCGTCGAGTGGGGATGGGCTTTCTGTCTGGCTCCGACCGGCCTGGTATCGGATCGTGAGCGTGCACCCGACGGCGATCGTCGAAGCGGGCGCCGAGGTGGACCCCTCGACCGAGATCGGACCCTTCTCCATCGTCGAGGGCGGTGCGATCATCGGGCCGGACTGCGTGATCGAGAGCTGCGTGCGCATCTACGGCGCCGCCCGCCTCGGGCGCGGCAACCGCGTCTGCCACGGGGCCACCCTCGGCGCCGAGCCCCAGGACCTGACCTACACCCCGGACAAGAGCCGACCCCTAATCGTCGGCGACCACAATCACTTCAAGGAGGGGGTCAACGTCAGCCGCGGGGTGAAGTCCGAGACGGGCACGCGCATCGGCAACCACAACTATTTCATGTCATATGCCCATGTCGGGCACGACTGCAGCGTCGGCGATCACAACATCTTCGCCAACGCGGCCACGCTCGCCGGCCATGTCGAGCTCGAGCACCACGTCTTCCTCTCGGGCCAGGTTGCAATCCACCAGTTCGCGCGCGTTGGCGCCTACGCCATGGTCGCAGGGGTCTCCGGCGTGTCCCAGGACGTTCCGCCCTACACGATCGCGGACGGGCACCGGGCGCGACTGATCGGACTCAACGTCGTGGGGCTGCGGCGCAACGGGTTCGACCGAGGGCAACGCAACACCATTAAGGCGGTCTATCGCCTCATCTTCCGCTCCGGGCTTCGCCTCGCCGATGCCTTGGCGCGGGCGGAGCAGGACTACCCGGCACCCGAAACCCGGGAAATCGTCCGTTTCATCGCATCGAGCCGCCGCGGTGTCATATCCTTCGCGTGACGCGGGGACCCTCGATCCCTGGCCGGCACCTTTGAGATTAGGTACTCACAGATGAAGATCTTGATCATCGGCGGCGGCGGGCGCGAGCATGCGCTGGCCTGGAAAGCGGTCCAATCCCCTTCGGCGGACAAGGTTTACGTAGCCCCCGGCAACGGCGGCACTGCGACCGAGCCCGGGGTGGAGAATCTCGACATCTCCGCCGACGACATCGAGGCCCTGGTCAGCGCCGCGCGAGAGAACGGAATCGACTTCACCATCGTCGGGCCGGAGGCGCCACTCGTAGCCGGAGTTGTGGACGCCTTCGAGGCAGCTGGGCTGCGCTGTTTCGGCCCCACCAGCGGCGCCGCGCAGCTGGAAGGCTCGAAGGCTTTCACCAAGGACTTTCTGGCCCGGCATCGCATCCCCACCGCGGCCTACGGCACCTTTTCGGAGCTGGAACCGGCGCTCGCTTACCTGCGCGAGGTCGGCGCTCCCATCGTGGTCAAGGCGGATGGCCTGGCAGCCGGAAAGGGCGTGATCCTCGCTGAAGACATCGCCACCGCGGAGCAAGCGGTGCGCGAGATGCTGGGTGGCGGGCGCTTCGGAGACGCCGGCAGCCGGGTCGTGATCGAGGAGCTCCTGACGGGCGAGGAGGCAAGCTTCATCGCCGTGGTCGGCGGCGGACAGATCCTGCCGATGGCGACATCCCAGGACCACAAGGCCCGCGACGATGGGGACCACGGCCCCAACACCGGTGGCATGGGGGCCTACTCGCCGGCGCCGGTGGTCACCGCGGAGATCCACGCCAGGATCATGGAGGACGTCATCGAGCCGACGGTGGCGGGTCTCGCCATGGAGGGACTGCCCTACACCGGCTTCCTCTACGCCGGACTCATGATCGACGCGGACGGAACCCCCAAGGTGCTGGAGTACAACTGCCGCTTCGGCGACCCGGAGACCCAGCCGATCCTGATGCGCCTGAGATCCGACTTGGTCTCCCTGTGCGTCGCGGCCCTCGAGGGGCGGCTGGACGATGAGCGGATCGACTGGGACCCGCGCGCCGCGCTCGGCGTGGTCATGGCCGCCGGCGGTTATCCCGAGAGCTACCGCAAGGGGGACCCGATCGACGGGCTCGAAGCCGCTGCCGCCCTGCCGGATTGCAAGGTGTTCCACGCCGGCACCAGATTGGATGACAGCCGGGTGGTGACCAACGGCGGGCGCGTCCTGTGCGTTACCGCTTTGGGGGAATCGGTGAGTGAAGCCCAAGCCGGGGCTTACCGCGGGGTCAAAGAGATCAGCTGGCGGGACGCCTATTTTCGGCGTGACATCGGACACCGCGCCGTCGCCCGCGAGCGCGGCTGACGCAACCCGAACGATGCATTTTCCGCCGGCACGGAGGCTGTATCGTCTCGGACTCGGCGCATGCCTGGTCCTCGTATCGGTGCTCGCATTCGCCCCTGTCGATCAGCCGCTCCTGGCGGCCTCCGACAAGACCAACCATGTCCTCGCCTTCGTCGCCATCGCCTGGCTGGCCGACGGCGCCTATCCAGGCCGCGATCGCGCCTGGGTGCGTTGGGCGTCGGTCCTCGGCTACGGCCTGTTCATCGAAGCCGTTCAGCACTTCCTGCCCTACCGGGACGCCTCCGCGCTCGATGTGGCGGCAAACGCGCTCGGCATCGCCCTCTACATCGCCGCATCGGCGGCATGGGCACGGATTGGGCTTGCCGAACGACGCGCGGCCTAGATCCTAGACAGGCCCCTGTCAGGCGCCTCACGAGCCCAATACGGCTCCGGACGGTGGCGTCCTGCTGACCTAACCCCTCGCGACCGGCAACACCCGGTCTTGAATCAACCCCGCAACATCGGCGAGCTCCGGATACCCCGAGGCAACCCGCACCACATAGCCGAGCGTCCGAGGGATATCCGCCAGATAACCGGGTTTCCCGTCGCGCACGGCGAGGCGCGCGAAGATCCCGCTCGCCTTGAGGTGACGCTGGACGCCCATGAGATCGAACCAGCGAAGGAATCGACCCTCGTGCTCGGGACGCAGGATGCCGCTCTGGCACGCCAGATGAAAATAGCCCCTGGCCCAATCCTCCACCCGGTCCTCTGACCAGGCGATATAGCAGTCCCGCAGCAGGGAGACGAGATCGTAGGTCACGGGGCCGGCAACGGCATCCTGAAAGTCCAGAATGCCGGGCGAGGGAGGCACGGTGACCATCAGGTTGCGTGAGTGGAAGTCGCGATGGACGCAGACCCGGGGTTGCTCCAGGGCGCTCGCAACCAGCATCGCGACGGCCTGGTCGAGCGCACGCTCCTCCGCCGCCGACAGGCTCAGCCCCAGATGTGCGACCAACAGCCAGTCCCCGAACAGCTCCAACTCGCGCCGCAGGAACGGTTCATCGTAAACAGGAAGCCCGTCGAACGGAATGCAGGACTGAATCACCGCCAGCGCACCCAGGGCATCGCCGTAGAGGCGGTCGGCGTTCTGCTCGTCGAGCTCATCGAGATAGAGCCGCGTGCCCAGGTCTTGCAGCAGCAGAAACCCGTGCCGCGGTTCCTGCGCATAGACCTCCGGCGCCTGAAGACCCACGGAGCGCAACATTTCGGCGATGCGCACGAAACGCGCCGTGTCCTCCAATCCAGGCGGCGCATCCATGACGATGTAGGTATCCTGCCCGCGGCGCAGGCGCCAATAACGACGGAAACTGGCATCGCTCGACGCCGGCGTGAGCGCGAAGTCACGTCCTTCGAGCAGGGTTGCGAGCCAGCCTCCAAGGAGGGCGCGTCGCTGCGGCATGATGATGGACCTCTGATTGTCGCCGACCTAAATCGCAAGAGCTGACGGAGGTTAGCGGAACCGGCGCACGGGTCAATGTTTTCGAGCACCCAGGCATTCAGGTTGCCACGCCCAATGAAAGGGAGCCCGACCGGCCGCGGCCGAACCGCCTTGACCGCAACGCAGGATCGTCTTTCGGTGCCGAAACCGTTGTGAAATCGCTAGAATGCAATCTTACGCCCGAGGACCGGGCTCGGTCCGGCTACGGCGGACCCGATCCAAGCGAGCGCGAGCTTCGAGTAAGGTGCCTTTGATTCGTCGCAACACACCATTCTTCATCTGCTGCCTGCTTCTGCTGAGCGCCGCGGCGCGGGGCGCGGACAGCGGGGGTTGGTCCTGCGTTGCCGACGCGGCCGGCGGATGGGTTTGCGGCGGGTCGGGCGCAACGTCGACGTCCAAGAAGGCGCCAGTCCCCGCTCCCGTTGAGAAAACACCTCCCGGAGGGGCGGCTGTAACCACGACGCAAACCGCGCCGCAGACAACCAGCGGCGCGACCAAGAAGCCCGCCCGAACCAAAGGTTACGAATCCTCGAGCACCGCCAACCGCACAGGATCGTCTGCCAAGAGCACGCCGCCTACACCGGCCACGTCGGCGCAAACCACGAGCCCAGATGACGCGGCATCGCCCCTATCGGCGGTGAAGGCAGCGACACCACAGCCATCGCGCCCCCCGCGGCGCGAGCGAAGCGCCTCACCCGCGACAAGCGAAAAATTAACGGCATCACCCAGGGTGGCGGCCCCGAGCGCACCAGCATCCGAGAGCGTGGAAACGCGTCGGGAGGTTGCGGCGACGCCATCGCCGCCCGCATCCGCCGCGCGGGAGAGGCCCAAACCCGCCGAATCCGCCCCGCCTGAGAGCAAGGGGACCTCCTCCTCTACGCCGAAAACGGGCGGCGATGCTGCAGCGATGATCTCCAACCCCGGCCGCCTGCACGAGGGGCTTTCCTGGGAATATTGCGGCCCCCGCCCATCCCAGCTGGGTCCGGCTGGGCTACCCCCGCAGCCAGAGGCGGACGAGCCGATCGCGATCAGCGCGGACGATTTCGCCTACGAACAGAGCACCGGTCAGCTGACGATGAAGGGCGATGTCGTGCTCGATCAGGGTAGCCGCGGAATACGGGGATCGGAGATCAGCTATAACCTGGACACGGACGAGGTCATCGCGAGCGGCGATGCCTTCTTCTCCACTCCCGGACTACGGGTGATCGGCACCCGGGCGGAAATGAACCTGGAGACCAACCAGGGTCACATCTCGAATCCCGCTTACCGCCTCACCGGGGCCGCCAACGCCCGGGGCACGGCCGATCAGGCGGAACTGGTCGGTGAAGGGCTGACACGCTATCAGAACATCACCTATTCGGCCTGCCCTCCGGGACAGGAAGACTGGTCCCTCAAGGCCGAGAGCCTCGAGCTCGACCAGGGCGAGGGGGTCGGCGTCGCACGACAGGCCACGCTGCGGGTGGGCAACACGCCGGTTCTGTACTCGCCTTACCTGTCCTTCCCCATTGACGACCGGCGTAAGAGTGGCTTCCTGGTACCGTCCATCGGCAGCTCCGACGAGACGGGTTTCGACTTGACGGTTCCCTACTACTGGAACATCGCACCGCAAATGGACGCCACCCTGTTCCCGCGCATCATGAGCAAGCGGGGCCCGATGCTGGGCGGCGAGTTCCGCTTCCTCACCCAACGCCAATACGGGGAGCTATACGGGGAGATCATCCCGGACGACAAGGACTATGGCGGCACGCGAGGCGCCCTTCGCATCGAGCAACGGGGCCGATTCATGGAACGCTGGTCGTCCAACGTCAACTTTAACCTGGTCTCGGACGACGAGTATCTGGAGGACTTCGGTAATTCCATCGATGTCACGAGCACGCGCAACCTCGAGCGCCGCGGTGACCTGGTCTACAACGGCGACGGCTGGCGCCTGCTCGGCAGACTGCAAGGGTTCCAGACCGTCGATCAGACCATCCCGCCGCGCGACCGGCCTTACGAGCGGCTGCCCCAGCTGCTGCTGACGACGTCGCCCCGAAAGCTCGGACTTTTCGAGCTTGGGATCGACGGCGAATACAACTATTTCGACCACGACGTGAAAGTCCGCGGCCAAAGATTCGCGGCGCAGCCCTACGCGGGCTTACCGCTGCGCCGTCCCTACGGATATCTCATTCCGCGCGTCAACCTTTACCACGCCTCTTACGAGCTCGAAGGCCAGGACGCAGGAAACCCCGACAATCCCTCTTACACCATTCCCAGCTTCAATACGGACGCCAAGCTGGTCTTCGAGCGCACGGTCGACTGGTTGGGGCATGAATCACTGCAGACGCTGGAGCCACGGCTCTTCTACCTCTACACCCCCTACGAGGATCAAAGCGATGCCCCGGTCTTCGACAGCGCCGAATTGACCTTCAGCTACAGCAGCCTGTTCCGACCCAATCGCTTCACCGGGCGCGATCGCATTGGCGACGCCAATCAGCTGACGCTGGGCCTAACCTCGCGTACCCTCGCCACCGACTCCGGGTACGAGCTCTTCCGAGCCAGTTTCGGGCAGATACTCTACTTCGAAGACCGTGACGTCCAGATCGTCGGCCCACCGGACGACCAAAGTACGTCCGCCTACGCGGGGGAGTTTGCCGCCCGTTTTCTGCCGAACTGGAGCGGCCAAGCCAGCTTTCAGTGGGATCCGCAGAACGAAGGGGAGCAATGGGAAAAGCGAACCCTGGGCCTGCACTACGAAACGCCGGAGAACCACTTGCTCAACCTGACCTACCGGTTCGATCAGGGCAGCACACGGGCCACCCGCTACGAGGACACCGATCTCTCTTTCCGATGGCCGGTGAACCCGCAGATTGAGCTGGTCGGACGCTGGTTCTACTCGCTGCTCTACAGCGAGACCACCGAGGCATTTGCCGGAATTGAATACGGGAAGTGCTGCTGGCGGTTGAGGCTCGTAGGACGCCACGTCAAGAATAAGCCCGATTCCAATGGCAACACCACGGTCATGCTGCAAGTGGAGCTGGCCGGCCTCGGATCGATCGGAAACCAAGTCGACAAGTTCCTGGAGCGCGGAATCTATGGCTACCATGCCGAATAAGAGCCAGCGTCGCCCCCGGCACAGCACGGCGGCGCTGCTCGTCCTGATGCTTTGGCTGCAGCTCGCCCCAACTGGCATAGTCGAGGCAATCGAGCCGCTCGATTCGATCGTCGCCGTGGTCAACGAGGACGTCATCGTACGCAGCGAGCTCGATCACGAGATCGACCTCGTCATACCCCAGCTGGCCGAACGCGGCACGACGCCCCCACCCCGTTCCGTCCTGCAGAGCCAGGTTCTGGAGCGCATTATCCTCAAGCGTCTGCAGCTACAGGAGGCGAAGAAGCTGGGGATAGGCGTCGACGAGGCGACCCTCAATGAGGCGGTAGGCAACATCGCCGCACGCAACGGAATGTCGGTCGAAGAGCTGCAAGGTACCCTGGAATCCAGCGGCATCCGATTCGAGGATTTCCGCGAGGACACGCGCATGCAGATCCTCACCGCACGCCTTCAGAGCCAGGAGGTGATGAAGGGCATCGACGTCACCGACCAGGAGATCGACCGTTTTCTGGAACGGGAATCATCGAGCCTGATCGAGCGCACCGAGGTCCGCCTGTCCCACATACTCATCGCCGTACCGGAGGGGGCGCCACAGGCCGACGTGGACAAGGCCCAACGCGAGGCAGAGGATCTGGTCAAGCGCCTGCGCGGCGGCGCCGACTTCGCCCAGATCGCCGTACGCAACTCCGACGGCAGACAAGCGCTCGAAGGTGGCGACCTCGGCTGGTTCAGCATGGGGGAGGTGCCATCGCTGGTTCAGGACCTGGCCCAGACGATGGCCAAGGGCGAAGTCAGCGACCCGCTACGCAGCCCCAGCGGCTTTCACATCGTCAAGGTCACTGACGTCAAAGGCAGTGGACCCGAGATCATCACCCAGACCAACGCCCGGCACATTCTGATCCGGACCAACGAGCTGGTCTCCGACGACGACGCCCGCATCCGGCTTTCGCAGCTACGCATGCGTATTGTCGGCGGCGATGATTTCGCCACCCTCGCCCGCTCCCACTCCGACGACACCGGAACCGCCCTGCGCGGTGGCGATCTCGGCTGGGTCAATCCGGGGGACACGGTCCCGGAGTTCGAGCAGGCCATGAACGCCCTGGAGCCCGGCCAAATCAGCCAACCATTTCAGAGCCCTTTCGGCTGGCACATCGTGCAAGTCGTGGAGCGCAAGCGTCAGGACACCACCGAGGAGCTGATGCGGCTCAAGGCCCGTGAGGCGATCAAGGAACGCAAGGCCGACGAGGCGGTGGACCTCTGGCTGCGGCGCCTGCGCGACGAGGCTTACGTGGAAATGCGCCTGGACGAGGACGAGCCGGAGCAGGAGTAGCACCCCGAATGCGGGCCGTATCCATCCCGCGTATCGCCCTAACCCCCGGCGAACCGGCCGGCATCGGTCCTGACCTCTGCCTCCTGGCCGCCCGGCAGGACTTTCCCGCGGAGCTGGTGGTGGTTGCCGATCCGGCGCTGATGTCCGCCCGGGCAGAACAGCTCGGCATGGCAATCGCGTTCGAGGAGTACGCCCCCTGCGCTCCGGTCGCCGCTCACCGAGCCGGCAACCTGAAGATACTGCCGCTCCCGCTTCGTCGGCCCGCGCGGCCGGGCCAACTCGACCCGAACAACGCCTCCTATGTCCTCGACACCCTCGGGATCGCATGCGACGGCTGCCTGGAGGGCCGCTTTGATGCGTTGGTCACGGGTCCCGTGCACAAGGGCATCATCAACGATGCCGGTCTGCCGTTCAGCGGGCACACCGAATTCCTCGCCGCGCGTTGCGGGGCCTTTCCCGTGATGATGCTGGCGGCACCAGGATTGCGCGTCGCCCTGGCCACGACCCACTTGCCCCTGTCTCAGGTCAGCGCGCAGATCACAGGCGAGGGCCTCGAACGGGTACTCCGGATACTGGAATCTGACTTGCGGGAAAGGTTCGCAATTCCTAGACCGCGCATCCTGGTATGTGGGCTGAATCCGCACGCGGGCGAGGGCGGGCACCTGGGGAGCGAGGAGCGGGAAGTCATCGAGCCCCTACTGCATCACCTGCGACAGCAAGGAATGGACCTTGTCGGCCCACTGCCCGCTGACACGGCCTTCGTGCCGGCGAAGTTTGCCGATGCGGACGCCGTGCTCGCCATGTATCACGACCAGGGCTTGCCTGTGCTTAAACACCTGGGGTTCGGCCGCGCCGTGAACATCACCCTGGGCTTACCCATCATCCGCACCTCGGTCGATCACGGCACGGCGCTGGATCTCGCGGGGACCGGCTGCGTCGACCTCGGCAGCCTTATCGCGGCAATCGCTACCGCCGTCGATATGGCGACGCGCCGCGGCGCGCGATGCTGAGATTCCGCCTGCGCCGGCGCTCGTCCGGATCCACCATCACCGCCTCCCGTTCCAGAGAGCCGATGTAGCTCCCGGGTAACCCATGGTGCCTGGCGCCGCGGACCACGTATTGCCGATACCAGTCGAAGGGACTCAGCCCTTCCGTCACAGCCGCGGGCAGTGCCCGGTACGTGAACACGACTCTCTGCCGTCCACCGATGTCCACCATCAGGCGTACCCGCTCGTAACCGCGATCCAGGTCCTCGGCCCGATCCAGGGCACGTAGGTCACGGCGCGCCATGCAATAGACCATGCCCAGGACCAGGTCCTCACGGCTGCCGCTGGGCCAGGCATCGCACTTGGCGGAGCCGTCCCGGCCGAGCTTATTAAACCGCAGGCGATGGCCACGTAGCCGGGCCCGCCTGAACGGCCGAGCGATCGGCGCGCGCAGGCGTAAGCGCGCCGGGTGCAGATTGGATCCGTAGGCGAAATAGTAAAGCCGCATGCGGGTGTCGCGCTGGTTTCGGCACTGCGCATCACGGCGACTCGCGCGCCACAACCGGCCGCGCTCAGAAGCGGATGCGCGACTGCACCTCGATGGCGACCTTGAGAGCCTCAAGCCCCACCCTGCCGTCGACCACGGGCCGGCGGCCCGTGCGCACGCAGTCGACGAAGTCCTCAAGCTCCCGGTCCAACGGCTTCACCGGATCCACCTGGATACGCTCGCGCACGATCTCGGGACGCTCGGCCCCCGGGACCAAGTTCCGATAGGCGATGTCGATCGTCTGCTCGACGAAATCGAGCGATAAATACATTCGCTCTTGAAAAACGCGAATGCGCCTTGTCTTCTTGTCGGAGACCCTGCTCGCGACCACGTTGGCCACAGCACCGTTGGCGAACTCCAATCGCGCACTGGCGATGTCCACGTGCTCGGTCAGCACCGGGGTCCCCACGGCGGAAATGTTACGCAGCTCGGAACCCATCAAGGAAAGGATGATGTCGATGTCGTGGATCATGAGATCGGACACGACATCCACATCGGTGGCGCGCTCAACGAACCCGCCCATGCGTTGAGCCTCGACGTACCTGGGCTGATCTATGCGCTCCGCCAACGCCATGATTCCCGCATTGAAGCGCTCGAGGTGACCGATCTGCAGCACGGCACCCGAGCACTCCGCCAAACCCACCAGCGCCTCGCCTTCTTCCCGGGTTACGGCAATCGGCTTCTCCATCAACATGTGGATGCCGCGCTCGAGAAAGGGCGTCGCTACGGACAGGTGGTAAGTCGTGGGAACCACGATACTCACGGCGTCGACTCGGTCGAGCAACTCGTTCGCATTCGCGTAGGACGCGCAATCCGCCTCCGCCGCGACGGAACGGGCGCGTTCCGCGTCCGTATCCATCACGCCCACCAAGTCAACGCCGGGCATGCGGGAATAGATCAAGGCGTGAAACCGACCCAGATAGCCGACGCCGACGACGGCGATCCGCAGCTTGTCGTTCATGGACTCGTTCTCCTCGCCCGTCTCTCAGAACGGCGCAAATCGCACCGTCGGGCGGCGACCTGATGCAGGCAACGGACCCGGCGCGGAAACACAGCAGCAATCCTGGGGCCGAGCAGGACTCGTGCCGCGCCTGTGTAAGGTAGGGGGGAAGGGCTTAGCGGAAGAACCCGGTAAGGGTGCCCCGCCCGCCAACGGCACGCGAGCAGCGCTCAATGACTGGCGTTTGTAGTTCGAGGTATCTACCCGAAGCAGTTACAGCAAAAAACAATAGCGATGAGTGCCAAGAGCTAACCGCCGAAGCCCCCAGGAGGCGTCTGCTTGGCAATGGGCACCTGATTTCCGCCGTAGTAGACGTTGATCTGATAGGCCAGCGTAACGGACATCCCCAACGCGACCACGATCAGCAGCACGGAAAAGAAGTCTGGCTTACGACGGCAGTGCTTAGAGTTCATGAGACGTACCGGCGAGATAGATGGTTTTAGTCGTTTTCGAGAAAGAGTGTACAACACTCTGATAAAACAAGGAAGAAGATCCGGGAAATTTAGCTAACCCGATCTTCGCGAGGCCCACCCCACGCTAAGGCGCAATTATCCCTATTTACCCTGCGCGTGTCTTGTCCGATTTCGCGTAGTACGGCAACCCGGCCCCGAGCAGCATTTCGCGTTGTAATTTCGATGCCGCCACACTATTTTCTGTCGCACTCGCCCCACGGGCCATGCGCCGCGCCTCGGCAGGCCAGGACAAGCCCCCGGGCCATCCGGGGCCGGCGAATCAGCAAACTCGAGGATGTCGACGTCATGCATGTCACCGACGACTCTCGCTACCACATCGATGTCAGCGTAGTCAGTGAACACCTGCCCGAGCAGTCCCAACCGGGCGCGGATCGGTACGCTTTCTCCTACACGGTGACCATCCAGAACACGGGGCTCCTGCCGGCGAAGCTGCTGAATCGTCGCTGGATCGTTTCAGACGCCCACGGCAAGATCCAGGAGGTCCGCGGGAAGGGCGTCGTCGGCGAGCAGCCATACCTCAAACCGGGGGAAAGTTACCGCTACACCAGCGGTACCGTGATCCAAACACCGGTCGGCAGCATGGAGGGCAGCTACGAGATGGAAGCGGATGACGGTACCCGCTTCGAGGCGACGATTCCCGCATTCTCGCTCGCCACGCCCACGAGCCTGCACTGATTCCGACTCTCTGTAGCGCTGCCAAGGGACTCTTCGAGTCCGGTTATCAAACACGAGCACCCGTCGACGATGGCGACTTACGCGATTGGGGACATCCAAGGCTGCTACGACGAACTGCGCCGCCTGCTCGAACGTCTGGCGTTCGATCCCGCAAAGGACACCCTTTGGTTCGTCGGTGACCTCGTAAACCGGGGACCAAGCTCGGTACAGGTACTGCGCTTTGTCAGAGGCCTGGACGACCGTGCCGTCGTGGTCCTCGGCAACCACGACCTGCACCTCCTCGCGCTCGCTGCGGGAAACCCACGCAACACCAGCAAGAGCAACCTGCACGGGGTGCTGGCCGCACCCGACCGCGACGACCTTCTCCACTGGCTGCGCCACCGTCCGCTGCTGCACTACGATCCCAACAAGGAATTCGCGCTCATCCACGCCGGGGTGCCACCACAGTGGGACCTGCTCCAAGCCATCAACTGCGCCGGCGAGGTCGAGCAGGCGTTAAGGGGACCAGACTACGGGGTGTTCCTGCACGACATGTACGGCAACGAGCCGGATCGCTGGTCCGATTCGCTCACCGGCATGGATCGGCTGCGCTTCATCACCAATTGCCTGACACGCCTTCGATATTGCGACGCCGGCGGCAACCTCGCCTTGAAGGAGAAAAGCATACCCGGATCGCACCCCGAACAGCTCATGCCTTGGTTCGCCGTACCCGGCCGCGCGACCCGGAACGTCCGATTCATCTTCGGGCACTGGTCGACGCTCGGCTACGTGTCGGCGCACAACGTCTGGGGGCTGGACACGGGCTGCATCTGGGGAGGGAGCCTGACGGCCGTGCGGGTGCACAAGCGCAAGCCTTTGAAGCCGCTATCCCTGGACTGCACTGGCGCATTCCAGCGCCCAGGCTAGCGCTGGACTACGGACACTCCGCCTCGACTACGGGATCATCCGGACGAACCCGCTCGAGGGTCACGAACGTCAGGTCATAGCGATTGCGCTCATCCCGCGGACGCTCTTCACGCGACATCTCCCGCCAGCAAGCGCGATGCCAAAGCGGGAAAAAGACGTCCCCCTCGACCCTCGCGGCAACCAGGGTCAGATACATGCGGGACGCCCTGGGCAGCATCGTCGCGTAGAGCCGCGCGCCACCCAGGACCATGACCTCGGGCGCGTCGACCGCGGCAAGGGCCGCCTCGGGGGAAGCGACCACCAGACAGCCGGGCGCCCGATAATCCGGATCGCGGGTAACGACGATATGGGTGCGCCGCGGCAACAGGCCAGGCAGGGATTCCCAGGTGCGACGGCCCATGACGATCGGCTTGTCCAGGGTCAACCGTTTGAAGTGGGCGAGATCCGCCGGCAAGTGCCAGGGCAGCCGGTTCTGATGGCCGATGACTCCGTTCTCGGCCATTGCGGCGACGATGGAGACGAGGGGGCGAGTTGAGTCCATGGGACGCAATGCTACCAGCCGGCGGCGATCCGGGAACCGGCCGGGCCACCGTAGGCGCCCACCCCCAGCTCAACTTCCAGCGCCATCTTGGTACAGATCCAGCGCCGCCCGCAGACGCCCCGCAACCGCTTCCCTCAAATCGAGCGGCTCCAGAACCTCGACGTCGGGACCGTATTTCAGCACGTCCATGATCAATTCCAGGGCATTGCTGTAGGGCACCCTCAGCTCATAGCTGCCGTCATCGAGGAAGCGGCCCACTTGATCTCGGTGCCACCGCTCCTTCGCCACCCAACGCGCACGGCGGGGATCGAAGCGCAGCACCGCCGAGTGCCGCGGGGCACCGGCAAAAATACCGTAGGAGGCGGCAAAGTGATCGTCGAGCGCCGTCGCGGCCACCTCCTGCGCGAGTGCATCCATCTCCCGCGCCTCGGCGACCGCGTCCAGCGCGAAGGTGCGAAGGCCCCCGCGCAGGTGACACCATGCGTCCAAATACCAATTGTCGCGGTAGTAATTGAGCCGCTGCGGGGAGACCTCCCGCTCGCTGGTCTCCCCGTTGCCGCGATTGAAGTACCGCAGCAGGAGTCGCTTGCGCTGGGCGAGGGCGCCCGCAACGGCCTGAAAGCAGGGCCCGACATCGCGGGAGCCCATCTGCAGGAAGCGAATGCGTCCGGCGAGCCCCTCGGACCCCGCGTGCTGGATCTCCAGAAGCGCATCGATGCGCTTCTGGAGCGGCTTGAGATGGAGGTCCAGGAGCCCGGGCTGCACGTCCGCGAGCAGTTGTTGCACCGACAGCAGGGCATGAAGCTCGGAGGCGTTGAACCAGAGACCCGGGAGCTCGTACATCGCCCCCTCGTCCTGGTCGTAACGATAGCCGTTACGCTCGCGGTCGTAGACGATCGGGGCGTTGAGGTACAGGCGCATGTCCTCGATGATGCGCTTGACCGTGGCGCGCGAGCACTCCAGCTCCTCCTCCAGTCGGCGGCGGGAGACCGGCCGCCGGGCGCTCTGGAGAATGCGGTTCAGGTCAAAGATACGGTCGAAGCGATCCATGGCGCGTCAGATTGTTCAAGCCGACGGCGGCGCTCAGTTCCGCGAACGACCATGCTCGACGCCTGCCCCGCGGCGGCCAGCCGCAGCCTGCACCTGTTGGCCCCGCACGTTAGGAATGGCGCGCGGTCGCGCTGCGTTCCACCGGAGTCGGCGCGGACCAGAGCCGCTCCAGATTGTAGAAGTCTCGTACCTTGGGAAGCATGACGTGGACGACCACGCCGTTGAGATCGACCAGCGCCCACTCGCCCTCAGCCAGTCCCTCGCTGCCCAACGGCGGCTCCCCGCCGTCCTTGGCGCGGAAGGCGACGGCCTCGGCGATGGCCTTGACGTGGCGGTCGGAGGTACCGGAAGCCACGATCATGAAATCGGTCACCGCCGTCTTTCCGCGCACGTCCATGACGGTGACGTCACGTGCCTTGAGGTCGGCGAGGGTATCGAGGACCAGTTGCTTCAGTTGCTCGATCTGCATGCGTTCTCCTGAGAATATCGGCGCTGTCTCGGGGCGAGATCCAGGGCGCCGCCCCCGGAAAGGGGGAGGGTGGCAAAAGATAACTCAATCCGATATCGGGTCACGGTAGAGAGATTCACGCTCGATGATGGCGAGCACCGCATCCGGCAGCAGATACCGCGGACTGCGCCCGGCGCGGATGATCTGGCGGATATCGGTCGACGAGATATCCAGCTGCGTGACCCGTCGCAGCAGAATGTGGCCGCCCGGGCGCTGATCCAAACCTTCCGGCCCCGGCTGCAGGCGCGGGGCCATCCAGTCCCGCAGTCGCGCATCCATTCCAGCTTCCGCACCCGGACGCTGCATCACGACCAAATGAGCCAGCTCGAGGATGTCATCGGGCCGATGCCAGGAGAGAAAGTCCCGGAAGGCGTCGGAACCCGTGAGCAGGCAAATCGGTTGACGATCGCCCACCTCGCTGCGCAGGGAACGCAGCGTTTCGTAGGAGTAAGACCTACCCGCGCGCTTCAGCTCGCGGGCATCTACCCGGAAGCCCGGCTCACCGCCGACCGCGGCACGCACCATGGCCAGGCGCTGCGCCCCGGAGGCCTCCGGCTGACATCGGTGAACCGCCACGTTGAGGGGAACGAAGCGAACCTCGGCGAGCCCGAGGGCCTGTCGCATTTCCAGCGCCGGTCGCAGGTGGCCGAAGTGGATCGGATCGAAGGTGCCCCCCAGCACGCCAATCATGAGGCGCCGGCACCCGAGGCCGCTACCTCCCGATCAAAGCGGCCAGCCATACCTCACCGAAAGGTCTCCCTTGAAATGCTCGTGAGAGGAGTTGGGGAAACCGCGGAGCCGATCCCCGGTCAGGCCAGACGATCGCCTCGAGCCCGTGATCCCGGCGCATCGCTGAACGCAGCTCATGTGCGGAAAGCTAGCAGAAAAGCACCCGCGTGTCCCCTATGTCCGGACCTCGCCGTTGCCGAGCACCACGAACTTGACCGAGGTCAGCCCCTCGAGACCGACCGGACCGCGGGCGTGAAACTTGTCCGTGCTGATCCCAATCTCCGCCCCCAACCCGTATTCGAAGCCGTCGGCAAAGCGGGTGGAGGCGTTGACCATGACCGAGCTCGAGTCCACCTCGCGCAGGAAACGCCGCGCCCGGGTATAGTCCTCGGTGATGATGGCATCCGTATGCTGCGAGCCGTGGCGAGCGATATGATCAATGGCCGCGTCCATATCCGCGACCACGCGCACCGAGAGGATCGGCGCCAGGTACTCGGTGTCCCAGTCCCCATCGCTGGCGGGGATCGCACTGCGGCAAGATCTCCAGTGTACGCGGGCAGCCCCGCAACTCCACGCCCTTCTCGAGCAAGGCAGCGCCCAGTCGCGGAAGAACGGCATCGGCGGCTGCCTCCGCCACCAGCAGGGTCTCCATGGTGTTGCAGGTGCCGTAACGCTGGGTCTTGGCGTTCATCGCCACCGCAAAGGCCTTGTCCAGGTCAGCCTTGTCGTCGATGTAGACGTGGCAGATGCCGTCCAGGTGCTTGATCACCGGCACCCGCGCTTCGCGGCTGATCCGCTCGATCAGACCCTTGCCGCCGCGGGGGATGATCACATCCACGAACTCAGGCATGGCGATCATGGCACCAACGGCCGCGCGGTCCGTGGTTGCCACCACCTGGACCGCGTCTGCCGGCAATCCGGCAGACTCGAGGCCGCGGTGGATGCATCCGGCGATGGCCTGATTGGAGTGGAAGGCCTCGGAGCCTCCCCGCAGCACCGTGGCGTTGCCGGACTTCAGGCACAGCGCGGCCGCATCCGCGGTCACGTTCGGGCGGGATTCGTAGATGATGCCCACCACGCCGAGCGGCACGCGCATGCGTCCCACCTGTATGCCGGAGGGCCGATAGTTGAGATCGGTGATGGCCCCTACCGGATCCGCGAGGGCGGCGATCTGGCGTAGGCCTTCGATCATGGCGTCGATGCGCCCCGCGGTCAGTTCCAGGCGGTCGAGCAGGGCCGCTTCCAGGCCCTTGGCCGCCCCCGCTTCCAGATCGAGACGGTTCGCCTCCATCAGCGCGCCGCGGCTGCTGGTCGATGTCAGCAGCGACGGCCAGCAAGGCATGGTTTTTCGCCGCCGTTTCGGCACGGGCCAGGCGGCGAGAGGCATCGCGTGCGCGCTCACCGACCTGTCGCATGTAGGCTTCGACGTCGTTGATCTGTGGCTCGTACATAGGCTCCAAATCCGGAATGACACGAGGCGATCGCCACGGGCCGGGGCGGAAAGTTTATCAGATTTGCCGCGCTACCCGATGAGTCGGGCCGTCTCTCCCGAGGCCAGCCCATCGCCGATCAGGGACAGACCCAGCCAGGGATCACCCCGATCCAGGCCCTTGATCTGCCGGTCCACCTGCGCGCAGCACCCCAGCAGCCGGTGCAACTCCGGTAGCGGCAACCGTCGCATCGTCGCCTCCACCGCGCCTCGGCGCGACTCCCATACCTTGTGCGCATTCAGGACCGCGGAAAGGCCGGCGGCACCACGCTGGGCGCCAAATGCAGCGGCCGCCAGCATGCGCAGCTCCCGCGCCAGAACCCATAGAACCAGCGGCGCAGGGTTACCCTCGGCGGCCAACCCGCTGAGGATGCGGTTGACCCGGACGCGATCACCGGCCAGCGCGGCGTCGGGCAGGTCGAACAGGTCGAAGCGTGCACTGTCGGAAATCGCCCGCGTGAGCTCCTCGCGCCCCAACGGCCCATCGCCCTGGATGAGCCACAGCTTCTCGATCTCCTGGGATGCCGCGAGCAGGTTGCCCTCCACGCGCTCCGCCAGCACCGCGGCCACGCCCGGAGCCGGTTGCAGGCCACGCTCGCGCATGCGCTGCTCGATCCAGGCGACGAGACGCTGACCGACCAGCTTGCGCACCTGAACCAGGACGCCAACCCGCTCGACATCCTGCACCCAGCGCGCCTTGAGCTCCCGATACTCCAAGCTCGGGCGCCAGGATCAGCAGCAGATTGTCCGGCGGCGGGCACTCGCAATAGGCGCGCAGCGCATCGGAGCCCTCGCGGCCGATACGGGCGCCAGCCGAGACGCAGCTCGATGAGCTTGCGGCTCGAGAAGAGGGACAGCTCCCGCGACGCGGCGTCGAGTCGCCCCCAGTCGAAGGCGGAATGCTGCTCCAGCAACTCGCGCTCCGAGAAACCCCGTTCGGCGGCGGCGACCCGTACGGCGGCGGCGGCCTCACCGAGTTGCAGCGGCTCATCGCCGCAAACCATGTAGACGGCTGCCAGTTGCCCCTTCAGTCGTGCCGGAAGCTGGTGAGATTGGACCCGCATTGCTCGTATCTGGGAAGCCCCGCAGACCTGGTGCTACAACAGCTTCGCCCGCAACCGCCCGAGGATGCGGTCGGCCGCGTCCTGGGCCAGATCCTCGTAGATGAGATCCGCCTCCAGCTGCTTGCCCAGTACCTCAACGTCAGGGTTCTCGTAGGTCCGAACCAGATCGAGGATCTCCGGCGACACGAGCGAACCACCATCCGGTCCAATCGCATCGAAGCGCACACGCAAGTGCAGCTCGCTGGCAACCACCTTGCCGCTGCGATCCACGGCCGCAACACGGGAGGCGCGGGTCTCGTTCATGATGCGGACGATGATGCGCGCCTCCTTCGGGCTTGAGGCCAAACGCACCTGGGAGACCTCCAGGCGCTGCAGCATCGCGGCGCGCACGCTTCCCCCGCCGGTCGTCTCGATGTACATCGGGTTGAGCTCGGGGGGGATCTCCACCGACCCCCGCAGCTTGAAACCGCAGGCGCTTAGCATCGATAGCAGAACGGCCGCCACCAGGATGCCGGGTGTACGCGTGAAGCCGGACACGGATCTCACTCCCAAATGTTGAGGCACGATGTGCGGCCGGCTGACGGCCGCGGATCTATTTGGCGACGACATTGACCAGCTTGCCGGGCACCACGATGACCTTGCGCACCTGCGCCTCGCCGATGAAGCGTTGAACGTTCTCATTGGCAAGGGCCGCCTGCTCGATGGCACTCCTTGTCCGCATCCGCCGGCACTGCAACCTTGCCGCGCACCTTGCCGTTGACCTGGACCACGTACTCGATGCTGTCCTGCCGCAGGGCGTCCTCGTCCACGACCGGCCAGCCCGCGCCAGGATGTCGTCGCCGAAGCCGAGCTCCCGCCACAGGTGGTGGGTGACGTGGGGTGCGATCGGCGCCAGCAGCCGCAGAACGATCTCGAGGCCCTCGCGCAACACCGCCTTGCCTGGCGGCGCGGTGCCGTCGACTTGTAGAGCACGTTGACCATGGTCATGCAGCCGGAGACCACCGTGTTGAACTGCTGGCGCTCGTAGTCGAACAGGGCCTTCTTGAGGGCCGCGTGGATCTCCCGGCGGGCGACTGTTCAGCCTCACCCAGCGCCGGGATCGCCGGCATCGCGACGCGGATGCTCACAGCGCTCGTGCGCCAGGGACCACAGGCGCTTGAGGAAGCGCGAGGCCCCCTCCACGCCCTCGTCGTTCCATTCCAGCGACTGATCCGGCGGCGACGGTGAACATGGTGTAGAGACGCACCGTGTCGGCGCCGTAGCGATCCGTCAGGGTCTGGGGATCGACGCCGTTGTTCTTGGACTTGGACATCTTCTCGATGCCGCCGTAAGTGACCGGCTGCGCCGTCCTCCCTGAGCACCGCCGACACCAGCCGGCCCTTCTCGTCCCGCTCGACCTCCACATCCGCCGGGTTGTACCAGTGCTTGCGCCCGTCGGCGTCCTCGCGGTAGTAGGTCTCCGCCACCACCATGCCCTGGGTGAGCAGGCGGGTGAAGGGCTCGTCGCAGTCGACCAGGCCCTCGTCGCGCATCAGCTTGTGGAAGAAGCGGGCGTAGAGCAGATGCAGCACCGCGTGCTCGATGCCGCCGACGTACTGATCCACCGGCAGCCAGTAGTTGGCGCGCTCGTCCAGCATGGCGGTGTCGCAGTCGCTGGAGCAGTAGCGGGCGTAGTACCAGGAGGACTCGAAGAAGGTGTCGAAGGTGTCGGTCTCGCGGGTCTCGCCGTTGCCGAGATCGGAGAACTCCGGCATGTTCTTGAGCGGAGAGCCCGAGCCGTCGACGACCACGTCCTCGGGCAGGCGCACCGGCAGGTCCGTCTCCGCGCGCACGCCGCCGTCGGGCGTGTCGATCACGGGCACCGGGCAGCCCCAGTAGCGCTGGCGCGACACGCCCCAGTCGCGCAGGCGGAAGTTGACCCGCTTCCCGCCCTTTCCGCGCTCCGACAGCCAGTCTGCAATGGCGCCGAAGGCCTGCTCCGAGGTCATGCCCGTCGAACGGCCCCGAGTCGCGCAGCACGCCCCTCTCCACAAACGCAGCCGCCTCGATGCCGCACGGGCCTGCCGTCCGCGGCATGGATCACCTGCCGTTTCGGGATCCCGTAACGCTCGGCGAACTCCCAGTCGCGCTGGTCGTGGGCGGGCACCGCCATCACCGCACCGGTGCCGTAGCCCATGAGCACGAAGTTGGCGGCGAAGATGGGCACCGGCTCGCCGGTGATCGGGTGGATGGCGTCGATGCCGAGGGCGTGGCCCTTCTTCTCCATGGTCTCGATCTCGGCCTCGGAGATCCCGCCCTGGCGGCATTCCTCGACGAAGGCGGCGAGCGCCGGATCGCGACTCGGCGGCCTGCCGCGCCAGCGGGTGCTCGGCCGCCACCGCCACATAGGTCACGCCCATGACCGTGTCCGGGCGCGTGGTGTAGATGCCGAGCGTCTCGTCGGAGCCCTCGATCCCGAACTCCATGTAGACGCCCTCGGAGCGCCCGATCCAGTTGCGCTGCATGGTGCGCACCTGCTCCGGCCAGCCGTCGAGGCTGTCGAGGGCGTCGAGCAGCTCCTGGGCGTAGTCGGTGATGCGGACGAACCACTGCTCGATCTCGCGCTTCTCCACCGGCGCGCCCGAGCGCCAGCCCTTGCCGTCGATCACCTGCTCGTTGGCCAGCACCGTCTGGTCGACCGGGTCCCAGTTCACCGTCGCCTTGGCACGGTAGGCCAGCCCCTTCTCCATCAGGCGCGTGAACAGCCACTGCTCCCAGCGGTAGTAGTCCGGGTCGCAGGTGGCCAGCTCCCGATCCCAGTCGTAGCCGAAGCCCAGCCGCTTGAGCTGGTCCTTCATGTACGCGATGTTCGACTCGGTCCACTGCGACGGCGGGATTCCGTGCTTGATGGCGGCGTTCTCCGCCGGCAGGCCGAACGCGTCCCAGCCCATGGGCTGGAGCACGTTCTTGCCGAGCATCCGCTGATAGCGGGCGATCACGTCGCCGATGGTGTAGTTGCGCACGTGCCCCATGTGCAGGCGCCCCGAGGGATAGGGGAACATCGACAGGCAGTAGAACTTCTCCCGCGCCGGGTCTTCCTCCGCCTTGAAGGACTGGTTCTGCTCCCAATAAGCTTGCGCCGCGACCTCGATCTGGCGCGGGTCGTAATCGTTTTGCATCGGTTGAGGCGGGTTCGGTCGGGTCCTGGAGATAGGCGACGAAGGATACCGCAGTCCGGCGCGGGCGCGCGACCGCGACAATGGCCGCCGCAGGCAGCTTGCGCCGATTCGCGGGCGAGGTTGCCATTTTCCGGCCATGCCGCACACTTGAGGCAGAGGAGAACGGTTCGGCGATGCATCCCGAGCCCAAGCTTCCGATAACCGAAGGAGACCGCCATGGCCGAGAACGAGAAACCCGACGTCGTCGACAAGATGGTCGACGCCTACGAGCGCATGCTCGCGCGCACCGAGGAAATGATCCAACACGCGGAGAAGGAAACCGTGCCGGCCTTCCGCGAAATGTTGGCAAAGGCGAGGGACAACATGGTCGAGCTCGGCGAGCTGACGCGCGAAGAGGCGGCGAGGGTGGCAGATTACGTGGAGCGCGACGTCAAGGACGCGGCCAACTACATCGCCGAGACCGGCGATGATCTCAAGAATTGGTGGCGCTTTGACCTCCGCCTGATCGAGCAACGAATGCTCGAGACCTTTTCCGCGGTGGCGGACCAGACCAGCGTCCAGCTGCGCGGCTGGGCGGAGCAGGCGCGCCAGGCGAGCCTCTACCGCACCGGGGAGATCGCGGGTCCCGGGGCACTGACCTGCACCGCCTGCGGCGCGGAGATGCACATGCACAGCACCGGACGCATCCCCCCTTGCCCCAAATGCCACGCCACCAGCTTCAAGCGGGCGGCCGAGCCGGAAGGTTACTCCTCTTGAGCGGGCGAGCGGGTTGGCAAGCCGGGCGGCCGGGGTTATAGTCGTTTTTCGGCAAAGGCCCTGCGGGAGAGACCGGTCTCGCGCCGGCGCCGAAGGCGCAACCCCGCCCGGAATCGCTCAGGCAACAGGACCGCAGGGCATCCCACCGACTCTGGAGAGCGACCCCGGCCGTTAACACCCGGGCGAGGGTCCACCGAAGGGGCAGCGGCGATCATGGCGTCGCAAACTCTCAGGTTCAGGACAGAGGGGCGGCACCCGCATCCTTCCGGGCTGCAGGTGCCGCCCGTTTTTGTCTGCGCCCCTTTTCTTCGCATGATTCGGGCCGCACCCTGCTGACAGGCGCCGCCAACAGGAGAGCCGGATGGGACTCAAGACCCCGCTGTTTTCAGCACCACCAAGCGATGGGAGCGCGTATCGTGCCCTTCGGCGGGTGGGACATGCCGCTGCACTATGGCTCCCAGCTCGAGGAGCACCACGCGGTGCGCCGCGACGCCGGCATGTTCGACGTCTCCCACATGCGCGTGGTGGACTTGGACGGGGTCGGGGCGGTCGGTTTCCTCCGTCGCCTGCTCGCGAATGACGTCGGCAGGCTCGGCGAGCGCGGCAAGGCCCTCTACAGCTGCATGCTCAACGAGCGGGGTGGGGTCATCGACGACCTCATCGTCTACTATCGCGACCCCGGCCGTTACCGCATGGTGGTCAACGCCGCCACCGCGGACAAGGACCTGGCCTGGATCGGCGTTCAGGCCGAAGGGCACGATGTTGCCATCCAGCCGCGCGAGGACCTGTCCATGATCGCGGTGCAGGGTCCCCACGCGCGGGAAAAAGCCGCTCCCCTGCTGCCGTCGGACCTGCGCGCGACCGCCCTCGCGCTCAAGCCGTTCTTCGCCGCCGAAAACGCCCAGTGGTTCGTCGGGCGCACCGGATACACGGGCGAGGACGGGTTCGAGATCATGTGTCCTGCCGACGGCGCACCGGCGTTGTGGCGTTCCCTGGGAGACGCGGGGGTGGCCCCCTGCGGCCTCGGCGCCCGGGATACTCTGCGCCTGGAGGCCGGGATGAACCTCTACGGTCAGGACATGGACGAAGAAACGAGTCCGCTGGAAAGCGGCCTCGGCTGGACCCTGGCCTGGGAGCCCGCCGAGCGCGATTTCATCGGCCGCGAGGCGCTGGAGCGGCAGCGTCGCGGGGAGGGCTTGCGGCGCTTCGTCGGGCTCCTGCTCACGGGGCGCGGCGTACTGCGCGCCCACCAGAGCGTACTGAGCGGCGGAGACGTGGTCGGGGAGATCACCTCCGGCGGGTTCGCCCCGACGCTGGAGCGCTCCATCGCCTTGGCCCGGGTCGCCCACGACCTCGGGGACGATTGCGAGGTGGAGATCCGCGGCAAGCCGGTAGCGGCGCGAGTAGTCAAACCGCCCTTCGTGCGCAACGGCAAGCCCCGCATCGAGCTCGATTGAACCGCGGCGCAATTCACAATCAGCAACCTTCAGCCTCTAGAGAGGGGATTGGACCATGAGCAACGTGCCCGAAGACCTCAAGTACACCAAGGACCACGAGTGGGTGCGCGACAACGCGGACGGGACGGTCACGATCGGCATCACCGATCATGCCCAGGAGGCCCTGGGCGACCTGGTGTTCGTCGAGGTGCCCGAGGTGGGCAAGCGGCTCGCCACCGGCGAATCCTGCGCCGTGGTGGAATCGGTGAAGGCCGCCTCCGACGTCTACAGCCCGCTGTCAGGCGAGGTGGCGCAAGCCAACGAGATCCTCGGCGATGCGCCCGAGACCATCAATGAGGACGCCTACGGAGACGGCTGGATCTTCAAGCTCACCGTAGCCGACCAGTCGGAGCTCGAAGGCCTGATGGATGCGGCCGGATACAACCGCTTCCTGGAGGAAGAGGACGCCTGACCCGAGGCCTCGCACCCATGCCTTTCATTCCACATACCGAAGACGACGTGGCCGCCATGCTCGCGGCCATCGGCGTCGGCTCCATCGAGGACCTGTTCGACGAGATCCCGCCAGCCCTGAAGGCGGGTGGCCTGGGGGCCATCCCCGATGCCCTGTCCGAGATGGAGGTCGGCCGCTTGATGCAGGGCCGCGCCGCGCCAGGACGGTCAGGCTCTGAGCTTCCTCGGCGCCGGCGCATACGAGCACCACATCCCCGCCGCCGTCTGGCAGATCACCACCCGCGGCGAGTTCTACAGCGCCTACACGCCCTATCAGGCGGAGGCCAGCCAGGGCACCCTGCAGGTGCTCTACGAGTTCCAGTCCATGATGACGGCCCTGACCGGCATGGACGTATCGAACGCCTCGCTCTACGACGGAGCGTCCGCCCTGGCCGAAGCGGTTCTGATGGCGGTGCGGGCCAACCGCAAGACCAGCTCCCGGCGCGTTCTGATGCCCCGCGCGCTGAATCCCGCTTATCGCAAGACGGTGCACAGCATCGTGCACAATCAAGGCATCGAGCTGGTCGAGGTCGACTACGACCGCGCCGGCGGCCACACGGCCGTCGAGCTGCTGGAGCCCTTCGCTGGCGAGGATCTCGCCGCCCTGGTCATTCAGCAGCCGAACTTCTTCGGCGTGCTCGAAGAAGTCGATGCCCTCACGGAGTGGGCACACCAGCGCAACGCCCTGGTGATCGCGGTGGTCAACCCGGTGGCGCTCGCCCTCCTCAGCCCTCCCGGCGAGTGGGGCGCGGCCGGCGCCGACATCGCCTGCGGCGAGGGCCAGCCGCTCGGCATACCCTTGTCCTCCGGTGGTCCCTACCTGGGGTTCCTGTGCTGCAAGCAGGCCCTGGTGCGACAGCTACCCGGCCGCATCGCCGGGCGCACCCTGGACGCCGAGGGCAAGCCAGGCTTCACTCTCACCCTGCAGGCGCGCGAGCAGCATATCCGCCGCTCCAAGGCGACCTCCAACATCTGCACCAATCAGGGGCTCCTGGTGACCGCCGCCACCATTCACATGGCCCTGCTGGGCGCCGAGGGCCTGGAGCGGACAGCGGCGGCCTGCCATGCGAACACCCGCGAGCTCACCGGCATGCTGAGCGAAATTCCCGGCGTGGAGCCCCTGTTCGGCCGCCCCGTGTTTCACGAATGCGCGCTGCGGCTGCCCGCGCCCGCGGCCGACCTGCTGCGCTCGCTGGCGGCCCACAACGTCCTCGGCGGCTACGACCTGGGGCTCGATTACCCTGAGCTCGATCCGGCCGTCCTGGTCTGTGCCACCGAGATGCGCACGCGGGAGGACATGGAGCAGTTCGCCACCAAGCTCGCGCGGGTGATCGCGACCCGCACCCAGGCCCGCTGCCCGGTCGAGCCGAAGATCTGAACGACCCAGAGACAACCCCTCACAGGAGAAACCACCATGGCCCAAACCGCCCTCAAAGGCAGCCCCGTCAACCTCGCCGGCGACCTGCCCGCCGTCGGCTCCACCGCCCCCGACTTCAAGCTGGTCGCCGGAGACCTGAGCGACAAGACGCTGGCCGATTACGCCGGAAAGAAGAAGCTCTTGAACATCGTCCCCAGCCTGGACACCCCCACCTGCGCCACCTCCACCAAGAGGTTCAACGAGGCGATGGCGGCCAAGAGCGACGCCGTGGCCCTGGTCATCTCCGCCGACCTGCCGTTCGCCTCCGGGCGCTTCTGCGAAGCCGAAGGCATCAAGAACGTGATCAACCTGTCCATGATGCGCTCGCGCAACTTCGGCAAGGACTACGGGGTCCTGATCGAGGACGGCCCGTTGGCCGGGATCACCGCTCGCGCCGTCGTCGTGCTGGACGCGGACAACAAGGTCGTCTACACGCAACTGGTCCCGGAGATCACGGAGGAGCCGGACTACGACGCCGCCCTCGCGGCCCTGGGCTGATCCCCAATCCGCGGGCGGCCGACGCCGCCCGCCCCGGAAGACACCTTGCTCCCATGCTGATCCACGAACACTCGCGCCCCGGACGCCACGCATCCGCCCAGGCGCCGCTGGAACGCGCCGAAACCCCCGACCTCCCGCAGCACCTGCGCCGCCAGCGGCGTCCAGCGCTGCCCGAGGTCTCGGAGCTGCAAGCGGTGCGGCATTACACGCGGCTGTCGCAGAAGAACTTCTCGATCGACACCCACTTCTATCCCCTGGGCTCCTGCACCATGAAGTACAACCCCAGGGCCTGCAACAGCCTCGCCATGCTGCCGGGCTTCCTCGCCCGCCACCCCTTGGCGCCGGACACCCACAGTCAAGGCGTACTCGCCTGCCTGTTCGAGCTGCAGGAGATGCTCAAGGAGGTCACCGGAATGCACGCGGTCTCCCTCGCGCCGGCGGCGGGCGCCCAGGGGGAGTTCGCAGGGGTGGCCATGATCCGCGCCTACCACCAGGCCAGGGGCGACGACGCCCGCACCGAGATCCTGGTCCCGGACGCGGCCCACGGCACCAACCCGGCATCGGCGGTGATGGCGGGGTACGAGGTGCGCGAGATTCCGACCGACGCGCAGGGGGACGTGGACCTCGCCGCCCTGCGGGACGTCGTCGGCCCGAAGACCGCCGGCATCATGCTCACCAACCCGAGCACGCTCGGGGTGTTCGAGCGGCGCATTCGCGACATCGCCGACGCCGTGCACCAGGCGGGCGGCCTGCTCTACTACGACGGCGCCAACCTCAACGCCATCCTCGGCAAGGCGCGCCCGGGCGACATGGGCTTCGACGTCATCCACATGAACCTGCACAAGACCTTCTCCACGCCCCACGGGGGCGGCGGGCCGGGTGCGGGCCCGGTGGGCGTCTCCAAGCGCCTGGAGCCCTATCTGCCGGTGCCCATGGTCGCCTTCGACGGCACCGACTACGCCTGGCTGACCGAGCAGGAACGGCCGGACAGCATCGGACGGCTCACCGCGTTCGCCGGCAACGTGGGCATCCTGCTGCGGGCCTACGTCTACGCGCGGCTGCTCGGGGCCGGGGGCATGAAGCGCGTGGCGGAGTACGCCACCCTGAACGCTAACTACCTGCTCAAGCGCCTCAGCGAGACCGGCTTCACACCGGCCTTCCCCGGCCGCCGGGCCAGTCACGAGTTCATCGTCACCCTGCGGCGCGAGGCCAGGGAGCACGGCGTCAACGCCATGGATTATGCCAAGCGATTGCTGGATTTCGGATATCACGCACCGACCACCTACTTCCCGCTGCTGGTGCCGGAGTGCCTGCTCATCGAACCCACGGAGAGCGAGTCCAAGGAGGAGCTCGACGGCTTCGTCGAGGCCATGACCCGCATCCGCCAGGAGATGCAGGAGCAACCGGATACGCTGAAAGAGGCCCCGCACACCATGCCGGTGCGCCGCCTCGACGACGTCCGCGCCGCGCGCCAGCTCGACCTGGCATGGAGGCCCGCCGCGGGCGATGGCTAACCAGAACGCCAGGGGGTGGCGCCGGATCATCCGCGCCTTCGGCTATTCGATGCAGGGCTTCAAGGCCTGCTACGTCGAGGAGGAGGCCTTCCGGCAGGAGGTCTGGGCGCTCCTGCCCCTGCTGCCCTTGGGCCTGTGGCTCGGGGAAACGCCGCTGGAGCGCGCGATGCTGATCGGCGGCCTGCTGATGGTCCCCATCGTGGAGCTGCTGAACTCGGCGATCGAGGCCAACGTGGACCGCGTCGGCCCCGAGCACCACGAGCTCTCCGCCCGCGCCAAGGACATCGCCTCCGCCGCGGTCTTCCTCAGCATCGTCTTCGCGGCCGTCATCTGGGCGCTGATTTTGATTCCCAAGTGGATCTAGGAACGTCTGCCGTTCCTGACCCGGATCAAGTATCTTGGCCTGACCAACGCTTAACCTCCTCCGCCCCCTACCACGAACCGACACACCGCCATGACCGAGCACTTCAAAGATACCGGCTTCATCCCGCTCAATGTCGCCGTGCTGACCGTCTCCGACAGCCGCACCGAGGCGGACGACAAGTCGGGCGCATCTGCTCAAGGCGAAGGCCGAGGCGGCGGGCCATCAGGTGGTGGCGAAGGAGATCGTCCGCGACGACGTCTACCAGATGCGCGCGGTCTTCTCCCGCTGGATCGCCGACCCGCAGGTACAGGTGGTGCTCACCACCGGCGGCACCGGCATCACCGGACGGGACAGCACCCCGGAGGCGATCGCCCCCCTGCTGGACAAGCAGATCGAGGGCTTCGGCGAGCTCTTCCGGACCGTGTCCTTCGAGGAGATCGGCACCTCCACCGTCCAGTCCCGGGCAGTGGCGGGACTGGCCAACGGGACCTTCATCTTCTGCCTCCCCGGCTCCAGCGGTGCCTGCAGCACCGCGTGGGACAAGATCCTGGAGCCCCAGCTCGACCACCGCACCCGGCCCTGCAACTTCGCCCAGCTCATTCCCCGTCTGCTGGAGCGATAGACCACGTAGCGCCGAGCGACCGCCATGAGCACCAACGACTGCTGCGACACGCCGACCGGGCCCGCCCTGCTGCCGATGGAGCAGGCGCTGGAGCTGCTCCTCTCCCATGCGCGGCCCATCGCCGGCGTCGAGCGCGTCCCAACCATGGGCGGACTCGGCCGGGTCCTGGCGGAGCCCGTGCACAGCGCCATCGACGTCCCCGGCTGGGACAACAGCGCCATGGACGGCTACGCGGTGCGCTGCTCGGACCTCGACGCCAGTGGCGTTCTGCTGCGGGTCGCCCAGCGCATCCCGGCGGGTAGCAGCGGCGTCCCCCTGGAACCCGGCACCGCGGCACGGATCTTCACCGGCGCCCCGATTCCGGCGGGGGCCGACGCCGTGGTCGTGCAGGAGGTCTGCGAGCCACGGGGTGAATCGGTCCACGTCCCCGCCGAGGTCAAGCCCGGCGCCAACATCCGCCGCGCGGGTGAGGATATCGCCGCCGGCTCCGAGATAATTCCGGCCGGCACCCGGCTCTCTCCGCAGCACCTGGGACTCGCCGCCTCCGTGGGCGCGCCGGAACTCGGGGTCTACCGGCGCCTGAAGGTGGCCGTGTTCTCCAGCGGGGACGAGCTGGTGATGCCGGGCGACCCGCTGGGACCGGGCCAGATCTACAACTCCAACCGCTTCACCCTGTGCGGTCTGCTCGCCGCCATGGGCTGCGAGATCGTCGACCTCGGCATCGTCGAGGACACACTCGACGCCACGATCGCGGCGTTGTCCGACGCTGCGCGGCGGGCGGACCTGATCCTCGCCAGCGGCGGGGTGTCCGTCGGCGAGGAGGATCACGTCAAGCCCGCGGTGGAGCGCCTCGGCAGCCTGGACCTGTGGAAGATCGCCATCCGCCCCGGCAAGCCGCTGGCCTTCGGCCACATCGGCGACGCACGCACGCCCTTCATCGGCAGCCCCGGCAACCCGGTCTCCCTGTTCGTCACCTTCGTCCTCTTCGCCCGCCCCTACATCCGGCGCATGCAAGGCATCGCGGAGGCGAGCGAGCAGCGCGCCATAAGCGTTCGGTCGGGCTTCGACTGGCCCCGGCCGGACAAGCGCCGGGAGTTTCAGCGCGCGCGCCTGACGCGGGGAGCGGACGGAGAGCCCGAGGCCAGCGTCTACCCGAGCCGCTCGTCCGGCGTGCTGTCGTCCGTCGCCTGGGCCGACGGCCTGGTGGTCATCCCCGAGGGTCAGGTGCTAGAAAGGGGGGACAAGGTGCAGTTCATCCCCTTCAGCGAGCTTTTGACATGATTCAAGTCCGTTACTTCGCCCGTCTGCGCGAGCAGGTCGGCTCCGCCGGCGAGGAGATCGAGGCAGCCTCCGACCTGGCCACCGTCGCCGACATCGCCGCCCGACTGCGCCAACGCGGCTCCCCCTGGTCGGACATCTTGGGACAAGACCAGACCGTGATGGCCGCCGTCAACCAGGAGATGGCCCGGCCCGAGACCCGGGTAAAGGACGGCGACGAGGTCGCCTTTTTCCCGCCGGTGACTGGCGGCTGACGCCAGCCGGGCCGGCCCCGAGCGGGGACCCGTGCGCCACCTCGGCCGCTTCGCCCTGCTGTCCTTGGTCTGGACCGGGCTGCTCGCCTGGGATCTCGCTGCCGAACGTCTGGGTTGCGGCGCCGCGGCGGTGGCGATCGCCCTCCTGGCCGGCCTCCTGATGCTCTCCGGCACCGAGACTGCCTTCTATCGCCGGCGGGCCCTGCTCGACCATTATCTGCAGCGCGAGGGGATGCTGTTCCGCCTGCTCAGCCGGCGTGTCCTGATCCTTGCCCGCCAGCTGTTCAAGTCCGTTCTGCTCGCGCTGGTGCTCCTGATCGCGGTGCTCTCGTTCGATCGCGCCCAATGGGTGCTGCTGGCGGCGGACGTGCCGCTGCTGGTCGGCCTGCTGGCCGCGCTCGCCGCGTTTCTCGACCGCGAGGTGCGCTCCCCTTACCGCGGTCCGCTGACCCGCCACTGGGCGGTGCGGGTCAACGCCATGGCGCTGTGGCTCACCTGGATGCTGCTCCTGTTCTTCACGCCCCAGGAGAACTACACCGGGCTGCGGTGGGAGGAGGTCCTCGCATATGGCGCCGCGCGCCCAGAGGTGGCGTGCGACGCCCTCGCGATGCTTGCCCGCGCCGCTTCGGTGGCAGATGCGCTCGGCCTGAGGTCGGCCGAGCACTTGTTCGCCGACCTGAAGGACCAGGTGCAGCTGCTCACCGCCTGGGCCGTTTTCATCGCGAGCTTCGGTGCGTCGTTCGTCATCGCCTGGGTATACAGCCTCGCGCTGACGGGCGTCCTGGCCCGCCCTTGGGACGTCTGGCATCGGGACGCCGACGGGCAATCGGGCTAGAGTCGTCCGATGGGTCATCCGATGCCTTCCGATCCGAAGGATGCGGCGCCGCGTGAGGTCCGCCGGCCGCTGGTTCTGGGGCGGCTTCTTCGCCGTGCTGCTGCTCGGACTCGCCTTCTCGATCCTCGCCTTCATCCGCGGCGGCACGGCGTGGCTGGAGGAGCAACTGGGTAAGAGCGAGCTTCCACCCGTATTCACCGAGGCGGTACGCGTCACCCTTGCGCCCGGCGAATCGGTCTACCTGGATTCCGCGGCGCTCGCCAGCACCCGGACCCAGGTGCTGGCTGAGCTGGACGAACGGCGCGCGGCGGCGAAGGCGGGCCTCGGGCGAGCAATCGACCAGGGATTGGAACAAACCTTCATCGCGGCGGAGGGACGGATCCCGGCGTTCGCGGACTGGTATTACTCGCTGACTGGTGAGTACATGCGGCTGTTCAACGCGGCCCTCGGAAATCTCGCTACCTTCCTGGCGGAGCGGCTCGACGAGCTGGTCTTCGCCCCCGCCGGGACAACAGAGGCAATCGATGCCCTCGCGGCACGGCTGGGAGAGACCTCGGTCGCGCAGGTGCACACCGCTGTCGACGAGGTCCGCGACCTGCTGCTGGGACTCGTGCGCGCGAGCGGCCTGCCGGCGGATCAGGTGCGGGTCAGCGGGGAATGGGAGTTGGGCGAGCGGCTCGGGTCGCGGCTCGAGCCCTTTGTCGCCCTCAGCCCCGAGGACATCGCCCGACAAGGGATCGCCGCATCCGCCGGGGCGGCAGCAGGCGCCGTGACCGCCAAGAAGCTGGGCAGCGCCGCGGTGGCCAAGGCGGCGACCAAGCTCGCGGCCAAGCCCTCCGTCGGCGCGGCGTCGGCGATCATGGCCAAGCTCGGGATCAAGTCGGCGGCCAAGGCCGGCGGCGCCCTGGGAGCGGCCGGCGGCGGGGCAGCGACCGGGGCGGTCCTGTGCGCCGGCACGGTCGCCGGCGCGCCACTGAGCCCAGCCTGCGCCCTCGTCGGAGGCGCCGTCTCCGGCGTCACGGCCTGGCTGCTGGTGGACAAGGCGGTGATTGAGGCGGACGAGTACCTGAACCGGGAGGCGTTCGAGGCGGAGCTTCGCGCAGCCCTGGCGGAACAGCGCGCGGCCCTGCGCGAGGAGCTTGCCGCGCGCTACGTCGCCGGGACCGGCGCCGTGTTCGAGCGCCTGAGGTCGGAGCTGGAGACGGAGCTCGCGCCGCGGTTGATCGAGCCGAAAAAGGATTTCGTGCCCGCCACGGCCGCCGACCCCTATCAGCGGTACTAGAATTAAGGCCCGCATCCGATCCAGTCTCATGACCATCCGTTTGCGGCCCGGCGAACCGGGCTGACTAACCATCCGCGTGGTTGGCGAGGGTCATCTTGTGGCGCCGGACCTGCTCCGATTCCAGGAAATCGCGCATGGCGAGCGCCGTGGTCCGGATGAGGGCCTCCCGCTGCGGGTAGGCCTCGATCTGCTCGGCCACCCAATCCCGAAGCGCGGCGTCGAGGGTCGCTCCGGTGAAGACGAACACCCGGTTGTTGAGCTCCGACACCATTTCTCCGCTCGCGCTCATATTGCCCGCCAGGTTCGCCCCGGGATCCTTGGTAGCCTCGACCTCCGCACTCGCACGCGACAAGGCAGGCTCCGGGAACGATAAAGGTGTATACCGCTCGGGCCTCGGCGTGACAAGGCCCCCTCGCGCTGGCACAGTAATGCCCATGACAGCGCACCAAGCCCTAAGCGTCGCGCGCATGCTTCGCAACCCGCCCGCGCCCGAACCGGCCGAGGTCTCAACTCGCTTCCCGATTCCCGCCCCACTCACGGGCATCGAGACCCTGGGTGCCGGGCTGATCAACGACACCTTCCTGGTATCGGCGGGAGAGTCGGGCTGGGTTCTGCAGCGCATCAACGGCAAGGTCTTTGCCGACCCAGAACGCATCATGGCCAATCTGGCGGTGCTGTCCGAACATCTGGAGGCGCTCCCGGAGCAGGATCTGCGCATCCCCCGCCTCGTCCTAGCGGCCGACGGCCGGCCTTGCGTGCGCGACTGTGACGGCGGCGTCTGGCGGCTGATGGAACTGATCCCGAATGCCCGCGCGCTCCACCGCCTGGACACCGTATCCCAGGCGCGAGAGGTGGGTCGATGCCTGGGCCGCTTCCATCGGTTGACGTTCGGCCTCGACCCCGGGCGGCTCGCGACCACCCTGCCCGGGTTCCATTGTGCGCCCAAATACCTGCGGCGCCTCGACCAGGCGCTTGAAAGCGGCGACGCGGCGCACCGGGAGGGAGACGTCCGCCGGGCACTCGACTTCGTCGCCAGCCGGCGCGACCTGACCCAGTTGTTGGAGCAGGGCAAGCGCGATGGCAGGCTCTCGCTGCGGGTGATCCACGGCGACCCCAAGCTGGACAACATCCTGTTCGACCGAGCCGGCGAGCGGGCGCTGGGGTTGATCGACCTGGACACGGTCCAGCCCGGGCTCGTCTTGCAGGATATCGGCGACTGCCTGCGCTCCTGCTGCAACCGCGGCGGGGAGACACGAGCGGGGGCGCCCAAGGTCGAGTTCGACATCACAATCTGCCGCGGCATCCTCGAGGCCTACGCCAACGAGAGCCGGGGCCTGCTGAGCGCGACGGAAATCGGGCTGATCTACGACGCGACGCGCCTGCTCCCCTTCGAACTCGGCCTGCGTTTTCTCACCGATCACCTGGACGGGGACCGTTACTTCCGGGTGAGCGCCCCCGGGGACAACCTGCGCAAGGCGCTGGTCCAGTTCGACCTGTTGGCGGACATCGAGCGCAAGGAGCCCGAGATCCGGCGGGTCGTCGGTGACTGTTGGAGTCCCGCCGGGGCGTGACACGGGCCAGCCGTCGCGGCGACAGGCGCTCTCGCATTCATCCCGGCATGATCGCTCACGCACACTGGAGACGATGCGACACCTAGCGCTCAATCGGTCGATGGCCCGCTGGACCGGCCTGATTCTCGGGCCGGTTCTGTCCCTGGCGGTCTGGCTCTGGGTGGGGGCGGAAGGACCCGATGCCCTCTCCCCCGCGGGACGCGCAACCGCTTCCGTCGCCGTGCTGATGGCCTGCTGGTGGCTGACCCAGGCCATCCCTCTGGCAGCAACCGCGCTGCTGCCGGTGCTGCTCTTCCCGCTGCTCGGGGCGGGCAGCGCCGCGGAGGCGACCGCGCCCTACAGCCGGCCGCTGATCTTCCTGTTCCTCGGCGGCTTCCTGCTCGGGCTTTCGCTGCAGAAGTGGGGTCTCCACCGGCGCATCGCGCTGCTCACGTTGCTCGCGTTCGGGACCCGGCCGCCGCGCCTGGTCGCGGGATTCATGCTTGCGACCGCCGTGCTGAGCATGTGGATCTCCAACACCGCCACCGTGATCATGATGCTCCCCATCGGGCTGAGCGTGTTGGAGACCATGCGCGAGCGCCTCGGCGGCAACCTGTCGAAGGCGCGGCACCCCGGCGACCGCTTCTCCCCCGCCCTGCTGCTGGGGATCGCCTATGCCGCCTCTATAGGCGGCATCGGAACCCTGATCGGCACCCCGCCGAACCTGATTTTGGCCGCCTTCCTGCAGGAGCGCTTCGGAACCGCAATCTCCATGCTGGGGTGGCTGCCTATCGGTCTGCCCCTGGTCGCGGCGCTGCTACCCTTGACCTGGCTCTATCTGACCCGAATCGCATTCCCGATCGGCCACTACAGCATCCGCGGCGGCCGCGAGCTGCTGCGCAGCCAGCTGATCGCACGGGGCCCGATGAGTCGTGGGGAGCGGGTCGTGCTGATTGTCTTCGGTCTCACCGCCTTGGGCTGGATCCTGCGTCCTAAGCTTGCGGCCTGGTCCGGGCTGACGGGGATCGACGATGCGGTGATCGCCATGGCCGGCGCCCTCGCCCTGTTCCTGATTCCGGTAGAGCCCGGCCGCCAGATCTTCGCGCTGGACTGGGAGACGGCGCGGCAGCTTCCTTGGGACATCTTGATCCTGTTCGGCGGCGGATTGAGCCTCGCGGCGGCGATCGAGCGAAATGGCGTGGACGCCTTCATCGCCTCGTCCCTGACGGGACTGCAGGGGCTGGACCTGATCTGGTGCCTGCTGGCGGTCACGGCCCTGATGGTGTTCCTCACCGAGGTCACCAGCAACACGGCGGTGACCGCAACCCTGCTGCCGGTGCTGGCGGCGACCTCGGAGGCGCTGGGGTTGCCCGCCTCGCCCATCCTGGTCGCTGCCACGCTGGCCGCGAGCTGCGCCTTCATGCTGCCGGTGGCCACGCCCCCGAACGCGGTCGTGTTCGCTTCCGGGAAGGTGAGCGTCGGCCAGATGGCCGGGGCTGGGCTGGGGCTCAACCTGATCGCGATCCTGCTGATCACGGCGCTGGTGTACCTGCATCCCCTCGCGCAAGCCCTCTGAACCTGGAGCGCGGAGCCGCTACGGCTTCGGCAGCGTGACCCCCTGCTGACCCTGGTACTTGCCGCCCCGGTCCCGGTATGAAGTCTCGCAGACCTCGTCGGACTCGAAGAAAAGTACCTGTGCCACGCCCTCGTTAGCGTAGATCTTGGCCGGCAAGGGCGTGGTGTTCGAGAACTCCAGCGTCACATGTCCCTCCCACTCGGGCTCCAGGGGCGTAACATTGACGATGATGCCGCAGCGGGCGTAGGTCGACTTGCCAAGGCACACCACGAGCACGTTGCGAGGAATCCGCAGATACTCGACGGTGCGCGCCAGGGCGAAGGAGTTGGGAGGGATGATGCAGACCTCGGACTTGAGGTCCACGAAGCTGTTGGAGTCGAAACCCTTGGGGTCGACAATGGCGGAGTTGATGTTGGTGAAGATCTTGAACTCGTCGGCACAGCGAATATCGTAGCCGTAGCTCGACGTCCCGTAGGAGATCACGCGCCCACCGCCGGCGGCCTCCCTCACCTGAACCGGCTCGAAGGGCTCGATCATGCCCTGTTCCTCCGCCATGCGGCGGATCCAGCGGTCGGATTTGATGGTCATGTCTTAACCGAGGAAGCGCGTAAAACCGCGCAGGGTACAACGGCGTCGGCGCACCTGCCAACCCGTTGAACATGCGTCCGAGGGCAAGGTCGGACCGCGTCGCCCGTCCATAAAGCGTGAGAGCGGTCACGAATTTAGCGACCCTTCTGATCTATTTTCAATTCCGCAACCAAGAATAAGGAATCAAGCGAGGGACTCTTTCGTGCGCGCCGCCGGCGCGCGCGCATCGCCCCGCCTTGCTTCCTCTACCGGTGCCGCTACTCGCGGCGAAACTTTCGCACATCGCGCGAGCGATGGAGGTTTCCCGATGGCGGGAAGCGCAAGCAGTAACGTCATTTCGCTAGAGCGGCGCGCGAACGCCGCAAGATCGGCACCTGCGCGTGAGGCGCTGGGGTTGCTGAACCCTTGCCGGGATCAGCTAGCGCACGGAGTCGCTACCGCTTTCTCCGAGGGCATGAGCGCGGCAAGGAATCGTTTGTTCGATCTTGCCGACCGCGCGACCAGCATCGAGGTGCAAACACTCTATTTCGCCGCCCAACGTACCCTGGACCGGAAAGGAGCCGAGATCCTGGAGCTTTTCCGAACCGGCTTCACTCGCTCGTTCGACGCCTCGCTCGAATCCTTGGCGGTTGCGAATCCCCAATGTGACTCCCACGATGACGAAGACCTGAGCCTGGTAGAGAACGCGGACTTCGAGCGCGACCTGACGATAGCCAGACTCGCGTCACGCGCCCTCTACGGCTGTTCTGAACAGCTGACGGTCCTGGATCGGCGCATTGCGTCAATCCTGGAAATCAAGACCATCCACCCGGACGCGAATCCCCTCTTTCCCCGGGCCCTGTTCGAGGCGTTTCTGGGCGCAACCGAGGAGCTGGAAATCGGAGGCCCGATCGGTATCGCACTGCTGCAGGAGTTCGAGCGCCAGGTTCAGGGGGCACTGCCAAAACTCTACGCCCAGCTTAACACCTACTTGATCGAGCGCGGCGTGCTGCCCAAGATTCCCCGCGGCGCTGCGCGCCGACCGGAGCACACAGGCATTGCCGAGCAGGCCGAGCCCGCCCCGTCCCATAATCCCAAAACCGAAACATCCCCGCCGGGAGAGCCGGCTGCCGAGGATGTCTTTGCCCAGCTAGCGAGCCACTTCCAGCCGGCCCACTCCACTGCCGGGTACGTGTCGAGCGCGCCGGTCCGAGACGACAGAGCCCTGGCCCAACTGCAAGCAAATATCTACCGAGCCCTCACGCACATCCAGAGAGAGGGCCACAGCCGCTGGGCACTCCCCGGCGTGGAGGTCGCGCCGCCTAATCAAGAGGGGATGCACAACATCCTGTGGCAGATCCGCGATGCACCGCTCATCAGCGAGGCGGATCCGGTCGACTCGGTGACGGCGGGGATCGTGGCGGCCCTGTTCGACCAGGTGCTAAGCGATCACGACATACCCCTGCCATTGCGCGAGCAACTGGCCCGGTTGCAGGTCCCGGTGCTCAAAGTAGCGCTGATGGACAAGCAGTTCTTCGCGAGCCAACAGCACCCCGCCCGCCGTCTTCTAGACATCATCGCAAGCGCTTCGATCGGTTGGAGCGAGGCGGACGCGCCGCGACTGCATGCCAGAATCAAGTCCGTCGTTGATGAGATCATCCGTGACTTCGACACCGACGTCCGGGTCTTCTCCGCTCAGCCGGAGAAGCTCGAAGCCTTCGTCAACCAGGAGGAGCAGCAGGCGCGGGACAAGACCCAGGAAATCGTCAGGGGTTTCGAGCGCGGGGAGACGGTGCGGCAAGCCGAGGCAGCGGCCCGGGCGCGCGTGGAAAGGTACACCGAGTCGCACGACTTGCCGCCGCTCGTTCGCGAATTCTTGAACAAGATCTGGCGCCCGGTTCTAACCCTCGCGTACGCGCAGGGCGGTGAGGCGAGCCGTTCCTGGCGCGAGAGCGTGCGCACCATGGGGGATCTCGTCTGGAGCGTGGCGCGCAAGGCGGACACGACCCAACGCCATCGGTTTTTCGCCATGCTGCCGGGGTTGCTCCAGCGGCTGCACGACGGCATGCACTCCGTGAAGGTCCCGCGCAGGGACGAAGACGCGTTCTTTTCCCATCTGGCGCGCCTGCACGCAAGCGTAGTAGGACCCGAATCGAAAGCCGTGGACGCATCGCCTGACGGCGCGGGTGGAGCGGTCTTGTCACGGCTTCCGGCCTCCAAACTGGAAGCCGAGGTGAGGGCCGAGTTGGGCGCGGACATCGCGCCGGAAGCCGCCATCCTGATCGACGAGCCGACCGAGGTTGTTACCCCGGCGCCCGCTTCCGTGCGGATCGAGCCAACACCGCCGCCGAAGAGCCCAGAGCGCGCGGCCGAACCGGAAGACGTCGGCAAGAACAAGCATCTCGATCTGGCGAAGAGCCTGGAAGTGGGTGCCTGGGTCGAGTTTTCGACCGAACGTGGCAACAACACCACCCTGCGCCTGAACTGGGTCAGCGGTCTGAAGAACATCTTCATGTTCACCAACCGGCAAGGCGAGAACGCTCTCGCGGTGCCCGTAGATCGTCTCGCGCAGCGCCTGCGCGAAGGTACGGCAAGGGTTTTGAGCGGGGACGCCTTGACCAAGCGCGCCTTCGCCAACATGCTCCATCAGGCACACGCGCTATAGTCGTAGACTGAATCCGAACAAGGGGCAGAGGGGGCTAGGCGCGGTGCGGGTAAACCCCACACCGCGCCTGAACTGTTCCTGACACGCCCGGGCTTCGGACCTGAATCAGTTGTTCTGGATGACGATGCGCGGGAACTTGGCCGCGTAGTCCTTCGCCTGCAGGGACAGCATCGCCGCCGTCTTGCGGGCGATCTCGCGGTAGATCTCGGTGATCCGCGACTCGGGCTGGGCAACCACCGTGGGCTTGCCGCTGTCCGTCTCCTCGCGGATATCGATATCCAACGGCAGCGAGCCCAGGAGCTTCACCCCGTACTGCTCGGCCATGCGAGTACCGCCACCCTCGCCGAAGATGTGCTCCTCGTGGCCGCACTTCGAGCAGATGTGGGTGCTCATGTTCTCCACGATGCCGAGCACCGGCACCTCGACCTTCTGGAACATCTTCAGCCCCTTGCGGGCATCCAGCAGGGCGATGTCCTGAGGCGTTGTCACGATCACCGCGCCCGACACCGGAACCTTCTGGGCCAGGGTGAGCTGGGTGTCGCCGGTACCCGGGGGCAGATCGATGACCAGGTAGTCGAGATCCGACCAGTTGGTGTCGTTGAGTAGCTGCTCCAGGGCCTGGGTGACCATCGGTCCACGCCAGATCATGGGCGTCTCCTCGTCGATCAGGAAGCCGATGGACATGGCCTGGAGGTGGTAGCTGTTCATGGGCTCCAAACTGTTGCCGTCCTTCGATTCGGGCTTGCCCGTGATGCCGAGCATCCGCGGCTGAGACGGGCCGTAGATGTCCGCGTCCAGGATGCCGACCTTGGCGCCCTCCGCGGACAGCGCCAGCGCCAGGTTGACGGCGGTGGTGGACTTGCCCACGCCGCCCTTGCCCGAGGCGACCGCGATGATGTTCTTGACGTCGTCGATGGGCTTCAGGGACTTTTGCACCGAGTGCGCCGCAACCTTCCAGCTCACGTCGGCCGCTGCCGCGGAGACGCCCACGACCGAGCGCACCCTTTCCTCGACCGCCGCCTTGACCGCGTCCACGGCGCCCTTGGCGGGGAAGCCAAGTACGACCTGGACCTTGACCTGGTCGCCCTCGATCTCGATGCCCTTGACGCATCCGGCGCTCACCAGATCGCGCTCCAGATTTGGCTCGACGTACTCCTTGATCGCGGCTTCGACTTGCTCTCTCGTAACTTCAGACATGACTTGCTCCGTGAAATGGGCTCCGGCCGCGCCACGACGCCGGGATGGTTTTCGGATTGAAATTGGGTGCGGTAAGTCTAACGCCTTTGGCGTGTTTTACCCTCGCGACAGTTGGTCTTCAGGGTCGGGAATTCAAGGTGCGAACGACGCCCAGATGGCCCCGCGCTGAGGCTTCGTGAGATACTTTCTGGGTTCTACCGTTTCCCGTTCCCAGAAAACCCCGCCATGAACGCCAAGCGAGACATCCTGGTCACCAGCGCCCTGCCCTACGCCAACGGCCCGATCCACATCGGACACCTGGTGGAATACATCCAGACCGACATCTGGGCGCGTTTCCAGAAGATGCGCGGGCACCGTTGCTTCTATGTCTGCGCCGACGACGCCCACGGCACCCCGATCATGCTCCGCGCCCGCCAGGAGGGCATCGACCCCGAGGCGCTCATCGCCCGGGTCGCGGAGGAGCACAAGGCGGACTTCGCGGCCTTCCGCGTCGGCTTCGACAACTACCACTCCACCCATTCAGCGGAGAACCGCCACTACGCCTGCCTGATCTACGAGCGCAACCGGGACAAGGGCCACATCGCCAAGCGCACCATCACCCAGGCCTACGACCCGGTGGAGCAGATGTTCCTGCCCGACCGCTTCATCAAGGGCGAGTGCCCCAAGTGCGGCGCCGCCGACCAGTACGGCGACAACTGCGAGGTCTGCGGCGCCAGCTACTCGCCCGACGAGCTGAAGAACCCGAGCTCCGCCGTCTCGGGGGCCACGCCGGAGCAACGCGAGTCCGAGCACTACTTCTTCCGCCTCGGCGACTTCGAGGACATGCTCAAGGAGTGGACCCGCGGCGGCGGGCTGCAGAAGGAGGTCGCCAACAAGCTCGACGAGTGGTTCGACGCCGGGCTGCAGGAGTGGGACATCTCCCGCGACGCCCCCTACTTCGGCTTCGAGATCCCGGACCATCCGGGCAAGTTCTTCTACGTCTGGCTCGACGCCCCCATCGGCTACATGGCGAGCTTCCAGAACCTGTGCGACCGGCCAGAGGCAAGCAGGCGGGCTGGAGTTCGACCACTTCTGGTCGCCGAGCTCCGAGGCCGAGGTCTACCACTTCATCGGCAAGGACATCATCTACTTCCACGCCCTGTTCTGGCCCGCCATGCTGCACGGGGCGGACTTCCGCACCCCGACGGCGGTCTACGCCCACGGCTTCCTCACCGTGGACGGGCAGAAGATGTCCAAGTCCCGCGGCACCTTCATCAAGGCCCGCACCTATCTCGACCACCTCAACCCGGAGTACCTGCGCTACTACTTCGCCGCCAAGCTGGGTCCGGGCGTCGACGACATCGACCTCAACCTGGAGGACTTCGCCCTGCGGGTGAACTCGGACCTGGTCGGCAAGGTCGTCAACATCGCCAGCCGTTGCGCCGGCTTCATCACCAAGCGCTTCGGCGGGCGCCTCGTCGGCCGAGGTCTCGGAGCCGGAGCTGTTCGCGGAGTTCGTGCGCGCCGGCCGCGTCCATCGCCGACGCCTACGAGCGCCGGGAATTCAGCCGCGCCGCCCGCGAGATCATGGCGCTGGCCGACCGCGCCAACCAGTGGATCGACGAGAAGGCGCCCTGGGTCGTGGCCAAGCAGGACGGGCGCGATGCGGAGCTGCAGGACATCTGCTCCATGGGGCTCAACCTGTTCCGGGTCCTGATCGGCTACCTGCGCCCCATCCTGCCCGGAACCGCCGAGGCCGCGGAGGCATTCCTGCAGGATCGAGCCGCTCGACCTGGGATCAGCTACCCGAGCCCCTGGTGTGACCACGAGATCGCCAAGTTCAAGCCCCTGATGACCCGGATCGACCCCAAGCAGATCGCGGCCATGCTGGAGGCGAGCAAGGAGGACCTGAGCAGCGCCGACGCCAAGAAGACCAAGCCCCACGAGATCACAACCGAGGGCCACCTGGTGAAGGACCCCATCGCCGAGACCATCGAGTTCGGCGACTTCGCCAAGGTGGACCTGCGCATCGCCCGCATCGCCGCGGCCGACTTGGTGGAGGGCGCGGACAAGCTGCTGCGGCTGACCCTCGACCTCGGGGGCGAGACAGCGCAACGTCTTCGCCGGCATCCGCGCCGCCTACGACCCCAAGGACCTGGTCGGACGCCTCACCGTCATGGTCGCCAATCTGGCCCCGCGCAAGATGCGCTTCGGCGTCTCCGAGGGCATGGTCCTGGCGGCTGGTCCCGGCGGCAAGGACATCTTCCTCCTGAGCCCGGACGAGGGGGCGGAGCCGGGGATGAGGATCAAATAGGCAAGCAGCGTAGGTTGGGGTGAGGAACGAACCCCAACATCCCCCGCTGCCTTGCAACCGTTGGGGTTCGCAATGCTCACCCCAACCTACTCGACGTTAGAATCTCACCCAAAGAATCGGCCCACGCAACCATGCGCTACCGCCGCGCCCGAGTGGGAGGCGCGACCTATTTCTTCACCGTCAATCTCGCCGACCGGTCGAGCCGGCTGCTGGTGGATCGGGTCGATGTCCTGCGCGACGCCGTTCGGCGTGTCCGCAGGACCCGCCCTTTCCAGGTCATTGCCTGGGTGGTGATGCCCAACCACCTTCATGCCGTTTGGCGGCTCCCCGCCGGCGACGCCGATTTCTCGACCCGCTGGGCGCTGATCAAGGCGGGCTTCTCCCGCGCCCACCCGAAAACCGAGGCCGTCGGCGAGAGCCGGGCCCGCAAGGGCGAGCGGGGCGTCTGGCAGCGGCGCTTCTGGGAGCACACGATCCGGGACGACGCCGATCTGGCGCGCCACGTGGAGTACACCCACTACAACCCGGTCAAGCACGGCTATGTCGAGCGAGCCATCGACTGGCCCTACTCGTCGCTTCGCCTCTACGTTCGCCGCGGGTTGCTCACGGAGGATTGGGGGTGCCCGGGCGCTACCAGCGGCGATTTCGGCGAGCCCCCGTAGGTCGGGGTGAGCAAAGCGGACCCCAACGCATCGGTGGTGGGGATGTTGGTGTTCGACGAAGCTCCGTAGCTCCGTAGGTTGGGGTAAGCGCAGCGCACCCCAACGAACTGGGCAGCGAGAATGTTGGGGTTCGTGTCTCGCCCTATGGGCTGTTGGGGCGCGAACCAGGGGCAACCGGACCTCGAAGCGCACGCCCTCGCCGCCGGGCAGATCCTGGGCGCCGGCGGTGCCGCCATAACGCTCGGCGATCAGGCGCACCAGGTAGAGCCCGAAGCCGCGCTTGCTGGCAGGCTCGGTCTGAGCGCGAAAGGAGGCAAAAAGGTCGGAGATAGCCTCCCCCTCCGGCGGCAGCCTGGGACCCTGGTTCTCCACCGCGAGCCGCGCCCAACGTCCGCAGCGGTCCGCGGACACCCGGCCCAGCGATACCCTGATGGCAGTGCCCTGGCGGTGGTAGTCCAGGGCGTTGGCGAGCAGGTTCTGGATCAGCTGGAGCAGGCGCTCGGGGTTGCCCACCACCCACAGAGGCCCGTGGCCGCGCCGCACGTCGAAGACGACGCCGGGGTGCATGACCCGGTGGCTCTCCACCTCGGCGTGGACCAGGGGGACGAGGTCGAGGGGGCGATCGGGTCCTGGATGAAGATCGACTCCAGGCTGGAGGCCTCGCTCGCGCTCTCCAGCAGGCGCTGGATGACCTTGAGTCCCCGGCGGGCGCGCTCGAAGTAGACCAGGGCCGGCGGGTCCGGGCCGGTCCGCCGCTCCAGCAGATCCAGCGAGGTCCGCACCCCGGTGACGCTGTTGCGCAGCTCGTGGCGCAGGAAGTGGGCCAGGTTCTCCAGCCAGTCGATGCGCGCGGCCTCCGCCTGACGCGCGTCGCGCTCCCGGGCGAGGAGCTGCTCGGCGGTGTAATGCTAGGCGTGGCTGGTCATCTCCATGCGGTAGGCGCCGACGGAGAGGATGCCCGAGGAGATGACCAGCATATAGAGGGCCTTGGCCATCAGGTCCGCGGGGGTGTCGAGCGCCCACAGAGTGATCAGGTTGAGGGCGATGATGCCGGCGACCAGGGGCGCCGCCCAGGCGAAGCGCAGCCCCACCAGCACATAGCCGTACATGGCCACCACCACGGTGCCGGGGACGAAGTACATGGTGGACTCGGCGCCGAAGAGCAGGTTGGCGGGCGCGGTGGACAGGCCGTTGACCAGCACGACCGCAGCGGGCACGAGCTGGTCGACCGCCGCGAAGCGAGGATGGAAGCTCATCAAGAAAGCGGCCAAGCTGAACGGGATGGTGACGGCGAGGCGGATGGTCCACATGTCCGCGGCCTGCTCCCCGAGCACCAGGCTGTCGACGTGCAGGTAGGCGAGCTGGACCAGGACGCTCAGCCCCAGTGCCCAGCGCAACAACCAAAGCGAGCCCGTGAACTGAGCGCGGCGATAGGCGGCCTCGCGCTCGGGCGAGTGGAAGCGCAGGGTGAGGCGATTGAGCGGCGGGATATCCAGGCCCATCGGGTCACGACCGGAGCGGGCCGCGCCAGGTTGGCCGGCCGCGAAGCGCCAGATGATCCGGAACGCACGCGTTCATAGGACGGTTGGATCGGTAATCGATGGTCTCGGACACGCCTTGACGCCGAATGTAGCCCAGGGGTGGGCAGCGCGAAAGCGCTTCTTCCTGGTCTTTCCTCCCGCCAACCGACGGACCGGGGAGGACAATCCCACCCTCGCCGGCCTGGCCCCGGCGGGGCTGACAAACGTCAACCCCACCCCCGCGGTGCTTGCTGTAGAATCATTTGCCGATCGCGTACGCGGACGCGTGGCGTCACTCGGCCTCGCCGCGGAATCCCGCACCAATTCCGCGTTGTATCCACCAGAACGCAACCTTATGATGTTGAAAGGTTTTCAATTTGCGAGGCAGAATTCCCCAGTGTGCCGAGGCCACCCGGTCGCGCGCGCTCCGGGGTGCGGAGCTTCATGACAGAGTACGCCCTCATCCTGGTCGGCACGGTGCTGGTCAACAACTTCGTGTTGGTCAAGTTCCTCGGTCTGTGCCCCTTCATGGGCGTCTCCAAGAAGCTGGAGACCGCCACCGGGATGGGGCTGGCCACCACCTTCGTGCTGACCCTGTCCTCGGTCTGCGCCTGGCTGGTCAACGAGTACATGCTGGTGCCGCTCGGCATCGAGTACCTGCGCACCATCGCCTTCATCCTGGTCATCGCCGTCGTGGTCCAGTTCACCGAGACGGTGATGCACAAGACCAGCCCGGTGCTCTATCAGGTGCTCGGCATCTTCCTGCCGCTGATCACCACCAACTGCGCGGTGCTCGGCGTCGCGCTGCTCAACCTGCAGGAGCAGCGGACCTTCGTCGAGTCCGCACTCTACGGCTTCGGCGCCGCGGTCGGGCTTCTCTCTGGTGCTCGCCCTGTTCGCCGCCATCCGCGAGCGGGTGGACGGTGGCGGACGTGCCCGAGCCCTTCCAGGGCAGCGCCATCGCCCTGGTCACCGCCGGCCTGATGTCGCTGGCCTTCATGGGCTTCGCCGGGCTCGTGGCGTCCTGACGGTGGCGCCATCCATGCTGACCGCCATCGCTCGCCATTCGCCGCCCTGGCCGTCGTCTTCGGGCTGCTGCTCGGCTACTCGGCGATCCGTTTCCACATCGAGGGCGACCCGATCGCCGAGCAGGTCGACGCGCATCCTGCCCCAGACCCAATGCGGGCAGTGCGGCTTCCCGGGTTGCAAGCCCTATGCGGAGGCGGTGGCCAAGGGCGACGCCGAGATCAACCAGTGCGTGCCCGGCGGCGAGGCGACGCGTGCTGGCGCTGGCCGACCTGCTCGGCAAGGAACCGGTCGCGCTGGAGGGCGGCGAGGAGAAGCCCAAGGCCGTCGCCGTCATCGACGAGCAGGAGTGCATCGGCTGCACGCTCTGCCTGCAGGCCTGCCCGGTGGACGCCATCATGGGCGCCGCCAAGCAGATGCACACCATCATCGCCAGCGAGTGCACCGGCTGCGAGCTGTGCCTGCGCCCTGCCCGGTCGAGTGCATCCACATGGTGCCGATCACGGAAGACATCGGCAGTTGGAAGTGGCCCTACCCCGCCGGAGCCGGCGGCGTCGCGCAAGCCGCTTGACGAGACCGGATCGACCAGCCGCGGGACATCCAGTGCAGCAGCCCCCAGACAATCTCGGACCAGCGCCGTCTGTGGCAATTCCACGGCGGCATCCACCTGCCGGACGAGAAGACGCTGTCGAACGGCAAGCCGGTGGCCAAGGCCCCGGTCCCCAAGGTTCTGATCATCCCGCTGCAGCAGCACATCGGCGCCCCTGCCAAGGCGCTGGTCGCGCGTGGGCGAAGCCGGTGCTGCAAGGGCCAGAAGATCGGCGAGGCCCAGGGCTACGTCAGCGCGCCGGTGCATGCATCCAGCTCGGGCACCGTCGTCGCCATCGAGGAGCGCCCGATCCCCCACCCCTCGGGCCTGCGCGCTCCTGCATCGTGATCGAGACCGACGGCGAGGATGCCTGGGCCGAGCTGCCGCGAACCCTTGGCGGACTACAAGAACCTGCGATCCCGCGGAGATCCGCGAGCGCATCCGCTGGGCGGGCATCGTCGGCCTGGGCGGCGCCGCCTTCCCGGCCAGCGTCAAGCTGAACCCGGGCTCGGACCAGGTCGATCCGCACCCTGGTGATCAACGGCGCCGAGTGCGAGCCCTATATCACCTGCGACGACATGCTGATGCGCGAGCAGGCCGGGCGCATCGTCGCTGGCATCCGCATCATCCAGCACCTGCTCGGCGCCGAGGAGGTGCCTGATCGGCATCGAGGACAACAAGCCGGAGGCCATCGAGGCCATGCGCCTGGCGGTGGCGGAGAGCGACATCCGGGATTCCGCGGCAGTTGTCCCGATCCCGACCCTCTACCCGTCCGGCGGCGAGAAGCAGCTGATCCGAGATCCTCACCGGCAAGGAGGTCCCCAGCAACGGGATCCCGGCCCAGATCGGCATCCTGTGCCAGAACGTGGGCACGGCCGCGGCCATGGCCGACGCGGTGCTCGAGGGCAAGCCGCTGATCTCACGCTACGTGACCCTGAGCGGGCGCGGCATCGCCAACCCGCGGAATCTGGAGGTGCGCATCGGGACCCAGATCTCGGAGCTAATCGAGCAGGTCGGCGGCATCGGCATGCGAGGTCCGCAAGCTGGTGCTGGGCGGACCCATGATGGGCTTCGATCTACCGTCGGCGGAAGTGCCCGTCACCAAGGCGGCCAACTGCCTGCTGGCCCTGACGCCGCGAGGAGTCGCCCGACCCCGGCCCGGCGCTGGCCTGCATCCGCTGCGGCAAGTGCGCCGAGGTCTGCCCCGCAAGCCTGCTGCCCCAGCAGATGTACTGGTACGCACGAGCGAAGGACCTGGACAAGGTGCAGGACTACAACCTCTTCGACTGTATCGAGTGCGGCTGCTGCGCCCAGGTCTGCCCTTCCCACATCCCGCTGGTGCAGTACTATCGCTACGCGAAGACCGAGAGCTGGACCCGGGAGCAGGACAAGCGCAGGGCCGAGCACGCCCGTGCCCGGCACGAGGCCAGGGAGGCCCGGCTGGAGCGCCTGGAGCGCGAGCGCAAGGCGAAGCTGCGCCAGCAGAAGGAGGCCTTGAGCAAGAAGCCGGCGACGGCCAAACCGGCGGCCGCCACCGGGGACGGAAGACCCGAAGAAGGCCGCCATCGAGGCGGCCAGGCAGCGAGCGGCGGCGAAGAAGGCCGCACTGGCGGAGCAGGGCATCGCGCCCAGGAACACGGAGCAGCTGACGCCCGCTCAGCAGCGCCAGGTCGACGCCGCGGAGGCGCGCCGCGCGCGCCGCCAAGTCCGAGCTCCGAAAGCGACGAGCGCGTAGCCCGTCATGCCAGGCGTCATCGTCTCCTCCCCCCACAGCGCCCGCACCAACCGCACCGACCGGTTGATGCTCCAGGTCATCCTGGCCCTGGTCCCCGGCACCCTAGCCATGGTCTGGTACTTCGGCTGGGGCGTGCTCATCAACATGGCCCTCGCGACGCAGCTTCGCCGATCGCGGCCGAGGCCCTGGTGATGAAGCTGCGGGGCCGTCGCGCCCTGCCCGCCATCGGCGATCTGAGCGCCGTGGTCACGGCCCTGCTGTTCGCCATCGCCGTCCCGCCCACCCTGCCCTGGTGGCTGACCCTGATCGGCATTCTGTTCGCCATCGTGATCGCCAAGCAGCTGTTCGGCGGCCTGGGCTACAACCCATTCAATCCGGCGATGGCGGGCTACGTCTTCCTGCTGATCTCTTATCCACTCGCGATGACCACCTGGCTGCCGCCAAACGTCCCGGAGCTGCTGCAGGCCCGGGACCTCGTCAGCCTCTCCTTCCTCGACTCGGCGCGGTTGATCTTCACCGGCGCGCCGCCGGCAGGCCTGACCTGGGACGCGATCTCCTCCGCCACGCCCCTGGACGAGATGCGCACCTACCTGTCACAGAACCAGATGATCGACGGAGATCCGCCAGAGCCCTTTGTGGGGCGACTTCGGCGGCCGCGGCTGGGAGTGGGTCGGCAACTGGTTCCTGCTCGGCGGCCTGTACCTGCTGTGGCGGCGAATCATCTCCTGGCACATCCCGGTGTCGCTGCTCCTCGGCCTGCTGCTCTCCTCCGGCTTGTTCTGGATGCTGGACCCCCAGGCCTATCCCTTCCCCGCCTTCCACATGTTCTCCGGCGGCGCCATCCTCGGCGCCTTCTTCATCGCCACCGACCCGGTAACCGCCTGCACGACCAGGAAGGGGCAGCTGATCTACGGGGCGGCGATCGGCTTCCTGATATTCGTGATCCGCACCTGGGGCGGCTATCCGGACGCGGTGGCGTTCGCCGTGTTGCTGATGAACATCGCCGCCCCCACGATCGATTACTACACTCAACCCCGTGTGTTCGGTCACGGTGGGAGCAGCGGATGAACAAGACCCCGATCCTGATCGCCGCGGGCATTCTCGGCCTCTTCGCCGTGGGCGGCGTGGGCCTGGTGGCCATCACCCACGAGCTGACCGACGAGCGGATCGCCGCCAACGAGCGCGCCGCGATGCTGCGCAACGTGGAAGCCATCATCCCGACGGACCAGCTGGACAACGATCCGCTCACGGACAGGATCCAGGTCAGTGACCCGGACCTTCTCGGCACCTCTGCCACCAGCGTCTACCGGGCGCGCAGTGGTGATCGTCCGGTCGCTCTGATCCTGAACCCGGTGGTGCCGGACGGCTACGCCGGCCCCATCAACCTCCTGGTCTCGGTGCTCGCCGACGGCACCCTGGGCGGCGTTCGGGTGCTCTCCCACCACGAGACGCCGGGGCTCGGCGACCGGATCGAGGAGGCGAAATCGGACTGGATCGAGGTCATTTCGGGCAAGTCCCTCGGCAACCCACCCGAGGACAGATGGCTGGTCAAACGCGACGGGGGAGCGTTCGATCAATTCACCGGCGCTACCATCACGCCGCGCGCGATCGTCAGGGCAGTAAAGAACACCCTGCAGTTCGTGCGGCAGCACGGGGCCGCTCTATTCGAGCAGCCGGCGGTTGCGACGGCACCGGATACGAAGGGGGCATCCTAGTGGCGGACAAGGCGTACGCTTCCATCATCGGGGACGGCCTGTGGACCAACAACCAGGCGCTGGTGGCCCTGCTCGGGCTCTGCCCGCTCCTGGCCACCACCACATCGGCGACCAACGGGCTCGGGATGGGGCTGGCGACAACAGCCGTGTTGGTCCTGTCCAACTTGACCGTCTCACTGATTCGCAACGTCGTGCGCCCCGAGGTGCGGCTGCCGGTATTCGTGCTGGTGATCGCCTCGTTCGTGACGGCGGTAGAGCTCAGCATGCAGGCGTACTTCTACGAGCTCTACAAGGTGCTTGGCCTGTTCATCCCCCTGATCGTCACCAATTGCGCGATCATCGGTCGCGCCGAGGCCTTTGCGTCCAAGAACCGCGCGGATCGCGCCCTGGTGGACGGGCTCGCGATGGGGATCGGGTTCACGCTGGTGCTCACCACTCTGGGCGGCATTCGCGAGATCATCGGGCAGGGAACCCTCTTCCACCAGGCCCACCTGATGCTGGGCGAAGTAGCCCGCGGCCTGTCCATCAGCCTCGGACCCGACTTTCAGGGCGCCCTGCTCGCCATCCTGCCGCCGGGGGCCTTCATCTGCCTCGGGCTGCTGATCGCCTTGAAGAACCTGATCGACAAGCGAGCGAAGCAAGCACGGGCGGCACGGGTTCTGCCAGCGGTCGCAGGCGAAACTCGCGCCGCGGCCTGAGTCCCTGACGGCACGAGCCGAGTCGGTGTGCAGCCGCCGGAACCGGCGACATCAACCTACCCCATCGGAATCACCTCGTTCGACGCCCGTGCGGGCATAGCGGCGGACCATCGCCGCCAGCTCTTCCGGCTTGACCGGCTTGCCGAGGAAGTCGTCCATGCCGACCGCCAGACACCGCTCCTTGACGTCCGAGGAGGCGTTCGCGGTCAGCGCGATGATGGGCAACCTCGACCCCGCCGCCTCGGTGTTCCTGTACGCGCGGGTAAAGGCGATACCGTCGAGCCTCGGCATGCGCAGATCCACGAAGGCGATAGCGAAGCGCGTCGACGCCGCCTGCTCGAGCGCCACCTCGCCGTCCTGTACCAGGGTAACGGCAAGGCCCTGCTTGGCGAGCAGCTTGGTGATCACCTTGGCGGCGATCTCGTTGTCCTCCGCGACCAGCACCGGCAACGCCTGGCTTGGCGCCTCAACGGCCGGCGCGCTTTCCTCCTTCGCAGCCTCCTCGGGCTCCGGCTGGTCGTGGTCGTCGGGCACCAGGAGGCCTCTGATGTGCTTGACCAAATCCTCCGGCAGGAACGGCTTGTTCAGGCAATGGCTGCAGGCGCCGTTTTCGTCGGCGCGGCGCCCGCGGTAAGTCAGCAACAGATAGGGAATCTCGGCGCCCAGCACCCGGTGGAAGAGCTCCAGCAATGCGCCCAGATCCTGGCGTTTCGGAGAATCCGCGATGATCAGCAGATCCGCCGCCTCCGCCTGGCCCGACATCCGGCTGAGGTGCCCGAGGTCCCCGACCGGATCGCACTCCATGCCCTCGCGGCGGCAGATCTCGACGATCAGATCGCGGCTGGTTTGGTTGTCGTCATACACGATCGCCCGATATCCGGACAGGCGGCGCTTCGCCGCGGCCGCGACCGGGCGCAGGCCATCCGGGAACAGAGGTAGGCGCACCCAGAAACGGCTTCCGGCGTTCTCCTCGCTGTCCACCCCGATGCGTCCGCCCATGAGGCGGGTGAGATCGCGCGCGATGGTGGTCCCGAGGCCGGTCCCCCCGTAGCGGCGGGTAGTGGAGTCATCGGCCTGCCAGAAGTCCTCGAAGATCTCCTCGAGCTTCTCGCTGGAAATGCCGATGCCCGTGTCCTCGACCTCCAGCAGCACGTGCGGACGCTCCAACCCTCCCTCGGCCCGACGCAGGCTGGCCCGCACCCGAACCTCGCCGCGGTCGGTGAACTTGATCGCGTTGCCCGCCAGGTTGAACAGGATCTGGCGTACCCGCAGCTGGTCTCCTATCACCTCCGCCGGGAGCTGCGGATCGATCCGAAGAATCAGCTCCAACCCTTTGCCGAGCGCCAGGTTCTCGAGACTGGCGCAGACTTCCTGCAGGGTGGCTCGGAGATCGAAGGCGATGGACTCCAGGTGCAGCTTACGCGCGTCGATCTTGGACAGATCCAGCACGTCGCCGATGAGGGCGCGAAGCACCTCCGCTGAGCTGGCGATGGAATCCACGTACTCGCGCTGCTCGGCCGAGAGCCGGGTGGATTGCAGCAGGTGCGCCATACCGATCACGCCCGTGAGCGGGGTGCGCAGCTCGTGCGTCATGACGGCGAGGAAGTCGCCCTTGGCGCGGTTCGCCGTCTCCGCCTCCTTGCGTGCCTCCTGCACCTTGCGCAAAAGGGAATGCTGGTACAACGGCAGCAGCACGAGGAGCAGCATGAAGAACACCGCCTCGTAGGTGTGCCGCTGCCACTCGTCGAGGGCGATGAGGACCAGATTGTAGGCGAACACGCTGAGCACCGAGGCGACGATCAGGTGACTGCGCCCGTAGCGGGTGCCCGCCGAAATGAAGATCCAGATGTAGATCAGATAGAAGGGACTGATCGCCTCTCGCGTCAGGAAGATCGCAAGACTGGTCGCCGTGATATCCAAGGCGAGCCCGACATACCGCCGGGCCTCCCACACGGGACGCACCAGGACACTCGCGAGCATCCCCAGAAACAGGACCAGATAGACGGCAAACAGGGTGAAGAAGTATCCGACGTCTACCTGGTAGTAGCCCGTGACCGCGCCCAGCCCGACGTAGGCGACGGCGAAGATCCAGAACCCGATGCGGACCAGGGCGGATTGCAGTTCCGGATTGCTGCGCAGCTCAGGGGTCAGTTTCAGCACCGTCAGTTTCCCTCCACGCTTAGTGTCCATTTCCACGCCCCTCTCCCACCGCTTCGGTGCCTACCGACGTCGGGCTCAGCGGGAGGTTCGGATAGCATCCGATCGTGATATATTAGTCGATACTTCAGAACTTCATTTGCGCCCTCGTGCAACGGGCACGGAAAACGTCAAATACTCCGCCGGATACCGGTTCGTGCACGCCGCATCCCGCCAGTCGGCGGCGAGCCGTCCGGCGCCGGAAATCCGCCAATCCCCGAATTCATCGCGTCCCGCCGCTCCACGACCGAGGTAGAGCCGGTACGACCCTGAGCAGAGAGAAGAGGAGAGCACAATGTCCAAGCAACACCCCATCGTCGCCGTTACCGGCTCATCAGGTGCGGGAACCACAACCGTAAAACGCGCCTTCGAGCATATCTTCTACCGTGACGGCTTCAATGCCGCCGTGATCGAGGGCGACAGCTTCCATCGTTATGACCGGGCGGAGATGAAGGTCGCGATGGCGACCGCCCACGACGAGCATCGCCATCTTAGCCATTTCGGCCCGGACGCCAACCGTTTCGACCTGCTCGAAGAGCTGTTCCGCAACTACGGGGCATCGGGCAGCGGCAAGAAACGATACTACATCCACAGCGAGGAGGAGTCCGACGAGCACAACGCGCGGTTGGGCAGCAACCTCAACCCCGGCCAGTTCACGCCGTGGGAAGACATTCCCCAGGGCACCGACCTCCTGTTCTACGAGGGCCTGCACGGGATGGTGGTCACGGAGGAGCACAACGTAGCCCAGCACGTGGACCTTGGCGTAGGCGTGGTTCCCATCGTCAATCTGGAGTGGATTCAGAAGATCCACCGCGACAACGCCGAGCGCGGCTACTCCGCCGAGGCGATCGTCGACACCATCATGCGCCGCATGCCCGACTACATCACCTCCATCGTGCCCCAGTTCTCGCTGACGGACATCAACTTCCAGCGCGTGCCGACGGTAGACACCTCGAACCCCTTCATCGCCCGCGACATCCCGACCCCCGACGAGAGCTTCGTCATCATCCGCTTCAAGGACCCGAAGAAGCTGAACGTGGACTTCCCCTACCTCTTGTCCATGATTCACGACTCCTTCATGACACGCCGTAACAGCATGGTCGTGCCCGGCGGCAAGATGGGGTTCGCGATGGAAATCGTCCTCCAGCCCATCATCGAGCAGATGATGGAAGATCGCGGTTCCTGACCTTCCGGCCAGGCTCTCGCCCGGCGGCGCAGCCGCCGGGTTCAGCGGCCGATTCCGGCCGCGTCGACCCGCCCCCCGCGGCAGCCAGCGGACACGCGCTTGCCGCGCCGCACCAGTTCCTCCATGGTCGCGTCCTCGCTGATCGCTCCCTCCAAACCGATCCGCAGTTCGGTGATCATCCCATCGGAGCAGCTCACCTTCACGCGCTCGCCGGCACCGCGCCCGAATGCCTGATCGAAGGCGTCGCGGATCTGGCGGCTGCTCACATGGCGGCCGACGTTCGCCGCGATCAACGCCCGCACTCGCGAGCCATTGAGCTGGTCCAGCAACGCCATGGAGTGCCGGAAATAGGCGTCCTCACCGGTGCCGTAGCAGCTGCCGTGCTTGGTCCATTCGTGCCGGTGCAGGTAGGAGATCGCGCCCGGCATGACCTGATTCAGGCGGGCGCGGGTAGCGTCCTCGAGGTCGAGCGCCGGCAGCCTCCGCCACAGACCGCGCTCCGAGAGCCCGCGCTCCGCGGCCGGCACGCCGCAGTAGACGTTATCTCTCGGCTGAGGCCAAAGCCCGTGCAGGGAGAAGCGGTCCGACTCGGCCGCCGCCGTCGCGCCTTCCCGGCACTCGCTCTTGTAGGGTCGAATCTCGCAGAAGGCCTGCTGCCAGCTCGCCGCCAGCACGTAGGCGCCCGCCGGCGCGGTCTCCCGATCCGGGGCCGGCTCCGGGGAGGTTCGCGGCGAGGCGACGGAAGCGCCCGCGGAGTCGGACACCCGGGACCCGCAGCCGATCTCGACCCAGCGTTCCGCGGGTTGCCCGCCCTCGAGACGGATCTGGTAGTGGCTGGCAGAGTCCGCCCTGTTCTTGCCGAGGAGCGGATAGGTCCGCCCGGGAGTCAGTCTGAACCCGCCCGGATTCGTGCCGCGTTTGATGGACGAGACGGCGGGGCAATCGCGCTCCGCCACGAAACCACCCTCCAGCGGGACGGTCGCGCGGGCCGAGGGTGCGGCGAGCAAGGTCAGGAGCAATAGACGGCCGAACCGACTGCGAAAGGGCATATGGCGTTCTGACTTTGCTGCGGAGTGCTTGTGCCGGTCCAGGGCAGCGGTCACGGGCAATGGTCTTTCACTTGCTGCCTGGCCCGGGAGAGTTCTTTGGCTCGCTGGTCGTCCTCCAGAAAGACCCGGTTTCCCTTTTCGTCGACGCGATAGACGGGCCGCTCCAACTCCAGGACGTGCAGGTCCCTCCTGGCAGTAAGGCAGCGCGCCTGTCTCTGGGCCTCATCGCGGGCGCCGGCGGCGGCCTCTTGCTCGCGCTGCTGCGCCTCGGCCCGCGCCGTATCGTCCCGCTCGACGATGCCATCGAGCCGGCTCTGGGCGCGCAACACCTCCTCGTCCGACGGCGGCGGCGGGGTCCGCACCGTCTCCGCGCGCTGGTCCAGCGGCGGCGAGTCCCCGTAGTGGACCCGCCCCTGCTCGTCCACCCACTTGTAGACCCCGCCCCAGGCGCCGCCCGCAACCAGGCAGCCAAGAACAAGGATCGCTGCCGGAAACCCGCGAGCGAGACCCCGCCTCGATATCCTACGCACGGGCACTGGACTCCGGCTGCACGCGTGCGCCCTCGTCCGCCAGGGGCTGTACGCTCAGGAGGTGAACGCGCCGGCTGTCGGCGCGCAGGACGGTGAAGCGAAAGCCCCCGATCTCGACCCGCTCGCCGCGTTTGGGCAGGTGCCCGAGCGCGCTGAGCACCAGGCCCCCGATGGTGTCGAACTCCTCGTCGGAAAAATCGCTGCCGAAGTAGTCGTTGAACTCCTCCACGGTCGTCCGCGCCTTGGCGGTGTACTCCTTCTTGCCGCGCTTGAAGATGGGCGCTCCCTCGTCGAAGTCGTGCTCGTCCTCGATCTCGCCCACGATCTGCTCGAGCACGTCCTCGATCGTGACCAGGCCGGCGGCGTTGCCGTACTCGTCCACCACGATGGCCATGTGGTTGCGGCTGCTGCGGAACTCCTTGAGCAGCACGTTGAGCCGCTTGCTCTCGGGCACGAAGACCGCCGCCCGCAGCAGCTCCCGGATGTTGAAGGCGCGTCGGCCGCTGGTGAGGCAGGCGGGCAGCAGGTCCTTTGCGAGCAGGATGCCGACCACCTCGCCGCGATCCTCGCCGATCACCGGAAACCGGGAGTGGGCGGAGTCCACCGCGGTCCGCAGGATCTGCTCGAGGGGATCGTCGCGGCGGACGAAGACCATCTCGGCACGCGGAATCATGATGTCGCGCACCCGCAGGTCGGCCACCTGCAGCACGCCCTCGATCATGCTCAGCGCGTCCGTGTCGAGCAGGGCACGGCCCTTGGCCTCCTTCAACAGCTCGACGAGTTGCTCCCTGTCCTGCGGTTCGCCTCCGAAGAGCTGGCCGAGACGCTCGATCCAGCCCCTTGGACGCGAACCGACGCCAGATCGATCGCTTGTCATGGGTTCCGTTGTGGGTCCTCGTAAGGTGGCGGGAATCCTAACCCGCGTAAGATGAGGGTTTCCAGCCCCTCCATCTCGGCGGCCTGGGCGTCGTCGAGATGGTCGAATCCGATCAGATGCAGCACGCCATGCACCACCATGTGCGCCCAGTGGGCGGCCGCGGCCTTGCCCTGCTCCACCGCCTCCCTTTCCACCACCGGGGCGCAGATCACCAGATCGCCGATCAGGTCGCAGTCCGGCAGGCCAGGCGGGGGCTCGAAGGGAAACGACAACACATTGGTGGCGCCCGGCCGGCCGCGGTAGCGGCGGTTGAGCGCGGCGCCCTCGTCCTCGTCCACCACGCGGATGGTGAGCTCGGCGCGCTCGCGACGGCCCGTGAGCGCGGCCTCGGCCCAACGACGGAGATCGGCGTCACGAGGAACGACCGGCGCGCCCGACGCGTCTTGGACGTCCAACTCCAGATCGAGTGGCATGGAAGCGACCCGCTCAGGCGCCCGCGCGTTCGGCCCCGGGCTGCTTGCGCTCGAAGGTTTCGTAGGCGCCGACGATGCGCTGCACCAGTGCATGGCGCACCACGTCGCGGGCATTGAAGAAGGTGAAGCTGATGCCCTCGACGTGACGCAGGATCTCGATCGCCTGACGCAACCCCGAGGCCTGCCCCTTGGGCAGGTCCACCTGGGTCACGTCGCCGGTGATGACCGCGGTGGAGCCGAAGCCGATGCGGGTGAGGAACATCTTCATCTGCTCCGGGGTGGTGTTCTGGGCCTCGTCCAGGATGATGAAGGCGTCGTTCAGGGTGCGCCCGCGCATGTAGGCCAGGGGCGCGACCTCGATCACGTTGCGCTCGATCAGCTTGTTGACCTTCTCGAACCCCAGCATCTCGTACAGGGCGTCGTAGAGAGGACGCAGATAGGGATCGATCTTCTGGGCCAGGTCGCCCGGAAGGAAGCCCAGGCGCTCCCCCGCCTCCACCGCCGGACGCACCAGCACCAAGCGGCGCACGCGGTCGGCCTCCAATGATTCCACCGCGCTAGCGACGGCGAGATAGGTCTTTCCCGTGCCCGCGGGCCCGACGCCGAAATTGATGTCGTGGCGCAGGATGGCGTGCAGATACTCCTGCTGATTGGGCCCCCGGGCGCGGATCACGCTGCGCTTGGTCTTGATCAGCAAGTCCGGCAGGCGGTCTTCCACATTCGCGAGCAAGGCCTCGACCCCGGATTCCTGCAGGTGCAGGTGGACCGCCTCCGGCGTGAGCACCTCATCTTCCGTGGCCTCGTAGAGGCGCTTGATCACCTGCTCCCCAGCCGCAACCGCGTCCCGGTCACCGATGATGCGGAAGAGATTCCCGCGATTGTTGATCTCGATGCCCAGCCGGCGCTCGATCTGGCGCAGGTGCCCGTCGAGCTGGCCGCAGAGGTTTCCGGAGCCGCTCGTTGTTCTCCGGCAGCAGCTCCAGGTCGGTGGAATGGGGGTGAATCGACAACTCAGGCGCTGCGGGCCAGGGGCACCGCCTGCAGCTCGCCGCGCAGGGAGTTGGGCAGGGCCTCCGTGATGCGCACCCAGGTCAGCTCCCCGATCAGGTCCCGAGCTCCGGAGAAGTTGACCACCCGGTTGTTCTCCGTGCGCCCGGCGAGCTGGTTCGGGTCCTTGCGCGAGGGGCCCTCCACCAGCACCCGCTCGACGCTCCCAACCATCCGCCGGCTGATGATCTGCGCCTGGTTGGCGATCCGCGCCTGCAGCCGCAGCAAGCGTTCCTGCTTGACCGCGTGCGGCACGTCGTCCGGGTAGTCCGAGGCGGGCGTGCCGGGGCGGCGGCTATAGATGAAGCTGAAGCTGGCGTCGAAGCCGATCTCCTCGACCAAGGCCATGGTGGCGACGAAGTCCGCATCGGTCTCCCCGGGAAAGCCGACGATGAAGTCGGACGAGATGCTGATGCCAGGGCGCGCCCGCCGCAGCGCCTCGATCTTGGCCGCGTAGTCCGCGGCCGTGTGGCCCCGCTTCATGGCCGCGAGGATGCGGTCCGACCCGCTCTGCACCGGCAGATGCAGGTGACTGACCAGCTTGGGTACATCGCGGTAGACCTCGATCAGGGCGTCCGAGAACTCGATGGGGTGCGAGGTGGTGTAGCGGATGCGCTCGATACCCTCGACCGCCGCCACGTAACGGATCAGCAGCGCCAGGTCGGCCGTTTCGCCGTCGTGCATCGCGCCGCGGTAGGCGTTCACGTTCTGGCCCAGCAGGTTCACCTCGCGCACCCCCTGCTCGGCGAGCTCCGCCACCTCCGCGATCACGTCGTCGAAGGGCCGGCTGATCTCCTCCCCGCGCGTGTAAGGGACGACACAGTAGGTGCAGTACTTGGAGCACCCCTCCATGACGGAGACGAAGGCGGTCGGCCCCTCCGCCCGGGGGGCGGGCAGGCAGTCGAATTTCTCGATCTCGGGGAAGGACACGTCCACCTGGGGCGCGTGCACCCGCTCCAGATCCGCAAGCATCTGCGGCAGCCGGTGCAGGGTCTGGGGACCGAAGACCAGGTCGACGTAGGGCGCCCGCTCGCGGATCGCCTCTCCCTCCTGGCTCGCGACGCAGCCGCCGACGCCGATGACCACGGCGCGGCCCTGCTGCTTCAGGGGCTTCCAGCGCCCGAGCTGAGAGAAGACCTTCTCCTGCGCCTTCTCGCGGATGGAGCAGGTGTTGAGCAGCAGCACGTCCGCGTCCTCGGCGCGCGCGGCGAGCTCCAGGCCACGCGACTCACGCAGCACGTCCGCCATGCGGGCGGAGTCGTACTCGTTCATCTGGCAGCCGAAGGTCTGGATGTAGAGCTTCTTGGGCATCGGTCGGCAGGGTACGGAAAAAGCGCTGCATCTTCCAGTATTTACGGCTTACGCGTCAAGCTAGGGGCGCACTTGTCTCGGATAGCTGCACAGGCACGGGAGACCCGCCGAGTGCGGGTGCCTCTCTCAGCGCCCCTCGAGGGCTCGACGCCACAAGGCGATGCCGGCGGCCCCGACCAATACGCGCTGCTGCTCGGCTGTGGTTTCCCTCCCCCGCGCCAATGCCTCGTCGACGTAGTCGCGGCGAAACACCTCCGCCCACAGGGGCGTCGCGCCCGAGAGCAGGGCCTTGCACGCCCGCCCACCGTCGCCGAAGAAGCCCTCCAGGAACAGCGGATTCAGGTGTCCGCCCGGAGGTCCATGCAGGACGCTCCGCGGCAAACGGCCCGTCATCGCCTCTTGAGTCAGGCGCTTGTAGGTGCGACCGTCGCAGAACAGGTAGCTCGGCAGAGAGAGGACGCAGGCCAGAATCGCCGCGTGGCGCAGGGGGTGCCGCCGCTCGACGCCGGAGCGATCGGCGAAGTAACGCTCGCCCTTGCTCTCCATCGCGGAGATGGTCCCAAACAGATTGGTCAGCTGGGCCGGGTGCGGCGAACGGGCGATCTCCGGCGGCCAATCGGCGATCCGCCCGAGGCTCGCGACCGCTGGCCCGGCCAGGCAGGCGGGGGCGGCCCCACGCCGCTTGATGCGCAGAGAGCGTTTAGCGAGGTCACGCATCTCCGGCGAGCTCAACCACCTCGCGGGCCCCCGCTCCCGGATCAGCCGGCGCAACTCCCCTCTGGCGCGGCCCCAGTCGCGTAACTGCAAGGCATCGGTCAGGCCCTGATGGCGGTAGGGGTAGAGGTAGTCTCCCAGATGACCGTTGATTAGGACATCGCATCCCTCCGAGCGAGCCGCGCCGTAGGCCGTCAGGTTGAGGCGCAGGAAGGGATTCAGCGAAGGGAGATTGGGACAGAGGGGCCAGTTCTCGGGATCCAGTGACGGGCAGAGCCCGTCGCCTTCGAACCAGCGGACGGGAACCCCGATGTGGGCGGCGACCTCCGCGATCGCCCGGCTCTCGTCTGCCTCCTTGAAGCGCTCGAGCCGCCAGCAATAGGCAGCGACCTCCCGCCCGCCGGCGCGAATCGCCGGCACCGCGAAGGCCGCGGCGGTCGTCGAGTCCATGCCGCCGCTGAGCATCAAGCCGAAGCGGCGCCCACGTCGCGTTGCTTCGGGAATGGCCGTGGCGAGGGACTCCCGCCAGCAGGCGAGCGCATCCCGATCCCCGACGCCGCGCCGCAGAGCGACGGGAAAACCGAGCGGAACCCGACGCCGCGCGGTCTCCGCCGCCTGCCAACGCACCGCCTCCCCGGGCGCTACCTCGGCGATGTCGCGAAACGCGGTGCGGCCGGCAGGCAGGGGAAATCGCACGCCGAACCGCGCGAGCCAGCCGAGGTCCGCGGCCTTGGACACATCCGGGTGATGCAGGAGCGCCGCCTCTTCCGAGGCGAGCGCCAGCGGCCCGCGGCCCTCGGCGAAGCAAACCGCGCGCTCGCCGACATGATCGCGGACCGCCAGCAACCGCGGAATCTGGGGCTCCCAGACCAGGGCGACCAGGGGACCGCGGAGCCGATCGAGGGCCCCGGCGCCTTGGCGCAGATAGAGCGCCAGCACCAGAACGGCGTCGTCGAGCGCTGCGGCGGCGCGGTCGGCAGCGCCCAGCTCCGCGACCAGCTCCGAATAGTTCTCCAGCCAGCCGGACAGCAGTACGTGGACCTGGCGCTGCCGGTCGGATGCGAGCACGGCCTGGGGCTCGCCGTCTCCGCGGCACAGCCCCAGCCACCATCCTTCGCCGGATTTCACCTCGCGGTTCGGCGCAAAGGCGTGGGACAGCGCATCCAAGGCGCGGGCACCGATCCGCCGCAGCCCCGCGGTGTCCTGGTCGCCGCGCCGGTCCCAGAGAAAACAGAACCCGCTCACGTCACGCCACCGACAGGGCGCTGGGCGATAGAAACCTGCGACAGAGTCGCGTAGACCTCGGCGAGGCGTCCCAGATCCCGGGGCACGCCGAGCCGGTATGCCGGGACCGAGCTGGCGACGCGGGCGATGTCGCGGAAATGCGCGGTCCGCATGCCAGGCGCGTAGAGCCGGGCCGACACCGTCTGCCGCGTCAACAGCTTCACCGCTTCCGGACTCGGCAGGCGCTCCAGTGTCACGCGGTCGGCCGCAGCTCTGGGCTCCAGGGAACAGATCACCGACACGGGCAGCCCTTCGGCCATGGCGCCGCCGGCGTACTGGCCCTCGGGGCCGAGCTTCAACTGAGGATACCAAGGCAGGGCCTGGAGGGCGTCGCCGTCCAGGCGCACGGGCAGGACATCGTCCGCGACCGGCCGGCAGCCGCGAAGCACGCGGGCAGCGGCCGCCAGTGTCGACTTCCCGGCCCCGGAATCGCCGAGAAAGAGCCATAGACCCGCATTCGCCACGAACGCCGCGCTCGCGTGCAAGGCGTATCGGCCGGTATCGGCCAAGACCAGGAGCAGAGCGGGGCCGAGCAACGCCTCGACCCAGGGGGTGAGCAGCCTCTCATGTCCGCCGCAGGGAGGCATGATCCGCCGCGGTGACAGCCCGAAATCGCCGACCCCCTGGACCGACAAGACGCAGCGCCCACCGCCGTAGGCGGCCTCGACCAGCCGCTGGGCGCCGCCGAGCAGGCCGCGCATCCGTGCAATCGCGGTCCCTGCCGGAAAACAGCGAGCCGGCGAGTAAACCTCGTCGCTCGCGGCATTCGCGGCGAAGGCCTCGAGCGCGGGGATCGGCTGCGCGCAACGGAGCTCCAGCCCGGCGACCCGGTAGCTTCTGCTCCCCGTCCCGGGGTCTGACGATGGATCGCCGATCCAGATCACGCCCACGCGGGTGCTATCCGGGCCGGCCGGGCATGGGCCGGCCGCCCGTCAGTGCCCGACCACCAGCGCCGGGTCTCCCAGCAGAACCATGGCGAGGATGTCGTCGCGGAACGAATCCGATTGCGCGACCGCCTCGCGCTGCGCGCGCAGCAAGCGCGTCTCCCAGGGCGATGGGTCCCTGCGACAAGGCATCGAAGAAGCGCTTCCCGATCGCATCGTGCGCCGCCAGGCTGGTCAGCGAAGAGGACCCGATCAGGGACGCCGCGCCCTTGCCCTCGGTCAACAGTAGGGAATGGGCCATGGTCTCGATCGTGATGGCGACGAAATAGCTGTTCCAGCATCCCCACTGGGTGACGACGAAGGTTGGACTCCCGAACGGCAGGCTCGCGATGTCGGTGCGGTGGAACAGAGGGCCGAAGTCCCAATAGTCGTAGTCGCTGTGCCCCAGATAGCTGACCAGCGAGTGCCCGCCCTGCAGCTGGTCCAGCAGGTCCGCCCTGGCATCCGCTATCGCCAGACCATCCTCGACATAGTCGTCCACCGCGAGATCGGCGAGCTCCCAGCCGCTGTCCGCGAGCACCTGGCTCATGGCCTCGTGCTGCGCGGCGAAACCATTGCCCGAATCGGAGCGCCCGGTGACGAACAGCCCCGACCTCGCCCCGCTGTAGGCGGTCAGCTTGGCGACCAGGGCCTCGAGCTCGGGGATGGTGCGCGCGATCAGCCGACCGGCCGGGATATCCGGCAGGCCGTCGGCGTCCAGGTCACCATAGGGGACGTCGGTGGGGGCGAAATTGATCAGGTCGCCCACCTTCGCGTAGCGGGTGGGCACGAGGGTCAGCGCCTCCGCGCCCCTGATGTTGAAGTAATCGGGGGTATCGCCACCCGACGAGCAGCAGGTAGCGCAACCGGCTGGAGCGCCGTTCGGCGCTGTTGCGGATGAAGGCCTGGAGCGCGTCCGCGTCCCGCTGGTGGTCCGAATAGGCGGCATAGATGGCGTCGGTGGTCACGACCTCGGTGGTCAGGCCGCGGGATTCCTGCAGCGCCACCAGCGCCCCCAGGGAATCGGCGAACAGCGGATGGGTGATGATCAGATACTCAGTGCGCCAGCTCGCCCGCGCCGTCCGCTCCGGCACCCCCGGCTCGATGGCCGGCTGGTGAGCCGCGCCCATGTCCGCCAGCCAGTAGCGCACGGCCAGGTTGCGCCGCGACGGCAGCGTCACCTGGCAGCCCGTGGCGGTCTGCTCGGTCGCCAGTCCGGTCAGCCGGTAGGGCCGGTTGCCGTGCTGCCCCCAGAGATGGAGCCCGGCGCAGTCCGCGAACCCGTCGACCGCCATGGCGGCCCCGCCCGCCGGCAGCTCGCCGGTCCAGGTGCCGTCCCGCGCCAGGGCGAAGGCTGGATAGGAGAGCGCGAAGCCGTCGAGGCCGACGAAGTCGAACGCGTGCCCGGGTGATATCGAAGGGCAGGGAGACGACCAGCTCGTTGCCCGCCGCCCGCAGGATGCCGGGGTCCAGATCCACGGCGATGCGGTCGAGCACCAGCCCGTCGAACCGGGTATCGGCGATCTCGACGCCGTTCAGAGACACGACCGCGTGGTGGTCATCCGCGCCCGGCAGGTCGCTGAGCCCCCACAGGTCGATGGTGAGCGCGGCGCCGGTCGCCGCCGCTGCATCGAGGTCCGGCAGGTCGAAGGTACGCGCGAGCTGACTCGGCTTGCCGATGGCCCTGACCAGACCGTCGTACCACGGGATCGACCCCACCGGGGCGCTCGCGCTGTAGCGGTTGTCCGGATAGGCGCGGTAGCTGGCGGTGTAGGTCCGCGCCACATCCCCGCGGGCGCTCGGCGCGAGCTCGCGCGCGTCGGCCACCTTGCTGCCGTCGCTGGTCAGGACGTACAGATTGGCGTCGCTGTACAGGGTCAGCTCGACCTCGCCGACGAACTCGATGGCGTCGCCCGCGTCGAAGATCTCGTTGCCGTTCGCGTCGTCGACGTAGCGGCTCACCGCGCGGCCGTTGTCGGCGATGCCGATCGCGGACACCGACTTCCCGGTCAGATCGACGCCCGCAGCAAGCAGATCGGCGTGGGTGACGCGCTGGATGCCGGGCCGGGTCACGGACAGCCGCGCGGCGTCCGCACCGGCACCGGCACCGGCCGACAGTCTCCAGCGAAAACGCCGTCGCTAGCATGGGCGCGATCCCCGCCGGCGCCGCGTTCGCGGCGCGAATGGCGGCCAGGTCCACCCGTTGCACCTCGGGGTCGGCCCCGTGCCGCCTGCCGACCTCGAACGGGCCGTGGCGCTGGGTCCGCCCGCGGATGTCGACGTCCTCGATCAGAATGCGGTCGGTGGTCACGGCGGGGAAGCGCGCGGAGTACGAGAGCGGCGCGTCGGCATCGACCGCCTGCGAGGGGATCAGGTCCGCGTTGAGCCGCTCCCAGCCGTCCCCCAGGTCGCCGAGCACGTGGAAGCCGGCGTTGGCCTGCTCCATGGTGGTGGTCCAGCCGACCACCAGGTCGCCGCCCTCCTGGCGCGGGTCGACGCTGGCGATGGTCACCGGCACCATGTCCGGATCCACGCAGAAGGTGACGTCGGTGAGCGCGATCTCCTGGAATGGATTGGTCGCACTCGACAGCGCGTTCCGGTAGGTGAGCGTGAAGCTGGTTGCGGCAGACCCCGTTCCCGTGCTCGCCGCCGCGCTGCAGGCGCTGTTGGTGCTCAGCCCGTCGCAGGGCGAGGCGCCCGTGTTGGCCTCCGGGGCGGTGACCGTCGAGGTGCCGCCGCCGGTTCCCGTCCAGCCAGCCCCGGGTGTCCAGGTACCAGCGGAAATCGTCGCCTGATCCTGATAGCTGACGATGGTAAATCCGAAAATGGAGATCAGATAGCGATCGATGTCGTAAGCCGTGAGCTCGATGTTCTCGACGGGCAGGGGATCGCCGTTGGCGTTCTCGAAGGTGAGCCCGACGGTGATCTGCTCGCTGCTGGGATCGAAGGTGCCGCCGAGCGCCAGGTTTCCGGCGTCCAGCCCGGGCCGGCCACCGCCGGCGCCCGTTCCGGAGCCATTCCAGGTCCCGGTGTTGGTGATGCTGATTCCGACCGTGACGTCGCCCTGCGAGGCGGCGATGGTCGGCACTCCCCGAGTAGTTGGAGCCCGCGGTCAACGCCGGGCTAATGCTGTTCCAGTCCAGCGTCAGCTCCTCGGAGAAATCGCCGCTGCACTGGGCCCAGCTCGCGCCCGAGGCGGCGAGGGCGATGGCCCCGGCCAGCCCTGGCAAGAGGCACCGACGGGTAAGGTATCGTGAGCCAGGGCCTGATCGCGAGACGCTGGTCCGACGAGAACGGATTTCGGTAATGGGAGTCTTAATGGCGTTCAACCTTGGATTCCTCTGAGCCTGCGACTAGGGCGATATGCGTCAGGAACGGCGGGATGTTGGATTACGCAGAACGGCGCAATGAAGTGGCCGAGTCTCCTTGCTCATTGGACCCCCCCAACGTCACGCCCCGCAGGTCGCCAAGGTCCTGCAGACGGGGGGTGTGATAGGGCCGCTTCCCGTGGTGCCCCGGGTCCGCGCGGTCGCCTGGCGCATCGGCAGGAGGAGGGTTCGCTCCGTGGGACCGGATATCGGTGGTCATGGGTAGGAAGTCCTCTACTTGTGGAAATCAACGGCCAGGCGCTTTTTCTTTACTCTGTCAAGGCTTCAGCCGACGGGACTCTGCCGCAAGCGTGCGGGCGGAATTGTACCGAACGCGTTCGCCGCTCGCACGTCATGCCGGGTTGCGTTTCTGTGCGCCAAGCAGCATCTTTGGGCAACGAGGGCCGGAGCTCCTTCTCCGGTGCTGAAAGCCGCTCACGGATCCCGCCATGAGTCTGCACGCCACCGAACCGACCGACTTCCACGACCCGGCGCTTTCCGCCGCCCGCGCTGGACTGGTCGCCGAGCTGAGGTCATTCCTGACGCCGGACTGCATCCTGGAGCACGAGGAGGAGGTCCGCCCCTACGAGTGCGACGGGCTGTCCGCCTACCGCCAGCTGCCGCTCTTGGTGACCCTGCCGCGCACCGTCGAGGAGGTGCAGCGCATCCTGCGCCTGTGCAGCCGACCGCGAGATCCCGGTGGTGGCCCGCGGCGCCGGCACCGGGCTCTCCGGCGGCGCGCTGCCGGTGACGAACGGCATCGTGCTCAGCCTGGCGCGCCTCAACCGGATCCTGGCCATGGACCCCGTCAACCGCACCGCGCGGGTCCAGCCCGGCGTGCGCAACCTGGCCATCTCCGAGGCCGCCGGCGTGCACGGGCTCTACTACGCCCCGGACCCGTCCTCCCAGATCGCCTGCACCATCGGCGGCAACGTGGCGGAGAACTCGGGCGGCGTGCACTGCCTCAAGTACGGGCTCACGGTGCACAACGTGCTGGCGCTCAAGCTGGTCACCATGGACGGCGAGCTGGTCGAGCTCGGCGGCGAGACCCTGGACTCCCCCGGCTACGACCTGCTGGCCTTGGCGATCGGCTCCGAGGGCATGCTGGGCGTCGTGGTCGAGGTCACGGTGCGCCTGCTGCCCGACCCCGGAGCGGGCGCAGGTGGTGCTGGCCGCCTACGACGACGTGGAGAAGGCGGGCACCGCGGTGGGCGACATCATCGCCGCCGGCATCATCCCGGCCGGGCTGGAGATGATGGACGGCCCGGCGATCCAGGCGGCGGAGGACTTCGTCCACGCCGGCTATCCCGACCGATGCCGCCGCCATCCTGCTGTGCGAGGTGGACGGCACCAACCAGGAGGTCTCGGAGCACATCGCCAAGGTGCGCGAGCTGCTGCTGGCGAGCGGCGCCACCGAGGTGCGCACTGCCAAGGACAACCTGGAGCGCGCAGCGCTTCTGGCAGGGACGCAAGTCCGCCTTCCCGGCGGTCGGCCGCATCTCGCCGGACTACTACTGCATGGACGGCACCATCCCGCGGCGCAAGCTACCGGAGGTGCTGCGCCGCACCGCTGAGCTGTCCGAAGAATACGGACTGCCGGTGGCCAACGTCTTCCACGCCGGCGACGGCAACATGCATCCGCTGATCCTCTACAATGCCAACAACCCCGGCGAGCTGGAGCGCACCGAGGAGCTCGGCGGCAGGATCCTGGAGCTGTGCGTGGAGGTCGGCGGCACCATCACCGGCGAGCACGGCGTCGGCATCGAGAAGATCCGCCAGATGTGCGTCCAGTTCGACAAGGCGGAGCTCGCCCAATTCAACGCCGTGAAACGCGCCTTCGACCCGAAGGGGCTGCTGAACCCGGGCAAGGGCGTCCCGACGCCGCGGCGCTGCTCGGAGTACCGGCAGCTGCCGGATCCCACAAGCATGACCACGCCGGCGCAGCCCACTGACCAGGCGCGGGACCGAGATCTGAGCCGCGCAGGAGCCGCAATGACCGGCAGCCCCATCTGCTGGATCTACAAGAGCCCGGTCAAGGACGAGATGTACCTTTACCTCGCCAAGGAGAGACGGAGTTCGACCCGTCCCCAGGCCCTTGCATGGCGCGTTTCGGCCAACCCGTGTTCGTCATGGAGCTGGCGCTGCACGGGGAAGAAAACTGGCTCGCGAGGACGTTGAACAAGGTCATGGAGAACCTGTCCGGACAGGGCTTCCACCTGCAGATGCCCCCGGTGCTGCAGCCGCGATCTCTACCACGGCAACGAGGATTGACCATTCCAGTGAGACGACGACAAGACCACCGAGCTCCGCGAGCGCGTACTGTCCGCCGCGGAGGCCGGGACACCGCTGAGCATCCAGGGCAGCGGCTCCAAGTCGTTCCTCGGCCGCGCGGCCACGGGAAACCACTGGACGTGACCGCCCATGCCGGGATCGTCAACTACCAACCCAAGGAGCTGGTACGTCACCGCCCGTTGCGGCACCACCCTGGAGGAGGTCGAGGCGGCGCTCGCCGAGCAGGGCCAGATCTGCCCTTCGAGCCGCCCCACTTCGGACCGGGCGCCACCATCGGCGGCACCATCGCCTGCGGCCTTTCAGGGCCGGCACGGCCCTATCTCGGCGCGGCGCGGGACCTGGTGCTGGGAACCCGCGTGCTCAACGGCCGCGGCGAGGTCCTGCGCTTCGGCGGCGAGGTCATGAAGAACGTGGCCGGCTACGACGTCTCGCGACTGCATGACCGGGGCGCTCGGCACCCTGGGCCTGCTGCTGGACGTCAGCATCAAGGTGCTCCCGCTCCCGCGAGCAGCCGCACCGTCGGCCAGGAACGGACGCAGGGGGCAAGCCCTCGAGCTATGAACCGCTGGGCGGGCAAGCCGCTGCCGATCACCGCGACCTGCTTCGACGGAGAGCGGCTGTACGTGCGGCTCGCCGGCGCCGAGACGGCGGTCGCCCAGGCGGCGCGGGACATCGGCGGCGAGCCGCTGGAAGCACGCCGAGGCTTCTGGCGCGACAAGATCCGCGAGCAGGGCCACGGCTTCTTCGCCGGCGACGTAGCCCCTGTGGCGCCTGTCGGTTCCCCAGTCCGCGCCGCCGCTGGAGCTGCCCGGCAAGCAGCTCATCGAGTGGGGCGGCGCCCAGCGCTGGCTGCGCAGCGACGCAAGCGCCGAGACCATTCGCGCGGCGGCCAGCCGGGCGGGCGGTCATGCCGGCCTGTTCCGCGGCGGGGACCGTGCCGGCGAGGTCTTCCACCCCCTGCCGGACGCCCTGATGTCCCTGCACCGGAACCTCAAGCGGGCCTTCGATCCCAAGGGCATCCTCAACCCGGGCCGGATGTACGCGAGCGCTCTGACATGCAGACCGAGATCCTGCCCGAGTTCCTGCGTACGCCCGAAGGCCGCGAGGCGGAGGAGATCCTGCGCGCCTGCGTGCACTGCGGCTTCTGCACCGCGACCTGTCCCACCTACCAGCTGCTGGGAGACGAGCTGGACGGCCCGCGGGGACGCATCTACCAGATCAAGCAGGTGCTGGAGGGCCATGAGCCCACCCGCATCACCCAGCTGCACCTGGACCGCTGCCTCAGCTGCCGCTCGTGCGAGACCACCTGCCCGTCGGGCGTGCGCTATGGCCGGCTGGCCGACATCGGCCGCGGCCTGGTCGAGCAGAAGGTCCGCAGGCCGCTGGGAGAGCGTCTGCTGCGGCAGGCCCTGGCCAAGGTGGTCCCCTATCCCAGCGCTTTTCGGCCCCCTGGTCCAGCTGGGCAGCCTGGCCAAGCCGCTGCTGCCCGCCGCGCTCAAGGCCAAGGTGCCGAGCAAGCGTCCCGCCGGCGCCTGGCCGAAGCCCGCCGGCGGGCGGCGCATGATCGCGCTGGCGGGCTGCGTGCAGTCGGTCGCGACCCCGCTGACCAACGCGGCAGCGGCGCGGATCCTGCGCGCGGCTCGGCATCGACCTGCGAGAAGTCCCGGCGCGGGCTGCTGCGGCGCCGCCGCCTACCACCTGGGCGCGCAGGAGGACGCGCTGAACGCCATGCGGCGCAATATCGACGCCTGGTGGCCGGAGATCGAGAGCGGCTGCGAGGCGATCCTGGTCAGCGCCAGCGGCTGCGGCGCGGTGGTCAAGGAATACGCGGAGATTCTCGCCCACGACCCGGACTACGCGGAGAAGGCGAAGCGAGTCACGGCGCTCGCCCGCGACCCGGTCGAGGTCCTGGCGGGGGAAGACCTCACCGCGCTGGGCAGCCCCGGCAAGGGCCGCAAGGTCGCCTTCCACGCGCCCTGCAGCCTGCAGCACGGGCAGCAGCTCAAGAACCTGGTCGAGCCGATCCTTTCGCGCCTCGGCTTCGAGCTGACCGTGGTCCCGGACGCCCACCTCTGCTGCGGCTCCGCCGGGACCTACTCCATCACCCAGCCGGTGCTGGCGAAGCAGCTGCAGGCCAACAAGGTCGCGGCGCTGCAATCGGGACAGCCGGAGCTGATCGCCACCGCCAACATCGGCTGCCAGCTCCACATCGAGGCCGCGGCCGACAGGCCGGTGGTCCACTGGCTGGAGTTGCTGGACCCGGGGCCGGAGCAATGACAGGAGATCGCGCAATGGCAGATGCAATCGGTTTCATCGGCCTCGGCATAATGGGCCGTCCCATGGCGCTGAACCTGAAGCAGGCGGGCCACAAGCTCTTCGTCAACGCCCGCAGGGCAGAGTCCATGGAGCCCCTGGCCGCCGCCGGCGCCATCACCTGCGCCAGCCCGGCGGAGGTGGCGCGGCAGGCGGACGTGATCTTCACCATGGTCGCCGACACGCCGGACGTAGAGCAGGTGATCCTCGGCGAGAACGGGGTGCTCGACGGCGTCCGTGCCGGCAGCCTGGTGGTGGACATGAGCACCGTCTCTCCCGCCGCGACCCGCGCGATCGCGGAGCGGCTGCGCGAGCACGGCGTCGATATGCTGGACGCCCCGGTCTCGGGCGGGGACGTGGGCGCGATCAACGGCACCCTGTCCATCATGGTGGGAGGCAGCGACCCGGCATTCGCCCGCGCGCTGCCCCTGTTCGAGGTCATGGGCAAGAACATCGTCCACGTCGGCGGCAACGGCGCGGGCCAGGTCTGCAAATCCTGCAACCAGGTGGTGATCGGGCACACCATCGCGGGCGTGGGCGAGGCCATGTTGCTGGCGCGGGCATCAGGCGTCGACCCGGCAAAGGTGCGTGAGGCCCTGCTCGGCGGCTTCGCCAACAGCAAGGTGCTCGAGGTCCACGGCCGGCGCATGATCGACGGCAACTACGAGCCGGGCTTCAAGGCCCGTCTGCACCAGAAGGACATGCGCATCGTCATGGAGGCCGCCCATGCGCTCGGCCTCGCGCTCCCGGGCGCGGCCCAGGTGACGCAGTACCTCAACGCGCTCATGGGCCGTGGCCTGGGCGAGCTGGACTCGTCCGCGATCTACCAGGTCCAGGAGGACGCGTCCGGACTGCCAGAAAAAAGCTGATGTCGGCGCCCGGATCTTTTCACCTGGTCATCTGCGCCAGATTGCGCGGCAACACCCAAGCTCACGAACCCTCCCCGTCCCGCAACGTCCAACAGATGAGGTTACGCCAATGACTACGATCGTTCTCCGCGCGAGCGGATTGGTGCTGACCGCCACGGCTCTCATCTCGTCCTCAATCTCGCTCGCCACTGACGAGAAGGCATCCGACGTCGCGCCAACAGAGCAGGAAGCCCGACTCTACTGCGAAGACGCGGCCGGCAAACAACAGATACTTGCCGAGGACATGCAGTCCTACATGACCGAGTGCATCGCCGAGTACCTGTCGCACCCGCCCGGCGACCTGGGTAGCTCCCCGGAACCCGGAGGGAGCGGCTACTAGCGCAGCCGCACATCAGTCTCGGAAGCCTGATTTCAGACCGCCGTCTCTTGGCGTCGTGGTCTGCCAGGTCCGCGGCGACGCCGACATGCGGATCATCGCCTTCGTCACCGAGGTGTCGTTGAGGCTTGTCCGTGGCCTCCATCGCGCATAGCATCGCCACCATGCCCTGTCGGGAACGGTTGAGGCTCCCATCCGTTAACCACGCAGGGCAAGGAGGCTGATTGCCTCTGTCAAACGAACCGGATCAAGGGTGGATCGATGCAGCTCGCAAGTCCCAGCCTTTGTAGCATCCTGACCAGGCCACTGACGTGGCTGCCCCAGCGCTTGCATGCCGGGGGGCTGTCCCTGGTATTGAACCATCTGCTCGCGACTGCCCTCGCAAACGGGGACCTGGATTTCCTGCGTGGCCGGATGGTCAGCCTCGAGGTGACCGACCTGGGTTTACACTACCGCCTGCGTCTGGATAAGGAGCGGATTTGCGGCGGCATCGGGCAGGGCCTTGGCGAACGTGCGCTTCAGCGGCGATGCCTACACCTTTCTATTGCTGGTGACGCAACGCGAGGATGCCGACAGCCTGTTCTTTCAGCGCCGGCTGCGTATCGAGGGTGACACCGCGATCGGTCTGCACCTGAAAAATTTCCTCGACGCCCTGGGTGAGCCGCCACTGCCCGGACCCGCACGTCAGGCACTGGAGCGCTTTACCGACCTGTATGCCCGCCGATGCGGCGGGGCATCGGCCGCTCAGGCCCCCCAACTCATTCCCGACCGTCCTGCCCAGTAACCATCACAGGGACCGGCCGGCATGTAGCCGGTCAACTCCGCGTGTGCGTCGGCGAAGTCACGGCGGGCGTTCAGCACATCGGCGAAGGCTTGGATGATCTGCGGCGTATGCCGCGACTGCGGACTGATGCGCAGCACATCCACCCCCAGCCTGCTGATATCGTCCAGCTCGGCGAGCAGCGTGTAGGTCCGCGCCGACTGGGTCTGGATGCCGTTGAGCGTCAGAAACCGTTCATCCTCCTGGGTCGAGAGCAGCATCCCGTCCGGATAGTCCAGACAGCGGTACTGGCAATCGTCCTTCGGCAGCTTGTGGGCGCGCGCGGTGAAACAGCGCGCGGACAGCGCCAGCGGCAGCCGGCCGAAGGCGAACAGCTCGGTCTCGACGCCGTCGGGACGCTGCGCCTGTATCGCGGCAAGGGTATCGCGCGACAGCTCCACCGGCATCACCCAGCGCCGCAGCCCCAGACGCGCCAGGGCCGCCAGGGTGCGGTGGTTATAGATGTTGACGAACGGGCCCGCCACGAAAGGCCCCCCGCCAGCGAGCAGCTGCACGGCCGCCATGTCATTGGCCTCGACCAGAAAACGGCCCTCGGCACACAGTCGACGCAGCGCCTTGAGCTCGGATTCGGCCTCGATCAGCGCGAGGCTGGATAGCACCACCTCCTTCCCCGCGGCCACCAGCTGCGCGGCCAGGGCCAGCCAGTCATCCAGGCCCAGACCGCGGCGCTTGGCGCACACGGTCTCGCCGAGGTAGACGATATCGACCGGCGACCGTGCGACCGACTCGTAGAAGGCCAGCAGGTCTTCCCTTGGCCAGTAGTACAGGACGGGGCCGAGGGCGAGACGCGGGGCGGCGGCTGTCATGGTGGCTCCGTTCGATGTGACGCGCTTGTTGGCGGGGATGGTGGCTATTGCCAGGGCCTGGCATAGGCGCCCAGCGTGGTCTGTTGACCCTCGCTGACGCGCCCCAGTACCTGCCGCCACTCCGGCAGGGGTCGATAGTGCGCGGGGTCACGGTGGCAGGCATCGATCGCGGCGCGCCATACGCCGGTCACCTGGCGCACGTAGGCGGGGCTGCGCTGACGGCCCTCCAGCTTGATCGCGGCAATCCCCGCCGCCGCCAGTTCAGGCAGCAGGTCGAGGGTGTTGAGGCTGGTCGGCTCCTCGATGGCGTAGTAGGTGTGGCCGCCGACCTGATAACGCCCCTTGCACAGGGTCGGGTAGCCGGCGTGCTCGTTCGGTCCGACACGGTCGACCAGAACGCCGCCGAGACGCGTCTCCAGCCCCCGCGGCGTCTCCAGCCACTGCACCGATGCCGCCGGCGAACAGCAGCCGTGGGTGTTGGGCGATTTGCCGGCGGCGTAGGAAGACAGCAGGCAGCGCCCCTCGACCATCACGCACAGGCTGCCGAAGCCGAACACCTCGATCTGCACCGGGCTGTGCGCCACCACCTGGCGGACCTGGGCAAGCGAGAGCACGCGCGGCAGCACCGCACGCCGTATGCCGAACTGCTCGTGGTAGAAACGCAGCGCCTCGTAGCTGGTCGCCGAGCCCTGCACCGAAAGGTGGAGTGGCAGATCTGGGTGGCTGGACGAGGCATAGTCGAGCACGCCGATGTCCGCGGCGATCAGCGCATCGACCCCGAACGCGGCGGCTCGGTCGACCGCCTGCCGCCAGGTATCCCATCCACCCGGCTGGGGATAGGTGTTGAGGGCGAGGAACACCTGACGATGGCGCGCATGCGCGTAGCCGATACCGTCACGCATGTCTCGTTCGCTGAAGTTGAGCCCCTCGAAATTGCGCGCATTGGTCGCGTCGCGGAAGCCCAGATAAACGGCGTCCGCACCCGCGTCCACCGCGGCTTTCAATGAGGTGAGATTGCCGGCCGGGCAGACGAGATCCATGAGTCAGATACCCTTTGCTGTTGTTGCGGTTGCAGTGCGCTGCCCTGCCGCGTGCCACGCCGCAGCAGTTCGGCGGCGATGCCGTCGATTACCCGCCATTTGAACCGGCACCAGTCCGGCGCGAGCAGGATGTTTGCCGGTGCCGTACCGGTGAGCCGATGAAAAACGATCTCGGGCGGTGTCCGTTCCACCAGGTCGGCGGCCGTCCCGAGGTAGTCCGCGAGGCGCCACGGATGGTAGTCGCCGCGCCGCCAGGTGTTGGCCAGCCGCGTAACCCTGACCACGTGCAGCGGGTGCAGCTTGAGCCCGTCCACCCCCTGTTCGAGGACGCGCGCCAGGCTGGCCCGGGCATGCCGCGGGCCCTCCCCCGGCAGCCCCATGATCAGGTGGGTGCAGACCTTCAGACCGCGCCCCCTCGCCGCGCGCACCGCATCCAGATACTCGGCGAAACCATGGCCGCGGTTAACCCGCTGTAGCGTCTGGTCGAAGGCGGACTGGAGCCCCAGCTCCAGCCACACCTCGTGACCCTGGTCCCGGTAGCGGCACAGCAAATCTATGACGGCCGCCGGTACGCAATCCGGCCGGGTCCCGACCGAGAGGCCGACCACGTCGTGCTCGGCCAGCGCGGCGTCATAGAGCCCCTGCAAGGTCACGACATCCGCATAGGTATTGGTGTACGCCTGGAAGTAAGCGATGAAGCGCCGCGCCCCGGTACGCCGGGCGAGCACCCGGCGACCCGCGGCGATCTGGCCCGCGATGTCCGGCCGCTGGCGCGCATTTGGGCTGAACGAAGCGTTGTTGCAAAAGCTGCAGCCGCCGCGTCCCTTGCTGCCATCGCGATTCGGGCAGCTGAGGCCCGCGTTGATCGCCAGCTTGTGGACGCGCTGCCCGTAGCGGCGTTTGAGATCCTGACCGAAGGTATTGACGAGTGCTGGCAGGGGACTGGACATAGCAGGCTCGGGGCTGACCCGCGGGCTTTGTGACATCGCAAGGGCCGCGTGCACCTTGACCTTGGTCAACCCGGGTCCCTTCTCACGCCCAAGATGGATCTTCGTCGACTTGATTTACGCCCCATCTTTGTACCACTGCCAATCTCGGCGCGCGAGCTCGCGCGGGAAGGGCAGGCTGAGCCCGGAATCGGCGCTGATATTGGCCCCGCATGCGCCGGCAGAAGTTCTGCCGGGCGCCGGCCGTGCTTGCGTCACAGAAACGGTTCCAGGCATCACTGTAAACTCGCAGGCGCCGTGCGCCGTGGGGCCTGGCGGCCTTGGCTCATGCCAGCGACCGGGACGCCTCTTTCAGGTGTTGCTGATGGTCGGCCAGGCCTGGCAAATATCGGCACGGGTAACGAAAGGCATGGTTTCCGCTTCCCTTCATTTGAACGTGACAGGCTCGATGACATGAAGAACAAAATTCGTCAGCTGACCCCTGCTCTAATAGCGGCCGGACTCCTGTTCATTACAGACCATGCATTCGGAGCAATATCCGTCAGAGATCGATGCGAACAGACACTGAGAATGATGGGGGTGGAAACGCAGGGCACGGAGCGCGGCTGGGCATCTCTTTGCGCGGGAGTGATCAAGAATGAACCAATCACCAGATATGGAAACTGGTATGGGCCAGGCTATTGGGGCGGCGGCGAAGACCCAGGACAGGCCGGCCTCAAAGCGCCGGTAGATTCCCTCGACGCAATCGCGATGCGCCATGACTATGGCTACCTGGTAGCGGAAAAGTACGGAAAGATATACGGCAAGCAGTATGAGTATCGACTCAAGGCCCTCGCGGATATGGCCGCGGTGAGGGACTCGATGAAGCTGCCCGAGGATCCCGCCAAATGGGACAAGGTGCCTGCCGATATCGAAGCGGCATCCAGATACCGCGACCGCATCATTACCGGCTTCATCATGGAGTCGGATCTCTACAAGAATCTGGCGGATGCCACGAAGGTGGGCGATGCCGTCACCAGCCCTTTCATTACCTGGTTCGACGAGATCGACTATTCTCATATACCCGACATCGAAAAGCTTGACCGGGAAGTGTCGAGCCACGTAAACGGCTGGAAAAAGGAGGTAGACAAATACGAGGCGGAGGAGAGAAAGATACAGGAGCATCGACAAAGAGAGAAAGCCAGACAAGAGAAAGAATTCCAGGAAGCGGACGCTGCGGAGAAATCGAGGCAAGAAAGCGAAGAAAAACGGCAGCAGGAGGCCGAGCAGGCCAGAAAAAGGCTGGAAGAGAAGATAAGAGAGAGCAAGCAAGAGCCAACGGACGATCCCGAAAAGAAGAAGGACTATGGCAACATGACTGCCGAGGAGCGCCGGGAAGCCCTGAAACAGAACGATGATGAAGCGTGGAACGCGCTCAGGGAGGAGCTTACTGGCTCCGGCGCGGCAAAGGTCGACGAGGAAGACGAGCAGCCAGGGGAGGCACCGCCACTAAGCAACGCCTCATCAGACATCCCGCCTGTCAGGATCACGGCATCCGGCTCAATTGATGAAGACTACAGCGCCGAGGGAATTGCGAACAACGTGACAACGACCATGTCACTGTCGTTCTGGAATGTCGGCAGTCAAGTACCCGGATACGGCGGGGCCACGATGAAAAGCAAATCCATTTCGTCACTGAATGGATCAACGTTCGAGAGCTCATGCAGCGGCACATTCTCGGGCGGCCCCAACGGGGTTATCAAACTCGGCGGAGACTGCGACGGCATGACCCTGGGTATCCAAGGAGGAAGCAGCATCAATATGGACGATATCGTTCTGACGATTTCAAACCCATCCGCGTTCAGCTATTGGCAGTAATCTGGAAGGCGAACCGGCATCGGCCTGCGGGTGCGATGCGAAACAAGGACGCCGGGCCACGGTCCACCGTTGCGTAAGCCGCCCTACCGCCAGATCGGCAAAGAGAACGTGAAGGTGGTGCCGACACCCAATCGGCTCATGACCTGGATGCTGCCGTGGTGCAGCTCCAGAATGCGTTTGGCGATGGCAAGACCCAAGCCCGCGTGCTGCCCCTCCCTGCGGCGACCTGGGGCCTGAAAAAAGCGGTCGAAGATCCTTGGGAGGTCGTCCGGCGGGATGCCGCTGCCGGTGTCGCTGACCTGGACCGTGACGGTGTGGCCCCGCACCCGGGTGCTGACGCGGACGGCGCCGGGGGACGCGGTGTGGTCGATGGCATTGTCGATCAGGTTCTCCAGCACGCGCTCGATGAGTCCGACGTCTGCCTTCACGAAGGGCAGCTCACGGGCTCCCTCGAGCGCCAAGTTGATGCCTTTGCCCTGGGCGGCGAGGCGGTATTTCTGTACCACGTCCTGGGCCAGCTCCCCGAGCGAGACGGGCTCCATGGAGGGGCTTACGTCCCTGGCGTCCAGCGTCGCCAGCTCGAACAGGTTCTCTACCAGCCGGCGCAACCGCATACTGTGGCGCAGGGCGATATCCAAATACTCGGACCGCTCTGCGCTATCTAGGACTTCCGCCTTCATCCGAAGCGTCTCCAGGTATCCGTGCAGGGAGGCCAAGGGCGTGCGCAGGTCGTGGGACACCTGGGCCACCAGTTCCCGGCGCGCGCTGTCCTTCTCGGTCAGTGCCTGAATCTGATCGGTGATGCGCCCTGCCATGGCCGCGAAGGTCCGTCCGAGGCGGTCGATCTCATCGCCCTGGTAGGCATCGCTGCCCGCGTCATAGTCCACCAGGGTCGTGAAGTCGCTGTCGCGAAATGCGTCCATAGTCCGACCGAGGCGATCGATGCGGCGCGTGAGAAGGCGGAACAGCAACAGCCCCAGGAGCAGGCCCAGCGCCAGACTGACGGTGAGCGTCCAAACGCTCAGGCGCAGGAAATAGCTTTGTTGGATCAGGGCATCCAGATTGTCGAGCTCTTCGCCCGCCAGGATGACGTACAGATACCCCTCGGGCGCGTCCGCGGAGGGAACGGGGGTTACCGAGAAGGCCTTGCGGCGATCGTGGCTGCGGGGATCGTCACCCAGCAGCGGGAAATCTCGGTCCCCGCCCAAGAAGCGCCGGACCGGTTCCAGGGATACGGCCCGCCGCCTCACCTTCCCGGGGTCGGCGGAGTAGGCCAGGATCGCCCCGGACGAATCGAGCAGGTAGATCTCAATGCTGGGGTTGATCACCATGTACTCGGCGAAGGTCTCCTGTAACGCGGCCTGGTCGAGCGTGCCTTGCCGCACCAGGTTGCGGTCCGCCACCAGGTTCTGGGCGAGATCCCGGTTGAGATGCTGATTCACCTCCTGGAGATGGTGACGGGTGGCGAAAAGAGTCAAGACGGCGAACAGAACGCCGACCAACACGAGCAACCCGGTCAGCGCCAGCGACAGCCGCGTGTATAGGGTGTGACCCACGCCCTAGGACTCGGAGTCCGCAAACTTGTACCCGACACCCCACACTGTCAGCACGCAACGCGGCTTCGCGGGATCGGACTCGATCTTGGCACGCAGGCGATTGATGTGGGAGTTGACCGTGTGCTCGTAGCCCTCGTGGCTGTAGCCCCAGACTCGATCCAGCAGTTGAGCGCGGGTGAACACCCGGCCCGGGTGTCGCGCGAAATGCAGCAGCAGATCGAACTCTCGTGCGGTCAGCGTGATTTCGCTTCCGCTCAAGTTAACCCGCCGTTTGCCGACCTCGATGATCAGCTCGCCGCGGCGTAGGGTCTCGTCGGCAGACGCGCCCGCCGCACGCTCCTTGAGCGCGTCGGTGCGCCGCAGGAGCGCCTTCACGCGGGCCAGAAATTCCGGAATGCTGAAGGGCTTCGACAGATAGTCGTCAGCCCCGATCTCGAGCCCGAGCACCCGGTCGAGCTCCGAGGACTTGGCCGTGAGCATGAGAATCGGGACGTACCCGGGGGCGGACCGCAGCGCCCGACAGACGCTCAGGCCGTCCATCCCCGGCAGCATGATGTCGAGGATGACGACATCGTAGGGCGTGCCCTGAAAACGGCGCACGCCTTCCTCCCCGTTGGCCGCGATGTCCGCGTCGCATCCGATGTCCTGCAGGTGCATCCGCACCAACCGGGCGATGTCCGCGTTGTCCTCGATAATCAAGCCACTCTTTCTCACGGCGATCGCGCGCTAGAACCGAATCCGGGAAACGAGCCCGGCCAGATAGACCGGGCTCGCGGCGGATTACTTTCACCGCCTTTTTCTCATCACCGGCCAGGTCTACGCACGGTCACCGTCACCTTGGCCACCGGGTTCAGCCAGCGATGCACGCCCGCGTCGAGATCGCTGGGTCCGCCCGCCGAGTTCAGGTCCCCCACCACGCCCCGATGCACGTGGACGGCAGGATTGTGGTCCGGACCGGCGAGTCCGGTGCCGTTCGCTCCCGCGCTGCCACCGGGATCAGCCGGAATCCCGGGCACCCCCGGGTCGCCGCCACCAGTGATCAGCTCGTCGTTGGCCTCGGTGCCCGCGTCGTAGCCATTGAGGTGGTAGGTATAGACGCCCGGACGCCGGGGTATGCTCATTCCGTCGAGGCCGACGAAACCGTCGTTGGTGGGCAGCAGCATCGCGGTTACCGACAGGTGCCGGTTGTTTCCCCTCATCTCCACTGCCGCCGACGTGGATGCGCCGGGCGCCAGCACGCCCCCGGCCGGGTTCTCGACATAGCTGCCGCGGGCGGCAATTACCTCCGCGATCAAGCCGCCGACGTCACCGCCCTCGGCCATGGCGCGCAGACTTTCGGACGCCGGGACACCCACCTGGAACAGGTGGAACCGCGGGCGATGGACCGCGATCAACAGCGGCGTAAAGTAGGTCGCATTGGCGAGATTGGTGATCTCGACGTCGACCGCCTGCCCTGAAGCCGATGCGGCCGCGGACAGTCCAAGCGAGAGCGACAGCAAGGTCGCGCTGATGGTCGTCTTCATCATGCGGGTCTCCTCCGACTGGTTGGTACGCAACCCAATTACAGTCGGCGGAGATCCCGACGGATTCACGCAAACATCACGATTTGGTCACAAAGCGCGCCGTCACGCAGGGCAACACCCTACCTGACCAAGGCCGTAACATCGCTCGATCGAAAACGATAACCGTCGACCTGGATCTCCCAGGTGGCCCTGGATTCGCCCTTCCCCCCTGGCTCGATGGGCGAAGTAGACCCGCAGCCGTGACCCTTCGGCCAGATCGACGACCCGGCCGACGGGGAAGATGGAACGCCCCCAGTGGGTGTCCGGCTCGCCGGGACCGTTGCTCAGGCGGACGTTGTCACTGAGCTCGGCGTCGAACCAGGCGGCGAGGGTGTTGAACTGACCGTCCCGGTCGGCCGTGAACTCCAGCCGGGCATCGAATGGACGGTTGGCGTCGTTGACGGAGCAGGTCCCGCTGTCGACCCCCCACATCGCCTGCGGGGCGCAGAGAATCTGCCTTTGCTTCAGGTCATGCCTGCCGTTGTCCGCATGGCACGCCCTGGCCGCGCCGATCGCGCTGAGGTCGAGGCCATAGGGTTCGCTGCGCCAGAAATCGATGTCCTGCTGTAGAAGGTTGTCATAGGCCGGCGCGATATAGGAGATGACGGCCTGTGGAATCACCCTGCCCTCGGGTTTGAGCCAACGCTCCCGTGCCAGCGCGACGACCGGCATCAGGTTCTCGTCCAGGGCGTAGCCGCCGAGCCACTCGGAGACGATGATGTCTACCTTCCGCGGGAGTTGGACGGTCTCCATGTCCTCGCGCAGCACTTGGACCCGGTCTCCGAAGCCGTTCTCGACGACGACCCGCTGGGCGAGTTCCGCGATGGCCGTCCGCTCGACGGCATAGACGACCCCCGCCCCCGCCTGCGCCGCGAAGAGGCTGAGGATGCCGCTGCCCGCCCCGACGTCCAGCACCGAGCAACCGGGAGTCACCGCCTCGGCGATGGCCTTGCGGAATGCCTCGCAGCGGACCGAATCCTTCAGCATCCATTCGTGACTGCGAAGATCGTAGTAGTCGAGCTCAAGTGGCATTTACGACCCTTCGTGACTGCAAATCGCCTCGGTTTTCGCCGGCATCAGAGTGTCTTCCTGGAATCGAACGCTATCGCCGTATCTGCCATGGCTTGCCGAGGAACAGATAGATCGCATCCTCGCCGCCCTCGGCATGTCCGTAGGCCCCATACAGCGGACCGAGGAAGGTGTCGGCTCCTAGAAACAGGCTACCCGCGACCAGCGTGTTACTGAGGCCGATGTCGTCTCTGCCCTGCCAGGTGCCACCCCACTCCAGGGACGCGCCGAAGTAGGTCTTGACCAATTTGGTACCCAGGTTCCTCAGGTAGGCGAAACGCAGCAGGCCCTCGTGCTGCCCAGAAAGCGCATTCTGATTCAGGCCGGAGAGGTTGAGGAAACCTCCGGTGCGGAAGAGGTTTTGGATCGGGGCATTGTCGTCCAACGTACCCCGGTAGCGCCCGCCGAGGCTGAAGCTGTCGCGCCCCCGGGTCCAGGCGCCGAGAAATCCGATGCCTCCCTGCTCGAACTCGTCGTCCGCGCCCAACGCGTCACGGGACGCCAGGGCATACGCGAAACCGCTCCAGCCCCGGGTCGGAAAGCCCAGATTGTCCAGGGTGTCTCCACTCCAGCCCAGCTCCAGCTCACCCTGGCGGAACTCGAACCCCCGCAGATCCGGGTCGCCTACCCAGACGTCCGCGTCACCGTTGTAGCGCCGATAGGTCAGTCCGGCTCGGCCCCAGTTCCCGAGGTTTCGGCCCGCCTCCGCGAACAGCCCCCAGCGCGTGATGTTGTATTCGACCTCCGGGTTCTTGCGCGAAGCGGGCGTGTAGAGGAAGACGTTGTTTGCCAAGTACCCGCCACCGACGTTGACGTACCAGCGTTCCCGCGGGTCCAGGGGCTGGTAAAGCTCGGTAACGACGGCTGGCTCCTCGCCCAGCTTGAGCAGGGTGCGCCACTCGCCGTTCAGACGGTTGACCGGCAGCATGGTGTAGGCCGCGCCGATGTTGAAGAAGGACTCGCCATCCAGCGTCGACGAGAGCTCCAATCCCCCCTGGATGGAGCTCGTTCCCCAACGCTTTTCCTTGGCGGTGATCACCACCCCGGTGCGTCCGTCCACTTGCTCCAGCCGATAGGACACATGCTCGAAGTTGTCCTGGTCGTAGACGCGGGCGATCTCCGCGTCCAGCTTCTCCGTATCCAGGGGCTCCCCGGGCCGGATGTCGAGGCGGCTGGTGATGATCTCGTCACTGAGCCCCGAGTCGTTCTCCACCCGCACATAGGCGATGACGGGGGTGCGGAATGGCGGCGGCGCATGCCTCTCCCGGTAGGCCGCGTAGCTGCTCTCGGACTCCGACAGCCGCCGGAGGTCCGCTCGCTTGTTCTCGGCGGCCGCCTCGCCAATCTCGACCGCTCGTATCAGCTTGTCGAAGTCCCCCGCGAGGACCTCGTCGCCCAGATCGGGGATAATCAGTACGTCGCTTTTCCGCAGCGTCGCCAGTTGCTCCTCGGTATTGCGCCAGGTGACCAGCGAGGCGATCTGGTCGAGCATCTGCAGGGCATTGGTGATGTCCTCGCGACCGCGCCGGGGCCCGCTGATGTCCACCGCGATCACGATATCGGCTCCCATCTCGCGCACCACGCTGACCGGAAGATTGAGCGCGATCCCGCCGTCGACGAGCAGTTTGTCGCCGATCTCGACCGGCGCGAACGCTGCGGGAATGGCCATGCTCGCGCGGATCGCCGTCGCCAGGTCGCCGGAGCCCAGAACCACGGCTTGGCCGCTCTCCACGTCCGTGGCCACGGCGCGGAAGGGAATGCGCAGCTGGTCGAAATCGCTCACGCCCGCGACCGGCAAGGTGAGCCTGCGCAGCGCCAGGTCCAGCTTCTGCCCCTGGATCAGCGCCGGCACGAGATTGACCTCGCGCTCACGCTCCTTGACCCCGGGGCGCTGCTTGACCAGAAACAGCCGATCATCCTGCTTGCGACGGAAACGCCGATCCTCCCGCGCCGGCTCGTCCCTGAAGATGTCGTCCCAGTCGATGCCCTCGATGGCTTCCTCGATCTTCCGCGGACTCATCCCGGAGGCGTAGAGCCCTCCCACGACGGCCCCCATGGAGGTGCCCGCGACATAGTCGATCGGAACGCGTAGGCGCTCGATGACCTCGAGCACCCCGACGTGGGCGCCGCCGCGTGCGCCACCTCCGCTGAGGGCGAGGCCAATCCTGGGCCGTCCGAAACCAGCCGCGACAGCGGGCTCGACGACGACACCGACGGCGAGGAACACCAGCAGCAGAATGAAGGTCGAGAGGGGACGGGGCTTGGAGACGAACCGCATGAACAAATCCACCGAATTCGGTCAAAGAGCGAGCGATATTATCTAGCGCCGATGAATTCAACGTTTCCCGCGACACATGGATGTGACGCCATTTTCGAGCGCGTAGGCATTTGAAAATGAAGCCACCCACGAACCGCGCCTCTCGGGTGGCGTGCTGACTTTGGCCAGGATGGCCAATCGTCAGTGTCTAGTAGGAAACCCCCTGGGCGACGCCATCGACCACGGACACGACCGCCACGCCCGCCTCGCCGATGGGACAGGCGAGATTCGAGACCGTGACGGCCCGCTGCGCCCCACCACGGCCGACCACCGAGGCGCCTCCGGAGCTCGTCATCCTGCAGCCGCATGCCATCAGCTCCGCGACGGTCATCCCCGCCTGCAGCTTGCAAAACGTCCTCTTGGGGCGGTCTGACTGGCAGGCAACCACGGATAGCGAGAGGGTGACCACGGGGAGAAGCAGGCGGGGACGGGCCAGGGCCGGAACGCCTGCCGTCCATTTAAGACTCACCCTCGCCACCCGTCGAAGTCGCCGGCAAATTTCCGCGAGTTCCTGGCAAGCTGTCTCGAATGCGAGATCTGGCATGGCGCTTAGTCCTTGTGTTCGGCGGAAGTAGCAACGGACCTGCCCGGACACCACCCCTCACCGGGCGGCTAGGGCGCGGGTGAGAGCTGGCGCAGCAGCGCGGCGACCTCCGGGTCGCCAGGCATGAGGCGGCTCAGTGTCCGCGCGTAGTCTAGGGCATCCGCCCGGTTGCCCGTGTCCCGGTTGATGGTGATTAGGGTGACCAGGAGGTCGACATCGGCCGGATGACGGCGATGCGCATCGGCGAGCACCCGCAGCGCCGCCTCGGCATCCCCGGTCTCGTTCAGTACCAAGGCGTGAACGTAGGCGTAACGGGGATTCTCCGGTGCCAGCTCGTCCGCCCGGCGAAGCGCTGTCACGGCCTCGTCGAGCCGCTTTGCACGGATCGCGAGCAGCCCAAGGGCGTGGTGGAGATCCGCGCTGTCCGGGGCCACCGCGAGCCCCGCCCGCAGGGTCTCCTCTCCCTCCGCGTCGGAGCCCAGGGCGCGATAGAGATCCGCCAGATTGACGTATGCCGGGACGAAACCGGGGTCGAGGCGCAGGGCGGTGCGGTAGGCCTTCTGCGCAGCGGCCGCTTTCCCCTGCGCCATCTTCACCAGCCCGATGTTGAGATGGGACTCCGGGCGCTCCGCGTTAACCAGCTGTGCCGCGTCGTATGCCTCCAGGGCCGCGTCCAGCCGGGCGCGCACCGCCTCGGGCGGCTGCTGCCTTACCAGGGGCGCCAGCGTACGAGCGGCCTCCAGACGCACCGCCCGCACCGGATCATCGAGCAGGGGCATGCCGAGCCGGAACAGGGTCGAGGGGTCGGTCGTCTCCAGATAACGGACCGCCGTCTCCCGCACCAGGGGGTCCTCGTCCGCGAGCAGCTTCGGCAGGGCCAGCACGTGCGAGGGTTCCGGATAGCCGCGCAGCAGCTCCAACGCCGTGGCGCGCGCGATGCCGGGCCGCATGGGATCGACCGCGAGGTCCATGAGCAGCTTGCCCGCATCGGGCAACTGGACCCGCCCCGCCTGCAGTGCCTCCCCATAGTGCTGCTCGTCGCTCTCGCGGTCCCCGTACCACTGCTTCACGGCATCGGCGGCCCATTGCAGCGGCTGATCGCCGTGGCAACCACTGCAGGCGTTGGGGGTGCCGATCTTGAGCGACAGATCCGGACGGGGGACGCGCATGCTGTGATCGGCCCGCTCGTCGTTCACCATGTAGAGGCGCTGCGGCATGTGGCAACCGACGCAGGAGGCCCCTGGCGTTCCCGGCTGGTGATGATGGTGGGCCTCGGCGGCATAGCGCTCGACGGCATGGCATTGGGCGCACACCAGGTCACCCTCCAGCTTGAGCCGCAGACTGTGGGGGTCGTGGCAATCGGTGCAGGTGACCCCGGCGCGGTGCATCTTGCTCTGGAGGAAGGAGCCGTACACGTAGACCTCGTCCAGGATCTGGCCGTCAGGGTGATACAGGTGCTCGTCGAGCAGGGACAGCCGGTGGGTGTTGCCGAGGGGGGCGCCGTACTCGTACTGGTCGTGGATCTGACCGCGGCGGGAATGACAGCGGGCGCAGAGCTCCAGCTCGGTGCGATCGGAACGGGGAACCGAACGCGCCGGCACGCCCGACGTCGGGTCGATGGCCCAGGTGCCGCCATCGCGATCGGCGAGGTCGACCACCAGCCCCTTGTTCGCGCTCCAGGCGGAGGCATCGCCCGCCGCCACCGCCCTCGCCTGTTCCACGTGCGCCGCGCCGCGCCCGTGGCAGGCCTCGCAGGCGACGTTTATCTCGGCCCAGGTGGTGGAGAAGGTGTCCGTCTCCAGTTCGTAACCCTTCCTCAGCTCCGTGGAGTGGCACTCGGCGCACTGGTAGTTCCAGTTCTGCTCGCGGCCGGTCCAGTGCAAGGGATGGTCGGGGCCCATGTGCTGTACGTCCGGGTAGAGGTGGAACCAGCGCTGCCCGCCCTGCTCCCGCGGGCGGCTGTCCCATGCCAAGCCGAGGCTCTGCAGGCGCCCGCGAGGGAACTCCACCAGGTACTGCTGCAGCGGATACCAGCCGAAGGAATAGGCGACGCGATAGTCGCGCAGCTCGCCGTCAGGCCCGTCGGTGCGCACGTACCAGCCGCCGTCGCGGCGGAAGAAGGTGGAGGTGACGCCGTGGGCCGTGAACCGCGCATCGGCGAAATCGCCCAGCACCGTTTCCTCGCTGGCCTCCGCCATGGCCAAATCGTGGTGCGAGCCACGCCAGGCCGCGTGCTCGGCTTGATGACACTCAGCGCAGATCCCGCTGCCGACGTAACCGGCTTCGTCGGTCTTCGCCGGCGCGGCCGCGAATGCCGCGCTGACTAAAGACAGGCCCAACAGGGCACCGACAACACTGCGCAGCGCACTCACGGGGTTTCCTCGCTTTACTCGCCCAATACCGAACCTCGACGTTCCATCCTATCAGATCTCTCCCGCACCGCCCCGGGCACACCACCGGGCGAATCCTTAACTTTTGGTAATCCAGGGGAAAGACCTGCGTAACCCCAGAGCCTCTATAACTTGGCACGTGACCAGACCGGGGCGTGGATCGCCACCGGTACGTCGGCCCACATGCAAACTGTAAGGAGCGAGACCATGAGCAACCCAGACCTCGACACTAAAGCCGCCGCTTGCGGCCGAATTCCCCTGACACGCCGGGTACTATTCGTGCCCAGCGCCATCGCCGGCGCGGTGCTACTCGCCCTGGCCGCGGCCCACGTGGGCATCCCCGGACAGGCCATGGCGAACTTGCCCGCAGCCGCACCGGCGGGGGCCACCAGTTTCGCGGGGCCCCCAAGCTTCGCGGAGATCGCCGAGCGCGTGACCCCCGCCGTCGTCAACGTTGCGGTGACGCAGGAGGAGGGCGATGACGCCAGCGCACAGATCGCGATGCCCGATCTACCGGAAGGCAGCCCCCTCGGTGAGCTTTTCCGCCGCTTCAATCCACACGGCGGACACTTCCCGCCGGGACTGGATATTCCGCGGCAGAGTCAGGGGTCTGGGTTCATCATCGACACTGACGGACACGTCGTCACCAACCATCACGTCGTCGAGCAAGGGACCAAGATCGAGGTGATCCTGAACGACGGCACCCGCTACCAGGCGCGCGTGGTCGGACGCGACGCCAAGACCGACCTGGCCCTGCTGAAGATCGACGCCGGGAAGGCGCTGCCCTTCGTCGAGCTCGGCAGCTCGGAGCAGGCGCGGGTCGGCGACTGGGTGCTCGCGGTGGGAAACCCGTTCGGCCTCGGGGGCTCGGTGAGCGCCGGGATCATCTCCGCGCGGGGCCGGGACATCGCGTCGGGCCCCTATGACGACTATCTGCAGATCGACGCGCCAATCAACCGCGGCAATTCGGGGGGCCCCCTGTTCGATGCCTCCGGGCGCGTGATCGGGATCAACACGGCCATCTATTCCCCGAGCGGCGGCAACGTGGGCATCGGCTTCGCCATCCCCGCATCGAGCGCCGAGACCGTGATCTCCGCGCTCAAGGCCAACGGTCGGGTGGAGCGCGGCTGGCTGGGGGTTCAGATCCAGGGGGTGACGGAGGAGATCGCCGCTGCCCTCGGCCGCGAGGACCAGCAGGGAGCGCTGGTCGCGGAGGTGATGCCGGACGGACCGGCCGCTAAGGCGGGCCTGCGGACCGGCGATCTGATCCTGGCCGTCGACGGCAAGCCAGTCGACAAGGTCAAGGACCTGCCGCGCATGGTCGCCGACATCGCGGCGGGAACCAAGGTCCAGATCTCGCTGCAACGAGATGGCGGCGAGGCTTCGATTGATCTGGTCGTGGGCGAGATGCCGGGGGAGCAGCCGGTGGCTGCATCGACGCTGCCGCAGACGGATAAGGCCGAGCCCCGCCTCGGTCTCTACCTCGCCCCGCTCACGCCGGAGGCGCGCGAGTCCCAGAAGCTGGCTAGCGACGCGCGGGGCGTCCTCGTCGCCGGGGTCGAGAAAAACAGCGCCGCGGCGAAGGCAGGCATCGAGCCCGGGAGCCTGATCACCATGGTCGGCCAGAGCGAGGTGACATCCCCGGATCAGGTGGCGAGCCGGGTGCGCGAGGCAGTCGGAAAGGGCAACCAAGCGGTGCTGCTGCGTATCGAGCAGGACGGAGAGGCGCGCTTCGTGGCCGTGAAGCCGGCCGCCTGACCGATAAGAGACGCCGCGACAGTGGGGGGCGCATGGGGATCCGGTTTCCCTTTGCGTCCCCCGCGCCTTTGTGGTTCAACTACCGCATCGCATCTGCAGACTTGTCCCGCTCCAACCCCGCGAACCATGCGCGTGCTCCTTATCGAAGATGACCGCCAGGTGGTCGGCTACCTCGGCAAGGCCCTGCGTGAGTCGGGGGCGGTCGTCGATCACGCCGGCGACGGGAGGGAGGGGTTGTTCATGGCCGCGGGCACCGACTATGACGTGCTGGTCATCGACCGCATGCTGCCGAAGCTGGACGGGCTCGCCATCGTGCGCACCCTGCGCGCCTCCGGCAATCGCACCCCGGTGCTGATCCTCAGCGCCCTGGGCGAGGTGGACGACCGGGTCGAGGGCCTGCGCGCTGGAGGAGACGACTACCTGGTCAAGCCCTTCGCCTTCGCAGAGCTCCACGCCCGCCTCGAGGCCCTGCTCCGGCGCGGCGGCGGGGAGACGCCAGAGACCCGGCTGGAAGTCGCCGACCTGGAGATGGACCTGCTGGCCCGCACCGTCACCCGTGCCGGCACGGAGATCCAGCTTCAGCCCCGGGAGTTTCGGCTGCTCGAGTACCTGATGCGCCACGCCGGACAGGTCGTCACCCGCACCATGCTGTTGGAGAACGTGTGGGACTACCACTTCGATCCCCAGACCAACGTCATCGACGTCCACGTCAGCCGCCTGCGCGCCAAGATCGACCGGGACTTCGAGCAGCCCCTGCTGCACACGGTACGCGGCGCCGGATACATGCTGTGTGATCGCGACTAAGCTGCTGCGCAGCTACACCTTTCGTCTCGCCCTGCTCTACACGGCCTTGTCACTGGGCTCCGTGGTGGTCCTGCTCGGCTTCATCTACTGGGCCACCGCCGGCTACATGGACCGCCAGACCGACGAGACCATCGAGGCGGAGATCCGGGGTCTTGCGGAGCAGTACCGGCGCCGCGGCCTCGCCGGGCTGACCACTGTGATCGCCGAGCGGGTAGCGCGGGACCCGGACGGCGCCGCGGTCTATCTGCTCGCGGATGACGACTTCGACCCCGTCGTCGGCAATCTCAGCCGCTGGCCCGAGGCACCGACGACCGACGACGGCTGGATGCGCTTCGGGCTGCTGGACTGGGGGCGCGACAAGTCCGAGCAGCACGAGGCCCGGGCCCGCACCTTCCTCCTGCGCGGCGGGCTGCACCTGCTGGTGGGGCGCGACGTGCGGGAGCTGGAGTCGATACGCAGGCTGATTCTGAACGCCTTGGCCTCGGGGCTCGCCATCACCATCGCCCTCGCCCTCGGTGCGGGCTTGCTAGTCAGCAGCCGAGTCGCACGCCGCATCGAGGCCATTACCCAGACCGGCCGGGAAATCATGGAGGGCGACCTGTCCCAGCGGGTGCCAACCAATGGCAGCGGCGACGACTTCGACCAGCTGGCGGCCAACCTCAACCGCATGCTGGAACGCATCGAGGGCCTGATGGCAGGCCGTGCGTCAGGTCTCGGACAACATCGCCCACGATCTGCGGACCCCGCTGACCCGGCTGCGCACCCGCCTGGAGCTCGCACAAGCCGCTGACCCGCGGCAGGCGAGGGAGGCGGTCGACCAGGCCGTCGAGGACGCCGAGGAGCTGCTTGCCACCTTCAACGCCCTGCTGCGCATCGCCCGCATCGAGTCGGGCAGCCGGCGCAGCGCCTTCGCGACGTTCGACCTTGCCGGTCTGGTGCGCGACGTCGGCGAGCTCTACGAGCCGCTGGCGGCGGACAAGGGCCAGCAGCTGACCGTGAAGGCAGAAGGGGCAATCTCGGTCCGGGGAGATCGGGACTTGCTGTTCCAGGCCCTGACGAACCTGGTCGACAACGCGATCAAGTACACCCCGGAGGGAGGCCAGGTCGTCCTCGCGGCGACTCCGGGCGACTGCGCCCCGGAGGTAGTGGTGGCGGACACCGGCCCGGGCATCCCGCCAGAGCTCGGGAGAAGGTCTTCCAGCGCTTCTTCCGCGCGGACGACAGCCGCGCCACCCCCGGCAGCGGTCTGGGCCTGAGCCTGGTGCGGGCGGTTGCGGATCTCCACGGCGCGAGCATCGGGCTCGAGACGAACGACCCGGGGCTGCGCGTGGTCCTGCGCTTCTGAGGCGGGGCGATCAGGGCCAAAGGTCACCTTGGTTTGGCCGCGCTGGACCGTTTGCACTCCAGGCCCGGAACCGCATTCGGCGACTGAAGCCGGGGATCAAGCGCCGCGATCCCTTACAAACTCCGAGGCTTTCTCCTACAGACGTTTCCGCCGCGTCTTACTAGTCTCTTGTTAAGGGGGTCGCATTTCGCCAGCCGCACCCCGGTGCTGGGCCGGAGCCCGAGAGAAGACTCCCGCAGACTTCGACGCCAGGGGAAATCCATGAACAATAACCTTCGTCGCAGCACACGAGTCCCTGTCAGCATACCCTTCGAGGTGTACGACCTGACGCGGCGCATGGGCCGGTACTGGAGCTCGAACGCCAGTCAAGAGGGCGTGTTCCTCAAGGCAAGGGCACCCAATCGCCTCAACGGCATCCTCGATCTTCGGTTTCAGGCGGAGGGGCGGGAGCATCGGCTGCGGGGCGTCGTCGTCCACCGCGAGAGCAAGCGGGGGGTTGGCGTTCAGCTTGCCTACTGGCGCAAAGCGGATCAGGCATCCCACAAGGTCTACCTGGAGGTCAGCGGCTGCCGTCAAAGATAGGCGGCAGGAACACCGAATCACGGACCATTCTCTTCCCCCCGCCCGCTTCCAGCCGGTCGTCCAGGGCAAGGGACCGCACCACCCCGCATCCTGATCCTAAACAGGCCGCGATCACCGCCTCCCAGTCCCCGCAGGCGAAGGACATTGGGTTAGACTCCGCACGCCCAGGCAAGAGAGCCTGGATCAGTCCACGTTCGCTGGAGAAATCGCCAACCCACATGACCGAACGCGCCCTGAGAAACGGCATCGACGTCCTCTTGGACAGCCGGCGACTCCGCGCGGAGCTCAACGGCCGGAGGCTCGCCCTGCTCGGCCACGCGGCCTCCATGACGCGAAATTACCGCCACAGCCTGGACGCGCTGATCGCTGATCCCGCGCTGACGATCACCTCCGCCTTCGGCCCCCAGCACGGGATGCGTGGAGACAAGCAGGACAACATGATCGAAACGGCGGACTACCTGGACCCCCGCCACGGCATCCCGGTCTACAGCCTCTACGGAGCGGTGCGCTATCCGACCGCAGCGATGCTGGACAGCTTCGACCTGCTGCTGGTGGACCTACAGGACATCGGCACCCGCATCTACACCTACGTCACCACCCTCGCCTACGTGCTGGAGGCCTGCGCCGCGAGCGGCAAATCGGTTTGGGTGCTCGACCGTCCCAACCCCGCCGGACGGCCGGTGGAGGGCACTATCCTCGAGCCTGGGTGGGAGAGCTTCGTCGGGGCCGCGCCCCTGGTTATGCGCCACGGCCTCACCTTTGGTGAGCTCGCCTATTGGATCGCCAGCGAGAAGGGACTGGACCTCGACCTCCGCGTGGTGCCGATGGATGGCTATCGTCCGGACGAGGGTCCCGGGTACGGCTGGCCCCTGCACCGGGCCTCCTGGGTGAATCCCAGCCCCAACGCGTCCAGCCTCAACATGGCCCGCTGCTTCCCGGGCACCGTGCTGTTCGAAGGGACGACCCTCTCGGAAGGTCGCGGAACGACGACCGCGCTGGAGGTAATCGGCGCGCCCGACATCGATTTCGAACGCATACTGCGGCACATGACCGCCTTGCGGGAGGACTGGCTGCAAGGCTGCATCCTGCGTCCGTGCTGGTTCGAGCCCACTTTCCACAAGCACGCAGGGAGGCTCTGCTCCGGAATCCAGATCCACACCGACAACGAGCACTACCGGCACGACCAATTCCGGCCATATCGGATGGCCGCGCTGCTCCTCAAGGCGATACGCGCCGAGCACCCGGACTACGGAATCTGGCGCGATTTCCCCTACGAATACGAGTCGGAGCGCCTGGCCATCGACCTATTGAACGGCGGGACCCTTCTGCGCGAGTGGGTGGACGATCCGGCGGCCGAGCCGGCGGATCTGGAGTCCAGGCTGAGATCGGACGAGGGAGCCTGGTTCCAATCCCGAGCGGACTTCCTTCTCTACAACTGAGCCCGGCTGCCACCCGGACCAGGCGATCGCTCGGTGGTCGCCGAGCTCATCCGCTGATGTAGTTCACCAGCTGCTCGATGGTGAATTCCTGATCGGAAATGATGGCCTTGACCAGGTCGCCAATCGAGATGATGCCGATCAGCCTGTCACCTTCGATGACCGGAAGGTGGCGGGTACGCTTTTCGGTCATCACGGCCATGGACTCCTCCACACTCTCATCCGGGGTGGCGCACACCGGCCGCTGGTCCATGATCTCCCTGACGGGCGTGTCCTTCGACGAGCGTCCCTTCAGAATCACGTTGCGGGCGTAGTCACGTTCCGAAATCAGTCCCACAAGCCTTCCGTCCTCAAGAACCGCGAGTGAGCCGATCTCCTTATCGGCCATCAGCTTCATCGCGTCATATACGGTAGAATCCGGACTGATGGACCAGATCTCACGCCCCTTCTCATCCAACAGATCTTTGATCGTTCTCAATTTTTTCTCCTCGGTGGTGGACACCCGAACTCGCTCCCGCCGTCGAAAGCTACAGCGTATTTTCGCCGGGTGTTGCCACGAAGATTAGCAAACCCAGGGGGCCTCGTGCGCTATAGCCGCCGCGGACGCCGGGGGGAACCTCTCGCGATTGCGGCTAGCCCGCGCCTCCGGCCCCGCTGGTACGACTGTGGCGCTCCTTGCCGAGCTCCGATTCCAGCCACTTGCGCAGACGGTTGGAGTCGCCGACGGGCGTGAGCTTGCCGGATGAGTCCAGCAGCACGATGGAAAAGGAGCGCCCCGCGATATCGGCCTGCATGACCAGGCAGCGCCCGGCCTCGTTGATGTAGCCGGTCTTGCTCAGCTGTATCCGCCAGTCGGGGCTGGCGTTGCGTACCAGCGGGTTCGTGTTGCGGTACTCCAGCGTGAAGCCGTTGCCGTAGGGGTTGACCTCCATCCTCTCCCGCGTCGTCGCCTGCCGAATGAAGGGATAACGGACGGCCGCCCGCACCATCTTGCCAAGGTCTTCCGCCGTGGAGCGGTTGGCGGCGGCGAGGCCACTGGCGTCGGCGAAATGGGAGTCGAGCATGCCGAGCGTCTGAGCCTTGCGGTTCATGGCCTGCAGGAAGGCCCGCGTGCCCCCTGGCAATGAGGTTCGACCGAGGGCCGACGCGGCCCGGTTGTCGGAGGACATGAGGGCCACCGCCAGCATCTCTGCCCGCGTCAGCGTGGCTTTACCGGTGCGCAGGCGGGAGCGGCTGTTGCGCAGCCGGTCGCGATCGGCGTCCAGGATCGTGATCGGCTCGTCCATCGGCAACCCGGCGTCGAGCACCACCATGGCCGTCATCAGCTTCGTAATCGAGGCGATCGGCTTGACTTGCCTGGCTTGCTTTTCGTAGACGACGCGCCCCTGGTCATCCACAACCAGCACCGCCGCGGAGCGCAGGTGCAGTCTGGTCGCGTCGAGCAGACCCCAATCCGTTTGCACACTCACCGGCGCGGTGCCGAAGATCACCGTTTCGGCGCGCGCCACAACCAGGATACCGAGGCCCAACAGGAGGCCCAACAACTGCCGCCAAACAGGGCGTTGGGCGAATGAATACGAGATCAATGGCATCCGCATTTCTCTGAGTTAGGAGACCAGTAGACGTGGGCGGGTGAACCGCCCGCACTGCATACCACAGCGCCGCGCGGGAATATAGCACGACCCCGGGATCGGCCAAGCCAGCCGCACGGATGAGCGAACGCGGCGGTTTGCCAAACCCCGTGGGCGCCCGTATGCTCCCGCGCCATGTTTCGCCGCGCCTACCACTGGTTCGACCGCACCATCCTGGAGTTGGGGAGGGAATTCCGGCTGTCCTATCTGCCCCCGCTGATGGTGTACGTGGCGGCAGGCGTCTCCGGCCTGACCAGCATCGTCGGCACCTTCTTCGTCAAGGACTACCTCGGGCTGTCGGCCGAGTTCCTGGCGGCGCTGGGATTCTGGGCCGGCATCCCCTGGGCGCTGAAGATGCCCCTCGGTCATCTGGTGGACCTGATCTGGCGCTACAAATCGGGGCTGGTCTACGTCGGCGCGGCGCTGATCGCGGTCAGCCTGACGATCATGGTTGGCCTGCTCGCCCAACCGGAGGCCATGAGCGCGATCATGCCGGTGGAGGCCTGGTACGTGCTGAGCGCCCTGCTCGCCCCCACCGGCTACGTGGTGCAGGACGTGGTGGCCGACGCCATGACCGTCGAGGCGGTCCCCGCCGTGGACCGGGAGGGCCGTCCCTTCCCCGCGGGCACCCGGCGCCTGATGCACACCACCATGCAGACGCTGGGACGGGTCGCCATCATCGGCGGCAGCGTGTTCGTGGCCTTACTCAATGTGTTGCTCTTCCAGGGCGTGGAGTCCATGCCCGAGGCCGAGAAGGCGGCGATTTACGTCCGCATCTATGAGTTGGCGCTTCTGATTCCCGTCGTCTCGATAACCGGCGTGGTGCTCGGCGGCGTGCTCAAGCGCCGCGAGCTCAGGCGCCTGCGCGACCACGGCTTCGACGCCCTGACCGCCGAGGAGATGGTCCACGGCCACACGGAGCCGACCGAGCCCAACTGGTGGATCCTCGGCGGCAGCCTGGTGTTCGTGGTCTTCACCCTCTCCATGGGCCTGGGAGAAGTGCCGTTCAATCAGGAGATCATCTTCACCGGCTCCATGGCGATCCTCGTCTTCCTGATCGCCCGCCTGATGCGGGAGCTCGAGCCGGAAGCGCGCCGCGTGCTGCTCGGCACGGCCATCATCATCTTCGTTTACCGCGCCATGCCCAACGCCGGCGCGGGACAGACCTGGTGGTTCATCGACGAGCTCGGCTTCGACCAGCAGTTCCTGTCGGTGCTCTCCCTCATCAGCAGCGGGCTCACGCTGTTCGGCATGTTCATCTTCCGCCGTTTCATGGCCGAGAAGTCCATCGCCTACATCGTCGGCTTCCTCACCCTGGTCAGCACCGTCCTCGCACTGCCCATCGTCGGCATGTACTACGGGCTGCACGAGTGGACGGCGGCTCACACCGGGGGCGTGGTGGATGCCCGCTTCATCGCCCTGGTGGACACGGCCATCGAGTCACCCCTGGGGCAGATCGCTATGATCCCCATGCTGGCCTGGATCGCCAACTCCGCCCCCGCCAACCTGAAGGCGACCTTTTTCGCCGTGATGGCCTCCTTCACCAACCTCGCCCTGTCCCTGAGCCAGCTCGGCACCAAGTATATGAACCAGATCTTTACCGTCACCCGGGAGGTCGAGGACCGGACGACGGGCGAGATCACGTTGCCGGCGGACTACTCGGAGCTCGGCTGGCTGATGATCTCGGTCACGATCCTGACACTGGTGCTGCCGCTGACCGCGATCCTGCTGGTGAAGATGACGCGGCTGCGTTGCGCCTGAGGCCGGGCATTCCGCCCCATGCTAGTCTGAGTGCGAGAGCGCCGTCGCGAAGACGGCCGTAACCCCCTGGGAGGATTGTTCATGAACGAAGTTTCCCGAGTCGAGGGCGTGATTGTCGCCGTCCTCGAGCGATTCGAGAAAATCAGGCTACCGCGGGCGCTGGACATCAAGGAGAAGGTCGATCGCGGTGAGAAGCTCAACGACTTCGATCTCGAGTTCCTGGAGGAAGTCCTGCAGGACGCCGAGGAAATGAAGCGGTTCGTCGACGAGCGGCCCGACCTACAGGACCTCTACGCCCGCGCACTGAGCCTCTATCACGGCATAACCGAGAAGGCGCTGGAGAACGAGCAGGGGTCGCAGGGCTGATCCCGCATCTGATCCCTTTTGCGGGCCGCGGTCGAAGCGCCCAGCGAGCGTTTCGTCACCCAACTCGGCCTGGCGCCATGGCCCTTCCCCCCCGCGCCACCTCATGACGCTCGTTCACGAGGAGAAGCGGGTCTTCATCGGTTGCTTCGGGCAGAACGGCCTCCTGGATGAGCGACGTGTTCCCGCTCCACTCCTACCCTTCGTGTGCGGACTTCGAGGCGGGCGATGTCGTTCCGACGCGGAACGGGGGATGTCGCGCCACGCCAGGACCAGATTCCACGGGTCTGACTCCGCAGGCGTCCGGAAATCGCGACGTGAGCGAACCCAGAGGCGGCGAGCAACCGCCATCTCCGGCGCATCCGGTCAATCGAGCGTCTACACTGGCAGACCCATACGGGAGCGCATAGTCTGCATCGCAGGCAGTTCGCACCTGGAGTCACCATGAGCAGACAGGCCCCGCGCCTCCAGACGATGCTGGAGGGCTTGATCGCCACGCCGTCGGTGAGCAGCATCACACCGGCGATGGACCAGGGCAACCGAGCCGTAATCGACCTGCTGGCGGACTGGCTAGAATCAGCCGGCTTCCGCACCGAGCTCATGCCCCTGCCAGGGCACCCGCCGAAGGCGAATCTGATCGCGACCCTGGGTGCCGGTCCGGGAGGCCTGGTGCTGTCCGGTCACACCGACACGGTGCCCTGCGACCCGGAGCGCTGGCGCCACGACCCCTTCCGCCTCACGGAGGACTCGGGCCGCCTGTACGGGCTCGGCACCGCGGACATGAAGTCCTTCCTCGCCCTCGCGATCGAGGCCGCCCGAAGCCTCAAGTCTAGGGACCTCCAGCACCCCCTGGTGATCCTGGCCACGGCCGACGAGGAATCGTCGATGAATGGCGCGCGTGCGCTGGCGGACGCCGCAAAACCCCTGGGGCGCTACGCCGTGATCGGCGAGCCCACGTCCTTGAGGCCGGTGCGCACGCACAAGGGGGTGATGGGCATGGCGATTCGGCTCATCGGCCGCACCGGCCACGCAAGCGACCCGAGCCTGGGGACGAACGCCCTGGACGGCATGCACGAGGTGATGAGCGAGATCATCGCCTGGCGGCGCGGGCTCGCCGGGAGATTCACGCACCCCGCCTTCCCGGTACCCCATCCGACCGTCAACCTCGGGCACATCCACGGCGGCGACAACCCCAACCGGATCTGCGGGGAGTGCGAGCTGCACATCGACCTGCGGGTGCTGCCCGGGCTGGACATGGGCGAGCTGCGCGGTGAGCTAGCGCAACGGGTGAAGGCGGTAGCGGAACAACAGGGGCTGGGGTGGGAGCTGACCGAGCTCTTCCCCGGCATCCCGCCCACCGAAACCCCGGCGGATTCGGCCATCGTTCGGGCTGGAGAGGCGTTGACCGGACATGCGGCCGAGGCCGTGAGCTTCGGCACCGAGGCACCCTTCCTCAACCGGCTGGGCGCGGAGACCATCGTTCTTGGCCCCGGCAACATCGCGCAGGCCCACCAGCCGGACGAGTACCTGGAGGCCGCCCGCATCCCCCCCACCCTGGAGCTTCTGCGCGCGCTGATCAGGCGTTTCTGCCAGAAACCCTGAGGCGCTGCCCGCAAGCAGGCGTCCGGGTCACCTAACGACGACAGACGATGAAAAACAAGACGCCCCGACATCGCTGCCGAGGCGTAAGACACCACTGAGGAGGAAACATGGAAAGTGCCGTCCCTGGCAAGACACACGCAGCAAATCCTTATTCCCTTGCCACGACTACAGACTAACGATTTCCTCCCTGGCTTTTCGTGACCAGTTTCACAAGAATCTCGCAGCCCACTGCTGACCTTGGTGATCAGCGTTTCGAGGCGGGCACGGGTGTCCGAAACGCTCAACCTTCGCGGCACTCGGTTTTCAGCGCGCGGGTGTCGTTCTCGCGGGGCGATCTGTCGGGACCAGGCAACACTATTGTGTGTGCTCGGGCAGGGATCCGAATCCAAATCGCGCAAGGGCGCGACGCGACGAACATGGCACGCCCCCTGCATGGAAGTAAACGTACGCACTCGACACGGCTAGGCCAATCGGATGCGTGCGAGTCCCTCGCTAATTCGAACCGCGCCCCCGACTCGGGTGTGCGGTTTTTTTTTGCCGACGATCCCGCGACGCGGCCCAAGGTGCGCGGGCTGACCGAGCTCCCTCGCCGCGCATTTCTCCGGGTCTTTGCGGACGCGGCTTCGAGGGGCCAATCCCGACCTTTCCGCTCAGCGAGCAGCAGGACGTTCGCCCAACAAGTAGCCTTGCTCTGATTTCCGCTTGCCGTAGTAGTCGAACTTGCCGCCATGGAAAAGCTCTGCGGTCGCAGCCAGGTCACCCTGATAACGGGGGTCCTGCGGTCGTTCATGGCTGTTCATGAAGGCGGCCACGTCCCACGCATCCTGATCGCTGAGGGTGTTCGCTAATCCCAGCGGCATGTTGTGCTTGATAAAGGCGGCGGCAACGTCGACCTTGTGCATGCCCGCGCCCCAGTTGTACGACTCGCGCCCCCACAACGGCGGAAACAGGGTGCGCCCGTCGGTAAGCGTGACACCGGCCCCGTCGGTACCGTGGCACAGGGCGCACTTGGCGGCGTACACGGACGCACCGCGCTCGGGCTCGAATCCCTGCTCCGTCTCCTTCAGACGCGTGTAACCGCGGCCGGGCATGGTGTCGTCTCCAGTCGGCGCACCCTTCGCCAACCAATAGCTGTAGGCAACCAAAGAGACGATGGTGTCGCTGTCCGCCGACGGCGGGCCACCCGCTTTCGACGCCTGGGCGTTCATCGAGTATCGGAAGCAGCCCTGGATGCGCTCGATGTAGGTGTTGACCTTCTTGTTCTTCGACCGGTAGGCGGGATACGCCACCCACGCGGCCCACAGGGGCGCGGAATCGGCGAGACGGCCAGCGTCGATGTGGCAGTTGCCGCAGGCTTGATCGTTACCGACATACTCGGAAGATACCCTGTGCGCATTGGTATTCTCGAAGATTTCGCGCCCCTGGCGAACGACCTCGCCGAAGGGTCCCTCCGGCAGGTCCTCACGCGCGGGCGCCGCAAAGTAGACCTGCCCTTCCGCCGAACGCCCGGCCGGGGGATCGCCATGATGCGGAATCTCTCCGCTATGGACCCCGCTCGCGGCCCCTTCCCCGTCATTGCCGCCAGCCATCGGCGCGTTCTCGGCCGGCGCCGCTGGGGCGTCGGGCTGGGCGGCGAAGTAGACGGCGAGGGCGTCGACCTCGGCATCGGTCAGACGGTCGGCAACGGCCTTCATCAGGCCGAGCGGGTCATTGCTCCTGGCCCCGGTCTTCCATGCTTGGAGCTGGGCCTTGGTATAGCTAGCGGGCTGATTCGCGATCCCGGGAAAATGGGAGCCGATCCCGTTGCCGTCCGGGGCGTGGCACTGGCCGCAGCTCGGCAGCCCGCGTGCGGTCCAATCGCCCCACAGCGCAAGATCCATTGCAGCCTTTGCGGCCGCATCGTCCGGCGGCTGCGCCGCGGGCGCGGGAATCGGCATCGCCGCGTAGTAGGCCGAAACCGCGGCGATCTCCTCCTCGGTCAGGTTCATCGCCATTGGCATCATGACGGGATTGTTGCGCGTGCCGGCGCGAAAGTCCCCGAGCTGCTTGGCCATGTAGTCGGCATCCAGACCCGCGATTCGCGGATAGCCGGTGGCGGCCATACCGCCACCATCTGCACCGTGACAGGTCATGCACGGGGCTACGCCTTTCGCCGTACCCTGTTCGGCGATCTTGGCGCCAAGATCTCCGGCGGTTTCGGCCATCGCGCCGAGCGGCGCCAAGAGCGCGAGAACGAGGGCAATCGCGTAGGAGGGGTTCGGCATCGTCGCGCCATCCTCGGTCCATTGATCTAGTTGGCGGATTATCCCCGAGTTCGCCCGACAGGCACAGCGCGGGGCCGCTACCGGATGCACCGAGCGGGAACAGGAGCACCACCCCGCGCCTGGCATCGGCGAACCGTACTGCTATGCTTTCGCGCACCTAGAAAACGCGATCGCCGCGGGAGGAGTCATGCGCTGGAGAACGGGAAGACGCAGTGAGAACGTTGAGGACCGCCGCGGGGAAGGCGGTTTCCCGGGCTTTCCGGGGGGCGGTGTCGGGCGCAGACGCTCACCGGTGCGCATGGGCCGGAAGACCGTCGGCGGCGGCTTGGGGACCATCGTCCTCGTCCTTGCGGCCCTGTACTTCGGGGTCGATCCCACCGTCTTCCTGGGGACCGGGAGCATGACGCCCACGCCCGTGGGAGCAGGCCCGCAGGGCCAGCCCCAGTCGCAGGTCTTCCGTAGCGGCGCCGAGGACGAGCTCGAGCAGTTCGTCTCCGTGGTCCTGGCCGACACCGAGGACACCTGGCATGACCTCTTCCATCAGCTGGACGCCCGCTATCAGGAGCCAACGCTGGTGCTCTTCTCGGGAACGACGCGCTCGGCCTGCGGCCTGGGTCAGGCGGCGATGGGGCCCTTCTACTGCCCGGAGGACCAGAAGGTCTACATCGACCTCGCCTTCTACGACGAGCTTCGCTCGCAATACGGCGCTCCCGGAGACTTTGCTCAGGCGTACGTGATCGCGCACGAGGTCGGGCACCACGTCCAGAACCTGCTCGGGATCTCGGATAAGGTCCAAGCGGCACGGCAACGGGTGGGCAAGACGAAGGGAAATGAGCTCTCCGTGCGCCTCGAGCTGCAGGCCGACTGCCTGGCCGGAGTGTGGGCGCATCACGCCGATCGCGCCCGCAACATCCTGGAGGTAGGTGACGCCGACGAGGCACTGCGCGCCGCCGCGGCCATCGGCGACGATCGGCTGCAGAAGCAGGCGCGCGGCCATGTTACCCCCGACAGCTTCACCCACGGCAGCTCCGAGCAGCGGGTGCGCTGGTTCCGCCGGGGTCTCGAACGCGGAGAACTCGCCGCCTGCGACACCTTCGCCGCCGATCAGCCGTGAGCTTGCTGACACCCCCTTGGGGCAATATCCGGTTGCAGTCGCTCGCCGCCGTCTACGCGCCGGCGGTGCTAGGCTTATCTCCATCAAATGCGAACGGAGTGACGAGATGGAAGAAAAACCTCCCCAGGGGCAGGACGGTCCGGTCAGCGGTCACCCTTCGAGCCGCTGGAGTGGCTTCGTCGGCTGGCTCGGCCGGCTTCCCATCATTCGACGCATCGTCGCGGCATGGGACTGGGCGTGGACGACGGTGCGCATGCTCCTGCTGTGCGGCTATGCCGCTGTCGCCGCGCTGTTGGTTGGTTTCCTGTTCGTTTTCAACGACCAGGGCCGGGACCTGCTGCGCATCTCCGCCGAGCGGCTGGTCTCCGGGTGGAATCTGCTGTTCTTCCTGGGGACGGCGGCGCTCGCGCTCACCCTCTGGTACACGTCGCGTCTGCTCCTTGGGCGCGAGTTCGATTCCTACAAGCTGGATCTCAGCAACGCCGAGGGGCGCCAGCGCTGGCTGCCGCGGATCTTCGGCATCTCCGTACCCCTCTCGGTCGCACTCGGCCTGACGCGTATCGAGAGCGCACTCTACCAGACCCAAATCTGGTTACTGACCGGTGCCTACCTGATCCTGGGCGTCCTGGCCTATGTCTTCTTCAAGCGCCGTCGGGACTGGTTCGGTGTCCCCCCGGACCGGATGATCGAGCACCGGGTCAGGTCCCTGCCAGGCGGGGATCTGGTCCTCGTCTGGGCTGCAGCAACCCTCTCCTTCGTCCTGCTCATCGCATTCATGGTCTGGCCGGTAGGGCTGCCGCAAGGCCTTGGGGCGCCGGCCATCATCATGCTCGGCCTGGTCGGTATTGTCCTGTTCGGCAGCATGGTACTGACATACACCTTTCTTGCTTACGGCCAACCAGCGGCTACCGCCCTCGCCCTCGCCCTCGCGGTGCTGTTCGGATTCTGGGTCGACAACCACGACGTGAGGTTGAGCGAGGACGCGCCGGCGCTCGTCCGCGCGGCGCCGGCGGAACACTACGCCAAGTGGCGCCACGCGCATCCCGTTTACAGCCCGATCGCCGGGCGTGAACCCGTGATCCTGGTGGCGGCCTCTGGCGGCGGAATCCGCGCCGCCTACTGGACGGCCGCGAATTTGGCCGAAATGGATGCGCTTCCCGGTTTCGGCGGCAACTTGTTCGCGATCAGCGGTGTCTCGGGCGGAAGCCTCGGTGCGGCGACCTTTACCGCGCTGCGGCATGCACTGGGTTCGGGCCAGGCCCAGGCTCTGGGCACGGGAGTCCGAGGCGTGCTGGGTTCGGATTTCCTGTCGCCGGTGGTAGCGGGGCTGCTGTTTCCAGACCTCGCCCAGCGGTTCCTTCCATTCACGGTGCGAGCGGCGGACCGGCAGCGCTTTCTTGAGCTGTCCTGGGAGGAAGCACTCGCGACCCATATCGGCGAGGCTCCCAATCCTTTTTCCCGTGCTTTCACAGAACTCTACGCGCAACCCCAGGGAGCGGCCCTGCCGAGCCTGCTGCTCAACGCGACCCTAGTGGACTCCGGACGACGGGCGATCGTCTCCAATCTCGATGTCGGCGGCTTCACGGATACCCTGGACCTGCTCGCGCCGGACGTCTCTACCCACCGCATCTTGCTCAGCGCGGCGGCGGGCGCGAGCGCACGCTTCACCTACGTCAGTCCGGCCGGGCTCTTGACGTGGACGCAGGAGACCCCTGACAGTGGCGCGGTGAAGCATAGGATGCGGGTCGTCGACGGGGGTTATTTCGAGAATTCCGGTGCCGCGACGGCCACGGACCTCCTAACCGCCCTGCGCAAGTCCCACGGAGATCGGCTGTACCCCATTCTGGTTCTGATCCGCAACGACCCCAAGGCCTCGGCGGTATGCCGCCGCGGCTCGAGTCACCCGGACAAGGACTTGAGCGGGGACGCACCGTCGGGAATCGCCGACGATCTGCTGAAGGAGGTCGCGGCCCCGATACGCGCCCTGCTCAACGCCCGCACCGCGCGCGGCCGACTCGCCGAGGTGGACGCGGCCCACGCGGTCGAGGCGAGCGGAGGCGCCGTCATCGAGCTCTCCCTTGCGGCGGTGCTCCAGTCGGCGATCGAGGCGGCCGCGGGCGACGAGGCCAAGCTCGCGCTACTCCAAGAGCGGGCGGTCGAGCCACCGCTGGGCTGGTCTCTCTCCGAGGAGGTGCGGCAGGAGATGGACCGGGTCTTGTCACAGCGCAAGGGCGGGCTGGATGCCGAATACAACATGCTGGAGACCCTCCTGCGGGGCGATGCAAGTGGCTATGCTCCGTGCCAAGCGCAATGACGAGCGAGAACCGGCGCAACGCGGGACAACGGCTTTCCACCTCGGGTTCATGGCGTCGAGACACGCGATCCTGGCCCTCTGGTCGCTGGTCGTACTGACGGGCTGTGCCAGCTCCCAGGTACCGCAGCCGATCCGCGCGCAGCCAGCGATCATCGCAACCGTGAGCGAGGTACAGCAAAGTCCGGAACAGTTCCGCGGCAAGCGCTTGCGCTGGGGCGGGACCATCATCGCGGTCAACAATCTGGAGCGGACAACGGAGATCGAGATCCTGTCCCGCCCACTCGGGGCCGAAGGCCGACCGCGCGCGAAAGAGCCAGGAGAGGGACGCTTCATCGCGCTGCTGCAGGGATTCGCCGACCCCGCGGAATTTCCCGAGAGCCGATCCCTCACCGTGACCGGGCGCGTCGAGCGCGTGGAGACCCGACCGGTGGGGGAATATCCCTACGTCTATCCCGTGCTCAGGGTCGACAGCCGGTATCTTTGGCCACTGCGGCCCACCCGCCAGCGCTACTACTACCCGGGACCTTGGTATGATCCGTGGTACCAGCCTTGGTATCCCTGGCGCCCCTGGTATTGGTGAGCCACCGTGCAGATCAGAACTAACTGCCCAGGCCGCTTGGCCGTCACCTTGTGTCTTCTACTTGCCGGCTGTGCAAGCACCGAGTGCCGTGTGCCCGCTGGAGTTTCAACGCTATCGCCGTCCTCGGTGTCCGCCGTGAGCACTCACGAGGGCGAGTTGGTACGGTGGGGAGGAATCCTGATCGAGGCGCGTAATCTGAAGACCAGCACCGAGCTGGAAGTGATCGGCTATCCGCTCGACCAGTGCGGGCGCCCGCGCACGGACTCGGCGCAGGTCGGGCGCTTCATCATTGTCCGACCCAGCTTCCTGGAGATCGCCGACTACCGGACAGGCTCGCAAGTCAGTGCTACCGGACGCATCGCAGGGATCCGAGACGGACGCATTGGCGCGGCGGAATACAGTTACCCGCTGCTGGAGAGCTACAAGGTCCGGCTGTGGGCGGACGAGCGCGTGGATGGCGGCTACACCCGCCCCCGGATCACCATCGGTGTCGGCGGCGGCAGTGGCGGCGTCTACAGAGGAGTTGGCGGCGGCGTCGGAGTGTCTTTCTAGCCCCATTTTCCAGCACGCAAGCGTTTGAAAAAGTCTCCCTAGCAGACTACCCGTCAGATTGCGGAATACGGCCGTCGTCTACTTGGCCGCGCTACGCGCCACCCATGTCCGCCAAGAAGCGCCGATACTCGGGATTTGCTCGGAGCAACTCGCGGCCGGCGGCAATCAGCTTGTCGACCTGCTCGTCGCTCAACGAGAAGCTGGTCGGAACCGCGTTGAAGAACCGCAGCAACTCGGGCTGCTTGAGATCTTGGAAGCGGACCTGAACGAAATGAGGCTTGACCGGCCCGCCAAGCGCGGAAAGATCCCGCGCCCAACGCTGCACGCTCTCGTCCATCAGCCCAGGGTCGCGGCGTTGTAACGATGCAGCTGAGCGTCGGTCACCGCCGCGACGGTCTCCTCCAGTGACGGCTGCTTGTTGGTCTCGTCCATCATCGGCTCCGGGTCGGTGGAGGCGTTGACCGAGATGATCGTCAGCAGGCGCGGGGGCCTGAGGTCCATCTACCGGACGAACGCGTTGGCCCCACCCGCTCTATCTCGACGACCTCGTAGATCGCACGCAAACCCAGGTTGTCGGTGACGCCGCCATCGACAAAGTGGGCATAACGGCACTTGTCCTTGTTGAAGTAGGTTTTCAGGCCCTCTACGACCTGGGCGAGCTGCGGGTCATCAGCGCTGCGCCGGTCCGCCGCCAACAGCCATTCCGGCTTCGTCGACTTGCACTCGTCGTAGTTTTCGACCACGACCGGGTTGAACAGCACGGGTACGGCCGACGAGGCCGTCACCGCCCGCGCAACCGGGAACGAGGCGATATCCGAGCACAGCAGGTTGAAATACTCCTGCACGAAGGAGAAGCGCAAACCGTAGCCGAGGTCGGAGGCATTGATGAGGATCAAGGGGCCGCCGGCACGCTTCAGGTCGGCGAAGGTGGCGCGCCCGAACACGGTATCCTCATAGAAATTCACCGCGAGCTCGGTGCGCCCGGTAGAGCTGAACCATCTGCAGCGGGTTCAGCGGACCGCGGATCAGCTGCCCTTGGACGTCGCGGCGGAGAAAGGCATCTTCGAAATCATCAAAGATGCGGTCCCCGTGCAGGCCAAAGTAGGCGGAGGTGAAGCCGCCACCGGAGACGGAGCTGATAACGTCAATCTCGTCGATCAGTCTTCGCGGACGCCCATCGATCACCACGGTGGTGTCACGCAGTTCTTCCACCACCCCATAGGCAAGCGCTGCGGCCCGGGTCCCGCCGCCAGAGAAGGCGAGCATCAGGGAGATATCACCGGTATTGCGTCCGCGAGTGCCCCCCTTGATCGAGTAAGAATCGGCGGGGATGGCCCCCTCGATCGGACCATTATCGATGAGTCCGTACGAGGTGCAGCCCACGAGTAGCTGTGCCGCGAAGCCGAATAGAATCGGTTTCAACATGGACCGAGTCATGGCAATCTCGCGTGAAGCTGAGACGATTCTACTTGTGCGGCGCCAAGGGCGAGCGTCCAAGAAGAGCGGGGCTGAGTCGACATCTACGCGCTCCGCGCGCACCGACTCCGGCGGCGGGCCGATCGGATCAAGCCCGTGACCTCAGACGTCACGCGCCCTTCCACGATCCATGGTCCGAGGCGAGCAAACCTGTATCGCGTATCTAACCGGACAAGCGGAAGCGTAACGCGAGATCGTTACGAGAATCGGCATTTTCCAAGGCCTGCTCATGCGTAATGCGGCCGCTCTTGTAGAGATCGAACAGCGCCTGATCGAAGGTCTGCATGCCATCGGTCCTACTCTGCTCCATCGCGTCCTTGATGTCGCCGAACTCTCCCTTGCGGATCAGCTCAGAGATGTATTTGGACAGCAGCATCACCTCAACGGCCGGTATGAGGCCGCCCTTACCGTCGGGAATAAGCCGCTGGGAAACGACGGCCTTCAGGTTGAGCGAGAGGTCCATGAGAATCTGGCGGTGCGCGGAGTCGGGGAAGAAGCTGATGATCCGGTCCAGCGCCTGATTGGCATTGTTGGAGTGCAGCGTGGACACGCAAAGGTGCCCCGACTCGGCGTAGGAGATCGCGTACTTCATGGTGTCGAGGTCCCGAATTTCCCCGACCAGAATCACGTCAGGGGCCTCCCGCATGGCATTCCTGAGCGCCGCACCAAAAGACTCCGTATCCATCCCGACTTCCCGTTGGGATACGACGGACCGCCGATGCGTGTGCAGATATTCGATGGGGTCTTCTATCGTCAAGATATGGCCGTCCCTTTCCCGGTTACGGTAATCGATCATGGAGGCCAAGGTGGTCGACTTCCCTGATCCTGCGGCGCCAACGACCAGAATCAACCCGCGTGGCTCTATGGCCAGCTTTTGCAGTACCGGCGGCAGATTGAGCGCGTCGATACTGGGAATATTGTGCTTCACGAAGCGGATGACCATCGCCGTCTCGCCACGCTGACGGTAGACATTGACGCGAAAGCGGCCGACGCCCTCCACGGGGACGCCCAGGTTGCACTCCCAGGTCTCATCGAATTCGCGCGCCTGGCGCTCGTCCATCACCGAGCGCGCCGCGTTGTGCACCATTTCGCCGTCCAACGGCTTATCCCCCATACGCACCGCTCGACCATTGACCTTGAATACCGCCGGCGCGCCCGGAATCAGGAAGAGGTCGGACGCGTCTTGTCGCTCCATCAGTTTCAGAAATGGCAGCAGGTTCATGTGGAGTATCCCTCGTCACCCTATTGAACGTACCGGACATCAATATACCGACATTTGCCTGACCTTGCCCCGGTGTCACCGGGACCTTCCGATCCGCGGCCGCCCTGAGCCGGGCGGAAACTTCCGTCCGCAAGGATGCACCGCTCCCGGACCCGACGCCGAGCCGCCGTGCAAGATACACCTGGAACGTGCGGCCTGTGTACCCATGCCCGATTAGTGGGCTACCCGCAGCTTATTGGAAACTCGCCCGCAATCTGGGAACGAGATCACGGTTTAAACTGTGTATTGTGGGAACTTAGAATCATGCACCGGTAAGCCGCGAAGATGCGGGATCATCCGGCGCTCATTTTGTGTCCGGCGGACACACCTATCGGAGGGACCAAGATGCACCGCAAGCCGACCTTACCTCTCGCGCTGCTCGCTGCGCTGATTGCCGGCGACGCGTTCGCTCTCGGATTGGGCAACATTCAGGTGTTCTCGGCGCTCAACCAGCCGTTCACCGCCGAGATCGAGCTGGTGGACATTCGCCCAGACGAGTTGGACACAATCAAGGCCAACCTCGCAGGCGAGAAGGACTTCATGAAAGTCGGAAGTGAGCGTCACTACTTCCTCACCGGGCTCAAATTCCGACCCCAGGTCTCGCGAAACGGGCAACCGGTACTCGGTATAACGACCACCGAACCAATACGCGAGCCTTACCTCGATTTTCTACTCGAGGTCAACTGGCCCAACGGACGGATGCTGAAGGAGTTCACGGTCCTGTTGGATCTGCCGGTCAACCGACGCGGTTTGCCCACTCACCCCCGATTCGACCGTGCGCGGCGCGATGCGCCTCGCAGCCCAGCGTTCGAAGCTACCAGTCCCTCCATGACCGGGTCGAAGATGACGGTAGCCACCGCTGAGGCGCCCAGTCGCGCCGTACACAATGTCAAGCCAATGCAGCGTCAGCTCCGCGAGATCGAGGAGCGTAGCGTGAGCAACCGCCTGGAGACGGCAGAGCTGTTCGAGCGCCTCAAGAAGCTCGAAGATGAGGTGAGCGATGCCCAAATGGAGCTGAAGCAGGCAGACGATGAACTCGCCGCGCTGCAACCTTCAGGTGCCCAGGGAACGGAAACCGCGGCAAGACCCGGCGACTCCGAGGCCGGATCCGAAGCGACGCCTGAGTCCGAAGCCCGATAGCGCCAACGGCACTACAGTCATCCCGCCACGGCGGACCGCGATCCCGGCTCCAGCCGCATCGAATCACACGGTTCGGGATGCCGGAGAGAGCCCGGAGTTCGCCGTCCTACCCTGCCTACGGCGAATCGACTAGCGCGCCGACCCAATCCTTGGGTCGGTTGCTTTCGCCGGCTGCAATTTGAGCAGACGTCGCTTCAGAGATTGAATTCGAGACATATAAAACGCCCCGGTATCGCTACCGGGGCGGAAAGCACCACTCTGGAGGAGGATACAGAGCAAACGCTATTCCTAGCGCAACCCTTGCCCAAGACACCTTTACCCTTTGGACGCTTACAGGTTAATGCTTTACCGGCAAGCGTTTCGTGATCGGCTTCACATGAACGCAACCTTTCCCTATAGCCGGACGCCGGGGCCGATGGCATGACAGGAAGGAGGAAGCGCCCCGGAGTCCAGCACGATCATCGTCACCGAGCCCCTGCTGGCAATGTAGGCGCACCGATCCGGTACACTGGACGATGCTCCCTGGTGCCCAGGCGGCTGAACAACCCCGCAACGACGGGCCGGAGTTGAGCGAGGCCATGGAGATGGGATCGGTCCAATCGGCCGCGCATCGGCAGCACGCGCCGCAAGACCGGCAGTTGTTCGGGCGATTGGCGTCGGTGCTCAGTCCTGGGGACTGTCTGCGATGCGGTCTGGCTTCCCATAGGTTCGCCGCGCGGTGACTCTATGGGGACTCAAAAAAACAAAGAGGTCAGACGAAGATCGTCTAAGCCCTTGTTTTGCTTGGCTCCCCGGCGTGGACTCGAACCACGGACCTAGTGATTAACAGTCACCCGCTCTACCAACTGAGCTACCGGGGATCAGTTTGAGCCGCGCAGTCTACTTGCGGGTAGCGTCGGGGTCAAGTAAAGCCGGCTCACGAAATGGGTCCCCGGGCACCCGGGGCCATGACGACGAACCTGATGCCGGCCGTTTCGAAGTGAGTTCGGCTCCCGCTTGGCGTCCCTGCCGAAGTCGCACCGCTCATTTCCCGGCGGAAGCCGCACGTCAGCTGCAGGAGAGTTCACCGCCGCTTGGGCTCTGACTCGTTATCCGCGGCCGTCCAACGTTGGAGATCACGACGGCCCGCGGCTCCGCGTTATCGCCGACGTCGCAGAAGGTCACGGTGAGGTTGCTGCCCCCGGCGGTGCCATCGCTGAAGAAGCGCACCAAGCGCCGGCTCTGGCTGGACGTGATCGCGACGGGGGCGTCGACTGCACCCTGACTCAGGCGAATCAGTGGCTCCTCGGAGTCCCGCGCTCTATTTCCGTTTTGGTCGATGAACAAGATGTAGCCGCGGTGCCATTGGGGTTCGGTGAAACAGGCTTGCCCGTCGTTGCTAGGGCACAGGATCGCGGGAGCACGCCACTTGATCGCCTCGCTACGCGCTAGGTGAACATGGGAGACGAAGGAATTGACCTCGGTGGCCACGCGGTTGTTGGCGACGAGGCTGGCGAAACCCGGCACGCCCGCGCCAACCAACACCCCGGAGATGACCAGGGTCGCGAGTGACTCGACAAGGCTGAAGCCGATCTGGCGGCGGATGCGACGGGCATTCATGACAATCTCCTTCGGTTCCGTTTGCTCTCGCCTTAATGAAAGCAAACGGCCGGGTCCGACGCAGTCGGACCCGGCCCGCAGGAATTGTCAGACTTTTCCTATGGTATTGAAGGACGCCCCGCCGCGCCTAGCCCAGCACCCCCTCGAGGCGGTCCAGGGCTCGCTCCAGGTTCTCGCGGCTGGTCGCGATGGAGATGCGGACGTAGCCCCCGAGTCCGAAGGCGGAGCCCGGCACCAGGGCTACTCCAGCCTTCTCGATGAGATGCTCGGCGAGATCGAGATCGCTGCTGACGCCGGCGATCTGCTCGATCATCCCCTGAACCCGCGGGAAGACGTAAAAGGTACCGTCGGTGGGCAGGCACTCCACGCCCGGCATGCGGTTCAGCCGCTCAACCACATAGTCGTGGCGCTCCTTGAAGGCGATCCCCATGGTCTTGATGCAGTCCTGGGGACCCTCTATCGCCGCCTGGGCCGCCACCTGGGAGATGGAGGTCGGGTTCGAGGTACTCTGGGACTGGACCTTCTTCATCGCCTTGATCACCTCCGCGGGCCCACCGGCATACCCGATGCGCCAGCCGGTCATCGAGTAGGCCTTGGACACGCCGTTCAGCACCAGCGTGCGCGGGGCGAGGTCCGGACACACGTTCAGGATGTTGACGAAGGGCTCGTCACTCCAGCGAATGTGCTCGTACATATCGTCGGTGGCAATCACCGCCCGCGGGAACTCCCGCAAGACGTCTCCGAGGGCCGCGAGTTCTTCGCCCGAGTAGGCCATGCCGGTGGGGTTCGACGGGCTGTTGATCACCACCAGCTTGGTCTGGTCGGTCATGGCGGCCTTGAGCTGTATCGGCGTGATCTTGAACTGTTGCTCCGCGGGGGCATGCACGAAGACCGGAGCCCCGCCCGCCAACAGAGCCATGTCCGGGTAGGAGACCCAGTAGGGAGCCGGGATGACGACCTCGTCACCTGGATCGAGGATCGCCTGAGCCAAGTTGTAGAAGCTCTGCTTGCCGCCGCAGGAGACCAAGATCTGCTCCGGCGCGTAATCGAATCCGTTTTCGCGCTGGAATTTGGCGACGATGGCGCGCTTGAGCTCGGGGGTGCCGTCAACCGCCGTGTATTTGGTGAAGCCATCGTTGATGGCCTTGATGGCGGCCTCCTTGATGTGGTCAGGGGTGTCGAAGTCGGGCTCACCGGCACCGAGGCCGATGACGTCCTTTCCGGCAGCGCGCAGCGCCTTGGCGCGGGCGGTGATGGCGAGGGTCGGGGAAGGCTTGACGGCCTGAACGCGGGCGGACAGCTTGATACTCATCGCGGGTTTCTCTGGTTCTCGTCGCGGCCGGGAGGCGGCCTGGAATTCTTACAGCAAGCTCACAATAATAGCCAAAGCGTCGCCGTATAAGAATCCCTCCATGACCAGAGATTTCGTGCTCGAATCCCAGTTCTCTCCCGCCGGCGACCAACCGGGAGCCATCCGCCGGCTCACGGAGGGCCTGAACGACGGCGAGGCCGGCATGACCCTGCTCGGGGTCACCGGCTCCGGCAAGACCTTCACCATCGCCAATGTGATCGAGTCGGTTCAGCGACCGGCCCTGATCCTGGCCCCGAACAAGACCCTCGCCGCCCAGCTCTATGGCGAGATGCGCGAGTTCTTTCCCCACAACGCGGTGGAGTACTTCGTCTCCTATTACGATTACTACCAGCCGGAGGCCTACGTTCCGGCGACGGACACCTACATCGAGAAGGATGCTTCCATCAACGAGCACATCGAGCAGATGCGCTTATCCGCCACCAAGGCACTGCTCGAGCGGCCGGACGTCATCATCGTCGCAACCGTCTCCTCGATCTATGGACTCGGCGACCCCGATGCCTACCTCAAGATGGTCCTGCATCTCTCGCGCGGCGACCTGATCGACCAGCGGGCGATCCTGCGCCGGCTGGCCAATCTCCAGTACAAGCGCAACGAGATCGAGCTCTCCCGCGGTACCTACCGGGTGCGCGGGGACGTGATCGACATCTATCCGGCGGAGTCGGACGACGAGGCGGTGCGCGTGGAGCTGTTCGACGACGAGATCGAGGCGATCTCCGTGTTCGACCCGCTCACCGGCGAGTCGCTGCGCAAGGTGCCCCGCTACACCGTCTTCCCCAAGACCCACTATGCCACCCCGAGAGAGACCATCCTCGCCGCCGTCGAGCAGATCAAGGTCGAGCTCAAGGAGCGCCTGACGTGGCTGCGCGAGAACGACAAGCTGGTCGAGGCCCAGCGCCTGGAGCAGCGCACCCTGTTCGACCTGGAGATGATGCTGGAGGTCGGCTATTGCTCGGGCATCGAGAACTACTCCCGATACCTCTCAGGGCGCGGCCCGGGCCAGCCCCCGCCCACCCTGTTCGACTATCTGCCCGACAACGCCCTGGTGGTGATCGACGAGAGCCACGTCACCGTGCCCCAGCTCGGAGGGATGTACCGGGGCGACCGCTCGCGCAAGGAGAACCTGGTGGAGTACGGCTTCCGGCTACCCTCGGCGCTCGACAACCGGCCCCTGCGGTTCGAGGAGTTCCAGGCCCGCCAACCCCAGACCATCTACGTCTCCGCGACGCCCCGCGAGTTCGAGATCAAGCACTCGGGCGCGGTGGTCGAGCAGGTGGTGAGGCCCACTGGCCTGGTGGACCCGGAGGTCGAGGTGAGGCCGGCCCTGACCCAGGTCGACGACCTGCTCTCGGAGATCCATCTGCGGGTCGCCCAAGAGGAGCGGGTCCTGGTCACCACGCTCACCAAGCGCATGGCCGAGGACCTGACCGAGTACCTCAACGAGCACGGGGTGCGGGTGCGCTACCTGCACTCCGACATCGACACCGTCGAGCGGGTCGAGATCATCCGCGACCTGCGCCTGGGAGAGTTCGACGTCCTGGTCGGCATCAATCTGCTGCGCGAGGGGCTCGACATGCCCGAGGTCTCGCTCGTCGCCATCCTGGACGCGGATAAGGAAGGATTCCTGCGCTCGGAGGGCTCCCTGATCCAGACCATCGGTCGCGCCGCGCGCAACGCCAACGGCAAGGCCATCCTCTACGCCGACAAGATCACCGGCTCCATGGAGCGGGCCATCGGCGAAACCGAGCGCCGGCGCGCCAGGCAGGTCGACTTCAATCTGGCCCACGGCATCACCCCCCAGACCATCCGCAAGGCGGTGGCGGACATCATGGAGGGGGCTTACCCCGGGGCACCGATGCGCCCCCGGGACTACGCCAAGGTGGCGGAGGAGACCGTCGAGTACGCCAACCTCACGCCCCAGCAGATGGCGCGCAAGGTCAAGTCCCTGGAGAAGGAGATGTACCGGCACGCGAAGGATCTGGAGTTCGAGAAGGCGGCCGCCGTGCGCGACCGCATCCGCGAGATCCAGGGTCGCGGGCTGGCTGCCTGAGGGATACCGCGCCGCAGGGCCGGGTGCTAGGCCGCTTCACCGCCGGCGTTCGCGCCAAATGGTCCATGCGCGCGGCTGCCACCGCTGGGCGTCAAAATCCCGCGCCTCGGCATCCTGCGCCTCGGGTCCTTGCGTACCCGACGCCGCTGATAGGGTCTTGCCATCACCTTCTGCAGCTTCTCCACCAGGCCGCAGACCAGGCCAAGGAACGTGTACAGGGCGGACAGGAAGAGCAGGATAATCAGTAGGTTCGCGGCCGTGTTCATCGTCGCCTCCGGGGCTTCTCTGGGATGTTCGGACCCAGGATGCCGCGGCCGGTGGCTCAAAGCGTGAGCCCGTCGGCTACTCGTCGCGCAGGGCGGTTACCGGGTCGAGGCGGGCGGCATTCAGGGCCGGGACCACGCCCGCGGCGAGTCCGATCCCAGCGGCGGTCAGCTCCGCCAGCAACACGAAGTCCCAGGCGGTGTGGGTCGGCAGGGCCGGGACCGCCTCGCCGATGAGCCAGGCTCCGCCGGCCCCGATGACGAACCCCATCAATCCTCCCAGGCTGGCAAGCACCACGGCCTCGGCGAGAAAGAGGATCAATACCTGCCGTTGCGCGGCCCCCAGTGCGCGCAGCAGGCCGATCTCCCTGCGGCGCTCGCGCACGGCGATCGTCATGATGGTGAGGATGCCGATCCCGCCCACCGTCAGCGAGATGCCCCCGAGCGCGGCCACAGACAAAGTGAGCACGTCAAGCACCGAGCCCAGCACCTCCATCATCTGGTCCTGGGTGGTGATGGTGAAGTCCTCGCTCCCGTGGCGACGCTCCAGCAGCGCCCGCGCCTGTTCGGCCACCCTCGCGCCGTCCGCCTCGGGCCGATAAAGCAGATCGATCTCCATCAGGCTCTCGCGGTTGAACATCGCCAACGCCCGGCTGACCGGAATGAAGACCGAATCATCCAGGTCGAACCCCAGCACCTGGCCCTTTGGCTCCATGACGCCGATCACCCGGTAGGGCTCGCCACCGATGCGCACCCGCTCCCCGAGGGGAGAAGCTTCCCGGTAGAGCTCGGAGCGGACCTTGGCCCCGAGCACGGCGAAGGCGCGTCCGCCGCCGGATTCGTCGCGCGGCAGGAAGCGGCCGATGGCGGGACGCATCTGCAGCACCTCCGGCATCCGCGGGCCGACCCCCAGGACCGTGGTGCGCCGGCTGCGGCCGTTGCCCTCCACCGCCGCGTTGCCCTGGACCGTGGGAACCACCGCCTCCACGTCAGGGAGGCGGCCGAGGGCCTCCGCGTCATCGAGGCTCAAGGGCCGGACGTTGCTGATGACCGCCCCCGACATACCAAGGGTGCTGGTCTTGCCGGGGTTGACGGCGATCAGGTTGGTGCCGAACTGGGTGAACTCGGCCAGCACGAAGCGGTGGATGCCCTCGCCGATGGCGGTCAGCAGCACCACCGCCGCGACGCCGATGCCGATGCCCGTCACCGTGAGCAGGCTGCGGGTGCGGTGGGCGCCGATAGCGCCCAGGGTGAAGGCCGTGAAGTCGCGCGCGAGCATCTTCAGCGCCCCGCCAAGGCCGCTACCGGATCGAGCCGGGCGGCGCGCATCGCCGGTAGCAGCCCGAACACCATACCGGTCAGCATGGACACGCTCACCGCCGCCAGAGGGGCCCACAGGGGGACGACCAGCTGAAACGCGTCCACCTGGCTGTTGAAGACCCCCACCCCAAGCAAGGCAAACACCAGCCCGCCCGCGGTGCCGGCACCGGCCAGCAACAGGGCCTCGGTCAGGAATAGCCCGAGGATCTGACGGCGCGCGGCGCCGAGCGCCTTCAGCAGCCCGACCTCCGCCGTGCGTTGCGCGACCGCCACCAGCATCACATTCATGATCAGCACCCCCGCCACCATGAGGCTGATGGCCGCGATCCCGGCCACCGCCATGGTCAGCGCATTGAGGATCTTGTCGAACGTGGACAAGAGGGCGTCCTGGGTGATGACGGTGACGTCGTCCTCGCCCTCGTGACGCTCGCGGACGATGGCACGGATGGCCTCCTCCGCCGCCGGCAGCGCGGAGCGGCTAGGGGCCTGGACCAGGATGCGGAACAGGGCCGGGCTGTTGAACAGGGCTTGGGCGGAGGCCACCGGGATCATCGCCAGGTCCCCCAGGTCCACGCCCAGGGACTGCCCCTGGCTCGCCAGGGTGCCCGTGACCCGGAAGCGGCGGTCGCCGATGCGCACCCATTCCCCGAGCACCTGCCGGTTGCCGAACAGCTCCCGCGCCAGCTTCTCGCCAAGCACGACCACGGGCCTGGCCCGCTCCGGATCGCCCGGGGGCAGAAAGCGACCGAGGGCCATCTTCAGGCGGCGCACCTCCAGGAAATCGCTGGTGGAGCCCAGAATACTCACCTCCCGCTCCAGGCTGCCGTGGGAGACCGGGGCCGAGCCCACCGCAATTGGCGCGAAGCGCTTCACCAGGCGCGAGCGCCCGAGGGCGATGGCGTCGTCCAGGGTCAGATCGCGCGCGGTCTCGCCGAGCAGGGGCGGCGGCCCGCCCGGTGGTCTCGTTGCGCCCGGGGATGACGATCAGCAGGTGGGTGCCGAGCTGCGTGAACTCGTCCAGCACATAGCGCCGCGCGCCCTCGCCCAGGGCGCTCAGGAGGATCACCGCCGCGGTGCCCAGAGCCATGGCGAGCAGGGTCAGCCAGGTCCGGGTGCGGTGCGTGGTCAGGGAACGCAGCCCGAAGCGCAAGTCGTCGTTCAGGCGCATCGGTCTTCCAGGATGCCGCCGTCGTCCATGCGGATGCTTCTGCGCGCCCTTTCCCCGATCACGGGGTCGTGCGTCACCACCAGCAGGGTCAGGCCGCGCGCGTTGAGCGCCTCCAGGGTGTGCACGACCTCCTCGCCCGAGGCCCGGTCGAGATTCCCGGTGGGCTCGTCCGCCAGGATCAGTCCGGGCTCGGTGATGGTGGCGCGCGCTATGGCGACGCGCTGGCGCTGACCGCCGGAGAGCTGGTCCGGACGGTGGTGGGCGCGGTCGGTGAGCCCGACGGCGTCGAGGATGCCCGCTACTCGCCCGCGACGCTCCCGCGGGGCGATTCCCGCCAGCACCAGGGGCAGCTCCACGTTCTCCGCCGCGGACAGGCGCGGGATGAGATGGAAGGACTGGAACACGAACCCGATGCGGTCGCGCCTCAGCCGCGCACGCTGCTCCTCGGCGAGGGTCGTCGTCTCCTCGCCGTCCAGCCGGTAGCTGCCGCTGTCGGGCCGGTCCAGCAGCCCGAGGATGTTGAGCAGCGTGCTCTTTCCAGAACCGGAGGGGCCCATGATGGCCGCGTACTCGCCGTCCTCGAAGCGCAGGTCGATCTCCCGCAGGGCATGCACGGGCTGATCGCCGACCAGGAAGGTGCGGGAGACGCCGGTGAGCTCGATCATGGAGCCACTTCTGACTCCACCTTGGCGAGCGCGCCCTCCTCGACGCCGTCCTTGTCGAGGGACAACACCACCAGCTCGCCCTCGGCGAGGCCGGAGATCACCTCGGTCTGGTCCCAGTTACCGAGGCCGGTCTCGATGTCCCGCGACGCGATGAGGCCCGTAGCCTCGTCAAGCACCAGCACGCCGCCCTGGGCGCGCACGGCCGAGGTCGGGATGCGCAACACCCCCTCGCGGCGCTCGACGATGATCTCCACGTCCGCGCTGTAGCCCGCAAGCAGTGAAGGGTCGTTCGGCGGCTCGGTGATCTCCACCTCCACCTCCACCGTGCGTGCCTGCTTCTCGATGTCCAGCACGTACGGTGCGATGCGCCGCACCGTCCCCGGGAAGCTGCGTTCCCCGAAGGCGTCCAGGGTAACCCGCGCCTCCGCGCCCAACCGCACCTCGGGCGCATCGACCTCATCGATAGGGGCGGAGATGTAGAAGCAGGCGTCGTCGATCAGGTCCACCGCCGGCGGGGTGGGGATGCCCGGGGGCGAGGGAGTGACGTACTCGTTCAGCTCCCCGGAGATCTCGGCGACGATGCCGTCGAACGGCGCCTGCAGCCGCGTCTTGGCCAGATTGGCCTGGGCGACGCCAAGGCGCGCCGCCTCCACCCGCGCCGAGGCCTCGGCCGCCTCGCAGTCCGCCCTGCCCGCCTGCGCGGCGGTGATGGCCCGATCCACCGCCTCCTCCGAGGCGAGGCGGCGCTGACTGAGCTTCACCTGCCGGTCCGCCTCGCGCTGGGCGTTGTCCGCGTTCAGGCAAGCGGCGCGCGCGCGGGCGTCGGACGCGACCGCCTCGCGCTCCGCCAGGGTGACCTGCGCCTTCAGGTCCTGGTTCCAGAGCTCCAGCAGGAGATCCCCGCTCTTCACCCGATCGCCCTCGCGTACCGCCAGATTGGCGATCTGCCCGCCGATGCTGGGCGCCAGCCGCGCCCGTCTGCAGGCCTTGACCGTGCCGGCACGGGTGTTGGCCACCGTCTGCTCCACCAGTCCTTTCTCCACGGCCTTGACGCGCACCGGCACCGGCTCCGGACGGCTAAAATACCACCAGGCACCAGTGACGGAGGCGACGACGGCGAGAAGCACAGCGAGGCGGGCGGAAAGGCGCATGGTCGGGGTTCGCGAGCGTGGAATCCGGACTCCATTGTAGCCACAAAGCGGCGTCCGGGAGGACCTGACACGATGACGAATGAGCGCGCGCGGGCGGTCTGCGTCGGGACGTCCGGCTGGCATTACCCGCATTGGCGGGGTCCCTTCTACCCGCGTGACTTGGCCAAGCCCGATTGGCTCGCCTTCTATGCCCAGCGGTTCTCCTCGGTGGAGGTGAACAGCAGCTTCTACGGTTTTCCGTCGGAGAAAAGCGTCCGCATCTGGCTCGACAGCGTGTCGCCGCACTTTCGCTTCGCGCTCAAGGCGAGCCGTTACATCACCCACCGCAAGAAGCTCACGGACTGCGCCGAACCCCTGGCCCGCTTCCTGGCCTGGGCCGAGCTGTTCGGCAGCCGGCTCGGACCGATCCTGTTCCAGCTCCCGCCACACTGGCACGTGAACGCTGAGCGACTCGCTCGGTTTCTTGACCTGCTGCCGGACGGCCTCGACTTTGCCTTCGAGCTCCGCGACCCGAGCTGGCACGCCCCGGCCGTCTATGACCTGATCGCGGCGCGCGGGGCGGCCTTCTGCCAGTTCGAGCTAGCGGGTCTCGCGACGCCCGAGGTCGTGACCTCGGATCTCGTCTACGTCCGGCTGCACGGACCAGGCGAGCTGGCCTACCGTGGCGGCTACGCGGACGAGGCGCTGGCCGTGTGGGTCAGGCGAGTGGACCGTTGGGTCGCGGAGGGCCGCAGGGTATGGCTTTTCTTCGACAACGACGACGCCGGGCATGCGGCGCTCGATGCGCTGCGCCTGTCGGCGCAGCTGGCGTCGGCAGGAATCGGTGGTCGGAGGTGATCGAATGGCACACGCCCTGAACCAGGTCATCGGCTTCGACGACGGACCGTTCCAACCCGATCACCGCGGGGACGTCGACCTGATCGGGGCGGTGTTCTCGGGCTTGCGGCTGGACGGGGTGCTGCGCACCCGGGTGCGCCGCGACGGGATCAACGCCACCGCGCGCATGGTGGAGGCGATCGAGACGAGCCGCTTTCAGCCGCAGCTGCAGCTCGTCATGCTGCAGGGCATCGCCGTGGCGGGCTTCAACGTGGTCGACATCCAGGCGCTGAACCGGAGGCTCGGCATCCCGGTGCTGGTGGTCTCGCGCCGCGAGCCGGACCTCGGCGCGACACGCGCCGCCCTGCTCGGGTCGGTGCGCGGGGGCAAACGCAAATGGCGCACAGTGGAACGGGCAGGACCTCCGCGCAAGGTCGGCAAGCTCTGGCTGCAGTGCGCCGGCTGCTCGTGCGGCATGGCGACCCTAGTGGTCAAACGGCTCGCGGTGCACGGCCTGATGCCCGAGCCCCTGCGCACCGCGCACCTGATCGCCGGTGGGATCTCCGGGCTGACGACCCGGCAGCGGGTCTGACCGCCGGGGACGATGGGGCTTGCACCAGCCCGCCTTCCTGTGGACCCGGCGCGTCAGATCCGCAGCAGCAGGCGCGCCGGATCCTCCAGCACGTCCTTGATCGCGACCAGGAACTGCACCGCATCGCGGCCATCGATGATGCGATGATCGTAGGACAGGGCCAGATACATCATGGGCCGGATCACCACCTGGCCCTTCTCCGCCATGGGCCGCTCCTGAATCTTGTGCATGCCCAGAATGGCGCTCTGGGGCGGGTTGAGGATGGGGGTGGAGACCAGGGAGCCGAAGACGCCGCCGTTGGTGATGGAGAAGGTGCCGCCGGTAAGCTCTTCGAAGCTCAGCGAGCCGTCCTTCGCCTTGCGGCCGAACTCCACGACACCCTGCTCTATGTTGCCCATGGTGAGCTGATCGCAATTGCGCAGGATGGGCACCACCAGGCCCCGGGGGCTGCTCACGGCGATGCCGATGTCGTAGTAGCCGTGGTAGATGATGTCGTTACCGTCGACCGACGCGTTCACGACCGGAAAACGCTGCAGCGCCTCCACGGCGGCCTTGACGAAGAACGACATAAAGCCCAACCGCACGCCGTGGACCTTCTCGAATTGGTCGCGGTACTTCAGCCGCAGGTCCATGACCGGCTGCATGTTGACCTCGTTGAAGGTGGTCAGGATGGCGGCGGTCTGCTGGGCCTGAACCAGGCGCTCCGCGACGCGTGCGCGCAGGCGGGTCATGGCGACACGCTGCTCGGGGCGCCCCGCCTCGCCGGTGAGGCTGGGCCGCTGCGGCGCGGCCGGCGCGGCCTCCTCGTCGCGCTCGGGCCGGCTCCGCTCGCGGGCGTCGAGGAACGCCATCACGTCCGTCTTCTGAATGCGTCCGTCCTTACCCGTTCCCTCGATTGCCTGGGGATCGAGCGCCAACTCCTTGACCAGGCGCCGGGCGGCGGGAGCAAGGACGGCGTCCGCCCCGGCGGAGGCTCGCGGCGCATCGCCCGCAACCGGATCTTCCCGCTGCGGCGCGGCCGACGCCGTCGCCCCCTCGGCGATCACCGCAAGCAGGGTATCCGCCTGCACCGTGTCCCCCTCCGCACTCTTGATCTCCGAGAGCACACCGTCCGCGGGGGCCGGAACCTCCAGCACCACCTTGTCGGTTTCGAGGTCCACCAGGTTCTCGTCCTTGGAGACGGCCTCGCCCGGCTGCTTGTGCCAGGTCAACACGGTGGCGTCGGCGACGGACTCCGGGAGGGCGGGTACACGGACTTCGATGCTCATACTGGGATCCTTCGATTCTGGGTCGGGTTGATGCGGCCGGTGAGGGCCTCGTCGATGAGCCGCTCTTGCTGCTCGACGTGCACCGCGCGGTGCCCGACGGCGGGGGCGGCGGAGGCGTAACGGCCGACGTAGTACACCCAGTTGCCGTCGGCCACGATCTCGTGGAATCGGTGCTTGACCTGGTCCCAGGCGCCCTGATTCTGAGGTTCCTCCTGGCACCAGATGACCTGTTCCGCCGCGGTGTAGGGCGCCAGCGCGGCCTTGAACTCCTCCTTCGGGAACGGGTAGAGCTGCTCGACGCGCACGATGGCGACGTCGTTGACACCGCGCGCGCGGCGCGCCTCGAGCAGATCGAAGTAGACCTTGCCGCTGCACAGCACCACCCGCTTGACGCCTTCCGGGTCCAGGTTCTCGACCTCGGGGATCACGGGCTGGAAGCGCCCCTCGGCCAGCTCGTCCAGGGTGGAGGTAGCCAGACGGTGTCGCAGCAGGCTCTTGGGCGTCATCACGATCAGGGGCCTGCGGTAGGGCCGCAGCATCTGGCGCCTGAGCAAGTGGAACATCTGGGCCGGGGTGGTGGGCACGCAGACCTGGATGTTGTCCTCGGCGCAGAGCTGCAGATAGCGCTCCAGACGGGCCGAGGAGTGCTCCGCGCCCTGGCCCTCGAGGCCGTGGGGCAGCAGCATCACCAGACCGCAGCACAGAGCCCACTTGGTGCCCGCCGAGGTGATGAACTGGTCGATGACCACCTGGGCGCCGTTGGCGAAATCCCCGAACTGAGCCTCCCACAGGGTGAGCGTACTGGGCTCGGCGGTGGCGTAGCCGTACTCGAACCCCAGCACCGCCTCCTCGGACAGAATGGAGTCGATGGCGACGAACGCCCCCTGGTGCGGGCCCATGTGCTGCAGGGGCGTGTAGCTCTCGCCGTTGGCCTGGTTGTGGAGGACCGCGTGGCGGTGGAAGAAGGTGCCGCGTCCGCAGTCCTGGCCGGACAGCCGCACCGGATACCCGGCATCCACCAGCGTGGCGTAGGCCAGATTCTCGGCGAAGCCCCAGTCCGCCATCTGGTCGCCGCTGGCCATCTTGCGCCGCTCGTTCCAGATCTTGCTGACCCTGGGATGCAGCTTGAAACCCTTCGGGCACCTCAAGCATGCGCTCCGCGACCGCCCTGATCGTCTCCCGCGGCACCCCGGTGTCGGTGGGGTGGTTCCAAGGATAGCCGGAGCAGGCCTTCCAGTCCACCTTGTAGACCTTGCCCGAGCCCGCACAGGACCGGCCGGGCAACGACCACGCCGTGCTCGATCGAGCTGCGGTAGTCCTCGATCATGGCCGCCGCCTCGTCCCTGGAGACCAACCGGCGTCCGCCAGCCGGTCCGCGTAGACCGCGCGCGAGGTCGGCAGCGAGCGGATGCGCTTGTACATCATCGGCTGGGTGACCGCCGGCTCGTCCGCCTCGTTGTGGCCCAGCCGCCGGTAGCAGACGAGGTCGATGATGACGTCCTTGTGGAACTGGTTGCGGAAATCGAGCGCCATGCGGGTGACGAAGATCACCGCCTCGGGATCGTCGCCGTTGACATGGAAGACGGGCGCCTGGACCATCTTCGCCACGTCCGTGCAGTAGAGGGTGGAGCGGGCGTCGAGCGGGTTGCTGGTGGTGAATCCGATCTGGTTGTTGATCACGACATGCAGGGTGCCGCCGGTGGAGAAGCTGCGCGTCTGGGACAGCTGCAGGGTCTCCATGACCACGCCCTGCCCGGCGAAGGCCGAGTCGCCGTGGATCAAGCAGCGGCAGCACCTCGTCGCCGGTGTGGTCGCCGCGCCGGCGCTGGCGGGCGCGCACCGAGCCCTCGATGACCGGGTTGATGATCTCCAGGTGCGACGGATTGAAGCCCAGGGCCACGTGCACGATGCCGCCGGGGCTGTCGATGTCGGTGGAGAAGCCCATGTGGTACTTGACGTCGCCGGCCAGCTCCCGCCAGTTGAGGTGCGCCCGCCCCTCGAACTCGTCGAAGATGTCCTGGGGCGGCTTGCCGAGGATGTTGGTGAGCACGTTGAGCCGGCCGCGGTGGGCCATGCCGATGACGATCTCCTTCAGCCCCTTGCGCCCGGCGCGCTGGATGAGCTCGTCGAGCAGCGGGATCAGTGCCTCGCCGCCCTCGAGCGAGAAGCGCTTCTGCCCCACGTAGCGGGCGTGCAGATACTTCTCGATGCCCTCGGCAGCCGTCAGCAGCGTCAGCAGCCAGCGGCGATCCGAGGTCTCCAGCTCCGGTGTCGCGCGGTAGCCCTCGAGCCGCTTCTGAATCCAGCGCTTCTCCTGAGTGTTGGTGATGTGCATGTACTCGGAGCCGACGGTACCGCAGTAGATCTGGCGCACCAGGGCGAGGATCTCTCGCAGCGGCATGCGGTCCGGGGCGTACAGGGAGCCGGTGTGGAAGACCTGGTCCAGGTCCTCGTCTCCCAGATGGTGATAGGCGGGATCGAGATCTCCGATCTTGGGCGTATCGCGCAGTCCAAGGGGGTCGAGGTCGGCCACCTGATGCCCGCGAAAGCGGTAGGCGTTAATCAGCCGCAGCACCGCCGACTGCTTCTCCGCAGCCGCCGGCTCCAAGCGCTCGGTGGAGCGCGCCGTCGCCCGCGTCCGGCTCTCCTGGGCGAGGCGCAGAAAATTCTGGCGCACCGGCCCGTGAGGGACCTCGTTGGCCGCCTCCTGGTGCATGGCGTCGAACCGCTCCCGCCAGGCCAGATCGACGCTCTCGGGGTCCTGCAGATAGCGCTCATAGAGGTCCTCGACGAAGGCGGCATTGCCTCCGTAGAGGGGGGTGGACGCGCGGAACAGCTCGATAAGGGCACTCATGGTGGTATGCTCAATCGTTATTGGCGTTCGTTATGTCATGCGCCGATGTTGCCACTGTATAGCACAAGACTCCGGACAGCGGGGGACGGCTTGCTGCACCTGCGTCATTTTCTGAGGGCGAGCCGGTGAGCGCACCGCGGGCCCTTCGCGTGGAAGGCGACGAGCGCCAGCGGCTCAAGATCAGGCTCGCCCGGCTGGAAGCGGACCTCGCCTATTTTCAGGCCCGGCTGGAGATCGTGAGAAACCCTGCGACCGCCAACCAGAAGGCTCAGCGCATCGCGTTCAAGGCCCTCTGCAAGACACTGACGGACAGAATCGTCTTCGAGAACCAGCGCATGCGCGATCTGCGATAAGGCGGCAGCCTCGGACGAACGCGGCGCGCCGCGCCGGATGGGCAGCCGACCCGGATCCCCGCGCCAAGCCTAGACCGTCGGGCACCCCCGCTCTTCAACGCGGACCTGGTTGCCCGCGCTGGCGACTACCAACAGTTCCTCTTGAGAACCTTGGCTCGCCGTAGCCTTCCCCGGACGCGGGACGCCGAGCAGGGTGACGCGGGCGACCCGGTCCAGCTCGTCGAGTACCATTGCGCTGAGGAAATGGGATGGACTCCCCCCTCCCTCCACGGCATCGGATGTGCCAGATTTGGGGGTGTTAACAACCCAAGACGAGAAAAGGGGGAGCCCAGATGAACGTTAAGCGACTCGGCCTGGATTTGGCAAAGAATGTCTTCGAGCTCTACGGCGTGGACGAGCACGAGCAGCGGGTGCTGAGCAAGACGGTGCGCCGTGGCAAGCTGTTGGCGACCTTCGCCCAGCTGCCACCCTGCGTGGTCGGCATGGAGGCCTGCGGCAGTGCCCATTACTGGGCGCGGGAGCTTCGGCGGCTCGGTCATGAGCCGCGGCTGATGGCGCCGCAGTTCGTCGCCCCGTACCGCAAGAACGACAAGAACGACCGCAATGACGCCGCGGCCATCTGCGAGGCGGTGGGTCGTCCCAACATGCGCTTCGTGCCGGTCAAGGAGGTCGAGCAGCAGGCGGTGTTGACCCTGCATCGGGCCCGCTCGCTGCTGGTGGCCGAGCGCACCGCCCTGGTCAACCACATCCGTGGCCTACTCAGTGAGTACGGCCTGGTGCTGGCCCAAGGGGTGGCCCGGGTGCGCGCGGGGCTGCCGGAGATCCTCGAGGATGCCGACAACGGCCTGCCGGGGCTGACCCGGGAGGTCTTCGCCGACCTCTACGAGCGGCTGCGAAGCTGCGACGAGCGCATCGGGGCGTACGACCGGCGCATTGCCGAACTGGCGCGTGGAAGTGAGACAGCCCAGCGCCTGATGCAGGTCGAAGGCGTCGGGGCGCTGACGGCCACGGCGATCAGCGCTGCGGTCGGCGATGCAAGGCAGTTTCGCAATGGCCGGCAGTTCGCCGCGTGGCTCGGGCTGGTGGCCCGCCAGCGCTCCTCGGGTGGCAAGGCCCGCTATGGGCGCATCACCAAGCGTGGCGACGTCTATCTTCGCACCCTGCTCATTCACGGGGCGCGGGCGCTGATGCGCCACTTGAGCGGGCGTGAAGACCGCAAGAGCCGCTGGGCACTGGCGGTGCGCGAGCGGCGCGGGTTCAACAAGGCGGCGGTAGCCCTGGCGGCCAAGCATGCGAGAATCCTGTGGGCCCTGCTGGCTCGTGGTACCGACTACCAAATCGCCAGCTCCTAACCGCCGACGGCGAGAAACCGTGTTTGTTTGACCAACCCCACCAGTGATTGCGAAGAAGGCGGTGTGATGGCATGACCGGTCGGACCGGCGTCGGGAGAACCTGAAATCAGCGGCGGCCCTTCGAGGCCGGTAGGGAGATGAGGACCCGGCGCGCGGATACCCATCAGGGCCAGAGTCCGATAAGCGACTCATCAACAGGCCGGATACAAGCATGCAGTCAGACCTTTCTGTCACCGACCGTCTTCTTGCAAAACGGGGGGAGTCCATACAAGACGCTGATTATTGGCCATCCTGGCCGAAATCAGCACACATCCATGTGCCGCGGAAAACGCCAAATTAATCAGCGTTCTCCTCAGCACAATGATCGGGGCCGATGGGGTTTTGCAGGCGGGGAGATCGGGTTTGAGGGTCAGGCTTCGGCGGCTGGGCGCCGCGTTCATCGTCGTTCTACTGGGCTTCGTGGTCCTATCGGCCTCGCTGGTTGCCGCCCTGCGGTGGCTTGACCCGCCGTTTTCCTCCTTCATGGCGCAGGACTGGATCGGCGGTTTAGTGGAGCGCCGCGCTCGCCCCTGGGTCCGTCAGGACTGGGTACCCTGGGCGTCCATTGCACCCTCGGTGCCGCTCGCAGTGGTGGCGGCGGAGGATCAACGCTTCCCGACCCATGGCGGCTTCGACCTTGTGGAGATGGAAAACGCCTGGCGGGATTACCGTAAGAGCGGTCGGGTTCGCGGCGCTTCGACCCTGACCCAGCAGGTGGCGAAGAACCTGTTTCTCTGGCGGAACAAGGACCTCCTGCGCAAGGGGCTGGAGGCCTGGTTCACCCTGCTGATCGAGCTCACCTGGCCCAAGCAGCGCATCCTGGAGGTCTATCTGAACGTCGCCCAGTTCGGCCCCCACGCCTATGGCGTGGGGGCCGCGAGCTGGCGCTACTTCGACCGCCCGGCCGGGGCACTGAAGGATCGCGAGGCCGCCCTGCTGGCGGCGGTCTTGCCCAATCCGATTCGCTTCCGGCTCGCGGCTCCATCGGCCTACGTGAAGAGTCGCGCGGCGCGTATCCGGGGTCAGATGCGACAGTTGGGCAATGGATACCTGGAACAGCTCAGCAGCAAGTGAGGCCGGGCGTCGACCGACGTCGCGCATCCGGCCCTCGCCCGATCAGCTCACCAGGGCACGATAGCTGTGCCAGGTCGCATAGCCCAGGATCGGAAACACCACCAGCATGCCCAGAAAGCCCGTGGCGATACCGGCGGCGGTCAGGACCAGGATCAATGCGGCCCAAACCAGCATGGACGACCAGTTCCTGGCGAATACCCGACTGCTGGTCTGCACGGCCGTAACCGGGCCGCAGTCGCGGTCCAGGATCATGGGGATGGCCACGGCGCTGGTGACGAACACCGTGAGCGCGAGGGCAAACCCGATGAGCAGAAAATAGCCAAGCGCCACTGGATCGCCGCTGCCCGAGAGCACGCCCGTGTAGCCCTCCACGGCGATCGAGAAGCTGTTGAACTTGAGCGCGAATAGCAGCGCTGACAGCCGAACCCACGCCGCCATGATCAGGGCGAGGAAGATCGCGAACAGCCCGAGATTCGAGCGGCGCTGAACGACAAGGGAAAGGGCGGCGGCGATGCTCGTCCGCTCACCCGCCTCCCGCTGGCGGGCAGCCGCATAGAGCCCGGCCGCCAGGATCGGGCCAATCAGTAGCAGCCCGGTCAGAAAGGCTACGGTGAAGCCGGGCAGCTCCCACGTTAGGTAAAGGGTTCCCGCGGCGAGAAGCGAGAACAAGGCACCGTAGAGCAGGCTTGCCCACGGCGCGGCAGCGAAGTCCCGCACCCCCGCAGCCAGCCATTCGAACGGCGCGGCGGCATCGATTCGCCCGACGCGAACGGGCTCGGCTGGGATCGCGGACTGAGACGGAATTGCGTGTGTCGGCATCGTCATTTTCTCCAGGGTCAGTGTGAGCGCTTCTGGCGCACCTTACGCATGCGGAGCGACGCCGTTGGCCGCATCTTCTGGGCAGTTGCCGCCACGGTTCCAGGGCATGACCGCCAGCAGCCTCGCCATGCCGCACCAGCGGGTGACGCCGGCAACGATCAAACCCGCGCCGACAAAAGCCGCCGCGACAAAGAACAGCTCGTGAATGGCGAAGCCGAAAATCACCTTGAGTATCAGCAGCAAGCCCACCGTGATCTGCACCTGGCGCTCCAGGGCGATGGTGACGCCGCACCGGTTTACCGGCAGTCCCGCCTGCTCCCAGGCCTCGGTACCGCCCTGAATCAGCACCAGATTGCGGTACCCGGCGTCCATCAGCCGCTCGGCGGCCTGCTGCGCCCGCGCGCCGCTGTAGCAGGTCAGATAGAGGGTCTGATCGCGGCCTACAGCGTTTTCTTCGAGCCTCGCGTTCAGCCCTTCTGCCACGAGCGCATCCAGCGGTAACAAGCGCGCGCCGGGGATGTGGCCCGCGCGGTATTCGGCAGGCGTTCGTACGTCAATCAAGGCTGCGGAGTCATCGCCCTTGCGCAATAGGTCGAAGCGCTGGGGCGTGATGGAGAGGATTCGCTTACTCATGGAATGCTCCGTCGTTACCACATCTGTCACACCCATCAAATGGGGGAAATCCTTCTGCACCGAACCGTCGCTTGGCTCGAAAATCACGCCGGAATCCATCGGAATATTCGATTCGATCTCAGGCGGCAGGGAACGCCAAACCCGAACCCACATGGCCCTGAGCAAGGGGTGCGACGGGCAAGCCGTTAGTTCACGAGATCTACACGTGGCCTGGCTAGAGTCACACCAACCAGATAATTCGATTAAACCGAGTTATCCGGAACGGGAATTCGTAACGTTCCCATGTTGTCTGCGCCGGGTCCCGGCACCAACTCATAAAGCATACGAAGGCTTTCAGCACACTTGGAGATGACACATGATTTTCCGACAGTTTTTTGACCCGGTTTCGTCCACCTATACCTATCTGCTTGCGGAGCGCTCGGGCGGAGAGGCCTTGATCATCGACCCGTGAAGGACCGCGCGGAGCAGTACGCCAAGCTGACCAGGGAGCTGGACCTCAAGCTCGTAATGGCGGTCGACACCCACATCCATGCCGACCATGTCACCGCTCTCGGCGACTCTGCGCGAGAGCACCGGTTGCGTCACCGCCATGGGCGAGATGACCAAGGCGGAGTGCGTCGCCGTGCGGTTTCGCGAGGGGGAAAGGCTGCGCGCCGACGGGATCAGCCTCGACGTGCTCTACACCCCGGGTCACACGGACGACAGCTACAGCCTCGCGCTGCCGGATCGCGTCTTCACCGGCGATACCTTGCTGATTCGCGGCACCGGCCGCACCGACTTTCAGAACGGTGATCCCGGGGCCCAATACGACAGCCTGTTCGGCAAGCTGCTCAAGCTTCCCGAGGAGACCCTGGTCTATCCCGCCCACGACTACAACGGGATGACGGTGAGCTCGATCGGCGAGGAGAAGCGCTGGAACCCCCGGCTGCAGGTCGGCAGCCGGCAGGAGTACATGGACATGATGAACGGCTTCGCATTCGACCCGCCGCGCCTGATAGACGTCGCGGTGCCGGCCAACCAGCATTGCGGAATGCGTCAAGCCGTCTGATCAACCCTCGCGCGGGCGGCGCCGGGGCGGCCTTTTGCGGGGCCGGAAATCCGCGGCCTCAACCAGGGGAAAAGACAGACATCAGGAGTCCGACGGCGACCACCCCGCCGACGAACGCGCTCGAGATAACGGCCACCCATCCAAAGCGGCGGACGGCGGAGACGGATCGGTTGTTCTCGTCGATGTCTCGTTTGATTTCGATACGCAGCCGTTCCATCACCGGCACCAGCCTCGCCCGCACCCGCTGCTCGACGAGGTGATTCATCTCGGTCTGGTGGACAATCGACTCGCGCTGACTCTTCTTGGACTCGAGCCGCAGATCCGAGAGCTCCTTGGAGAGCTGGTTAACGAGCTCGCCGATGCGAGCCAGCTCGCCAGAGTTGTCTGAACGGCCGGCCGAGGCGCTCGAGGTCTCGCTCGTGGTGGCGATGCGGCGGGCTTGCTGCAGGGCCATCTCCGAGCGGTGCAGCGCCTCGTCCGCCCGCTGCATGACGCGCTCGAGCTTGAGATTGAGCTCGTAGATCTTGAAGTGCTGCTTGCCTCCGGTCGCGGCAGCCGCAAGCGTTGCCGGCGCCTGCGCGGGCGCCCGTCCAGCGGCGAGAGCGTCCGCGCTCTTCATCAGGCCCTCGATGTCGCCGTTTCCGGAGACAGGGCGCCGGTTCTTGAAGGCGTCGACCATCCTTGGAATCTGGTCCCGGATGGACGAGACCAGCCTCAGCATCGGCTCCGTGACCGGCACGGCTCCGGAGATCGCCTGATTGAGCATCTTCTCCACTTTCCAGGCCGTATCGGCGAGATCGAGCGCCTTGACCATGCGGCCGCTGCCTTTTAACGTGTGGAAGCTTCGTCGGATCTCGGTCAGCGCCTTCTTGTCCCCCGGATTGTCCATCCAGGTCTTCAGTTGGCTGTCGATGGCCTCGAGCAGCTCGCCCGCCTCCTCGACGAAGACATCGACGATTTCCTCGTCGCTAGAGGGAATATGCCAACGATCTAGTGACATCGAACCTTAGATCACCGAACGATAGGGGCCTGAATGTCGCTCATGGGGGTTGCCCGAGCCCTTTGGGCGGTCACCCATTGCGGAGATCGAGAACCGAATCGACCTCGCTCAGATCGCCCTAGTGGCTTTCGGCGCTGAAGCACGATGTAAACCCGTCGGGGCGACTGCCGAGACAATACCAGCGTAACCGACTGACGAGCAAGCATACAAAGGGCTGCGATGGGGGCGGACCGGCGTCTCACCGCGAGCCCGAATATCGCGATTTCCCGCCACCAGCTCTCGGCGCACCGCCGTCCGCCCACCTTGCACATGGGGAATCGCGGTCTAAGCTTTCGATTTACCAACGATGTTGGTTGGTGCCGACAGACCCTTCCTTTCATCAAGGAGAAGATGACATGCCAACACCCAAAGCGATCCGCCTGTACTTTAAGCGCACCGAAGATGGCTTGGAGCTCGTGCGCAGCCGCCGGCTCAACATGCGCGCGCCGGCGGTGCTCGACCGCGAGACGGTCGAGCAAACCAAACAGACCGAGGCGCAAACCGGTTACTGGCTGGATGTCAGCGATGAAAAAGGCGAGCTGTTGTACCGCCGACGCATCGCCGAGGCCGGCAGAGAACGACTCGAGGCCTACACCGGCGACAAGGAGCAGCCATTCGCGGTCTCGGAGAAGGTCTCGGATGAGATCGTCACCGTCGTCGTGCCCGAGTATCCCCACGCCGCGAGCCTGAAGATCCGGCAGCAGTTCGTCGAGCGGCGGCAGGCGAATGAGCGCACGCCCGCGAGGCCGGGGGAACCGTTACAGAGCCGTGAGGTCCTCGAGCTGGACCTCCGCCGCTTGAACGAACAGGGAGGTGAGAAATGAGCGCATCCGACGGTTATGTAATCGGTCTCACCAAGGTACACGACGCCGGCCCGGCCACGCAGAAGCTCAACATCGTCGTCGTCGCCGAGGGCTTCGAGGCGGGCGACATGGCGGACTTCCGCACCCGCGTCGACGAGCTGCTGGACTTCATGCTGCAGGAGGCGCCGTTTGACGAGGAGGAGATCGCCTGCGGCTTCAATCTGTACCGGCTGGAGGTCGCCAGCGACGAAACCGGGGCGGACGACCCAGACTGCGATGGTGCCGGCGCCGACACCACCGCCGACACCTACTTCGACGCGTCCTTCTGCTGGGACGGCCAGATCCGCAGGCTGTTGTATTGCGACACCGCCCTGGTCATCGACAAGGTGGACGACCATCTGCCCGAATGGCACGCGATCGTGGTCCTGGTCAACTCGACCATCCGCGGCGGCGGCGGCGGCACGGTCGCCGTGCTCAGCACCGGCAGCTCGGACTGGAAGGACGTCGCGCTGCACGAGATGGGACATTCGCTGTTCGGCCTGGCGGACGAGTACGACTACTACCAGGGTTGCAGCAGCGGCGAGACCGATCGCGACAACTACACCGGTGGCGAGCCGTCCGAACCGAACGTGACGGCCAACACCAACGCCGCGACCTTGAAATGGTCGGCACTGGTGACCTCCGGCGCGGCCATCCCGACCATGAGCAACCCGGATTGCACCGGGTGCAACAACGGCGCAAGCCCGGTTGCCGCCGGAACGGTCGGCCTGTTCGAAGGCGCGCGCTACTTCCATTGCGGGGCCTATCGCCCGGAGTACAGCTGCCGGATGCGGGTGTCTACGGCCGATTACTGCGCGGTGTGCCAGGAGGAGATCCGCGATGTGATGGCGCCTTACGCGCAATCCGCGAACATCGCGCTGAACACCGCCAGCATCAATTTTAACGACGTGCCAGAGGGGGTCACCACCATCCGTGCCGCCTCGTGGACGGTCGAGTCCTGCCTCGACAAGACCTTCACCGTCGTCAGCGGACCGACCGATGCGGCATTCAGTCCGTTCGACGGCACCACGGCGCTGTCCGAGGCGACCGGGCCCAGTCCGCGTCAGGCGTATCTCTGGTTCCAGTACACCGGTGGCGCGCCCGGCAGCACCGCCAACGGCTCGGTCACCATCCGCTGCGAGGAGACCGGCGACGAGTGGACCATCCCGCTGACGGCCAACAGCGTCGCCCGACCGACCGTCGTCGTTCAGCTGGTGTTCGACCAGTCGGGCAGCATGACCCTGCTCACCGCCGACGGGCGCACCCGCGAGCAGGTACTGCGCGACTCTGCATCGGTACTGGTCGATCTGCTCTACCCGGACAGCGGGATCGGCATGAACACCTACGACGAGGACCCGCACCCATTGATGGAGATCGAGCCCGCGGGCGCCGTGGGCATCGGGCTCGGCAGACTGCATGCGCGTTCCGCCATCAGCACGTACGCCGCAAACCCGGCGGGGATGACCGCCATCGGCGACGGGATCGAGCTTGCGCGACAGAAGCTCAACGCCGCGAGCGGTTATGACCAGAAGGCCATGATCGTGTTCACCGACGGCATCGAGACGGCGCCGCAATACGTCGCCGACGTGGCCGCCAGCGTGGTCGACAGCCGCGTGTTCGCGATCGGCATGGGCAACGCGAGCGATATCCAGCCGGCAACGCTGAACGCCCTGACGGACAATACCGGCGGCTATCTGCTCATGACCGGCACTCTGAGCAGCGACGATGTCTTCCTGCTCTCCAAGTACTACCTGCAGATCCTCGCCGGGGTGAGCAACAACGACATCGTCCTCGATCCGGAGGGGGTGATCAGCGCGGCCACCAAGACGGTCGTGCGCATCCCATTCGATGTCGCCGATACCGACATCGAGATCACCACCACCTTGCTCAGCGACATCCCCTCGGCGCTGGAGTACGTGGTCGAGACCCCGGGAGGCGAGTTCATCCACCCCGGAATCGCGGCCAGCGATCCGACGGTGGACCACAGCCTGAGCGCCCAATCGGCCTTCTACCGCTTCTCGCTCCCGAACGTCTCGGCGAGCGGAGCGGCCAGCCGCGAGGGACGCTGGCACGTCCTGCTGGGCGTCAACTACAAGAACCTGCTCAACTGGCTGCGCGAGCGTCAGCGCGATCTGACGGACGATCAGATCGCTAGCTATCCGGTGCGCTACAACGTCAGCGTCCAGGCGTACTCCAACCTCAACATGCAGGCACGGCTGCTGCAGAACCACCACGGCGCGGACGCGACCTTCACCCTGCGCGCCACCCTCACCGAGTACGGCGCGCCGGTGCGAGGCTCCGCCACGGTGTGGGCCGAGATCACGAAGCCCGACGGCACCCAGAGCACGCTGTCCCTGGATGAGACCCAGCAAGGCGTGTTCGAGGCCAGCGTGGTCCCATCCTCGACCGGGGTGCTACGCGCCCGCGTCCGCGGTCAGGGCGAGACCCGGCGGGGCCTGCCGTTCACCCGCGAGCAGCTGGTTACCGGCGCCACCTGGGTCGGCGGCGATCGACCCTGGGAACCGCCGCGGGACGGAAGCCCCGAGGAGGACGGGCTCGAGCGCCTGCTGAGCTGCCTCTGCACCGGCAAGATGCTCAGTCCGGAGCTGATGGAGCGGCTGGAGAAATCCGGCCTCAACATCAGGGCCCTGCTCGAGTGCGTGTGCGCCAGACGCGAGGACGTGACCGGTAAGATCAGTCGCATCGACCCGGAGATCGTCAAGGCCATGACCACGTTGAACCGGTTGCTCAAGTAGCCGGCGCCAAGGTCCGTGATCACCGGCAGCCCAGCGGGGCTGTCGGCTTCTTTTCTTTCGGTTTAGGGGCAGAAGCTCGCGCCGGGTCATCCCGAAAAGGTCTGGCACGCGGCCTCCGTGATCGCGGAGACCGCCGGATGCTTGATGCGGCGCTCCGCGGAAATGGCATAGAAGCGCTCCTTGACGTCCTCGGCGCGGCCGATGACCTGCACCCGGTACATATCGAGGACGTCCTCCTCCAGCACCGTGGGTGAGGTGAAGACGCCGACACCCGCCGCGCCAAAGGTCTTCATCAGGGCGCGATCCTCGAACTCCGCAACCACATGTGGGCGCAATGTCCTGGCGCTCGAACCAGAGCTCCAGCGCACGGCGCAGCGCGCTGCTGCCCGTCGGCATGAGCATGGGGGCGCCATCCAGGGAGCGCGGAAAGCCCGCCCGATAGGCTTGCGCCTCGTCGCCTGTCGCGAAGAAGCTGATCCCCGATTCGCCCAGCGGGTGGTTGTAGGCGCGGATATTGAGCGCCGGGCTGAGTGGGCTGTCCGCCAGCACCAGATCAAGCTTGTGCACCGAGAGGTCCGCCAGCAGGTCCGACCAACGGCGCCTCCTGGCACATCAGCCGTATCGGCTGCCGGCATGCGCAGCGCCGGGGCCAGCACCCGGTAGGCGAGGAGCTTGGGCACCACCATGGCGATGCCGACGTTCAGGGTCAGCGCGGAGCCCGGCGTCCGGCCGGCCGAGAACGTCGCTGCAACTCAGCCCCGAGCCGAAACATCTCGTCGGCGTAGGAGAAAACCAGCCGCCCGGTGTCGGTGAGCGACCAGATTGCGTCCCGCCTTGGCGAACAGCTTCCCGCCGACCTGCTCCTCCAGCTCCCGCAGCTGGCCGCTGATGGTCTGGGGCGTCAGATGCAGGATCTGCGAGGCGCGGACGATGGAGCCGTTAACGGCAACGGCCCAGAAGTAACGTAGGTGCTTGAGGTTGAGGCTTGCCATTTCGCTGAAACTTGCCAGACGTTACGTCGATTCACTCAAAACAGCTCGCAGGGCGCGATGGCGAAGCCTATTGCGCCGATAGCGGAGCTGAGCTGCCACGAGGCAGACCACGGTCGCCCGGATGTCTTGAGAGAGCGCGTCTTAACTGGCGCGCTCCATTGCAAGCGCTGGCAACGAGTCTTCGCCGAACTGGCCGGTGATGCCGGTTTCGACGAAACCTTCGTCAACAGTACGATTATTGGCGTCCAACAAGATTCGGCGGATGCCCAAGAAACAACGGCCCGCGGCAACCTTGTCCGATGGCGCCCCAAACCGGTACGGGCGCCCGACGCGAGTGAGGCCAAGCCGTTGCTCCAGGGCGTAATCGACCTGGCGTATATCTGGCCCGCCAAATGCCAGCACGATCTAGGCCCCGATCAGCTTCCGATACAGCACCAGATACTGATCCAGGATCGCCTGGCCCGAGAAATCGCACATCACCCGCGCATGGCCACGCTCGGCCAAGCCCTCGCGGAGCGCAGCGTCCTCCAGCAGAAGCCGCATGCCCTCGGTCAACGCCGACGGATCGTCGCAGGTCACGCGCCAGGCGTCTTCCCCGTTGCGCGTGACCTCCTGGGCACCGAGGAATTCGGTGGCGAGCAGCGGTTTTCCGTGGGCCCAGGTTTCGAGCAACACGTTGCCGAAGGGCTCGCCGCGCTTGGCGGGAAAGACGATCAAATCGGCCAAGTCATAGTAAGGGCCCGGATCAATCTGCCAACCGGTAAAGCGCAGGCGCTCGCTGATCCCGAGCTGCTCGGCTAGCGCCTCGCGCTCCGGTCCATCCCCCAGCACAAGCAGCACGACCGGGCGACCATCGACATCCGGGGCGAGCCGCGCGAAGCCCCGCAACAGGTCGTCGAATCCCTTGATCGGCGTGAAACGCCCCGGCGACATCAGCACCCAGGCATCCGCGGGAATTGCCCATTGCGCCCGCAGCGAGGCGAGATACTCAGCGGACGCAGCCTCCGGGAAATCGGCGAAGTTGTATATGAGGTGCACGCGCTCGACCGGCAGGCCGCCGCGGACCAGGTAATCGCAGATACCACGGGTGTTGCCGATTCAAGCATCGCAATGACTGAAGCCGTCAAGCTTGTAGTAGTTGCCCAGGCGCGCCACGTGCACGGACCGCCCGTGCGCGAATCGGCGTCCGGTGAAATGGGTGAGGCGCGTCGCCCTTCCCATGTAGGTCTGCACCAGGTCGGGTCCGAGACGCGCCAAGGCGCGGCGGACGCCCCAGCGCGAGACCGGATCCCAGACCGTATGCATGGGTACCTGATCGAGCTTGACGGCGCCCCAGTCCGAGGGGACGAGCTCGCTGTTTCGGCGCACGATGGCATGGGTGGGCTCGCCGCGCCCCGCGAGCGCCCGCGTGAACCGGTAAAACCAGCGCTCGGCACCGCCGAGCGTCTTACTGCCGATCACCTGCGCGGTCTTCATGCCGTCCCTCCCATGACCTCGCCCCCCAGCAGATCCGGGTACAGGTGAAGCCTAACGGCCAAGGGCGAAAGGGATAGCAAACCCAGCCGCGAGATGGGTGGATCGGACGCGAAGCGGCCAACGAAGGAGCGTGCAAGCAAGGGTATTTGACCAGACATAGGGGGGCGACGGTTCATCACCAGGGTCATCACGGAATTCCAGGCCGATCTTACCCCTCACGCAGGACTTGGTCTCATCGGCATGGCGCCGAATCAGCGGACAGACCCGGCGGCTGGCGCTGCAGCGATGTCGGGGTTGCACAGCGCCAGCCCAAGCGCAGACCGGACCTTGCTCCGAGGCGAAGGACCCCGCGACCGCGTACGACGCAGCCTGCGCGAAGAGCCGCAAGTTGACTCAGTCCGGTCTCGTTAAACGCTCCAGCTCCGCGAGGTACGCCATCGCCTCGGCCGCTTCGGAGCGGCACATCTCCGGCGTCGGACGCAGGGAGGCACAGAAGGCGGGGCGTTCCGGCCGGCCAAACAGCAGGCAGCGGTTATCTGGCGTGAGCTGGGCGCAACGCACCCCCGCGGGCTTACCCGCGGGCATGCCGGGGATCGGGCTCGCGACGGAAGGGGCAATGCAGCAGGCACCGCAATGAACACGACAACCCGGCGCGTCGTCGTCCTCCGTCGCCATGGTTCCGGACCTCGATTGCCGAGGGTGCGCGGCGCGTTGACGGCTCAGCCGCGCGGGGCCGTCGAACCCGCTCCCTCCTTCAGCTTGAGCAAAGGCTCCACCAGGTCCATCGGCAGCGGGAAGACGATGGTGGAAGATTTGTCTCCCGCCACCGCGGTTAGGGTCTCCATGTAGCGCAGCTGGATGGCCTGGGGTTGGGCCGAGAGGATACGCGCCGCCTCGGTGAGCTTCTCCGCCGCCTGCATCTCGCCCTCGGCATGGATGACCTTGGCCCGCCGCGAGCGCTCCGCTTCCGCCTGGCGAGCGATGGCGCGGATCATGCTCTCGTCCAGGTCCACATGCTTGATCTCGACGTTGGCCACCTTGATGCCCCAGGCGTCGGTCTGGGTGTCGAGAATCCGGCGGACGTCGTCGTTGAGCTTGTCGCGCTCGGCGAGCATCTCGTCGAGCTCGTGCTGGCCGAGTACCGAACGCAGCGTGGTCTGGGCAAGCTGGCTGGTCGCCATCAGATAGTCCTCGACCTGGATGATGGACTTCTCGGGATCCAGGACCCGGAAGTAGACGACCGCGTTCACCTTCACCGACACGTTGTCGCGGGAGATCACGTCCTGACTCGGCACGTCCATGACGATAACCCGCAGGTCGACCTTGACCATCTGCTGAACCACGGGCACCACAATGATCAGTCCTGGACCCTTGACCTTCCAGAAGCGGCCCAGGGTGAAGATCACCCCGCGCTCGTACTCGCGCAGGATCTTGATCGCGGAGACGATGAAGACGACGACCAGGACGATAACGGCGGCATAGACTTCGAATGGCATGATCAGGATTCCTTCTCAGTTGTTTCGGGGACGACCAGGAGGGTCAGTCCGTCGCGCCCAGTGACGGTCACCGGCGCCCCGGGGTGGATGGCGACTTCGCTGCGGGCGGTCCAAACCTCTCCGTGAAGATGCACGCTGCCGGACCCGGGAAACCCGGAAACGGCCTGTCCGTGCGCGCCAACCAGCTCCTCGGCACCGCTGACCACCGGCCTTCGATAAGACTTGAGGGCAAGGCCGATGATGAAGAAGAGCAGCAGCGCGCTGATCACGGCCAGTGTGAGGATCAGGGGAATCGACAGGCCGAAACCGGGCGCCTCGGTGTCGATCAGGATCAGCGAGCCCACCACGAACGCGGCGACCCCGCCCAGGCCCAGGGCGCCGAAGCTGGGCGCGAATGCCTCGGCCACCATCAGTGCAAGTCCCAGCAACATGAGGGCGACGCCTGCGTAATTGATCGGCAGCAGCTGGAATGAATAAAGGGCGAGCACCAGGCACACGGCGCCGACGGTCCCGGGCACCACGGCGCCCGGGTTGGAGAACTCGTAGATCAACCCGTAGATGCCGACCAGCATCAGGATGTAGGCGATATTGGGGTTACTGATGATGGAGAGCAGGCGGCTATGCCAGTCGGGTGCCAATTCCACCAGGACCAGGCCATCGGTGTCGAGCACCACGTCACCCGACGCGGTCTTCACCACCCGGCCGTCGATCATGGCGAGCAAGGCCTCGAGGTCCGGCGCCACGAGATCCACCACCCCAAGCCGGACCGCGTCTTCTGCCGGCAGGCTCGCGGCCTCGCGCACCGCCTTCTCCGCCCACTCCGCGTTGCGCCCGCGCATCTGCGCCAGGCTGCGGATGTAGGCCACCGCATCGTTGACAAGCTTGTCCTTTTTCGCATCCCCGCTGGACTTGGGCGCGGACTCAGCAGACGGCTCATCCTCCGCGGCGTCCTGCGGCTGCGATTTCTCAGGCGTTCCCGATGGCAGCCCGCCGAGCTCCACCGGGGTGGCAGCCCCGAGGTTGGTGCCCGGTGCCATGGCGGCCACATGACAGGCATACAGGATGTAGGTTCCGGCGCTGGCTGCTCGCGCCCCGCTGGGGGCCACGTAGCAGACCACGGGCACATAGGAGGAGGTGACTGCCTTGACGATGGCACGCATGGAGGTGTCGAGACCACCCGGGGTGTCCATGCGTAGAACCAAAAGTCTGGCACCGCGGTCCTGCGCCTCGTCGATGGCCTTCCCGACGTAGGCGCTGGTGGCGGGACCGATAGCGCCGTCCACGTCGATGACGATGGCCTCAGCCAGTCCCCGGGCGTCGTCCTGCTCGCCGCCGGCCTGGGCCGTTGCCATGCCCGGAAACGCAAGCAACAGGCCGATCAGTGCGCACATCCAGCCGCGCTTCATGATTCATCTCCTCGCTAACCGCAACAAGGTACGCGCCGTCAGCGCTCATCCTAAAGGTTAGACGCGTAAAGCGAGAAATGTCACACGACGACGACCACCTCGCCACCGCTATAATCGAAGCGTCACCCAGCCACCGAGCCAAAGCGCGCCATGATCGAGATCCGCGTCCAACCAGGGCCCTTCGACCTCGCCGCCGAGCAGCAATCCCTGCTGCGCGGGCGGCCGGAGGTCGGCGCCCTGGTCAGCTTCCTCGGCCTGATGCGGGACATGAACGACGGCACGCGGGTCAGCAGCATGATCCTCGAGCACTATCCGGGGATGACCGAAAAGGCGCTGGAAGCCATCGCCGAGGAGGCCGCGGGGCGCTGGGACCTGATGCGCATCCGCATCATCCACCGTGTCGGCCCGCTCGCGCCCCAGGACCCCATCGTGCTGGTCGCGGTCACCAGCAGCCACCGCGGGGAGGCCTTCCGCGCCTGCGAGTTCCTGATCGACTACCTCAAGACCCGGGCGCCCTTCTGGAAGAAGGAGATCACGGACGAAGGAGAACGCTGGGTGGACGCGCGGTCCACGGACGACGAGGCGGCGGAGCGCTGGGAACCGTAACCGCGTGAGAAGACGAACACTCCGATGCTCCCCGGCGGTGCAGATGCGGCGAAGAGTCATGCCCACTGACGGCCAAGCTCGATCATGGAGCATGGCTTGCGCGCCGAACGCAGCAGAGTCTTTCGCCCGCGAGGGATTTCCCGACACCTCTGGTTTCCGAACCGGCCGCGCGCGACCTGGAGCGGGTGATGCCTGAGCACGCCTACACCTTGATCGTCCTGGCCTCTTTCCTCCTCGGAGCGGCGGCGGGCTACGTGATGCACCGCTCCGACTTCTGTATCGCGGGCATGTTTCGCGACCTGTTCCTCTTTCGCGACACATTCATGCTGCGCACGCTGGTGCTGGCCGTCGTCGTCAGCATGGTTCTGTTCGAGGCGGCCCGGCTGCTCGAGCTTCTGTCCCCCTATCCCTTCCCGCTCCTCGGCCCTCCCTCGCTGGCCAATCTTGTCGGCGGTCTCCTGTTCGGCGCCGGGATGGTCCTCGCCGGGGGCTGCGTGGTCGGTACTCTCTACAAGATGGGTTCGGGCAGTCTCCTCGGAGCGCTCGCCGTCGCGGGGCTCATCGCCGGGAGCACGCTGTACGCGGAGCTCTACCCGGCCTGGAGCGCATTGGTCAACGCCACCACCGCCTTTCCAGGCAAGGTCACGATCCCCGAGATCGTCGGCATGAGCCCGACGCTGCTGATCGCCCCAATCGCTCTGACCGCGGGCTTTCTGCTGTTGCGCTGGTACCGCCAGGGGCTCCTGCAACGATCGTCGGGGGCCGAAAGTTACCTGCAGCCGTGGAAGGCGGCATTGGTGCTCGCCCTGATCGGAACCCTGTCTTACCTGCTGATCGGGATGCCGCTAGGCATCACGACCTCATACGCCAAAATCGGCGCCTACGTGGAAAGCACAATCCTGCCCGGGCACGTGGCGGAACTGGCATATTTTCGGGCACAACCCCTGGACTACCGCCCGCCTCTCAGCGACGTAAGCTTGCGCGGCGGCGCCGGACCCGCGTTGGATGGAATCGCGGCGATCCAGTTTCCGCTGATCCTCGGCATCATCCTCGGCGCCGCCTGCTCCGCCGTCTTGCTGCGGGAGTTTCGAATCTACTGGCGGGTGCCCCTGCGCCAATGTTTGTCGGCCATCATCGGCGGTGTGATCATGGGGGCTGCTGCCCGCATGGCACCCGCTTGCAATGTATGGCACCTGCTGGGCGGGCTGCCGATCCTGGCGGCGCAGAGCATCCTGTTTGTGCTCGGAATGATACCCGGTGCCTGGCTGGGTAGCCGGTTGCTGACACGGCTGGTCTTGCGCGCGTGAGCGGGGCTGCGCGCCTTAGGCAGCATGGCCGAACCACTGCTAAACGAGGTCGTTTGGGTCCATGTCGGACACGTCCGAAGAGCTGATCGAGATCGATATACGGGGACAGATCTGCCCGTCCTGCCTGCTCACGACCCTGCGCGAGGTGAACCTGCGCAAGGCGGCGTTGAAGCAAGGTGGAGTGGTGCTGCGCGTCAGGACCGACAGTCGCGACGCCACGGCCACCATCCCCGCCGCGGTCGGCAACATGGGCTATCCGGTGGCGGTCGAAAAGGCCGACGGGCACTACCTCATCCTTATCAGCGGCCGGCCTCAGGAGTGAAACGCCCACGCCGGCGTGGCGGTCGCGTCTTTGTAGAATTCGACTGAGCCAAGAAGTGGATCACGGACCCTTGACGACGAAGCACACCACACCAATCCGGAAGCCCAAGCCGCCGAACGAACTGGAAAAACTGCGAACGGAGGTCAAGCAGCTTCGCTCGGAGGAAAAGAGCGTCATCGCCTACCTCCGGAGCAAGGTGGACCAGCTCCTCAAGGTGATGGGGACGCTCCCGCTACGCCCCGAGGAGTTGGATGACGCGACCCTGATCGCGTTGGACCCGATCGGGATACTCGCCGAGTCCTTCGCGCAGGTCCTGGAGCACCTGCAGGAGACCAGTGACGACCGCGCCCAGGCCCGCGACGAGCTGCAGGCGATCTTCGACTCCGCCGGAACGGCCATCGTCGTGGTGGACGGCAATCAACGGCTGCTGACCTGCAACGCGCGCGCCCAGGAGCTGTTCTTCCAGGGCCGGACCGAGACCATCGGTCGGAGGCTCCCGGAGCTATTCTGCGACCCCTCGGGACCTTCGGCGGAGTGCGTCTACGAGCGCATCATGCGCACCCGGTCTACGCACGTGCGGGACGATTTCCTCTTCGGCGAGCGACACTTCCACCTGACCGGGACCCCGGTAAAGGACAAGACGGGCGAGGTCCGCCGGGTGGTGTTGATCTATACCGACATCACCGCCCGCCGGCTTGCGGAAAAGGCGCTGAGCGAGGCCGAGGCGCGAGTCAAAACCATTCTGAATACGGTCCAAGCGGGAATTCTGCTGATCGACGCCGAAACCCACGTGATATTAGACGCCAACGACGGGGCGGTGCGGATGATCGGGGACCCGCGGAATCGCGTGATCGGTTCCGTGTGCCACGAATACCTCTGCCCCGAGAAAGAATGTCAGTGCCCCATAACGGACGGCGGCCAAGAGCTCGACAACTCTCAGCGGATACTCCTGACCTCGAAGGGCGATCGCATCCCCATCCTCAAGACCGCGGCGCGGCTGACCCTGAACGGACGGGAGCACGTGGTGGAGAGCTTCATCGACATCACCGCGAGCAAGCAGGCCGAGGATGCGCTGCGGGAGAGCGAGGAGCGCTACCGCACCCTGTACAGCAACATGCACGAGGGCGTCGCTCTGCACAGTCTGGTCTACGACGCGGAGGGGCGTCCCGTCGACTATGTCGTCCTGGACGTCAATCCATCCTACGAGCGAGTCATGGGCATTCCCAGGATGCGGGCGGAGGGAGCCAAGGCGTCGGTACTGTACGAAACCGGCGATCCCCCCTACCTCGATACCTTCGCGGAGGTCGTCGGGTCGGGCACGCCCGCCCGCTTCGAGGCCGTTTTCGGACCCATGCAAAGGGTCTTCAGCATCTCGGCGACCTCGCCCGCACCCGGCAAGTTCGCGGCCATTTTCGACGACATCACCGAGCGCAGGCGCGCCGAGGACGAGATTCAGTCGCTGGCTTACCGCGACACCCTCACCGGGTTGCCCAACCGTATCCTGCTCCAGGATCGGTTGAGCGAGGCCCTGATTCGCGCCGAGCGCGAGACCACCCTCGTCGGCGTTCTGTTCCTCGACTTGGACCGCTTCAAGCCGATCAATGACACCCTAGGGCACGCGCTAGGAGACCTGCTACTAAAATCGGTTGCCGATCGGCTGAAGCAGTGTGTTCGCAAGAGCGACACGGTGGCACGCCTGGGCGGGGATGAGTTCGTGGTGGTCCTGATCGTACGCCACGAGTTGGATACCACTCTGGTCGCCCAGGCGATCCTAGACCGTCTCGCACTGCCCTTCGACATCGAGGGCCGCGATATCTACAGCAGCGCCAGTATCGGCATTGCGGTCTCACCCCTCGACGGCCGAGACGCGGCCACCCTGCTCAAGAATGCCGACATGGCCATGTACGTTGCCAAGGACCGGGGCCGCAACGACTACCAGTTCTACACCGAGGAGATGAACCGCCGCGCCGCCGAACGTCTGGGTATGGAAACCAGCCTGCGCCTCGCCTTGAAGCGCGACGAGCTCTTCCTCCAGTACCAGCCACAGGTGGATCTAGTTCAAGGCAGCATCACGGGCGTCGAAGCCCTTCTTCGCTGGCGCCACCCGGAGCAGGGCCTGGTGCCGCCCGAGCGCTTCATCCCGGTCACCGAGGAGACGGGCATGATCCTGGCGATCGGCGAGTGGGTACTGCGCACCGCTTGCCGCCAGGGCAGGGCCTGGCAGGATGCCGGTCTACCCCCTCTGCGCATGGCGGTCAATCTATCCGGACGGCAGTTCAGCCGACCGGGCTTCACGGACCTGGTGCGGGACATAGTGGAGCAGACGGGCATGCCGTCGCACCTGTTGGAGCTCGAGCTTACCGAGAGCATGATCATGGAGGACGTCGACGAAACCGTGAACCGGCTGCGGGCCCTCAAGGCCATGGGCGTGCACCTTGCGATCGACGATTTCGGCACCGGATACTCGTCCCTGAACTATCTCAAGAACTTCCCCATCGATCGCATCAAGATCGCTCAGACCTTCGTGGGCGACATCTCCAACGACCCGGGCGACGCGGCCATCGTGGAGACGGTGCTCGCGATGGCGCGTGGCCTTAAAATTGAAGCGATCGCGGAGGGCGTCGAAACGGAGGAGCAGTTCGCGTTTCTGATGTCGCGCCAATGCACTGAGATGCAGGGCTTCTACTTCGCCGTGCCGCTTGATCCGCAAGACGTGGAATGCCTGGTGCGGGAGGGAACCGTGCCGCTGCGCAAGCACGCGACAGGAAGGATCTAGCCGATCGCGATCATTCGCTCGACACACTTTCCCGAGTCGGGGTACGCCTTCGATCCTGCCGCGTAGTTTTAGGCGGCCGCTGACGTACTCACGGGTTACACGGGATCCGTAGCCTCCGATAGCCGATGTCGATGCCCGCACCTACGGAACAACCGCCCAGGTGAACCCCTCGGCGACATAGTCCTCCGCATCGCTTCCCTCGAGAATCTTCGGGGCATGCGGGTGCAGGTTCATGTAATCCCGGCGCGTCTCCTCCGATTCGAAATGGATCTCCAATCCGTTTTCCGCATCCCCTTCGAACAGGCTGAGGTGCTCTTCGAACCGGGTTACGTCGTTCAGGGTCATCGGGTCGGTGGTTGTGCGTATGGTCATGCCTATCTCCTGGACGAAAAATATCCTGCGCAAATCGAGTTTTTGCTCCGTGACCGAAACCCGCTCTCCGCGGTGGCCACCCCGCCGGCCTCGAAATGACCGTCTATCCGAGCGATTTGGTCAGGCATTAGTATGACCCACTTTTCAGCGATTGCTCTTTAGGCGAACGCGGATCCTAGGCCGGCGATCATTCTGGCGACATGGGCGCACTGCGGCAAACATGTTCCCTTCTCGGTCCGCCCGGTTCTTGCTCGCTGAAGTAACACAACGCCTTCCCGCTCGACGCCAAATCCAGCGCCTTTCGACAGGCTGACAAACCCCAAGAATTGCTGAGTATATTTGTCGGACTTTGTCTTCGATACTCGATGCAGGGCCGTGGATTTTCTAGGGCCTGGGCGAAGTTCGAGAGAGACAACGCCGATATCACAGGGAGAAAAACGGATGAAACGTCTAATTGCAGTGATCGCAACAAGCTTTTTTGCCGCCGGAGTAAGCGCCCATGACATTTACGGCGGCGTAGGTATGGAAAACGGGGACCTGTATGACGAGCATGCCCCTACCGAGCACATGGTCGCCATCCAGCCGAGTGTCGGCGACGAATTCGACGGCTATCACGGTTGGGCTGACGGCAACCCCGACCTGTTCAAGTCCGACCGCACCGGGTTGTCGGACGCTGGAGATGCCCCCGACGTCTATATGGGTTTCGGCGGTAACGGCGACATCCAGTTCTGAGCGGTCCGCTTACACCGGGGGCGGGAAACCACCCGCCCCCGTCCTCTCGCAAGAACCCACCGAAGTCCTTCTCGACGCTCCCGCATCCCAACCGGGCTTTCCATGAGGGACCCCTCACCATGAATCGCAACCGGCGTAATGATCGCCGCACGAGTTCTTCAGCGTGACGTTCTGGGCGATTCGCGGCGCGATGTTGCCCGGACGGACCGCGAGAGAACACTGGTTGACCGCCTTTCCCAGATCGAACCCGGCGGCTTCTTTACGTCAGTGAAGGACTGGGTCGTTCCGCTCCACTCTACGTAAGTTCGGCTGTATCGGCACGGAAAACGCAACCAGGAAAGAGCAATGGCTCAAAAGCAAGATGACAAGCCGCGCGGCGGTTTGACGCGACGTGATTTTCTCACCTCGACGGCCGCGACGGCTTCCCTAGGTGCCTTGGGTCTAGCGTCCTCAGCGCATGGCAACCAGACGCACTCGGCCGGTCCGGCTCGGCACAAGAGGCCCGGCGGCTCTTCGGGGCGCCGCCCAAATTTCCTGGTGATGATGGTGGATGAAATGCGCTTCCCGCCTCCCTATGAGAGCGCCCAGACCCAAGCCTTCCGCGACACCTACCTCAAGACACAGAACGCGTTGCGCAATCAGGGGCTCGAGTTCCAGCGCCACTACGCGGCCTCGGTGGCCTGTTCCCCGAGCCGGGCGTCCATCTACACCGGGCAATACCCATCGTTGCATGGCGTAACCCAAACCACCGGTGCGGCGAAAGCACCCTTCGATCCGGACGTCTTCGAGCTGGACCCCAACAGCGTGCCGACAATCGGCGACTACTTCCGGGCGGCGGGATATCAGACTTTCTGGAAAGGGAAATGGCACGCCTCCGATGCCGACATGCTGATCCCCGGCACCCACGATCAGCTCGTCAGCTACGATAAAGACGGCGTCCCCAATCAGGCTGCGGAGTCGCTCTACCTCGACTCGGACCGGCTCGACGATTATGGATTCTCGGGCTGGATCGGTCCCGAGCCGCACGGAGCATCACCCTCTCAACAGCGGCTCATCCGCCCAGGACGCGCTGGGCCGTGACGAGGGGTTCGCCAACCAGGCGCAGAAGCTCATCGCGCAACTCGACCAAAGCGACGACGACACGCCGTGGCTGGTCGTGTCCTCGTTCGTTAATCCGCACGACATTACCCTATATGGGTTCGTCACCGAGACCTTGCCCCTCGGATTCGAGTTCGACATCGAGGACATCGTGCCCCAGCGACTATTCAAGCCAGGCATGTTCGGGCGAACGCACAGGGAAAGACTGCGATTGAACAACAAGCCGCGCTGCCAGGCGAGCTACCGGGACGCCTATCACAGCGTCTTTCAGCCGATCATTTTCGACGAGCGCTATTACCGCTTGTATTACCAGCTCCACAAGAACGTGGACGAGCAGCTGATGAAGGTCTATCAGGCCCTGCTCGGCTCCCGGTTCCGCAACAACACGATCGTGATCTTCACCTCCGACCACGGCGACCTCCTCGGTGCCCACGGCGACATGCATCAGAAATGGTACCAAGCCTATGAGGAGGCGTTACACGTCCCGCTGATCATCTCCAACCCGCGCCTGTTCCCACAGGCCCAGTCGACCGACGCCCTGACCAGCCACGTCGACCTCCTCCCGACCATGCTCGGTCTCGCCGGCCTGGACGCCGACGACGTCGAGGAGCTGCGTGACCAACTCGCACAGGATCACAGCGACGCCCAACCCCTGGTCGGCCGCGACCTATCGCCGCTAGTGCTGGGACAAACCGATCCCGAAAGCGTCAATGACCCCATCTTCTTCATGACGGACGACGATCCGAGCCGCGGACTGAATCAGAACAATTGGGTCGGCATTCCGTATGCGTCGGTACGACAGCCAAACCACATCGAGACGGTCATCGCCCGGCTGGATGACGGCAAGGTGTGGAAGTATTCGCGCTACTTCGACAATGAGCAGTTCTGGAGCAACCCCTGTTCGCCCGATGCTGCTACGCCTTGCGTACCACAGGACGTGGTCGTCCGGCCTCCAGAGGACGAGCCGACGAATCTCCCGGTGGAGGAAGTCACCTATACCGTTACCGTAAAGAGACGGCCGCGAAGCGAGGAGTTCGAGATGTACAACGTGACGGATGACCCGACCGAGCTGTCCAACCTCTACGGCCGTCGGAGGTTCGCGTCACAGCAAGCGGCCATGGAAGCGCTATTGCAGGAACAGTGTTCCTTGAAACGCCTAACACCCTGGAGCGGCACCGTACCCGGGCAACCGACCTCTTGCGACGTTTGAGCCACTGCGCCCGCGCCCTCGTACGCGGGCGTACGTTCCATTGGAAGACGTCCCTCTGCTTATCTCGGCTGGTGCTGCGGAGCGTTAGACCTACCCTCAACTCATCAGTAATTCGCATGCACTCGACGGACCACTGGGAACGCGTTTACGCAACCAAGAAGGCTGACGAGGTCAGTTGGTTTCAAGAGCATGCGGAGCGGTCGTTGCGACTGATTCGCGGTACGGGTATCCCATGCTCCGCGGGCATCATCGATGTCGGCGGTGGCGCGTCGACACTGGTGGACGATCTCCTGTCGAACGGCTACTCCAGGCTCACGGTTCTGGATGTGTCCGCGGCAGCCCTCTCGGCGGCCAAGGCCCGCCTTGGCGAAGCCGCGAAGCATGTCTGCTGGCTGCAAGGGGACGTTACGAAAGTCTCACTCCCTAAACACGCCTTTGACGTGTGGCACGACCGCGCGGTTTTTCATTTCCTGACGGATAGCAGTGACAGGCGAGCCTACGTTGAAGCCGTGCTTCGCGCGGTCAAGCCCGGCGGTCACGTCATCGTAGCCACCTTTGCCGAGGATGGCCCGCTCGAATGCAGCGGCCTGCCGGTGATGCGCTATCGCGCGACGGCGCTGCATGCCGAGTTCGGCTCACAGTTCTCCTTGTTGCAGCACGAGCGCGAGGAACACCACACGCCATCCGGGAAGGTCCAGCGGTTCGTTTACTGCTATTGCCGCAAACAGACGCCAACCTGATTCCCCGAGCTGAATGCGCTTCAACGGAGTCTGAGGCCGACCGCACCTCTCACGTGGGGCTAGGTTTCGCAAGCTGGCCCGCCAGGAAAGCCCCGAACAATAGTCCGCCTAACACGAGGAGTATTTGCTTGTCGAACGAATCATTCGCCGAGCGATTAGCCACCTCTGCCACGCATTCGTTACCGCTGAATTGACCGGCGGAGCCCGGTGCTTCGCCGAGGGAATCATCAGCCGATACAGATCACGGACTTAGGGAGTTATAATCCTAGACGTCCGTTCCGCCACGGGGAACCAGCCGGGTGCCGACCGTCACCGACCACCTGGAGACCCGGCTCCATCCAGTTTCGATAGTCAGGAAAACTTAGAGAATGGCGAGAATTCACATCGAACGGCGCCACGAGTTGGGATTGGACAAGGCCCACGAGGAAGTGCAGAAGCTCGCGGAGTCATTGAAGACGGAGCTCCAGGCCGCCTACCGTTGGAGCGGCAACCAACTCTTGTTCGAGCGCACCGGGGCCTCGGGAACCATCACGCTGACGCCGGGCATGATCGAGCTCGACGTAAAGCTTTCGCTAATGCTTTCACCGATGAAGGCCAAGATCGAGGACAGCATCCGGAAGAAGCTGGATCTGGCGCTGGCGGGAGGGAGCAACAGCAAACTTTCGTGACTCGGACCTTGCGGCCGCAGGGACCCGTCGCACGGCCGTTCGCGGCTTTTCCGCCGATCATTGCCGATGAATCTCCGTTCCCGCTAAAAACCCCGGCTTGAGCCTTTCACCAGACTCGTCGATCCCGTCGCACAACAATCACGCTGCACGCCGCGATACCCCGCCCAACGGCAACTGGCAGGCAAGGCAACGGCAGTCGTACTGCTCGACCAGGCATTTGGGTTAAACTGGCGGACGATCCAACCGGCTTATCGCCGCCTGAAAACTAAGGCGCGTCCAGCCGTGTGTCGCTGCTGGGTTCGACCCAAGTAGAAGCGTCGCCAATCGAGAAGTTGGGCTGCTTCCATGAGCGGACTCCTACGCCGTCAGGAATGTGGACCACGGTGAAGGCCTGCGGCTCGTTGTCCAGGTCCATCCGAGCCCTAAACACCATCGCCGCGAGCATGCCTCGATATGGCGCGGAGACGAAAAGATGCCACAGCTCAACGAGTTGGTTAAAACCGATTTACTGAAGAACCCCACCGTTCGGAGTACGGCCATCGGAATCGGTGTCGTCGTCCTCGTTCCCATCGTCGCTTCGGTACTCGCCCCCCTCGTGCGACCGGCGCTCCGCTCAACCGTCAAAGCGGGCCTGATCGCTTACGAGAAAGTACGGGAGAGCGCGGCTGAGGTTGGCGAGATCCTCGACGACCTTGTCGCGGAGGTACGTGATGAGATGCGCGCCGAGCGCGAAGCCAGCGAGGCCGCCCTCGACGACGACGTCAACTCCGTGTAGCTGAAATTTAGGAGTAGATCGGTAGGCTCCGCGAACATGGATCGGCATTGATGACTGCGCGCGCTGCCATTGTTCACCGCACACGCAACCGCCTTCGTTTGCGGGTACCCGAGCGCCGAAAAGACATCGGGTTTTTCGTTTCGCTCTACGACAACCTGCGCGAGATCCCCGGCGTCACCGAGATCGTGATCAATCCGGTAACGTCGAGCGTGCTGGTCAGTTTCCCGGACGGCTATCGCAGCGCGATCGAATCCGCGGTTCAACGAAGCAAATTCCTAACCTTTGCCAAGGCATCCGACACTACGAAATCGCCACAAACCAAAACCGAGTGCGCATCGGAAAAGGCGGTTCCGCTGCGTCAACGCAGGGAATTGCGTGTCAACGATCTACGGACCATTCTTTTCGTGCTCATGCTCGCGGTGGCCGCGCACCAAGCGATTCGCGGAAGGTTTCTCGCGGCCTCAATTTCATTGCTCTTGTCCGGCTATGACCTGATCTCGGGTGTCATCCGGGACCGCGGCGGCGCTACCGAGCCATGACCTGAAACGCAGTGCGGAAAAATGCCCGCTGCCGCTGGAAATGCTCTATGCGGCGCACGGGGCGCTGAACCGTTCCCGTCAACCGTCATCGCCTGTGCTATATTCCTGCGAACCAGATCGGCGAAAAAGGCAATGTCCAGATGGGCAGCGTAATAGTGACCGGCATCACCTTCGGCGTCTTCATGACCGAGGCCCTGATCCATTACAACATGGGTGTGGCAAAATCGGAGGGACAATTCCGACTGCGCCTGCCCCCACCGAAGGACCTCGCAAAAATCGCCGCCGTCACGGGTGCGTTTTCGATCATCAGCGGCTTGCTGATCAAATCACTGCCAAAAGACCTTGCACCGAAGGTCTAGGCAAACACCGATCCATTCAGCGCCTCCCTAGGGACGGCATCACCCGGTTTGGTCAGGAGTCAAAAAGCGTACTCCCGGCGCGCGCATCTCCGCCCGGCAGATCAATCAGCATCGCTCACTTTAGGGCATCCACCTTGTCCGTCCATTCCCATGGGACGTCCATATCGGTGCGGCCCATGTGCCCGTAAACAGCCAGCCTTCGATAGAAGCCTTCCGGGTGTTGCGCCGGCAGCTTGCGGAGACCTAGATCGCGAACGATACCCGCCGGCCGCAAGTCCACCGCCCGCACAAGACGCTCGCGTATTTCGTCCTCATCTACGGAGCCTGTACCGAAACTCCTCACCCGGATGCTCACCGGTTCGGGAACCCCGATGGCGTAGCTGAGCTGCACCTCGCACTCGCGCGCCAGGCCAGCCGCAACCACGTTCTTCGCCGCATAACGGGCGATGTAGGCGCCAACCCGGTCGATGCGCATCGGATCCTTGCCGCTCAAGGCCGTACCGCTGTGACGGGCGTATTCGCCATAGGTGTCGATACCCGTCTTGCGGCCGGTGAGCCCCGAGTGAGCCGCAGGCCCTCCGCCGACCAGAGGGCCTTCGGGATTGACATGGATCCGCGTCCCCTCATCCGCCCGCAGCCCTTCGGCCTTGAGTACAGGCTCCACGACGTGACTGATCAGGTCATCCTGAAGCTGGGACGGGCTGGCCGCGTCTCGGGTTGCCTGACTGGCGACCAGCGTGATGCTGTGAATGCGGCTCGGCTCGCCGGAACGGTATTCGATGGCGACTTGCGTCTTTCCGTCCGGCAGCAGGTAGGGCAATGCCTTGCTCACATCCGCATCATCGAGCTTGTCGGCAAGCCGGTGAGCAAGCCAGATCGGTAGCGGCATCATGGCGGCGGTTTGATCACAAGCATAGCCGAACACGGTGGCCTGGTGCTTTGCCGTAAGCCGGCCGATCTCGGCATCGTCCATGTCATCGAGATTCAAGCGCCGGTAATCGGTCGCCGTGTGGTCCATGAAGCTGGTCATGATGGCGCAGGCGTCGGCATCAAAAACGTCCTTGCTGTATCCGACGCCGCGAATGACCTCGCGCGCAACTTCCGGGATGGCAAGTCCTGCCTTCGACGCGTAGTGCGTCGACACGAACATGATCCCGCTGGAGATGGCACACTCGGCGACGATGCTGGAATGGGGATCTTGCCGCAGGAAGAAATCCACGATCGCGTCGCTGACTTGATCACACAGCTTGTCCGGGTGGCCGACCGTGACCGATTCGGAGGTAAAGACAAAGTCGTCGCTCACGCTGCAACCTCCTTTAACATGGGCTCCTCGTCCGCTGGCCGGTCCGCCGTCGCTGACGGCGGCGTCAGCGCCAGACTCTTCGGCTGGTACGAGGGCTTCGTAGCCTCATTGATGATCAGGGGCAAGACGACTCCGGCGCCGATCGCGGCCAGGTCGACAAGACCCAGGGGTGTCGTGCCCAGAAGGCGTCTAGCGGCGGGGACGACGCTAACCAATGCCTGCAGGGCGGCCATGCCAAGAATAGCCCGGGTGAGGTGTTTGTTCGGCGGCAGTTTTTGTCCGCCGAACACGTTCCTGTACTTGGATCTGGAACTCAAGGAGTGGGCAAGCTCGTTCAGGGTCAATGTATTGAAGGCGAGGGTTGCCGGCGCGGGTCCCAAGCCGTAGCGGCGCATGCCGTAGATGAATGCGCCCAGGGTTCCCAGCCCGATGATGCCGGACTCGAATGCCATGCGCTTGAGGTCCCGGCCCTCGATGATGGCCTCTTGCGGATCGCGCGGATTGCGTTCCATGATGTCGGGCTCAGGTGGCTCGAGGGCAAGGGCGAGCCCCGGGAAGATGTCGGTGACCAGGTTGATCCAAAGAAGCTGCATCGGGTTCATGGCTTCACCCCAGCCCATCACCACACCCGTCAGCATGACCTCGATCTCGGTCAGATTGGTCGAGACCATGAAATGGATCATCTTGCGAATGTTGTTGTAGATGGTCCGACCCTGGCTGATCGCCGTGGTCATGGTGTGGAGATTGTCGTCCTCCAGCACGACGTCCGAGACCTCGCGCGCGACGTTGGTGCCGCCCTCGCCCATGGCGACGCCGACATCCGCCGCCTTGAGCGCGGGACCATCATTGATGCCGTCGCCGGTCATGGCGACGACCAGGCCGGCTTCCTGCAGCGCGCGCACGATCTTGAGCTTGTGCGCGGGGCTGACCCGGGCGAAGACATGGGTGTTCCTGGCCAGACCCGCCAGCAGATCCGGCTCCAAATCCTCCAGCTTCGACGACTCCAGTACCTGTAGCGGCTTGTCGCCGCTGAGTCCGAGCTGCTTGCCGATGGCGTATGCCGTCGCACTCTGATCACCCGTGATCATGATCGTCTCGATGCCGGCGCGGTGATACTCCGCGATCAGCCTGTCCATTCCGGGGCGCATGGGATCGGCCATTCCCGCCAATCCCAGGAAGGTCAGCTTCTCGGTCTTCTCCGGCATGATGTCGCCGTCGATCTCCCGGAAAGCCCCGGCCAGCACGCGCAGGGCATTCCCGGCCATGACGTCGTTCTGCTCCAGGATCTCCTCGCGCATGGCCTTGGTAAGCCGCACCCGCTTTCCGTCCTTGATCAGGTGATCACACATGGACAATAGCGCATCCGGGCTGCCCTTCACCGCAAGCAGGTGCTTGCCATCGGGACCCGCGTGGAAGGTGCTCATGTATGGCCTGCCTTCCGCCCGGTAGCGCGTGCGCAGCTTGGGGTAATCCTTCCGCAATGCGTCAACGTCGATTCCGGCGCCGAGACCCATGTCGACCAAAGCGTTCTCGGTTGCGGAGCCCTCCAGTTTGTAGTTGTCCGGAGTCCCCTGGATCTCGGTCTCGCTGCACAGCGCGACCACCTGCATCAAGCGAACCAACTCGTCACGCGCGAGCGCGTCGGTGAAGATTCCGTCCAGGAGGAACCTGTTCTCCCTGACCGAATAGGTGAAGCCTCCCGAGGACACTGAGACCACGGCCATGCGGTTCATGGTCAGGGTGCCGGTCTTGTCCATGCAAAAGACCTGCACCGCCCCCAGGCTCTCCACCGCATCCAGGTGGCGAACCGCGACATTGTGCCGACGCATGTTGGCGATGCCCATGGCGAGCGTTGTCGTCGCCACTGCCGGAAGGCCCTCGGGTACCGCCGCCACCGCCAGGGAGACCGACGCTTTCAGCATCTGGAGCCAGGCATATCCGCGCAGCACACCGACACCGAATACGCCCAGGCACACGCCCCCGCTCAAGAGCGCCAACTGCGTGCCCATGCGCCCGAGTTGCCTCTGCATCGGCGTCTCGGGCGACTCCGCTTCGCCCACCATTGTCTGAATCTGGCCGAGCTCAGTGGCCTCCGCGGTCGCAACCACGATGCCCCGACCGTTGCCCCCGGTGACGTGGGTGCCCATGTACGCCATGTTCTTCCGGTCACCAAGCGCCGTGTCTTCTGCGCCGATGAAATCGGGGTCCTTGGAGACAGGCAGGCTCTCCCCCGTCAAGGCCGATTCGTCAACGCTTAGTCGATGGCCGCGAAGCAGCCGCACGTCCGCGGAAATGTACGTGCCCGGCGTCAGGAGTAGCACGTCCCCGGGGACTATCGATTCCACGGAGACGACGGCGGTCTCGCCTCCGCGCAGCACGTTGACCGCGCGTACGCCGGTCTGCGAGAGGGACTCGATCGTTCGCTCCGCTTGACGCTCGGTGACGTACCCGATCACGCTGTTAATCAGCACCACCCCCATGATCACCGCCGCGTCGAGCATCCCGCCGGTCATGACGGCGACGACCGCGGAGACGCCGAGCAGCCCAACGGGCAGACTGTTGAATTGGCCCAGGAACATCGCGATGTCCGAGCGCCGCTTGGTCGCCGTGAGGCGGTTCTCGCCATACTGGCGAAGGCGCTCACCGGCTTCCTCGATGGTCAGACCGGCGGCGTCCGAGCTACCGAGCTGCTCGATCACCCTGTCGCGCTCATACAGGTGCCAGGGCCGGATCTCCTGCACCAGGCGGCTGTCGTCCTCCCGGCGCAGCATGGGCGATCCCGCCGCGGCCCCCGCCACCGGCTCGACCCGGGTGTAGATCGAGGAGAACCCTCTCAGCAACGCCTTGAACTCGCCCAGCGCCTCGGACACGGCGTACGTCAAAGGCGTCTGCGTGGCACCGGCGTCTGAGCCGCCTCCGCCCCGCCTGGCCGTTGGTTGCGACGGTGCGCCCAGTGCTTCGATCAATGCCTCGATACGGGCAAGGATGTCGGCGGCGGATATACCCGGCAGGTACACCACCAGCAACCGGCCAGTGAGGTCGTTCGCCTCGGCGCGCTGGACCCCCTTGAGGGACGTAACTTTCCGCTCCAACCGGCTCTTGAGGGTGGGACAGCGGTAAAGGCCCGCGACTTGCATGCGAACGCGCCCCCGCACGCTCGCGTGAACCGGCCTCACTCTGGCGCTTCTGGCCGCGTTAGCTGGGTGTAGTTCGCTCATATTCGGTTTGGGATGCAAGCTCAGGATAAGATCAGGACACATCAACTGGTACGCACCCGATCATCAGGGCGCAGTGTCATTGGTCGCGCGAGGCCAGGTATAACCGTACCCAGGGAAGCGGTGATCAATTCAGCGCTTCCAGCGACACATGGATGTGACGCCATTTTCAAGCGCATAAGCGTTTGAAAATGAAGCCGCCCAAGAACCGCATTTCTTGGGTGGAGCGCTGATTCTGGCCAGGATGGCTAAAAATCAGCGTCTCCCAAGAGCAAACGGACAACGCCGGCGGTCAAGTTATTGCTATGCAGAACCCGCGATCACGATTATCTTTAAAACTGATCGTTTGGAGAACGGTTTTTCATAAACGATTTACCGACCGATAAATTAGAAGTTTATGAAGACTGTTTTACGAATGCGTTACCGTTTGGTGTCAATTTGTATTCAATAGCAGCGCGGGAAGTGCGCGTCTTGAGGGGATAACGTGGAACACTCGGTATTTCGCTGGATCGGCGACGAAGCCCTACTGCAGCAGCTGATCGCCGGACTCTCCACCCCGGTTCTCCTTGTCATCATCGTCGTCTGCATCGCGCTCCTGTCGAAAGGCGCGGACTGGATGATCGACGGAGTGGTTAGCCTCGCGAACCGAACCGGGTTACCGAAGATCGTTATCGGCGCCACCGTGGTATCACTGGGAACCACGCTCCCAGAGGCATTCGTCTCGGTCATGGCGGCTTACATGGGGAATCCAGGGCTCGCCCTCGGAAATGGCGTGGGCTCCATCATCGCGGATACGGGGCTCATCTTCGGCCTGACCTGCTTACTCGCCACCGTGCCCGTCAATCGCTTCATCCTCAACCGAACCGGGTGGGTACAGGTCGGCAGCGCGACGCTACTGGTCGTCATCGCCCTGATGGCGCTCCTCACCGCACCGGAGGGCGAGGAGCCTACGTTGGAACGATGGGTCGGCGGGTCCTTCCTCATCCTGCTCGCCGTCTACATGTACGTCACCTATCTTTGGGCGAAACAAGGAGGAGACGCAGCCCCTGGCGGCGACGAGGACGACTCCGACGAGGACTCCATGGCGGTCAGCCGGGCCTGGTTCATGGTCGTCGGCGGCCTCACCCTGGTGGTCGCTGGAGCGCGTGTGCTGGTCCCGGCGGCGTCCGAGATCGCGGCTCGCTTCGGCGTGCCGGAGGACGTGATCGCGGCAACAATGGTCGCGTTCGGCACATCGCTACCGGAGTTGATGACCGCGATCGCCGCGATTCGCAAGGGGCATCCGGAGATTACCGTGGGCAATATCGTGGGCGCGGACGTGCTGAATGTTCTGTTCGTGATCGGTGCCGCAGCCTTCGCCACGCCGCTGGCCATCCCCGACAACTTCTACTATTTCCATTTCCCGGCCATGCTCATCATCCTGTACTCGTTCCGACTCTTCATCTCAATGAACACGGCGGGTGTGTTCTACCGCTGGCAGGGCGCATGGCTTCTCAGCGTTTATGGAACCTACGTCTTCCTGCAGTACGCGCTCAACATCGGCGCTGCTCACTGACTGCCGAGACAAAGACCCCAGCTTCCCCGGCCGGCTGTCATACTTTAGGTAGGCCCCTTTTCAGGTCAGAGGCGCATCGAGATGAAGATTCTGTTCGCAACCGACGGATCAGAGACCGCGCGTGCGGCCCTGGATTTCATGCTTGCGTTCCCTTTCCCAAAGGACTGCGACATTACGCTCATCAGCGTGATCGAAAAGGACAAGCTCGCCAACCCCGATGCCGGCGGGCTCAGCCAGGAGCAGCAGACGGCCTTGCAAGAGACGGAAGATGCAGTCATCGAGTCGTGCGACGAGATGCTGACGGAAGAAGCGGAGCGCGTCCGCGAGGCTGGTTGGGCGGGTCGCAAGTTGATTCGCTCGGGTCACCCTGCAGACGAGATCGTACGGGCGGCCACCGAGCTCAAGGTCAACCTGGTGGTCGTGGGCTCACACGGACTCACGGGAATCAAGCGTTATCTCTTGGGCAGCGTGTCAGCCACCGTACTTGAGTATGCGCACTGCTCCGTGATGATCGTCAAGGGTGCCCACGAGCGGCGCACCCAAGACGACCGGCTCCGCATCCTGCTTGCTTACGACGATTCCGCATCGTCGAGGCACGCCGTCGATTTCTGTGCAAATCTGCCGCTCGGCGATCAGGTCGAGATCACCGCATTGAGCGTTCTGCCGTTGGTGACGCTCTACCGCCAAGACATCAAGCAACGGCTCAGCTGGTTCTGGCAACAGAAAAAGCGGGCGGCGGAGAGGGCCCTGGAGCGGGTCACGAAAGAGATCGAATGGGCAACGCCCAACGTCGATTTCGAGCTGCGCGAAAGCGGCGATGTTACCGAGGAGATCCTGACCACCGCGAACACGTTGGATAGCGACCTGATCGTCGTCGGACACAAGGGCAGGGGAGCCATCGAGCGCTTTTTGATCGGCTCCACGACGGGGCGGATCGCGCACCATGCGTCCTGCCCCGTACTGGCGGTAAGGTCCTAGTCACCCCCCGGACGACCGCTTCGCCGCGTGACGCGGAGTTCCGCGCGGCACGAAGCGGCCGCAAACCTCACGGCATGCCCGCCAGGCGGATCCAACCTCGAATCAGGGGCTTGACCAGGCGCCGCAGCGCCTTTTCCGCCAGCCGCTCCCGCTTCGGGCCTCTGCGCTGAACAATGGGCGAACCAGCCTTCTCTGCAGGGGCTGGAGCACCTTCCAGAACACCCGACGGCGCAGCGGAGACAAGCTGGTTGACGTAGGCGTTCCCGGTCACCATCGCACCAGCCCGCGCCATCGGACGCCCAATCCAAGGCCAGATGTTGAGGATCGAGAGCAGAGACGATGCGACATAGGTCAAGGAGCAGGCGAACAGGATCTCGGAGGCGTCGCGTGCCTGGGCATCACCGATGTAGCCCTCGCGAAGCATGGGCAAGGCCCTGCGGAAACTTGCGTCCAGTTCACAAGGAAGCGTGGCCAATTGCGCCAGGAGACCCGTCCCGAGCATCCCCAACGCCGCGCCACCGATGACCACAGGTGGAAGCGGATCGCGCGAGAGCAGGGCCGCCGCCGGGACCGACAGCAGCAGGACCATGCCGACCTCCCCCGTTCTCTGGGCGACCTTTACCAGACGTGTGCGCCACATGAAAGGGCCGAAACCGGACGCGTCCTGCAGCGCATGCGCCGTCTCATGGGCAGCGGTGGTGACCGCCGTCAATGACCTGCGATCGTACTTGTCCCGGCTGATTCGCACGGCCTTGGCCATCGGATCATAGTGGTCGCCGAGATCCGTTACCTCAACCCGCACCCCCCGGAGACCGTGCCTGTCCAGCAACTCCCGCGCAAGCTCGGAGGCATTCAGCGGCAATCGCGCGTCGCGTCGATTGTGTTGCTTCAGGACGTAACCCACCCACAGACGAGGCCCGAGCACCAGGGTCAGAATGGGAACGAGCGCAAATGCGGGGTGCATGAGGAACCAGTTACGTCGTAGCTCAACGAGTGCGGCTTTGCCGGGCGAGAACCCAGCCTCAGCCTTGATCGTCCCCCGAAGCCACCACCTTCTTCGCGACTACCTTCTTCGCGACTACCTTCTTCGCGACTACCTTCTTCGCGACTGCCTTCTTCGCGACTGCCTTCTTCGCGACTGCCTTCTTCGCGACCGCCTTCTTCGCGACCGCCTTCTTCGCGACCGCCTTCTTCGCGACCGCCTTCTTCGCGACCGCCTTCTTCGCGACCGCCTTCTTCGCGACCGCCTTCTTCGCGACCGCCTTCTTCGCGACTGCCTTCTTCGCGACCGCCTTCTTCGCGACCGCCTCCTTTGCCGGCTCCGTTGCAGCCGCGGACTGCGCCGCACTCTTCGCCTTCGCAGATTTCTTACCGCCGCCCTTCTTCTTACCCTTCCTCTCATCCGGTGACACGACCCGACGCAGCGAACTGAACCCGTCGCCAATGACCTGCAGGGAGGCCTCACCCGCCTCCCTGACGTCCTCCAACAACCCCCGGATCAGATGAGCCGGCTCCTTTACGGCTACTTTCTCGGCAACCGATGCCGTGGTCTCAGCCGCCGCACTGGCTACCGCCGACACTTTCTCACTGAGGCTGTCGAACAACTGCTTGACTTCGCCGACCAGTGTTTCCGCCGTCTTTTCGACCTCGTCAATCACGCCCGAAGCAACATTCGCCACCGATCGCTTGGTCTCTGATGTCTTGCCCTTGCCGCCCTGTTCTTTTTTGGAAGCCATAACGGATCTCCACGGACCGGAAAAATAGAAGAAGCCGCGTCTGCGTGCGGCTGTTTATCGTACCTGAACGGAGACATGAACGGCCGCGCGATCGTCGTCAAAATCGATACCGAGGTCGCTTTGTCCCGTTTGTTCTCGAAGCATAGGATTTTTAATCGCGCTTTTCCAGATAACGCGAGCGGAAACTATCGGGCGCTCTCGCTCCAAGTCGTCGATGGGACATTCGCGGCGGCCGGACCGCCTTTCAACGCTTTCTGTTATGATTCCATTGCGCCTCGATTCAGGGCAGCGAACGGGAGAGTCTTCGATGGCCAACAAAAAAGCGCTCGAACTACTCAAACACGAGGAAGTGAAGGAATTCAACAAATGGGTCAAAGAGCGGCGCGGCAAAGGAAAGGATTCGGTCGATCTCGATGATCAGAACCTCGGTGGATTGAAGCTTCGTAACGTCGACCTGAGCAATGCCCACCTCAACGGCGCGATTCTTCGCAAGACCGACCTCAAGGGAGCAAATCTTGCGCATGCCCGACTGCGACAAGCGGATCTGCGAGGGGCGAATCTGGAAGGCGCAGATCTCACCGGCGCCGATCTTCGCCGCGCCAAGAAGAAGGGGGCCGTCTGGAAAAAGGCGACACTGAAAGACGCCAAGGGAATGGACGGTTAGCTTGCTCTTGCCGCGATCAGAAACGGCGACGCACTGATGAAGACGCTCGGCCTAATCGCGCAAAAGGGCGGGACGGGAAAAACGACCCTGACCATCCACCTCGCCGTGGAGGCGGCGATCGCCGGGCTTAAGGTATTGATACTGGACATCGATCCGCAAGCGAGCGCGAGCGCCTGGTGGCGCAGGCGCGACTCCGACCAACCGGACCTCATCCAATCCGACGGTGAGGCCCTGGGAGAGGTGCTCGAAACCGCTGACCAACGCGGCTACGACCTCACGGTCATCGACACGGCACCCCACAGCTCACAAGACGCCCGTCGCTGCGCAAGCCTGTGCGACCGCGTATTGATTCCCACCAGGCCCGCCATTCTGGACTTGGACGCCATCCGTCCGTCGGTCGATCTCGTCAACGAACTAGGGGTCCCGACGCAGATTCTGCTCAACGGCTGCCCCCCGCCGACGGCCTTCGGCGAGCCCCACATCATTTCCGAAGCGAGGGAGGCGCTGGCGGTCTACGGTGTACCGGTGTGTGAGGCAGCAGTCAGCCAGCGCGTGGGGTTCAGCTATGCGCTGATCGAGGGCCGCGGAGTAACCGAATACGATCCGCGGGGTAAGGCCGCAAACGAGATCGTCAGGCTTTGGTCGATACTACGACAGGAGCTTGCCCTGTGACACGACGCCCAAGACTTACACTTGCAACCTCTTCCTCACCATCAAGGCCCCACCACGCGGTTTCGTGGAGCAATCCGAATCAGACGACGAACAGCCCCCTCACAGCCGGCAGACATCGCCCGCGGAGCAACGCCAGTGAGCCGCGGACAAGCCGTCTCGCGACGTTCCGGGTCTTGGTCACTGGCGACCGTCGCCACAACCTTGATCCTGTTCGGCGTGGCCGTGGTGTCGATCGTCCTGATCAAAAGGCGTCTATTCTGAGCCGGCGAGGCGGGCGTGGCACCGTCGGTCATCGCTCTCCGCCCCTCCTTCCGCACGGCGCAGAGCGATCGGGCGTTTCCCGCGAGCTACAGATGTGCAAAGACTTTCGACGCCCCCAGGCGCCGACAATGAACGCAAGCGGAAACGTCTATATCGCTCGCCACGCTGATCATTGCAAGGGAAGCCTATTTCGCGGGCAACGCCGCCTTGAAGCGTGACGGCTCGCGCCGCCGCCCCTTGCGATTCAGAAGCCCTCCAGCGGACTGAATTCCCTCTCTGCCTCTGCTTCCTCGGCGATCAGACGCTCGTATTCAAGCTTGATTAGTTCCAAGCCGTGAATACGCTCCAGACGCCTCACGACGAAGTGACCCCGCGCCACATCCTGAAAATGTTGCATGAAAAGCAAATTGAGCGTGGCTGCGCTGAGGGCGCCGGCGAACGGGATCATTTGAACGGCGAGTTTGTCCGAGACCACGACGCCGAAGCGCGCGGCGACCGAGCGAACAAACTCAATCATCGCAGGGATATGCACACCCTCGGCGGGGCCCGCGAACTGAAGAATGCTCTCGAAATGCAGCCCGAGCGTTATTCGGAGCCCGTAGTAACCGATCTCCGCCTTCTCGTCGTCCCGTGTCCGTCCGCCCAGGGCAAAGACCTGGAAACAAGCCAGTCTCGACTCTGCCCGGCTGAGATCCTCTCCCTGGCTGCGCGCGATATCCGCGATCGCGCGCAGCATCAGGGTTGACGTGAGCGGGAGCTCCGCCATCACCGCCAAGGGCCCGAAGAAACCGCCGACCGCGCCGGTTCCAACCGCCATCAGCTTGTGGGTCCACAGACTTGCGGGCGCCGGTTCGCGGTAGCGCATGGATGCAAGCGCCAGGCGCAATGCCCGGCCAATACTCGCCTCGGATGAGCGTTCGATCCACTTGCGCCAATCCTTCGGCAGCAGCGCCAGCAGCTCCTCGAATGGCGACGCGAGCACGTCGCTCAGCCGCGCCGCGAACGACGGGTGCTCCAAGCGCTTGTACGCCCAGCGAAGCTCCTGTAATGCCGAATCTGGTAACGCTGTAATCGCCTCGACGCTCATCTTCAGCCCCGCTTCTGGCGGTCCCCGTGCGCTGTCCATGCTAATACACAAGGGAACCGCTTGTATTGATCTGGGCAAACCGCCTCGCGACACGCCCGCACGCTGCCATCGTCGCAATGAGAAAAAGCCCCGGCGTATTGAACGGTTTCCGCCTTCGCCGTAGAGTGCGGAGAATAACTCCGACGACGACAATCCGCGGGCCATCGGTGAACGGACATCAGCTACAGAGCTTAACGACCGAGCAGTTTTTTTATTTTTTCCTGCGTTTGAGGAAGGGGGAGGTACGCCGAACCGTTCAGACGCTGAGGGGCCGCTACCCGGACGAAGACCCCAAACAGCTCGCGCACCGCCTCATCGTTGCGAAGTCCCGACTCGCAATGCTCGGGGGCTCCTTGCTCCATCTCCCGCTGGTGGTGCCGGGCATCGGACCGGCCTTGAAGCTGTTGGGTCTTGTCGGCGCAACGTCGATGCTGACGCGCATGCATCTCTACCTGATCCTGGAGATCGCACTAGTGTACGGAAGGGACATCGACGACAGCGCACGGGTACCGGAAATGTCCGCAGTCGTCGCCGCGACCGGCCTTGGGGCAGCGGCGCCGCCGCTGCTCGTGCAGGCGCTAGAGCTCAACCCCCTCTACGCTTTGCCGATCGGGGCCATGTCCACGACCGCCGTGACCCAGCTGATCGGCCGATCAGCAATCCATTTCTTCGGACGCGACCTTGCGACATTGGACGACGGAACACTAGAAACCGGTAATGGTCGAGCCGTGGCGTCGCTAGCCTGAGGCTCTGGGCGATTCCCCATATAGGCGCCACGCACGGACCGGCGAGGAAGGGCGGATGGAGGACCGCGAGCGTCAAGGCGACCTTCGCGGAAAAGCGGCGGCGGGCAGCCTCAGGCCTCCAGAGCGGCGGTGGACGTCATCCTAGGCCGCGGCACCTTCACAACGGCCACATCGTCGCCTGTCGCTTGGCACTTCTGCCGCTCTCCCGCAAAAAGGCTGTAGCCCTCGCGCACCTCGAGATACGAAAGGAGATCGACCAAGTAGGCCTGAGCTTCCGCCAAACGCTCCCTACCGGCGATATCGCTGGCCGTTCGCGCCTCGCGCAACTCCGTCACCGTCTGCTTGACCGCCTCGCTATCCGACAGCGGAGCAGAGGCCAACATGTCTCTGAACTCATAGAAGGAGATGGTGTCGAGCTCACGCCCGAACTCCCCCTCGTGGCTGTGCATGATCATCTTGCCGAGCGCCTTTTGCTCGGGGATGAAGAAATTGAAGGGGCCTACCGGGCGACTCGCGCCGGAGGACGAGAATGCACGCCGACACGCGGTAACCAGACGAATCACCTCTGCGTCTTGCGTGTAGGGTCCGTAGCGGTTGACCGCCGCCGACCACCCGAAGAAACGCACCATCAGGTACAGCGTCTCCTCGGCGTAGCTTCCGTCCGGATAACGCGAGCGAAGTGATGTCAGGCCGTTCAGCTTGAGGATCTTGTAGATTCTGCTTTGCAGTTCCTCACACGCCGACAGGAAGGGATTGACATACAAGGCCGCCATCCTGGCGCGCTCCCGCTGACGCTCGCGCTCGTGATCGTGAGCCCAGGTCCAGAAGGCCCAAACCGCCGTCGCAACTGGAATCAACCATTGCATGAGATTCTGCCCGCACAAACCGAAGAAGCTCCCTAACTCAGTTTAGTACAGGATGGGACGGGAACCCCCGCTTAAGCCTACTGAGCCAGGAACACCGACCCATGCCACCTGCTCGAACCGATGGCAAGACCCGGCACGACCACGGAGGCGTCGTTCGAATGTCGAACCCGCGGGGGTGTAAACTTGTACTCGGTGGTGACGACACGGCGAACGCAGGTGTCGCACCTGGTCGCGATTCAGACGGAGGCTAACATGGCTCTACCCTTCCCCCTGCTCCCAGCGCTCATCGGTGCCGCCGTAGGTTCCGCCGTGACCTATGTCCTCACGACCAGGAGCATCCGCAAGCAACTCGCCAGTACGTTCCAGGACGTCGGCGATGCCGTCGATGAGGGCGTGCACGAGGTCAAGGAAGGCGCAGAGGACGCCGCCGAAAGCGTCAGTGACGCCGCGCGCAAGGCCGCATCGAAGATCCGCGGATAACGCCATAGGCCGCTGACCTGGCGCGGACACGGCAAGAGGTCCCCGTCGGGTATGAGCCGGCCGCTTCGCGGTCTCAACCCGAGGCGTCGGCGAGCATCCCCTCGCGCACGACGAAACGCTCGATCTCGTCGATCCCCTGCCCGGCACGTAGGTTGGTGAACACGAACGGCCGCTCGCCACGCATGCGTTTTGCGTCGCGATCCATCACCTCAAGGGACGCGCCCACGTAGGGGGCGAGGTCGATCTTATTGATCACCAGCAGGTCGGAGCGGGTGATACCAGGCCCGCCCTTGCGCGGGATCTTCTCCCCCTCGGCGACGTCGATGACATAGATGGTCAAGTCGGCGAGCTCCGGGCTGAAGGTGGCGGCCAGGTTGTCACCGCCGCTCTCGATGAAGATCAGATCCAGGTCCGGGAACCGCGCGTGCAGGTCCGCCACCGCCGCGAGGTTCATGGAGGCGTCCTCGCGGATCGCGGTGTGCGGGCAGCCGCCGGTCTCCACCCCGACGATGCGGGCCTCGTCCAGGGCCTGACTGCGGGTCAGGAACTGGGCGTCCTCCTTGGTGTAGATGTCGTTGGTCACGACCGCGATCTGGTAGCGGTCGCGCAGGCGTTTACAAAGGGCGTCGAGCAGGGCGGTCTTGCCGGAGCCGACGGGACCGCCGACGCCAACGCGCAGGGGATTTTTGCTCATGGCGAATACTCAGGATCGGAACAGTCGGGTGTATTGACTCTCGTGCGCGCTGCTGGCGATGGCCAGCGCCGGGCTGGAAGCACCGATCTCGTCGACCGGCAGGGTCAGGGCGCGATCGACCAGCGCCGGGATCTCCGCGACCAGGCGGGAGAGGGCCAGCTGACCCTGGGTCTGGCCGAGGGGGACGATCTTGACCGCGGCCAGTACCAGGTTCTCCAGCCAGCCCCAGGCGTAACCCGCGGCCGCCGTGCGCGGCGGGACATCCCAGGACGCGGCGGCGAAGGCGAAGCCCGCCGCCTGGCTGCGGGCGAGGATCGGTTTCCAGTCCAGCGCCCTCCGCAGGCTCCATGCGACGAGCAGATCCGCGAGCGCGCGCCCGCGGTTGGACTCCTCGGCGCGCAGCTCGGCGGTCTCGCGGGCAGCGAGCAGCCAGTCGACCCAGCGGCCCATGGCATCGGCGTCCCGTTCGACGGCGGCGGCTTGCATACGGCCAAGCAAGGGCAGATCCAGGGTGGCGATCGAGTGGTTTAGCTGATCCCGGAGCCAGTCCTCGAGATCCTCGGCGGTGCGGATCCAGCCTGCCTCTACCGCCCACTCGATGCCCTGGGAGTAGGTGAAGCCCCCCACCGGCAGGCTGGGGCTCACCAGATGCATCAGTCGCAGCAGCGGCTCAGTGCTCGTGGTGTCCATGGGCGTGGGCAGAACCGTCGTAGGCACCCGGCTCGGGCTCGAAAGGGGCGTCCTCCACCGTCACTTCCAACCCCAGTCCGCGCACCATGTCGTCCAGGACGTGATCGTGCAGATAGCGAAGCCGATCCGGCTCGATCTGCAGGGCAACGTGGCGGTTGCCCAGGTGATAACAGGCGCGGGCGAGCAGGTGCGGGTTCGGGCTCACTACGGTGGAGAGTCTTTCCTGAGCGGCCTCGACCCTGACCACATGGCCGTCGTCGGAGGCCAGGAAGTCGCCGTGCTTGAGGCTGTCGCCGCGCTCCAGGAAGACGCCCGCCTCCCGCCCGTCGTCCAACGTCACCCGAAGGCGGCTCCTGCCTCTTTGATCCAAGGTGAGGGTCATGACCGTGTCTACCGGCGCGGGGCCGCTCACTCTATGGGTTAGTCGAATCAAGGGAATCGGATCGGCGCTTCGGCGTCATGCGCCGGGCAAGTAGGCGCGCACGGAATCGACATATGCGATGAGGTCGTCCAGGCGGTTCTCGACCACGTCGCGCACGACAGCGTTGTCCACGTCCTGGTAACCGTGCACCAGAACGTTCCGAAAACCCACCATGTCAGCCAGCGGACGTGCCAGGGCAGCGGGCACCCACCGGTTCGCCACCAGCAGTTCGAACAGCTGACGGTTACTCGCCGGCTCCCCGAGACGCCCGTCTGAAACGATGTGCGAAGCAACGTCCAGGGCGGCCTGAATCGCAAGTTGCAGTGTGTGGGCGACGAACCGCTCCTCGCGCAGATCGCTTCCGATCAGTTCAGGATGCGCAAGCTCGCGCAACTCCCGTACACAGGTCTCGATGAAAGCCAACTTCTTGGCAATAAGCTCGGCGTCGGTCATACCGCCAGACCTCGACCGGCACGGCGGTAGCGGCGCAGGTGGGGAAGGAGGTCGAAGTACGCGTTGCGGGCACGCACCTCGAAGCGTACCCGCGCTGCCCGGTCACGCTCCAGGATGAGGACGCCATCGCGCAGCACGCGATGGATTAGGTCCGCCGGCGCCCGATTCAGCACCACCAGGTCCACCGGCTGGCCCGTGGCCGCGGTCAGGTCATCCGCTAGGTCCAAGTGCAGGCCAGCGAGCGTGCGAGGAGGATCTTGCTCGAACAACACGGCGACGTCGACGTCGCTCGCCGCAACCGCGTCACCACGGGCGCGACTTCCGAATAGGTATGCGCACACTAGCCCCCTGGCCCGCTGAGATAGAGCGGCATTCAGGACATCGACAAGCCGGGCGGGAACCATAGCCTGAGTATATCCGATCGCCGACGGGGCCAATTCACGCTTTGTGGCGGACCGACGAACCCGGCACGCGCGTCAGAACAGGAAATACCGCTGCGCCATGGGCAGCACGCTCGCCGGCTGGCAGGTTAGCAATTGACCGTCGGCTCGCACCTGATAGGTCTGCGGGTCCACCTCGATGAGGGGCTGATAGTCGTTGAGGATCATGTCCTTCTTTCCCACCTGGCGCGCGTCGTGGACGATGCCGATGCGGCGCTTAAGCCCCAGCTTTTGCGGCTCGCCGGCCTGGTAGGCCCACTGCGAGATGAAGGTCATGCAGGTGGAGCCCAGCGCGCGACCGTAAGCGCCGAACATGAGCCGGTAGTGCACCGGCTGCGGGGTCGGGATGGACGCGTTGGGATCGCCCATCGGCGCCGCGACAATCAAGCCGCCCTTGATGATCAGGCTCGGCTTGGTACCAAAGAAGGCGGGCCGCCACAGCACCAGGTCCGCCAGCTTACCGACCTCCACCGATCCGACCTCGTGCGCGATCCCGTGGGTGATGGCGGGATTGATGGTGTACTTGGCCACGTAACGCCGGGCGCGCAGGTTGTCGTGCTTGGCGGGATCGCCTTGGAGGCTGCCGCGCTGCACCTTCATCTTGTGGGCGGTCTGCCAGGTGCGGGTGACCACCTCGCCGACGCGGCCCATGGCCTGGGAGTCGGAGGCAATCATCGAGAAGGCCCCCAGGTCGTGCAGGATGTCCTCGGCGGCAATGGTCTCGCGGCGAATGCGCGACTCGGCAAAGGCCACGTCCTCCGGGATCGACGGCGAGAGGTGGTGGCAGACCATCAGCATGTCCAGGTGCTCGTCCACCGTGTTGACCGTGTAGGGCCGCGTCGGGTTGGTCGAGGACGGCAGCACGTTGGGCAGCCCCGCCGCCTTGATGATGTCCGGGGCGTGACCGCCACCGGCACCCTCAGTGTGGTAGGTGTGGATCGAGCGATCCTTGAAGGCGGCGATGGTGTCCTCGACGAAGCCGGACTCGTTCAGGGTGTCGGTGTGGATGGCAACCTGCACGTCCATCTTCTCGGCGACACCGAGACAACAGTCGATGGCCGCGGGCGTGGTGCCCCAGTCCTCGTGCAGCTTGAGCCCCATGGCGCCCGCGCGGACCTGTTCCTCCAGGGGATTGGGCAGGCTGCCATTGCCCTTGCCGAGGAAGCCCAGATTCACGGGCAAGCCCTCGGCGGCCTGCAGCATGCGGCGGATGTTCCAGGGCCCCGGAGTGCAGGTGGTGGCGTTGGTGCCGGTGGCCGGTCCGGTTCCGCCGCCCAGCATGGTCGTGATGCCGGACATCAGGGCCTCCTCCACCTGCTGCGGGCAGATGAAGTGGATGTGGGCGTCGATGCCCCCGGCGGTGAGGATCTGACCTTCTCCGGCGATGGCCTCCGTGCCGGGTCCCACCAGGATGTCCACCGCGGCCTGGGTGTCCGGATTGCCGGCCTTGCCGATGCCGACGATCCGCCCGTCCTTGATGCCGACATCGGCCTTGACGATGCCCCAGTGGTCGAGGATCAGGGCGTTGGTGATGACCAGGTCCACCACCTCGTCGGCCTGGCGCTGGCACTGGCCCATGCCGTCGCGGATGACCTTGCCGCCGCCGAACTTGACCTCGTCCCCGTAGCTGGTGCGGTCCTCCTCCACCTGGATGAAGAGTTCCGAATCACCGAGCCGTACCCTATCGCCGACGGTGGGGCCGTACATGGAGGCGTATGCCTCGCGGCTGATCTTGCTCATGCCTCGTCCTCCTGATCCAGGGCACCCATGATCCTGGCGTTGAAACCGTACACCTGGCGCGTGCCAGCGTAGGGCACCAGGTTGACGGTCCTGGACTGGCCCGGCTCGAAGCGCACCGCCGTCCCGGCCGGGATGTCCAGCCGATAACCCCGCGTCGCCTCCCGATCGAAGGACAGCGCCGCATTGGTCTCGTAGAAATGGTAGTGCGAACCCACCTGAATCGGCCGATCGCCCGCGTTGGCGACCTCGATGCGGATGACCTCGCGGCCCGCGTTGAGCTCGATATCGCCGGGAAGGGTGATGATTTCGCCTGGGATCATGAGGAGACTCTCCCTCGGAATGATGGCTCGGGTCGGCGAGCGCGGCGGATCGCCGCCCGCACCGGCGAGCCTCGGAGCTTACCGGTCAGACAATCGGCGCGTGAACCGTCACCAACTTGGTGCCGTCCGGAAAAGTGGCCTCCACCTGAACCTCCTGGACCATCTCGGGGATACCCTCCATGACATCGTCACGCGTCAGCAGGACACGGCCGTAGTCCATCAACTCCGCGACCGTCTTCCCCTCACGCGCACCCTCGAGGATGGCGCAGCTGATGTAGGCTACCGCCTCGGGATAGTTGAGCTTGAGGCCTCGACCCTTGCGCCGCTCCGCCAGCAGCCCGGCGGTGAACAGGAGCAGCTTGTCTTTCTCCCGCGGTGTGAGATCCATGGTCGGCTCTCCTCACTGAGTCTCGAAGGTGGGAAACGGTCTCAGGTCGCCCAGATGCGCGGCGCGCAGGGCGCGCGGCCGAGCAGCCTGGGCCGCAGTATGCCCCAAAGCGCCGTGAAAATTCGATGTATCGCCTCCGCGCCGCCGGCGAGAGCGCGGGCGACGAACACATCGTTCACGAGGGTTATCGCGAAGGCGAGATCTTCCGGCAACCGCAGGTACTCGCGGGCAGCCGACAGATCGTCGCTATTCGCCCCGCTGGCGATGAAGGTGGCGCAGATCGGATACCCGCGCAGCCCGCTCGGGCCATCGAGGTCGGCCGCTGTCGACAGGCGCAGGCGCTCCGAGAGCAGCGGCCGGCCGTCGCGGAGAACCATGAGGCCCAGGTCCGCGCGCCCCGCGTCGAATCGCTCGCCGATCACCGGCCGCCCCAAGCTGGTGATGTCCCAGCCAACGAAGCGCGCCAAGCCCGCGAGCTCGATCCGGGTGCGGCTCTGCAGCCTCGCGCCAGGGAACAGGATGGCCTCGTGCGGAAACCACTCCAGGATGCCGCCATCGCGCACCCGCAACCTCTGGCGCTGGACCGCCAACGGACCCGCGCTACGGTAGAACTTGGTCGCACCGGGCGTGGTGACCAGGGCGTGCGCCCGGGTACCCACTTCGATGTCGAGCTCCAGGCCATCGCCGCCCACGACGCCGCCGGGGGGGTGGAGGATGTAGAGGTGACAGACCTCGCCCTCCGGATAAAAGGGCCGCTGCACCGTCAATGGGCCGCACTGGCGCTTCGCCGCCAGGATCGTGCGGCCGCCCCGCTGCTCGAGACCCAACTCCAGGCTGGCGGACCAGCCGGTGGGCGTTTCAGGGTTCATCCCGACAGCGTAACTCATCGGCGCAATTCGAGCCCCGCTCCTTCCGACGGAGAGGGACTATAAGCCGATTCAAACCGTTAGGTACTCCCGCACCAGCTCATCGCTCAGCTCAGCCATCGCACCGGCAGCCATGACCCGTCCACGGTCGAGGATCACGAACCGATCCGCGACCCGGCGGGCGAAGGGCAGCTTTTGCTCGACCAGGATCACGGTCAGCCCCATCTCCTTGTTGAGCCGGATGATGATATCGCCGATATCGTGGACGATGTTGGGCTGTATGCCCTCGGTGGGCTCATCGAGAATCAGGAGCTTGGGATCGATCACCAGTGCCCGGCCGATCGCAAGCTGCTGCTGTTGGCCACCAGACAGGTCGCCGCCGCGGCGCCCCAGCATCTCCTTAAGCACGGGGAAGAGCTCGAAGATGAAGCCGGGAACCTGCCTCTTACCGTCTCTTCTGGCCGGCAGGCCGATCTGGAGATTCTCCTCCACCGTCAGCAGCGGGAAGATCTGGCGACCCTGCGGCACGTAACCGATGCCGAGCTCCGCGCGTCTCTCGGCCGGCAGCCGGGCAAGGTCCTTGCCCTGGTATTCCATCAGCCGGAGCGCAGCGGCAACAGCCCCATGATGCACTCCATCAGCGTGGTCTTGCCCACCCCGTTGCGACCCATGACGCAGGTGACCTGGCCTTCGGGGATCCCGAGGTCGAGATGCCAGAGCGTGTGGCTCTCGCCGTAGAACTGATTCAGCCCGCCGATGTTCAGCATGGGTTATTCACTTTCCGGGTCATTCGCCGAGATACACCTCGACCACCCGCGGGTCGTTCTGCACCTCGTCCATGGTTCCCTCCGCCAACACCGCGCCCTGGTGCAGCACGGTGACGCGCTTGGCGATGGAGCGCACGAAGTCCATGTCGTGCTCGACGACGACCACCGAGTGCCTGCCCTCCAGGGAGAGCAGCAGCTCCGCGGTGCGGTCCATCTCCTGGTGGGTCATGCCGGCGACCGGCTCGTCGACCAGCAGCAGATGGGGGTCCTGCATCAGCAGCATGCCGATCTCCAGCCACTGCTTCTGGCCGTGGGACAGGGCGCCGGCAGTCCGCCGGGCCTGCTCCGCGAGCCCGATGACGCCCAGCACCTCGTCGATGCGGTCGCGCTGCCGGCCCGAGAGCCTGGCGAACAGGGTCGGGAAGACCCGCTTGTCGCCGGCCATGGCCAGCTCCAGGTTCTCGAACACCGTATGGTGCTCGAACACGGTGGGCTTCTGGAACTTGCGGCCGATGCCGATCTCGGCGATCTCGGACTCGGACAGGCGCAGCAGGTCGATCGTCTGGCCGAAGAAGGCGCTGCCCGAGTCCGGCCGCGTCTTGCCGGTGATGATGTCCATCATGGTGGTCTTGCCGGCCCCGTTCGGGCCGATAACGCAGCGCAGCTCGCCGGCGTTGACGTAGAAGTTGAGGTCGTTGATGGCCTTGAAGCCGTCGAAGCTGACGTTCAGATCCTCGATGTAGAGGACCGCGCCGTGGCTGACGTCCAGCTCCAGGTCCTTGACCGACCACATGAAGTCGAACTGGCGGTCGCGGCGCATGGACTCGCGAAACTGGGTCAGGGCGTTCATGCGGCGGCCTCCGCGCCGGCCTTCGGCGTTCGCCGCAGCAGCGCGAACAGCCCGGCGATGCCCCTGGGCAGGAACAGGGTCACGAGCACGAACAGGCCGCCGAGCGCGAACAGCCAGGCCTCGGGCAGCACGCCGGTGAAGTAGGTCTTGCCGTAGTTGACCAGGATGGCCCCGATCACCGCGCCGTAGAGGGTCGCACGCCCGCCGATGGCCACCCAGATCACCAGCTCGATCGAGTTCAGCGGCGAGAACTCGCCCGGGTTGATGATACCGACCTGGGGCACGTAGAGGGCCCCGGCCACGCCGGCCAGCATCGCCGAGAAGGTGAAGACGAAGAGCTTCACCCGCTCCACCCGGTAGCCGATGAAGCGGGTGCGGGACTCGGCGTCGCGCACGGCCACCGCCACCCGGCCGAGCCGCGAGGCGACGATGTAGCGGCAGGCCAGGTAGCCAACGCCAAGGGCGATGGCAGAGGCGAGGAAGAGCCCGATGCGGGTGCCGTCGCTCTGCAGGTCGAAGCCGAGGATGTCCTTGAAGTCGGTGAGCCCGTTGTTGCCGCCGAAGCCCATCTCGTTGCGGAAGAAGGCGAGCATCAGGGCATAGGTCAGGGCCTGGGTGATGATGGAGAGGTACACCCCGGTCACCCGCGAGCGGAAGGCCAGATAGCCGAACACGAAGGCCAGCAGACCCGGGAACCAGCATCACCATCAGGGCGGCGAACCAGAACCTGTCGAAGCCGTGCCAGAACCAGGGCAGCTCCTGCCAGTTGAGGAAGACCATGAAGTCCGGCAGCTCCGGGTTGCCGTAGACCCCGCGATCCCCGATCTGGCGCATCAGGTACATGCCCATCGCGTAGCCGCCGAGGGCGAAGAAGGCACCGTGACCGAGGCTCAGGATGCCGAGATAGCCCCAGACCAGGTCCACCGCCACCGCCAGCAGGGCGTAGGTCAGGTACTTGCCGAGCAGGGTGACCGTGTAGGTGGACAGATGCCAGGGGCTCGACTCCGGCACTGCCAGGTTCATGATGGGCACGGCGACCGCAACCATGGCGAGGACCGCCAGCATCAGCTGCCCGCCTGTGTCGCCTTTCAAGGCTCTGAACAATCCCATGGGACGTGACTCGCTTGACTCCGCCGTCATGCCTCGGCGGCCCGCCCGCGCTGCGGGAACAGGCCCCGGGGGCGTTTCTGGATGAACAGGATGATGAACACCAGCACCAGGATCTTGGCCAGCACCGCCCCCGCCCAAGGCTCCATGAGTTTGTTGGCCACGCCCAGGGTGAGGCCGCCGATCAGCGTGCCCCAGAGGTTTCCGACCCCGCCGAACACCACCACCATGAAGGAGTCGATGATGTAGGACTGGCCCATGTTGGGCCCCACGTTGGTGAGCTGGGACAGGGCGACCCCGGCGATGCCCGCGATGCCCGCCCCGAGGCCGAAGGTGAGGGCGTCGACCCGCGCCGAGCGTACGCCCATGGCGCGTGCCATGGCCCGGTTCTGGGACACCGCCCGCACCTGGAGGCCCAGGGCGGTGCGCTTGAGGATCAGCAGCAGCCCGACGAAGACCAGCAGCCCGAACACCAGGATGTAGATCCGGTTGTAGGTGAGCGAGAGCGCCGGATTGACCTGCAGAGAGCCGCTCATCCAGGACGGGTTCTCCACTACCACGTTCTGCGCGGAGATGGTGGTGCGCACCAGCTGCTGCAGGATCAGGCTGATGCCGAAGGTGGCGAGCAGGGTCTCGAGCGGCCGGCCGTAGAGAAAGCGGATTACCAGGCGCTCAATGGCGATGCCGAACAGGCCGGACACCACGAAGGCCGCCGGGACCGCCACGAACAGGGAGTACTCGATCGCATTGGGCATCGCCTGCTGCACCAGATAGGTGGTGTAGGCGCCGATCATGATCAGCTCGCCGTGGGCCATGTTGATGACGCCCATGACACCGAAGGTGATGGCGAGCCCGATGGCCGCCAGCACCAGCACCGATCCGAGGCTGAGACCGAAGAACAGGGTCTCGGCGGTCGCGTTGAGCTTGAGCTTGGTCTCCAGACCCTGCAGGGCGGAGCGGGCTGCCTCCCGCACGTCCGCATCCGGGTCCGACGCGGCCACCTCGGCCAGGCGGTTTCGGACCTGGGGCTCGAGACTGCCGCTCAGGGAGGCGACCGCGGCTAATCTGACGCCGGACTCGTCCGCAGCCAGGTCCGCCAGGGCGATAGCCAACTCGAGGGCCGAGCGCACCCCGGCGTCATCTTCTACCGTTAGACGCCCGCGCAGGGCGTCCGCCGAATCCGGCGCGCCCATCATCTCCCGCACGGCGCTGAGACGCACGTCGGCGTTGCGGCTGCCGAGGGTGAGTCCGGCGATGGCCGCGCGCAGTTGGCCTCGCATACTGTTGTTGATGCCAACCTTCTTCACCTCCCGCCCTCCGAGCTCGCCAAGCTCGGCGCCGTCGAGGACGTCCCGAATGCGGTAGCCCGCGCTGGACCTTTGTGCGAAGACGATGCGGTTGTCCGCCTTACGATAGTAGACATCACCGGCCAGTAGCCCCTTGAGGACCACCAGGGCGCGCTCGTCGCCAGTCGCAGCGATTGCTTCCACCGCCTCCGCCTTGGCGCCGAAGGAGGACTCGCTGAGCCCCGACAGGGCCTCCTCGAACGGAACGGACTGCGCGCGCACCGGTTGGGTGACGATGAGGGTCAGGAGCAACAGCAGGGCCGCCTTGACCAGCGCCGACGGACGCGCGCTAAGCCGCTCGCTCGCCGGCACGGCGCAGACGCTTTGGGGTCGGTTGGACATGGAATCCGCTTCTTGGTGAGAGGCAAAGCGCGACGGGCGCGGGCGTGCCGCACCCGCCGCTTCTACGCACGGGCTCAGTAATTCTGGCCCGAGCAGGTCTTGGTCTGGGTGTTGTAGTTGCCGCAGGAGATCGGCGGGGTCCAGTCGGCGATGATGTCCTTGGAGCCCGGGAGGAAATCCGACCAGGCGTCGCCGGGGACCTCCGCATCCGTCTGCCAGACCGTCTCGAACTGGCCGTCATCCTGGATCTCGCCGATCAGCACCGGCTTGGTGATGTGGTGGTTCTTCAGCATCACCGCCTTGCCGCCGGTCAGGTTCGGGGTCTCGAGCCCGATGATGGCCTCTATCACCTTGTCCGTGTCGGTGCTGCCTGCCTTCTCCACCGCCTGCACCCACAGGTTGAAGCCGATGTAGTGAGCCTCCATCGGGTCGTTGGTGACGCGCTTGTCGTCCTTGATGAAGCCGTGCCAGGCCTCGATGAAGGCGTCGTTGGCGGGATCATCGACACTCATGAAGTAGTTCCAGGCGGCGAGATGGCCGACCAGCGGCTTGGTGTCGATGCCGGAGAGCTCCTCCTCGCCCACGGAGAAGGCGACGACCGGAATGTCCTCGGCGGAGAGGCCCTGGTTGCCCAGCTCCTTGTAGAAGGGCACGTTGGCGTCGCCGTTGATGGTGGAGACCACGGCGGTCTTCTTGCCTTGCGAGCCGAACTTCTTGATGTCGGCGACGATGGACTGCCAGTCCGAGTGCCCGAACGGCGTGTAGTTGATCATGATGTCCTCTTCGGCCACGCCCTTCTGCTTGAGGTAGGCCTCCAGGATCTTGTTGGTGGTGCGCGGGTAGACGTAATCGGTGCCCGCCAGCACCCAGCGCTCCACGCCGACGTCGTTCATCAGGTAGTCGACCGCCGGGATGGCCTGCTGGTTGGGCGCGGCGCCGGTGTAGAAGACGTTCTTCGACGACTCCTCGCCCTCGTACTGGACCGGGTAGAAAAGCAGACCGTTGAGCTCCTCGAACACCGGCAGCACGGACTTGCGGGACACCGAGGTCCAGCAGCCGAACACCGCGGCCACCTTCTCCTTCTCGATCAGCTCGCGGGCCTTCTCGGCGAACAGGGGCCAGTCCGAGGCGGGATCCACCACCACGGCCTCCAGCTGCTTGCCGAGCACGCCGCCCTTCTTGTTCTGCTCCTCGATGAGCATGAGCATGGTGTCCTTCAGGGTCGTCTCGCTGATGGCCATGGTGCCGGACAGCGAGTGCAGCACACCCACCTTGATGGTGTCGGCCGCCGCGAGCGCGCCGGACAGGCACAGGCTCAAAGCGGCACTCACGCCCATGAGCGAGGTCTTGAAGAGTTCGCGTTTCCGCATTCGTTGGACTCCCGAATCGTGTGTCGTCAATAGGACGGCGGCGCACGATGCGCTCGCCGCCACAACAACAGCAATGCCCGTGCCACGAAGCCAACCCGCTCATTCGGCTAGCGTTTTGGTTGAGCAGAGGGGAGAAAACGCCATCGAGCGCACCAAGGAGGTGCGCCGCGTCAGTTTCAGTGCAGGATAGGCGCCCCATCTTGGGGCGCGCAGGGTCGGCCGATCGACGTCAGCCCGACTCGGACGGCGGTGCCGCCGGCGCCGGGTACCACTGCTCCGTGGGCACCAGCTTGGGCTGCGGCGGATCCGCGACGTAGGCCGGGGTCATGATCGCAACGCCGTACTCGTTGAACACGTCCAGGATGTTCCGGTGCAGCGCGGTGTAGAGCTGCATCATGTGCCTGGGATCCGTGCAGTGGGCGTTGAGCTCGTAGGTCACCGCGAAATCCCCGAGCGCCTTCTGCAGCACGAAGGGCTCCGGCTTCTTGAGCAGACCAGGCGTGCGATCCGCGGCGAGCTTGAGAATGGCCTCGACTTGCCGCCAGGGGGTCTCGTAGCCGATACCCACCGTGGTATGAAGGATCAGCCCTTGCTCATCGGCCAGGGAACTGTAGTTGACCACCTCGCCGCTCAGGATGGCGGTGCTCGGGATCGACACCTCTTCGTTCTTGAGGGAACGCAGCCGCGTCACCAGCACCCGCATCTCCATGACGTCGCCAATGGTGTCGTTGATCCTGACCCGATCCCCGACCCGGAAGGGGCGCCGGTAGACCAGGCTGTAGCCGGCGATGATGTTGGCGATGATGGACGAGGACCCGAGGGAGACGATCAGGCCGAGCAAGAGCGAGATGCCCTTGAAGGCCTCCGAGTCGGAGCCGGGAATGTAAGGATAGGCGACCACCAGGGCGAAGATAAGGACCAGCATGCGCAGGATGCGGTAAGTAGGCCAGGCCCATTCCCGCTCGAAGGACGCCAGGGTGACGACGCCGCCGTCGATGTTCTCGAAAAAGACCCGGATCATTCGCAGGACGTAGCGGGTGACGAAGTACAGAACGACCAGGAACACCAGATCCGGGATCGTCGCCAGCACCGATTGGCCCATGGTATGCAGGGGCGACAGGATGAGGTCGAACAGCCAGGCCGCGAACGGGCGGGTCCAAGGGTAGAGACCGAGCACGAAGTTCAAATAGGCGTACACGAGCAGGGCCAGCAGAACGAACTGGACCGCCCTGATCAACCCGCGCAGGATCTTGGCGAGCTGCTGTGCCCTGACGAAGCGGGACGACTGCGTCTCCAAGGCCTTGAGGTAGCTCTTCAGGCGCCGCACGACGAAGTCGTCGAGGCTACCGAACGCCTTGCGAAAACCGAAGAACAGGCCCACCGCGACGAGTGTGACCCCCAGGGCGTAGAGGCTGTTGCGCAGCAGCACCGGCGGGCTCCGGTCCAATCGGTAGTCAGTGATCGTCTCCTGGAGCCGCAGCTGGACCGTCTCGGCGAGAAGCTTGCGATCGATACCCTCTATCTCGGCGTCGAGGTCGAACATGTCGAACACCATTCGATCCCCGACCCTGAACTCCGTACGGTCGGCCACTTCCTTCGCGGTCACGTCGCCCGGAGCGATCTCCTCGTCCGCGGCGATGGCGATGATGCGCCGCCGGATCTCCGCCGCGCGCCGTTGCGCGGGATATCCGGATATTCCCCTGACCGAGAGGATTAAGTGGCCGTCGACGACCACGTCGGCTTTCTCCCAAGGCGCCGCTCCCGTTTCCCGGGTCGGGTCTTGCGCATGCGCGGCGAACGCCGTGCAGGAGATCCAGGCAACCAGGAGGATGCCCACCGCGCGCCGCCCCGACCTCGTCGAGCCAGTCAATCGATCGCCAGTTCCGAATCCGAGCATCGCGAGCACCCTTACTGCCCGGGCTCGCTGTACCGAGCACGGTACGCTGATCAGAGAATGAGCCGACGACAAGCGGCGTTTTGGACAGTGTGCTCGCATCAGTCAATCATCCCGCGCAAAACACGCCGATAAAGTACCGCCGCCGCCCGCTGGCGTCGATAGATACGCAAGGGCGGCTGGGAGAAGAAGGCGCTCGCGGCAGCGGATACCCAGACTACGCGGGGCGCAGGAGCTCCCCAAGCGCAACTGCGTCTTCGAGCGGCGGCTCGCAGCGGGTCCCGGCGCAGCGATAGGCCCTGGTCAGGGCACCCGGGCGCATGCCCGCGAGCGTGCCAGGAAGATTCCGCTCGGCCGAGGGGATGGCCAGCACCAGCCGGCGCGGGGCGAAATCGCGCTGGGCGATCGCCCGCCAGCGCTCCAGCTCGTCCCCTTCGCCGCGGATGACGATGGTTTCGCTCGGGTTGAGATGCTCGTCCAGGGCGGCGAGCAGGCTGGCGTGGGCGTAGGGGAGACGGCGCATCTGCTCGGATGCGAGTGCCAGCGCGCCTTGCGCGGCCTCCAGGTAGCGCACGTCTCCGACTAGGTGCCCCAGGCGCTGCAGCACTTGGGCGGCGATGCCGTTGCCGGCGGGGATGGATTCGTCGCTCAGGGGCTTGGGGCGGTGAATCAGGCGCTCGTGATCGTCGGAGGTGAAGAAGAAGCCGCCCTCCTCCGCATCCTGGAAATGCGCCAGCAGAACATCGGCCAGCTCGATGGCGAATTCCAGATACGCCCTGTGCCAGCGGGCTTGCAGCAGCTCCAGCAGGGCGTCGATGAGGTTGGAATAGTCGTCCAGATAGGCGTTGAGATGCGCCTTGCCGTCCTTGCAGGTGGCGAGCAGGCGTCCGTCCCGCCACAGATTCGCCTGAACGAAGGACAAGGCCCGCCGCGCGGAATCCAGGTAGTCGTCGTTGCCCAGAACGCGGGCGGCGCGGGCCATGCCCTTGATCATCAGGCCGTTCCATGCGGTGAGGATCTTCTCGTCGCGGCCGGGGCGCACCCGCCGCTCGCGCTCGCGAAAAAGCCGTTGCCCTGGCCTGGGCGAGCAGCGCGGAGACCGCGTCCGCCGGCTTGCCAAGGTCGGCGGCCACCGCATGCGGATCGCGATAGGTATGCAGGTGCCAGCGCCCCTCGAAATTGGGGTCCGAATCCAGGCCGTAGACGGGCGCGAAGACCTGGTACTCCTCGGCCGGGAGGAGTCCCCTCACCTGGTCGCGATCCCAGACGTAGAACTTCCCCTCGTGACCCTCGCTGTCCGCGTCCAAGCTGGAGTAGTAGCCGCCACTCGGGTCCTGCATTTCCCGCATCACCCAGTCGGCGGTGGCCTCGGCGGCCTCCCGGAACAGCGGTTCACGGGTGATCTGCCAAGCGTCGCAGCAAAGCGCGAGCAGCGGCCCGTTGTCGTAGAGCATCTTCTCGAAGTGCGGGATCATCCAGCGCTCGTCCACCGAGTAGCGGCAGAAACCGCCCCCGAGCTGGTCGTTGATGCCGCCTTTAACCATGCGCTCCAGGGTCTGGACCGCCATGCTCAGGGCCTGGTCCTCCGCGGTGCCGGCCGCCGCCGCGGCGGCGTGGTGACGAAGCAGCAGCTCCAGGTTGGTGGGGTGAGGGAACTTGGGCGCGCTGCCGAAACCGCCGTAGCGGGCGTCGAAGCTCTGGGCGAGCTGGCGCACGGCGGCCTCGATGGGCTCGTCGTCGGTGATCTCGGAGCCCCCGTTCCGCGTGGCCTCGACCTGACCCAGGGCCGCCATGAGGGAGCTGTTCTGCTCGCGGATGGCGTCCTCCCGCTCTCGGTAGGCGCCCTCCACGCGCTGCATCAGGTCGGTGAAGGCGATCAAGCCGTGGCGCGGCTCGCGTGGGAAGTAGGTGCCGGCGAAGAAGGGCTTGTGGTCGTCAGGGGTGAGAAAAACGGTCAGGGGCCAGCCGCCGGGGCGCTGGGTCAGAAGCTGGTGCGCGGTCTGGTAGATCTTGTCCAGGTCCGGGCGCTCCTCGCGATCCACCTTGATGTTGACGAATAGCCGATTCATCACCGCGGCCGTCGCGGGGTCCTCGAACGATTCGTGCGCCATGACGTGGCACCAGTGGCAGGCCGAGTAGCCGATCGAGAGCAGGATGGGCTTGTCCTGGGCGCGTGCGAGACTGAGCGCCTCACCGCACCACGGCCACCAGTCCACCGGGTTGTGGGCATGCTGCTGCAGATAGGGGCTGGTGGCTTCCGACGAGACGATTGTTGTGGACGGAGGGGTCCGACATGACAGGCACCTTGAGCGGGGCTAGTTGTCCCCGGACAATGGGTGCACCGCTAGCGACCTCCAACCGGCCCGCGGCAGTCCGGCCTTTATCTGATACGCTTTGTCGCTTCGCAGAAAAGGTAGCAGCGACATGAATGCCCCCGCCATTCGTCTCAAGAAGGATCAGGAACGCCGCATGCTGGCGGGCCACTGCTGGGTTTACAGCAACGAGGTGGACACCGAGGCAACGCCGCTCAAGGCGTTCGAGCCCGGACAGCCGGTGGAGGTGGTCAGCCAAAGCGGCCGTTGGCTGGGTTTCGGCTACGTCAATCCGCACTCGCTGATCTGCGCGCGGGTGGTCAGCCATGATCGCCGGCGCCCGCTGACTCCCTCACTGTGGGTGCAGCGGCTGCGTTCCGCCCTGGAACTGCGCGAGCGGCTCTACCGCCGCCCCTTCTACCGCCTGGTCTTCGGCGAGAGCGACGGCCTGCCCGGACTGGTGGTCGACCGTTATGGCGATCTGCTCTCGGTTCAGATCACCACCGCCGGCATGGACAGGGCGCGCGCCGACATCCTCACCGCCCTGGAGCAGGTAGTGCGGCCGAAGACCATCATCCTGCGCAACGACACCCAGGTTCGCGAGCTGGAAGGTCTGACGCTGGGCGTGGAAACGGTACTCGGCGATGCGCCGGACCAGCTGGAGCTCACGGAGAACGACACCCGTTTCCTGGTCTCGCCGGTCAGCGGTCAGAAGACGGGCTGGTTCTACGACCAGGCGGAGAACCGAGCCCGCCTCGCCCGGTTCGGGGTCCCGAATCGCGTGCTGGACGTGTGCAGCTACGTCGGCGCCTGGGGCGTCCAGGCCGCCGTCGCCGGCGCCGAGGAGGTGGTCTGCGTCGACAGCTCGCCCGCCGCGCTGGAGCAGGTCGGAGAGAACGCGGATCGAAACGGCGTCGTCGCGCGCATCAGCGGCCTGCAGGGAGATGCCTTCGACGTGCTGCGCGTGTTGCGCGAGCAGGAGGAGCGCTTCGACCTGGTCATTCTGGACCCTCCAGCCTTCATCAAGCGGCGCAAGGACGAGAAGGAGGGCGCTCAGGCCTACCAACGGCTGAACCGCCTGGGTCTCGAGCTGCTGGAGCACGGGGGCCTGCTGGTGACCTCTTCGTGCTCCTACCACATGGGGCGTGACGCCTTCCTGCGGATCGTGCAACAGGCCGCCCGCCGCGCCGGGCGCAGTCTGCAGCTGCTGGAAGTCGGCGGCCAGGGGCCTGACCATCCGGTGCATCCGGCCATCCCGGAGACGGCCTATCTCAAGACCTTCGTCCTGCGGGCCCTGCCCGAGCTTTGAGCGTCCCGAATCGCGCAAAGACAATCTAGCGTAAAGTCATAATCTTGCCTAGAATTGCTCATGCAACGCCTCACCCTGTGGCCCGACTCGGGCTGTCCTGGAGAAGCAAACGTGCCGCAACTCTTTCCGATTCACACAATTCGCGCCGGCGTGCCCCTCGAAGGCCGTTTTCGGGGCACTCTCCGGCTGTGGCGGCTGGCGACGCTCGTTAGCCTGCTCCCGTTGATTGGGTCGCTCGCCGGTTGTGCCTCAACTCCGCCGGAAACGCGCCTCGTCGCCGATCAGGTGGTCGTCAAGAAATCCGAGCGCAAGCTCATGCTCATGCAGGGCGGTAAGCCGATCCGGGAGTATCGGGTCGCCCTCGGCGATAACCCGTACGGCCACAAGATGTACCAGGGCGACGAACGAACACCGGAGGGTGACTACATCCTCGACTGGCGTAACCCGCGCAGCAATTTCTACAAGTCGATCCACGTCTCTTACCCGAACGAGCGTGATCGGCTCTTTGCCCGCGCCTTGGGCGATGACCCGGGTGGCATGATCATGATCCACGGCCTGCCGAACTACTTGCCCGCAAACGCCGCGCTGGCGAACTACAACCGGCGCGACTGGACCGACGGCTGCATCGCCGTGGACAACAAGGAAATGGACGAGATCTGGCAGGCGGTCAGAGACGGGACACCGATTCGCATCCTGCCCTGACGCAAGCCGCCCTGCCGCCGGCGACGCCTCTGCGGGTCCGCATCGTCTCGGATACGCCCGCGAGCGGTTCTGAGAAGATAGTCACGAACGTCGTCGAGGCCAAAGGATAGGCTGTAGCTGGCACTGGGCATCCGCCTGACGACCCTGTTCGGTGCTCGACGTCCTCAGAAGCCTGGGAACCCAAGTCCGGCGCCATCGAGGGGCCGGACCTCGGCATACAACGACCATGTCCGCGGGGCGTTTGTAACCGGACCCGCGGCCAACTGAACGAAGCGAGGGAAGTCCGTGAGCAAGAACAACAACCCCATTGAAGTGACCGTCCAGAATGAGGTGAACGGCCCGTTCCGCCCCAAGCTGAAGGACTGGGAAAAAGGCATTCAAGCGGAGTTCCTGCAGACGTTGCGCGAGCTGGATCTCGGACTCGCCGCCAATCTCGAGGACCGTTCTCCCCCGCAGCCGAAACGTTGAGCCTCCGAGCGGCCGGCCGAATCCTACCGGCCGCTCGGGGAGCGCCACCTTCCACGCCGAATGGATGCCGCGGCTCTCCGTTGCCGACGTGACCGCTGATCCTGACACTTGAGAACCAGCGTCGGCGGCAAATCAAGTCGGAAAGGCCGGAATAGCTTCTCCCCGCGCTCGGCCCGAACGGAGGAGGCGCGACAACGACTTCCTCCCAGAGCTGGCAAGCAGTCGGCTTGCTACCATCTTCTCCTCGGTCCCCGGCGAAGTGCGACGATTGGAGTGAATCGCGAGGGGTCCGCGTGGCCGATGCCACCCCTTCAGGTGCAAGGCAGCGCGGCACGGCGATAGAATGCCGGGGCGCGGTGCCACCCCGGACATTCCCTCGGGGTCGCGACCAGGCTTCTCATCGTCGTCGTTTGCTACTCAGGGTTCGTCTCCATGCCCATCTTCCGTTCCCGCATCACCGCCCCCTTGCTGGTTTGGATTCTGGCCTTGCCGCTCCTTCAGGGTTGCGGGTCGTCCGCCGAAGCGCCCGTCGCGGCGCCCGGATCAGGCGCAACGGACACGGATCCGCGCCAAGTGGAGGTCTTTTTCGCGACCAACCGCGCGCCGGAGGACGGGACAACAGTAACCTTCGGGTCGGAGCGCGGCGCCCTCGCCTACGGCGTGGCCGGCATCGGCATACCTCCAAACCACGAGATAGGCCGCCACGAGACACCTTCGGTGTTCAAGTTCGAATGGTCCCCGGACGAGCGCAAGCACATCTCCGTCCGGGACGTGAAGCCGCTCGATCGGGACGAGTTCTTCGAGCGGCTGGCCTTCGCCATCAACCTCTCCCCCAACCGCAGCCTCATGGTGTTCGTTCACGGGTACAACACCGAGTTCGAGGAGGCCGTCCGCCTGTTGGCACAGTTCGCCACCGACCTCAAGTTCTCCGGCCCGGTGTTGCTTTTCAGTTGGCCATCTCAGGGCGGCGTCACCGGCTACTCGGTGGACGAGACCAACGCTGAGTGGGCCCAGCCGCATCTCGGCAAGGTGCTCAATGACCTGTTGGACCTGACGCCAGCACGCCAGATCTACCTGGTCGCGCACAGCATGGGCAGTCGCGTAATCACCCGCGCCTACAATAGTCTGGCCGGCGACCGCACCGTCTACGGCCCGAACCCGATGCGCGAGATGATCCTGGTCGCGCCCGACATCGACGCCGACGTCTTCCGCCAGGACATCGCACCGCGCCTCGCGCGCAACGGTATTCACGTTACCCTGTACGCCTCGTCCGCGGATCGGGCGCTGATGGCCTCGAAGGCATTCCATGGCTACGCGCGTGCGGGCGATTCCGGCGATGATCTGGTGATCGTGCAGGGGGTTGAGACGGTGGACGCGAGGGATGCCCAGGGGGGGCTGCTCGGGCACTCCTACTTCGCCGAGGACCGGCGCATCATGGAAGACATCTTCGGCATCGTGCAGACCGGTCAACGGGCCGACAACCGATTCGGACTGCAAGCGGTCGATGTCCCCGCTGGCCGCTATTGGACCTTCCGCAAATAGGCTTTCGTGCCGTTTGCCGCCGGGCGCATCCCGACGGCTCCCGCTCCTTCAGGGCGGCGGGGCGGAGGGATCACAGAGCGAGGTCGATGGCACGGACCAGCAGTCCAGGAAGCAGGCTGCTCGCGGTGGATCGGCCCCCGTAGCTGGACGCGGACATCATCAGCTCGCGCTCGCTGGTCAACCGTTCTAGGCGGTCCCCGAGCAGACGGTAGAGCGAGTCGTCGAAGCGCATGACGTTGACCGGCGCGACCAGCTCGCCATTCTCCACCCAGAAAGTGCCGAACCGCGTCATGCCGGTGATGCGGCAGTCGTTGCGGTCCGCGTAGTTCAAGTACCAGAGATTTCCGATGTAGAGGCCGGTGCCGAGCGATGCCGGCACCTCGGCGGCGGGGAGGTCGCCCGCATCCATGCTCAAGGACTCGGGATAATCGCCAGCGGCGTTGACCGCCACGCCGTACTCCTTTCCGGCGCGGCTATCCACAAGGCAGTCGCGAAACCGGCCGCTCTCCAGCAGCGTAACGCTCCGCGGCAGGTCGAACCCCTCCGGCGTGAAACCCGGCGCAAGGCCTCTGCTGTGATCCTCTCGAATGCTGACCTTGGGATTCATCCGCAGCTCGCCTCGAGCCAGGCGCAGCAGCGGGGTCTGTGCGGTGCGGTGGTCCTTGAGACCGAAACCGCCCCAGGCGAGGATGTCCATGAGCTCCTGCACCGCGGCGGGGGCCAGGTAGGCACGGTATCGTCCTGGCGCGATGGTGCGCGCCGGACGCGCCATGATCTCCAGCCCCCGGCGCATGGCATCCAGCTTCTTGCGAAGCCGCTGCGACGACCAGGAAAACCCGCCGTAACTGTCCTTCAAGGCCTTGTCCCGCCGGAGGTAACAGCTCCAGTCCAGGTTGAAGCTCCCGCTCTGGTGCCAGTGGCGGTGGCCGATGGAGCTCGCGAAACCGTGTCGGACGTCCCCGCTCGCCCAGATGCCCACAAGGTCCATGCCGGTCGTCGCCGCCGCCAGATTGGCGACCGCATCGCGCGCCCCCGGGAGATCGCTCCCCGCGCGGCTGTCGCTTTCCGCCGGGGTGGTCGAGTAATCCAGATAGGGGTCCTCGGGCACATGAAGGATGCGCTCGCGCAGCCTGCTCAAGATCGCGCGGCCAGTCTCGAAATCGCCCGTGGCGTCGCCGCTCAGATCGCATCCGCCCTCCGCCTGACGGCGGCCGGCAACCAGCGTGACCCCCAACCTGGAACGGCGCACGCTCCCCGCCTGCCGGATCCGGCCGCCGCTGAGGCGAACGAAATCCGAGTCCTCGCCTTCCAGGTTGCACAGCAGGATCTCGCCGCCCGTCAGCCCGACGCTCAGCCGATCGACGAGGGAGAAGAAGCCCTCGGGGCTCATTCCCCGCCCCCGAACACCGTCACGTCCCGGAACAGGCACGGCGGTGCGGCATGGCCGACGAAGACCGACTGGTTGGGCTCCCCCTTGCCGCAGTTGCTCACGCCGCGCACCTCGAGTCGATCGCGGCCGGCCACGCCCGCGAGACTGCGCCAGAAGTCGGCGGATACGCCGCGATAACCCGGATTGCGCACCAGGCCCCGCAGCTCGCCATCCTCGATCAGCCGCCCAAGCTCGCAGCCGAACTGGAACTTGTTACGGCTGTCGTCGATCGACCAGGAGCGATTGGTGTCCATGAGGACGCCGCGCTCGACGCGCCCGACAAGCTCATCGAGGCCTCCCTCCCCCGGCTCGAGATTGATGTTGGCCATGCGGTCGATGGGGGGGCGATCCCAATCGCTGGCCCTGGCATTGGCGACCCCGAGGAGGCCGCTGCGAAGCTGCGACAGGCGCCCGCCCAGCGGACGCTCCAGGATGCCGCCGCGGATCAAATAGTCGCGCCGGGCCGGGGTCCCCTCGTCATCGAAGGCGTAGCTGGCGAGCTCGCCCGACACGGAAGGGTCGAAGGTGACGTTGAGCAGCTCCGAACCGTAGCGGTAGCGCCCGAACATATCGGGCGTCACGAAGCTGGTGCCGGCATAGTTGCGCTCGTCGCCGAGGATGCGGTCGAGCTCCAGCGGGTGGCCGATGCTCTCGTGGATCTGCAGCGCCATCTGGCTCGGCATCAGCACCAGGTCCATCCTGCCGCGGGGACATTCCGGGGCCTCCAGCAACGCGATGGCTTCCTCCGCCACCCGCTCGGCCTGCCCCGGAAAGCCCACCATATCCAGACGCTCCAGCCCGCCCTGGCCCGGCCAGTCGGCTCCGCCGCCATGGCGGGTCTGGGTCTGGCTTCCATGGGTCGCGACCGCCGCCAATCCCGGGCTCACGAACTCTTGCACCTGCCGGGCGCGCCCACCCTCGCTGGTCACCAGGAGTTGGGAGACCTTGCGGTAGCCCAGCCAGGCCGACCAGTCGACGATGCGCTCGTCGATCTTCAGGGCAGCGCAGGCGCTGGAAAGCAGTTCGAGCTTGTCCGCCACACTCCTGGCCTGCCAGGGAACGCGAACCGCCGCGCGATAATCGCCCCTGGCATCGGTGCGGGGATAGAGCGCGCCGTCGAACAGGCCCAGGCGGGCATGCACCCGCGCCCACTCCAGGGCACGCTCGGCGGCAACCCGCAGTCCGGGGAGTGTCAGGTCGGCCGTCGCGGCGTACCCGATCCCCTTCCCCTTGACCACCGTCACCATCGCCCCGGCCGATAGATCGAGCTCGCTAGGCTCGGCTACACCCTGGCGCACGGACAAAAGTTCCTGCTCCGCCACCACCAGGCGCAGGGTCCAATAATCACCCGGGGGGCGGGAGGCAGCGTACTTCTCTGCGACAGCGAATGCGCGTTCCATTGGATTCGGAGATGGTCAGGGTAACGGGAATGCCGAGTAACCGATGATCGGCCAGCTACCGCTACCGAGGCAATGCCTCCACGGCGCGAACCGTCCCGCTGTCGAGGCCGACGAGCCTAGTTCGGGCTGTCGTGGGGAGATAAGGAATGGTCGGGGTGAGAGGATTCGAACCTCCGGCCCCTACGTCCCGAACGTAGTGCTCTACCAGGCTGAGCTACACCCCGATTCAGTAGGTTCGCGAGACGGCGAAATCGGCCATCTCCTCCAACGCGGTGCGTTGGGCCGACTCGGGAAGCGCGGTGACGGCCAGCTTGGCCTCTTGCGCATATCGGCGTGCGAGCGCGGTAGTATAGTCGATGGCACCGGTCGATTCAATCGCGGCAGCGACCAGATCTATGTGCTCGCGCCCACCGTTCTCGATCGCCTCGCGCAGCTGCTTGCGCATCCCGTCGCCGCCGGTCTCCATGGCGCGGATGACCGGGAGGGTGGGCTTGCCCTCCGCCAGGTCGTCGCCAAGGTTCTTGCCGAGCTGTTCGCCATCGGCACGGTAGTCGAGGGCGTCGTCCACCAGCTGAAACGCGATCCCAAGCTTGAGGCCATAGTCCGCCATGGCATTCTCCTGCGCCGCCGGCATGTCCGCGAGCACGGCCCCGAGCCGCGTTCCGGCCTCGAACAGGGTCGCCGTCTTGCGCTCGAATGACCTCCATGTAGCGCTCCTCGGTGGTGTCCGGATCATTGCAGTTCAGTAGCTGGAGAACCTCTCCCTCGGCGATGCGGTTGGTGGCGTGTGAGAGGATGTCCATCACCCGCATCAGGTTCACGTCCACCATCATCTCGAAGGCGCGGGAGTAGAGGAAATCCCCCACCAGGACGCTCGCCTCGTTTCCCCATACGAGCGTTGGCGGTCTCGCGGCTGCGACGCAGCTCGGAGCCGTCCACCACGTCGTCGTGCAGCAGGGTCGCGGTGTGAATGAACTCGACCACCGCGGCGAGGTCGATGTGCCGGTCGCCCTGATAGCCGCAGGCGCGCGCGGACAACAGCACCGCCAGCGGACGCAAGCGCTTGCCACCGCTGTTGACGATGTAGTGCCCGACCTGATTGATCAGCACCACGTCGGATTGGAGCCGGCGCAGGATCAAGCGGTCGACCGCTTGCATGTCGTCTGCGACGGGCGCTCGGATTTGGGAAAGTTGCATAGGAATCAGGGATCGAAAATGGCCCGCCGGGATGCTATGGGCGGGAAAAAGGGCTGTCAAGCCGGCGCGAGCCGCGGCGAGAGATCAGTCCCTGCGGTCAGCACTCTAACCGCGGATCCACCACCAGTTTGACGCGACCGAGGAGGCCAGGATACACTTCCGCTTCTTTTTATTCCGCTCCCACTGCGCGGGGCGGACGGAAACAGTAATTCCTGGGGATTGCAATCATGTACGCGGTCATTCAAACCGGGGGCAAGCAGTATCGTGTCGTCGAAGGCGATACGCTCAAGGTCGAGAAGCTCGCCGCCGACACGGGCGCCACTGTCGAGCTCGACCGAGTCCTCATGGTTGCCGACGGCGAGAACGTCAAGGTCGGCAAGCCCTACCTCGAGGGCGGCAAGGTAACGGCAACCGTCGAGGCTCACGGCCGTGGCAAGAAGGTCAAGATCCTGAAGTTCCGCCGGCGCAAGCAGTACCTGAAGCGCCAAGGCCACCGCCAGTGGTACACGGCGATCAAGATCACCGGCATCAACGCAGGCTGAGGAGAACGGCAGCATGGCACACAAAAAGGCAGGCGGCAGTTCCCGCAACGGCCGCGATTCGGAATCCAAACGCCTGGGCGTTAAGGTCTTCGGCGGTCAGAAGGTAAGTGCGGGCAGCATCATCGTGCGCCAGCGGGGAACCAAGTTCCACAACGGTGTCAACGTGGGCTGCGGGCGGGACCACACCCTGTTTGCGCTCAGCGACGGGATGGTCAAGTTTGAGATCAAGGGCCCCAAGAACCGAAAGTACGTCAGTATTCAAAGCGCCTGACATCCAGCCAGCAAGCGGCGGCGGCGGCGGAAAGCCTCGTCCACCGGCGGGGCTTTTTGCATTAGGGACATGAAATTCGTCGACGAAGCCCACATTCGCGTCGAGGCCGGCGACGGCGGCAATGGCTGCGTTAGCTTCCGGCGTGAGAAGTTCATCCCGAAAGGCGGGCCAGACGGCGGCGACGGGGGAGACGGGGGCAGCGTCTACCTGCTGGCGGACGCCAGCCTGAACACCCTGGTTGACTTCCGCTACCGCAGATTGCGCAAGGCCGAGCGGGGCCGTGACGGGTCGGGGCGCAACATGACCGGCCGCGGCGGGAACGATCTGCTGGTCCGGGTCCCCGTAGGCACTCGCGTGTTCGAGGAGGAGACTGGCGAGCCGATCGGTGAGCTCGTGCACGACGGCGAGCGTCTGCTCGTGGCGCGCGGCGGCTTCCACGGCATCGGGAACGCCCGCTTCAAGTCCAGCACCAACCGCACCCCCCGCCAATCGACACCGGGTTCCCCGGGGGATCGCAGGGACCTCCATCTGGAGCTCGTCCTGCTCGCCGATGTCGGTCTGCTCGGCTTCCCGAACGCGGGCAAGTCGAGCCTGATCCGCAAGGTCTCCTGCGCGCGTCCCAAGGTGGCGGATTACCCCTTCACGACCCTGTATCCGAACCTCGGCGTGGTGCGCCTGGGCCGGGACCGCAGCTTCGTGATCGCCGACATCCCGGGCCTGATCGAAGGGGCGGCCGACGGGTCCGGCCTCGGCACCCGGTTTCTAAAGCATCTGGCGCGCACCCGGCTGCTGCTCCACCTGGTCGACATCGCGCCGCTGGACACCGGCTGCGACGCCGCCGAACAGGTCCGCGCCATCGAGACCGAGCTGGAGCGCTACGGGGAGGGGCTGGGCGAGAAAGAGCGCTGGCTCGTGCTCAACAAACGCGACCTGCTCGAACCCGCGAAATACGAGCGCAGGCGCGAGGAAATCCTGGCGCGACTCGCCTGGAAAGGCCCCGTCTACGGAATCTCGGCGGTTACCGGCGAGGGCACGGCGGCGATGATGGAGGAACTGATGCGTCGCCTGGAGCAGAATCGCCCGCCCGCGCCTGAACCGGACGCGGACGATGCGGCCTCCGACGACTGGCATCCCCTGGATTGAGCCCCAAGCTTCACCCGCCAACCCGATGATGACGCGAGAGAGAATCCCCCGCACCCGACGCTGGGTGGTGAAGATCGGCAGCGCCCTGCTCACCCGCAATGGCCAGGGGCTCGATCGCCAGGTGATGGCGCCCTGGGTGGACCAGATGACCGCCTTCCGCCAATCCGGCGGACACCTCGTGCTGGTCTCCTCCGGGGCGGTGGCCGAGGGCATGTCCCGCATGGGCTGGACTCGCCGGCCGAAGTCCCTGCATCAGCTCCAGGCCGCCGCCGCCATCGGTCAGATGGGCCTCATCCGCGCCTACGAGGACTGCTTCCAGAAGCGCGGGCTGCACACCGCCCAGGTGCTCCTCACCCGCGACGATCTGGCCGACCGCGAGCGCTATCTCAACGCCCGCAGCACCCTGCGCGCCCTGTTGGCCTTGGGGGTCGTCCCGGTGGTCAACGAAAACGACACGGTGGCCACGGACGAGCTGAGATTCGGCGACAACGACACCCTCGCCGCCCTGGTCGCCAATCTCATCGAGGCGGAGCTGCTGGTGCTGCTCACCGACCAGGACGGCCTGTTCGACCGCGATCCCCGCTTCCATGCGGACGCGGCCCTCATCTCGGAAACCCGGGTCGACAACCCGCAGCTCGACGCGGTGGCGGGAGGCAGCGTGACGGGCCTGGGAACCGGCGGCATGGTTACCAAGGTGAGAGCGGCCCGGCTGGCGGCGCGCTCCGGCACCCCGACCATCATCGCTCCGGGGAGCGGCGATCAAGTGCTCACCCGCATCCAGGCGGGCGAGCCGGTCGGCACCCTGCTGACCCCCGTGCAGGAAGCCCAGGCCGCCCGCAAGCAATGGCTCGCCGGACAACTCCAGGTGCGTGGCCGGCTGACCCTGGACGCGGGCGCCGTCAAGGCCCTGCAGACGCAGGGCAAGAGCCTGCTGGCGGTGGGGGTCAACGCCGTCCAGGGCGCCTTCGCCCGCGGCGAGGTGGTGGCCTGCGTGGACGAGCACGGACGCGAGGTCGCACGCGGCCTGGTCAACTACGACGCCCTGGAGACCTCGCGCATCAAGGGCCAGCCCAGCTCCCGCTTCGAGGAGATCCTCGGCTACCTCGACGACGCCGAGCTCATTCACCGGGACAACCTGGTCCTCCTGTAGATTACCGCCCGGACCCTATTGCCCGATGGGGCTGCCCTCACCTCGTCCGAACAGGCTGAACCCGGCGTTCACTGCCCGTCCATGCGCTCAGGAAGGCGGCGGATACGCTTGAGAGAAAGGCGCGATTGGACGACCGAGATCGCCCACACGATCCTACCGGCCATCCAGTGACGCCCTGGGACGGTTCAACGCCGCGCTGAGACGAAGCCGGCCGCTGCTGCAACGCACAAGTCACTTCCCGATCCACTGCAGCCACTCGGGGCTCGCCCCTTGACCTACCGCAACAGGACGCTTTGCAGACTGTCGCAGTCAACCCCGTATTCGTCTCTGTTCGATGACCTTCAGCCCTTGGCGTTTCCGGGGTGTGCGTCCGAGGTACAGCGGAAAGGCTTCACTCGCCATGTCCGGGAGTGCCGGGTGGCCGCGCGTAATGGCTCACCCGCGGCTCCCACAGATCCGGAAGGGCCCAATTCGGGCATCCGGCTCCTCGATCTAAGCGCTGCGCCCCGAAAAAAGTGCGCACCCAGGGTCTGAAGAGGACACTGCATACCTGGTGCCTACCCCGCCCGATCCGCAAGCCCCTCTCGTTGTGTGAAGATGCTTGCGCGGCCCAAAGTCCACGACATCTGTCCCGCCAGAGGTACCATAGTCCGGTCGGCGGCTTCCCTCCCACGGGTCCTCTGGGGCAAGTTCCGCGCGCTCGATGGCACTCTCTGCCGACTCGGATTGCTTAGATGGCGGCTAGGCAACCGCCCTGCGCACCGCAAGAAACAGGGTCTGAAAATGCCCACCGACTGGTTTAGAGCGCAGGCATGACCCAGACGACACCCTGTTCTTTCCTACTTAATTCATCGGTTCGATTTCAGTTGGCTGCCAAGACTTGTCAAAAAACGACGGAAGCGGGCTGTAGAGGCGCAGGATGGTGAACCAGCCCTTTTCCGGGTCGGTCTGTATCCAGTTGCCGCGATCCACGCCATCAGGCTGCTCGGGACTGAACCAGACGGTGGTGGTGCCATCCTCAGTTGCTTTCGCCGCCGGTGAGGGATAGTTTTGCGAACCTGCACGCGGGTATTTCTGCGGCGTTTGCAGCATGGACCGGGTCTGGTTGTCATAGACTGTGAACGACCAGAACGCCTTGGCCGGGATATCCTTGGGCAGCGTTACCTTGTAGGTCTTCGCGCCGTCGAAGACATCGCCCGTGGCGTCCAGGAAAGCCATCAGATACTGCGACCCCACGCCTGGGATGGTCATGATCATGCCGGGGCTGTCGAGCGTGTAGCCGTAATAGAAGGCCGTGCGTGAATCGAGCGTGCGGGCGCCGGTCGGGGGCAGCGGTTTGAACACCCCGCCCTCGAACACCGGCGGCGGTGTCTCGAAGAAAGCGCCGCCATCCCAGAGCATGTTTCCCCACATCGACCCTTCGTAATAGGCCCAGTCCGGATGGGCGCCGTAGGGGCGCCAATTCAACACCCGCCCGGCCGCCTGGCCGACAGCGGCGGCGTCGGTGAGGATCTTCTTCATCCGCTCGTCGGGCGTGAATTCCTTGCCCTTGACGATGCCGATGGCGGCGAGTTGGCCGGAGAGTTCCACGTCATAGCTGGTGGCGGGTTCGCCCTGGACGTTCTCGTTGATCCATTCGTAGAAGCCGAAATCACTAGGCGGGATGGTGTTGAACGACAGGTTGCTCGCCTCGACGAACTTCGTCTCGGGGATCGTCGGGTCTTCCCCGAGGCGGACCGCGCCGGTTAACGCTTGCGCAATGCTGGTGCCGTAGGCGCCCTCCGCATAGGGGTAGATCTTCATGTTCGCCTTGACGTTCGCGACCGCCGGCTTGGGATCGTTGTCCACCAGGTAGGCGCGCGAGGCGTAAAGCACCCGGTTGGTCTTCGAATGGGCAACGAAGTAGCCGCCCTCGGGCAGCGGCCCGTCGTAGTCAGGTCCGACGATCAGATACTTGCCGCCCCGACCGCGATCCGGTCCCGGGCCGCCGACGTCGATGATCCACGAGAACCACATGTCGTTGATGGTGCCGACGCCGCCCGACGGCTGTTCGATCACCATCGGGCCTTTTGAAAGGTCGATGACGGAGAGGTAGTAGACGGTGTCTGCGTTTCCTGTCAGGAAGAGGGACGCCGAGTCCAGCAGTTCAGACGTGATGACGACGTCGTTGTATTCGGCCCCGATGCTCTGGAAGCCCTTGTGGAACCCCAGGGCGGACGCGCCGCGAAAGCTGTTGTTATAGACGTTAAGCGCGCGGGTGAAGTCAAGCGCATCGAAGACCTTCTGAGCGGTGTCGGCGCTCGGCGCGCCGTCTTTGAAGTCCAAGGTTCCGACCGAGGTCTCGACGCTGTCGGGTGCACCAAGCGATTTAATCGTCTCTTTCGACACTTCGGCCTGCGCTGTAGCGGCCAGCGCCATGGCCAGCACAAACCCGCAGGTCATGGAAATTCGGAGCATGGTGTGTTTCCTCTCGGCTGTTTGGATCATGTCGGTCGGTTTATTTGCCGCGCGCCACGGGCGGTCCGGGGAACGTCCAGGTGCCGTCGACGATGGATTTGTTCCGGTTCATACATGCGAACCGTGTAGTTTCATTCCGCGTGCGCCCTCGTGGGTATTGTCAATGCTTCGATGCAATCCCTGATCTTTCTCCCGCAGCGACCTACTGCACGAGTTCGATCTCGCCCGGACGCCAGGTCTTGTTGATCCAGGGCTCAAGCGGGCCATACATCCGCAGGATCGTGAACCAACTCTTGCCCGGCACGGTCTGTAGCCAGTTGCCTGCTTTGCCGTCGGGGGCCTCGGGCGCGAAATAGACGTCATACGACCCGTCCGGGTCTTGGGTCATGCCCTTGCTTTGACTGCCGACGGTGGGAAAGCGCTGGCTGGTTTGCAACTGCGAGCGCGTCTGGGTGTCGTAGATCGTCACCGCCCAGAAATCGTTGACCGGCACATCCTTGGGCAGGTGCAGCCTGTAGGTCTTGGAGCCGTCGAACGGCTGCCTGTTGGAATCGAGCAGCGCCAGCGCATAGTCGGAGCCTTCGCCCGCATGCGTGGTGGCCATGGCCGGGGTAACGCCGCCCGCGTTGAAATAGTAGAGCACCCGTGCATCCAGCCCCATCGCCCCGTCCGCCTCAAAGCTCGTGTTGCGGTTGGCGAATGCGGTGGACCAGGCGCTGTCGGGATCGTCGGGATAGATCTTCACGCCGTCGAAGCGCGGGTGGTAGGTGATGGCGCGGGCCGTCGCGTCGCCAAGCGTGGCGGCCTCGGTCAGCAGCTTCTTCATTCGCTCGTCCGGGGCGAAGGGCTGGCCCTTCACAATGCCGATGGCGGCGATGGCGCCGCGCACCTCTGGACTGATCGCGTCGATGGGCTCATCCTGGATGACTTGATTCAGCGCCTCGAAGTAGCTGAAATCGCTTTGGAATACCGTGTTGAATGCCTTGTTCGACATGTTGACGAATTCGGTCGCCACCGGGTTCGCGGCATCTTTCAGCGGAAAGACCTTCAGATTGGACGTGATATTCTCAACCGCGGGCTTCAGCCCGTCCTTGATCGAGCCGCGCAGGAACAGAAAATTCCGATTCGTCGGCGGCTTGAGCAGGAAGTAGCCATCGGGGACTTCGCCGCTATAGCCGGGAGGGATCACCAGATAGTTGCCGCCCTTGCCCTTGTCCGGGCCCGTGACGCCCATGTTGCCGACAAAGCGCTGCCAGGCGTCGTCGAGAAATCCCAGCATCCCCGGCGGGACCTCGATCACGGTCGGGCCGTCGTTGGCGAGATCGGTGTAGGTGTAGGCGTAGAGCGTCGACGTGTTCGCGGTGACGACAAGGGTTTGGGAATCCAGCAGATCTTCGAAAAGGGCGATCTTGTTCGCGCCTTTTGACCCGGCATCGGCAAGGCCGGTGCGAACCGCGTACATCGAAACAGCGCCAATGTTGTCGAGGAACACGATCGTTCCTCGTATCCGGTCGAGGTTGTCGTAGACGGCGGCAACGGTTGTGTCCTTCGGCACGCCGTCGAAGAACTCCAACGTGCCGATCGAAGTTTCGACTTTGTCGGGGATCGAGATGGATTCCAGGGTTTCGGGAGAGAACTGAGCGAATGCTGGTCCAACCGCGAAGACGAACGCGAAAACACACGCGGAAGTCATCATTTGAGTCATTGTCGATCCACCTCTGCGGGATTCATGTTCTCTCGCAACGCTACCTGTTGTCCGCTGCCGGTTCTGCCCATTTCGCGCCAAATTCCAGGGGCGCGACGGGGAGGTGGAGGGTGAGCGGCAGGCTCGCGATCGTCAGGGCGGCACATTTGCGCGATTATCTGGCGGTGATGCGCCGGATTGGGATACCGGTGGACCGTGAACTCGCACGGTCGCGGTTGCCGCCCCAGATTGAAGAGGCGCCGGACCTCTACGTCAGTGTTCCCGTCGCGATCGAGTGGCTCGCGCAATGCGGCCGCGACCTGGACCCCATGGAGCTTGGCTTTCTCGGTGCTCGGCAAGCGTCTCAGGCATCCATCAAGCCCGCCCATCTGGCGGAGATCCTCGCGGCGCAGACTGGCTACAGGCGTTTGGAGGCATTCATCCACATCGCCTGTCGGGAGGACAATTGTCTGCGGGTGAGCCTACGGCAGGAAGGTGACCAGACCCGCGTCATCTGCGACATGCTTCATTTGGGTCGCCACCCCTTCATCTGCTTTGCAGAGTGGCTGAACCTGCAAGGCGTCATGTCCATCATGAGCGACCTCGCCGGCCCGAACTGGTGCCCGCGTGAGCTGACCTTTGTGTCGCGCTATGCCCCACCTGAGCTTGCGCGGGAGGCCTTCCCCAACACCCGCATTCTCGTCGACCAAGCTTCCCCGTCCATCCTGATCGATAGCGCGCATCTGGCGCGCCCCTGTGGTGGCACGGCCAACCCGGCCGGCACTGTTGCAGACACGGGGCCTGTGTCTCTTGGGCAGGGAAACGGACCGGGCGAGCATGCCGAGGCCTGGGACTTCGTGAATCTCCTGCGGATGATCCTGCAACCCTATCTGAACGGCGGGCGCCCGGACCTTTCCCTGGTCGCCGAGATTGTGGGCATGAGCCCCCGAACGTTACAGCGCCGCCTTCAGCAGAGCGGCAGCTCCTATTCCCTGGTTCTACAGGAGGCGCGCTTCGATCTGGCGCGCGGTCTGCTCGACGACCCGGGGGCCAAGATCATCGATGTCGCCATGACGGCGGGCTACGACAACCAGCAACATTTCACGCGTGCCTTCCGCCGCTTCACAGGCCTCACGCCGACGCGGTATCGCCGAGCAATGGCTGGGAATTCTTGACCTGGTGACGTGATTCGCCTTTCGCCCTGACAACCGTGCCGCTCATTGCCGGAAAGTTGCCAACTCAGAGACTGATACGGTCATTTCGTCGCACTCTGCATCGACTCGACATGGCGCCAGGGCATGCAATCCTGTCACGCGACACGTTATCAGTCTGGATCTAACGCGCGCGCCGGGGCGATAAGCTCCATCCATCGCTCCGGGGCCTCCCTCAACCGCCATGTTCACGATCACCGCGGCATGATCGCCGATCGGTGCGGCACCGCCCACGGTGACAACAGCGACGCCGTGCGCTTCCCGTCCGCGCGCCACTGATGCGCAACGCCGCCGCGATCCTTGAGCAGGCGTGCATCCGGGTACTCAGGAATTCAATGTCCGGTTTGCCGGATTGACCAGACTCTCCTTGCCGGGAGGCCAGTGACCGAAGTAGGCTGGAAACAGACCCCGCGAATCCCGATGTTGAGATACTAGGCGCAACCAAACCCCCCCTTTGCCTCCCCGTCCTGCGCGTCCGCGGGAAGCTGGGTCCCGGTTTTAGCTCAGCGTCGCCACTGCCGCAGATCTTTCAGAATTTGGTGACGACCACGTTCTTGCCGTCTTCCGCACCAAGGTCGAACGTATTGCCGCTCAGGCGCGAGACGGTGCCGATCATCTCGACAACAAAAGCCGGATCGGTAGCGGCATTGATGACCAGCCCGTTGCCTTGGCCGTCCGAGACCACCAGGGTGGCGGCATCGGGCCGGGTAACGGAGATTCCCTCAGAAGGCGAAAGTACGGTCAGGTCGGCGTTGAGGAAACGCACGGTCATCGAGGAGGGATCGCGGTTGGCCTCCACGAGGGTATCGGCTGCGCTGACGGCTCCGTCCTTCACCTTCTGCGCCAGGGTGCTCGCGGTCTGCCTGGCTTTCGCGGCGATGTCGCGCGCCCGCTCACTCTCAGCCGCGTTTTTGATCGCGGCGATAGCCTTGTCCAATTGATCCTGCCAGCCCATTGTCATTTCCTCCGGTTGAACGGTTTTCTGGGTCGTTGGTTGGGTCTCGATTCCGCGCGAATCATAGTCGCTTCTCGTCGGAATGCCACCGCGTTCGTCGGTGCGGGTCGGGTGCTACCTTTAACTGGCGATCAGACCCACGATCCCATGGGGTTTTACCGAGACTCGCTTCCCACCTGGACGGCCGGGACCTGCGCTCAAGGCAGATCGAACAGCAGGATCTCGGCGCCGTCGATGCCGCTGATAGAAATGTCCGCTTCGTCTTCGATCGCCGCGCCGTCTCCGGCACCTAGTTCGTGTCCGTTGACCCTGATTCGACCCCGTGCCACGTGCAGGTATGCGCGGCGGTCCGCCTGCACGGCGTGGTCGACGGACTCTCCCGCTTCCAGAAGCGCCCCGTACATCAGGGCATCCTGATGGGTGGCAATGGATCCGTCCCGCCCGTCCGGCGAGACCAGCAGCCGGAGCCGGCCGCGACGCTCGCTCTCGGGGAAGTTCCGCTGGTCATAGGCCGGCTCCACGCCGGTCGCTTTCGGCACCAGCCAGATCTGCAGGAAGTGCACGGGCTCGTCCGGGGAGGGATTGAACTCGCTGTGGCGCACGCCGCTGCCCGCGCTCATGCGTTGCACTTCTCCCGGGCGAATCAGCGAACCGTTGCCCATGCTGTCCTTGTGCTCCAGGGCACCCTCAAGCACGTAGCTCACGATCTCCATGTCGCGGTGCCCGTGGGTGGCGAAACCGCGCGCCCGGGGCGACGACGTCGTCGTTGATCACCCGCAGGTTGGAAATGCCCATGTGCCGCGGATCCTGGTAGTCGGCAAAGGAGAAGGTGTGGCGGCTTTCGAGCCAGTCCAGCTTGGAGTGGCCGCGCTCGCTGGCGGGTCGAATCCTGATCATTGAGCGTCTCCGATGAAAGGCAATGGCGTTGCAGTACAAGGTGGTTATTGCTACACAGGGAAAAAACCGCGCCCGGATTGGAAAGACTCTTTCGCGCCATGCAAAGACCGGACATTGGGACCCTCGAGACCTTCGTCGCCGTCGTGGAGTCCGGCGGTTTCAGCCGCGCCGCCGAGAAGCTGGAGACCACCCCGGGCGCGGTCAGCCGCCGAGTCTCGAGCCTCGAGGCGCGGCTGGGGTTGCGCCTGCTCAATCGCACTACCCGCAAGCTCAGCCTCACCGAGGCTGGGGAGCAGTACTTCCGGGACGTGAACGGGATACTTCAGGCCCTCACCGAGGCGGAAGACCGCATCTCCCACCACGCCGGGGAGCCAACCGGCAACCTGCGGGTCGCCGCGCCCCTGTCGTTCGGAGTCAGCGCCCTCGCCCCGCTGCTGCCTGGGTTCTCGGCGCGCTTCCCGGCCCTGCGGCTGACGCTGGACCTCGACGACCGCGTAGTGGACATCCTCTCCACCAGCGCGGACCTTGCGCTGCGCATCGGCCCGCTGGCCGAATCCAGCCTGGTGGCGAAGCGCATCGGCGAGATACGGCGAATCGTCTGCGCCGCGCCCGCCTACCTCGATCGCCACGGCGAGCCAACGGTCCCCGCGGACCTGGCGCGCCACGCCTGTCTGCACTACAGCAACGTCGGCCTCAAGGAGGAGTGGACCCTGATCGGCAAGCGGGGGACGGAGGTGGTGGAGGTCGGAAGGCCCCTTGTGCGCCAACAATGGCGACGTGTTGCGCGAGGCCGCGATCGGAGGGATGGGGATCGTCTCCCTGCCGGATTTCATCGTCGCCGAGGACCTGAGCCGCGGGTCGCTTGCGCGCGGTGCTGAGCGGCTACGAAACGCGGCCCCTGCCGCTCTCGGCCCTGTGGCCCTCGCGCCAGTTCGTTCCGGCAAAGGTGCGGGTATTCGTGGACTATCTGGCAGAGGCTCTCGGATGACGGCGGACGACGGGACCAACCGATCGGTGTCCGTGTCCGGCTGAAAGGCTAGGCGGACACGGAGCCCGCAGGCTTGCGCCGATAGGCCAGAAGCAGAAGCAATCCACCGAACAGGATCATCGGCAGACTCAAGACCTGTCCCATGGTGAGCCAACCGTAGGCCAGGTAGCCGAGATGCGCATCCGGGGTACGGACCAGCTCCACGGAGAAACGGAACAGGCCATAGCCGAGCAGGAACAACCCCGATACCGCCATCGTCGGCCGGGGGCGGGCGGAGAAAACCCACACGATCACGAACAGCGCGACGCCCTCGAGCGCGGCCTCGTAGAGCTGCGAGGGATGCAGGGGCAGGCTCCACTCCGTCCCTGCGGGCAGGTCGCGGCAATCGAGCGGAAACCGCTCGCAGGGCAAACGCACACCCCAGGGCACATCGGTCACCCGGCCCCATAGCTCGCCGTTGATGAAGTTACCGATCCGACCGGTGAAGAGCCCGACGGGCACCAGCGGGACGATGAAGTCCGTAACCTCGAAGAACGCGCGGCCGTTGCGGCGCCCGAACAGCCACATGGCCACCATGACCCCCACCAGCCCGCCGTGGAAGGACATGCCACCCTGCCAGATCTTCAGGATATTGAGGGGATTCTCGGCAAGCTGATCAAAGCCGTAGAAGAGCATGTAGCCCAGGCGCCCGCCGACGATGGTTCCTGCGACGCCGTAGAAGAGCACGTCGTCCACCATCTGCGCCGTCCAGGCCGATCTCGGCCGGGCGGCGCGATAACGGCCGAGGGCCCAGAAGGCCGCGAAGCCGATCAGGTACATCAGGCCGTACCAATGGACCTTCAGCGGCCCGAGGGAGAGCGCGACGGGATCGATGTCGGGATAAGTCAGCATGGGCGCGGATGGTATCACGATCGCCCGTCGCTCCCGCCAGCCCATGGGAGTCGGCGGTCAGAGACGGAACCGTGCCCGGGCGCGCGGGTGCGGCCCGGGCGGCGGCGCGTCGGAATCGCCGCCTGGTTTGCAGCTATTTCTCCTTCGCCGTGGCGGGGGCCTGTATCGCCGGCACGACGACTTGCGGGACCAGCGCGTAGGGCTGAATCAGACCTTGATAGGGATAGCCGAAGGAAGGATAGCCCCACCAGTGACGACGGCCCCAGCCGTAAGGCCCGTAGCGCCAGCGGTAGGGACGGTACCAGTGATGGCCGTAACCCCAGCCGGGGCCGCCCCAATACCCGGGGCCCCACCAACCCGGCCCGCCCCATCCGCGGTATCCGCCGCCGAAGCCAAAGCCGAACCCGCCTCCGAAGAAGCCGAAGAAGGCCTGCGACTCCACGGGGACGGCCAAGAGCAGGGTGGCGAGCAGTGCGGTAGCGAACGTCGAATGCCGTTTCATGAAACACCTCCTGCGTTGCCGGCCGGAGCCTACCGAACCGGCCGGGCGGAAAGCGCTTCCGCACCTTGAAGCTTAGTATATTAGCGCGGACTTATCGGAGTTCGGTGGTCAAGACGGACGGATGGAAGATGCAGCGAGCTGGCTCGAAGCGGGCCTTGTCGCTCCTCAGACCCTGGACCTGCGAGCCGCCGTCAGCGGGGAGTGGCGGCGGTCAGTTGCCGGGGGTCGATCTCACCGGAGTGCCAGTAAGGAAGGGTGACCAGCCCGCCCGTGAGCGTCGCGGTCCCCGCTATCCTCCAGGCCAGCGGCTCGTCCTTCAGCGCCAGCGCCGGCAGTCGCTGCAGCAGCCCGAACAGCTCGCTGACCACCTCGACGTCAACCGTCTCCTCGCCGAATGCCGGGATCTGGCGTTCCAGGACGCCGCCCCCGGTCGCGAACTCGGTTCCCTCGAGGGACAGGCGATAGGTCATCGCGCTGAGCGGCAGCGCGCGGTCGTTCGGATTCCGAATGTTCAGGGTGACGACGAAGGACTGCTGGACGAGCCCCAGCTCCTTGACTCGAAGCCCGGACAGCGCAACCTCCGGCGCGATCCAAGGCTTCGTGACGCTCGCACAGCCCGCGAGCATTGCGAGGATCAAGAATGCAGCGGCGAGCAGCACTTTCCCAGGCATCGGCCGAACCCCTTGGCAACAGAAACGATATCGCGGACGCCCCGGAAAAAGGGCGGAATTACCGGTCTCGGCAAACAGCCCTGCTTCTCAATCGCGGGCGTTCGCGGACGGCCAGATTCTATCTCGGGGAGCCGGGTCGCACCTATCGTCGGGACAGCCCACCCAGGCCTGGGACCGATACGACGGCCGCATGGCGTCAGAGTAAGCACCGATGCCGGCTCCCAGGGTTTCATCGCCCGATCTTGAGCGAGATCACATTCCGGCAAGCATTCGCTTCGGTAGCGAAAAAGAAAACACTAATATTACGAATTTCCTACAACAAGAAGATTCCACCCCTACCTGGATGAAGACCCTCTCCCCCGGGCCCTCGGCCTGGCCCGCCCGACTGGATCTGCTGCAGAGCCTGTCGGGGCTGTTCCTCGCCCTGTTCATGTGGCTGCACATGTTCTTCGTCTCCTCGATCCTCCTGGGCAAGGATGCCTTCTGGACCGTCGCCCGCTTTTTCGAGGGCTATTTCTTTTTTGGACGCGGCTTCCCGACGCTGGTATCCGCGTTCGTCGCCGCCGTCTTCCTGGTCATCGTGCTTCACGCCGCCCTGGCGATGCGGAAGTTCCCCGCCAACTGGCTTCAGTACCGGGCCTTCTGGCAACACAGCCGGACCATGCGCCACGGCGACACCACCCTGTGGTTGGTCCAGGTGATCACCGGGTTCGCCATGTTCTTCCTCGCCTCGGTGCACCTGTATCTGATGATGACCCAGCCGGACCTCATCGGCCCCTATGCCTCCGCCGACCGGGTCTGGACCGGTCGCATGTGGCCCCTGTACCTGACGCTGCTGTTCGCGGTGGAGCTCCACGGCGGCATCGGGCTCTACCGGCTGGCGGTCAAGTGGGGCTGGTTCGAAAGCCCCGATCCGGACCGCACCCGGGCGCGGCTCAAGGGCGCCAAGTGGGCCCTGACCGTCTTCTTCATCGCCCTGGGGCTGGCGTCCCTCGCGGCCTACGTCAAGATCGGCATCGAGCATGCCCCGAACGCGGGCGAGCTCTACACCCCGGCCTGGGCGGGAGAGGGGCCATGAGGATCATCTACACCGACGTGCTGGTGATCGGCGGCGGGCTCGCGGGGCTGCGCACGGCCATTGGGGTGAAGCGGCGCGGACTCGACACCCTGATCCTGTCGCTGGTGCCGGCGAAGCGCTCGCATTCGGTCGCGGCCCAGGGCGGCATGCAGGCGAGCCTCGCCAACTGCGTCAAAGGGGCTGGCGACAACGAGGACGTGCACTTCGCGGACACGGTGCGCGGCAGCGACTGGGGCTGCGACCAGGTAGTCGCGCGCATGTTCACCCACATGGCGCCCAAGGCCGTGCGCGAGCTGGCCGCCTGGGGAGTGCCCTGGAACCGGGTGCGCAAGGGCGCGCACGGGGCCGTGATCAACGGCGAACGGGTGACCCTGATGGCGCCGCAAGAGGCCAACGGACTCATCACCGCGCGCGACTTCGGCGGCACCAAGAAGTGGCGCACCTGCTACACCTCCGACGGCACCGGCCACGCCATGCTCTACACCCTCGGCGACCGGGCCATCGCCGAGTCGATCCCGGTGCACGAGCGCATGGAGGCGCTGGCCCTCATCCACGACGGCGCCCGCTGCCAAGGCGCGGTGGTGCGCAACCTGGTCACCGGCGAGCTGAGCGCCTACCTGGCCCGGGCGACCGTGATGGCCACCGGCGGCTACGGGCGCATCTACGGCGTCTCGACCAACGCCGTCATCAACGAGGGCATCGGTCAGGCCATTGCGCTGGAGACCGGGGTCGCCAGGCTCGCCAACCTGGAGGCGGTGCAGTTCCATCCGACCGCCATCGTCCCCGCCGGCATCCTGGTGACCGAGGGCTGCCGCGGCGACGGCGGCCTCCTGCGGGACAACGACGGGCACAGGTTCATGCCCGACTACGAGCCGGAGAAGAAGGAGCTCGCCTCCCGCGACGTCGTCTCGCGCCGCATGGCCGAGCACATGCGCTCGGGCAAGGGCGTCCCGGGACGCTTCGGCGACCATCTGTGGCTGGATATCACGGTGCTGGGACGCGCCCACATCGAAAAGAACCTGCGCGAGGTCAAGGACATCTGCCAGTACTTTCTCGGCATCGACCCGGCCGAGAAGTGGATCCCCGTGCGGCCCACCCAGCACTATTCGATGGGCGGCATCCGCACCGACCACCGCGGCGAGAGCCCCTGGCTGCGCGGCCTGTTCGCCTGCGGCGAGGTCGCCTGCTGGGACATGCACGGCTTCAACCGCCTGGGGGGCAACTCGGTAGCGGAGACCGTGGTCTCGGGCATGCTGGTCTCGGAGTACGTGGCGGACTTCTGCGCCGCGCCGGAAGGCGAGATCGACATCTCCACCGCGCTGGCCAAGGAGTTCCTCGGGCGCGAGCAGGCCAAGCTCGCCGCACTGCTCGACACCAAGGGCAGCGAGCACCCGGTGGCGCTCCGTAAGCGCATGGAGCAGGTGATGATGAGAAAGGTGGGCCTGTTCCGCAACGGTCCACACCTCGAGGAGGCGGTCGAGGAGCTCAAGGAGCTGCTCCAGCGCAGCCACAAAGTCGGCGTGTGCTGCCGGCACCCCGCCGCCAATCCGGAGCTGGTGCTGGCCTATCGGCTGCCGAAAATGTTGAAGATCGCGCTCGGGGCAGCCTTGGGGGCGCTGCGGCGCACCGAGAGCCGCGGCGCCCACTTCCGCGAGGATCATCCAGAGCGCAACGACCGCGACTGGCTGAAACGCACGCTATTCTCCTGGCCCGGCGAGGGCGACGACTTGCCCTCGTTGGAGTACGAGCCCATGGACGTCAAGACCATGGAGCTTCCGCCCGGATTCCGCGGTTACGGCACCAAGAACATCGTCGAGCACCCGGACACCGCGATCCGTCAGGCCGACGTCGACGCCACGCAGGCCGGATCCCGCGACCGCTATGCCGTCCAGGATTCGCTTATGCCCTTTCGCCACCTGCTCCCCGAGCAGTATCGCGCGAGCAACGAACGCGTCCAGGAGCGCGAGCGATGAGCCGGACCCTGACCTTCAACGTCTTCCGTCACACCCCGGCCGACCCCGACAGCCAGCCGCGCATGGAGCGCTACCGCCTGGAGGAGTCCCCGGGCATGACGCTGTTCATCGCCCTCAACCTGATCCGCGACGAGCAGGACCCGGGCCTCGCCTTCGACTTCGTCTGCCGCGCCGGGGTGTGCGGCAGCTGCGCCATGGTGATCAACGGCAGGCCGGGCCTGGCCTGCCGCACCCTGACCGAGTCCCTGCCGGCCGAAATCACCCTGTTGCCGCTGCCGACGTTCGAGCTGATCGCGGACCTTTCGGTGAACACCGGACAAGTGGATGCGCGCCATGAGCGAGCGGCTGGAGACCTGGGTCCATCTCGACCGGGCAGCCAGACGTCGACCGGCTCGAGGACCCCATGGACCCGGACCTGGCCGAGCACATCTACGAGCTCGACCGCTGCATCGAGTGCGGCTGCTGCGTGAGCGCCTGCGGCACGGCACGCATGCGCGAGGACTTCGTGGGCGCGGTCGGCATCAACAAGATCGCCCGCTTCCGCGCCGATCCCAGGGACCAGCGCGCCGACCCCGACTTCTACCAGGTCATCGGCGACGACGACGGGGTGTTCGGCTGCATGAGCCTGCTCGGCTGCCACGACGTCTGCCCGAAAGGCCTGTCGCTCCAGACCCAGATCGCGTTCGTGCGCAGGAAGATGGCCCTGGCGGGACTGCGCGGCGAGACCTGAACTCCAGCAGCGGCGGCGAAAGCCGGCTACCCGGCGCTGCAGGATCTGCCGGAGCGCGGACTCAGTCGTCGTCGTCCAGCTCGGGGTCCCAGCCCTCGGCGCGAGCGCGCTCGACGGCCGCGGCGTAGATGCGCGCGTGGCGTTCCCGCAGCTCGGGCGGGAGGCGCGAGGCGAGATGGCCGTGTGGCTGCCACGCGACCGCCACCTGGTCGTACAGGGCCTCGATCCTCTGCATGTTCCAGCCGGCGCAGGTCTCCGTCTCGGGGATGATCCCGAAGACCCAGGCATCGCGGATGATGTTTCCGGTCGGGGTCATCCCACCTCTGGGGATCTTGTCGATACCAGGGAAAACTTTGTTCTGTCTCATCGCTGACGGTTTCCTGGTCTGAATTGCTTACAATTGTGGCCGATCGGGACGGGGCTCGCCAAGGGCCGCTCCCGGACATTCATCGCGAGAGGCAATGCCGAACCATGGGCGACACGGTCGTGGATCCGTTCCGTCACGGTGAGCCCGCGGGCAGCGGGCGCTGCCGCAGCCATGGAACCGGCGACCCGCTGAGCGGGTACGCCCGGCGGGTGCCCTGACCCCGCTTGTTCTACCAGATCCTCTCCATCGTCGCACCCGTGTTCGGGCTGGTGCTGGTCGGCTGGCTCTACGCCCGCCGGCACGGGCCGGACATGTCGGCGGCCAATCGCATGAACCTCGACGTCTTCATTCCCGCCCTGATCTTCGACGTCCTGTCCGGGAAGGATTTCCAGATCGGCCTGTACCTGGACCTGGCCCTCGGCGCGCTGCTGGTCGTGCTGGGCTCGGGGCTGGTTGCGCTCGCGGTGAGCCGGGTCAGCGGCACCGCCTGGCGTACCCTGGTGCCCCCGTCCATGTTCAACAACTCGGGCAACATGGGGCTGCCGCTGGCGGTGCTGGCCTTCGGCGAGCAGGCCCTGCCGGCGGCGGTGGTGGTGTTCCTGGTGGAGAACCTGATGCACTTCACCGTCGGGGTCCGCATGCTGGACCCGGGGGCCAGCCTGGCCCGCCTGCTGCGGATACCCATGGTGATGGCCTGCCTGCTTGGCCTCGCCTTCTCGCTCCTGCAAGTGCACCTGCCGCGGCCGCTGGCGGTGGGGGTCGAGATGCTCGGTCAGGTGTCCATTCCGCTGATGCTGTTCGCCCTGGGTGTGCGCCTAAAGGACGCGGACTGGTCTCACTGGCGGGTCGGCATACTGGGGGCCGGACTGCGGCCCGTAGCTGGGCTGGCGGTCGCCCTGCCGCTGCTGCTGGTCCTGCCGCTGGAGGAATCACTGGCGCGCCAGCTGGTTCTGTTCGCCGTGCTGCCGCCCGCGGTGCTCAACTACGTGCTGGCCGAGCAATACGGCCAGGAGCCGGAAACCGTAGCCTCGATCGTCATCTGGGGCAACCTGGCGAGCCTGCTGACCATACCCCTGACCCTGGCCTTCGTCTTGCCCTGAAACCGAGACCGCCCGAGTTTCGTTTATACTTTTGCGTTTCCGCCTATTGCCGCTCCCGAGCCCATGCATCACCAGACCGACGACCTACGCATCCGCGACATCAAGCAGGTGGCCCCGCCCAAGGCCCTGCACGAGGAATTCCCGATCAGCGACCAGGCGGCGGAGACCGTCTTCAACGCCCGCCGCGAGATCCAGCGCATCCTCCACGGCGAGGACGACCGGCTGCTGGTGGTGGTCGGCCCCTGCTCGGTCCACGATCCGCGGGCCGCCTGCGAGTATGCGCGGGGCCTGTGCGAGCTGCGCGAGGAGCTCAAGCGAACACCTGATGATCGTAATGCGGGTCTACTTCGAGAAGCCGCGCACCACGGTCGGCTGGAAGGGCCTGATCAACGACCCCAACCTGGACGGCAGCTTCGAGATCAACCAGGGCCTGCGGGTCGCCCGCAAGCTGCTGCTCGACCTGGCGGAAATGGGCATGCCGGCCGGCACCGAGTTTCTCGACCTGATCAGCCCCCAGTACATCGCCGATCTCATCAGCTGGGGCGCGATCGGCGCCCGCACCACCGAGAGCCAGGGCCACCGGGAGCTCGCCTCCGGCCTGTCCTGCCCGGTCGGCTTCAAGAACGCCACCGACGGCTCGGTCAAGGTCGCCATCGACGCCATTCACGCGGCGGCCGGGCCTCATGTGTTCCTATCGCTCACCAAGGACGGCCATTCGGCCATCTTCAGCACCGCCGGCAATGAGGACACCCACATCATCCTGCGCGGCGGAAAGCGGCCGAACTACGACACCGAGAGCGTGAACATCGCGTCCGAGGAGATCACCGAGCGCGGGACTCTCGCCCAAGATCATGATCGACTTCAGCCATGCCAACAGCCGCAAGAAGCCGGAGAAACAGATCCAGGTGGCGCGCGACGTGGCCGGCCAGATCGCCCGCGGTGACCGCCGCATCATCGGCGTCATGATCGAGAGCCACCTGGTGGCCGGCCGCCAGGACCTGACGCCGGACGAGGACCTGATCTACGGCCAGAGCGTCACCGACGCCTGCGTCGGCTGGGGCGACACCGTCCCCATGCTGATGGAGCTGGCCCAGGCAGCGGCCAAGCGGCGCGAGACCTGAGGCACGCACCGTGAGCAACCCCAAGGGTTCCCTGTTCTGGATGGTGGTCTACCTCGCCGCGGTAGCGGCGATAGGCGCGCTGCTTTTTCTGCCCCTGCGCGAGGCCTTCATGGCCAACTGGGCATTCAACAGCCTGATCCTGGCCGTGCTCGCGGTGGGCATCCTGATCAATTTCCGCCACGTGCTGGTGCTCGGCCCCGAGATCGCCTGGATCAAGCTTTTCCGCACCGGCGAGACGGGCATCTCCGTGGCCGTGGAGCCGCGCCTCCTGAAGCCGCTGGCGCGCCACCTGCAAGGCCGGCGCAAGGACCGGTTCCGTCTCTCGGCGCTGGCGCTCCGCACCGTTCTAGACGGCATTCGCGCCCGCCTCGACGAATCCCGCGAGATCTCGCGCTACATGATCGGGCTCCTGATCTTCCTAGGCCTGCTCGGCACCTTCTGGGGGCTGCTCGGCACCATCGGCGCTGTGGGCCGCGTCATCTCGGGGCTCGACGTCGGGGGTGGCGACGTCAACCTGGTGTTCGGTGAGCTCAAGGCCGGGCTCGAGGCGCCCCTGGCCGGCATGGGCACCGCCTTCAGCTCCTCCCTGTTCGGCCTCGGCGGCTCCCTCGTCCTCGGCTTCCTGGACCTACAGGCGGGCCACGCCCAGAACCGCTTCTTCAACGGGCTGGAGGAATGGCTTACCGGTGTCACCCAGCTCATCGACGAGCCCGGCCGGCGATCGGTGCCGGACGAGCCGCCGGTGGAGATCGAGGAGGCAGGCGCCATGACACCTTTGCTTGAGGAGCTGCGGGTCCAGCGCCGGCTGCTTGAGGCCCTGCTCGCCAAGCCCGGAGCCGCCGAGCGCGAGCGCGCACCCGCGCCAGATCCCGACCGGGAGGCCTGATCCCCATGTTCTCGGGCATCCGCCGCAGCGGACGCACGGTCAACGTCTGGCCGGGCTACGTGGACGCCCTGGCGGCCCTGCTGATGGTCGTCATCTTCGTCCTGCTGATCTTCACCCTGGCCCAGTTCCTGCTGCGCCAGGTGGTGTCGGAGCAGGAGACCGAGCTCGACGACCTCCACGAGCAGATGGCAACGCTGATCGAGCAGCTTGGCCTCGAGCGGGAGCAGACCAGCGCCCTGAGCAACGAGATCGATCGGCTCTCGAACCTGGTCGCCGGACTCACGGCTGAGAAGCAGGATCTGCAGACGCGCCTGGCCGCCGAGAGCCACCGCGCCCTGATCGCGGAGCAGGAGAAGGCGGAGCGGGACGTCCAGATCCTCGCCCTGAACGCCCTGGTAGGGGAGCAGCAGGCGGCGCTGGAGAACGAGAAGAAGCTTTCCGCCGAGGCCCAGGCCCAGGTCGCGCTGCTCAGCCTGCAGATCTCCCAGCTGCAGGAGCAGCTCCAGGTGATCGGCCAGGCCCTGGAGATCGCGGAGACGGAGAAGAAGGCGCAGGCGGAGCAGATCGAGGACCTCGGCAACCGCCTCAACATCGAGCTGGCGCGCCGCGTCAACGAGCTCTCGCGCTACCGGTCCGAGTTCTTCGGCAAGGTCAAGGAGGCGCTGGGGGACAACCCGGACATCAAGGTCGAGGGCGACCGCTTCGTCTTCCAGTCCGAGCTCCTGTTCGGCTCCGGGTCGGCGGAGCTGGGGGATGCCGGCAAGGCCCAGCTGGCCCGCCTGGCCGGCACCCTCAAGGGGCTCGACGGCCAGATCCCCGCCAACGTGGACTGGATCCTGCGCATCGACGGCCACACAGACCGGGTGCCGCTGACCGGCGGCCGCGAGTTCGCTTCAAACTGGGAGCTCTCCACGGCGCGCGCCCTGTCCGTGGTCGAGTACTTGGCCAGCCAGGGCATCCCCCAGCGCCGCATGGCAGCCGCCGGCTTCGGCGAGTTCCGCCCGGTCGACCCCGGCGCGACGCCGGAGGCCAACCGCAGGAATCGGCGCATCGAGATCAAGCTGACGACGCCCTGAGGCGAGGACGAGGCCCATGGACCCGGCTTTCTGGCACCAGCGCTGGCAGCGCGGCGAGACCGGCTGGCATCAGGACGACATCAATCTGCACCTGCAGGAGCATTGGTCCCGCCTGGGTGTAGCGCCGACGGAGCAGGTGTTCGTTCCCCTCTGCGGCAAGTCCCTGGACCTGCTGTGGCTGGCGGGACAGGGCCACCCGGTGCTGGGCGTGGAGATCAGCCCCGTCGGCGTGGAGGCCTTCTTCGAAGAGAACGGGCTCAAGCCCCAAGTCACGGACGCGCCACCCTTCCGCCGCTACCAGGTCGACGAGCTGACGGTGCTGTGCGGGGACTTCTTCGCACTCACGCCGGGGCACCTACAGGGGGTGACGGCGGTATTCGACCGCGCCTCCCTGATCGCCCTACCGCCGCAGTTGCGCCCGCGCTACGCCGAGCACCTGCAGGGCCTGCTGCGACCGGAGACCCGCATCCTCCTCGTCACCCTGGACTACGACCAGGCCGAAATGGCCGGGCCGCCCTTCTCGGTCGGCGAGGATGAGGTGCGGAAACTCCTGGGCGGACGCTTCGACATTCGCCGCCTCGCCGAGCTGGACGTCTGGGCGGAGAATCCCCGCTTTCAGCAGCGTGGCCTGAGCCGGCTGCTGGAACGAGTCTACGCGCTGCATCCCCGTGGGAAACGCTGATCGATTCAGCGTTTGCCGGGGCAGAGGGATTTGACGCTGATTTTGGCCAGGATGGCCAATGACCAGCGTCTCCCGAGGATAGACGCTCGCCCGCGTCAGACCGTATAGGTCGTCGAGGCGACGCCGCCCCCGCTGCCCGTCCAGTCGGTGTGGAAGAACTCGCCGCGGGGCCGATCGACCCGTTCGTACGAGTGGGCGCCGAAGTAGTCCCGCTGGGCCTGCAGGATGCTGGCCGGCAGGCGCGCCGAGCGGTAGCCGTCGTAGAAGGCCAGCGCGGAGGTGATCGCGGGCGCCGGGATGCCGAGCTCGATCGAGAGCGCCGCGGCCTTGCGCCAGCCCGGCAGGGTGCGGGCGATCTCATCGCGGAAGAAGCCGTCCTGGAGCAGGTTCTCCAGCTTCGGGTCGCGATCGAAGGCGGCCTTGATGTCGTTCAGGAACCGGCTGCGGATGATGCAGCCGCCCCGCCACATGAGCGCGATGTCCCCGAAGTTCAGCCACCAGCCGTACTCCTTGGCCGCCTCGCGCATCAGCATGTAGCCCTGGGCATAGGAGCAGATCTTGGCCGCGTACAGGGCATCGTGGATGTGCGCCAGGTAGTCGGCGCGCTCCCCGGTAAAGGGCGCGCCCTCACCCGGCAGCATCGCCGCGGCGCGTACGCGCTCCTCCTTCATGGCCGACAGGCAGCGGGCGAACACCGCCTCCCCGATCAGGGTCAACGGGATGCCGAGCTCCATGGCGTTGATCCCGGTCCACTTGCCGGTACCCTTCTGCCCCGCCGTGTCGAGGATCTTCTCGATCAGGGGCTCGCCATCTGCATCCTTGACCTTCAGGATCTCGGCGGTGATCTCGATCAGGTAGGAATCGAGCACGCCCCGGTTCCACTCGGAGAAAACCGACTGGATCTCGTCGACGGTCATGCCGAGCCCTTCGCGCATCAGGAAGTAGGCCTCGCTGATGAGCTGCATGTCCCCGTACTCGATGCCGTTGTGGACCATCTTGACGTAGTGGCCGGCGCCCTCGTCGCCCACCCACTGGCAGCATGGGACCCCGTCGACCTTGGCGGCGATGGATTGGAAGATGTCCTTCACCAGCGGCCAGGCGGCCGGGTTCCCCCCTGGCATGATGGAGGGGCCGTGACGCGCGCCCTCCTCGCCGCCCGACACGCCGGTGCCGACGAACAGGATGCCCTTCTCGGCCAGTGAGCGGGTGCGGCGCACGCTGTCCGGGAAGTGGGAGTTGCCGCCGTCGATGATGCAGTCGCCCGGCTCCAGGTAGGGGACCACCTGGTCGATGATGCGGTCCACGACCTCCCCGGCGCGCACCATGAGCATGACCTTGCGCGGGCGCTCCAGCGCGCCGACGAGGGCCGCGATGGAATGCGCGCCGACCACCCGCGAGTTCCTGGCCGGACCCGCCAGGAACTCGTCGACCTTCTCGGTCGTGCGGTTGTACACCGCCACCCGGTAGCCGTGATCGTTCATGTTCAGCACCAGGTTCTGGCCCATCACGGCCAGGCCGATGAGTCCGATATCCGCGTCTGCCATGGCACTCCCCGTGGTAGCGGTCGCTCGAAGTCCGGCCATTATACGCGCGTCCCGCTACCCGCCGGCCGCGGAGACCGCCGCGCCGAGATCGTAGTAGACGAGCGTGGTGACCAGGCCTACGACGCCGATGACCACGAACGGCCCGAACAGCTTGCGGAACAGGTCCCGGTCGCCGAGACCCAGCACCAGGAAGAGCTTCATGAAGGTGTTGGAGATCGCGCCCAAGACCAGATTGAAGCTTGCCCAGTCGATGTGGATCAGGCCGGAAACCTGGAGGCTGCTCAGCGAGAAGGCGATGGCGTCCGCGTCGGTGAGGCCGCTGACGACCGCGACCACGGGAAGCCAGGCATCCCCGAGGTAATGGGTCGCGACCCGCGTCAGCATCAGGATCGCCGCGAACACCAGGCCGAAGCTCACCGCGGCCTTTAGGCTGAACGGGTTGCTGAACTCCACCTGGGGCGTGGCTACCGTCGCCTGTCGGGACCGGAGATAAAGCAGCGCGGCCATGGCGGCCCCGGTAATCCCCATGACCGCCAGCGGCAGCGCAATGTTCTTCATCAAGGTCGGATTGACCACCGCGATCTCGAGAATCAGGCGCGGAAACATGACCGAGCTCGCGAGGACGATCGCCATGGCGTACAGGCGGTTGGCACCGGGGGACTCCATGCTGCGGCGGGCGAAGCTCAGGGTGGTCACCGTGCTGGAGACCAGGCCCCCGATCAGGCCGGTCAGCCCGATGCCCGCCGTGTTGCCCACGACCTTGATCAGCACGTAGCCGGCGAAGCTGACCAGGGACACCAGCACGACAATCAGCCATAGCTTGTAGGGACGCACGGCGGAGGCCATGACCTCCAGGAACTCGATGCCGAGGCCGCTGCGCACGCCGGTTTCGGGCGCGACGTCGGAGAGCTGGCCTCCATCGAAGGTGCCGCTGGCGTCGGTACGGCGAGCCGAAGTGATCTGGACGCTGCCGAGGCGCTCCCAGTCGTCCCCGTACAGAAACACCTCGTCACCGGGGCTGAGGCGCTTGCCGGCGGCGAGCGCGATGTCGACCCGGCCCGAGGCCTGGTCGACCGCCGCCACCGCGCCCACCGGATAGGTCAGATAGGTATCGAGAGATTGGCGCGGCAGCACCGGCAGGATGATGAAGGTGATGGTCAGGAACAGGAGCACGGCGCGCATCTCGTGCGTCTGCACCTGGGAGCGAAAGCGCTTGATCGACGCCTTGGGGAACAGGACCCCCAGCGCCAGGATAGCCAGCGCGATCGCCAGCACGGTCGCCCCGCGCATGACCACGACGCCGAGGAAGAAGGTCAGCACCGCCGCCAGTTCGGTGGTGATGCCGGGACCATGATCGCGCTGGGCCCAGTAGCTGGAGAGCAGCAAGGCCAGGAAGCCGAGGAAGCCCGCCAGGATCAGCCAGGAGTTGCCGTACTCCAGGGCCGCGAAGCTGGAGAGGGCGCCGATCACGGAAAAGAGCACGAAGTCCCGGATGCCGACCGTGACGCTTTCCGCGTCGCGCAGCTCGCGCTCCAGGCCGATCAGGAAGCCCAGCAAGGCGGCAAGACCGAACTGGGAGAAGAGTTGGAGGAGATCGTCTTGCGGCATGTGCTTCGGGTTCCCGTGGGGTGCCGAGGCGCGGAGGGAGATAGACGGTGCGTGCGGCCGGGGTACGGGATCGCTGCGGAAGCCCGACCGCCTAGCCGAGCGCCCAAGTCAGGTAGCGTTGCAGGCAGATTATGACGAAATGATGACGAAGTCCACGCGGCCTTGCCCGGGCCGCCCTCTCACAGCTCTGGCAACCGGAGCATTTTTGTTGGAAAATGACCGCCTTAACCAAGGTCCTCCGACCACGTTGTGCGGGCGGACATCCGACAACCGGCAGTTGTTTTCATCAATCTGCACAACGGTGGGCCTCCCGGCGACCCATCCCGGCGAAGACGGAATCATGCAAGCACAGCGAAAAATGATCCTGCCCGCGATCGCGGGACTTGTGACAATCCTGGCCTCGCTATCCGCAACGGCCGAGAAGCTGCCCTCCTTCGAGGAAGCCCTCGCTTCCAGCGACATACACGAGCTGACCGCCTGGGGCAGCCGTTATGCCCGCGGCGTCGGGGTCCCGCAGGATACCAAGAAGGCCGTCCAGCTCTACTGCAAGGCGGCCCGCAAGGGCGACGTGGAGGCCAAGTTCCAGCTCGGGCAGGTCTACGCCTTCGGACAGGGGGTCACGCGCGACCGGGACATCGCCGCCGCTTGGTACTATCAGGCCGCGCAGGGCGAGAACCGCAAGGCGGCCACCATGCTCAAGGTCTTGAAGGTCGCGGGCAAGCCGAAGGGCAAGGCGTCCTGCCCCCTCGATACCGGAACCCGCCTCGCGAGCCGCCGCCACCCCGCCTCCGGCGAGATCGCCCGCATGGTTCGGGACATGGCGCCGCGCTACCAGCTCGATCCCAACCTGGTGCTCGCCGTCGTGGAAGCGGAGTCCGGCTTCAATCCCAAGGCCCTCTCGCCCAAGAACGCGCAAGGTCTGATGCAGCTGATCCCGGCGACGGCGCAACGCTTCGGCGTAGCGGACGTCTGGGATCCCGGAGCAGAATCTGCGCGGCGGCATGGCCTACTTGCGCTGGCTGCTCGACTACTTCCAGGGCGACGTCAAGCTGGCGCTGGCAGGCTACAACGCCGGCGAAAAGGCCGTGGACCGCCACGGCGGCGTGCCGCCTTACCAGGAGACCCAGGCCTACGTGAAACGCATCATGCGCAGGCTGGGCACCGGGGGAGAGGAAGGCCCCGCATCCAGCTGACCTCGCTCACGCGGGGCCTGATCGCGCCGCCGCGCCGGCTCCTTGAAAAACCTACCGGATTGCTATAGCTTGGCGCCGAGTACCTGCTGGGGGTGCCTCGCTCGGGTGATCGCGTCCCCGAGCGGAGCTGAGAGAGACCCTTGGAACCTGATCCGGGTAATGCCGGCGCAGGAAAGGCGGGCGAAGCCGAACCCATCCGCGTGACGCCTTGCAGCCTGGCGTAAGCTCCGCGCCCCGATCGGGCGGGAATTACCGCCGGAGCCCCGGCCTTCTCCCACCCCCGCACACTCGCCCCGACGCCTAACGCCGTGGCGTCGGGTCGGCGAGCCGGTTCCACTGGTCCGCTCGCGACGCCCCCATTTGCTGCGAGGTATCAGACATGAGCGCCATTCCCGAAGAATTCGTCCGCAAGACCGCCAAGCTCTCGGACGAGGTCACCAAGCCCTTCCCCGCATCCCGCAAGATCCATGTCGAGGGGTCGCGGCCGGACATCCGGGTGCCCATGCGCGAGGTGACCCTGACCCCGACCCACGCCAGCGAAGGGGTCGAGGAGAACCCGCCGGTCTACATCTACGACACCTCCGGGCCCTACACCGACCCGCAGGCGCGCATCGACCTGCTCGCCGGGCTGCCCGAGGTGCGCGCCGCTTGGATCGAGAGAGCGCGGCGACACCGAGCTGCTCGACCGGCCCGACGCTCCGAGTTCGGGCGCAAGCGCCAGGGCGACCCCGCGCTCGCCCACCTGCGCTTCGAGCACATCCGCACCCCGCGCCGGGCCAAGCGCGGGCCGAAACGTCAGCCAGATGCACTACGCCCGCAAGGGCATCATCACCCCGGAGATGGAGTTCGTCGCCATCCGCGAGAACATGCGGCTCGACGAGCTGCGCGCCGACCCGCGCTACGAGAAGCTGCTGCGCCAGCACCAGGGCCAGCACTTCGGCGCCAACCTGCCGGAGCAGATCACGCCGGAGTTCGTGCGCGCCGAGGTGGCCGCCGGGCGCGCCATCATCCCGGCCAACATCAACCACCCGGAGCTCGAGCCGATGATCATCGGGCGCAACTTCCGGGTGAAGATCAACACCAATATCGGCAACTCCGCGGTCACCTCCTCGATCGAGGAAGAGGTCGAGAAGATGGTCTGGTCCGCCCGCTGGGGCGGCGACACCCTGATGGACCTGTCCACCGGCAAGAACATCCACGAGACCCGGGAGTGGATCCTGCGCAACGCGCCCATGCCCATCGGCACCGTGCCCATCTACCAGGCCCTGGAGAAGGTCAACGGCAAGCCCGAGGAGCTGACCTGGGAGATGTTCCGCGACACCCTGATCGAGCAGGCGGAGCAGGGGGTGGACTACTTCACCATCCACGCCGGGGTGCTGCTGCGCTACGTGCCGCTGACCGCCGACCGGGTCACCGGCATCGTCTCCCGCGGCGGCTCCATCATGGCCAAGTGGTGCCTGGCCCACCACCAGGAGAACTTCCTCTACACCCGCTTCGAGGAGATCTGCGAGATCATGAAGGCCTACGACGTCTCCTTCAGCCTCGGCGACGGCCTGCGCCCCGGCTCCATCGCCGACGCCAACGACGCCGCCCAGTTCGCCGAACTGGAGACCCTGGGCGAGCTGACCAAGATCGCCTGGGAGCACGACGTGCAGGTGATGATCGAGGGTCCCGGCCACGTGCCCCTGCACATGATCAAGGAGAACGTGGACAAGGAGCTGCGGGACTGCTACGAGGCGCCCTTCTACACCCTGGGCCCGCTGATCACCGACATCGCCCCCGCCTACGACCACATCACCTCCGGCATCGGCGCGGCCAACATCGGCTGGTACGGCACCGCCATGCTCTGCTACGTCACCCCCAAGGAGCACCTGGGCCTGCCCGACAAGCAGGACGTGCGCGACGGCATCGTCACCTACAAGATCGCCGCCCACGGCGCCGACCTGGCCAAGGGCCTGCCCGGCGCCCAGGTGCGGGACAACGCGCTCTCCAAGGCCCGCTTCGAGTTCCGCTGGGAGGACCAGTTCAACCTCTCCCTGGACCCGGAGCGGGCGCGCGAATTCCACGACCAGACCATGCCCCACGAGTCCCACAAGGTCGCCCACTTCTGCTCCATGTGCGGCCCCCACTTCTGCTCCATGAAGATCACCCAGGACGTGCGCGACTACGCCCGCTCGCACCAGATCGAGAACGTGGAGATCGCCATCGAGGAGGGGATGAAGGAGAAGTCCCGGGAGTTCATCGACAAGGGCGGGGAGATCTACAAATCGGTCTAGCGGCGCGTCCGCGGGGAAATCGAACATGAGCAACCGAGCACGGGACTGGCTCGCTCAGGCCGAGCGCGATCTGGAACAGGCGCAGGACTCCGCGCGGGCAGATCGGCACGAGTGGGCCTGTTTCGCGGCCCAGCAGGCGGCCGAAAAGGCGGTCAAAGCGCTGCACCTGGCGAAGGGGCAGGAGGCGTGGGGGCACGTAATCGCTCGCCTGCTCAAGGAGCTACCGCTGTCGGTTCCGCCGCTCCTCATCGACCGGGCCCGCGTGCTGGACAACTTCTACCTGGCAACCCGGTACGCGAACGGCCACCCCGAAGGCGCGCCCTTCGAGCATTACGGACCCTTGCAGAGCGGAGATGCGATCAGCCATGCCGGTGAGATCCTTGACTTCGTCCGTGCTGAAATGGCCGGATCGGGCGACGGTTGATGCCGCGGTCCGCCACTGGGCGGAGCAGCAGAAGGCGCTGCACCCGGAGCTGAGACGTCTGGGCTACTTCGGCTCCTATGCCAGGGGCGATTGGGGCGTCGGCAGCGACCTCGACCTCATTGCCCTGGTCTCGCGCTCGGACCTGCCTTTCCAAGAGCGGCCCATGGCGTGGGATCTCAACACCTTGCCAGTGCCGGCGGAGATCCTGGTCTACACGCTAGCCGAATGGCAGCAACTGGAGCAGGAGGGCGGACGCTTCGCCACCACCATCCGGGCCGAGGCGGTTTGGCTCTGAAACTGCGGCGTACGCCATGACCGGTGCGCAGGCGTGAGGGCCTTTCCGGGATTCCGCAGGCCAGAGCCCGACCCCTTGAAAAGCCACCGTTTCATTCTTTCCGCGCCCCCCCTGGATCGGCACCGCGCCATTGCCGGCGCCTACGCCAGCGCTGGCAACGCGACGATGGAGATCGGCAACTATTTCGGCTTTCGCTACTCGCGCGCAAGCAAGATCGTGCAGGCACCCCGCGGAGGACAGGGGAGGCAAAAGGAAAGACCTGACCCCGCCGGACCCCGGGACCCCGTGACCCCGCGGCCTTCACCTCTCGCGCCTCAGCAAGATTGTGCAGACAGCCCCGCGGAGGACAGGGAAGGCAAAAGAAAAGACCCGCCAGCCGTTTGGAACTGACCGCTTTCCCTCGTCACATGGCCACCGAAAGCATTCTAATCTGGTAGAGGAACAAGGAAAGATAGCCGCCGAAGATGCCGTACAGGACATGGCGCACCCGCAGGTTGTGGGTCACACGAAAGGAGCCATGGATCACTAGGACGATCAACCCGATTGCGGTGGCGGCGAGTTTGACGTTGACGAAGGTGCTGGTGCCAGCGTCAATCAACGCGGCCATCAGCGCATTGATCTCCCGTGCCCCCGCGTTCAGCAGGACAAGCGTCAGCCCAGCGTCCACGCAGCAGAGGATGAAGATCACGAGGGAAACGGCGAAAAGCCGCGTGTCGTACCAATCCACATAAAAGCCGTGGCAGTCGGTATGCCGGCGGGGACCGTAGCGGCGGCCCTTCAGGAAGCTATCGATAAACAGGCTCCTGAAGGTGGTTCGGCGCCGGTCCTGCCTGCGGCGCTCGACCCGGCCATCTTCGGTTTCGGGAAGGCGTTGGTGGTGGAAGGTTCTTGACTCCATCTCGTCCAAAAAATAGACCATAAACGCCGACATCGCTCGAGGGCGTCCATGGGCGTCTTCGCCACTCGGGCCGAAGCGAGATCGTGCCGGCGCGCCGCGGAGGACAGGGGAGGCAAAAGGAAAGACCTGACCCCGCCACTTGCACTTGCACTTGATCCCTTTACCCCCCGGGCCTTCACCTCTCGCGCCTCAGCAAGATAGTGCAGAGAGCCCCGCGGAGGACAGGGAAGGCGAAAGGAAAGACCTGAAACTGATTTCCCTTGGTGTAGCCGCGTGTTAGCCAATTTCAGGCTTTCTGTTGGTGGCTCCTTCGAGTCGCTTTAGTAGCAACGTTTTAAGCTCTTTGATGTTCTTGTATTCTGGACAGTTGTATGCTGCCAAATCGAAATGAATTCTTGTTCCCGATCTTCGATAGAGAATAACTCTTCTGCCAAGAGAATGAGCGTAACCTATTTCGTAGTATACGCTGGGCCGTTCGCGTGTAAGATCAGCAATAAGAAACTCGCTAGTTTTTATCTGTTCAATGATTTTCTTCGTTATGATATCTTCGTGTTCAATGTCATCTGCCCGCACGGCCGTGATCCCGAACTTTTCAAAGCATTCCTTGTAGGCGTCGCAGAAATCCTCATTTTCGGGCTCTTCGCTGTTTATTGGCATCATAATGAACGCGGTGTTCGGCCGGTATGCTTGCGGTAGGTTTGGGTTCTTTTCCGGAAGGCCATTGGGGATGTTCGATGGTGAGATGTGTAAAAGCTGGACCATGCCTTCCATTTGTTCAACACAATTGAGAAACACCTCCTTCGCGGAAGATGGTGCACTTGGTTCGTCGTCTGATTGACCTGGAGGATTGACTCCAAGCACGACGTCCTCATCAGCCAATACTTCAACGTTCCAGGACTTGTAATTCCTAAGTCTCAAAGATGCTCGCATTCTCTTTGTGCACTGACCTACGTCTTTTTCGTCGGAAGAATCAAGAACAGGCGACGCTTTAATGGCAGGCAAAAGCAACATTATCGCACTCAATAGCGTTTCTTGGGCTTGTTGAGACAGTGCGCGGGCTTCTTGAGACAGTTGGTTCCAATACGTGCTCGCGCCATCATCGCGCAACATCCAGGCCGGCATTAACTCTTCACCACAGTCATTGAAGGCCGCAGAGAAGAAAGCTTCACCCTGTGACTTGAGTTCATTAATTGCTTCCGAAACCGGCTTAGTATCCATGTGTTATCGGCATGCTGTTGTAGCTAACGCCCAATTAAGCGGCGCCCAGGGCAGAGCGCCGTTTGCGCAACAATGGCGAAGCCATGCGCAAAAAGGCGTGGAGTGCTGGGCGTCCGAGCGAGCTTTGCGAGCGGCTTGGACGCCCTGTTATATCTCTCACCCACTTCTCCTGACGAGACCTTTAATCCATGACATGCAAGATTCAATCGCCCAGATTCGTTGTTGGACTTCGGACTTCGGCCTCGGCTCGCTTCCAGCGCCATGACTACGAGGGTTTCGCAAACTAACGAAAAGATGTTTCAGTGCTTCCGATTCCCAAACGTCGATAAATCGACCATTGTTCTTACTTAACAAGTTGTCTATGAAATTCGACGCTCCTTTTTCGTTGCCCGATGTCCATCCTTTTTCTTCAGAGATGATCTTTATTGTGCTTTCCAGAGCCTTCAAGGCGTAAGTAACAGCATCCTCACTATCGGCATCGCGCCTATCCAGCGCTTCTTTCATTTCATGATCGACGTTCGACCATTTGGGCTCCGCTAAAAGATCCCAGAACGGCTTCTCGATTTCTTCTTGAATTCGCGGATCATCCACCATCTGAATGTAGCCAGTATGGTAAGCAAACGGGATCTTTGCCTCCTGAAACCTAGATTTGAGTTCGGAAACTGCTAAGACATTGCTTTCGAGAGCCTTTTCTAAGGACGTCTTCCTTTTTGGCCTCACCCGTTTTGCCAAAATACTAGCTTTCATCCCAAGATCGCTGCTGTTCAACTCCGAACGCAAATACTCTTCAACTTCTCGGAAAAGCAGCTCAACCAGACCGATCCGAATCTTGAAGAAGTAGTCTTGATCTCCGTGCCGATCGTTCCACAAATCGTATCTCTCAAAAAGAAACCTTAAGCAGATCTCTTCGTATGAATCCCCCTGGTGCAATACACCGATACCATACTCTCTCGAAAGTCGCGAATGAGCGGACCTGAAAAACTCTTCCTTTTTCAGAATGTTTGGATAGAGGTCTTCAGCGATGATTTGGCCTGCTTGCACCAGCATCCGTGCCGCTTCCGGAGGGAATCTATCGCCATAAAATAACCGGTGCGGATAACGTTTGTGGAACGAGTCAGTCAGCATGATTCTTCTGAGATATAAGGAGGATTGGGGTCTTTCTTTTTTCCTTTCTTGAGCTCCGGTGATCGGCGCCTGTTCCTCGCCGCGCCAGCAGGGGTTCATCCGCTGCCGCCGCATGATCGCGATCTCGAGCCGGTCCTAGACTTCGCAGGACACGGGCGCATACCCGTCATTCCGCATCCGGCCGGGTCGCCTTCATGGCGGGCAGGCGGGCGAAATCCTCGAACCAGGCGCTCAGCGCCGGGTTGCCGTCACGCCAGCCGAGGCCCGGCAGCCGGAAGTCGAGGTACGCCAGGGCGCATCCCGCCGCGATGTGGGCGAGGTTCAGGCTATCCGGCCACCCGGACTGGTCCGTCTCCAGGGTGCGCGCACTGCGCAGCAGGGCCTCGGTTCTGACCGCCATCTGCTCCAGGCTCTGCCGGCCCTCCGGTCGGCGCGATTCCATGACGTTGGCGACCGCGTCGTCCATGATCCCGTCGGCGAGCGCCTGCCCCTTGAGCACCGCCCAACGCTCCGGACCCGCCTGCGGAATCAGTTGCGGCGTCTCTGCCTGTGCATCCAGCCACTCGCAGATCACCGGGCTGTCGTAGAGCGGCGGGCCATCGTCGCGCACCAGCGTGGGGACCCGATGGAGGGGATTGACGGCCAGTAGGTCCTCGTCCAGCCCGTGGGGATCGCAGACGACGAGGTCGAGCTGACCGCACAATCCCTTTTCCATGGCGGTGACCAGCACCTTGCGGGCGTACGGCGAAGTCTTGCTGTAGAAGAGTTTCATGGCTGCTCCAGATTTGCCCCGGCGGAAACCGGATATGCCCGAGTATTCTGCCCAAGTTTTGGTGCACAACAAGCCCGGATCGCACCAACTCCGTGCGGATGCCGCGTTGACTCCTGGCAAGACCGGTCCGCGTGCTCCGCCGAGGACCGCGAAAACAGGGGGATGGGGCACGGTTGGCATCGCGGTTGCTATACGGCTTGCGACGACCGCACTTTCCGAAACCAGAGGGAGTTACCGCCATGAGCAACGCCTTCCATCGTCCCGGGTACGAAGAGCACGTCCTCTACTCCGATGACGAGTTCGAGCCATACGGCTATGCCTCACCGGCTCTCGCCCCGGTCGGCGCCGCGCGGCAGCAGGTTGACGCCTACCCCCGTTTCGGCCCCTACGAGCGGGAGATCGAGGCGGCCGTCCTGCGGCGGCTCGAAACCTATCCCGGTTGCTGAGGCCTCCATATGGCCATCTACATCGACCGTACTCGCTGGCTGCCGGCGCGCCAAAGGACGCGCCTACTCAAGGCGGCCACCCTGTTCCTGATTCTCGCCGGCCAGGGCTACGAGACTGCGCGAATCTTCGCGGGTTAGGGAAAAATCGCTGATATATTCGCGATTCCCGCGGCACAAGGATGTGCCAGCATTTTCAACGGCAGTAAGCCGTTGAAAATGAAGGAACCGGGAAACCGCGTTTTCCTGTTCCGTCTGATTTTTGGCCAGGATGGCCAATAAATCAGCATCTCCTTAGAAACAGCGCCGATCAACTCAGCGCTTACCGTGGCACAGGGATGTGACGCGCTGATTTTGGCCAGAATGGCCACTCGTCAGCGTCTTCTCAGCGCCGGAGGCCCTGCCCCGCCTGCATCATCGATCCGCAGCGTGTAGCATTCCGCGCATGATGCGGATCCTCCACGTCCTTCCAGGGCGCCTGCGCCTGGGTTTCGATGCGATGAAGGGACGACCGGACCTGGCCTCCAGGATGCACCGACACCTCGAGGCCGTGTCCGGTATCCGCCGGGTCACGGTAGACACCCGCACCGGCAGCGTGCTGATGCTGTTCGACCCCGCGGCGCTCAAGTCCGCGGAGTTCCTAAACGAGCTGTCCACCGTCCTGGGCAGCATATTCCCTGCCCATATCGCGCCCGGGCGGGTACGTTTCATCAGCAAGCGTCTGAAGGGCCACCCGGAGCTCGCCAAGCGGATCAAGCAACAGCTCGCGGCGGTGCGCGGAATCGAGCACATCGAGATCGATCCCGCCACCGGCGGCTGCCTGCTGATGTACGACCCCAAGATCGTGACCTCCCCCGGCTTTCGCGAAGCGCTGCCGCGACCGCTGGCGCTGCTCGTACCCGAGCTCGATGTCCCCAAGCTCCTGTCCCGCCTCGGGCTGCGGCGCTGAGCCGGGGGCGCGGCCGCGCATCGCCCCCGGATACGGGATCGGGGCATGGTGCAGGTCACCAAGCCACCCGCGACTGACAGAAGCCATCTACGAGGCCATACTTCCGGGCTGGAACCCGCGGAGAGAAAGAACATGCCGAACCAACCCGTCGCCGTCGTCACCGGGGCCTATCGCGGCCTGGGGCTCGAGACCTGCCGTCAGCTGGCGGCAAAACGCCACACCGTGATCCTCACCGCCCGCCGCGAGCGGGAGGGGCGTGCCGCCGCTGAACGCCTGCGCGCCGAGGGACTGGACGTGGCGTTTCATCTGCTGGACGTCACCGACGAGCAGTCGGTCGCGCAGCTGGCGGCGTTCGTCCGCGACACCTTCGGCCGGCTCGACGTGCTGGTCAACAACGCCGGCATCTTTCCCGACCCGACGCCGGGAAGCGGCAGGGAAGGCGTCTTCGACGCCAGACTGGAGACGGTGCGCCGGGGACTGGAGACCAACACCCTTGCCCCGCTGCGCCTGTGTCAGGCCCTGATTCCCCTGATGCGAGGGAGGGGGCGGGTGGTCAATGTCTCGTCGGGCATGGGCCAGCTCAGCGAGATGAACGGCGGCTGTCCGGGTTACCGGCTGTCGAAGACCGCGCTCAACGCGCTGACGCGCATTCTCGCCGACGAGCTCGGCGGGACCGGGATCAAGGTCAACTCGGTCTGCCCGGGCTGGGTGCGCACCGACATGGGCGGCCCGGAGGCAACCCTTTCCGTCGAGGAAGGGGCGGCGGGCATCCTGTGGGCCGCGACCCTGCCCGACGACGGACCGACCGGCGGCTTCTTCCGCAACGGGGAGCCCATCCCCTGGTAGCCCGTTCGCGCTCCCGGCTGACCCGTCAGCGTTACTCCGAGGGCGCGAGCACCCGCAGATCCTCGTCGTCGCGGATGGGACGAATCCAGGGACCCATCGCGACCAGATCGGGCGCCAACCGCGACAACGCCGCTTCGGCCGAGGCGTAGTCGGCGTGCAGGCTGTGGATCAGGGCGTACCAGGGCCGCCCGCGATACCGGTCCTCGCGGTAGTACATCCGCTCAGGCAGGTCGTCGCGAGCGGCGAATGTCAGCATGGCGTCGCGGCTGAAGAAGCCGATGAGCTGCAGGGCATAGGCGGGACCGCCGACCAGGGAGCCATTGCTGGCTCTATCCTCAACCGCATCCTCTGCAACAGGCTCACCCTCGCTGTCTGCGTCGGCTACCTCGGCATCGGCCTGCGCCGCCTCCGCGACGGGTTCCGAGGCCGCGCTCGGTTCGGCAACAAGCTGCTCGGGGGCGGAGCCGCCAGTCTCCGGGGTTCCCGGGACCGCTTCCGCGCTTTCGGCGTCCAGCTCGGCGCTCGGCGCATCCGCGGCCGCTCGCGCCCGCGCCTCCTCGAGCGCCTGGCGTAAGGACGCGAGCTCCTGGGCCAGACTTTGTTGCTCGGCCTCGAGACGCCGCACCTCCTCCGCGATACCGGCATCCGCCGCGTCGCGTGCGCTGCGTTCCGCCGCGATGCCCCGGTCCAGGCTGCTCGCCTGCTCCTCGCTCATCCGCTCCAGCGACGAGGAGATCTCGGCCACGCTGAGCGACAGGCCCTTCAGCGCGTCCCCGACCGCCTCGTCCGCCGGCGGCGGGTCCGCCCTGCGGTCCAACTCGCCCTTGATGGTGGCGATCTCATCGATCAAAGGCAGCCGCGCCTGCCCCAGGTCGTGGTATGCGAGGAAGAGCACCCCGCCGACGAGGAGCGCGAACAGAACGAGCACAACCATGGTGATCGCCGTCTGCCGCCGCAGCCGCAGCTCGATCTCCTCGCGCTGGGTCTGCCACGCCCGCTGGAGCTTGGAGGCGGTGGTTCGCCGATCGTCGTCGACGTCGGCGATGCGCTCCACCAGGGATTTCTCGTAGTCGCGCAGCTGGTCCTGTTGCTCGGCCACCTGCCGCGTCAGTGACTGCAACTGCTCCGCCGTGGAGTGAGGTCCGGGGTCGGCGGCGGTCTGATCTGTGGGCTCGGAGTTGTAGTCCATGGGTCGCGGCTCTTGGTGTTCTGTGTGACGGTGTCGTCTCCATGATCCAACACCGGGAAAGCGAAGCCAAGCGCGCCGCAGCGCTGAGCATGAAGGGTAGTGCCGGAGACGGCCGATCCGGCAGAGGGGGACCGGGCTATCCGCGCGCGCGCCCGTCCTCGGCTTTTTCTTTCCGAGCGGGACGCGGCAGCGCCGGAACCCGGCGTCGCTCGTCTAGCAGGTGATAGATGCTGAGCAGGGGATGGCGCCAGAGCATGCGCGGTCCGGCGTAGCGCATGACGGACTTGACCCGCTCCCGCATTACGAAGCTGTAGCAGTGCACCTCGCAGTGGTTACAGGCGGGCTTTTCCTCCTGAAAGGGGCAAATGCTCAGGCGCCGGCGGGCGTAGTCACGCAGGCTGGCGCATTCGGCGCAGGGCACCTCACCCTGGCCGTGATGACCCCGGCAGTAAATGCGGATCATGGCGTCGATGGTCCGCTGCTCTCGTGCGATGCGGCGGCCTTGGGTTGTCACTTTCATAGGATCACGGGCGGTCGCATTACCGGACGCAGGGGCCGGCTCCTCTTCTGGACGAGCCGTTTGGCTCGCGGCCATATGCTACACCTGACCGAGCCGCATCCGGACAACAAGCGTCGGGCGAGGGAAGGCTCGCAAGCATCACGGGGGCCTGACGGCGTGGCACGGGAAGCCGTTTCCATTAGTATTCCCGCAGGCAACGCTGACGCAGGCTCCCGCATGAATCCCAATCCGCTGCTTCACCTCATGCTTGGCATTTGGCTTGGGGGCTCGGTGATCCTTGGCTCCATCGTCGCGTACAACTTCGCCGGGATCGACGACCTGTTCGCGCGCAACCCCAAGCTCGCGGAGCATGCCGGCTTCATCCCCGAGGACACCGAGGCGAAGAAGACCAGCCTGCTGTGGGTCCACTCGTCGGAGCTAAACCGCGTGTTCTTCGAGGTCTGGAACCGAAGCCAGCTCGCCCTGGGCATCCTGGCGGTGGCCCTCGCCGTATGGGGCCGCAACCCGCGCCTGCCCGTCCTGCTCCTGACAACCGCGGTCGGTCTGGTCGCCGTTACCCACTGGGTACTCGAGCCCCGCATCGTCGAGCTCGGCCGGCAGCTCGATTTCCTGCCCCGGGACCCACCCCCTCCCATGCTGGAGACCTTTCTGCACTACCACAGGGCCTATTTTCTGGCCGAGAGCCTGCGCTTCGGGATTGCCGCACTGGCCGCGCTAATCCTAGTTTCGGCCGCGATGGGTCCGAGTGGGGCTTCCCGCCGCGCCTAGGGCGGGTATAAGGTGATGGGCGAAGCGGTGCGCTTGAGATGTGCGCCCGCTGGCAGCCGTGGCTCGGCGTTTTCCCGACGCAACGAGGAGCATCGTGATGGTGACGCGAACGATCTTGGCCCTTCTCCTGACAATCGCCCTCTCCGCACCGGCGTTCTCGCAAGCCCCGGAGGAGGAAATGGAGCCCCAGTTTCCGCAGCAGCAAAGCGCCGGCGACCTGCTCAGAGCGTGCGCGTCGAGCCGCCTGACCAGTATCGGGCGCGAGCGCAGACGCTATTGCGCGGGGTTCGTGAGCGGGGTCGAGGAGTCGATCCGCCTGCTGCACCTGAGCACCGAGCAGGACCCCATGTTCTGCACCCCAGCGACGGTTTCCGCGTCTGCCCTGGCCGATGCCTACGTCCGGTACGGCGCCAACCACAAGGGCGAGCTGAAGGACCCTGCCGCCGAAGTGGTGCTACATGCCCTGGTCGCGGCCTTCCCCTGCCCGGAGTAACGCTGAGACAGGGCGCTCAGGTCTCCCACATGACGTACTTCCGCTGTTCCGCGGCGGCGGTCAGAAGCTCGATCAGGGGCAGAGCCCGGTTGGCGAGGCTGACATGCTCATTCTCGGCCTCGTCCTTCCGCTCGCGATCGCCGTCCGGGTCCAGGGTCGCGTCCGGGCTGGCAGCGACCGCCGCCTTGAGCCGCTGAAGAGCGCCCGGAATGTCCTCAGGCATCAGGGCACCGGGAACCTTTCCGCTGTGCCCCATGAGCTTGAGTAGCGCCACCGCGACATCGCCAAACATGGTGATGCTCGCGTAGGCGTCGGTCTTGAAGGTAACCAGCATGATAACCTCCCGTTTTTGGCCCGGATCGATGACTCCGGGTACCTTGTAGGATCGCCCGCAGGGAAAGGGCTGCCGCGCCGGAGTCGAGAATGCAGGATACCAGTATCGCCCGCCCGACGGTCGAACAGCCGTCCCGATGAATATCCGAACCAGGTTTGCGACAGGGTTGATCGCCGTGCTGGTCATCAACCTCGGGGCGGGACTCTATGGGCTTTACCTCTACAAACAGGCGTCCATCCGCGAGTCGGAGGTCCGGGAGGCAAGCTCGCGTGCGGTCGCGACCGCCCTCTCCGCCCAGGTGCATTTCAAGAAGCAGGTGCAGGAATGGAAGAACGTGCTCCTGCGCGGTCAGGACAAGGCGCTTTACGACCAGTACCTCGCACAGTTTGCGCACGAGGAGGCCCTGACGCGCGAGGTGATCGGGCGCCTGGTCGAGATGCTGGGCGACAACCAGGACGCCCGCACCACGGCCGAGCAGTTCCTGAAGGCGCACATCCGGCTGGGCACGCAATACCGGGCCGCCCTCGAGCACTACCGCCCCGGAGACGAGAGCCCGCAGCTGGTCGTCGACCGCAGGGTCCGCGGGATCGACCGTGAGCCCACCGACCTGATCGACGGCGTGGTCCAGGCGACGCTCGCCCACAAAGACCTGGAGCTGAAGCAGATCGACGCATCCACCCAATACGTGGAGCAGCGCATCTTCGTGCTGATGGTCGGGGTCATGACCGGCGCGGTCCTCTTTTTGATCTGGCTTGTCGACCGCACCATCGGCCGCCCCATCGCCACGGCCACGGCGATCGCTCGCCGCGTCAGCGCCGGCGACTTCTCGACGCCGATCAAGGTGACGGGCGGTGACGAGAACGGGCAGATGCTCGCCGCACTGAAGACCATGCAGGGAAACCTGGAGAACTACCGGGAGAACCTGCGCCAGAGCGAGGCCAGGATCCGGCTCCTGCTGGAGTCCACCAGTGAGGGCATCTATGGCGTGGACACCCAAGGTTTCTGCATCTTCTGCAATCCGTCGAGCGCCCGGATGTTGGGATTCGAGGACGCGGGCGAGCTGACCGGAAAGGACATGCACACCCTGATGCATCACTCCTTTGCGGACGGCACCCCTTACCCCGCCGATCACTGCAAGGCGGCGCAGACCTATCGCGACGGGGTGCCCGCGCACGTCGACGACGAGGTGTTCTGGCGCGCCGACGGCACCAGCTTTCCGGTCGAGTATCACGCCAACCCCATCTATCGCGGCGGACGGCTGGTCGGATCGGTGGTGAATTTCTCGGATATCTCGGAGCGCAAACACGCGGAGGCGGAGCTGCGGGAGGCGCATGGCGCACTCACGGAGGAGCGCGCACGACTTGCCGAACGGGTACTGGAACGCACCGCGGAGCTCGACCGCGCGAACGCGGAGCTCGCCCGAACGGCCGAGGCGAAGGACGAGTTTCTCGCCGCCATGAGCCACGAGCTGCGCACGCCACTCACTTCCATCCTCGGCCTCTCGGAAACCATGGAAGACGGCCTCCTCGGCGGGCTGAACGAACAGCAGGCCAGGGCCGCCCACACCATCCACGACAACGGTACACATCTGCTGGAGCTGATCAACGACATCCTGGACATGTCCCGGGTCGCCTCCGGCAGGATGAACCTGCGCTGGGACCAGGTACCGGTGAACCAGCTCTGGGACGCCAGCCTGCGGCTGGTCCGCCAGCCCGCCAAGGCAAAGAGAATCAGCATTGAGGCGAACATCGATCCCGCGGTGCGGCTGGTGCGAGGCGACAGCCGCCGCCTCAAGCAGATGTTGGTCAATTTGCTCGGCAACGCGGTGAAGTTCACGCCCGAGGGAGGGCGCATCGGCCTGGATGTCGAGGGGGACGCCAGCACGCGAGAGGTGCGGATCAGCGTCTGGGACACCGGCGTCGGGATCTCGCCGGAACAACACGAGCACCTGTTCAAACCCTTCGTCCAGCTCGACAGCCGACTATCCCGACAGTACGACGGCACCGGCCTCGGTCTCGCGCTCGCCTACGGCATGGCGCAACTGCACGGCGGCGTGATCCGGGTCGAGAGCGAGATCGGCCACGGCAGCCGCTTCACCGTAATCCTGCCGTGGGACCCCCGCGGTCAAAGCGCCGCCCAAGCCCCCGACGAGGCGGAGGCCGCCGACGACACAGGCGCGCACACGATGACACTGGATCATCCGACGGTGCTGCTCGCCGAGGATAACGAGGGCAACCTGGAGATGCTCTCCACCTATCTTCGCATCAGGGGCTGGGAGGTGTTGACAGCGCAGAACGGAGAGGAAGCGATCACCTTGGCCAGAAGCGAGCTCCCCCAGGTGATTCTGATGGACGTTCAGATGCCCGTCATGGATGGGTTGGAGGCCGCGCGCAGGCTGCGGGCGACCCCCGCCCTGCGCACCACGCCGATCATCGCCCTGACTGCCCTTGCCATGCCGGGTGACCGGGAACGCTGCCTGCAGGTGGGGATGGACGACTACATGAGCAAGCCGGTCGGACTGAAGGAGCTGCACCGCAACCTGACCAGCTGGGTGCGCCGTAGCCGCACCAGCTAAACGGCCGCGGGCACCCGGGCAGTGGGGCGATCCAGCGCACCTTTGCGGAACCGGCCTTTCACGGCGGCGCTCACCTTGATCCAATGCCAAGTAACAGGCGAAAATGCCCGGTCCGCGTGCCGCCAGCCATTGCGCCGGCGCCACCCGCAAAGATGATCCATCCTTCACGACTTGGGAGTAGCAGATGAGACTGATCCTGTTGGGCGCCCCCGGCGCTGGAAAGGGCACCGTGGCCAAGATGCTGACGGCCATCGACGGGTCCGTGCAGATATCCACCGGCGACATCCTGCGCGCCGCGGTCAAGGACGGGACCGAGCTGGGCAAGCAGGCCAAGGCCTACATGGATGCCGGCGACCTGGTTCCGGACGAGCTGATCATGGGCATCATGAAGGAGCGCCTGAAGGAGGACGACTGTCAGGCCGGCTTCCTGCTCGACGGCTTTCCGCGCACCATACCGCAGGCCGAGCAGCTCAAGGACCTGCTCGCCGACCTCGGCATCACCCTGCAGGCGGCGGTCAACCTGGACGTGCCGCGAGACGTGATCCTCGATCGCCTGACGACCCGGCGCACCTGTGTGGATTGCGGCGCCATCTACAACGTCAAGAGCATGCCGACCAAGGTTGAGGGCGTCTGCGACAAATGCGGCGGCAAGGTGGTGCAGCGCGACGACGAGACCGAGGAGGCGATTTCAAACCGGCTCGATGTCTATAACCAGAAAACCGCCCCCCTGGCGGACTTCTACCGCGGCGAAGGTCTCCTGCTGGACGTCAACGCGACCTCCAGCGACTCCGTGGTGGCATCCATCCGCGGACACGTCGGCGCCTGATCCAGCCCCGGCCGGCGGGACAGATGCGCCCGCCGGCGGCTGGCTTTTCCGCCCGGCCGGGTTTTGAGGTATCTTAACGACCATCGAGAACCTACCGGTATCCCGCAGACCGCGATGACGCGCGGAATCCATCTCAAGCAAATCACCGATACGGACCTCGAGCTGCTCGGCTTGGAAGAGCGGTCGCCCGAGGGACATCCGCTACCGAGAGCGGAGCGCAAGGGCCTCCTTGCGGAGGTCGACCCGGTTCTGTTCCGGGTCGTAGGAGACGTGCGCCGCGGCCTCGAAGGGACCCTCCAGTTGCTGGAGGAGGCTCTTGCCCCCGCAAAGCCGTCGCCGTCCGGCGCCGAGCGGCCTGGAAAGCGCGGACGCAGCGGCGCGCGAAATCCCGGGGTCGATCATCCGGCGCTCGATGAGGCGCCATAAAAAAGGGCCGTTCGTGCAGGGTGTGTAGCTGCCCCAACGGCCCAATAGGCTTGCTGCCCAGAAACTCGTCTTACCGGTTCATCCCCGGCTTCTCATCCCATATGCCCCCGACGGCGGCGCCGTCAGCCATCGTTGCAAGTCACGAGCGCGATGAAGAATCCGCCCGAGAGGGCAGCGGACAGAATGCCTGCAATGGTCAATGCGTCGAAGCTCATGGTTTCGTGCCTCCGAATTCAGGTAAGCCGTGTACAACACTGGTCACGACCCGTCCGCCACAATCTGCGGACGATTCTATTGTCTGTTTGAATGATTGCGTAAGTATTTCCGTATATACTTAAATTGTTTCATTTTGTATCGGCTCCAAACACCCAGGGAAACGCTGATCGATTCAACGCTTCCCGCGGCACAGGGATGTGACGCCATTTTCAAGCGCGTAAGCGATTGAAAATAAAGCCATCCGAGAACCGCGCTTCTTGGGTGGCGTACAGATTTCGGCCAGGATGGCCAAGAATCAGCGTCTTACCTTGGCTGTGCGTGACCAGCGACCCGTTCAGGCAGACACATGGCAACCCAGCCTTCCCGTATCCTGGTGGTGGACGACGACGCGGATCTGCGGCTCCTGCTGAGCGACTACCTGCGTCGCGAGGGCTATGAGGTCTCGGCCGTAGAGGACGGCGCGGCCATGCACGCCTGGTTGGCCCAGGAGACCGCCGATCTGCTGATCCTGGACCTGATGCTGCCGGGTGAGGACGGGCTCACGCTGGCGCGGCGGTTGCGCAAGGATTCCCAGGTCCCGATTATCATGCTCTCCGCGAGGGGTGATGACGTGGACCGCATCGTGGGCCTCGAGGTCGGCGCGGACGACTATCTGGCCAAGCCGTTCAACCCCCGCGAGCTGTTGGCGCGCATCCGGGCGGTGCTGAGAAGACACGCCCAACCCCAGGGAGCGACGGCCGGCCTCATCGAGTTCAGCGGCTTCCGCATGGATGTCGAGGCCCGTGAGCTCAGCAAGGACGGCGAGACCGTCCCCCTCACCAGCCGTGAGTTCGACCTGCTGCAGGTACTCGCCGAGCACCCCAATCGCGTGCTCGACCGCGATCGGCTGCTCGACCTGCTCAAGGGTTACGAACGCTCCCCCTTCGACCGCAGCATCGACGTCCAGGTCGCCCGGCTTCGGGCCAAGATCGAGCCCGACACCAAACACCCCCGCTACATCCGCACCGTCTGGGGCAAGGGTTACCTGTTTACCCCGAAGGGCGAGCCGTGACTCGCCTGATCCGGCTCCCGGAGACCCTGTTCGGGCGCGTGCTGCTGACCCTGGTCTTCACCTTCGGCCTGTTCGCCCTCCTCACCTTCGCCGCGGTGGTCTATTACGCCCTCGTCCCGGTGGCGGTTCGGTCCAGCCAGGACATGGCGGCGTTCATGGTGCTGTCCGCGCGCACGCTGGTTCAGCTGCCCCCGGAGGTACGGCCGGAGTACAAGGAGAAGATCACGCAGGAGTATGGGCTGCGGCTGCGGGACGAGCCGGGGACGCCCGCAGGGCTCGAGCCCTATTTCTTCCCGTACGTACGGCGCCTGCAGCTCTCCCTGGAGGAGCGGGTCGGGCAGCCCGTGACGATCATGAGCAACCTGACCGAGGGTAAGCGCTGGTTCTGGGTCCAGATCGACGCCGGACAAGACCGCGTCTGGGCAGGCTTTCCCCGTGACCGCGTCCACACGCGCCCGTTGGAAGGAGTGGCCGTAATCGTCGCGGCCGCGCTGATCCTGGTCGTACTCACCGCGGCGGTCCTGGCGAGGCGCGTCACCGCCCCTCTGGAGGGTCTGTCGAAGGCCGCGGAACAGGTCACCAAGGGCCGGTCGCCCAACCCGCTGCCAGAGACCGGCCCCAGAGAGCTGGCAAGTCTGGCCCGTCAGTTCAACGAGATGAGCCAACAGATCCGCGAGCTGCTCGCGAACCGCACCCTCCTCCTCGCCGGCATCTCCCACGATCTGCGCACGCCCTTGACGCGCCTGCGCCTGGCCCTGGAGATGCTCCGCCCGGACGCGGACAGCGCCCTCCTGGCGCGCATGGAACGGGACCTCGACGAGATGAACGCCCTGATCTCGCAGACCGTAGAGCTCGGCAAGACCATGGGCGCCGGGGAGCGACAGGCGGTGGATGTCAGCGCGCTGATCGGCGATCTGGCCGCCGACCGCCGCCGCGTGTCCTGGCAACCGCACGGCCCCTGCCACCACCGGGTGAACGCCTTGGCCCTGAGACGCATCGTCGGCAACCTGCTGGAAAACGGGCTGAGGTACAGCCACGACCAGGTCCAGTTGCACCTGGACTGCCAGCACCGACCACCGATTGTTTTCGTGCTCGATCGCGGCCCGGGCATCCCGGAGGAGGAACGCGAGGCGGTGTTCCGGCCCTTCTACCGCCTGGAGCACTCGCGCAACCGGCGCACCGGCGGCAGCGGGCTAGGGCTTGCCGTGGCGCGACAGCTTGCCATCGCCAACGGCATGGAGATCCGCCTGACCCGGCGTCAGGGGGGCGGAACCGTCGCCAGCGTGACCCTGCCGCCGCCCGGGGTCGACGGCGATGCCAAACCCGACCCGCGATCCGGTTGACGCGCCGCCCTGCGGTCCCTAAATTCCCGCTCATGGCGATACACCAGCACAGCAGCGGGTGTTGTTGCCGACACAAGGACGATACGAACAACAACGAGCAGGCGATCGAGTCCCGCCGATCGGGATCAAGCAATCGCCGCGCGAGCCGCTGGGCTCGACCTCACGACACCCACCATGGGAGCGAACTCAGATGCTGCAGCCCGGAGACAAGGCCCCGCTGTTCTCCCTCCCGGACGCTGACATGGAGCGCGTCCACTTGGAGCAATTCCACGGCAGCAAGAACCTGGTGCTGTACTTCTACCCGAAGGACGACACGCCTGGCTGCACGATGGAGGCGCTGGAGTTTACCGACCTTCAGCCCGAGTTCGCGTCCCTGGACACGGAGATCCTGGGCATCAGCCGCGACAACTGCTCAAGCCATGGGGTGTTTCGAGACAAATACGGGATCGACGTACGCTTACTCGCCGATCCCGAGGGGGAAGCCTGCGAGCCCTACGGCGTGTGGCGTGAGAAGGAAGCCCACGGGGAGAAGCGTTTCGGCATCCTGCGCTCCACCTTCGTCGTCGACAAAGCGGGCACCGTCCGGCACGCCCTCTACGACATCAAGCCCAAGGGCCACGCCCGCTACGTCCTGGATCTGGTACGCGCTCTATAGAGGGACGCTGGTTATTGGCCATCCTGGCCAAAATCAGCACGCCACTCAAGAAGCGCTGAATTGATCCGCGTTTCCGTAGACCCACCAGGCACGGACCCTCTCCCGAACCGCGGTCAATCCTTCTTCTTCAGCAACGCCTCCAAATCGCCAAAGGGGCGATGTGTCGCCGGTTTCGGGACATCGCCCCCACCGCTGCGCCCGGCGGCGACCGCCGCCGCATGCTCCTCGTACTTCTGGTGCTCGTTGTCATGACAATAGAGACAGAGCAGCTCCCAGTTGCTGCCGTCGGTCGGATTGTTGTCGTGATTCATGTCCTTATGATGCACCGTGAGCTCACGCAGGTTCTCGCGGGTGAAGGCGCGCCCGCAGCGACCACACACCCACGGATAGAGCTTGAGGGCCCGCTCGCGATAACCCGCATCGCGCTCATCCCGCGCGCGCCGCGCCTCCGCGACGACCCGGTCGAGCTTTCCCGTGTCGATCGGTTTGCCGGACTTGCCGTGTCTGGGGCCTCCGGAGCTCGCCATAGATAGGTACCTCTCGCGTAACAGAAGATCGTTCAGGTTTGCCGGGACACGCTCGCAAGGATAGCGTCCCTTACGGTCAACGGCATCGCCGGCTGCGGTCCGGTTAGGGCCTTGCCCGCCCGGTCGGACCGCAACCGATCTCCGCTCCGGTCTCACCTGTTTCCAGGGGGTGAGGGAGCACCTGCTCCCAACCCAGCTCCTGCAGCAGGCGTCGCCACTGCTCGTCCGGCGGAGCACGCAGGCAAAGCTCCGCCATCGTCATCGGATGGGAGAGGGTCAGCGACGCCGCATGCAGCAGCAAACGCCTCACCCCGAACCGATCGCGGAAAAAGCGATTGTGGCGGCCCTCCCCATGCGTGGTATCGCCGACGACGGGATGGCAGATGTGATGGAAATGGCGGCGGATCTGATGATAGCGCCCGGTCAGGGGCGTGACCTCCGCCAAGGCATAACGGCTCGTGGCGTAACGCCCCACCGGCACCGGCAGCTCGACGCGGGCCAGGACGCGATAGTGCGTGACGGCGGGGCGCGGCGGCCGACCGGCGGACTCGCTCAGCGGATTGTCGATCGCCCCCTGCTCGTCAGGCCAGCCGCGCACGACGGCCAGGTAGCGCTTGCTCACCCTTCGCTCCTCGAACTGGCGCGAAATGGCGGCCGCCGCTTCACGGCTGCGGCCGAAGACCAGCACGCCTGAGGTCGGGCGGTCCAGGCGGTGTATGGCGTAGACGCGTGCGCCTACTTGCTCGCGCACCCGCTGCAGCGCGAAGTCCTCCGCGTCGGCGATCGCCGTTCGGTGAACGAGAAGACCCGGCGGCTTGTCCACGGCCACCAGCCAACGATCGCGATAGAGGAACCTGAGAGTTGACATAGCGAACCGCGATCAGCGTTCAGGCCGCCGGGCGATTCGGAGAAGCGCTCTCGAATCGCAGGGACAAGGGATCGGGGTACAGCCGGATCCAGGGCGCATGACCGGAGGCACTTTTTCTTTCCTCATCCCGCGGTTATGGTGTTGAACTACCGTGGGCCGTCGACGACCGCCGCAGGCGTGAAACTCCGCAATCAGATTCTGTTGTTCCTGCTCGCCTTCGGGCTGGCGCCGCTGGTTCTGGCGGTCGTGATCAACCTGCCACTGGTGCTCGAGCGCACCGCCCTCTTTTACCAGCGGGCCTATCTGCAGAACCTGCGCGCGGATTTCCGAGACCTCGACCAGCATCTGGCCAGCCGCCACGAGATGATCCGGCTGCTCGGCAAACTCCCGGAGCCAAGTCTGATTCTGGGCGAGCACGAGGACGAAGACCAGGTTGATCTCGCGCGCGCGCGCTACACCGGCTGGATCAACCAGATCCTGGCCGACCAAAGCGACATCATCCAGATCCTGTTCATCGATCTCGACGGCCATGAGGGCTTCTGGCTCGAGCGCGACAGCAGCACCCTGCGCTGGCACCCGACCCCCGAGATGCCAGAGCACCCGAGCCCGCAACTGCTCGATGCGGGATTGCGCATGCAGCCGGGAGGCGTGCTGGTCAGCCGCATCCGCGTCGATACCCTCGCCGGAATCGAAGATCCGCGAAAGCTGATGACGCTCAATCTCGTCAGCACCATTGGTGATCCCAAGGGCAAGCTGATGGGTCTGGTAGTGATGACCATCGATGTCGGCGGCCTCGCCCAGTCCTACCGCGACACCCTCTGGGTGAACAACAACGGCAGTTATCTGCGTCCCGGCGAGCCGATCAGCGACGAGCCGGAGGCCTTCGCCGACTTCCCGGGCCTCGCGGACATCTTCTCCGAGGGGAAGCTGGCCCTGTGGGAGAGCGAACAGGGGCAGCAGCTGCTGTGGGTGCCGATGTTCCTCACCGAGGACTCCTTGCCCCTGTGGGTGGCCCGCCCGGTCGATCCGTCTCCCCTCAAGAGCTTCCGCAACGCCCTGATCCTGCGCGTGGGAAGCATCGTGCTGCTCCTGATTATCGCGGTCATGATCATGGCACGCTTCTTCGCCGCCCGCGCCGAGCATTTCGGCCAGGAACTGACCAGGGGCCTGGGCCGTGTGCTGCGCGATGGCCGGGGTATACAGTTTTCCTGGCACGGTCCGCGCGAGGTGCGGGAGCTCGGCGAGCAGCTGACCGAGCTGTCCGAAACCCACGCCGAGCACCTGCGCGCGGCGCGCGACCATACGCGCGAGCTGGAGCAGTCCAACCGCTACAAGTCGGAATTTCTGGCCAATGTCAGCCACGAGCTGCGCACGCCCCTGAACTCCATCCTGCTGCTGTCGAAGATGCTGGCCGACCGGCAATCCGGGCTCTCGGCGGACCAGCAGCGCCAAGCGCAAGTGATTCACGAGGCCGGTCGTGACCTGCGCACCATGATCGACAACATCCTGGACATCTCCCGCATCGAAGCGGGCCAAGTCACTCTCAACCTGGAGTGGATCGAGCTCCGTCCCCTCGCCGTGGAGCTCATCGAGCTGGTATCCCCCCAGTTCGCGGACAAGGGCCTGACCCTGCAGCTCGAAGCGGCCGGAGACGAAGAGGAGGCCATCTACAGTGACCGGGACAAGGTGCGCCAGATCCTCAAGAACTTCCTGTCCAACGCGGCAAAGTTCACGGCCAGGGGGGGCGTTACGCTGGGCATGGGGCGCGCGCCTGACGGACGCTGCCCTGTCGCCATCACCGTCACCGACACCGGCATCGGCATCCCGGCGGACAAGCAGGACGTGATCTTCGAGGCCTTCCAGCAGGCCGACGGCTCCACCCGCCGCCGCTACGGCGGTACCGGGCTGGGCCTTTCTATCAGCCGTGAGCTCGCCCGCCTGCTCGGCGGCAAGATCACGGTGGAGAGCAGCGAGGGAAAGGGCTCCCGCTTCACCCTGATGCTGCCGGTCGAGTTTGACGGCAGCCATCTGGATGCCGTCCAGATCGTGCACGAGCAAGGACAGGACTCCGAGTGGGAGGAGGCGGTTCTTGATCCGGCGACGCAGACGACCTTCGCCGGGCTCTGGATCTTGCTGGTCGAGCGGGACGTTGAGAGCCTGGTCAGCGAGACCGCGTTGCTGGAGTCATTCGGTCCGCGCGTGCTGACCGCGGCCGACGCCGACGAGGCGCTCGAGACGTTGCAGGACGAAGGGACCTGCTCCCTCGTGCTGCTGGCCACGCAGGTGTCGGCGGAGAATACCTGTGATACGATCCGGTTAATTCATAACGATGAGCGCTTCCGGGAGCTTCCTGTGATTGTCGCCGGAAGCGCGGAAGACGCGGCGCAAAGCGAACGCTTCGTGATAGCCGGCGCCGACGGATTCCTCGCCAAACCGGTGGATCGCGAAAAGCTCGAGCCCGTGCTGGCGAAAATCCTGGGGGCGCCGGTCGAGAACAGACAGCGGCAAACGGCATGAATCGCTACTCCGGATTCAAACTCCTCATCGTCGACGACCACGCCCACAATCTCTTCACCCTGCGGACGCTGATCGAGAAGCACATGGAGGTCGCCGTGCTCGAGGCGACCTCCGGTCAGAGCGCGATCGACCTCACGCTGCAGCATCCCGACATCGACCTCATCATCCTCGACGTGCAGATGCCGGAGATGGACGGCTTCCAGACCGCATCCCTGCTCAAGCGCCGAAAGCGCACCCGCGACATCCCCATCATCTTCCTCACCGCCGCCTTCAAGTCGGAAGAGTTCCAGCAGCGCGGCTACGCCGTCGGCGCGGTGGACTACCTGCTCAAGCCGATCGAGGACAACCAGCTGATCAACAAGATCAGCACCTACTTCCGGCTGATCGAGAAAGAGCGGGCGCTCAACAAGGTACTGGAAGAAAAGGTCGCCGAACGCACCGCACAGCTGGCCCAGGCGAACCAGTACCTGGAGAACATCATCACCTACATGGGGGAGGCCCTGCTGGTCCTTACGCCGACGGGCGAGATCAAGATGGCCAATCCCACCGCCTGCCGCATGCTCGACTACAGCGCGAAGGATCTGCTCGGGATGTCCATCGGCGACGTCTTCGAGGAAGAGGGGGACGAGCAGGCCGGCGCCTTCATGGGCATCTGGCTCGAGGCCCTGATTCGGACCGGGGCTCTGAGCAAGATCGATGCGCGTTTCATCGCCAAGGACGGGCGACGGGTCCCCATCCTGTTCTCGCGTACCGCCGTGAAAGACCAGGGCGGAAAAATCAAAGACATCATCTGCATCGCCAAGGACATGACCGGCTACGCGCGCGTAGACGGCGATGCGGAACCGGACGTGCGCCGCCGCGCCCAAGAGATATCCTAGGAGCTGTCCATGAACGATCCCGACCTGACCGACCTGCCGGAAGAAGAAGTCACCGCGCTCACTGCCAACGCCCTCAAGGCCATGGCCCATCCCCTGCGCTGGAAGATCCTGTGCTCACTCGGGGATCGCGAGCTCTCCGTGGGCGAGATCGTGGAGCGCACCGGCACCTCCCAGAGCAACATCTCCCAGCATCTCGAGCAGTTGCGCAACAAGAACATCGTGGTTGCCCGCAAGGAGGCGAACCGCATCTACTACCGGATTCGCAACCATCAACTGCTGGACCTGATCGGAATCATGCGGGACGTGCTGTGTCCCGCCAATCTGGATGACCGCTACCCACGCTGATCCGCCGCGGTTCAAGCCTCTGGCAGGAGCGCGCGCACCAGGTTGACCCAGTAGCGCACGCCGACCGGAATCACCGCATCATTGAAGTCATAGCCCGGATTGTGCAGCGAGCAAGCATGGACGCCCTCGGTGCCGTTACCGAGCATCACATAGGCCCCGGGACAGCCGGCGAGCATCCAGCCGAAGTCCTCGGCGCCCATGGTCGGCGGCAGGTCCCGCAGGACTCGGGCCGTCCCGACCGTCCGCTCCATGGCCGCCAGGGCGGCCGCGGTCTCCCGCTCGGTGTTCACCGTGGCGCGGTAGCGGCGCTGGTAGTCGATCTCGACCTCCACCCCGTGGGCGGCGGCGACGCCCTCCGCGATCCGCCGCAAGCCGTCCTCGAGCTCCTGCCGCACGTCTTCACGGAAGCTGCGCACCGTGCCCGCCAGCTCTGCGGTCTGCGGGATCACGTTGAGCGTGTGACCGGCGTTGATCCGGGTCACGCTGACCACCGCCGACGCCAGCGGATCCGTGTCGCGGCTCACCAGCGTCTGCCAGGCCAAGATAATCTGCGCAGCGGCTACGATGGCATCGCGTGCCATATGGGGATAGGCGGCATGGCCGCCGACACCCGTGAGCCGAAGATCGAAGAAATCCGCCGCCGCCATCACGGGCCCGGCGCGCGCGCCCATAGACCCCGCGGGCAGCCCGGGCCAATTGTGCAGTCCGAACACCGCCTGCATCGGGAAGCGTTCGAACAACCCCTGGTCCACCATCAGCTTGCCGCCCGCCAGGTTCTCCTCCGCCGGCTGAAAGATGAAGTGGACGGTGCCGCGAAAACCTCCCCGCTCGGCGAGATATCGTGCCGCGCCGAGCAGCATGGTGGTGTGGCCATCGTGGCCGCAGGCATGCATGCGCCCGGCGTTGCGGGAGCAGTAAGCCAGCCCCGTGCGCTCTTGCAGCTCGAGGGCGTCCATGTCTGCCCGCAAGCCAATCGCCGGTCCCTCTCCGCGGGTCAGGGTACCCACGACGCCGGTCTTCGCCAGCCCTCGATCCACGGCGAGCCCCATGGCCTCGAGCCGAACGGCAACCAGCGACGAGGTGCGCTCCTCCGCGAAGCCAATCTCGGGGTGAGCGTGCAAATCGTGCCGAAGCCTCACCAGCTCGGCGCAAAGCTGTTCGAGAAAGGGTTCGTCTACCATCTCAGTATCGTGCACCCTGCCGCTCCCATGCCGTCCGCTCGGGACAAAACGCTAGCGCAATCGTACATCGACCAGGGTGAGGTCTGCGCGCTGCGGCGCCGGCCGGTTACAGGCGCGCGTTGAGTTGCCGCCGGTGGCAAGGGATGAGGATAATCCCAGGTCTATTCACATCGTGCCGAAAGAGGAGAGCCTCGATGCAACAACCCGAATGTCCCAAGAAGGGCCCTTACACCCTGGAGCTCCAGGCCGGCACCCACTGGTGGTGCAGCTGCGGGCGCTCCAAGAATCAGCCGTTCTGCGATGGCTCGCACCAGGGTACCGAATTCCAGCCCCTGGAGGTCAAGCTCGAGCAACCCGGGAAGGTATGGCTTTGCGGCTGCAAGCGCAGCGGCAGGAAGCCGATGTGCGACGGCACGCACAAGCAGCTGATCTGACGACCGCGACGCGATCGCAGGCGGCGAAAACCGAAACGGGGCCCGAGGGCCCCGTTTCGGCTCCGGATTCCAGTCTCCTTACCTGGCCGAGCCCCTGCTGCCGACGAACTCGGGATAGGCCTCCAGCCCGCATTCGCCGACGTCCACGCCCTCGTACTCCTCCTCCTCGCTCACGCGAATGCCCATCACCAGCTTGATGACCAGCCAGGCGACGAAGGAGGTCGTGAACACCCAGCCCAGGATGACGCCCAGTCCGATGAGCTGGGCGCCGAAGCTGGCCTCGGGATTGGTGATCGGCACCGCGATCAGACCCCACATGCCAACCACGCCGTGGACCGAGATGGCGCCAACCGGATCGTCGATCCTAAGCTTGTCTAGGGTCACGATGGCGAAGACGACGATCACGCCCCCAACGGCGCCGATGAGAGTGGCGGAGACGGGAGTCGGCGTCAGGGGCTCCGCCGTGATGGCGACCAGCCCGGCGAGGGCGCCGTTCAGGACCATGGTGAGATCGGTCTTGCCGAACAGCAGGCGCGCGACGATCATCGCCGAGACCAGGCCGCCGGCCGCGGCCATGTTGGTGTTGACGAAGACGGCCGCGACCGCGTTCGCCTCGCCGATGTCCGAAATCTTGAGCTCGGAGCCGCCGTTGAAGCCGAACCAGCCGAGCCACAGGATGAAGGTCCCGAGGGTCGCCAACGGGAGGTTGGCGCCGGGGATGGCGCTGATGGTGCCGTCCTTCGCGTACTTGCCCTTGCGCGGGCCGAGCAGCAGCACGCCCGCCAGGGCCGCGGAGGCGCCGCAAAGGTGAACGATGCCGGAGCCGGCGAAGTCGTTGAAGCCGAGCGCGTCGAGGAAGCCGCCGCCCCATTTCCAGTAACCCTGCACCGGATAGATGAACCCGGTCATGACCACCGCGAACAGCAGAAAGGCCCATAGCTTCATGCGCTCGGCCACGGCGCCGGAGACGATGGACATGGCCGTGGCCACGAACACCACCTGGAAGAAGAAGTCAGCCATCTTCGAGTAATAGGTCCCGCCGCTACTGGCGAGGACGTCCTCGACCTTATTGTCGCCACCAAACATGAAGCTCAGGTCGAAGCCCGGAATAAAGCCGCCGGCTAAGGCGTCGCCGGGATACATGATGTTGTAGCCCATCACCATGAACATGATGCTTGCGATCGCAAACAGGGCCACGTTCTTGGTCAGAATCTCCGCCGTGTTCTTGGCGCGGACCAGGCCCGCCTCGAGCATGGCGAAGCCAGCCGCCATCCACATGACCAGGGCGCCCGACACGAGAAAGTAGAAGGTATCCAGCGCGTAGCTGAGTTGAGTAATGGCTTCCACGGGTGGGAACCTCCATTTCGATACAACAGGATGGGGAAGAAGCGGATGCGGGGAAGCGGCGACCGGCAGACGCCGGCCGCCGCGGCGCGGACTAGATGATGTAGCCGCGCTCGTCGTGCAGGGCGAGGTCGAGACCCTCGGTCTCCTGCTCCTCGGTGACGCGCAGACCGATGGCGAGATCGATGAGCTTCAGCAGGATGTAGCTGACGATGCCGCCATAGACCAGGGTGCCGACGACCGAGATGAACTGCACCCAGACCTGAGCGCCGATGGTGACGCCTTCCTCCAGTCCGGCGCCGCCCAGGCTGGCATCGGCGAACACGCCGGTCAGAATGGCGCCGACGATGCCCGCAACGCCGTGCACGCCCCAGACGTCAAGCGAGTCATCGTAGCCGAGGGCGCGCTTGACCTTGGTCGAGGCGATGAAGGCGAACAGGGCACCGGCGAAGCCGATGGCGATCGCGCCCATCGGACCCGCGGTGCCGGATGCCGGCGTGATGGCCACCAGACCGGCGACGGCGCCGGTGGCGATGCCCAGCACCGAGGGCTTGCCGTGGTTCACCCACTCCGCGAACATCCAGGTCAGGGCCGCCGTAGCGGTCGCAAGCTGGGTGACCGTCATCGCCATGCCGGCCGTGCCGTCCGCCGCGAGCTCGGACCCGGCATTGAAGCCGAACCAGCCCACCCACAGCATCGAGGCGCCGATCACCGTGAACGACAGGTTGTGCGGGGGCATCGCGGTAGTGGGGTAGCCCTTGCGCTTGCCCAGCACCAGGGCCGCCATCAGGGCCGCCACGCCGGCGTTGATATGCACCACGGTGCCACCGGCGAAGTCCAGCGCGCCCATGTCCGCAATCCAGCCGCCGCCCCAGACCCAGTGCCAGATCGGCACGTAGACCAGCGTGAGCCACAGGGCCATGAACCAGATCATGGCGGAGAACTTCATGCGCTCGGCGAACGCGCCGACGATCAGCGCCGGGGTGATGATGGCGAAGGTCATCTGGAAGGTCATGAACACGGACTCGGGGATGGTCCCGGAGAGGGCGTCCACCGTTACGCCGGACAGGAACAGCTTGTCCAGACCGCCGATCCACTGGTTGAGCGCGCCGCCATCGGTGGAGGCCAGACTGTAGCCGTAGATCGCCCACAGGAGACTCATCAGGGCGGTGAGGGCGAAGCACTGCATCAGCACCGACAGGACGTTCTTCGCGCGCACCAGGCCAGCATAGAACAGCGACAGGCCTGGGATGGTCATGAACAGCACCAGCGCCGTGGCCGTGATCATCCACGCGGTGTCGCCGCTGTTGAGAACCGCCTCCTCTTCCGCAAAGGCAAGCGCGGGCGCCAGCGTCAGCAGGCCCGCCATGAACGACGGCATTCGCCGCCCGATAGCAAAACTTCTCATCGTTTCGATCTCCCGTGTTTTGGTCACAGTGCGTCCGGACCGGTCTCGCCGGTGCGAATACGGATGACCTGACCCAGGTCGAAGACGAAGATCTTGCCGTCGCCGATCTTGCCGGTGCGGGCGGCACCGGAGATGGCCTCGATGACCTTGTCGGCCATGCCGTCATCCACGGCGATTTCGATCTTGATCTTGGGCAGGAAGTCGACGACGTATTCGGCGCCGCGGTAGAGCTCGGTATGGCCCTTCTGACGTCCGAAGCCCTTGACCTCGATGACGGTGATGCCGGAGACGCCGATGTCGCCCAAGGCCTCGCGCACGTCGTCGAGCTTGAAGGGTTTGATGATGGCTGCGATCAATTTCATGTTCGGAAACTCCTGAAGCGGCCGGGGCTCCCCGCCCCGGCCCGTTGATTCATCGCTAGAGTGGATACCCGGAGCCCTAGAATTCCTTGTTCCAGGCCACCCAGAACTTGGGGTCGGTGTCGTAGCCGACGTCCTGATCGCCGTTGTTCTGGTCCCAGTTCAGGCTGAAGGTGCCGAAGTCGCCGGCCGACTTGCTGATCGAGGCGCCGTAGTGCCAGTAGTCGGCGCTTTCGGTCGCGATACCGACGACGTTACCCGCCGGGTCGAGCACCACGCCGGTCGCAACCTCGTCATTACGGAAGTCGTAGTAGCCGGCACGGGCACTGAAGCTCAGGCCGAAGGGCAACTCGCCGTACTCGAAGCCACCGTAGTAGTAGAGGTCGCCGTCGTCGAACAGGCCGTCGTCGTTCTCTCCATAAACGGTGTAGGCCAAACCCAGCGTGAACCATTTCCAGGTCCCGCTGGCGCCGATCTCGGCAAAGTCGGAGTCGCGGCCATCCGGGTAGGCGTAGTAGATGGCGTTGATGTCGTAGCTGAAGTCGTCGTTGATCGAACCGCCGAAGCCGCCGTACAGATCGAGCTCGTAGTTTGGATCGCCACCGCCAAAATCGACATTGGACACCCAGGTGCCGGCGTAGAACCCACTCTCGTGGGCATAGTCCAGGCCACCAGAGACCGCCGGGTCATCCAGCGTTTGGCTGACGCCGCGCCAGATGTAGTTGGACGCAACGCCGATATTGGCGCTGACGGAATGGGGGGAGTCCGCCAGGGCAAGGCTCATGCTGCCCAGGGATGCGGACATCAGGGCGGCCGCGCCGCAGGCAATGACAATCGGTTTTGCTTTCATGGTCTTCGAACCTCTCGGAGAAGGGGAGTGAGTCGTAATCGGTCGTCACGTTGGGCACCGCAACGGCGGTACCGGATCATGGGTGACAAGCCTTAAGCAGGACGCATGCCAAAGTTGGCTTGTACCGAAAACACAACGGTTTCGGGCTCATGTGACGTCAGAACAACAGGGGTCGCGCACCACGATCGCCCAACGGACCTGCCGCTGAGGGCCCCCGACGCACCAAGTCGGTGCGCCATTCCCGAAAAGACTCGTGGCGGATACGGGCCTATAATGTCGCGCAGGAGACAACAGCCCCATTGGACCTCCCCCATGCTCGATCCGAAGCATCTCGACGACCTCACCCGGCGCCTCGCGGGAAGCCTGCCGCGGGGGTTGCAGGCGTTGCAGGAAGACATCGGCCGCAATCTGCGCGCGACCCTCGAGTCCGGGCTCGCCAAGCTCGATCTGGTCACCCGCGAGGAGTTCGACGTCCAGGCCGCGGTCCTGGCCCGCACCCGAGAAAAGCTCACCCGGCTCGAGGCCGAGGTGGCGAGACTGGAACGCGCGCTGAATGTCGGCGCCGCCGCAAAGAAGAAATCGACCGCGCGCAAGACTCCCGCCAAGCCCACTTGAGCCTCTGCGTGCTCAACAGCCGCGCCCGCGAGGGTATCGAGGCGCCGGAGGTAACCGTAGAGGTGCACCTCTCCGGCGGATTGCCCGCCCTGTCCATCGTCGGACTGCCGGAGATGGCGGTGAAGGAGAGCAAGGACAGGGTGCGCGGCGCCCTGCTCAACGGACGCTTCCACTTCCCCGCGGGGCGGGTGACCATCAACCTGGCCCCCGCCGACCTGCCAAAGGAAGGTGGCCGCTTCGACCTTCCGATCGCCCTGGGCATTCTCGGCGCCTCCGGCCAGGTCCGGGGCGATGGCCTCACCTCCCTCGAGTTCCTGGGCGAGCTCGCGCTCTCGGGCAGCCTGCGACCAGTCAATGGTGTCCTGCCCGCGGCGCTCGCCGCGCGGGACGCCGGGAGGGCTCTGGTCCTGCCGCGGGAGAACGCCGACGAGGCCGCCCTGGTCAGCGATCTGACGATCTTCCCCGCCGATCATCTGCTCGAGGTTTGCGAGCACCTGAACGGCCCCGAGCCGCTGCGCCGATTCGAGCGGCCCGACGACAGCCGACCGCGTACCGATTACTCGGATCTCCGCGAGGTCCGTGGCCAGGCGCATGCCAAGCGCGCCCTGGAGATCGCCGCGGCGGGGGGGCACAGCCTGCTCTTCATCGGCCCCCCTGGCACCGGCAAGTCCATGCTGGCCAGCCGCCTGCCCGGCATCCTGCCCTCGATGACCGAGCAGGAGGCCCTCGAAGCAGCGGCGGTGCGCTCCGTGAGCGGGCGGGAGCCCTTCGATCCCAAGCGCTGGCGCGAGCGCCCCTTCCGCTCACCCCACCACACCGCATCAGGTGTGGCCTTGGTCGGAGGTGGAAGCAATCCCCGCCCGGGGGAGATCTCGCTGGCCCATCTCGGCGTGCTGTTCCTCGACGAACTGCCCGAGTTCGATCGACGGGTGCTGGAGGTGCTGCGCGAGCCCTTGGAATCGGGTCATATCCACATCTCCCGCGCTGCCCGGCAGGCGGAGTTTCCGGCACGCTTTCAGCTCGTCGCCGCCATGAACCCCTGCCCCTGCGGCTACCTTGGCGACCCCAGCGCGCGATGCCGCTGCACCGCCGAGCAGGTGAGCCGCTACCGGGCGCGCATCTCCGGCCCGTTGCTCGATCGTATCGACCTCCACGTCGAGGTCCCGCGCCTGCCCGCGGATGCGCTCAATGCCCCCGGCGGCAATGATGGCGAGACCAGCGCCCAGGTGCGTGCGCGGGTGGAGGCCGCGCGGGAGATCCAGATCGCCCGCGCGGGCAAGCCCAATCAGGCCCTGGCCCCGCGCGAGATCGAGCGCTTCTGCCGGCTGAGCGATGCTGGCCGGCGCATGATGACGCAGGCGCTGCAGCGGTTGGGGCTCTCGGCGCGCGCCTACCATCGGGTGCTCAAGATGGCACGCACCGTCGCGGACTTGGCGGGCGATGAGGCCATCGAGACCGGGCATCTGAGCGAGGCCATTGGCTACCGCCGCCTGGACCGCGCCGTCACCGCGCACTGATGGCCTAACGCCTGACCACGCGTCCCGAGCAGACAGATTCGCGAGAACACCGGCGACCGCCACCGAGTCCGACGACACCCAGGGACATGCTGCAACTGCGCGATCTCGACCTCCGCCGCGGCACCCGCTCGCTGATCGCGGGGGCCAATCTCACCGTCTACCCAGGGCAGAAGGTCGGCGTGGTAGGAGCCAACGGCTGCGGCAAATCGAGCCTGTTCGCCCTCATTCGCGGCCGGCTCCAACCGGACGCCGGGGAGCGCTCGGTACCCGCCTCCTGGGAGATCGCCCACGTCGCCCAGCAGACACCCTCCGGGGAAGAGCCCGCGATCGGTTTTGTCATGGACGGGGACGCGGAGCTGCGGGCGGTGCAGCGAGGGCTCGCCGCGGCCGAGCAGGCGGGCGACGGCTTGCGGCAGGGTGAGCTGCACGGGAGGCTGGAGGCGATCGGCGGCTACGAGGCCGAGAGCCGGGCCGCCCGGCTGTTGCACGGGCTCGGCTTCGCCCCGGGCGAGGAGCACCGGACGGTTGACAGCTACTCGGGCGGCTGGCGTATGCGCCTGGGCCTCGCCCGCACCCTGATGTGCCGCTCCGACCTCCTGCTGCTCGACGAGCCGACCAACCACCTGGACCTGGACGCGGTCATCTGGCTCGAGTCCTGGCTCAAGGCCTATCCCGGCACCCTGCTCCTGATCTCCCACGACCGGGACTTCCTGGACGCGATCGCCGGCCATATCGTCCACATCGCGCACGGGCAGCTCAACGCCTACACCGGGAACTACAGCGCCTTCGAGCGCCAGCGCGCGGAGCGACTCTCCCAACAGCAGGCGGCATTCGCCCGCCAGCAGCAGGAGATCGACCGCATCCAGCGCTTCGTCACCCGTTTCCGCGCGAAGGCCACCAAGGCCCGTCAGGCCCAAAGTCGACTCAAGGCCCTGGAACGCCTGGAGCTGATCGCTCCCGCCCACGTGGACTCGCCCTTCGGCTTCACCTTCGGCGCGCCGCGCGGACTGCCCCATCCGTTGCTGCGGCTCGAGGAAGTCGCCGCCGGTTATGACGGGCGGACCGTGATCTCGGCGGTGAATCTGAGCCTGAGTCCAGGGGACCGCATCGGTCTACTGGGGCCGAACGGCGCGGGCAAGTCCACCCTGATCAAAGTTCTCGCCGGGACGCTTTCCACCAACGCGGGGCGAAGGCTCCCTGCCCAGGCCCTCCAAGCGGGTTACTTCGCTCAGCACCAGATGGACCAGCTGCGGCGCGACGACAGCCCCCTCAGGCACCTGCAGCGCCTCGCGCCGGAGCAGCCCGAGCAGGCATTGCGCGATTACCTTGGTGGGTTCGGTTTCTCCGGCGACAAGGCGCTCGAATCCGTGGCAATCTTTTCGGGAGGTGAGAAGGCGCGGCTCGCGCTCGCCCTGTTGATCTGGCGGCGCCCCAATCTGCTGTTGCTCGACGAGCCGACGAACCATCTGGACCTGGAGATGCGACACGCCCTCAGCGAAGCGTTGCAGGAATTCGAAGGCGCGCTGGTGGTGGTCTCCCACGACCGCCACCTGTTGCGGCTCACCACCGACACGCTGCTGCTGGTCGACGGTGGCGAGGTCATGCCGTTTGATGGGGAACTGGACGAATACCCGGCGTGTATCGCCGCGCGGCAGGCGGCGAAAACGCCCGCGGCGGCCGTCGGTCCCGGCGAGGACGCGGTTTCCCGAAAGCAGAAAAGGCGCCTGGACGCGGAGCAGCGCCGGCTGCTGCAACCGTTGACGAACCGGCTCAAGGCACTGGAATCGCGGCTCGCCGAATTGACCACTCGGCGTAATGAGCTCGAGCGAGCGCTCGCCGCACCCTCCCTGTATGAAGAGGCGGGGAAGGCCGAGCTGCTCGATCTCCTGACGCAGAAGCGCCGTGTCGACGCCGATCTGGAAGAGACCGAGAGCGCATGGCTGGAGACGGGCGAGGATCTCGAACGCCTGGAGTCGGTCAGCTGATGAGGCTTACCCTGCATGGCCAGCAGGCGCTGCGCCGCAGGCGTGCCGGCACCTGGCGACGGGTTCTTCGGCTGGTCCTGCTCCCGACCGTCGCGGTGCTGCTGCTCTACCTGGTGTGGCCCTACTTTACCCTGTGGCAGCTCGACCAGGCACTGGTGAGCGGCGACGCGGCGGCGCTGGACCGGTTGGTCGACCTGGCAGCCGTGCGGGGCGAGATCAAGCGGAAGCTCAACAAGGATTCCACCAGCGCCATCGGGGATCTGTCGGATCCCTTCATTCGCTGGCTGGAAGCAGGCATTCAGACCGCGGGCAGCGGCGCCGTCGATCAGCTGGTGACCTTGGACTGGATCCGCGATCAGCTGCTGGCTGACGTTGCAGGGAAGGGCCTTCTGCCACGGCTGTCCTTTGCCTTCTTCGACGCCCCGGATGGATTCCGCCTAACCGTCGACGGCTCGGGCGGCAACCCCGTGCATGCCCGTATGACGCTCGGCAACGCCGCCTGGCGCGTCTCGGCGCTCTACTATTGAACCAGACCTTGAATTCTCCATGATTCCCTGAAGTCCCGGCACGGCCGAATTTCCACCGCGCAGCACTTTCAGTGCTTACACTCTCGACCGGATATTTGGTTAAATCCCTAGCGCTCCTCGACCGGGCGGGTAATACGCTCGACACAATTCTGGCGCGAAGATTGCTTAGCCATGCAGTATTTCCAACCAAATCGGCGGTTCACCATGTCTCCTTTCACCGACCTGCGCAAGAGTCATCCCAACGAACGACTGTTCGACCAGCCCCCCTGCCCATGGATGCAGCAGGCCTGGCAGCGGACTTCAAGCACTATTACTCCAACACCTTCGGCCGGGACCGCGACTGCCGCTCCGCCTATTACCCGTACCGGGCGCTGGCCGTAGTGATGAGAGACCGCCTCATGGAGCGCTGGAAGAACACCCGCCACGCCCACGACCAAGTCGACTGCAAGCGCACCTACTACCTGTCCCTGGAGTTCCTCATGGGTCGCGCTCTATGCAACGCCATGCTGAACCTGGGAATCGGCAACGCGGTGGAGCAGGGACTCTACGACCTCGGCCTGCTGCTGGAGGAGATCTCCGCGACCGAGCCCGACGCCGGACTCGGCAACGGCGGTCTCGGACGCCTTGCGGCCTGTTTCCTCGACTCCTGCGCGACCCTGCAGCTGCCGGTGAAGGGATACGGGCTGCGCTACGAGTACGGCATGTTCCGCCAGATGGTCGAGAACGGCTACCAGGTCGAGGAGCCGGATCACTGGCTGCGCGACGGCAACCCCTGGGAGCTCGAGCGCCCCGAGTACACCCAGCGCATCCAGTTCGGCGGCCGCACCGAGTTCTACCAGGACGCCAGCGGCCGCGCCGCGGTGCGCTGGGTCGACACCCACGATGTGCTCGCCGTGCCCTACGACACCCCAGTCCCCGGCTACCGCAACGACACCATCAATACCCTGCGGCTGTGGAAGGCGGCGGCCACCGACGAGTTCGACCTCGGGGAGTTCAACGCGGGCGAGCTACCCTGAGTCCGTCGCCGCCAAGAACGATGCCGAGCACATCACCATGGTGCTCTATCCGAACGACGCCAACGAGTGCGGCAAGGAGCTACGGCTGCGCCAGCAGTACTTCCTCGCCAGCGCCAGCATCAAGGACGTGATGCGGGAGTGGATCCGGCTGCATGGCCGCGACTTCAGCCAGTTCGCGGAGAAGAACTGCTTCCAGCTGAATGACACCCACCCGGCGATCTCGGTGGCCGAGCTCATGCGCCAGCTTATCGACGAGCACCACCTGGAGTGGGACGAGGCGTGGAAGATCACAGCCGGCACCATGGCCTACACCAACCATACCCTGCTGCCGGAGGCCCTGGAACGCTGGCCGGTGCGTCTGTTCCAGCAGCTCTTGCCGCGGCTGCTCGAGATCATCTACGAGATCAATGCCCGCTTTCTCACCGAGGTGGCCTCGCGCTGGCCCGGCGACATGGCCCGCCAAGCGCGCATGTCGCTGATCGAGGAGGGGCACGACCCCCAGGTTCGCATGGCGTACCTGGCCATCGTCGGCAGCTTCTCGGTCAATGGCGTGGCGGCACTGCACTCCAAGCTGCTGGTCGAGGGTCTGTTCCGCGACTTCCACGAGCTGTGGCCGCGCAAGTTCAACAACAAGACCAACGGAGTCACGCCGCGCCGCTGGCTGGCCATGTGCAATCCGGGGCTGCGGGAGCTGCTCAACGAATCCATCGGCGACGGCTGGGTGCGCGAACTCAGCCAGCTCGAGGGCATCTCGGCCTTCGCGGATGACCCGGCCTTCCGAGAACGCTGGCGCGGAATCAAACAGACCAACAAGGAGCAGCTGGCGCAGCTAGTGGCGCGCGACTGTCGCGTCGCTTTCGAGCCGGAAGCCATGTTCGATGTCCAGGTCAAGCGCATCCACGAGTACAAGCGCCAGCTCCTGAACATCCTGCACGTGATTCATCTTTACAATCGCATCAAGCGCGGCGACACCCAGGATTGGACCCCGCGCTGCGTTCTGATCGGCGGCAAGGCGGCTCCCGGCTACACCATGGCCAAGCTGATCATCAAACTGATCAACAACGTCGCCCATGTGGTGAACGCGGACCGCGAGACCAAGGGCCTGCTACGGGTCGCGTTCATTCCCGATTACCGGGTCTCGGTGATGGAGGTCATTGCGCCGGGCACCGACCTTTCCGAACAGATATCGACCGCCGGCAAGGAGGCCTCGGGCACCGGCAACATGAAGTTCATGATGAACGGCGCCGTGACCATCGGCACCCTGGACGGCGCCAACATCGAGATCCGTGAACAGGTAGGCGACGAGAACTTCTTCCTGTTCGGACTGACGGCGCAGGAGGTAGAGGCCGCCCGCGGCCACTACGACCCCAACGGGATCATCGCCGGGGACCCGGCCTTCCTGGAGGTCATGGGCCTGCTGGAATCCGGGCACTTCAGCCAGTTCGAGCGCGGCGTGTTTGCCCCGATCATCGAAGCCATCCGCAGCCCCCACGACCCCTGGATGACCGCCGCCGATTTCGACGGCTACCGCCAGGCCCAGCACCAGGCCGCCACCGCATACGCCGACCCGGGACGCTGGGTACGCATGAGCATCCTCAACAGTGCCTACAGCGGGCGCTTCTCCTCCGACCGCACCATCGCGGAATACAACCGCGACATCTGGAAGCTGGAGTCCATCGCGCCGCACCCAATCGGAGGCAAACGCTGAGCTGCCGCCATGGCCGACGCAATCTCCCCGGCGACTGACATCGACCCGCCCGTGGCGGCGGCGACGCCCGCCATCGATCGCGGCGAGCTGTTGCCCGGGCATTTCATCCGCGAGCAGTTCGCCCGGGCGCGAGCCCATCTCGGCCAGTTCGAGCCGGGGCTGGTGGATTTCCTGCGCCTGGCCCGGCGCTCCATCACGGTCAACCTGCCGGTCGAGATGGACGACGGCACGGTGCGCAATTTCGTCGGCTACCGGGTGCTGCACAACCGGGTTCTCGGGCCCGGCAAGGGCGGCATCCGCTACCATCCCGGTGTCAACCTCGAGGAGGTCGCGGCACTGGCCGCCCTGATGACCTGGAAATGCGCCCTGGTGCGCGTCCCCTTCGGCGGCGCCAAGGGAGGCGTGACCTGCGACTCCAAGGAGCTCAGCATCGCGGAGCTTCGCCGCCTCACCCGGCGTTACATCTCCGAGCTAGGCGACAACATCGGCCCGCATACCGACATCCCGGCCCCCGACCTGTACACGGACGCCCAGACCATGGCCTGGATCTTCGACACCTACGACAACATGCACCCGGGCCGCAACAACTGGCCGGTCGTCACCGGCAAACCCCTGGAGCTCGGGGGCTCCGAGGGTCGCGAAGAGGCCACGGGGCGCGGCTGCGTCTACGCCGCCGAACGTTTCCTCACGCTCGGCGGGGTACCCGGCCTCCCGAGCCTCGACGGTGCCCGCGTGGCCATTCAGGGCTACGGCGAGGTGGGCAGCATCGCCGCGCGCCTGTTCCGCGAGAATGGGGCGCGCATCGTCGCGGTCAGCGACTCACGCGGCGGCATACAGGCGGAGGACGACGCCGGTCTCGATCTCGATCAAGTCAACGCGCACAAGGAGCAGGAGGGCACGGTCGTAGGGCTTCCGGGCAGCCGCAGCATTACCAACGCGGACCTCCTGGCGATGCAGTGCGACATCCTGATGCCTGCCGCCTTGGGCGGGCAGATCCACAGCGGCAACGTTACCCGCGTGAGCGCGCGCCTCGTGGTCGAGGGCGCCAACCGGCCCGTGACGCCCGAGGCCGACAGGGCCTTTGCCGACAGGGGGATCCCGGTTCTGCCCGACATCGTCGCCAACTCAGGAGGCGTGACCGTCAGCTACTACGAGTGGGTCCAGAACATCGAGCACCAGTCCTGGCCGCTGGAAGAGATCACCCGTCGCCTGCGCGAGCGCATGTTCAATGCGGTGGACCGCGTGGTGGCGCGTTGGCGCGGCTTCCCGTCGGACTGCGCCGCGCGCGGCTTGTGCGCGGATCTTCGCACCGCCGCCATGGTGGAGGCCATGGAGCGACTGGCGCGCGTTACCCTGCAGCGGGGTATCTGGCCCTAAAGAAGCGATGATCCATTCAGCGCTTCCCGCGGCACATGGATGTGACGCCATCTTCAAGCGCGTAAGCGTTTGAAAATGTAGCCACCCAAGAACCACGCTTCTTGGGTGGCGTACTGATTTCGCCAGGATGGCCAATAATCGGCATCTCCCGAACGGCCGCCGCGGATCCGCTCGCGTAACGGAACTAGCGGCGGAAAAAGAAACAGATCATGCAATCACGCACCTGCGTGAAAGCATGACCCGATACCGGAAAGCCCCCGCTTCGATGTGATTCCCTTCCTATTGTCTTGGTTGTAGTTCCGTTCCCTGTTGTTGGATCGCACTTGCCACCATCTGCGTCCGTATCAACCTTTCTCGTGTACGGAGCGGAAGCGCCCCGCGCCGTTTCTGCTGCGCGTCCCGCGGCGCGGCGGGCGTTCACTCGCCTTGCTTCTCGCGCTCCCACATCTCGCGCAAGGCCAGCACACCGGAGGCGAACTCGCGCTGGTAGCGCTGAATCTGCTCTACCGGCTCACCGTTCAATGCATAACGCCACTGCTCACTCCGGATGCGTTCGAGGTAGTCGGTCTGCACCGTGATCTCGCGCAGAACGATGCGAGATCAATCCGGGGTTCAGGTCGCGCAGCCGGTTCTGAACCTGCTCCTCAATGGTGAAACACAGGGGCAACACGCCCTTCTCGTCGCGGGGCAGCAGCGAAGGACGCGCTTGCGGGCCTCGTCGAGCCGATCGGGACCTGGGCCGTCCGTGGTCTCACCATCCTTCGGGGTAGGCATGACGCTCATCCTCGAGAGTTGCTGTATCAACCTATGTTGTCGCCCTGGCCGGGCGGGTCAGTGCAACGGGACTGGCTTTCCGGCCAGTGAGCCTCGTCTCGCGCGCGCTGCTCCGCATGGGCCAAGGCGTCGTACATGCGTTTCGGAGCGGGTGTCCCGTAGCGGGCCTCCCACCAACCGATGAAGCGACGCCAGAACTCGATCTCTTCTCGGATCTTGACCGCTGTTCGTTTCAAGCCGCCCTCGCGTCCAAACTGCCCTCGATGGTGTCAAGCTACGCGACGCCGATCCCCGATCTTGCCTCTCCGCGACAATCGCTTTACCTTGCCCGACAAGCGGATCTTTCCGCCGCCCTCAGAGGGAACAACAGGTTGACTCAAACCGTACTCGTATCGGCCGTCGGGCTCCTCAAGGGACTCGTCGAGTTCCACGGGCTCGATGAATCGCAATGCCTGCGCGAGGCCGGCGTTCCAGTCGAGAAGCTGAACGACCCGAATGGACGCCTATCGGACGAGGCCGTGGACGCGGCCTG
>CAVTOR010000032.1:0-82198 GCA_963736235.1 uncultured Gammaproteobacteria bacterium
AGCCGGCTGGTTCGGCGCCTGGGAGACGCGCTTCAAGACAACATCCACCTGACGTTCTGGCAGGCGGACGAGCGCACCGACGCTGGCGTTCGACGTCTCCTGCCAGGGTTCGGTGCCCGAATCCCTGGTCGCCTTCCTGGAGTCCATCGACTACGAGAGCGCGGTACGGAACGCCGTCTCACTCGGCGGCGATGCCGACACCATGGCCTGCATCGCCGCCGGTATTGCTCAGGCCTTCTACGGCGCTGTCCCCAAGCAGATTGCTCGGGAGGTCCGCTCGCGACTGCCGGAGGATTTCCGGAATGTCCTGGATCGCTTGGAGAGCCGTTACGGATCAGTGAAAGCGAACCCCAGACTGGCATAGCGCGCCAGGTGCAGAACGTCGTCCCTAACCCGGATCACCGGCGAAAGAGCCAGATCACCAGAGACAATATGAGACTCAGGAGGATCCCGGTCGTCAGGGGCAGATAGAAGCGGAAGCCCTCGCGCTCGACGGCGATATCGCCGGGCAGCCGTCCAAGGGGAAGCTTTGAGAGCCAGGGCCACAGCAGCCCGATGACCAGGATGCTGAGGCCGGCGACGATCAGGGCCTTCTGCATTCAGGACCCGCTCATGCCGATCCCGTCGATCGTGGTGCCGCACTCCGGGCAGGCGCCTGCGCGGATCCGGTTCTGGCGCGCGAAGAAGCCGTGGCGCTCGATCAGCAGGGCGCCGCACTGGTAGCAATGGGTATTTTCGCCGCCCTCGCCGGGCACGTTGCCCTCGTAGACATAGCGCAGGCCCGCCTTGCGGCCGATCTCGCAGGCCCGGCGCAGGGTCTCGACCGGTGTCGGCGGATGATCGTGCATCCGGTAGGCGGGGTAGTACTGGCTGAGGTGCCAGGGGATAGCGGGATCGAGCCCGGACAGGAACTCGGCGATCCCGCTTAGCTCCTCGTCGTTGTCGTTGAGGCCGGGGATCACCAACGTGGTGACCTCCACCCAGACCCCGAGCTCGTGATAGAGCCGGATGGCGTCCAGCACCGGCTGCAGCCGGGCGCGGCTGATGCGCCGGTAGGACTCCTCGCGGAAGAACTTGAGGTCGATGTTGACCGCATCGAGCAGCGGCGCGATCTCCCGCAGGGCCGCCTCGCCGATGAAGCCGTTGCTGACGAAGCTGTTCTTCAGGCCCTGCTCTTTGGCGAGCACCGCGGTGTCGTGGGCCAGCTCGTAGAAGATGGTGGGCTCCGTGAACGTATAGGAGATCGAGAGGCACCCCGTCTGCTTGGCCGCACGCACGATCTCCGCCGGCGTGACCGGCTCGCCGGGCACCTGCGCGTCCAGGGCCTCGAGCTGGGGGCAAATGGGCTCCGGCGCATCCGCTTCCGACTGCTTGTCGAGCTTCTTCGGCAGATGGTCCTTCGGCCATTGGGAGATCTGCCAGTTCTGGCAGTAGGAGCAGCGCAGGTTACACCCGACCGTCGAGATCGAGTAGGCATAGGATCCAGGGTGGAAGTGGAACAGGGGCTTCTTCTCGATCGGGTTGACCTCGCGGGCAACCACCTTGTCGTAGACGAGCGTATAGAGCTTGCCGTCGCGGTTGTAGCGCACGCTGCAGGCGCCGCGTCCACCGTTCGGGATGCGGCAGTCGTGCGGGCACAGGGTACAGAGCACCTTCTTGTCGGCGAGGGGCTGGTAGAAGCGGGCTTCGTGCACAGAGGTCATGCGTGCAACTCTAGCACTTGGCAGGCTGCCGGGCGCCGGTCCGTTAAACGGCGGTCCGTGGATCCTTGACCGGATCCTCGGCCGGTATGCATCGCGCGGCCATGACAACAATGTTTCCGATTCAGAAACACGCAAAACGGCGTCTATGCGAACCCTGATCCTGACCTACCCGAGGGAGATCGACGACCAAGCGCCGCTGGAGGGCAAGTTTCTTCAGCTCCTGTGGGCTGGTCGCACTTATCTGCTCTTCGCCAGCGCCGAGGAGCACCGCTACCACAACCAGATCCTCGGGCGTTTCCTCTCGGAGCAAGGTATCCCCCACCGCTGGGAGGGGGTGGAGAACCTGCTCGTGGATCACCCCGAGCTTTCGGTCATTGGGGGCGGACGCTTCCGTCTTGATCTCCTCACGAAGCAACTTCGGGTGTGGGATGCGTCCAGCGTTTACGGTCGCTTTGATGCGTCCGCCCTGTCAGTGCAGCTCGCCGCGGCGGATCCGCACTGGCAGGGGCTCGTACTCAGCGTCGCTTGAGCCCGAATGCTCCGCGGTGAGAATGCAACGATTATGAGGTGCGAGCGGATCCTCACAGCCCGTCAGATGCCGAGGTAGCCCTCGGGCGCCAGGCTCGTGGCGAGCATGACCGAGTTGATATCCTCATGCTCCTTCCAGGTCCGGCTGCTCCGATTCGCCGGTTCCAGCCAGAAGCCCTCGATCGTATCGATCATGGGGGCATAGTGCATCAGCCGTTCGAGGCGCGGGCCGAGGGAGGAAACAGAATCCAAGGTCCCGGGATACTGTGCGGCCAGCTCCCGTGTGCGCTTGACCGCGCGCAGTCCGATCGACAGCCCGAGCTCGCGGAACGCGAGCCGGTAATCCGCCGGCATCGACAGGGCATCCCTGTCTCTTGACTCGTACTCGAGTCCGGGCAAGGACGCGTCGAGCACGGTGTTGATGAGACCGCCATATCCTGAAACACCCGCCAGGGTGAGCTGCGCCAGCGTGTGCGCTGCGGTCAGCAGGCCGCCGATCCCGAGGGGGTCGGCGGTGGCAAGAGGCTGACTCTCTGTCATGACGGCCAGATGGGCGATCTGTCGATCGAGATCGGGGCCAGCGACTTCACCCAATCTGCTGGCCGCGTGACGCAACTCGAGGCAGGTGACCAAGCCGTCCAAGGGATCGTGCTGGCCCTGCGAGTCGACCAGCGGCCGGGAGAGGTCGATGCTCATCTTCCAGACCATGCGCCGCGGGCCGCCGGACGGCGGACCATAGCTGAAGCGCTCAACAGCGGTCTCCGCGAGCTCCCCCGCCCAATGGGCATAGTGCGCCTCACCAGTTACTTTGCCCACGCGGGCCAGGGCGTGCATCCACTTGGTCAGGTAGTGGAAGTACTGGCCGTCCCGATACCATTCGAGACGTTCGTCGAATGGTTCATCCGGTCCGCGCTCGTTGAGCGCCTTGCCGATTCTTAAGCCCCCTTTGGTTGGGTGCCGCTCTCCCTCTTTGTCATCCAGACCGCTGACCCATCCGTCCCTCGGGTCGTCCGCTCGATGTCGCCCGAGGACGTGGTGTACCTGGTCCACGAGGCGCAGCGCGAGCTCGCGATAGGTCTTGTCGCCCGTTCGCTGCGCGAGTGTTAGGAAGCTGCAGATGGCGAAGGCGTCGGTCCACAGATAGCGTGTCGACGGTCGTTCTCCGATCAAGCCCGAGCGTTCGGCGAAGTCCGTCATGAGGTTGCGGACAAAATACGCTACTTCTTGTTGGGTCATAGCCATTGGCACGTTCCCAGCGAGTCCCATTTGTTTCCCGCAGGGCGCATCGGCCTGTTCGGGGGGCAGGACATTGATTCTATCTCTTTGCGTCTGGCACAGATTCGAACACTCGGGCCAAGCCGTCACGCTTCGGCAGTGGGTACGGCTCCCAGCCCGATCCGGTCCGTTGCAGGACTCGCGGCGGTCCCTCGGTGACCTCGCCGATCTCTGTGCAGGGGATACCCTCCTGTTCGAGGGCACCGCGAATAGCCTCCGCATCCGGCGTCGGCGCGGTGAGAAGCAAAGCTCCGGAGGCAATGGCGGTGAGGGGATCGATGGCGAAGGCGGCGCACACCTGCCCCGAGAGCAGCGTGACCGATACCGCCGCCGGATCGAACCGCAAACCTCTTCCCGAAGCCTGGGCGAGCTCCCACAGGGCGGCGGCCAGTCCGCCCTCGGTAGGATCGTGCATGGCGGTGACCCGGCCGGCATCCAGGGCAATCCGGGCGTCCCGGGTGACCCCGATCCCCGGGTCGTTCAGGTAGCCTTGGGCCTGACTGAGGTCGGCGGCGGTCAGAACCTCTCTCAGCTGCTCCGACCGCTCCCGGGCCAGGATGGCGGTGGCCTCGATGGGGACGGACCTGGTCAGCAGCAGGCGGTCCCCCGGCTGGGCCCCGCGCGGGGTAACCAAGCGGTCCCGGTCTACCAGGCCGAGCAGGGACCCCACCGCCACCGGGCGGTCCAGCCCGTAGGTGATCTCCGTATGGCCTCCGACGAGGGAGATGTCCAGCCCCCTACAAGCGTCGCCGATCTGCCCGATGAGCCGTTCGGCCATGGCCTCGTCGGCCGTGTTCTCGGGTAGGAGCAGCGTGACCAGCAGCCAGCTGGGTGTGGCGCCGGTGGTGGCGAGGTCGTTGGCGTTCACCTGCACCAGATAGTCGCCGAGCTGGTCGGTGGCGAAGGTGACCGGGTCGGACTTACACACCAGAAGCTGCTCGCCCAGGTCAATCACCGCGCAGTCGAGACCCACGCCCGGCCCCACCAGGACGCGCGGGTCGTCGACCGGGGCCGCCGCCAGGAGACGAGCGAGTATCTCAGGCGGCAGCTTGCCGACGGGGAGCGATGGTGCGTCGCGATCGCGCATGGCGTTACTGTGCCAGTGCCGCGGCAGGCTTGTCACAACCGATCGTTTCCGGCTTCTGGATCGTCGCCTCGTTGGCGGCGAGTGCCAAGAGGGCCAATAGGCCCTGCACGCCCGCGCTCTGTAGTACCGCATTGACAGCCCAGTTCATCCGCGATGTCTGCGCGCGGCGGATTTGGTACCGGGATCTGGGCAGTGCATACCTGGCGAGAAGGTTTCTTCTAGACTGTGCAGGGAGTCCCGGGGAAGCAAGAAGGCCGCGGAGGAGACCGAGACTCCACCCGAGTGCTGGCCCTGCATGACGTTCGGTCACTGCATCGCCGACGTCAACGGGGTCGAAGCCAAGCAACCAAGGTTTATCGAACGCAATTGTGGCGAAACCGGCGTAGCAGTGGATCGTACAGCGGCCTCCTTATGAAGGCCGCGCTTGACTACGGTCGCCTGGGTTGGTCGGTCATCCCGATCGAGCCCCGCGGTAAGCGCCCGGTGATCCGCTGGCAGGTCTACCAGCACCGGCACCCGGAAAAGATAGAGGTCGCCAATTGGTTCCGACACTGGCCGGACGCCAATATCGCCGTTGTAACGGGCATCGTCTCCGGTCTTGCGGTGCTGGACATCGACCCGCGCCATGGGGGGGATTCCAGTTTCCACGAATTGGAGCGCCAACATGGGCTCGCCACGGAGACCGTCGAGGCCCGCACCGGTGGAGGCGGGCGCCATCTCTACTTCGCACATCCCGGCGAGATGCTGCACAACCGGGTCGGCCTCGCCCCGGGTGTCGACCTGCGCAGCGACGGCGGGTACGTGGTGGCGCCGCCCTCGGTCCACGCCAGTGGCGAGCCCTATCGGTGGGAACGCTCCCCTGATGTCTGCCCCTTGGCGCCGCTGCCGGACTGGCTGAGTGAGGCGTCGGAGGAACAGGGCCATCGCGGACACCCGATCTCTCACTGGCGCCGCCTTCTGCGGGAAGGCGTTGGCGAGGGCGAGCGCAACAACAGCATCGCCTCCCTGGCCGGACACCTGCTGTGGCACGGCGTCGATCCCGAGGTCGCAACGGAGCTCCTGCTCGCGTGGAATGCGACGCGCTGCCGACCGCCGCTCGAGCCGGAGGAGGTCGTACGCACCGTCGCGTCGATTAGCCGTCTCCACCAGCAGGGAGAGGACAGCGTTACCTGACGCTGAACCCTGCTTCATCCAGACTTATCATTCAGACTCGAGCCGGCTGCCAGCAGCTCCGGCCGAATCATCCAGGCCAATACCCACCGACTCTCCGCGTCCTTTTCCAGGCAGGCCATGGTCCCGGGCTGAAAGGCGAGCAGCGGCCGATCCGGGTCCGCGGCGAGCAGCAACGAGGCCAGCCGCCCGAGGTAGGGCAGGTGACCCACGATCAGGGTATCGACGGACCAGAAGGCGATCTCCGGGGAGACCTTCTCGAGGGGATCCTTCGGTCCCAGACCGGCGTGTTCCTGCGGCTCCCCGGTGGAAAGCAGGGCCTCGGCCAGAATCGCCGCGGTCTGCTCGGCCCGGGTCTTGCCGCTGTGCAGGGCCTGGCCGACTTGGATGCCGGCTTTGTCCAGGAACTCGGCGAGGCGCCGCACGTCCTCGCGGCCTTGCTCGTTCAATGGTCGGTCGGGGTCGACGTCCTTGGGGACGGCCAGGCCGTGTTGGGTGAGATAAATGCGCATATCAGGCTCTGATCGTGGTGGTTCAGGTGGAGGACAGGCGGGTCTCGGCGCGGCGGGCGCTGTCGTACAGGGTCATCTCCCAGCGGTCCTCGATGGTGTCCTGGCGCAGCAGGTAGATGCCGCCGTCGTCGCCGCGCAGCTTGAAAAAGCGATGGCGCGGGTCCAGCCACCGTTCGATGATCTCGGTCACGGTTACCTCGCGCCGTCCAATATGCAGTAGACGGGGCTCGGCGTCCGCACGATGACCGGCGTAGCACTCGACCCGGAGGGCTGTTTCGTCGTCCGTGCCGGCGTCTTTCTCCAAAGGTTCGCTCATCGTTTCTCCTCCAGGGAAATCAGCGGCTCGCTGATCCAAGTCCCCTTGCAGCGCGGGCACTTGCCCGGCTTGTGCAGCTTGTGCTCGTCGAACCGGAAGCCGCACTTGCGGCAGGTCGCGGGCGTGATCACCGGGCACAGGGGATCCTTACGCAGTGAGCGGAGCAGGTGCTGCAGGTCGTCCTCCAGATCCCGCGGCCTTTCGTCGAGCAGCAGGGCCAGCTCGTGCAGCGAGATGGGGCGTTCCTTGAGAATGTCGATCAGGTCCCTGCGGAACATGGCTCCTCCGCTTCCCGGGTCAGGCCGCGTGGATCGGCTGGTCCTGGCCGTACCTGGACGGTGGCGGGACCGCCGAGGGGGCCGTCCACGCAGATCTCCGCCGGCAGGAACAGCCGAATCACCTCCGCGTTGGTGAGCAGGTGCGCGGTGACCTGGCTAGTGCGCAGCTCGGAAGGTCCGTCGGCCAGCGCCAGCGGTAACAGGAGCTGGTCGGCCAGCCAGGGATCGACGGCGCCGTCGCTGCCCAGGAAGGCCACCAGCGCATCCACCGCCTCGTCGGCCACGCGCTCCGCGCGCTTGCCGCGGGCGCCGAGGGCGAAGCAGCAGGCACGGCCGGGCTCGCATTCTGCCAGCAACAGAAGGACGGTGCCCCGGCTGGCCGCCGGAAGTTCTTCGACGATGACCTCGGGCTCTATGTCGGGCAGCAGGTTTTGCAGCCGGCGCAAGGCCTGGCGGCGCTGGCGCTCGGCGATCTCCCGCGGCAGGTTGGCGACGGCGGAAAGTCCGCGGACGGATCGAAGAGGACCGCGCTCGGTTAGTCGAAATGGCTTCGGGCGGGCGACGCCAGGGATCTGCGTTTGTAGCTCGCCGCCGCCCTGGGGGTAGAAGCCGGCCATGGTCATGGTCAGATCGAAGGGGACACCGATTGGTTGAGAAACGGACGCCACTGCCAGTCCAGGTAGTGAAAACAGGGGCTCCAGGGCACGTGAGTACCCCCGCGGATGGTGATGCTCGATGTGCCCGGTGCCCGCGCCAGCGGCAGCAGCAGGGTCTGCAGCACCAGCGAGGTGGCCCCGGCGGTGCCGATGTCGAAGAAGTAGTCGCCTGGCCGCACTGGACCCGGCGCGAAAGCGATCTCCTCGGAGCCGACCCGGTCGCCTCGGACTTCGGCGCTGGCCACTCGTGCGGCGGCCCGCACCGCCGCCAGGTGCTGGGGCCGTAGTCCGGGTCGGTCCCGGTTGGAGCGGATGCGCGAGAGGCGAAAGCACTGTCCGGTCAGCAGGGACAGGCTCAGCGCGCTGCGTAGCACTTGGCCGCCGCCTTCGCCCATGGCGCCGTCGACTTCGATCGGTGTCGTCACCCTCGTCCTCGCGCTCAGCTCATTGCGCCATTGCCCCTCTATTCGATTGTAGGCAATCGACCCGTTCGCTAAATCGGGCCCATGGTTCGGATCAGGTTCTCGATAACCGCGGTCGCGCGCCGAATGATCTTCGCCGATACGCCACAAGTTACCGTCCGGGGCGGCATCGGCGTTGGTGTTGGTCAGCTTCTTGGAGTCAGTCTGGGGATCCTTCCGCTCACGGAGATCGTGCATCGAATCGGCCGTTGCGAAGAAAGTGCAGCGTCTGGTCGATGACCTCGTTCGCGTTCATGATGAACGGGTGGGAATAGGGGAGCACCAGGAAATCGGCCATACCCTCGACCTTTGCTCGCTCCACCGACACCTTGCCGTCGTCTGTCCCGGGAATGACGTCGGCAAGCCAGACATCGAATAAGCTGTGTTGGTTGCCGGTGATGATACCCAGCGGAAAGTCTACCGGTCCGAGCTGCTCGGGAAGTCCCTCGGGGCCGGTCACGAGCTGTTGTCCTGCGGGGCCGTTGAACCACTCGTAAAGGGCCGAATCTCGCAGGTGATCGGCGGCCTCGCTGCCCTGATTCGGTGGGCTCAGCATGACGACCCGGCCCAGATTCTCGGGCCGATGTCGACTCAGGTAGTAGCGTACCAGTACCCCGCCCATGGAGTGCGTAACGAAGTGAATGGTCCGGGCCTGCATCCCGGCGCAGCGGCTCAAGCCGCGCCCTATCGTCTCCATCGCCAGGTTTTGGATCGTCTTTTTGCGCGATGGGTAGTCGAGATTCACCGGTCTGAATCCAGCAGCCTGCAGAGCGTCCGCCATCTTGCTCAGGGAGCGGCTTGTCCTGCCGAGCCCGTGCAACAGGATCACGCATTCCGGACCTACGGTTGCCCGTTCTTTTTCTTGGCCCGCGCCGACCTCGGGAGGACCGAGGACAACGAGCGCGAGAATCAAGAGCGTGAATGTGGTTCTGCGCATTGATCGTGCACCCGGACCTTGGCCCGCAGGACGTGGACGACGCTCTCGTGTCTGAGGAAGTTGAGCCGTTCGACCGAGCCTTGCAGGTGTTCAGGTGCGGTCGCTACCGACTTTGGATGTTGGTGAAGCATTCGCCGCTCAACGCCCCGCCGTCTCGGGACCCTCGCCGCCGAAGCGGGTCGCGAAGATAACCAATGACCAGGCCGATGATGGCACCCTCGGCGGTGAACCAGAACGGAGATCGGATAACCCGTCCTCACCGAACATCGCGACGAGCATCGCCGCCATCGTGTCGTAGGCAAAGAAGGTCAGTACGAAGTTCATCCAGGCGCCCACGAACGGGGCGCGGAACCACCAGGGCAGCGGAAGCTTCAGGATCGGGTGGCGGGTATAGACGCCAAAGACCCCAATGATCGCGCCGACGGTCGTGTACCACAGCAGGATGCCCCATCGGAACAGCCAGCCCGCATCCGGGAGAAAGGACGGCAGCAGCAGAAAGCCCGCAAGGCCGAAGAGAAAGCCAATGCCCTTGCCGATGGCGATGCGTGTGGTCAAGGATGGGTTGTCGAACATACCTGCTCCGAGGGGTTACGGGTGGATTGACTGCGTGCCATTCTGCAGGCAGCGGTCCCAGTAAGGGACGCCGGCGAAACGCGTAGCCAGGAAGTCGACAAACGCCCGAACACGCTGGGACAAATGCCTGGTACGAGGGTAGATCGCATGGGCGTAAATTGTCGGCCATTGGAAGTCCGAAAGGATGGGGATCAGCTTCCGTTCCTCGATCGACCGATAAAGGATAAAGCTCGGTTCCAGGACGATGCCGTGACCGTCCTCCGCGGCTTGGCGCAGGCAGTCTCCGTTGTTGGCCCGCAAACGCGCTCGGACCTGCACGCTGCCCTGCCGGCCGGTGGAATCGGAATATGCCCAGACACCGGGGTTGCGCGCATTGGCGTAGATCAGGCAGTGGTGGTCGGCGAGCTCGGCGGGACTGCGGGGGGTGCCGTGCTCCGCCAGGTAGGCAGGACTCGCGCAGACCACATGGCGCACGGGTGCGAGCCGCCGGGCGATCAGCGTGGAATCGGCGAGCTCCGCGATCCGTACCGCCAGGTCGAACCCTTCGGCAAGCAGGTCGACCTGCCGGTCGTTGAGGTCCAGGTCGAACTCGATCCCCGGGTGCGTCCGCAGGAAGTCGTCGATAGCCGGGCCCAAGTGGTTCAGGCCGAACGAGAGGGGGACCGCCACCCGCAGCCGCCCCTGCAGATCGCCGTGTTGCTGCGAGACCGCCAGCTCCGCCTCCTCGACATCGGCGAGGATGCGCAGGCAACGCTCGTAGAAACTCCGTCCGGTGTCCGTCAGATCGAGTCGGCGGGTGGTGCGGCGAAACAGCTGGATCGACAGGCGCTCCTCCAGGTCCGCCAAGCGGCGGCTGACGGCCGACTTGGCGATGCCAAGGCGCTCCGACGCCGCTGTGATGCTGCCTGCCTCCACCACGCCGACGAAGGTGCGCATCTCTTCGAATCGATCCATTGTTCTCGATCGCGGGAAAGTGATTTCGCCATCGTACCCTTTATACGCCGTGGAGCAATGCCAAACTGTCCCCTAACGGCGCGCCAAGGTGCGCCCCGGCAATTCGGCAGACACATACCCGAGGTACTCAGATGCAAACGAGGAATGACCATCATCCGCGGTTCGGCAACCTGAAGGTGCTGCGCGTGGACAGCAGCGCCCGCTCGGAAGGCTCGATGAGCCGCAGGCTCGCCGACGAACTGATCGAGCAACTGCAGCAAAACGAGGGCGCGGTCGAGGTCAGGGTACGGGATCTCGCGGTCGAAGCCCCGTCCTTCGTCGATGCGGACTGGGTGGACGCCAACTTCACGCCCGCGGAGCAGCGCAGCGAGGAGCAGAAGGTGGCGCTCGCGGAGTCTGACGCCCTGGTTTCCGAACTCAAGTCCGCCGATGTCCTGGTCATCGGCGTGCCGATCTACAACTTCGGGATTCCATCGGCACTCAAGGCCTGGGTGGACATGGTCGCGCGTGCTCGGCTCACCTTCCGCTATGCGGACAACGGCCCCGTGGGACTTCTGAAAGGCAAGCGGGCCTACCTGGCGGTCGCATCGGGCGGCACGGCGATCGGCAGTGAGATGGACTTCGCCACCGGCTACCTGCGCCATGTGTTGGGTTTTCTGGGGATCGACGATGTGCACGTCGTGGCGGCCGATCGACTGATGGCGAGGGGAGAAGAAGAGGCAGTGCGCAATGCCCGCGCGCAGATCGATCGTTTGCTACCTGCTCCCGAGCCGCTTGCGGAGACCGCCTGAGCGGATCGAAAAACGCGATGTCCCACGGGGTCGAGTAGACAGCATGAAGACGAACACGGCCGGAGCGTTCATTCGCTCGGAATCTAGCTTCCGAAACTGGGTGACGGTGGACGGTCGTCCGGGGCCGTCAGGGGAGGGCGGATTTCAGGCAGCGCCTGGGCGCTATCACCTGTACGTGTCTTATGCCTGCCCCTGGGCCCATCGCACCCTGATCTTTCGGAAGCTGAAGGGACTGGAGCGGGCGATTTCGGTTTCAGTGGTCCATCCGCTGATGCCGGCGGAGAGTTGGGTGTTCGGAGACTATCCCGGCTCGACTCCGGACCATCTGCACGGGTTCCGGAAGCTACACCAGCTATACAACCAAAGTGCGCCTGGATTCGACGGGTTGGTGACCGTACCTGTCCTGTATGACAAGCAGTGTCGCGTCATCGTCAACAACGAGTCGTCCGAGATCATCCGCATGCTCAACGGAGCCTTCGACGAGTGGGGACGCAAAGCCGTCGATTTCTACCCTGAACCCCTGCGCGCCGAGATCGATGCCATCAACGCGGTCGTCTACGAGAACGTCAACAACGGTGTGTACCGGGCGGGATTCGCAACGACCCAATCGGCCTATGAGGCGGCCTTCGATCGGTTGTTCGAGACACTTGATGACTTGGAGGCGCGCCTGTCAGCGCAGCGCTATCTGGTCGGAGACAGGCTGACGGAAGCCGACTGGCGGCTGTTCACGACCTTGGTGCGCTTCGATGCGGTCTACCATGGACACTTCAAGTGCAACCGCCGCCGGCTGGTGGACTATCCGAATCTCTGGGCGTACACCCGCGACTTGTACCAGGTGCCCGGCGTCTCGGAGACGGTGAACATGGACCACATCAAACTCCACTACTACGGCAGTCACCGGGGAATCAATCCGACGGGTATCGTACCCAAGGGTCCCGAACTGGATTTTCTGGCGCCCCACGGGCGCGGTGAAGCCGGTGCACGACTCTATGCGTGAAGCCAATGGAATGACGTGATCGCGATGGCGGAGAGAGGACGATGTGGGACCAGCGTTACGGCAGTGAAGAATACGCCTACGGGACCGAGCCCAACGAGTTCCTATTTGCCATGTCATCCAGGCTGCCGATGGGCAGGGTCCTGTGCCTTGGCGAAGGAGAAGGTCGCAACGCCGTGTGGTTAGCCCGGCAGGGTTACGAGGTGACGGCGGTGGACGCCTCACGAGTCGGGCTTGAGAAGGCGCAACGGCTCGCGGCGGAGCACGGGGTGAGGATTTCGACGGTGCACGCGGACCTTGCGGATTACGACATCGGCCGGAGGTACTCGCATGGCATCGTCTCCGTTTTCTGTCACCTTCCACCGGCTCTTCGCGCCGACGTCCACCGCCGCTGCATCGTTGGTCTGCGCCCGGCGGCGTTATGCTGCTCGAGGCCTACAGGCCGGATCAGCTGGCGCATCGGAACCGGCGGGCCGCCCGCGGCAGAGCTGATGATGGACGCAGGAAACAGTGCGCGCGGAGCTCGCCGGCCTCGAGTTTCTGCACCTGCAAGAGTGCGAACGCGAGATACATGAAGGCGCGTTCCACGACGGGCTTGGCGCGGTCGTTCAGATGGTGGGGCGAAAGCCATAGGTGGTCCGCCTTTTCTGATCGCTCGCGCCGATGGTGGGCCGCCCTTTCAGGTGATCCAGAATTACCTGTTACGTGACCTTATCAGCATTCTGAAATTATACGCAGATAACGTATACTTGTGCGCATGAAGCTCGTCTTCTTCGAAACCCCGATCTTCACGCGGCTACTGCCTACCTATCTGGACGACGAAAGCTACAGAGCCCTCCAACGCCTGTTGCTGAGCTCGCCCGAGGCGGGCGCTGTCATGCCGGGCACCGGCGGTTTCCGAAAGCTCAGATGGGAGGATCCACGACGCGGAAAGGGCAAGCGGGGTGGTCTGCGGATCATCTACTTCTACCTTACCGCGGATCGTCAGATCTGGTTCTTTACGATTTACGGAAAAGGTGAGGCCGTGGATCTCAGCCAGGAGGAGAAGAAGGCGTTGAAGAAAGCGATCCAAGCCGAGTTGGCCCTCAGGAGAAAAAGCGATGACCGGCAAGCGTAGATTGTTCGACGAGCTCATGGACGGCGTCGAGTCCATGGAGCGGCACCGCAAGGGCAAGATCACGCTTCGTTCAATCGAGGCCGATGATCTCGCGCCTCTCGAGATCGATGCCGAACTGATCCGTGACACCCGGGAACGGATGAATGTTTCGCGGGCGGTCTTTGCCCGTAGATTGCGAGTATCGACCCGCACGCTGGAGAACTGGGAACAGGGGCGGGCACGTCCGAACGCGCAAGCCGCCGCCCTCATCTTGATGGTAAGGAAGTATCCGGACACGCTTGAGAAACTTAGTGGTTTGGACAACCGGGCAGCGTGAAGAGCAGGTTGCACGCATGGCTTCCCGAGCCACCCTTGTTCTCGCTCTGTTCATTGCATTCTTTTCTAGCGTGTATCCAAACTCCCAAGCACGGTGTTCCCGCACACCGGTCAAATCTCAGCCCCAGCGTTCTCAAAACTCCCTTGTATGTCCTTGTATTCATTTGTATCGACATGCAGGTCTGATTGTAGCGGGGAAGATTCGAAAAACGTTTAAAAACAATTGGATAAGGGCCATAGCGCCGCAAAATGGGGTTCAGGTGGTCGGAGGTTCGAATCCTCTCGCCCCGACCAATTTCAAAGACTTACGCATCATAGAACACCTGCAAGAGCAGGCTTGATCGGCGGTTCACCGATTTGCATCCGACATCAGCCGTTCCGCAAGAAACAAACGTAAAACAAGAAGGTGGGGCGCAAAGCTCTCGTCGATTCGCGATATAAAAACGCCCACAGATCTTCTTCTCAAAACTTTCTTCAGACTTTCTGATAACACCGTTCTCCAGTGGCGGATTTTCCGCGGCGCTGCTGCCTTTGGCGGGTTACTGTTGAGTGCGCGATTCTAGGCGGCGAAATGCCGTCGACGCGTTTTGCGGTCCTGTTGGTATCGTCCTCGGATCCGTGCCCCATTTACTTTCCGCGTTCGAAGTCCAGCTCTAGATGAACGTTCTCGGGCGTCTCGTTTGTTCGGTAACCCATGGCGCGGTAGCCGCGCAGGCGTTTCTCGAACATTCGCGCGAGCATCGGAACATGATCGTCAACGTAGTCCACGACGCGGACCTCATGTTTTGACGGGTGGATTCGGTGAAGTCGCCCGGCGTATTGCACTAAAGTCCCCTTCCACGCAACCGGTAAAGTAAGAAACAAGGTGTCCAATCGCGCATCGTCGAAACCCTCACCGATGAAGCGACCGGTTGCGAGCAAGAGCCGCTCTTCGGATTCCGGAATCGATTCCAGCTGGGTTTGGACGGCACGTCGTTCTTTGGCCGAGCGGCCACCGTGCAGCACGACGATGTGCTCCACCAAGCCCAGAAGCCGTTCCTGAAGAAGTTCCAGGTGCTGCTTTCGTTCGGTCAATAAGATCGGGGAGCGTTGCTCTCCAAGTGCCTCTAACACGTCGTGGATGATCGCCGTGTTGCGGCCTTCATCGCGTGCCAGTAAACCGTAGATTTCCTGTATCGTCAGCTCATGGGCGTTCTCCGGGAACTCAAAATCCGTGTGACGGACGACCAGCCGATGCCGAAATGGACGCTTCGCGTCCGGTATCCTCGGATCGACATTATGCCGTGTAGGACCGAGTTGCATGTGAAGGATCGGTTGGTGACCGTCTCTTCGGTGAGGTGTGGCGGTCAATCCGACGACGTAGCGAGCTTTCACCTCGGAAAGGACGCGCTCGAAGGAGACGGCCGGCAGGTGATGACACTCGTCCATGATCACCTGTCCGTATTCGGCCACAATGTCGTCGACGGCTTCTTTTCGCGCAAGGCTTTGCACCATCGCTACGTCGATCACGCCGGTCACCTTTCGCCTGCCGCCGCCGATCTGTCCGATGGACCTTGAGGGGATCCCGAGAAAGACTTCGAGCTGAGCCTTCCACTGTTCGAGCAGGGGTTGCCGATGAACGAGAATCAAGGTGTTTGTTTCCCGTGCGGCCAAGAGGTAGATTCCCAGCACTGTCTTACCGGTACCGGGAGGTGCGACCAAAACCCCTGTGTCTTGCTGCAACAGTGCTGTGGCCGCTTCCGCTTGGATGTCGGTGAGGTTGCCGCGGAAGGTCACATCGAGATGATTGCCGCTGACACGGAGATCCTCAACCACGAGCTTGCTGCCGTAGCTCTGCAGCAGATCATCAAGGTCGTCGCGGCATCCCCTCGGAAGGCTCACGTGCTCCGGGTAGTCCTCGGCGCAGTTGATAACCCTTGGCGTCAGAGCGGTGGAGAGCCGCAGAGACTGCTTCTTGTAGAACTCGGGATTCTGGAAGGCCGCCAACCGCTTGACTGCGTTTAGCAAGGGAGACGGGAGGGCCGCCTTTTCCACGTAAAGGCGTTGCGACAGTACTGCGTGAATCGTAGGCGGGATCGGTTCGCTGATGACAGGCCGCTGGGGCTTGCGCGAGGGTTCACGTAGCCAGGGCTGTAGATCCTGCTTTTCATCTCCTGCTTCGGCGATCCGCAGTCCGATGACCTGGCCGCGACTAGCAGCCGCTGCGGCGACCTCCGCAACACGTGCCGTCTCGATTCGCGGCAAGCGGGAGAGATATTCCCACTGATCGACATAGGGCTCGAAGTCGTCATCGAGGAATAGGGTGTTTCCCTCTTGTCGCGGATGAAACTGAAGGGGCAGGGCAATGAGATTGCCGAATCCGCCAGCAGGCATTGTGTCCTGATTCGGAAAGAGCCGATCGTAGGAGTTCATGTCCAGCTGATCTCGACGGGACATCGTCTCGGTGATCAAAAAGCAACCCATCTGACGTGCGATGGCGGCCGGCACCGGTTGCGCGAAGAAGAACCAGAGGTGGGCGCCGTTTCCAGACCGGGAACGCTCGATTGCGCAGGGTAGGTCAGTCGCCCAACAGGTCTCGGCGAAGGCAGTTACGTCGTCGCGCCACTTAGCCTTGTCGAAATCCACCGCGAGGAACCAACAGGTCTCGTCTGCGAGCAAGGGGTAAACACCGATGGTGTGCCGTCCTTGCAGGTGATCCAGAATGACCTGTTCCGTGACTGGCAGGAACGCCTGGTTGGGACACACGCTGCACTTGATGCGGGGTTTGCCGCAAACGCCTGGCCGCCACTCGTTGCTGCAGGCTGGCGAGTAGCCCTTCTTTCCGGAGCGCGTGTTGACCCAGAGCTTTGGGTATACGTCTGTCCGTCCGCGAAAGAGTCGTCGGAACAGATCGACCTTCTGTTCCGGAGACAACGGGGGTGCGTTACCCACCTGCGTCTCGGCCCCTCCAGGCGCTGCGTCGGAATCGACGGAGACGCGTTGGGTGGTGAACTCCGCTCGCAGGGACTGCAGCCGCGCGATGAGCTTCTTCTCACGCTCCTTGAGTTCTGCGAACTCCGCTTCCGCGGCGGCAATTTGTCGCAGCAACGATGGCTTTTCGCCCTGGATCGTCATCTCAATGTCTCACGCTTGGCGCGGTAACAGCGGTGCGAGAGCGGCAGGGGGCGCAGGCTTGATCAGCATTCTCAGATTATACGCAGATAACGTATACTTCTGCCCATGAAGCTCGTCTTCTTCGAAACTCCAGTCTTTACGCGCCTACTGCCTACCTACCTGGACGACGAAAGCTACAGAGCCCTCCAACGCCTGTTGCTGAGCTCGCCGGAGGCCGGCGATGTCATGCCAGGCACGGGGGGGTTTCGGAAGCTCAGATGGGAGGATCCAAGACGCGGAAAGGGCAAGCGGGGTGGTCTACGGATCATCTAGTACTACCTTACCGCGGATCGTCAGATCTGGTTCTTTTCGATCGACGGGAAAGATGAAGCTGTGGATCTGAGCCAAGAGGAGAAAAAAGCGTTGAAGAAAGCAATCCAAGCCGAGTTGGCCCTCAGGAGAAAAAGCGATGACCGAAAAGCGTAGCTTGTTCGACGAGCTCATGGACGGCGTCGAGTCCATGGAGCAGCACCGCAAGGGGAAGATCACACTTCGTTCAATCGAGGCCGACGATCTCCCGCCACTCAAGGTCGACGCCGAATCGATCCGCGACACTCGGGAGCGGATGAATGTGTCGCGGGCGGTCTTTGCCCGCAGATTGCGAGTATCGACCCGCACGCTGGAGAACTGGGAACAGGGGCGGGCGCGGCCGAACGCGCAAGCCGCAGCCCTGATCTTGATGGTACGGAAGTATCCGGACACGCTCGATAGGCTCAGTGGATTGGACAACCGGGCGGCGTGACGAGCAGGTTGCGTTCATGGCTTCCCGAGCCGCCGTTGGCTTCACGTTATTCGTTACATTCTTCTCCCGCGTGTATCCACACTCGCAAGTACGGTTGTAAGTGATCAACAAAGCACCCGTCTCCCGCAGAACGAGGGAGCGCTCAAGCATCCGTCGGCCAGGTAATGGTTTCTGACTTTCAGAGACTTACGCGCTTGAAAATGGCGTTAGATCCATGTGCCGCGGGAAGCGCTGTCTTGATCTGTGTTTACCTTATGCCGCGTGTATGCGCTTGATCAGGGCAGCAGATTCTCGGCGCGGGCGAACTCCCTCTCCAGTCCCTCACGGCGGGCGGCCCCGTCCGTCAGGCTGAAGATCCAGATGGCCAGCAGGGACAGCAGGAATCCCGGGACGATCTCGTAGAGATCGAACAGGCCGCCTTCGAGCTGCTTCCACACCACGACCGTGACCCCACCGGTCAAGACCCCGGCGAGCGCTCCGCGCCGCGTCATGCGCGGCCAGTACAGCGACAGGATCAGAGCCGGGCCGAATGCGGCACCGAAGCCGGCCCAGGCGTAGCTGACGAGATCGAGAATCAGCGTGTCCGGGTCCATGGCGAGCAGAAAGGCGAGCCCGGAGAGCACCACGACGGAGGCGCGCCCGACGGCCACCAACTCGCGCGGCCCCGCTGCGCGTCGCAGCACGGTGCGGTAGAAGTCCTCGGTGAAGGCGGATGAAGACACCAGCAGCTGGGAGTCGGCGGTACTCATGATTGCGGCCAGTATCGCCGCCAGACAGATCCCGGCGATCACCGGATGAAAGAGCAGACCCACGAGCTGGATGAAGACCTTTTCGCGATCGCCTCCTGCGAGCGGCGGATCGAGAATCAGGATCCCGGCGAGTCCCGAGAGCATGGCGCCGACGAGGGTGATCGCCACCCAGGAAACGGCGATGCGCCGCGCGCCCGTCACTTCCGCCGGGGAGCGGATGGCCTGGAATCTCGCCAGGATGTGCGGTTGGCCGAAGTAACCGAGCCCCCAGGCGGCGAGAGAGATGATGCCAACGATGCCCAGGGCCTGGCCGTCGGCCCCGGTGAAGAGGGTCAGCAGGTTGGGGTCGATCGATTCGATGCGAGCCAATCCGACGCCAAGGCCACCCGCTTGCGAGAATGCCGCGATGGGCGCGGCCACCAGGGCGACCGCCATCAGCAGACCTTGGATGACATCGGTCCAGGAGACGGCCAGAAAGCCGCCCACGGCGGTGTAGATCAGGATTGCCAGCGCTCCCGCGGCGACCGCCCAAAGGTAGGGCAGGCCGAAGACGGACGCGAACAGCTTGCCGCCAGCGGCGAGTCCGGAGCCGGTGTAGATAAGGAAAAAGAGCAGAATAAAGAAGGCGCAGATGCCGCGCAGCCATCCGCTGTCGTCGCCGAAGCGGTTGGCGAAGTATTCCGGCAGGGTGAGGGAGTCGCCGTAGGCCTCGCTGAACACCCGCAGCCGCACCGCCAGCAGGCGCCAGTTGAACCAGGTGCCGGCGAGCAGGCCACCGGCCAGCCAGACGGATTCCAGTCCCGACGCGTAGGCGAAACCCGGCAGCCCGAGCAGCAGCCAGCCACTCATGTCGGAGGCGCTGGCGCTGAGCGCCGCCACGCCGCCGCCAAGGCGGCGCCCGCCGAGGATGAAGTCCGAGAGATCGGCGGTCTGGCGATAGGCGTACCAACCGATGAAGAGCACGACGGCGAAGTAGGCGCCAAAGGTCAGGGCGATTGTCAGGTCGTCTTGCGCCAAGGTCTCGCCTCCGGGGTTAGGAGATCGCGCGGGTTGTTTGGCCACGCCAAGGCCGGTAGTTTAGTTGCCTCTCGTACGGGCATCCAGGTGGCGGAGAACAGCGAATGGCGGAAAGCAGGCTCAAGGGGCGCCGGCAAGTCTTTCTGGGCAAGGTCATCGACGTCGGGGTAGAGGAGGTCGAGCTCCCCAACGGTCAGCTGGTCGAGCTCGAGATCATCCGCCATCCGGGCGGTGCCGCGGCGGTTGCCTTGGACGGGGACGGTCGGGTCTGCCTCCTGCGGCAGTACCGACATGCCGGAGGCGGCTGGCTCTGGGAGCTCCCCGCCGGCAAGATTGATCTTGGGGAAGGGCCCTTCGTCACGGCCCGCCGGGAACTGGAAGAGGAGGCCGGCGTGGTCGCGGAGGACTGGACCGACCTCGGCCCAATGATTAGCTCACCAGGGGTGTTCACCGAGGTCATTCATCTCTACCTTGCCCGCGGGCTGCAACAAGCCGGCCATGAGCACGAGCGGGATGAGGTCATCGAGATCCACTGGCTCCCCCTGACGCAGGTTCTCGACTGGTGTGTCGATGGCACCATACAGGATGCCAAAACCTTGATCGGACTGTTCCGCGCCAACGCGCTGCTCGGCGGGCGCGCGGGACTGGACCTCGAGAGCCCGGGTTGCTGAGTCCCACCGGCAGCGAACAAGAGCCAGGAGAACCTACGCGAGGCTATCGACCATGCGAATCCTCTGTCTGCAGCATGTTCCTTTCGAAGGCCCCGCCGCGATCGCCGATTGGGCTGCCGCCAACGGTCATTCGCTGACCGTTCTGCCGCTCTACGAGAAGGCTGCATTGCCGGGTCAATCGGACTACGATCGGCTCGTCGTCATGGGGGGTCCGATGGGCGTGCAGGATGTCGACGCGCATCCCTGGCTAAGGGACGAGAAGCGGTTCATTGGAGCCGCCGTCGATAGTGGTAAGGCCGTCATCGGCGTCTGTCTGGGTGCCCAGCTCATCGCCGAGGCGCTTGGGGCCCGTGTTTATCGCAACCACCGGAAGGAGATCGGCTGGTATCCGATCGCGCTGACCGACGCCGGTCGGCGCTCGGACGCCCTCGGTTTCCTGCCGGAGCGCCTCGAGGTGTTTCATTGGCATGGGGACACCTTCGACTTGCCGCCGGGTTCGGTCCATCTCGCCTCCAGCGAGGCCTGTGAAAACCAGGCTTTCCTGCATCGGGGCAGGGTGCTCGGGCTTCAATTCCACCTGGAGTCCACGCCCGGAAGCGTAAGGGATATTGTCGACAACTGCGGCGATGAGATCGAGGAGGCGCCTTACGTTCAGAGCGCCGAGCGAATGCTGGCCGCCGGCAACGCTGATTACCAGCGCATCAATCAGGCCCTGTACGGCGTTCTGGACCGCCTGCCCGCATAGCTGCTTCAATGCGTCTGCTTCGTTGTCGAGGTCAACCTCTGGCAGCAGTGGCGGTGACGTACTCCTTCGGTGACGATTGGAGTCCCGGGCCACCGGCCTGACCGCACTCGCCGAAACGTGACAAACACCTGGGTCGCCAATATACTTTGCGCCCTTAGGCTGAGTGGCAGAGTGGTTATGCAGCGGCCTGCAAAGCCGTGTACCTCGGTTCGATTCCGGGCTCAGCCTCCATTTCTTCCTCCGTGGTTCGTCCCGCCTGACCGGTAAGCGGTATCCGTCATCTTCATGGCGATACGCCGTCCAACACGCCCGCCCGGGTGGCGAAATCGGTAGACGCAAGGGACTTAAAATCCCTCGGCCTTTGGCCATGCGGGTTCGAGTCCCGCCCCGGGCACCAACAAGCACAATCAGCCTGGATTTCGAGCCAGAGCGTCCCCTCCCTAGGGGGAATCCTGGGGGAAACTCCGTTGTCACAACTGACTGCACTTCGGCACAGGCAAGAAAAGCCCGCCGAAGTGGACATGGCCCCCTGAAAAGCGGCAAATCACGACGGCACCCAAGCAGGGATAGGCGACGCTTTCGTTACCGATCGCTCCGCGCGGGGAGACAACCTTGACAGTGGGCACGTATTTTCCCTCGCGCGCGGTCGCCGGTATCACGCGGTCCGCTGACATCGAACGGTAATAAATGCGTGCCATCGTTTGCAGGATATTTTCGCCACGAAAAAGGCGCTGTTCTGGCGCCAAACAGTATAGTTTCAGGAGGACGTGAAGGATGACGATGCAGCAGTTGCAACCGATTGATGCAGAGAGCGAATCGGTCGATACGCCGGGACCCGCGCTCGTTTCCCTGGATGCATCCGACGACGCCGCACCGCGCGGCGATTTCAAGTACCCCGGCATCGAGACCGTGATCCACGGCAACGGGGCGGTGGCTCATGTCATGGGGCACGTGTGCGGTGGGGTCATTGGCTACCCGATCACGCCGTCCACCGAGATCTCGGAGCTGTTCGAGGCCTTTCGCGCGCGGGGTGGCTGCAACGTCTGGGGCAAGCATCCCTTCTTCTTCGAGCCCGAGGGAGAACATTCGGCCCAGAGCGGCGCCATGGGGGCGGCGTTGACGGGCGGCAAGTACATCTCCAACGCCTCGTCGAGCCAGGGAATCCTCTACGGGCTGGAATCCCACTACGTGACCGTGGGGAAAAAGATCGGCGGCTTTGTGCTGCAGATCGCCGCGCGCGTCGTCTCCAAGCACTCCCTGAACGTCATGGCGGGGCACGACGACGTGTACGCGCTGCTGCCCTCGGGTTACACGGTCCTATTTGGCAGCAATCCCCAGGAGGCCGCCGATCTGGCCGCGATTGCCTACCGGGTCAGCGCTTTGTCGCTGATCCCGGTAGCCAATGCAATGGACGGTTTCGCGACCAGTCACATGCAGAGCGAGGCCCGCCTGCCGGAGCCCGAGCTGCTGAACGAGTTCCTGGGCGATCCGGCGGGCAGGATCAAGGCGCCGACGGTGGCCCAGGAGATGCTGCACGGCGCCAAGGGTCGGGTCTGCCAGCTGGAGCAGTACCTGGTCCGGCATCAAGGGGATATCGTGTCCGGCGATCTGGAGGCGCTGCGGGCATTTGTCGACGCCCGCGGTGATGAAATCGAAGGGGACAATGCGGGCGCCATGATCCCACAGACCCTGCACTGGATACCCGACGAGCTGCGCGGGCAATGGCGCCGCCAGTGGCTCAATGCCCACGAACGAGGGACCCGCCAGCTGGTGCCCGCGCTGGTCGACGTCAACAACCCCGGTCTCACCGGTGGGGTGCAGAATCAGCCGGATTTCCAGGCCGGTTCCGTCGATCACAAGACGCACTTCGCCAACGAGGTGCCGCGCTTCGTCAGGCAGGCGATGGTGGAATACGGAGCATTCACCGGGCGCTTCTATTCGCCGGTAAGGAGCTTCCTGGCCGACGACGCCGATCACGTCATCGTTGGCCTGGGCTCCGTGACGGACGACGCCGAGGCGGTGGCCTCCTACCTGCGGGGACAGGGGAAAAAGGTAGGCGTCGTCTCCATCAAGCTGTTGCAGCCCTTCCCGGAGGGAGACGTCGTCGCGGCCCTGGCCGGGAAGAAGGCGGTGACCGTGCTGGAGCGCTCGGACGTCACCGCCCTGACCAACCTGGTCACCCAGGCCCTGTTCAAGGCACGAGAGAATGGCGATCTGATCCGCCACCAGGGAATCCCACCGATCAACAGCCTGCCCAAGATCAGCACTGGCATCTTCGGTCTGGGCGCCCATGATCTGCAGCCCCGTCACCTGATTGCTGCCTTCAAGAACATGGACAGCGCGCTCAACGTGCCATTCTTCTACCTGGGCTCCCAGTTCTTCGCGAAGGACCCGTCGCCACGGGTCGCCGAGCTGCAGGACAGGCTGCGGGCGGCCTACCCGGAGACGGAGTTCATGGCGTTCGAGACGGAAGAAAACCCGAGCCTCCTGCCGCCCGGAGCCTTCCGGCTGCGGTTCCATTCGGTTGGCGGTTACGGCACCATCGCCACGGGTAAACTCCTCACCGACATCTTGGCGGGATTGCTCGGCATGCATTCCAAGTCGGCCCCCAAGTACGGCTCCGAGAAGAGTGGCGCCCCGACGAACTTCTACATTTCCCTGAGCCCCGAGCCGATCAAGATCACGAACGCCGAGCTCGAGGACGTCGAGATCGTCGTCTCTCCGGATCACAAGGTGTTCAGTCACACCAGCGCCCTGCGCGGCTTGGCGGAAGATGGCACCCTGATCATGCAGTCGCACCACACCCCGATCGAGGTGTGGAAAGAGTTGCCGGCCCACGCCCGACGGACCATTCGGGACCGAAGAATCAAGCTCTACATCGTCGATGCCTTCGGCGTGGCCAAGAAGCACGCGCCCGCCCCGGACCTGGAGATCCGGATGATGGGCATCGCCTTCATCGGCGCCGTTTGCGGCCACGTGGACCGGATCGCCGCGGATGCCCCTATCGATACGCTCTTGGACAAGGTGCGCCGCCAGGTCACCAAGAAGTTCGGGGCCAAGGGCGACGCGGTGGTCGAGAGCAACATGGCCGTCATCCGAGAAGGGCTGGAGGCCACGCGGCGGGTCGACTACCGCGATCCGGCCTTCGCCGAGGCGGAGCGGCTCGCGGCGGTGGATGGCGGCCCCGGCGTGGCGGTCTCCGCCGCCATGGTGAAGTCGGCCTGCGGCGCACCAACCTGCGGGGTCTTCGAGCGGGAGTACTACAACGAGGTTTTGGCGGATCGTTTCTCGGACGGCACCATTGCCGAGGCCCCGGTCCTTCCAGGCACGGGGCTCTTCATGCCAGTGGCGAGCGCCGCCTGGAGAGACAAGGGCCTGTTCCGGCTTACGGTGCCGGAGTACACGGCGCACCTGTGCACCGGCTGCATGGAATGCGCCATGGTCTGTCCGGATGCGGCCATCCCGAACACGGTGCACGAGATCCACGACCTGCTGCTCGGCGCCATCTCCAGGCTTGACGTGACCGCGCAGCAAAAGACGCTCATGTCGAGCTATGTCTTCCCGCTGACCAAGACGATTCGCGACGCCTACCGCAGGCTGCCGAGCAAGGACCCCAAGCCCCTGCACGAGATCGCCGCGGAGGCCGTCGCGGACATCGACACGGAAAACGCATCCCTGCGGCGCGGCTTCGAGAAGATGCTCGAGGGCCTGACCCTCTATCCGGTGGCCAAGACGCGGCCCTTCTTCGATGCCATGGAGGGGAAGGTCCCGGGTACCGGCGGCCTCTACTCGGTCAATATCGATCCCTGGAAGTGCAGCGGCTGCCTGGAGTGCGTCGATGTCTGCGGACCCGGGGCGCTCAGCGCCCGGCGCCAGAGCTCCCAGGTCCTGCGCGAGCTGCAGACCCGTTTCGAGGCCCTGAGCCGCTTGCCGAACACCGCCGCGCGTTTCCATGAGAACGCGGTCAGCCCCGGCGGCGACACCAAGCGCCTGATCCTGGACCACGACAACTACTATGCCATGACCGGCGGTCACGGTGCCTGCCGAGGCTGTGGCGAGGTGACCGCGATTCGCCTGCTCACCGCCGCCAACCGGGCCATCCACCAGAAAAAACGCAGGGACCACATTCGCGAGCTGGAGGGCCTGATCGACGGCCTCAACGACAAGATGGGCAGGGTGAAGCACGACGACCACGACCCGGACCGGCTACAGCGCATGCGGGAGACGGTCGAGACCCTGGAGCGGCGCCTGTACCAGTTCGAGGGGGGACCCACGGGGAACGGCCCGGCGGGCGCGGCCTTCGCCAACGCCACGGGGTGCAGCAGCGTCTATGCCTCGACCTTTCCCTACAACCCCTACACGGATCCCTGGGTGAACAGCCTGTTTCAGGATGCCGCACCCCTGGCAAAGGGCATCTTCGAAGGCATCTGCGCCACGGCGGTGGACGACTTCCGCGCCCTGCGCACCGCCAAGCTGGACCTGGAGGATCACTACAACCCGGAGATCCACGACCGGTTCTTCCGCTACTTCCACTGGAGCCAGTTCTCCGAGGAGGAGCGAGCCCTGCTGCCTGCCGTCATCAGCATGGGCGGGGACGGCGCGACCTACGATATCGGCTTCGGCGCCCTGTCGCGGCTGCTGGTCACCGACACCCCGATCAAGGTGGTGGTGCTCAACACGGGCGCCTACTCCAACACCGGCGGTCAGACGTCCACGGCGAGCTTCACGGCCCAGGACTCGGACTTGACCCGCTTCGGCGTCGCGCACATCGGCAAGCAGGAGGACCGCAAGGAGCTGGGGCTGATCGCCGCCTTCCACCCGCGGGTATTGGTAATCCAGACCAACGCCGCCCTGCAGGGGCACTTCATGAAGAACGTCATGGAGTTCCTGACCTACAACGAGTCACCGGCGGTGCTCGACACCTACACCACCTGTCAGTCCGAGCACGGCATCGCGGACGATGCGGGCAGCCGCCGCGCCCGTCTGGCGGTAGACAGCCGGATGAGCCCGGTCTTCGTGCACGACCCGAGGCGAGGCGACACCCTGGCCGAGCGTTTCACGCTCGAGGGCAACCCCGACATCGGCAAGGACTGGGTCATGACGACCCTGGAGTACGTGGATTCCCAGGGTAATCCCCAGCTCAAGGAGATCCCCTTCACGCCAGCGGACTTCGCGGTGGACGAAGGACGCTTCCAGAAGCATTTCCATCCGGTGAACGGTGAAGGGCAACCGGTGCCGGTGCACGAGTACATCGACCTTACCCCGGAGGCGCGTCACGGCAAGGTTCCCTTCATCTGGTCCGCGGACGAGGACAAGCGGCTGGTCAAGCTGGCGGTCTCCCCGGCCATCATCGACCTGACCGAGGAGCGGCGCAGGAATTGGCGCATGCTTGAGTATCTGAGCGGGCTGCACGTGGACCGCCTGCAGGCGACCCACCGCCAGGAGCTGGAAACATGGCAGCAGAGGTGTCAGCAGTCGAACACGGAGCGTGAGCATTCCATCGACTCGATCGCCCGCGGAATGGCCGAGCTCGCCTCTGTGTCCGGCGCCCCGGCCGTTGCGAACACCGCCACCGTGCCCCTGGCCAGCATCGCTGCGCAGACCAAGTCGCAGGAGATGCCCTCGATTGCGGATGGAGCCGCAACCCAGCCCTTGGTGGAGATCGCCGCTGGTGACATGCCAAAGTGCACCAACTGCAAGACCTGCTATCAGGATCTCAGCGAGCTGTTTGAGAAGACCAAGATCATGGTTGCGGGAGAGCCGAAAGAGGTGAGCCGGGTGATCCCCGGCGTGCTCGACAGAATCGAGCTGACGGCGGACCTGATCCATCGCGCATCCCGGGTGGCCGACGACTGCGATGCGGAGATCATCCGCTTCCACCGGCCGGCCTAAGGTCTTCCGTGCGAGGTTCGAGCCATCTAAGGAAAACGAGGTAGCGCCATGTCACAACCTTTCGACGAACCGTCCAAAAGGGTCGGAATTGGGGTGAGCTCGCCTCCGCCCTGTCCCTATGACCAGGGCGACGTGCAGCACTATTATCAGGCGAGTCGCGAGATCGAGGCCAGCCGGCACCGCATCGAGGACGCCAGGCAGGAGATCCGGGCGCTGGAGCACAGCGAGGCCGTCGAGCTGTTCCAGAAGCAGATCGGCCTGTTGCAAAGGCGTCTGGTCAATGACCCGCAGTTCTTTCGTCAGGTGTTCATCGCCGAGGGCACCAACGCGATTGCCTGGGAGTTTCAGCAGGAGGAGCTGAGCGGGGCCTTTACCAAGATGCTCTGGAATCTGCTGCTCCGCGGGGACGACATGAGCGCCCTGCTGCAGCGGTTCCTCTGGAACATTCCGCTCAAGTTCAAACGCAAGTTCATCCGCGCGATCGACGAGCATCTGTCCGACCGCTACCCGATGTTCCGAGGGCTCTCCCAGGGTTGGCCGGGGGAAAACAGCATCCCGCCCTACATCCGCCCGCCCGAGGAAAGGGCCAAGGACTTCGACCTGGTCAACCAGGGCTACCTCGGATACCTGGGGCTCGGCTACGACTTTCGCGAAGTGGAGCTGCTGGTCTGGCTGGAGGTGCTGCGCGACAAGCAGTGCGACGACCGCCCCTGCGAGATCGGTCTCCCGGTGATGGACCGCGGGGAGAACAAGGGGGGATGCCCGGTCAAGATCCACATCCCCCAGGTCCTCCATCTAATGGGCGAGGGCAAGTTCAAGCAGGCCCTGCAGCTGATCAAGGAATCCAACCCGCTGCCCAACGTCACCGGCCGCGTGTGCCCGCAGGAGATCCAGTGTCAGGGGGTCTGCACCCACAACGCGCGCCCGATCGAGATCGGGCAGTTGGAGTGGTACCTGCCCCAGAGCGAGAAGGTCCTCAATCCGGAGGCGACCTTCGTGCTCCAGGACTCGGTCAACCCTTGGGCCAAGGCGGACAGGCCGCCCATCGCCATCGTCGGCTCCGGCCCCGCGGGCCTGATCAACGCCTATCTGCTTGCGAAGGAGGGCTATCCGGTCACCGTGTTCGAGGCATTTCACGCGCTTGGCGGCGTTTTGCGTTACGGCATTCCCGAATTTCGCCTGCCCAACGAGCTGATCGACGACGTGGTGGCGAAGATCACCAGGATGGGCGGAAAGTTCGTGACCAACTTCATCGTCGGCAAGACCGCCACGCTCGAGGCCCTGAAGCGAGCCGGATTCTGGAAGATCTTCATCGGCACCGGCGCCGGGCTGCCGCGGTTCATGAACGTGCCGGGCGAGCACCTGCTCGGCGTCCTGTCGGCGAACGAGTTCCTCACCCGCGTCAACCTGATGCAGGGCCACAAGGAGGGTTACGAGACGCCGCTGCCGGAGACCCGTGACAAGGAGGTGATCGTCATCGGCGGTGGCAATACCGCGATGGACGCGGCGCGCACGGCCCGGCGTCTTGGGGGCAAGGTGACCATCGTCTACCGTCGCACCCAGAACGAGATGCCGGTCCGGGTGGAAGAGCTGCACCATGCCCTGGAGGAGGGCATCCAGCTCAAGGCGCTCCGGGCGCCGCGGGAGTTCATCGGCAGCGACAAGACTCACTTCGTCACCCACGCCGTGCTGGACATCATGGAGCTGGGTGAGCCAGACGTATCCGGAAGGCGCAGTCCGCTGGTCACCGGCGAGACCGAGGAGATGCGGGTCGACCTGGTCATCATGGCGCTCGGCAATGCCTCGAACCCCATAGTCAAGGACGCCGAGCCGGACCTCAAGACCAGCAAGTGGGGCACCATCGAGATTCGCCCTGGCACCCACGAGACCTCGGTGGACGGCGTCTACACGGGCGGCGACGCCAACCGCGGCGGCTCGACGGCGATCAAGGCCGCCGGCGACGGGCAGGCTGCCGCCCGTGAGATCGCGGGCGAGATCCCCTTCTCCCTGAGCGAGATCAAATCCCTGGTCGCCAGCGCCGAGCGTTACACCAAGCTCGGCCAGGCAACCCAGACGATCGTCGAGAAGATCGATCTGGCCGAGGGCATCGTCGAGTTCGTGGTCCGGTCGCCGCTGGTCGCCAAGGCGGCGAAAGCCGGTCAGTTCGTGAGGGTCCTCGCCTGGGAGCAAGGCGAGTTGATCCCGCTGACCCTGGCCGACTGGGACGCCGAGGCCGGCACCATCGACCTGGTCATCCAAGGTCTCGGCAGCAGCTCGATGATGATGAACCGGATGGTCGTGGGCGACGCCTTCGCCGGCATCGCCGGCCCGCTGGGCCTGCCGAGCCAGCTGCACCGATACGAGAACGGCGAGACCGTTGTCTTCACCGCCGGCGGCGTCGGCCTGCCGCCCGTGTACCCGATCATGCGCGAGCACCTGCGCATGGGTAATCACGTGACCCTGATCGCTGGCTTCCGCACCGACAAGCTCAAGTTCTGGACCGGCGAGGGTGAACGCATCGGGCTGCTGCAGGCCGAGTATCCGGAACTGCTGGACGTGGTCTACACCAGCAACGACGGCAGCTTCGGCGTCGAGGGTTTCGTTACCGGTCCTCTGGGGGAGATGCTCGAACAGGCGAACTCCGGTGCCGGTCGCGAGCTCGGGGAGGTCGTGACCATCGGGCCGCCGCTGATGATGCGCGCCGTCAGCGACCTCACCAAGGGCTACGGGGTGCGCACCGTAGCCAGCCTCAACTCCATCATGGTGGACGCCACCGGCATGTGCGGCGCCTGCATGGTGCCGGTGATGCAGGAGGGGCGCTTGGTGCGCAAGCACGCCTGCATCGACGGTCCCGAGATCGACTCCCACATCATCGACTGGGACAAGTTCCTGCCCCGGTTCCATCAGTTCAAGGCGCAGGAGGACCGCAACCGCCAGCGGCATGGATTAAGGTGAGGCACCGACGTGCGCGGCTACGCGCCGCGTGTGCTCGGCGTGTGTCGCCCGTGATCGTTTTGTTCGGCGCTGGCTCGTCACTCCGTCTGATTGGAGCAGTCGATCTGTGCTCAACCGACCTGCTGGCGAAGAAAACCTGAGAGATGCGTCCCAGGTGGTTCAGGAAGGCCGAGAGCACGCTGTGCAGCGTGAACATTCCGACCGCCAACACCGGCATCGATAAGTACCCCAGCAGATTTCCAGGGAGCGCGAACGCCAGCATGCCGAGCGGCACACCAGGCTGCCGATGACCAGCGTGCGAAGCTCGTGGCCGATCAAACGGATCAGGTGCGGCGACCCGAGAGCCAGCGCAGCGTCGATCAGGTAGCCGGTGTAGACCAGCGCGATACGAAGGGGCCACAGTGTAGGGCCTGATGCGCGCGGTCAGATTCCACTCAATCCCAGCGGATGTGCCGTGCAGATAGGCCGAGCCCCCTTCGGTTTGATTTGGCACAGGGACACCCCGCAAGTCCACGCTTAAGATGTTCGATGCCACTCTCGATGCGCTGCGCAGGGACCTCAACGCGCATGGCCTTCCATTGCGGCTGGCAAGCCGCGAGGAAGAGCCAGAGCGGTGATTCAAAAAAAGAAAGAACCATGCAGACACCGATACGAAGAGGAAAGCACCATGACGAAGCTTGTCGCGGCAATCGCCGCGCTTACCATCGCAGCACCCGCTCACGCCCTGCTGACGGTCGAACCCGAGGCCGTATCACGCGGGTCGCTCTACACCGCTACGCTGGAACGACTTTACGCTTTCGCCGTGAACAGCCACGGGCACATTGCCGGAACCCGCATCACCGCGGACTACGAACATTGCATGATTTGGACCCCGCTCGGCGGCACACGGGACATCTCCCCGGACGCTAAGAGCTGTTGGGTCCAGGGCTATAGCGATGACGAGGAGGTCGTCGGCGTCATTGACCAGGAGTATTTCAGCTGGACGGAAGAAACCGGCATCGTTCTGGAGGACAAGCGTTTGCCGCAGATGGTCGTCATGCAAAGCTTCCCCATGCCATCGGTCGGCGACTACAACGCCTACGGCATGTGGACCGACAATGCCGGAAACGTCTTCGGCGCAATTGAGCTGCAGCCTTTCTCCAGCTTTCAGTCCGGCGTGTGGTGGGACGGGGTCGAGTTCGAGAACCTGACGCCGGACACGGTGTTATTCCGCTTACGAGACCTGTAACCAGGGCGATACCCGAGCGTTCTGCACCGCTAGGGTCGCGGAAACGTCTGTCTACGATTGCCGCCGCGAAGCGAGCGAGTATGACTACCGGCTCAAAGTCTGGTCCTGGCGCACGGATGGGATGCCACTGGTGGCGCAGCTCGAGGAAGCGCGGGCAGGGCTGGACAGCCTGGTGGAGGAAGGCCTGCTGCTTCCGGCTCGGCGCGACAACCTTGTTCACTACAACATCCGTCCCAACCTAGATCGACTGGAGTCTGGAAAAGCGGGCAAGATGCCTTATGCGGTCACTGGGCTGTTCAGGATGCTCGACAAGCTCAAGCGGTTCCTGGGCGACAACGCCGACCATCCGACCGCATCCGGCATCGCCTGGACTGTGCGCGAGATGATCCAGACGCTGAACAAGACATATGGCTTGGCAAGTTGTGACTGGGAGCCGCTGCCCTGACTTCAACCCCTGCCAAGGATGGCTTTCACGCAACGATGCGCAGGGGGCTGGTCGTGCTCATCGTCGCTGACCTCCCGCTCGGGGTCTCCGCCGAAGTTCAGCGGGAGCGGCAAGGCGAGGGCGTTCGGGTTCGTCCCGCTCCTGCCGCGGTCGGGCAATAGCGGTTGTCGGCAACTGCTAACGAGAGACTGAATTCGCGTCGAATATCGAAAATCGAACATAGGCCGTTTATCGCAGCCAGATGCCGGCGGACCCGACGGAAACCTTCATCCCGAGGGCGGAAATCGATAGCATGTGCCGAAACGAAAAAAAAGGATGAATCGATGCCAATAATTTCCACGGCTTCACTGCGCTGCAGGATTCTTGCGGCTCTGTCGATAGCCTTCACATCGATTGCCGCCGCCGAGATGCGGTTTGAAGACGTGACATCGACAGCGGGAATTGCCGACACTGGCGAATCGGTCGGAGCCGCTTGGGCGGACGTAAACGGTGACGGTTTCCCCGACATTTGGCTTGACAAGCATCAATTCACGCCGACCGTCGTCTACCGCAATCGAGGAGACGGTACCTTTGTGGAGTTCATCGAGGGTTCCGACGAACCCTGGGGAATCCTCGATGTCTTCGAGGAACGTACGGACAGCCATGGAAGGGCATGGGCGGATTTCGATAACGACGGCGACGACGATGTGCTGGAAGTCTCGGACCTCACTTGGGAAAATCTTTTCTGGGTCAATGACGGACTAGGTGCGTTCAAAGATCAGATGTCGGAGTTGGGATTCGAGTACCCGTTCGACAGCTCAATCTGCACACAAGCCGGCAACTGCAATCCATTTGGTCGTCGGATGCCCTTGTGGCTGGACTACGACAGGGACGGCGATCTCGACGTAATGATCACGGCGATCGTCGATTACGACGAGCCCTTTTCGCCGACGGCCGTGTTCGAGCAAACCGTCTCGTCCGGCGGGGCACCCCTGTTCAGGTACGCGGAAGAGACTGGGGTGAACTATGCGGCGTCGGCTTTCTGCCGATACGCAGTCATGGCAGAGCTCTCCGGTGATGATTCCTTGGATGTCATCTGTGCCGACCAGGGCTCGGTCACTCGGGTGTGGGACACGAGTCAGTTGCCTTTCAGGGACCTGGAGAGCCAAATTGGCGGGGTTCTTTTTTCCACTGGAATCTCGGATCTTGCCGTCGGCGACTTCGACGGTGACTTGCGTGACGACTTGTTCGGCGTACGCGCGTCGTTCGGCCAAACGGTCGTTGATCAGGTGGGGCAGAGAACGCTTCACGCACGTTTCAATGCGGCCCCTGGAACCAGTGCAGCGCTATCCTTCCGCGCCGAGGGTGGGCTCCGGATCGACTTCGACTGGGCGACTAGGGTTGACTCGGTGTTTATCGGAAGCGACGGCGTTAATCCCCCAGCCAGCGCGGATATCAGCGCTTACAACGGCTGGAGGAACCGTGTGCAACTCGACCTTTCCCCGGCTGACGTCGCCAATCATGGCATCGCAACGAGCACCGGGGGAGGTGTCTACATCGGCTTCGTGGACGGGCGCTGGATCATTCGATTCGAAACTGACCAAAGTTCGAGCGAAGTGCAGATCGTGGTGGAGGCCGACGGCACGATCTCGGACCTGATTGCGGACCAGCCCTTCGCGGTCGGGCAGCCAGCCAACCGAAGACCTGTCCTTTTCACTCCCGATCAGGCAGGGGTTTTGACGGATGCCTCGAGCAAGATTTCGGGTCCGCAGAGCTCCTGCGCTTCCGCCGTAGCCGGAGATTTCGACAATGACGGTGACCTTGACGTCTTCGCCGGATGCAGCGGCATCGTCGCGAATCTCGACAACATACTCTACGAGAACGATGGTCTGGGAAACTTCACCGCCATCACCGGCGATCTTCTCGGGGATGCGCGAGGCGATATCTACGGCCGCACCGACGCGGTGCTGACTGCCGACTACGATCATGACGGAAGACTGGACTTGTTCGTCACCAACGGTCAGCCGTTTCGCCCGTTTTCGTACGCTGCCAGGCAACAATTGTTCAAGAACGTGACCGCTAACGGTAATCATTGGATTGAGTTGGACCTAGATGGGGTTGCTTCGAATCGCGATGGAATTGGCGCGCGGGTATTCGCGTATACGCCAGACGGCAAGACACAGCTCCGGGAGCAAGGCAACGGGATGCATCGGGATGCCCAGAATTTTCGCCGGATCCATTTCGGCCTGGGAACTAACACCACGGTCAACCTCGAGGTGCACTGGCCGAGCGGGGTGGTCGACAACTTCAACGGCCTCGCCGTCGACCAGATCCACGACCTGGCGGAGGGCACGGGCGGTAGCATCGGCTACGTGCTCCGCGTCGGCAACGTGTCCGTCAACGAGAGCGCGCGAGCCGCGCCGTCCACAGTAACCCTCTCGCCGGCGCCCCGTCCCGGGGAGTCGGTGGTGGTGAGCTACCAGACGCAGAACGGCAGCGCCCGGGCTGGCAGCGACTACACGGCCGTTTCGGGCACGCTGACCTTCACGGAGGGCCAGACGAAGAAGGCGGTCTGGGTGCCGATCACGGACGACGCGGTTGCGGAGAGCAGCGAGAGCTTCACTCTGAATGTTTCCAGCGCCGACTCCAACTCCGTGACGGCCAGCGTCACCATCCTCGATGACGACAGCGGCGGTGCGCTGCCGCGGCAGAAGGTCTACACGGTTTCTCCCTGCCGGGTGGTCGACACCCGCGGCGCCGACCCGCAGCTTTCCACCTTCTCGGGGGATCGTCTGGCACCCGGAGAGACCGTGTCGTTCTTCGTCACCGCGAACCTGATCAATGGTCAGGGCGGAGCGGGGAATTGCGGCATCCCCCCAGAGGCCACCGGCGTGTTCGCCAACGTCGTGGCGGTGCTTCCGCAAGGCAGCGCGACGAGCAACTATCTGGCGCTCTATCCCTCCGGCGGGAGCCGACCGCTCTCCTCGGCCATCAACTATTCAGCAGACATCACCGCCGTGGCCAACGGCGTGCTGGTTCCCCTGTGTGATCCGGCGGCGGCGACCTGCGACTATGACCTCGACGTCTACAACCACACCAGCCTCGCGGTGCACTTGGTGATCGATGTTACCGGGTATCTCGCGGTTCCAGCGCCCTGATCAGTTTTTGGGAAAGGAACACATGCGCACACGGACTCGATACGGACTCATCGGCACCCTCGACGACGAGGCCTGTATGCCATTGCCAAGTAAGGCGAGAGGGGAAGGGAAGCCACCCCGCCGATCGTTCGTAGCGATCGACTGCCGGCTGCCCATTCCGTTAGGATCAACGAGCCCGATGCCGGCCAAGGGTGCAGTCCCGAGACCTGCTTCGTTTCGGACGCGCCATGTCTGTTGATACGCCACGCCGCAAGGATCCAGCGCTCCCCGTCAGGGTTGCCGGATTCTGGTGCGTGCTCTCCCATATACGGGCTTGCGAGCCGACAAGTTCAACCCACCCGAGAGGCATCATCGGCTATCGTTCGTTTATGGGTACCGAAGACTTCTGCGACTGTTTCCGTCATCGCCCTCACTTCGGGAGCAAAACACCGATCACGAAGTCTTTGATCGGCGTGAGTTGCGCGCTCTCGTTGGCGCTATCTCCGGCGGCGCTCGCTATCGAGTTCCTGGATGTTACGGCGACGGCCGGTCCCTTTCCTGTCACCGAATCCTGGGGAGCAACGGCCGTCGATGTGAACGGCGACGGCTGGACGGATCTTTGGCACAACAGCCATAGATCCCGTCCGTACCTGTATCTGAACGAGGGGAATGGGGTCTTCTCCGATATCACCTTGGCGGCCGACAGGTCCGATACCTGGATCGGAGAATACGGGGCGGATCAGCATGCGGGCACCTGGGGTGACTTCGACAACGACGGCGACCAGGACCTTTTCGTCGCGACCGGCATCAATTTCGACGCGCAGTTACTGGTGAATCAGGGCGGCTACTTTGTCGATCAGACAGCGTACTACGGCATGCTCGTCGACTACGAGGGACAAGGGGCCTACTGGTTGGACTTCTCGGGAGACGCGTATCTGGACGTCTTGTCCAGTCGGCCCGATGGGGGCAAGCTCTACGAACAGCTGCCGTTGGTCGGATTCAGGAACCGCACCCTCCAAACCGGATTCGAATGCCAGCGCGGATGGATCAACCTGGCGGATCTGTCCGTGGATGGCAAGCCGGATGTGTTGTGCGCGTTCACCGACGGCATCAAGTCCGTGTTCGACATCTCCCCATATGCCACGTCGGATGGCGCCACACCCTTCGCCGACATCACATCGATTCTACCGGCTGTGCCGGCATTGACGGACACCGTTGCCGGGGACTTCGACGGCAACCTGCAGAGCGACATCGTGGGGTTGTTGGGGGTGCTCAGGAGAAATGGCGCGGACCTGGTGACGCCTGATCGCATCGAGGCGAATTTTCAGGTGTCGGCGCCCAAGCCATACGTGGGGTTCGATTTCGCCGGCGGCGATCAGCTAAAGATCACCGTCCAGTCCGTCCAGTTCAATCCTAACCACATCCTCATCGGCAGCGCCGGGACAAGAGCGCCGGATAGTGTGTTCACCCTCGACAGTGCCGATGGTTCCACCCATGGGTTGGCGGAAGCGGATCCCAACGCGCAGAGCTTGAACATCGGCTACATGGGAGCAGGGCGCTGGGAGGTGCGGGTGTATCCCGATCCTGTCCGCAACTGGCGCGGCCACATCATCGTGGAACGCCTGTCCGGTGCCTCCTTTTCCGAGCTGGGTTATACCGGCCAGAGCCAATGGGATCTGCCGGCGCAACCGGTTCTGCTGATGAACGAGAACGGATTCTTTACCAATCAAGCGGCGACGAGAGGATTGGATCAGGCCGTGTCCTGCGCCAGCGCAGGGGTCGGTGATTTCGACAACGACATGGATCTGGACCTGTATTTCGTCTGCCAGACGGCCGCATCGAATATCGCCAATCGCCTGTACGAGAACCTCGGAGACGGAACATTCGTCGAGGTCGCCAGCGCCGGCGGGGCTATGGGACCGGTTGGCGGTTCGTCGGGTGACGCCGTGGGCGCCGGGGATTCTGTGGTGGTGGCGGACCTCGATGCTGACGGCTTTCTCGATCTTTTCGTGACCAACGGTCTCAATCTTGAACCTGTCAGGGTCGGCGGTCCGGTCAAACTCTACCGTAACGTTGGGAACTCGAACCGTTGGATCGAGCTTGATCTGGTAGCGACGAGCACTAGCCGAGATGCCCTCGGCGCCCAGGTGTTCGTGATGGCGGGTGGCGTGACCCAGTTGCGCGAGCAGGGGGGGGGGTACCATCGCTGGTCCCAGGACGACAAGCGGATCCATTTCGGTCTCGGGCAGAACACCCTGGTCGAGACGATCACGGTACACTGGCCGAGTGGGGTCATCGACACATACTTTGACGTTCCAGTGAACGCCCTTTATCGCATCACCGAGGGTATGGGTGGACTTGCGGGCGTCCTGGAGGCGGTCAACCTCGACTCCGTCGGACCCCTGCCGAGCCCCGGTCTGGGTGACGAATGCGGCGAGCCGGTCTACGATCACGAATACGGGCCGGCGCTGCTTCTGTGGCGCGACTGCCCAACTGATACTTGGCACGTCAGGGCAAAGGGTGGACGCAACGAGGATGCCGTGCGCTATTTCAGCGGCAGCCTCCAGGCGGACGCCGCCTTCCCGTCGGTGGCCGGGTTTCAGCTCGATGGCAACGACACCCTCTATGTGGGCATGGAAGACAGAATCGAGTTCTCGCTCGGCGTATGGTTTGCGAATGACAACGGGTTCGACTTCGATGCAACAGGGCTCACGTCGCTGTGTCTTGCGCTGGACGCTCCCGTGGGTACCAGAGTCCTGTTTGGCGTCGGGCGTTGGCCGGTCCAGGGTGCGCTTGACCTTCTGAGCCTGCGGCCGTGCGCCGGTCCTGCGTACACCCTCGATGTCCCCGATATCTCGGCTGCTGAAGGCGGAGGTGCCGCACGATTCACCGTCAACCTCACGCCCGCGCCCGGTGCCGGGGAATCGGTGGTGGTGAGCTACCAGACCCAGGACGGCAGCGCCGTGGCCGGCAGCGACTACACGACCATGGCCGGCACGCTGACCTATACCCAGGGACAAACGCAGAAGACGGTCTCGGTGCCGATCACCAACGACACCACCCCCGAGAGCAGCGAGAGCTTCACTTTGAATCTCACCAGCGCTGACACCAACACCGTGAACGCCAGCGCCACCATCCTTGACGACGACAGCAGCGGCACGCTGCCCGCGTGCGGTCAACCGGCCTACGACAATGCCACGGAGTCGGCGGTATTCGTGTGGAACGACTGCGGCACCAACGACTGGCACGTGCGGGTGACTGCCGGCGGTCAGACGCTGTCTTACCAGGGCACCCTGACCTCGGATCAGGGCTTTACTACCATGACGGCCTTCTCCTTCGAGAGTAACGACGTGCTGCCGCCGAGCTATGTCATGAACGTCGCCAACACCGGCCAGGACGGACTCGACTTCAGTTTCCCGGCCGGAGCGGCGGTATGCCTGACGCTGAATTCACCGAGCCTGCCGGTGTACGCCGGGTCGGATCGGGCACTCATGGACAACGCGGTGAGCCTACCCGACTTCGGATCCTGCGACCCCGGCGGCTCAATCCTCAGCGCCGGTGACGTGACGGTGACGGAGAATGCCGGAACGGCGGTATTCACCGTCAATCTCTCGCCGGCGCCCGGTGCCGGGGAATCGGTGGTCGTCGGCTACCAGACCCAGAATGGCAGCGCCGTGGCCGGTAGCGACTACACGACCACGGCCGGCACGCTGACCTATACCCAGGGACAAACGCAGAAGACCGTCTCGGTGCCAATCACCAACGACACGACCCCGGAGAGCAACGAGAGCTTTGGTCTGCAACTGACCAGCGCCGACACTAACACGGTGAATGCCAGGGCCATCATCCTCGACGACGACAGCGGCGGTGCGCTGCCGCGGCAGAAGGTCTACACCGTTTCTCCCTGCCGGGTGGTCGACACCCGCGGCGCCGACCCGCAGCTTTCCACCTTCTCTGGGGATCGTCTGGCCCCCGGAGAGACGGTGTCGTTCTACGTCACCGGAAACCTGATCAACGGTCAGGGTGGAGCGGCGATCTGCGGCATCCCCCCCGAGGCCACCGGTGTGTTCGCCAACGTCGTGGCGGTGCGTCCGCAGGGCAGCGCGATCAGCAACTATCTGACGGTCTACCCTTACGGCGAGAGCCGACCGCTCGCCTCGACCGTCAACTACCCGGCAGACATCACCGCCTTGGCCAACGGCGTGCTGGTGCCCCTGTGTGATCCGGCAGCAGCGACCTGTGACTACGATCTCAACGTCTACAACTACACCAGCCTCGCGGCGCACCTGGTGATCGATGTCACCGGATACCTCGCCGCGTCGGCGCCTTGATCAGCTTTTGGGAGAAACACATGCGCACACTGACTCGATATGGATTCATCAGCACCCTGCTGGCTTCGTTCACCTTCAACCCCGCGGCCCAGGCGGGTGGCCCCTACGTCATCCACACCGTGTCGCCGTGCCGTGCGGTCGACACCCGTACCGCCGACCCGCAGCTTTCCACCTTCTCCGGGGATCGCCTCGCCCCTGGAGAGACCGTGCCCTTCTTCGTGACCGGTGCCCTGATCACCGGCCAGGGCGGAGAAGCCGACTGCGGCGTGCCCGCCGCGGCAACGGGCGTGTTCGTCAACGTCACGGCCGTGCGCCCACTGGGCAGCGGCACCAGCGGCTACTTGACTCTCTATCCCTATGGTGAGAGCCAGCCGACGGCCTCCACCATCAACTACATGTCAGACGCCACCGCCGTGGCCAACGGCGTGCTGGTACCCCTGTGTGATCCGGCCGCAGCGACCTGTGACTACGATCTCAATGTCTACAACTTCACCAACCTCGCGGTGCATCTGGTGCTGGACGTTACCGGGTACCTGACCGAATGAGGTTAATCGTGTCGACCATCTCAACTTCCTGCGGCGGTTCTCTGACGGACAAGCCGGACATGCCGAGGCGTTCACCGATGTTAAGCCGGGCTTGGCGCAGCAGGGCAGCCGTGAATGCCGCGGGCAGATCGCTGCTCAAGCTCACCCGCCGTCATGGGCTCATTGCCGGATCCGCCCTCCTGCTCTTTCTGCCGATCGCGGCCCAAGCCGCCATCGGCGCCAACCAGTTTGTGGAAGCCACCGCCGGAGGCGTGCCGGTGATCGACAGCCCCGGTGAGACCTGGGGTGCTTCCTGGGGAGACTACGACGCCGACGGCGATCCCGACCTGTGGATGGGCAAGCACCAGTTCACCCCAAGCGCCCTGTATCGCAACAACGGCAACGGCAGCTTCACGAACGTCATCGACAGCGCCGTGATCAATGCCGTCGATCACTACACAGACGACACCCATGGCGCGGCCTGGGCGGACTTCGACAACGATGGCGACCAGGACCTGATCGAGGTCTGCGGCGCCGGCGCCGGCGCGGTCGGCAGCGATCCGGTCATCAGCGACGCCTGGCGCAACAACCTGTACATTAACGACGGCGGGACCCTCGCAGAGGACGCCCTGAGCTACGGCGAGATCGAATACCCCACCGGGCGCTCGCGCACCCCCCTGTGGCTCGATTTCGACACCGACGGACTGCTCGACTTCGCCATCTCCGCCCTGCAGACGACTCCCGAGCAGGCCCCCTCGGCGGTGCTGCGCCAGGACCTGCTCGGCTTCTTCGATGCCAATGCCGCGGCGGGCTTCCCTGGCGGTAGCTGCCAGAACATGATGCTTGGACACCTCGGGCCGAACGGGGAGCCGGCGCTGATCTGCGGTGGCGGTGTGCAGATCCAGAGCATCCACGACATCTCCGCCGAACCCTTCATCGACCTGCGCCCGGTCCTCGGCAACGCCGTCTTCAACGCCTTTGTCTACGATATGGCCATCGGTGACTTCAACGGCGATCTGCGCCCGGACATCGTCGCCGGCATCACGCCTCCCAGCCTCTCCACGGCGGTGCGCATCGGGCCGGCCAACGACCGCATTCACGCCTATCTCGCCCCCTCCGTGACAGAGCGCGGGTTCTCCTTCACCGCCCCCGGCAACGTCGACATCGAATTCGGCTGGGAGACCGACGAGCAGGACATCTTCCTCGGCGCCAACGCCGTGCCCCCGCCGGCGGACGCCGATCAGGGGCTGCAGGGGCCCGATCGCTTCCCCCACCACGTGCAGCTCACCCTCTCCAGCGCCAACTCCGATCATCTGGGCATGGCCGCCAACCGCAGCGCCGGGATCTACATCGGCTATGTCAGCGGCCGTTGGGAAGTGCGCGTGGTCAATGCCGGAGCCGATGTCAACGTCCTCGCGCGTGCCGGCGGCATCTCCGCCCCGGCCGCCATCGGCGATACCAGCCTCACCCAAGGTGCTCCCGTTGCCCCGGCGCTCTTCGAGAATCAGGCCGGGGAACTGGTCGCACGTGCCACGGGTGATGTCTTCCTCGATCCACTCGCCAGTGTCCAGACCTACGCCCGATCCGTCGTGGCCGGCGACCTCGACAACGACATGGACCTCGACATTTACGTCGGATCCAGCGGGCGCGTGGCCAATGTACCCAACCTCCTGTTCGACAACCAGGGCGACGGCACCTTCCGCCTGGTGGGCAACGCCGCCGGCGCCGCCGGCGCCACGCCTCGGGCGCACCGACACCGTGACCCTGGTCGACTACGATCAGGACGGTTTTCTCGATCTCTTCGCTACCCAGGGCAACTACCCCGCGCCCTTCTCCTACGACGCCGAGCAGCAGCTCTTCCGCAACCAGGGCAACGCCAATCACTGGGTCCTGGTCAACCTGCGCGGGGTTGTCTCCAATCGCGACGGCGTCGGCGCCGTCGTCTACGCCAGCACCCCCGACGGCAAGATCCAGCTGCGCGAACAGGCCAACGGGGTTCACCGCTACGCCCAGGATTACGTGCAGACCCACTTCGGCTTGGGAGCGAATACCACCGTCGATCTCGAGGTGCACTGGCCGAGTGGCATCGTCGAAAGCTTCAACGACCTGGCCGCGGATCAGATCTACACCCTGGTCGAAGGTACGAGCGGCGGCTACGCGCTCAGCGCCGGCAACGTAACGGTGGACGAGGCTGCGGGAACGGCGGTATTCACCGTCAACCTCTCGCCCGCGCCCGGCGCCGGGGAATCCGTGGTGGTGAGCTACCAGACCCAGGATGGCAGCGCCCAGTCCGGGAGCGACTACACGGCCGTTTCGGGCACCCTTACCTTCACGGAGGGCCAGACAAAGAAGCCGGTCTGGGTGCCGATCACAGACGACGCGGCCGCCGAGAGCAACGAGAGCTTCAACCTGCAACTGACCAGCGCTGACACCAACACCGTGAACGCCAGCGCCACCATCCTCGATGATGACAGCGGCGGCGCGCTGCCGCGGCTGAAGGTCTACACCGTTTCTCCCTGCCGGGTAGTCGACACCCGCAGCGCCGACCCGCAGCTTTCCACCTTCTCCGGGGACCGTCTGGCCCCCGGAGAGACCGTGTCTTTCTTCGTCACCGCAAACCTGATCAATGGTCAGGGCGGAGCGGCGAACTGCGGCATCCCCGCTGCGGCCACCGGGGTGTTCGCCAACGTCGTCGCGGTCCTTCCGCAAGGCAGCGCGATGAGCAACTATCTGACGGTCTATCCTTACGGCGAGAGCCGCCCGCTCGCCTCGACCATCAATTACCCGGCAGACATCAATGCCTTGGCCAATGGCGTGCTGGTACCCCTGTGTGATCCGGGCGTAGCGACCTGTGACTACGATCTCAACGTCTACAACTACACCAGCCTCGCGGCGCATCTGGTGATCGATGTCACCGGGTATCTGGCCGAATGAGGTGGACCGCGTCGACCATCTCGGCTTCCCGCAGCGGCTCTCTGGTGGAAAAGCCAGGCATGTCGAGGCGCTCATCATAGGTGAGCCGGGGGAGACACAACGGCCATCAGGCGGGGGTGACGCCGAAGCACGGCCTACCGCCGCCCCCCACCGTCAAGCCCTGTTCCGCCGGCTTTGAGTTGGACCGATGTCCGCTCTCGGGGACGGTGGCCCGCTGAGGCCCCGGCGGGGAAGGTCCGCTTGGGGTCGACAACCGAAGATGATAGCCGCCGCCTCCCCAGCCTGCTGAGTCAGGCAGACGGCATGGGAATCGTCACCGGCAGCCCAACGACAAGCTGCCGGATACGCCACTTTCGAAGTGTCGCCTTGGCAGGGAAGCATACGGGATGACGCGGTTGTTCCTGAGCGTCAGGGACTGGTCCGGGCCGGAAAGGCTGTCGATCTGCCCCTGCTCCAGCTCCCGGAGGATGCGCTGCCCGGCGGTCTCGTCAATCACCAGCACTTGCCTGTTCCAGAACGGGCAGCGCGGGAATCAGGCGGTGCGGTTTTGCCACCATTCTCGGTAGGCGTCGTCAGGGGCGATGAGCTTGGCCTTCGCCGTGGTGTACCTGTTGCCGTTGGGATCGTCCAGCGTGATGTCGACCTCGACGATGGCACCGCGGAGCCGCGTGATCTCGACGGTGACCAGGATCTCGTCCCCCGGACACACAGGCTTGCGCAGCCGTTCGGGAGTGAAGGTGAGTCCGAGCGTGCCGTCGCCGGGAAACTCGCTGCCGAAGATGCCCGAGATGCTGATCTGGATCAGCCCGCCGGGAACGACGATGTCCCTGACATCGGGGAACCGCAAGCGGGCCGCCTCCAGCTCACGATGGATCGCGTTCCTGTCCCCGCTCAAGGCGCAGTATTGAGCCACCTGCTCGTGGGTGAAGTTGAGCCTGGTCCGGTGCGTCATTCCGACCCCAAGCATGGGGGCGGTCATACAATCTGTGTCAGCCATCGGGATCTCCATGACGAAAGGCCTGCGGACGATACTCGCGCGCCTCGGACGCGCGCTGACAGTGCGAAAGATCCGCTAGTATAAATCGGTAGTCCCCGCGAGTTCCTGGTCTCGACGAGCCCGGCGGCCTCGCGGTGCGGTCATCCCTATCGGGTTCCAGCTGGCACAGTGGCCTTCAAGCATCGCATTCTGTTGGTGATTCTGGCTCTTGGGGCCTATTCTCAGATCGTGCAGGCCATGTTGATCCGCGAGGGCCTGGTGGTCTTCTACGGCAACGAGATCAGCCTCGGCGCCTTCTACGGCAGTTGGCTGTTCTGGCTCGCGGTAGGCTCGGTGGCGGTGGTGCGCGCGCGGGACCGGCGCCTTGTCCGCGATGCGGCGGCCTCATTGCGGTGGCTGCTCCTGCTGCTGCCGCTGCTCCTCGTCGGACAGGTGCTCGCGCTGCGCTCGCTGCGGCTGCTCCTGGATGTCTCCTCCAGTGAATTCGTGCCCCTTGGGGAGCTTTTCCTGTCTTTGTTCTTGATCACCATCCCAAGCGGACTGGTGCTCGGTATTTCCTTCCCGCTGGCGTGCAAGGCGCTCCGGGACGCCGCCGGGGATCTCGGCGCAGCCGGTGCGGTGACTGTGGTGTCGCGTCTTTACGCTGTGGATGCGGTGGGGGCACTGCTGGGCGGAGTGCTCTTCACCTTTGTTCTCATCCAGTGGTTTGGCCTCGTTCAGACGCTGGGACTCGTCACCCTGGCGCTCGCGATTGGGGCCTGGTCGTTGGGGACGGAGCCTGGGCGGCACGGATGGGGGGCACTCGCGCTTGCCACGGTCGGCTTGATGGTGGCGGTGACCCCGATTGCGCATCTTCTCGAACGCGAGTTGGAAGAGCTTCGTTTCGCTACCCTGCAGCCGGGCATGGAGCTGCTCGACGCGGTGGATACCCGCTACGGTCACGTCGCCCTTGCCCGGATCGGAGAGCAGATCTCCGTGGTGGGTGATGGCCAGGTGCGAGAGAGCTTCCCGCTGAGGCGGGAGGTGCAGCAACAGGCGGCCTATTTCTACAGCCAGGCGGCGGGCGGAAAGCGGGCGCTTCTGTTCGGCGGCTTCGCGGGTGGCCTGCCTGCGGAGCTGCTGCGCTATCCGCTTGAGCGGATGGAGGTGGTGGAGGAGGATCGGGTCGCCTTCGATCGGGTGCGGCCCTTCATGACCCCGGAGGCCGAGCAGGCGCTCGATGATCCGCGCCTGAGACTCACGTTTCTGGACGGGCGCCGGTTCGTCAACCGGTTGCCGTCGGATCAACTCTACGACCTGGTCCTAGTGCTCAACGCCGCCCCCTCCAGTGCCAGCAGCAATCGCTACTTCACCCGCGATTTTTACCTGCAGGTGCGCGAGCATCTGTCTCCGGACGGCGTCTTCTGCACCCAGGTCAGCGGAGCCTCCAATTACCTCGGACGAGAGGTCGGCGGATACGCGGGCTCGGTCTACAGGACGCTCCAAGCCATCTTTCCGCATGTCGCCATTGTGCCCGGGGACGTGCAGATCTTCTGCGCCTCGTCCACCCCGGGGCGGGTGAGTGAGGAGGCGGTGACGCTGGAGCGGCGCTATCTCGCCACTCCTCTGGACGAGCACCGCTTCCCGGCGGCGACCTTCTACAGCCTGCTGTCCGCGGAGGAGATCGACTACATGCGAGGGCGGCTCGAGGCGGCCACGGGGGAGGTCAATACCGACGAGCGGCCCGTGACCTACTACCTGAACATGGTCCTGTGGGGGAAGTTCAGCGCCTCGGGCTTCGTCGATTGGCTGGAGCGGTTGCGGGGCATGGGTCCGTGGCCCTATCTGCTGCCGGCATGTCTGTTCGTCGCGCTGTGGTTGCTGCGCGCGGGTTTCGAGGGGTTCCGCCGGCCGGTCATGCAGCGCCAGGGGGCGACCTTCCTGCTCGGGATTCTCGGCCTGATCGCGATGGCGGCGCAGCTCGCGGTGCTTTTCAGCTATCAGTCCCACGTCGGGTTCATGTTCGAACGTGTGGCGGTGCTCAACGGGCTGTTCATGACGGGGCTCGCCCTGGGCGCCGGGTTGGGGCGGAACCTGGCGCTCAAGCGGAGGCCCGTCACCGCGCTGACGGTGGTCATGATCCTGGTCGCCGGGGGGTTGCTCGCGCTCCCGGCGGCGATGACGCAGTTGGGCGCGGGCGCCTCCTCGTGGCAGGAGGCCGGTTATCTGATCCTGGCCCTCATGGTCGGTCTGCTGACCGGGACCGCCTTTCCGCTCGGATTCCACCTGGCCCATGCCGACCTCGGGGAGATCGTCCACAGCGGCGGCATCGCGCAGGCGGCGGACAACCTGGGTGGAGCGGTCGGCGGGTTGATAGCCGGGGCGCTGATGGTGCCGCTGCTGGGGGTGGAGGGCACCTGCCGAGTCCTGGCCGTATTGTCTCTGGTCTGCCTTCTGCCTCTGTTGTACGCACGGCTGGCGCCGGAATCGGTGGCCCGGGACAGGGGGTTCGTGTCCTTCCCCTGGCCGCGATTGGGTTGGACTCTCGCCTTTGCCGTGCTGCTGGTCTACGGGTGGAGCCTGCTGGAGCGTGGGACCGAGCCGGGGCCGCGGGTCCGTTTCGACGATGGCCGCCTGGCGGATGTGAGCGGAGACGGGCGATTCGAGCTGGTGGAGAAGCCTTTTCCCCACTACCTGGTCACGCCCGCCGGCGCGTCGGGTGCGGATGCCGCCATTCTCTCTACCATGGCGGCCGCGCCCGAGGTGAGCGGGTTCGCCGGTCCCATCAACCTGCTCCTTGCCATCGGCCGGGAGGGGAGGTTGAGGGGCGTGCGTTATCTGCAGTCCGATGAGACGCCATCCTACATCGTCGGGATCGACGGCTGGCTCGTGGGCTTGGCGGGTCAGGATCTCTCCTCCGGTCCCCTCGAGTTGGATCGGATTGACGCCCTGAGCGGCGCCACGGTCACCAGTCGCGCCGTCCTCGACGCGATCAACCGCAGCGCACGCCGGGTTACCGAGGCCGCCTTCGGGTCTCCCGTTCCGCCGGAGGAAGAGGGGTCGCGGCCAGCACTGGATGCCGCCTTTTATGCGACCTTGGCGTTGTTGTTGGCCTTCTTTCCCATCTATCTGTCGGGCAGCGAGCGGCTCCGAATCTTGTATCAGGTGGCCGCTCTGGGCACGCTTGGCCTGTGGCTCAACACCCCCATCACCGAGATCGACCTGGTGAATCTCAGCCTGGGCCACGCCGCCTCTCCACTGGAGAACCCTCAGCGCTGGCTGCTCTTGGGTTTCGTCCCCGTGACCGGCCTGCTGTTCGGCCAGGTCTGGTGCGGCTATATCTGTCCCTTCGGCGCCCTGCAAGAGTTGGTCTCGCGGCTAGGCCGCCTGCTCGGCCTGCGCGCCTATCCGGATCGGCGCCTGGAGCAACGGGCGCGCTTTCTCAAGTTCGTCTTCCTGGCCCTGATGCTGGTGGCGGTCTGGGTCGGCGGCGATACCCTGTGGGCTTCCTTCGACCCCATGCAGCACATCTTCGGCGGGCGGCTCGCGGGCTGGATGCTGATCCTGGCCGGGACCGTGCTTCTCGGGTCCCTGTTCTACGTGCGCTTCTGGTGCCGATACTTCTGTCCCCTCGGTGCCCTGCTGGCGCTCGGGAACAAGATCGCCCTGCTGGAGCGCTTCGCCCCCAGGCGCCGCTTCGAACACTGCGATCTGGGCGTGAAGGACAGATTCGACGTGGACTGCATCCGCTGCAGCCGTTGCCTCTCCGGTGCCGATACCCGGGTGCGCCATCGCCGGCGGGAGACCGGGGCCTGAGCGAATTCCCGGCGCATGCCCTGAAGCGGGGACAGTTCGCATCTCCCTACTCATAGATGAGGGGGAGCTCCGGCCCGACGCCGATCGTCTAAGCTTTTGATAGCGCGGTCATTCGGGAACCCCAAGTTATGGGCGTGTGGATCAAGCGGTTGCACCTTCGCGAGCTGAGGTTTCTCGGCCTGATTGCGATCTCCGTCTCGCTCATGGCGCTGCACCTGGGTTCCAGCCTGCGTCTCAACGATCAGGAAGGATCGGGCTGGCGCAAGATCGACCTGGAGGCCCTGCAGCGGCGCATCGAGACCGGGGAGCTTAGGGAGAGGGAGGCGGATTGGTATCACCCGGCCACGCCGGAGGAGATCAGACCCTCGAGAGGCGCGCCATGAGCGAGGTCACCTGCGAGCTCTGTCCGCGTGGCTGCGTGATCCCCGAGGGCGGGGCGGGGGATTGCCGGATCCGGGTCAATCTGGACGGCAAGCTGCGGGCCACCACCTACGGGCGTCCCTCCGCCATCCACATCGACCCGATGGAAAAGAAGCCCCTCTACCACTTCCGCCCTGGCTCCCCGGTGTTCTCCATCGCCACCGCCGGGTGCAACCTGCATTGCCTCAACTGTCAGAACTGGCAGCTCTCACAGCGCGGGGGAGGAAATGGAGACGGTCTATAGGGCCGATCCCTGGGAGCTGGTCCAGGCCGCTAAGGAAGAGGGCTGCCAGAGCATCGCCTACACCTACTCGGACCCGGTCGTCTTCTACGAGTACGTTTACGACAGCAGCGCGCTGGCCCATCGGGAGGGCCTGACAAACCTCTTCATCACCGCCGGCTACATCAACCGAAAACCCCTGCGCAAGCTCTGCCGGGTTCTGGACGCGGCCAATGTCGATCTCAAGGCCTTCGACGACGACTTTTACCGGCGCGTGAGCGGCGCCACGCTCCAGCCGGTGCTGGACGCCCTGGTCACCTTGCGCGAGGAGGGGGTGTGGCTCGAGGTGACGAATCTGCTGATTCCCACGTTGAACGACGACCTGGCGCTGATTCGGCGCATGGTGCGGTGGATCCGCGATGAGCTGGGGGAGGGCACGCCCCTGCATTTCAGCCGCTTCCATCCCCAGTACCGGATGCGAAATCTGCCGCCGACGCCGGGGGAGGCGCTGGACCGTGCCCGCGGCGAGGCCTTGGACGCGGGCCTGCACTATGTCTACGTCGGAAACATTCCCGGTCACGAGGGTGGTTCGACCTATTGTCCGAACGATGGCACCCTGCTGATCGGGCGTACCGGCTTTTTGATCACCGAGAACAACCTGACAGCGGATGGCCGCTGTCCCTCCTGTAACGAGAAGATTCCGGGAGTCTGGCAATGAAATCCAAACCTGAGTGGGAGCCGAAGCGGCTCGGGCGCAGGCGTTTCCTCGGTTTCCTAGGCGGCGTGGGCGCGGCTGGATTGCCTCTGCCGCTGCTGCATCGACAATGGATGGCCGACGAGCGGAGTCTCAAGGAGGCGGATTTCTACCGTCCCCACGACCTGGCCGGGTGAAAGCGATGGGGCGAAGGCTGTTGCTGAGGAGGCTGGCCTGGCTCGGGGCGGGTTGGCTCCTTGCCTTGTCGGTCGCCGCTGACGGGCGGGTGCGAGAGAGCGCCCTTGCGGGTGCCTGGTACCCCGACGACCCTGGCGAGCTGTCCGAGTATGTGGACGGCCTGCTCGATGCCGCAACCACCGCGCCGCCGCTGGAACCCATCCGTGCGCTGATTCTCCCCCACGCGGGCTATGTCTACAGCGGCGCGACCGCGGCACAAGCCGTCGTCCTGGTGCGGGGGCGCGAGTTCCGGCGGATTATGATTCTCGCCCCCTCGCACCAAAGCGGATTCGCGGGTCTGTCCATCCCCGACGTGGACGCCTACGAGACGCCGCTGGGGGAGGTTCCGCTCGATACGGCGGCGATCGCCGGTCTGCGCGGTTCACGGTTGGTCCTCAACGACCCCGCCGCGCACGAACGTGAGCATGCGATCGAGATCGAGCTGCCTTTGCTCCAGCGTGCGCTCTCACCCGGATGGAAGCTGGTTCCGGTGTTGGTTGGTCGGATGGCGTCCGACGACTATGCCGAGGCGGCCGATCTGCTACGGCCTCTGGCCGACGCCGAGACCCTGATGGTCGTCTCCAGCGACTTCACCCACTACGGACCCCGGTTCGGCTACATGCCCTTCCCGCCGGATCAGGGGGTCGCCGACCGCATCCGTGAGCTGGACGACGGGGCCATCGCCCGCATCCTGGCCGGCGACGGGCCGGGACTCCTGGACTATCAGGCGCAGACCGGGATCACCATCTGCGGCTACCGGCCCCTGACGCTGCTGCTCCACATGCTCCCCGCCGATGCGCGTATACAACCGGTGGCTTATGCCACGAGCGGCGCGCTCACCGGGGACTGGAGCAACTCGGTCAGCTACGCAGCCATGCTGGTCACGGGTCCCAGCCCTTTGTCGGGGGTCGAGGCGCCATCGCCTGCGCCCGATCAAGGTTCATATGACGAGGAGGATCTGCACCTGCTTCACCGCCTGGCGGTGCTCGGCGTCGAGCGCACTGTGCTTGGCCCCTCCGCAGACCGCGACGCCCGGATCAGTGCCCTCGTGAGCCGAATGCCTGAACATCTGGGGGCGCCCGGCGGGGCGTTCGTCACGCTCAAGCAGGGCGGGCACCTGCGCGGCTGTGTCGGCTATATCTGGCCGCGGAAACCCCTCTATCAGACCGTGCTGGAAAATGGCGCCAACGCCGCAGCGAACGACAGGCGCTTCCGGCCCGTGGGGGCGGACGAGCTGGAGCGCCTGGAAGTGGAGGTGAGCGTGCTGTCGCCACCTCGCCCCATCGCCTCCCCGGGTGATTTCCGGGTGGGGGATGAGGGCGTCATCCTGCGCAAGGATGGCCGGCAGGCCGTATTTCTGCCGGAAGTGGCGCGCGAGCAGGGGTGGACACGGGAGGAGACGCTCTCCGAGCTCGCACGCAAGGCCGGGCTGGAGGGCGGCGACTGGCGCGAGGGGGCCTCGTTCGAGGTCTTCAGCAGCACCAAGTACGCGGCACCCTACCTGGGCTCATCCCAGGCCGATTCGGCTCAGGGCAACTCCACCACCCTGAGATAGATGTCGCGATCGACGCGCCGCTGGCCGTCGGCGCGGTGAAACAGGCCCTGCCGCGAATGGCTCTCCGCGACCGACGCACCACCCAGGGATATCCACTCGCCTAGATTCCCGCTGACCTGAGACTCTACCGCCCCGGTAGGGGTAGATCCGCGCCGATCCAGCGAGCCGCTGGCGAAGGCGCTGATCTCCAGCGTTACCCGATTGCCGGTCACACGAGGCAGCACATAGAAGCCGGACCCGCTCCGCTCATAGGTCACCCCGCCGCGGCTGTAGGTCCCGCCGGGGCCTCTGTAGCGCTCCTGGTAACCCACGGGAGAGTCGCTCCCGACGGCGATGAAGGCGCGATGGCCTTCGAGCACCCGCACCTCCTGAGATACCGCCTGCTCCCCCCGGCGACTGCCGCTGAGGGCCTCGATGCGGGTTCCACCGCCTGATCGCGGCGGGCCCGTGCGAATTCGCACCCGGTCTCCCGCCACCTCGTCAATCGCCACGCCGACACCCGACCCGGAGCGGTCCGACTCGGTGTTTTGGCGTACCTGGATCAGCAGGTTACGGGGAGCGCGGTCCAGATGCCGCAGCGCCCGCCGGATCTCTTCCAAGGTCTGCGGCGAGGCGCGGATGAAAAGCGTGTTCCCGGTGCCGGCGACCGTGCCGTCGGGACCCGCGATTGGCGCCAGCAGGGGGATAAGATCCTCCGCGGGTCGGCTCGAAAGGTTGACGATCTCCAGCGGATAGTCCGCCCACGCCACGGAGTGGAGAAGGGACCAGACCGAAACGGCGACGATGACTGCTCGTGAGAAATTCGACCTCATGTTGACCCCGGTGACGTTGGCGCTCAGAGATGCAGGTGGCGCAGCTCCGGGAGAGCCTCGCCCCGCTCCCAGATGTGATCGAATTGCTCTCGCAGCCGGCGCACCGTCGCGGGTGCGTTGTAGTCCGCGTTGCCCTCGAATACGTCGGCCAGCCGGCGCAGGATGTAGCCGCTGTCGTCCGCCAGCAGATAGGCCTCGGTGTGGCGGGAAAACTCCGCCGGGACGCCCCGAATCTGGATATGAGAGGTGTGCTGGCGCGCGAGCTCCACCAGCCGGTGGCCACTCCGGACGGCCGGCTCGGGATCGAACAGCAGGACACGCACGGGTAACCGTGGGCCGCCCTGCAGGGCGAGCTGACGCAAAGGCTCCAGGAAGTCCTGAAAATCGTACAAAGAGGCGTCGAGGTCACGGCTGAAGATCGCGAGCTCACGCGTGGCCTGTCCGGCCATGTGCGCGCTCGCGCTCCGGAGAGAGGGCTGATCCGGGAGCGTGAGGGCACCAGCACTCAGCCCGAGGCGGTGGCGCTTAAGCTCATTCTGCAGTTGCATGGGAGGCACCAGCGAGCGTCATTCTGCGGTGGGGGATGCCCGCCTCGTCGAAGGCGTGTCCAACAGGTTGGAATCCGGCACGCAAATAGAAGGGGAGGGCCGAGGTCTGGGCATTGAGAAAGATGTCCGGGTATCCGTCGTCGGCCGCGATCTGCAGGATCTCACGCAACAGGGCGCTGCCCACGCCCTGCCCGCGCCGCTCCGGAAGGACTGCCATGCGCCCGATCTGGCCGGTCGGCAGCAGGCGGGCCGTGCCGATGGGGCGGCCGGCGCCGTCCAGCGCCAGCAGGTGGACGGCGGTCGTGTCCTGGTCGTCCCATTCCGACGACTCCGGGACTCCCTGTTCGTGCACGAATACATCCAGGCGTATCCGCCTGAGGGCACCGCGATCGCGGCCCCAGTCCGCACGTCGGATGCGGTAGGCGGTCGGGTCAGGCGTCGAGCTCATGATGGCCGTCATTGTACAGTCGACAGAGCAGGGTCAGACAATCGGGTCGCGCGAGCCATGGAGCGAGCGTTTCGAGCTCCAATGTGGCTTCCCGGGTGATGAGAGAGAGCAGGGGGCGGTGCTCCGATGCGAGCGAATAGGCCTCTCCGTTCGCGAACAGCAGATCTTCGCCGCCCCTCCCGCGGCACCAGGCAAGCCGGCTGAAGCCGTTGCGGCGGAGCGCACCGCCCCCTCGCATGGCTTCGAGAAACTCATCGGGCGCCAGCGGCGTCTCGCTCGGAAAGACCTGCAAATGCTCTTTCGGTTCGGTGGCGAACCGCCCAAACCACTCTTGGAACAGGCGCTCGGGTGCCTCCGCGAGCCCTTGCTCGAGGGTGTGCCGAATCTGGTCGAATACCTCCGGGCGGATCTCGCCCGGGTCCAGATCGGGTGGCAGGTCGCCATCGCGGTAGCGGCCGGGTGACAGGGTGGACTCGGACGCCCGATCGCACCAGGATGCGGCCATCTCCCGCCAGGTGGCGGAGCGGAACCCGACCGACCAGGTCATGCAGGGACCCTCGGCGATGCCCCAGTGGGGGATTCCGGGCGGAAGGTAGAGGACGTCACCGGGTTTCATCAGGTAATCCTCCCGAGGCTCGAACCGTTGCAGGATGCGCAGGTCGATGTCCGGGATGACGGGGCCGTTCGGCCCCGGGATCGGGTCGATGCGCCAGCGCCGCCTACCCTCGGCTTGGATCAGGAATACGTCGTACTCGTCCACGTGCGGGCCCACCGATCCTTTGTCCGCCGCAAAGCTGACCATGATGTCGTCCACCCGCCAGCTTGGGAGGAAGCGGAAGACGGAGAGCAGCTCGGCCACGTGCGGGACAAACTTGTCCGCGTCCTGTACCAGCAGGGTCCAGTGGCTGGCCGGTAGCTTGGCGAAGTCGGCTATATCGAGGGGGCCGTGACGAACCTCCCAGGGACGCTCGCCGTCGCGTTCCAGGATCAGGCGCGACTCAAGCTCGGGCTCGCAGGCGAGCCCGGCCAACTCCTCCGCGTCGAGCGGGCTGGAGAATCCCGGCAGGGCCTGCGGCATCGGCAGCGGCCGGCGTTGCCAGTAGGCGGCGAGAAAGGACGCGGCGTCGATACCGGGCGGAAAGCGCAGTTGCGTGAACACGGGCGGAGGCTCCCTGATGGTTTCGGTCAGATTTCCTGGGTGCGAGCGACCGGTTGCCCGTCCGCGCGCCACGGCCAGATCCGTCGGGAGCCGACCAGCAGTCCGGCGACCAGGATCAGCAGTGATCCGGCGACGGTCCACCACGCGAGAATCTCGTCCCAGAGCAGCCAGCCGTAGGCGGCGCCGAAGATGACCGAGAAATAGCCAAAGGTGCCCATCCGTGCCGCCGGAGCGAGCGACAGACCCCGCGTGAGGCAGACTTGCCCGAGGGTCGCGAACAGGGCGACCGCGAGGAGCCAGCCCACGGCCTCGAGCGAAGGGGTCGTCCATGCCCAGGCGAGCGGGATGGCGGAAATCAGGCCGGCGGTGAGCGCGAAGAAAAAGACAATGCGCAGAGGCGGCTCGGTGCGCGACAGTCGGCGCACCGTCACCTTGGCGACCGCCGCGAACAGTCCGCCGAGCAGCGCGATCAGGGCTACTGGTGAGATACCCTGCAGGCTCGGGCGCAAGATCAGCAGCACGCCGCAGAATCCGATGGCGATGGCGAGCCAGACCCTGGGATTTACCTCCTCATGCAGCCATATCAGTGCGACCAGGGGCATAAACAGGGGTGATGTGAGCTTGAGCAGCATCGCATCCGCCAACGGCATGTGGGCGATGGCGTAGAAAAAGCAGTACATTGCGCTGACCCCAGCGATGCCGCGGAGAAGATGCAGGTGAGGAACCGACGTACGCAAGCCGGGGAGACCGGGACGCAGCAGCCAGGGGGCCAGCAGGCAGAGCCCGAACAGGTTGCGGAAGAAGACGATCGACTCGTTGGGGAGGGCGTGGGCGACCAGGCGTATGGCCACCCCCATGGATGCGAACATGAGCTCGCCGGCGACGATGAAGGCGGCGCCCAGCCAGAGATTCTGCCGGATGTCCACGAAAGTCAGAACGAACGAAGAATGTTGCTAAAAGAATACAGTATCAAACCGATCACGGTTTTACCGTTCGGAACGAAGCTTTTGAGATCAATTGGTTGTGCATATCGGGGCTTAGGTTCGTTGCAGAATTGTATGAAAGGCAAAAAAGGTTGCACTTTTGTCTGAATTTTACGCTACAATAATCGTCGACGGACGATTCGTCACAACACGGCTTCAACCTGGTGCTTCGGAGGGCAACTGTTCGGGCACGCGTTAACCGGATAGACGAGGCAATGAATGTCGTTGTTGTTTTTCGTCTACAGCTTGTTCTGGCCGGTGCCGAAACGCCGATTTTTAACCAAGTCCTTCCAACCTGAAAGAGAGGAAACGATAGCAATGTCCAAAGCAATGAAGACCCTTCGCGCCTTGGGGCGTGCGGCCCCAATCGCGCTGACCCTCGCCATGATGGCCTCCTCGGCTCACGCCCTCGAAGAAGAGAGCTACTGGTACGCATCCGGTGATCCGACCGTTCCGGATGGCCAGTTGTGGACCACCAGCTATGGCGAGTGCTGGCAGAGCTCTTACCCGGATGGCCCCACCAACCTGCCTCCGTGCGTCGTCGAGGTGCCTGCCGAAGTCACCGTGAAAATCAACTTCGAGTTCGATAAGTACATGGTGCCCGAGAACGTCGTCAACCGTGAGGTTGTCGCCGAGATCGACGACTACATCCAGAAGGTCCAGGCCACTCCCGAGCAGGAGTTCGTCACCGTCGTCGGCCACACCGACGCCAAGGGCTCCGACCAGTACAACATGGCGCTCGGCGAGCGCCGCGCGGATGCCGTGCGCAACTACATCATCGCGCAGGGCTATCCTGCGGACCAGGTCGGCCCTCCCGAGAGCCGCGGCAAGCGCGACCTGCTCCCGGACGTCGATCCCTTCTCCGTCGAGCAGCGCCGCGTCGTGCTCACCAAGACCGACATGTAAGGTCTTGTCGGCGACCGGGCGCATCCGCGCGCCGGTTGCTGAAGAGAACCGGCCACGATCCTCGTGGCCGGTTTTTTTATGCCTTCGGGTGGAGAAATCCCGCTGCCGCCCGAGAGGAGGCGCGAACCCCCTCCGCGTTTAGATCGCCTTGGCTTGGCTCGCCGCGTTTCCCGATGTACGAAACGGGGCTCAGCGCCTTGAGCTGTGCCTTCGCGGCCTCTGGGATCTCGAGTGTGTCGACGAAGCTTTCCATCTCCTCGCGCCCCAAACGGCTGGCCGCGCGTCAGCTCCTTGAGCTTCTCGTAGGGCCTATCGACCCCGTAGCGGCGCATCACCGTCTGGATGGGCTCGGCCAGCACCTCCCAGTTCCCGTCAAGGTCCGCGGTCAACCGCTGCGGGTCCGCCTCCAGCTTGGAGATCCCTCGCAGGGCGGACTGCAGCGCGATGCTGGTGTGGGCAAACCCGACGCCCAGGTTGCGCAGCACCGTGGAGTCGGTCAGGTCGCGCTGCCAGCGTGAGACGGGCAGCTTCTGCGCCAGATGTCCGAGCAGGGCATTGGCGATCCCGAGATTGCCCTCGGCGTTCTCGAAATCGATCGGGTTGACCTTGTGGGGCATGGTCGAGGAGCCGATCTCGCCGGCCACGGTCTTCTGGCGGAAGTAGCCCAGCGAGATGTAGCCCCAGACGTCGCGGCAGAAGTCGATCAGGATGGTGTTGAAGCGGGCGATGGCGTCGAACAGCTCCGCCATGTAGTCGTGGGGCTCGATCTGGGTGGTGTAGGGGTTCCAGTCGAGACCGAAGGACTCCACGAAGCGCTGTGCGAAAGCCGGCCAGTCCAGGTCCGGATAGGCGGCGAGGTGGGCGTTGTAGTTGCCGACGGCGCCGTTGATCTTTCCCAGGAGCGGTACCCCGGCCACCTGATCGCGCTGGCGGACCAGCCGATGCACGACGTTGGCCATCTCCTTGCCCAGGGTGGTGGGGGAGGCGGGCTGGCCATGGGTGCGCGAGAGCATGGGCAGATCGGCGAGATCGTGCGCGAGCGCGCGAACCGCGGCGATGACCTCGTCCATCTGCGGGATCAGCACTTGGCCTCGGCCCTCGCGCAGCATCAGGGCGTGGGAGAGATTGTTGATGTCCTCGGAGGTGCAGGCGAAATGGATGAACTCGCTGACCGCTTCGAGCTCGGCGTTGCCGGCGATGCGCTCCTTGATGAAGTACTCGACCGCCTTGACGTCGTGGTTGGTCGTGCGCTCGATGTTCTTGACCCGGTGCGCGTCCTCCTCCGAGAAGTTCCCCGCGATCCCGTCCAGGATATTGCGGGCGTGGCCCGACAGGGGTGGTACCTCCGGAATCCCGGGATCGTCCGCCAGTGCCTGCAGCCAGCGCACCTCCACCAGAACGCGGTGCCGGATCAGGCCGAATTCGCTGAAGATCGGTCGCAGGTCCGCCGTCTTCGATCCGTAACGCCCGTCCACGGGCGACACGGCCGTCAGCGTTGAAAGATCCATGTTGTTGCTTCCCTCCGTTCGGAGTCGGGGCGGTTCAGGCCAATCTCAGGCCGCAAGCTTGCGCAGCACATAGTGCAGGATGCCGCCATTGCGGTAGTAGTCGACCTCGTTCGGCGTATCGATGCGTACCTGGGCCTTGAAGCGCTTGGTCTCGCCGTCCGCGTTGGTGGCCCTGACCGCCACCGCCTTGGCGTTGCCCCCGTCCAGGCCCTCGATGTCAAAGGTCTCGTACCCGGTCAGCCCGAGCGAGGCGGCGGTTTCGCCGGATGCGAACTGGAGCGGCAGGATGCCCATGCCGACCAGGTTCGAGCGGTGGATGCGCTCGTAGCTCTCGGCGATGACGGCGCGCACACCGAGCAGACTGGGGCCCTTGGCCGCCCAGTCGCGGGAGGAGCCGGAGCCGTACTCCTTGCCGGCGATGACGATGGCCGGAACGCCCTCGGCCTGGTAGCGCATGGCCGCGTCGTAGATCGACATCTCCTCGCCAGAGGGCAGGTGCAGGGTGACGCCGCCCTCGGTCCCGGGGGCCATGAGGTTGCGCAGGCGGATGTTGGCGAAGGTGCCGCGCATCATGACCTCGTGGTTGCCGCGGCGTGATCCCAGGCTGTTGAAGTCCTTGGGTTCCACACCCTTGGCGATCAGGTACTTGCCCGCGGGGCTGTCGGGCTTGATCGAGCCGGCGGGCGATATGTGGTCGGTGGTGATGGAGTCCCCGACCAGGGCCAGGCAGCGGGCGCCGGTGATGTCCGGGGCGTCCCCGACGGCGAGGCTCATGCCCTCGAAGTAGGGAGGCTTGCGGATGTAGGTGGACTCCGGCCAGTCGTAGGTCTGGCTGGCCGCGGACCCGAGCGAGCGCCAGCGCTCGTCGCCGGCGAACACGTCGGCATAGGCGGCGCGGAACTCGTCGGAGGTGACGTTTTCGGCCACGGCCTGCTTGATCTCGTCCTGGGTCGGCCAGAGGTCCTTGAGGAAAACCTCGTTGCCGTTGGCGTCCAGGGCCAGCGGGTCGTTGTAGGGGTCGAGGTCGATGCGTCCCGCAATGGCGTAGGCCACGACCAGGGGGGGGGAGGCGAGGTAGTTCATGCGCACCTCGGGGTGGACGCGGCCCTCGAAGTTGCGGTTGCCCGACAGGATGGACACGGCGCACAGCTCATTGTCGGCGATGGCCTTGGAGACGGCCGGAGGCAGGGGGCCCGTGTTGCCGATGCAGACGGTGCAGCCGTAGCCGACATTGTGGAAGCCCAACGCCTTGAGCGGCTCCATCAGATCGGCGCGCTCGAGGTAGCGGGTCACCGCCATCGAGCCCGGGCCGAGGGAGGTCTTGACCCATGGGGCGGCCCTCAGTCCCCGCGCGGCGGCCTTCTTGGCGACCAGGCCAGCGGCGAGCATCACCGAGGGGTTCGAGGTGTTGGTGCAGGAGGTGATGGCGGCGACCACGATGGAGCCGTCCGAGATCTCGACCTCCTGCCCGCCGACCACGGCCCGCGCGGGGCCCTTGTCCGGGATGTTCCGCTCCTGCTTGAGGGCGGCCAGGGCCGCGGGGAAGTGCTCGGCCATCCCGGTCAGGGGTACCCGGTCCTGCGGGCGCTTCGGGCCCGCGAGCGAGGGCACCACGGTGCCCAGGTCGAGCTCCAGGGTCTCGGAGTAGTCAGCCGCCGCGGCGTCTGGCGTGTGGAACACGCCCTGGGTCTTGGCGTAGGCCTCGACGAGTGCGACTTGCTCCTCGCTGCGTCCGGTGAGGCGCAGGTAGTCCAGGGTCTCCTGGTCGATGGGAAAGAGCCCGCAGGTCGCGCCGTACTCGGGCCCCATGTTGGCGATGGTCGCGCGGTCGCCCATCGGCAGCGACGCGATGGCGGGGCCGTAGAACTCGACGAACTTGCCGACTACGCCGTGCTTGCGCAGCATGTCGACCACCGTGAGCACCAGGTCGGTGGCGGTTACGCCCTCGCGCAGTTCCCCGGTCAGCTTATAGCCCACCACCTTGGGGACCAGCATGGAGACCGGCTGGCCGAGCATGGACGCCTCCGCCTCGATGCCGCCCACGCCCCAGCCCAAAACGCCGATACCGTTGACCATGGTGGTGTGGGAGTCGGTGCCGACGCAGGTGTCGAAGTAGGCCTGAGTCGTGCCGTTCACGGGCTTCGGGAACACGACCCTGGAGAGGTACTCCACGTTGACCTGGTGCACGATGCCGGTGTCCGGCGGCACCACCTTGAAGCCGTCCAGCGCCCCCTGGCCCCACTTGAGGAACTCGTAGCGCTCCTGGTTGCGCTGGAATTCGATCTCAGCGTTCTTGGCGAAGGCATCGTCCGAGCCGAAGTAGTCGACCTGCACCGAGTGGTCGATGACCAGCTCCGCCGGCTGCAGGGGATTGATCTTGCGCGGGTCTCCGCCCAGCGCCTGCATGGCGTCGCGCATCGCCGCGAGGTCGACCACGGCGGGAACGCCGGTGAAATCCTGCATCAGCACCCGCGCCGGGCGGTATTGGATCTCGCGCGATGGCTCGGCCTTCGGGTCCCAGTCCGCCAGGGCCTGGATGTCGTCGCCGGTGACCGTCACCCCGTCCTCGTTGCGCAGCAGGTTCTCCAGCAAGATCTTAAGCGAGTAGGGAAGACGTTCGCTCCCGCGAACCGCGTCGAGCCGGAAGATCTCGTAGGTCTTGCCGCCGACCTCGAGGTTCGATCTGGAATTGAAGCTGTTCTGCATGTGTGGATTCCGCCTGTGCGCTGGAACGAAACAAGGATTCTAACGAAAAATAGACGACCGGGACGTTTACGCACGGAAGTGTGGACTATGCGAGCGATTTCCGCCTTGCATAGTCGGATTTAAGCGCGGGTAGGAGCGGCCCTCAGTGGCTGGATCTGCGCAGATACGCCTCGGCGCTGTCCAGCAGGCGTCTGCGTCCCAGCAGGATGGTCCAGCGGCTGCCTCCCACCTGCCGCCAAAGCCAGGCGGCGCGGATGCCCGCCAGCAGCATGGTCCGGATCCGGTTCTGATTGTCGGGGTTCTGCAGGTAGCCGGGCTCGCCCCGGACCATGATGCGCGGCTGCAGATTGCTGATGTTACCGCTGTAGATCTCCGCGAGGTGGGCCAGCAGATTGGGGTGGAGCATCGAGAAGTGCTCGAGCTTGGCGCGCGCCTCCTCGATCCCGTCGGCGATCTTCGCCACCAGGACCTTGCGTCCGGCGAGCACCCGTTCGAGCTTGAGCAGGGTGACGACGTAGCGCGTCAGCTCCAGGTCGCGGGGCTGCTTTCCGGTGAGCTGTCCGATCAGCTGGCGCACGCCTGGCGTCAGGACGCCGGGGTCGCCAAAGATGGCCCCGGTGCTCTCCGCGTCGGTCTGGAACAGGCTGTGGACGCATGGCGCCATGGTATCCGTGTCAACCGTACCCTTGCGGGCGATCTGGCGCACGCACAACGCGGCCTGATAGATGCCGGCGAGGGCGATGAGGCGGTCTTGGTCGTTGTAGGCCATGGTGGTGAAGGTCCAGATTTTTCGGGTTCGGGTTGTCGGGGGCTTGGGCGCTCAGTCTCTCGCCGCGCTCTCGATGACGGCGCCGCCCAGGCATACGTCGGCGAGGTAGAAGACCACGGATTGCCCGGGTGCGACCGCTCGCTGCGGCCGGGGAAAGCTCACCTCGCACCGCGCGGCATCGATGTGTTCCACCCTGCATGCCTGCAGCGGCTGGCGATGGCGCAGCCGGGCCTGACAAGCGAACGGCGGTTCCGCCGGCGGACGCCCCGCGATCCAGTGCAGCTGACCGCCGCGGAGCCTGTTGCTCATCAGCAGGGGATGATCGTGTCCTTGCACCACGATGAGGGCATTGCGTTCCGGCTCCTTCGCGGCCACGAACCAGGGTTCTTCCACGCTGCCCGCGACACCGCCGATCCCGAGTCCCTGGCGCTGTCCGATGGTGTAGTAGGCCAGGCCCTGGTGCTCGCCCAGGACCGCGCCTTGCGGCGTTTCGATCGGCCCCGGCTCCCGCGGCAGCCAACGGGCGAGGAAATCTCGGAACCGGCGCTCGCCGATGAAGCAGATCCCGGTGCTGTCCTTCTTCTCGGAGACCGCCAAACCCGCGCGCCGGGCGAGGCCGCGCACCTCCTGCTTGCGGTAGCCGCTCCAGTGGGAACAGGCTGCGGGCGAGCTGCCCCTGATCCAGCCGGTGCAGAAAGTAGGTCTGATCTTTATCCGGGTCGGCCGCGAGGCGCAAGTGGAAACCTTGCTCACTCCGCCGCAATCCCCGCGTAGTGTCCGGTGGCGATGCGCGGGACGCCCAGCGCGAGGGCGTGATCCAGGAAGGCCCGGAACTTGATCTCCTGGTTGCAGAGGATGTCGGGGTTCGGCGTGCGCCCGGCCCGGTACTCCGAGAGGAAATAACTGAAGACGCGGTCCCAGTACTCTGCGGAAAAATTCACCGTGCGCAAGGGGATACCGAGGCGTTCGGCGACGCGATCGGGCGTCCGCCAGGTCCGCGGCGGCGGCGCAGTACCCGGCGTCGTCGTCTTCCTCCCAGTTCTTCATGAACAACCCCTGCACCTCGTGTCCCTGCTCGAGCAGCAGCAGGGCGGCGACGGCGGAGTCCACGCCGCCGGAGAGGCCGACGATGACGGGTCCGCGGGGGTCGGTTCCGGAATGCGGATCGGGCATGAAGAACTGCGTCCGGCTTTGGGTGTCGATCTGTCCTGGCGGCGGTGCGCCGACCCGGCATGATACGGTCTGACGTCCCCTCGCGCATCACCGGGAGCGGGCGGTACGCAAGTCTCGATCCTGGATGCTAGACTCAAAACTTTGTTGCAACCGCGAAGAGACGACATGGCTTACGAGAAGATCAAGGTTCCCGCCACCGGCGAGAAGATTGCAGTCGGCGCTGACTACGCACTGCAGGTGCCCGATCAGCCCATCATCCCGTACATCGAGGGCGACGGTATCGGCATCGATATCACCCCGGTCATGAAGCGGGTGGTCGACGCCGCCGTGGAAAAGGCCTTCGGCGGCTCGCGGCAGATCCAGTGGATGGAGATCTACGCCGGGGAGAAGTCGACCCGGATCTACGGCGAGGACGTCTGGCTGCCGGAGGAGACGCTGGAAGCGGTGCGAGATTTCGTCGTCTCGATCAAGGGGCCCCTGACCACGCCCGTCGGCGGCGGCATCCGTTCCCTGAACGTGACCCTGCGCCAGGAGCTGGATCTCTACGTCTGCCTGCGCCCGGTGCGTTACTTCCGCGGCACGCCGAGCCCGCTGAAGGAGCCCGAGCACACGGACATGGTGATCTTCCGGGAGAACTCGGAGGACATCTACGCCGGCGTCGAGTGGCAGGCCGGCACGCCGGAGGTGCGCAAGGTCATCGATTTCCTGCAGAACGAGATGGGGGTGACCAAGATCCGCTTCCCGGAGACCTCGGGCATCGGTGTCAAGCCCGTCTCGTCGGATGGCACCAAGCGCCTGGTGCGCAAGGCGATTCAGTACGCGATCGACAATGGTCGGCCGTCGGTGACCCTGGTGCACAAGGGCAACATCATGAAGTTCACCGAGGGCGCCTTCAAGAGCTGGGGCTATGAGCTGGCGCAGGAGGAATTCGGCGCCAAGGAGATCGGCGGCGGTCCCTGGTGCAGCATGACCAATCCCAGAACCGGCGGCGAGATCGTGATCAAGGACGTGATCGCCGACGCCTTCCTGCAGCAGATCCTGTTACGGCCGAAGGAGTACGACGTAATCGCCACCCTCAACCTCAACGGCGACTACATCTCCGATGCGCTGGCCGCCCAGGTGGGGGGGATCGGTCTCGCCCCGGGCGCCAACCTTTCCGACTCGGTGGCCATGTTCGAGGCCACCCACGGTACCGCGCCCAAGTATGCCGGCAAGGATCAGGTCAACCCCAGCTCGCTTATCCTGTCCGCGGAAATGATGCTGCGCCATCTTGGCTGGACCGAGGCGGCCGATCTCGTCATCAAGGGCGTGGAAGGGGCGATCATGGCCAAGACCGTGACCTACGACCTGGAGCGCCTGATGGAGGGCGCGACCAAGGTGAGCTGCTCGGGCTTCGGCGAGGCCGTGGTCGCGAACATGTGACGCGGAGAGCGCTCGGACCGCAGCGGATGTCAGGGGCCGAAAGCCCCTGAATGGGTTTCGACGGGCGACGGCCCCGCGGGGTGGGGCCGCTGCCTCCGGTCAGAGCACGCGGTGCACCTTGGCCGCGTGCAAGCCCTTCGGGCCCTGGCTGATCTCGAATTCGACCTTCTGTCCTTCCTTCAGGGTCTTGTATCCGTCCATGTCGATCGCCGAGAAGTGGACGAAGACGTCTTCGTCTCGTCCATCGGGCTTCACGAACCCGTACCCCTTGGCATTGTTAAACCACTTCACAATACCCGTCATCATCACATCACTCCTCCGGGGGTTATCCGAGGCTTACCTCTGGCAGTCTTCAGGTTGTTATCCAGCGCGTTTGCTTGTGTCATCGATGCCGCGCCTTACCTGCGAAGTATAGTGAGCTGATTTCACTGGTCAAATTTGGTGGATTTGCCGGCTTGGCCGCACTTTGAAGAGCGGCACGGGCGGTTGCTTTGGTGCGAGCCCCGGCAAGCATCGCGCGCGGGCCTCTGACGGGGGGAATGGCATTTCCACAATGGGTGCAACCCTTTTAGAAACGCGCGAAAGTCCCTACTCTATTAACCCGGAACGGCGTCGAATTTTGACTAGACTCGGAAGCAGAATGAGCGGCCAGAACCCAAACGAGGAGCGTGAATCCGGGCTCTCGGTCCAGGAAGCCAGACCCAAGCTGAAGAAGCCGCCGTTGTTCAAGGTCCTGATCCTGAACGACGACTACACGCCCATGGAGTTCGTGGTGCAGGTGTTGGAGACCTTCTTTCGCATGAGTAGGGAGAAGGCGACGCAGGTCATGCTGCACGTGCATACGCGCGGCGTGGGCGTCTGCGGCGTCTTCACGCGGGATATTGCCGAGACCAAGGTGTCACAGGTGAACGACTTCTCCCGCAGCCATCAGCACCCGCTGATGTGCACCATGGAGGAGGCCTGAGGAGACGCGGATGGATTCAGCGCTTCCCGCGTCACACGGATGTCGCGCTGATTTTGGCCAGGATGGCTAATAGTCAGCGTCTACCTAAGGGCCGGACGATAGAGGCATCGGTTGGCAATTAACGGGGTTCCTTTCCCGGGATCGAAGAGGCCATGCTAAGCAAAGAGCTTGAATTCACGCTGAACCAGGCTTTCAAGGAAGCCCGTGAGAAGCACCACGAGTACATGACCGTGGAGCACCTGCTGTTGTCCCTGCTCGACAACCCGACGGCGGCCAAGGTGCTGCGGGCCTGCGGCGCCAACACGGATCGATTGCGCAGCGAGGTCGCGACCTTCATCGAGGAGACCACCCCGGTCATTCCGCAGGAAGAAGGACGCGAGACGCAGCCCACCCTCGGTTTTCAGCGGGTGCTGCAGCGGGCGGTGTTCCACGTCCAATCGGCCGGGAAGAAGGAGGTGACCGGGGCCAATGTGCTGGTCGCCCTGTTTAGCGAGCAGGACTCCCAGGCCGTGTATCTGCTTGGCGAGCAGGACGTCACCCGGCTCGACGTCGTCAACTACATCTCCCATGGCATCTCCAAGGTCCCGGGAGAGAGCCTCGACGAGGAGGGCCAGCAGGAGCCGGACGAGGCGCGTGGCGAGGAGAAGGAGAGCCCGAGCTCGCTCGAGAGCTTCGCCTCCAACCTCAACGAGCTCGCGCGCCAGGGGCGCATCGACCCCTTGATCGGGCGCCGGTCCGAGGTCGAGCGCACCATGCAGATCCTCTGCCGGCGGCGCAAGAACAACCCGCTCCTGGTCGGCGAGGCCGGGGTCGGCAAGACCGCCATCGCCGAGGGCCTGGCGAAGAAGATCGTCGACGGAGAGGTGCCCGAGGTGCTCGCGGATGCGGTCATCTACGCCCTGGACCTGGGCGGGCTGGTTGCCGGCACCAAGTACCGCGGCGACTTCGAGAAGCGCCTGAAGGCCGTGCTGGCCCAGCTCAAGCGCCAGCCGCACGCCGTGCTCTTCATCGACGAGATCCACACCATCATCGGCGCCGGCTCCGCCTCGGGCGGCGTGATGGACGCCTCGAACCTGATCAAGCCGGTGCTCGCCTCGGGCGAGCTGCGCTGCATCGGCTCCACGACCTACCAGGAGTTCCGCGGCATTTTCGAGAAGGACCGGGCGCTGGCGCGGCGCTTCCAGAAGATCGACATCAACGAGCCGAGCGTGGAGGAGACGGTGGAGATCCTCAAGGGCCTCAAGTCGCGCTTCGAGGAGCACCACCAGGTTGCTTACACCATGCCGGCCCTGCGCGCCGCCGCCGAGCTTTCGGACAAGTACATCAACGACCGCCATCTGCCGGACAAGGCGATCGACGTGATCGACGAGGCCGGCGCCAACGTCCAGCTCAAGCCCGCGGGCAAGCGCAAGAAGCGCATCGACGTCGGGGACGTGGAGAACATCGTCGCCAAGATCGCCCGCATCCCGCCGAAGAAGGTCTCGACCTCCGACACCGAGTCCCTGCGCAATCTGGATCGGGACCTCAAGATGGTGGTCTACGGCCAGGACGAGGCCATCGACGTCCTCACCTCGGCCATCCGCATGAACCGCTCCGGTCTCGGGCACGAGGAGAAGCCGATCGGCTCCTTCCTGTTCACCGGACCCACCGGCGTCGGCAAGACCGAGGTCACGCGCCAGCTCGCCCGCATCCTGGGCATGGAGCTGATCCGCTTCGACATGTCCGAGTACATGGAGCGGCACACGGTCTCGCGCCTGATCGGCGCGCCGCCCGGCTACGTTGGCTTCGACCAGGGCGGCCTGCTCACCGAGGAGATCAACAAGCACCCCCACGCGGTGCTGCTGCTCGACGAGATCGAGAAGGCCCACCCGGACGTCTTCAATCTGCTGCTGCAGGTCATGGATCACGGCACCCTGACCGACAACAACGGGCGCAAGGCGGACTTCCGCAACGTGGTGCTGGTGATGACCACCAACGCCGGCGCCTCGGAGACCAGCCGCCGCTCCATCGGGTTCGCCGAGCAGGACCACTCCACCGACGGGCTGGAGGCGTTGAAGCGCTACTTCTCGCCCGAGTTCCGCAACCGGCTGGATGCGGTGGTCCAGTTCGGGTCCCTGTCGCCGGAGACCATCGCCAACGTCGTCAACAAGTTCATCTTCGAGCTCGAGCAGCAGCTTGCCGACAAGAAGGTGGCCCTCACGGTGGACGAGGACGCCCGCGTCTGGCTGGCGGAGAAGGGCTACGACCCGCAGATGGGCGCGCGGCCCATGACCCGCGTCATCCAGAACCACATCAAGAAGCCGCTGGCCAACGAGGTCCTGTTCGGCGAGCTCGCCAACGGCGGCTCGGTGCGCGTGTTCGTCAAGGACGGCGAGCTGGCATTCGACATCGGCGATCGGGCGATGCACTGAGCCGATAGGTCCGCCAACGTTTCCGATTTCGCATTTCCTCCCCCTCGCAGGGGGAGGGCAGGGTGGGGGTCAAGCGTCGACTCTTCCCTGCAAGGCGTTCCAGTCTCCCCGATCCCCCCACCCCGAGAAACCAACAACACGCCCGCGGCGAGCAACTTGATCGCCTTGCCAGGCGAGCCTACACTTTGTTAGTACTTCCGTAATAACGTTGTGAGGCTCTCGACATGCTGAAAGTGAAAGTGACCTCAATCGGCAACTCCATGGGAATTGTGTTGCCAAAAGAAGCACTTGTGAAGCTCCGTGCGGAAAAGGGAGACGTGCTCTACCTGGTGGATACGCCAGAGGGGCTGACCCTCACCCCTTACCATCAGGATTTCGAGGCCCAAATGGATGCCGCGGAAAAGGTGATGAGGAAGTACCGGAACGCGCTCCACGAGTTGGCGAAGTGAGTGATCCCGTATGGGTCCTTCCGGAGCTCGTACACGCGGTACATCAAATGCTCCTCGCCGAGCATGGGGGCTTGCCTGGCATACGTGACCAGGCATTACTCGACTCCGCGCTGGCCCGCCCGAAACAGAAAGCTGCGTGTGGGATCGATACCTCCATTTTCGAGTTGGCTGCCGCGTACAGTTTCGGACTGGCTCGCAACCACCCTTTCATGGACGGCAACAAGCGAATTGCGCTGACGATCGCGGCCGTCTTCTTGGAGCTGAACGGATTCTCCCTTGACGCAGCCGAAGCGGAGGCCGTGCTTATGTACCGGCAACTGGCTGCCGGAACCCTCACCGAAGACGAGCTTGCGATCTGGATTCGGGATTCATCGATTCCCAGTGGACGTCGCCACCCGTAATGGATTGGACCTAAAGCCGTCGGCGGTGCAGCGAGTGGGCGCCGTCTGGCCTGGCCGGCGATTCTGTTCAGGTACTCTCCCGATCCGCTTCACCGCTGCCAGTCTTCTCGCAGAATCGCCCACAGCGCCACGTCCTCGAACCGCCCCCATTTCCTCACGCGCTGCCTGAGCACACCCTCTCGGCGGAAGCCGTTCTTCTGCAGAACACGTCCGGACGCCGGGTTTCGCAGCATGTGAAAGGCGTAGAGCCGGTTCAGACCGAGATCGTCGAACCCGTAGGCGACGACCGCGGCGACAGCCTCGGACATGTAGCCCAGTCCCCATGCCTCGACCGCCAACCAGAAGCTCAGCTCCGCCTGGGAATGCTCACGCTCGATGGCGCGCAGCTCGATGAGGCCCGCAAAACCCGCGTCTGCCTTTCGCACCAGGGCGAAAGCGGCCGACAGACCTCGCTCACGCTCCGCCTGCCGGCGGGCGAGATACCGCTCGGCCTCGCCCGCGGGATAGGGATGGGGCAGGGATATCATGGTGTCGGCGACCGCGCGAGCGCTGGCCGCCTTTTGGATGCCCGCGGTGTCCGAGGGTTGAAGGGGACGGAGCCATAGCCGACGGGTTTCGAGCGCGGGCTGGTCGATCATCCGAGCGGGGCCGCGCTCAATATCCGAGGGGCATCCGCGCTCCGCGACAACGAGTGATCCCGCCGTGGTCTCCCGGCAATGGCAGCCTATTCAGCGGTGCTTCTTGCCGACGTTTTCCATGTGGCTGATCCAGGCGCTGAAGATGCCGACTGGAGAGCCGTTGTGACTGCGGCGCCCGCGGAAGGTGCCGAAGCAGCGCTCGTTCTCCTCGCCGAAGCGGGCGGAGCCGATGGCGAGGAAGGCGAGGATCAGGAAAACGTCCAGAATCAGGACGGCGATCAGGATCCCGGTGTTGACCAGCGGGCCCTCGCGCAGCCAATCGAGCACGGGCTGGTGGTATTGCAGCGTTGCCCAGACCGTGGCGAACAGCAAAGCGACCGCCAGCAGGGAGAAGAAGTCGGCGATGCGCTCGTGCGCACGCGAGAAGCTCTTGATTTCGTTGCATACGGCCATGGGCGGGGTCCTCCAGAAACCTGTTCGCTGCAGCGCGGACACACCACTCCCAGGCACCGCGCAAGGCGGCAAAGGATAAGGGTTCCGATGGCCGCGGGTAAACCCTCTCGCGTCCGGTTGGGAACCAGATTGCCCGCCGTGTATAGTTACGGGCTTTCCGATTCGGGAGGGGAAGGCTTGGATACGATAACCACTCTAATTTCGGACCTCAACGGCGTCGTCTGGGGGCCGCCGATGCTGGTCCTGATCCTCGGCACGGGCTTCTTCCTGATGGTGGGACTGCGGGCCATGCCGCTGATCCGCCTCGGCTATGGGTTCCGTATGCTGTGGGCGGGCCGCTCCCAGCAGGGCGAGGGGGACATCACCCCCTTCAATGCCCTCATGACCTCGCTCTCGGCGACCGTGGGCACCGGCAACATCGCGGGTGTTGCACCGCCATCGCCCTCGGCGGGCCGGGTGCCCTGTTCTGGATGTGGTGCACAGCCCTGGTGGGCATGGCCACCAAGTACGCCGAGGCGGTGCTCGCCGTGAAATACCGCGAGGTGGACGAGGAGGGCAACCACGTCGGCGGGCCCATGTACTACATCAAGAACGGGCTCGGCCGCAAATGGGCCTGGCTGGGCGGGGCCTTCGCCGTGTTCGGGTTCCTCGCCGGGTTCGGTATCGGCAACACGGTCCAGGCCAACTCGGTGGCCCACGTCCTGCAAGACACCTTCAGTGTGCCCCCCTGGGTCGTCGGCGTCGTCATGGCGGTGCTGGTGGCCCTGGTGCTCCTGGGCGGAATCCGCCGCATCGCGACCGTCGCGGGCAAGCTCGTGCCCTTCATGGCCTTCACCTACATTGCCGGCGGTCTGGTCATCCTCGGGATGAACCTAGACCAGATCGGCGGCGCTGTCGCGCACTATCGTGACCAGCGCCTTCACCGCGAGGCGGCTGGGGGCGGCTTTGCCGGCGCGACGTGTGGGGGCCATCCGCTTCGGTGTCGCCCGCGGCATCTTCTCCAACGAGGCGGGACTCGGCAGCGCGCCGATCGCCCATGCCGCTGCCCAGACCAACGACCCGGTGCGACAGGGCACGGTGGCCATGCTCGGCACCTTCATCGACACCCTGATCGTGTGCTCCATCACCGGCCTGGTGATCGTGGTCTCCGGGGAGTGGGTAACCGGCGTGACCGGCGCCGCGCTCTCGTCTGCCGCCTTCGAGCACGGCCTGCCGGGGCTTGGCAGCTATGTGGTGACCTTCGGGCTCATCCTGTTCGCCTTCACGACGATGCTCGGCTGGAGCGTCTACGGCGAGCGCTGCGCCGAGTACCTGTTCGGCGTTCACGCCATCCGGCCCTTCCGCATCGCCTGGGTAATCGCTATCCCGATCGGCGCCGCCGCGCAGCTCGATTTCGTCTGGCTGGTGGCCGACACTCTGAATGCACTGATGGCGCTTCCGAACCTGATCGCGCTGCTGCTCCTGAGTCCGGTGGTGTTCCAGGTAACCAGGGCCTACTTCGCGAACGAAAAGGCCGCGGCGCAGGACGCCTAGGGCCTCGGCTCGCGGCTCAACCAGTCTTCGATCCCCCCATGCACTGGGGGACTCGGGGCGGTCCCGCCCTTCTCGAACCACTCCTCCGGCGTCCAGGTGTGCAGCGCCAGCGCGTGCAGCCCGGAGCCCAGCTCGTCGCCGAGCAGGCGGTTGATTAGGCGATGGCGCCCGACCAGCTTGTGCTCGGCGAACTGCTCGCTGACTACCAGCACCTTGAAGTGAGACTCCGCGCCCTCGGGGACGCTGTGCATGTGGCTCTCGTCGATCACCTCGAGGTGCAGCGGCGAGAGGTCGGACTGGAGCTTCTCCAGGATGCGTTGCTTGCGGCTCATGGGTTGGGGTTCCTGCATTCTCGCGGAAGAACACCGGCAGCGCCGGACATCCTCAAGAGATGAGGGCCGGAGCCGGGGGCTGCAAGCCGATGCTCAGTCCTTTGCGATGCCGCCGTCCTCTTGGTGCTCGCCTCCAGGTCCGAGCAGCGCGACGACCCCGGCATGGCCCTGCTCACGGGCCCAGCCGAGGGCGGTGCGGCCGGAGTGGTCTCGTAGGCGCGTGTCCGCGCCCGCGGCGAGCAGGGTCTCGACCGTGCTCGCGTGGCCCTGCTTGGCGGACCAGATCAAGGCCGTCCAGCCCGACGTTCGCTCCTGGTGGTTCACATCCGCCCCCGCGGTGAGCAGCGACCGCACCACCTCCGCGTGGCCGTTCGATGCGGCGAGCATCAGGGCCGTGTAGCCGCCCTTGTCCTCGGCGTCGACCTCGGCTCCCGCCGCCAGCAGGCGCTCGGCGATCTCGAGACGACCGTGGAGCGCGGCCTTCATCAGCGGCGTCCAGCGGCAGGCGTCGCGCACATCGGGTATCGGACTCTCTCCCAGCAATCGGTCCAGAGCGGGCAGATCGCCATGCTCCGCCGCCGTGATCAGGAGCGGGACGCCATCGTCCCCGCTGGACTGTCCCTCCCCGCCGCAGCCCACAAGGGCGAGGGCGATGAACAGGGCCGACGCGATTCCGGAAGTGTTGTGCATGGCGGCGGATTGTCCCGGCAGCCCAACGCGGGACCCATGACAAAGCGCAAGCCGTGGTCCGATCAGCCGATGCTGCGCCAGAAAGGGGAGTCCTCGCCCAGAAACTCGTCGTAGCGCAGATAGTGCGAGCCGTCGCAGGAGAAGTTGAGGCTCACCATTCCGTTGAAGATATTGAGCGAGCCCGCGCGCAGGTAGATCACGTCGTCGGCGAAGCGCAGGCGCCGGAAACCGTCCAGGATCGGGCGCACCGCGTCCGCCGGTACGATCGACCTCTCGGGATAGGGGTGATGCGGGTAGGCGAGGCAGATGTCCGGATCGACGAGGGCCTCGTAGCCCAGGATGCGGTAGCTGTAGGGGTCCTCCACCAGCCAGATGGTGGCCCGGCTGCTGGAGAAGTGGAGCTTGGCGTGGAAGACTCCGCTCTCGGTCACCAGCTCGTCGACCACGGCGAGGACCGCGTCGATATTCTGGTCCATCAGGCTCTCGACCCGGCGCTGCTGGAAAAGGGAGCCGCGGATCGCGGGGTCGCCCTTCATTTGCTGCCAATGGTCGGGCTCGCGGTAGAGCTGGCGGGTCAGGGGCAGGTCGCGCAGGTCGAAATCTGCGCCGATGAAGCCCAGCTGCCGGGCGCCGGACTCGACCCGACGCACCGCGGTGAGCGAGGGGCGTCCCGCACGCATACTGATGTAAGCCTCGGAGAGCAGCAGGCCGTTGGGGGGCATCGGCTCGCGCATGTAGGGACGGTCGGAGCGGTCGCGGTCGAAGTCCTGCGTGATCAGGCCCTCCCGCGCGATGTTGTCGCTGAGCTGAACGGCGTTGGTGTCCAGGGCATAGAGATAGCGGCAGTGGGGGACGGTGCGCAGTCCCTGGAGCAGAATCCGGTTCAGCCCATCCCGGTCCGGCCAGACCTCGGCGCAGCGGGTCGCAAGGAAGGACAGCGGCTCCACCAGCATGTTGTAGAGGGCCGTGCGCTGGCGCGAAATGCTCCTTTTCAGCTCGGTCGTCATCGGGTACTGCGTAATTCGACGGCGGACGGGATCTTGCCGGGAGTGGTTCGTGAGGGTGTTGCCGATCTACTTGTCAGTGTCCCGGCCCGGCGAGTAGAGCGCGGTCGGAAACATGGTCACGTTGGATTTGTCGCCGAGGTCATGGATCTTGCCCTGGCCCTCCTTCTCCACCTCGTCGATCCGGATCACCGCGTGGATAGGGATGATGGTCCGGCTCACGCCCTTGAACTCGGATCTCAAGCGCTCCGTGGAGGGGTCGACCAGTACCGAGGAGGAATCCTCGAACAGCAGCTCCTGCAGCTCGACGAAGCCGTAGAGCTCGCCTTGCTGCACCCGCTTGGCGTAGACCTCGTACACCTTGCCCTGGTTGAGAAAGCTGATTCGGAACACGCGCATCTGTGGGAGATCCCCCGTCGTCACAGATGCATATTGTACGTCCTAGGCCGCGCCCTGACAGCGCCGCGTTGCGGATGATTGGGAACAGAACCGATCATCGCCATGTTGGAAGGCATCAGAATCGACAAGCGGAGGAGCACATGAACATCGTTGGTCCCCTGATCGCCGTCTCGCTGCTGCTGCTCGCGGGGCTGGGTGTGGTGGCCCTGTTCATGGCCGGCAGCGACAGCAGGTCCGCGAACGACGACGACCCGGAGCCGCGCGCGTGAGGTCGGTGCTCAGCACCCTTGCCGTATCGACTGGGTCGATGGTGGGAGCGGCGCTGATGGCCGCCGGTTGCGCGGGCGGGGTGGGACTGGCACCCGCGATCCCCATCGCGCTGGAGATCCCCAATCCGCTGATCATCCCGGCGGCGCGGGCTCACACCAAGTTCCAGAAAGGGCGCCAGGTATACACGGTGAACCGTTACGATCCCTGGTGCGAGTTGGAGATCCGGACCGTCTCCGAGCAGCCCCAGCGGGTGGAGCCTGGACGCTTCCACGTGCACCGCGTGCAGCAGGCCTTCATCAAGGATTACAACACCCGGATCTCGGCCGTGCTCGCGGGATTTAGCTGCGACGACCTGGTGTTCAAGGAGACGGTCTGGTGGCTCGCACCCGAGAAGCCGTCGCCAGTCATGTACCTGCGCTGCCTGGCGCCCTACGTCAACTGCCGTTTCGGGCCGCCGCTATCGCTGTCACAGATTCAGGACGTGGTCGGGCCGAAGATCCGGGTCGAGGCCGGGGCACGCCCGGCACCTGATGCTCCAACGGGGCCGCGGTAGCAACCAGATGGACAGGGAAGCCGGTTAGAGCCCGCGGCACACACCCGCGTTGCAGCGGACCTCGAACATCTGTCCACCCTCGCATGGCACCCTGTGCAGCTCGTACTCCGGGGTCTTCTCCATCAACTCCGCCCCGTTGCCCGTCAGGGAGCAGCCGCGGACCCTGGCGTAGTGTTCGGCGTAATAGGCCCAGATGCCTTCGTTCGCCGGTTGGTTCAGCACCACCATGCTGTCCGAGGCGTACGGTTGCTGCGAGGGATCCTCAACGCTGGCCGACGATATCGGTGCCGGCGACGACGCATAGGGCTCCGATACGCCGCGGGTCTCGACCGGGGGCAGGGATCCCCACTCAGCCGAGCCCGCAGTGGATGCGGCGGCACCGGAAGTGCCGAGCCACCCGGTCCCGATGCCCGTTCCCGGCTCCCCGGCAGGAGGGGTGCTCGCGGCTTGAATGCTCGATGGATCGCCAGCGATCGGTGCGAGGGGGACGTTCGGATCGACCTCGACCGGGGTCCCCGAAGTTGGCGTCGGGGGAGCCGCGTTGGCGACGCGAGCCTGGGACTTGGCCCAGGTCGCTTGCAGTGATCCAAGAGAACGCTCCAAATCAGGCCGATAGGCCTCTGTCACGTCTTCCCTTTTCTCGTTCTCCGTGCCCGCGAATGCAATGGCTGTGGCGCTCAGGACCACGTCGACCCCGCTGCCGCGCTCGAAGAACTCCGTCTTCACGAGGATCTTAGGCGGGGTTGCCGCCACGCTGGAGCCGGGGGCGAACGACTCCGCCGCCGCCGCGTTCAGAGGCCGCTCGAGCAGCAGCGATCGGTCCGACGAATCCGCGACCTGCCACCCCTTGCTCACCGCCGAGCCCATCGCGACCCCCCTCGCTTGCTCAATGTTTGCGTACGAAAGGAAGGTCTGGGGATTGTTCCCGCTGTAGCCGTCGTAGCCTGCACCCGGCCCGGAGACGGAAGCGGGACCCGGACTCGAGGCGCAACCGACGACGAGCAGTCCCGCACTCACCGCGACGAACAAACGGGGAAAGAAGCGCTGGCGATCCACCACCTGCCTCCGAAATATCTGTATGTTGAGATTGCGCATCGGGGCGATGCGACGAAAGCACAATGCTATCACAGTGTCGAACGAGCGCACGGAGGCGGTTGCGAGACCTCGGCCGAGCGGGGTTGTCGCCGAGCGCCGGTTCACCGTACCCTATCTGCCGGATGCGGCGTGGCCCGCGTGGTCGCCGGGTCCGCGTTCGAAGCGAAGGGGCTGTATCTCAACAATAGCGGAGCATTGCACCATCGACGCCTGGTATGCCGTTCACACCAAGGCCCGACAGGAGCGCGTTGCCAACGAACATCTGTCGCGCCAGCACTACGAGGCCTACATGCCTCTGGTGCGTCTGCCCAAGCGGCGGCGCGGGCGCTGGTGCGAGGTGGTAGAGCCCCTGTTTCCCGGCTATCTGTTCGTCCGGCTCGATATCCAGCGCCAGAACACCTCCCCCATCCGCTCCACGCGCGGGGTGATCGGCCTGGTGAGGTTCGGCAACCAGCCGCGGCCGGTCCCCGATGTCCTGGTGGAGAGCCTCAAGGCGGCGCAGCCCGATCGCCAAGAGGCCATCACTCAGGAGCATCTGTTCAAGTCCGGCGACCGGGTGGAGATCGTCTCCGGACCGTTCTCGGGACTCAAGGCCATATTCCAAGCTGCCAGCGGCGAGGATCGCGTCCAGCTGCTGCTCGAGCTGCTCGGCCGCAGCAACCGGATCGTCCTGTCGCGGCATCAGCTGGTGCCCGTCCATCCGTGAGCGAGCGACGCGGCGCACCGGAGGTCGGAAAACCTTTCCCGACAAGCCGCTAGACTCGGCATAACGGCAGCGATCTTTTCGCTCCTCCATCAGTCTCTCGGAGACGGTATCCGTTTCCGCCACTGCGGAGCCCTTTGGAACTGCGATCGATGTTGCGTGAATGCTTTCGAGCCATCCTTGACGCCTTCCAGGAGGCGTGTTCGGCCGTCTACGGCGAACGCCTGGTCAGTACGGCCGTCTTCGGATCGGTGGCGCGTGAGACGATGCGCCATGATTCCGATATCGATCTGCTGCTCGTCGTCGACGGGCTGCCCGACGGCCGCATGGCCCGGGTCCGGGAGTTCGAGGCGGTCGAGGACCGTTTGGCGCCGCTTCTCAAGGAGGCCGCGAGAAAGGGCGTGCATACCTCCCTCTCCCCGGTGTTCAAGACCCGTGAAGAGCTGGCGCAAGGCAGTCCGCTGTTTCTCGACATGACGGAGGAGGTCATGATCCTCGAGGACCGAGATGGCTTGCTGCGCGGCTATCTGGCGCAACTCAAGGCGCGCATGCAGGCGCTGGGTTCCCGGCGCATCCAGAAGGGCGGCGGATACTATTGGGTGCTCAAGCCTGACCTCAAGCCGGGGGAGGACTTTTCGCTTTGACCAAGAGCGAGCTCGCCAGGGCTTATCTCGAGAAGGCGACCAAGCGGCGCCGTGTGCTCGAGGTGCTGATGGAAGAGCAGGCCTGGTCGGACGTCGTCCGCGAGGCGCAGGAGCTCGTCGAGCTGGCGCTCAAGGCAATGCTGCGGGAGGTCGGCGTCGACCCCCCCAAGTGGCACGATGTCGGCCCCGTGCTCGAAGAGCAAGCGCAGCTGTTTCCCGAGTCGATGCGTACCGTTCTTCCCGAACTCGCGCGGATCTCGAAATGGCTGCGTAAGGAGAGGGAGTTCTCCTTCTACGGTGACATCGACTTCATACCGACGGAGCAGTACTCGGAGGGAGACGCGTTAACGGCGACCAAGGATGCGGTCCGAGTGCTGGAGGCGGCAACGAACCTCATTCAAGGCACTGACGGAGATCCTGAGGCGCCTGATCGTAGGTAACGACGATCCCATTTTCCCCTATCAGCGCGCCGCGCACCCCGCCTGAGAAGAAACGCCCCCCGACAGGCTTTCAACGTTGACGCGCTCCCGCACGGCGTGGTCTCATTGCCCAGCGTTCATCCGTTGAACGCATTGTCCTGAGTCAGACCGAAGACCCGCGCCTTTCATACTGTGCATGACACGGTAGGGCGGTAGCGTGCCCGAAACCAAGATTCGACCCAGCCCCGTAAGCGAAGACGTTCACTATCGGTTGTTGAAGCTCCTCGCCGAGCAGCCGGACGCCAGCCAGCGGCAGCTCGCCGATGCGCTCGGCGTCAGCCTGGGCAAAGCCAATTACTGCGTGCGGGCGTTGCTGGAGCGGGGCTGGATCAAGGCGCGGAACTTCAAGAACAGCAAGAACAAGCTCGCGTACAGTTACCTGCTCACCCCGAGCGGCATCGACGCCAAGGCGCGCATCACGGCCCGCTTCCTCAAGCGCAAGATCGGCGAATACGAGGCACTGAAGGCCGAGATCGCGCAACTGACGATGGAAGTCGAGCAGGGTAGGTCGGCGTCGGAGCACGAGCACCAGTAATACGAGATCGCGGCGCTGAGCGCCCCTCCCACAAGGATTGACCCTTTCGGGCACCTGTGGGAAGTCCGCTCCGCGGGGCGACATCTGTTACTGTTCTCGACATCATCTCCGTGGGATCACGCCAGAGTTCCGATCAATGCGCCTGACCACGCAACAGGTAGCCGCAATCAGACAGATCGCCGCCGAATGCTTCGGTGACGAAGCGCTCATCTACTTGTTTGGATCGCGCTTGGACGACAGCGGTCGAGGGGGAGATATCGACCTGTATGTAGAAACCGAAGAGTGCGAAATCGCCAGAGTCCTTAAAGCGAAGTACGACTTTCTCGCGAAACTGAAACAACGTATCGGTGATCAACGTGTCGACGTTGTGGTGAATTACCCGTCGCGGCGCGCTCCGCCGCCCATTGTCGCCATTGCGAAGCGAACAGGAGTCCGCCTGTGAATCCGGGCGAGGTCATAGAGCTGCGGTTGCTGCCCGCGATGCGGGAGTGCGAGCGCCACCTGGAGCGCCTGCGCTATGCCGTGTCAAGGGGCGCGGCGATGTTTCCGATGTCTGCCGAGGCCTATCTGGCGCTTCGTGATTCCGACGTCGCAGTTCTGGACCAAATGCTCTTTCGTTTCGGAAAGCTGCAAGACGCCATCGGCCAACGTGTCTTGCCTGCCATACTCTTGGCTGGTCAGGAATGGCAAGACAGCGAAACCTTTCTCGACAAGCTCAACCGACTTGAGAAGCTGGGCGCCATCCCATCCGCCCTCGACTGGATCAAACTGCGGGACTTGCGAAACAACGCCATGCACGAGTACCCGGACGAGCCGGAAGTCAACGCGGCTAACCTCAACGCCGTGTTCGCCAGCATCGGGAAGTTGGAGACGCATCTGAATTGCGCGCGAGAGTACGCGGAAAACCACTTCCCGCTGCGCGGTTAACGTCTGACCGGAAGGACGAGCGCCGCTTTTCTCTGATCTGCACTTTGGCCGAATCCTGGTGCGGGCCATGCGTCACCAGCATCAGGCAGGAGCCGTCGACAGCTTGGCCTTCGCCGTCATGCCAGACCACCTGCACTGGCCGCTTGCACTCGGGTAAGGACGCTCGCTCTCCAACGTCGTCGGCCAGACCAAGCGGTACTGCGCTCAGAAGATCAACCAGATTCGCGGAGCCAAGGGCCAAGCCATCTGGCAGGATGGGTTTCATGACCACGCCGAGCGCCGCGAGGAAGACCTCAAAGAGATCGCCAGGTACATAATCGGCAACCCGGTGCGTGCGGGGTTGATCACCCGTGTCGGAGACTATCCCCTTTGGGATGTCTGCTGGCTCTGAGCGAAGGGATATCGCGGCGCGGAGCGCCTCCCACAAACGGAGCAAATCTGCCCGAGTCCCGTGGGAGGCCCGCTCCGCGAGGCGAAGGGTTTGGAATAACTGCAGGCGGTCGCGGCGCGGAGCGCCTCTCCAACAAGGGAGCAGGCCAGCGAGAACTTTTTGGAGACCAACTCTGCGAAACGATTAGCCGCGGAGAACGGCTTGCAGGTTGACCATCACGACATCAAGCGTCAGAGCGGAGAGGCGACCAAGCGACTCAGCATCGCGGGAGTCGATCGTCGCGATCTTGGCACTGCGAACGACCGACGGGACCGGCAATCCGGCCCGAGCGAGGTCATCGATCTCGACATCGCCTTCCCATCCCCGGTTTTCGGCGCTCGTGATCATGAGTACCCAGGAGACGCGGTGCTTATGCTGCAGTTCAGCGCTGGAGACAATCAGCGCCGGGCGTCGTTGCCGAGTGGCACGATCCGTATAGGGAAACGGGACCTTGACGACGGTTCCGGGAGCGAACAGTACATCGCGGCGATCAGAGGTCCGCATAGGCTCTCCGGTCCGCCTCAGAGTCCCATTCTTCGAATGTTTTGAAAGGATTTTCGAGCGAATCCGCATCGGCCTTGGTCAGCGACACGCGGCCGTCTTCGATTCGATAGATGATTTCGTCGCCCGGTTTTAGTTTCAAGGCCGCGCGAATGGGTTGAGGAATGGTCGTCTGGGATTTGCTAGTGAGCTTGCTAGTGATCATCTCAGGTGTTCGTGCGTCGAGCCCAAATGGGATACCACCAGAGCGTAAGGAAAATCCTTCCCTCGATCAAGATCCCTCCGTTCCGAAATCGAGATGGTGGAGCGGTATCGTCCCCGTCGACCCGAGATATCGCCTGCTCACCGAGGTCGACACAATGCTCCGCGATCCAGCTAGGGACAGCGATCAGCTCTGTTGAAGGCGCCCCGGGCGGGATGCACGCTTTCGCGGTGGAGCGAGCCTGACCCAACGGCGGCACCAATAGCCCAGCGGCCGCCCCGCAGAGCGCCTCCCGGAAAGGCACAAGGCCGCCTGAATCCCGTGGGAGGCCCGCTCCGCGGGGCGACGGAAAGCGGGTCTGCTTGTAGACTCTGCCCAGCCTCTTCGGGAAACAATTGATTCCGGATGACTGGTTCGACGGTGTACGCAACCCCGCGCTTAAAGCAAATCGTTTCTCAAATCGCCTCGGAGGCGAAAACCCGCTTTGGGCCGAAGAGCCGTCTTATCTGGTTCGGATCCTGGCCGAAAGGGACCGCACGACCAACCTCGGACATCGATTTGGCTATCCAAGTCGAGGGAGGTGTACCCAACTCCGAGCTCGCTCGATTTCGTGACTGGATCGAAGAAGACCTGCCAACCCTGTACCGAGTGGATCTGATCAATCTCGACGAAGTCGGAGAGCACATGCGCCGAAAGATCGACGCCGAGGGGCACATCGTTTGAAGTCTTACGATCTGGGATCGTTCGCAAAGGCAGTCGGACGGCTGGAGGAGGCCCTGGCCATGCCTTTCTCCGACGTCATACGCGATGCTTGCATCCAGCGTTTCGAGTTCGGCTTCGAACTGGCGTGGAAGGCCATCCAGCGGGCCAGCAGGCATCAAGGGCGAGACTGCACGTCGCCTCGCTCCTGCCTGCGCGAGGCCTTCGCGATGGGTTGGTTGACAGACGAGGAGGCTTGGCTGGCGATGCTGGCGGACCGTAACCTCACCTCGCATACCTACGACGAAGAGCTCGCTCAGGCCGTCTACAGTCGCTTGCCGCAACACCTCTCGCTGCTGCAGGAGCTGAAGAGAACCCTGTCGGGTTTGGAATCACTGTAGGCGGTCGCGGCGCGGAGCGCCCCGCTCACACTCACCTTAATAGCGGGCCAGTCCTGTGGGAGGCCCGCTCCGCGGGGCGAAAGAAGGGGACCACCTCCCCTTGGGATGCTTGCTGGCTCTGAGCTGAGGAAGATCGCGGCGCGGAGCGCCCCTCCTAACAAGCCCAAGGCAGCTAGCACTGTGGGAGGCCCGCTCCGCGGGGCGACTCGAAGCAGAACCCGAAGACCAAGCGATGCAGATAGCTCTGACGAAACAACAGCTACGAGATACCCCCCAGCGCTGGCTCATCACCGGGGTGGCCGGGTTCATCGGCAGCAACCTGCTGGAGGAACTGCTGGGGCTCGACCAATGGGTCGTCGGCCTGGACAACTTCGCCACCGGCCATCGCCACAACCTAGAGCAGGTCGAGCGCAGCGTCACGCCCGGCACAATGGGCGCGCTTCCGCTTCATCGAAGGCGACATCCGCAACCTGGACGACTGCCAACGCGCCATGTACTACCCGCCTTTGCCTCGCGCGGGCGAGTACAGATCTGACGGGAATCCCCATCAAACTCATCCCTCCCCCTCTCAGGGGGAGGGTAGGGGAGTCCGTCCGTGCTCAGGGCGCATTAGGAGGCGGCAGATATCCGTCGGGGTACGAGTGCCAGCTGTTGGGAGAAGGCGAATTGGTGAAGACCATGTACATCTGCACCGCCGTGTCGAGCCGCTGCAGACCGCGCCAGAGCACCTGGGTGCCCGGTGGGCCGTCGCGGCGTCGCCCAAGGTGTCCGCCCATGGCGCCGAGCATACCGATGGCCTCGGCCATGCTCGGAGGCTCTTCGGGGGCGACCGGGGTTTTATGGTGGTAGCAGTACAAGGCCTTCCACTCCACCTCCTCGAAGAAGGCGGTGCAAGGATGTTCGGGCACCTCGCGCCCGAGCATGGTGAGATGGTAGATGCGCCAGGCCACGACCATGTCCACACCCAGGCAGGCCTGCAAACGCTCGGCTGTGCCCAGCTGGCGGTCCTTGATGCGGCAGCCGCTCTTGAGGGTGCGATGATAGACCTCGATGCCCCAGCGCGCGGCATACCACTCGGCCCGCTCGAGCGCCTCCTCGAAGGTGTTGACCGCCACGGTGGTCAACAACATCCACTCGATGGGCTCGCCACCATCCGCGGCCTGCTCTTCGAGCAAGTGCACGGCCCACAGGCGAAGCGGGGGCAAAGAGCTGGTTTTGGGCGGTTGCAACGTGACCTCGGAGAAACGCACATCAAGCAAGGCGGCACGCCCAGGCCGATTGCCCCGCTTGGGCAGCTGCAGCTTGATCTCCCCGGCGACGGGCTTGGCGCCGAGGAATTCCCACAAGGGTTTGTCCTCGACGCGGCGGTTGCGGCTACGCTCGGCACGCACCAACAGTTTCGGACCGAGGGGATTGGCCGTGGCCTCGGCGAACAGCTCATAGAGGTCGGATTCGCGGTCACCGACGCTCACCAGTTGGGTATCCGGGCACAGCGCCTGGATCTCGGCGAGCTTACGCAAGCTGTGCAGCCACTTCATGCTCTCCTTCTGCTCGATGGGCAGGGACTTGCGCCGCTCGCGCTTGCCGTGGTCGTCGGGGTCGCGCGCCCAGCATTGGGCGTCGATGACCCCCAGGGGGGTACCCTCGAGGCTGAAGGCCAGGGTGTCGTGCAGAATCAGCCCGGTGGCTTTGTCGCTTTTGGTATTGACGGGACCCAGCCCGGTGGTGGCCGGGTGGTGGTAGTAATTGAGCGTGGTCGTATCCTGTGGGGCAAGCACCACCGCATGTTCCTTGATGCGCTCGATGGTCGCTTCGGTGTGGGGTGTGAGGATGACGTCCATGGTGGCCTTGGGGTTGTCGAAAAAGCGATAAGCGCCCATCGTGCGCGCCTTCGTGCCGCAGGCCTCCGGGATGCTGGCCTGGGAACGATGGTAGAAATCCTGGGCGATCGTGAACAGCCGCTGCTTGAGGCGTTCATCGTACACACGCAGTGTCGCGAATTCCTCTTCGGCCCAATGCGCCGGCGCGTGCGGGCGGCCCAGGGTGCCGAGACCCAGCGGGGGCGGCACACACAGCTTCTCGCGCCACTGCGCATCCAACGGCGCAAGCAAGATGCATTTGGCGATGCCGTCGCGCCGCCCGGAGGTGGCTCCGACGGTCACCCAATTGGCGGCCCGGTAGCAGGCGCCGTCGAAGCGCTTGGGGTCGACAAAGGTTTCCAGCAACACCGGTCGGACCCCGTAGCGGGCCTCCCAGTCGGCGGGCAGGCGTTTGTTGATCTGCCCCAGCACGTGGGAGGCGAGGTTGGGCACCTGCACGCCGGGCAAGATCAGGAAACGCGAATTGGCTACCACCAGGCGCAGATTCGCCCGGCGTGCCGCCTCATCCCAGCCGATGTAGGCATCGCGATCATGCAACGCCCAGCTCGCCGAGCTGAACCCCAGGGCGCCGAGCCAGCCCTCAGGTTCGCTGCGGATCAGATAACGCAGCTGCGCACCGCACAATGGCTTGTCGCCCAAATAGTGGTACCTGTGCATCAGCGCACGCCACACCTGCGCCTCATGACTGCGGTGGTCGCCGATCGCGACCAACTCCACCGCCCCGAGCGCATCCAGCGTCGTACGGACCTCACTGCCTTCCAACGTCACAGCAGGCGTTGCACGCGGCGCGAATGTCACCCGCGGCGCGGGCAGATCAAGCACTCGGCGGCGATCCAATTCCGCCAGCGCCCGCCGGCACCCACCTTCCTGCCACTCCCCGCTGTCACTGCGCCAATCGAGCCATTGGCAGACCCGGCGCGACAGCGACCGGCGCGAAATCTCCGGCTCTGCCGTGACCGCCTCCTGGATCTGCTCCAGGATGCTGGGGGAGAATTCTTGGCCACAGATTCGCATGACCCCCAGGATACGGATTGCGCGAACGGAGTCAAGTGTGTGCTAGGACCAGCCGCAGGGGGGAGGGTCG